>CAWGEK010000009.1:0-176567 GCA_963821565.1 uncultured Alphaproteobacteria bacterium
TGCCCTGTACTTGGTTCCGGTAGTTGCTATACCCATGGAGACAGTCTGGCACGCAGAGGAGTAGGCATTCGCGCTGTTGTCAGTCTCAACGCCGATGCCGTTGGCTAAAGTCCCGATCGGCCGCGACGTGAAGAACCGCCAGCGCGCCCGGACCAGCGCCTTGATCAGCCTCAGCCGTAGAGTGGTAGCGACATCAGCAGTCGTGAATCCCGGCCAGGACATTCGCGACGTAGATTAGGACCGCTTTGAGACTCGCTGCGACGACGAGAAGGCACAACAATGCTGGAAGCGTCGGCTCAAAGCCAGCCACCCCAGTACATTCGTCGCGAGCCGTTCCAGAGTTGTCTCATCGCCGGTTGCCGCTGCCGACGGCTCGCGGCTGGCCAGCGATGAAATCGGCAACAGGGCGGCAATGCCCAGCCCCTCCGCAATTCCGGCCCCAACATAGCTGGCAAACACCACCAGCGTCCGACGTGGATGGCTGCGGAAGAGCTCGAGTGCGAACCCAACGGTACGGCGATTGGACGAGTTCATATTCAGATTAGTCTCTAAGGTATCAACAAACTAGATTTTGCGGACACGCCGGACCAGCATGAAGGCCTCGGCGGCGAGCAAGCCGGATTGCATCCCGCGACGCTCCGCCAGAACCCGGACCCCACGCGATGACCGCGGGTGCGGCCATTCGCGAACCTCGGAGATGTAGCATTCAAGCGCTTCGGCCTTCTTTTCGATCGTTTCAGAGACTTCGACAAAATCAGTTGGCCGGAACACCCGATCGGCATTGTCACCCCATTCTGTGGACGAGTTCACCTCTGCGGCCAAGATCTCATGCGGCCTTCGCCCCGGCAGCGGCCGCCGCGCGGTGAGTACGGCGCGATGAACAACTAAGTGATCGACATTCAAATCGCCCGCGTGATGCGTGTAGATCACATCGGGATCGAAGCGCTCAAGGACCGCTTCAACCGATTTGATGACATCTAGGAGCGGTACTGAGTCCATCCTGTTATCAGGGTAGTCAAGAAATTCGATGCTGCGGGCACCGATGACGGCGGCAGCCGCGCGTCCGTGGTCGCGGAGGGCTTCGATCTCGTTGGCCTCCGGCGCCCTTCGCGAAGCGAGCCCTGTAGCCATTATCAGAATATTGACTGCATCGCCGCGAGCCGCGTGAAGCGCAAGAGTGGCGCCCGCGCCCAGGATTTCGTCGTCGGGATGGGCGAATACCGCAAGGATCGAGCGACCGGACATCAGACTTCCTGTGTTCTATAGATATATTGACGGAACCCATCGTGTGCAGGGCCTTCTGCGAACCCACACTTTTCGAATAGTGCGACCGATGAGCTATTGGATGGGTGTACCTCTGCCACCAGCGGTGTACCCCTGAAGCGATCTCCCGCATGCTTGATCGCAGCACGTACGAGAGCGTCCCCAATCCCGCGCCCGCGAAATAGATGGTCGACGTGAACGTCTATCACTGCCGCGGCATCCCGCATCTCAAGTCTTATCTGACCCGCGGAGAAGCCATTGAATTCTGCCATCAGGATCAGTGTCGAAGGATCTGCAAGTCGACGCTCGTACCACTTCACATGCGACGACCAGGTCACCGCGCCATGTGTAAGCCGGCTGGTCGCAGCCTTTTCCCGCTCATTTAGCCAGCGGAACAGGATGGCAGCGTCGCCCGGCGTCGCCTCGCGAATCGAAAGTCCATTCAGTGGAACTGATTGGGTGATGTGGCGTATTTCCGACGGTGTCCGTGTTAGCAGGGCCACCGCATCGAGCCATGAATAGCCGTCTGGTAGCCGAGCCACGAGTCGCCGTACCAGATCGAGATCATCCACGGTATCTACGGTAAGCCGCAGATGGCTGAAATCGGCCGGCCCCAGCAGGCAACCTATCCGGAACGCACCTTTCGCCAAATGCGGACGCGTCCCGCGAATATAGGGCGTCACATGCTCTCGTAGTTCGGGATGAAGGGCTTCACGATGGGTCTTGTCGAGCGCGGCGAGCGACACAACCTCGACATCAAAACCTACTGGATAGGTGCGCGGCGCAACGTTGGAAACATAGTCGACGTCTCCCTCGAGAAATAAACTTACCGCTGCATCGACAAGTGCTGGATCCATCATCGGGCAATCTGCGGTCAATCGCACAATCACGTTAGCGCTCCAGTCGTTCGCTGCTGCGTGATACCGCCCGAGGACATCGTGCTCATCGCCCCGAAATACTCCCACTCCGGCGCTCTCGGCTAGGGCGGCGACGGGATCGTCAACGGAATTTGTAGAAGTTGCGACCACGACCTTGGAAATAGACTGCGCCGCGTGCAACCGGTCCAACATGTGCTGCAAGGCCGGCCGGCCTGCTATATCGGCAAGTACTTTGCCCGGCAACCTCGTTGAAGACATTCGCGCCTGAACAATGGCAATGACTCTTGTCATCGTTCTATTCTGTTCTCTGCTCTCGAATTGACATGGACTGATCTCGACAGACGATGATCGAGTTGAACGGGCGCACCATCACTCCGGAATTTTTCTCAATCGGGGGAAGAGCCTCTCCCTTGGCAAGGGAAACGAGGTCGTCGAGCAGGGGAACGCCGCACGCGACGGCCGCCGCGACGCTACCGCTCGGGCGCGGGTTCACCTCTATGAGGCGAGGCGAACCATCATGCGCGCTCATGACGTCGAAGTCGTAGAGCCAAGACAAATTCAGTGTGCTGGTAACGCGCTCGGCGATCTCCTCGAGGCGGGTATCGTCCGCGGAAACGTTCCCGCAAAACGGTACACCAGCAGGGTTCAAGCGCCGGCGCTGGAACGTTCGCAAGAGCTCTCCTGATCGAGACAGGCTGTCGATATCGTAGACGGGCTCGAACAAGCGTTCCATGACGATCACGGGAAGGTGCCGAGCCGCCTCGGCAAGATGCTCGCGATGCCACGAAGCTTCGTCACATGAAACTTCGCGGCCATTCGCGGATGGAACAGAACCCGAGACGTCCTTGCTCACAACGAAGACTGCCCGTCCGCCGCGTGCGGTCTTTGGCTTAACCGCAAATTCTCCAAAACGGGCATTGAAAGCCGCAGTCAATTCCTCTAGCTGATCGCGGGTGTAGGCTACCGCATACTCAGGCAACTTGAGGCCGCAACAAGCCAGCGCCGCGTAAGTGGCAACTTTGTCTGACATCATGCGAAGCGTCGACGCCGAGGCGCACGCCAGGTTCTCGGAAAAGAGACCGCTGGTGTCACGCGCCTCGGCAAGGGCGAGCGCCTCTTCATCGGAGCATGGCAGGATCAGATCGATAGCGTGTTTAGCGGCGATCGCCTCGATCGTCGAAACGTATGCGGGATTCCGGCCTGATGGAACGGTGTAGAAATAGTCTGCAACATCCCGGGCGAGCGTATCGGTACTCATATCGACGGCGATCACTTCGATCTCGTGACGCGTGCTCGTCTTCAGGCGATGAATGGTTTCAACCGAGAGGGAGCCGCCGGTCGACGTGAGAAGGATGCGAAAGGCCATCTATGTTGCTCCGGCGATGTGCGCCGGTCGAAGGGGCTCGTCCGTATCAAGCGATTGGGAAAGAACGCAGCCAAGTACCCGGTCGATGTCTTGTGCCGGAATTTGCCCGACATTTGGCAATGTGCGCTTTGCGATCAGCATGTCCGCGAGCAAAACCTCGCCAGCGACCAACGGGCGTTTTGCGACGAGATAGCGGTGCCTGCCAGAGCGGAACGCCGCCTCCGCCGCATGGGGCGACTTCTCGCCCGTGCCCAGCATCGCCTCGATCTCACGGATGGCACGAACCATTCCCGCGAATTCCGACGGACCGCAAGACAATCGATGGTCGGCGCCGGGACGTGTCGGATAGATAGTGAAATGCTTCTCGATTATTGACGCACCGCGTGCGACCGCGATTTCACACGCTTGTGTTCCGACACAATGATCCGAGTATCCGACGGGAACGGAGAATGTCTGGCGCATCGTATCCATCGCACGTAGGTTTGCAGCGGACAGCGGCGCTGGATACAGCGATGTGCACTGAAGGAGCCCAACATCGCCGCCTCCCGCCAAGCTGATTGTCCCAAGAGCGACGCGGACCTCCTCTAGCGTTGCCATGCCGGTGGATATGACCAGGGGCAGCCCCGTGCGAGCGGCGGCGCGCACCAACATTGTGTGTGTCATCGACCCCGATGAGATCTTAATCGCTGGCATCCCGAGCCCAACGATAAGCTCGAGGCTGGGGAGGTCGCCCGGCGTCGCAAATAGATGTATCCCGCGCCCTTTGGCGCGCTCTATTAGCCGCGACAGGGAGTCGGCAGAGAGCGCACGCGACGAGAACTCTTCAAAAGACGGCGTGTCCCGGAGATAAGACGCATCGGCATCTACGACCTGCAGCTTCGCGGCATCCGCTCCGCAATTGGCGGCAGCGTCGATCATTTCCGCTGCGAGCGCCTCGTCTCCATCGTGATTGATTCCGATCTCTGCGATAACGTAGCAGGGCTGACCTTCGCCGATCGCACGACCTGACAGCCGAATCAACGGAGGCATGAAAGTCTCCTGCGAGGGCATGACAATTGCCAACTATCGCTACGCCGCTCTGCTGTGAAGGTTGATGACCGAACTAGCAGCGCGCTTGCCGTTGTTCTGAGGTCCCTCCACGAAATGCTCCAGAAAAGCGGCCCTCTTCGTGCTCCTTGCCTGCCATTCCCGCTGGAGTTCGCGCAACGGCTGGTTCAGGAGCTGGAGCAATTCGCTCGCCCACGAGGGTTTGCGCGTGTCGACGACGAAGATGGCGTCTTCGAGCCCCCGACTTACGTCGGGAAGCGGTTCGATTCCGTCTTGTCGTAGAAGAATTACCGGGACGCCGGCTCCGAGCACAAAACCCAGTGTGCTCATAAGGGACTCTACGATTATCACGTCGGCGGCGGCGCGGATGAACCTGAAGTCCCCTTTGTCGACATAGGCCATCTTGGCAGGCAGTGGAAGAAGGGAGCCAATTGGATTGGGATCTATGTAGCGACGTGAAGGGTAAGTCTTTAGCACGGGGGAGCCGTCAACGTGAGGTAGCACGTCCAGTGCCACCTTCCTTTGAATGCTGTACGAGTTCCGGTCCCAGGGCGAGTGTGGTAGACGGCGCTGATTGTTCTGCTCCGGCATAACAACGTACATGATCACTTTGCGCCGCCCCTCTACGAAACCCCTTCGCGTCAGGAAGCGCTGCAGCGGCCGCAAGGGAACAGTCCTTACAATTCGGGGCAGGCCGATGGTTTCGACCCGGTTGTCCGGGATACCAGGTTCGGCAGTCAGAAAGCGTCGCGTATTTTCACAGCAAACCAGATACCGATCTGCAATTTTTGCATCCGAGAACGGTCTCATCGCGACGTAGACGCCGGAAAGGCCCGCCGAAACGCCATGCTCTGCAATTGCTATGCGTAGGCCCCGTTCACGGTACGCCGACACCATCGCCAGGCCTTGAATACCCTGCGGGCTATTTGTGAGCAGGACTGCCCCGTCTTCTACGCCATCAATCTCGGCGACCGCCGCCCTCGCCGACTTCGCAATCGGTTCCCAGTATCGAGAGCCGCTACGCAAAACGCGCGCCATGAGGCGTGCCGGCGCGGCAAGCGCATCAGTTCCAGTTGGTCCCGCGATGAGGCGCGCCGTTTGATCGATATCGGCGAAGGGCTCAAGGGGCGCGCCTGGCTGAGCATTCGGCACCCGCCCCGGCACCAGCCGTAGGTTCACGCGGGCCGCCAGAAGGTAAGGTAGCGCAGCGCGCACGGTTTCATTGTCTCGTGCCACGAATACAGTCGGCCTGCCTCGCCATATGGAAATGCGCTGGCTCGGAACTACAAACCTCAGAAGTCGCCAGAGAATTAGATCGGTCGAGAGATCCGAAAGGGATAGCAACCTGTCCAACCACGTTGGCTGGTCCTTGATCTTTGAAAGATCGGGCCGCATCGCGCCATGGGAGAAAGTTGCGATTGCGTTTTCCCGCTCTTCGGCGAGCGCTGTGTAAAGTGTGTCGAAGCTGTCAATCGAGACGTTTGGTCCCGTCTCCGTAATATGAGTTGATCCAACGACGAGAGGATCATCGACCGCGCGCGCCCAAGCGGTAAGTGTCGCTTGCTTGTAAAATAAGGCCGACAGCCCCTGGTGAAGCTGCGCGCCGACCTTGGCAGCCAAGCCATGCATGCCCACCATCCGTTCGGCAGCGTCCAGCGGAGCCACGCAAGGCGTCAAGCGCGCGGCAGGTCGTCGCCCCAACGGTATGAAGGAGGTCTGCAGGTGCCTGGTCTTCAATCCAATGAACTCTCTCGTTCCGGGCTACCAAGACCTCAAGGACCATCGGGGAGGAAGTGTGCCACACCGTGTCCTTATGACGAGCGCACCGCGTACCGCGTCGACGGCACACAAACTTTCGACCAATACGTTTCGCATTAGGCAGATTTCTCCCCGCGACCCAGTGCCAATAACCGGTCAGCCACCCGTCGCGCGCCGGCCCCGTCGACAAGCCGCCGCCCTGCTGCCGCAAGCGCCAACCCGGGCGTTGTGATCATTGGAAAGGCTCTTCACGGTCGCTCCGACGGCCCCCAGTTCCAACGTGTCGAGTCTACCTAGGGCGACAACCGCCCCCTCGCGTACCGACCCCGCGAGTGCGAAACGCTGGTTATCGGCGACTTCGATTGCGATGACCGGGATACCGGCAGCGAACCGCTCAAGAAGTGTCTGCCCGCCTGCGCAGATGGCAATATCCGCCCGTCGCGCAATTGCGGTAGGATCGCGGGGTGCGATGTGAAGGGACCAACCGTGTGTCTTGCGACATAGGCCATCAACCGAAGACAACCCAGCCGCATCAGGGCCAAGTATGACATCCACGCCTAATCCTGAGGCGACGAGGTCTCTCAGTACGAACCCGGTGGCCTCGCGCGTATCTACCCATCCCATCGCCACAACAACGCGCTCCACGTCGGGTCGAATTGTTATTGGCGGGTCCTCCGAAAAATTGCGCTGCAAACACGCGTAGGCGGGCCCGAGCAGGGCGGCCACGGCCCCGAGGCGCGTGCCGGTGAGTCCCGGGCTGGCATTGATCGCGAGATCGACGCAGGACAAGGGAGCCCCAAGATCATCGAACTGGACCACTACGCTCGAACAGGCTTTTGCCGCGGCGACCGTCGCAGCGTCGAACGAGTAGTCGTCGAGAATGATACCATCCCACCTTCGACCCTTCTCCATCTCCGCCGCGACCAGGACGCCCGCTGACCGAGCCCGGTTTGCGTGCACTGACCCTTCGCTCAGTACGATTGTAGCTTCTGCTCGATCTGCGAGTTCGGCCCCGAGAGCGATACAGCGGGCCGAGTGTCCGGCGCCAGCCGTTTCGGGCAGGGCGGGCCGAAGCAGCCACGACTGTCGCTGCTCAGACGGCAAGAACATTCTTCAAAGCGACTATCACGCCGTCCTGTTCCTCGTCGCTCAGCGAGGGGTAGAGGGGCAGCGACAACGCCTGCGCGTAATAGCGCTCCGCGCCGGCCAACGACTGCTCTCCGTAGCGATCGCGGTAGTACGGCTGCATGTGCAGCGGAATGTAGTGTACCTGTGTGCCCACGCCTCGCGCGGCCAGCTCCCGCATAACGCGGGCGCGCGTGAGCCCCGCCGCGGCAAAATCAATTAAGACCACTTGAAGGTGCCACCCCGCTTCCACGCCTGGCACGGTGGAGATCGGACGCACGACCGGCTCGAGTGGCGCAAGCAGCTTTCTGTAGCGCGCGACGAGAGCCGCCCGCCGGTCGACAAACCGGGTGAGCTTGGCCAGCTGGCTGAGGCCCAACGCGCACTGGATATCCGATGCGCGATAATTGAAGCCGAGCTCCTGGAGTTCATAATACCAGGGGTTGACAGAGCCGTCGGCGTCGCGGGCGAGGGACGGGCGTGAAAAGCGCGCAGGATCTCGGACAATCCCATGCGCGCGCAACCTTGAGATACGGTCCCATAACGCCGGGTCACGGGTCGTCACGGCGCCGCCTTCTCCCATTGCGATCGTCTTTACGGGATGAAATGAGAATATTGTGATGTCCGAATCAGCGCAGGCGCCGACGCGAGCGCGCGCGCCGTCGCGGGTGTATGTCGTCCCAATCGCATGACTCGCGTCCTCAATGATAACGGCGCCGGCGGCCCGCGCGTGCTTCGCAAGCATCGGAAGCTCGGCGCACTGGCCCGCCAGGTGAACGGGAAACACGGCGCGAACGCGCCTGTCGCGGCACCGCTCCAGCGCCTCTTCGAGATGCGAGGTGTGCATCAGCCCCGTTGAAGGGTCGACGTCGGCGAACACGACCTCGGCGCCGCAGTAGCGCACGGCGTTCGCCGTCGCCGCAAATGTGACCGCGGGTACGATGCAAACGTCATCCGGCTTCAGATCGAGCGTAGCGGTTGCGAGATGCAGCGCTGCCGTGCCGCTCGAGCACACCGTGGCGAACGGCGCATCGACAGCAGCGCACAGGCCGGCTTCGAAGGCTCCAACGGCGGGGCCGGTCGTGAGGCAATTACCTCTAAGGACAGCGACGACCGCTGCGACATCGTCGTCGTCTATCTCTTGTCGGCCGTATGGGAGCATGCTCATAGTTTGGAAATAGGCGGCATGGACAGGAAGCAACTTACTTCCTGTTTCAAGTGCGCACTGGGCCATCCCCGAATCGCCTGAGCTTGGTCATTTCGTCGGTTCAGCCTGCAATCATCGCGCGCAATTCCTTCGCCGCGATCCATTGTGTGTTGGTATTGCTGGCGTATTGAAAGTCCTCGGCCACCGCCCGGGCTTCGGGATAGGCCTCGGCGGCGCCGCGCCAAAAGCTGAACGAGGGCTGCACGACAAACCGATCCGGCAACTCGAGCGTCATGCGAGCGTCGTCGGTGGTGATCATCACCTCGTGTAGCTTTTCACCAGGACGAATTCCGACGATGCGATGAGGCTTGTCTGGAGCGAGCGCCAGTGCAAGATCGACCACGCGCATACTCGGAATCTTGGGAACAAAAATCTCACCCCCTTGCGCCATGGTCAGAGTAGAGAGCACGAATTCAACCCCTTGTTCGAGCGTGATCCAGAAACGCGTCATCCGGGCGTCGGTGATCGGAAGATCAACCGCGCCGCGAGCCAAGAGCTTTTGGAACATCGGCAGCACGCTTCCGCGCGAGCCAATCACATTGCCGTAGCGCACGACAGCGAAGCGCGTACCAATATCGCCAGAAAGATTGTTCGCAGCGATAAATATCTTGTCCGAGGCGAGCTTGCTTGCGCCGTATAGGTTGATAGGGTTCGCCGCCTTGTCCGTTGAAAGCGCGACGACTCGCTTGACCCGGCATCTTAGCGCTGCCGTGACGACGTTTTCGGCGCCGTGAACATTGGTACGGATGCACTCCATAGGATTGTACTCGGCGGCGGGGACCTGCTTCAGTGCGGCTGCATGGATAACATAGCCGACGCCGCGCATCGCCATCTCCAGGCGGCCCGCGTCACGCACGTCGCCGATGAAGAAGCGAAGGTCACGATCCCCGAACTCGCTCTGGAGCTCAGCGTGCATTTCATACTGCTTCAGCTCGTCACGCGAAAAGACAATGATCTTGGCAGGGCGATAGCGCTCGAGCAAGGTGCGAACCAGCCAGCGACCGAACGAGCCGGTACCACCCGTTACGAGAATTGTCGCTCCGTCGATGGTTGATGAGGTCATGGCTTGGTGCAATTGCTCACTTCTAAGAACGACATGGACCGGCGGCGCACGTCCGACAGAGCTTCAACATAAGCGTCCGCCATAATGGTAAGCTGACCGATAGCGATCTTTTCTCCGCCCGCGACTCCGCGCAGAAGATTGCGATCCTCCAAGGGATAACAGAGGTCGTCGAGCGCCGCCAAAAGTGCCGCGGCGGCCCGCTTGCGGGCGGCAACCGGCGGCAGATCCTCTCTACGGATGCTTTGAAGCGCCGTCGCGACATCCTCGTATCGGCGACACGTGAAGGCATGCGGCAAGAGGCCTCCAACGTATCGAGGATGGCAAGTAATAAGTGGAACCCCTTCCGTCGCGGCCTGTACCCCGAGACTCCCGTTTATGGTTGCAACGGCTCGCGCGCCAGCGGCAATTGTTTCTCCCGGTTCCAGTGCCGCGAGAACGATCGTGTTTGGATACTTGCGGATGCGCTCCCAGAAACCCTTGGGCCGAGGCGCGGTCGCTGCTGGATGTTCTTTGACCAGAAGTAGCCAGCCGCTGGGCAGCGACTTCGCCACCCAATCGATGAAGGAGAGCTGATTGTCGCACATCTGAGACTCAGCCATCAGCGAGCTTTCGGGCTCGACTGTTAGCGGAAAGAAGACGTAGGGCTGGTCTGGAGGCAGCCCAGGAAAGACGGCGCTGTCTCGGAGCATGCTGCGATGGTGTAGCCAGCGGTCCCAGGCAATCGCGAGCCGGTCCTGCAAAAGGTATTCGCGGTTGATGACCTCGCGACGCTTGAGCAGGCGTCCAGCTTCGCGTCTACATGCCTTCCGAATCTGGTCCCAAAGGAAACGCGGCGTGGCTCGAGCGGTGAGGCCAGAGAAGTAGATTTTCGCTGCCTGTGGCATCTCGAGTGGCAGGGCGGCGACATCCGGCGGAAGCGTCACCAGCTTGTCGGCATAGAGTGGCTCGAGCCCGAGTGGCCAGCAATGCCTGTCGCGCGTAAGATAAAAGCGTCGTCCCGACCGCGCTCGGACAAACTGTTGCAGCGGGACGCCCCGGCCCTCCGCAGCCGCGACAAGTGCGGCGCCCCCAACGTCACCCGGTGTGACCATGACAGCCAGCACCTCGTGCCGATTGAGCAGATCGCCGAAGTGGCGGGCGAGACGCGCTGCGATGTCGAGCTTTTGGCGGAACGATAGCGCGGTGCCGAAATGCGAGCGGTAGAAATCCGCCCCCGTGACAAATTCGATTCCGAGATGCCGATCGCAGCGCAAGATGTCGGTCAGCGACATGCTGAGGGACGTCTCGAGCAGCGTCGCATCGTCTGCGAAGTCCGTGGCTGTTCCGATCTGAGACTCGGGGCGCGGATAGAGAAGATCTTCAACCGTAACGATCTCCCTGAACGCTCCTTTGTCGAAATCGTAGCGAGATGAGTTCGGTAGCGTGCTCTCGCGATAGCAACAGAGCACCGTGTCGATGTCATGTCGCGCCTTCATGATGCGCGCCAATGGCGCATGCAAGTCCGCGAACTGGCTTGCGTACCAGGCGATGATAACGGATCCGGACAATGTTTACGCAAGCTCCCCGATATAAAATTCCAATATTATTACAGTATCAATAATTGAAGTCGGCAAATTTACGACCCTCTTCTAATCGCCCTACGAGGTGTCGTGGCGTGCAATTCAAAAAGTTATCCATACCTTTCCCTAACAACTTTCATTTGTATTTCAGAAATTGGACCACGTAAAGAGCCATGGCCCTGCGGCGTAGGCGTCAAAGATCCAAGCAGCAGACCTGTGACAGCTTCAGCAGCCAAAGCAAAACACAATTCGTAAACCGCAATTCTGATTTCTTTATAAGAGCCAAACTTAATGGGATCTATTGTCCGCTGCGCTACAATCGGCCCTGTGTCATATCCACTGTCCATGATGTGCGCGGTGGCTCCAACAACGTCGCCATTGTAAAGCGCCCATTCGACGGAGCTAGCTCCGCGGTATTGCGGCAAAATTCCAGGATGCACATTGAGAACACCGAAGCGCGGAGCCCTGAGCGCGGGATCGCCAATCAACTCGAGGCAGCCGCCGTTCACCGCGATATCATACTCTGATAGGGCTGCAGCACATTCAGATGATGAAATAAACTCAAACTGAAGTGTGGGGTTCCACTCGATTGGGGCTAGTCGGCCTCCAGTGCGTTCTTCCCAAACGTCAACATCTCGTTTTTTCTCAAATTTTCCATTAGTAATTATATCGACGCAAAAAGCAACGTTCAATAACGACCGATAGTAATGACCAACGGTAGGAACGCCGTGCGATGCAAGAACGGCAATGCGGTGCTTCAAGCTATGCACGTTGCTAGACTGCCAAAACAGAAAATACAGGTTTATTCGACATCAAAAATAGCCAATTATTGTGGCGGCGCGTTATCGAACGTCGAATACGCCCTGTAGCGATACGACGAAGCTTGGCGTAAGTCTTAAGAATGAGCTGAACTCGTGTCGCCCATCGGGTGTCCCCGAGCCGGTCACGCGGCCCTGTCGCTATAGGCTGTCGCCAATACACGCGCGATCGCCGTCGTTGCCCCCCGGGGCAGTAGTCGATCGATCACCGCGGGATCAGGCAAGGCGCCTGCGAATGCGGCGGCGAGGTGTGCCGCAATCTCTTCGCGAGTTGTTGCGACCGGCACCAGACCGAGGTGCGCCCCGAGGAGCCAATCGCGCTCTTGGCTGCGCGGCACTACGGCCACCACGGGGCGGCCGAGTAAGAGCGCTTCGTCGAGTGCTACGGAGGTAAGTCCCACAACGACGTCCGCCGCCTCGATGGCATCCGCTACCGGACCGGTTGTGTTCACAGCGTCGAACGCACCCGCGTAGCTCGCACTATCTGCGGGCGTCATCTTCGGATGCGGCCGCAGTACACGGAAGGGCGCTGGGCTCGACTTTCCGGTCGCGAAAATCACCTCCTCGGCGACGATGTCGGTCCGGCAATCGGAACCCGAAGTCCCGGTGAGCGTATACTCCGCTGTACGGTGGAAAGCGTCGGGCACGAGACCGGTTGAGAGTTCCGCGAGGAAAAGCAGTATCTGCCTGTCCTGAGCCTCGGGCCACAAGCGCTGCCGCAACGAGCGCCGTGCGGTCTCATCGCGCCTAGCCGCGCGAGCCCGGTCGTAGAGCGGATGGCCGCATGTCGAGACGCGGGAAATAGGCACGCCGAGTGCAACAAAGCGATCCTTCGTTGCAGCGTCGGGAACGACAAGTCGGTCTGGCAGATGGTGGAGCGGGTTTGGAGATCCGGCTGAGAACCGATGCTCGGGATTCGTAGGACCATCAACCAGGCCGATGCTGGTTGCGGCGCTGCTTCTGCATCGTTCGATCAGACTCAATCCAATTGCGACCGGGGACTCGGCTGTGCCGACTGCAACCACATCCGGCCCAAACTGGTCAAAAGCCCACAAGGCATCAGCGCGGTCTGACAGACGATGCGCCGGCTCACCCGCGGCGTCGAGGACGTCAACGGCGTGCCCGGCTGCGAACAGCTCTCCTGCGACGGCACCCATCCGCCGCAAGGCAGTCGGGAGGCCGATGACGAAGGTCGCAGCTCCAGGATCCTCGACGAAGATCATGATGCGGCGAGTCACGCGGCGATCTCCACGCGTCGCCCGCCGTCAATCGCTGAGGCGAACACCGCGTCAATGACTCGTTCCGTCCCAAGCGCGAACTCGAGCGGCGATAGCAAGGCCTCGCCGCGACGCAGTGCCTGCGCAAGGTTCGTGTAGAGCGCCGGCAGGGCGGCCGCAGCGCCGATCTCGACTGATTGCGGTTCGTCACTCGCGATCTCCTCCGCGCCCGAGACACCGCGATTGGGTCGCCGTGGAAAACGCGTAATCGTCAAGCCTTCCTGCTGGATTGCTAGGCGCCCCGTCTCGCCCCACAGATCGAGGGCGACCTCACGGTAGTGCGCGAAATCCAACGGCGCGATCGATACTATTCCCGGCCCGTCGAGCTCAAGCACGAAAGGGGCCGCGGCGTCACCGGTAAGTGGCGAGCCATCCCGACGCAGCGGACCCGCCGCACGCACTGCGACTACATTGCCGAGCAGCAGCCGGATCATGTCCACAAGGTGGTTCGCGTTGTTTCTTAGCCCGTTGCCATATAGGCCAAATGCGGCCTGCACCTGTCCGATGGACGCCTTCGAGGCCGCCGCCAGCAAGCGCACGCAGCGTCGTGTCTCCTCGCCGCCAGTAGTGCACCTGCGCGACGAGGTTGCGTTCGATAATCTCGCTGCAAACGCGTTGTCGCGATTCCGGTGGGCCGAGCGGCTTTTCCATCATCACGGCGCGGAGCGACGGCAGTGCCGCAATCGCCTCGGCACGTCCATGCGGGGGAATGGCAAGAACAGCGACTTCCGGTGCGAACTCAGCAAGCTCGCTTGCGACGGCTGCCACGCGGACAAGCGGCATCATCCGGCGCGCGCGGTCCCGGGTCGCTTCATCGATCTCGACGATCCCTATGAGATCGAAATCGGGATCCGCCGTAAGGCAGGAAAGATGTGACGCCCTGGGAAACCAGCGCAGCATGGCGGGATCAGAATCGAAGTCGGACGCGACACGGCCGAAGCCGATCAAGACCGTTCTGAGAGCTGGAGTGCTACTCACCGGACGGCCTTCTCCATGCAATGGGCATTGATGGCAGCAATCCCAGGCGAGCGGTCGATCAAGGCGATGATCTCATCGAGTCCGAAAGCATCGCCATGGCTTGCGCCGAGCTCTCCGTAGACCGCGCGAACGAACGCAAGATCCTCGGGATAGTCAATCTGGAGCCGCTGCGAGGGGCGGGTCCAGCGTGGCGGTGCTGCGAGATGCAGGATGCGATAGCGGTCGGGCCGCTCGTAAAAGTACAAAGAAACGTGCTCGCGGACGGCAGCATCGCTGACCGTCCGCGCGATCTCCGCAAGGTCGCAAGTGCGAAAGACTTGCGCGTCGGCCCCTTGCGGAAACGTGAGCTTGGCCGTGTTGCTGACGACATCGACATCGTTGAGGCGGAACGTCTCGACCGCCATGTCGATGACTTCCGGATCGATCAGTGGGCAATCACCGCAGATTTCAACAATGACATCGGAGCGCATCATTTCGTGCGCCCCAACCACGCGTGCGAGAACGTCATCCTCGCTGCCTCTGTGAACGCGAACGTCTTCGGCATCGGCCCAGGCTGCCAGTGTATCGTCCGAACGATCAGTCGAGGTTGCAAGCACGATGTCGTCGAGCGTGTGTGCCCGTCGCAAACGGCGAACAAGCCGCGTCAACGCGGGTACGCCACAGATGTCTGCTAGCACCTTGCCCGGCAAACGGCTCGATTGCATGCGTGCTTCGATACTGGCAACGACGCGCGACATCGATGTGATACTGGTTCCTTCTCGCTGCCCGATCACGCAGCTTGAAGCCGCTCGTACCGGACGAGATCGTCCCGGTGCCGGTGCACCTTGCGGATCGCCTCGCATAGCCTCTCGATCACGCCGTCGTCGATCGCGTAGGCGCAAGGCTCGAATAGAACGGCCTCGTCTCGATGCAGTCGTTCCACTACGGGCAGATGCAGCGCATCGTATTTTCGTTCGGTGAGCGTGAAAGGGAAGCCCTCGCGGCCAATGGCAAGCCGCTTTTGAAACAGGGGCAGCGTATAGAGAGGCTTTAGATATCCAACCGCGTGGGGAAATCCCTCGGCTTCGAGCGCCCTGCTGAAGGTCGCGCGCCCAACGCCCATACATGCCGCATCATATTTGAGAAGCCAGATGTAGTAGTTATGCCGGCAGCCTGGACGCACGATCGGCGGCGTCAGACCATCGAGATCGGCTGTGGCAGCCGTAAGTGCGGCGGCGAGTTTTTCCCGGAGCGCGACATGCGCGTCAATCGCTGCAAGTTGCGCCAGCCCAACTGCCGCAGAGAGCTCTGTCATGCGGTAGTTGAAGCCGACAATGTTTATGGGAGTATCTATCCCTGCGCTTTCGACGATATTTTCTCCATGATTCCGGATCAGGCGCATCCGGTCGGCGAGCGCAGTGTCTGAGGTGACGCACATTCCGCCTTCACCGGTGTGAATGTGCTTGTGATAATTGAGGCTGAAAACCCCAATGTGTCCGACGGTGCCGGTGGCGCAGCCATCTTCCGCGCCGAGCGGCGCCTGGGCGTTGTCCTCGACGAGGTTAGAGTCCATGACGGTCGGCGAGCCGGCGCAACTCGGCCAGTCGTGCAGGATGACCGAACAAGTTCACGGCGATGATGGCTCGCGTCCGCGGCGTGATCTCGGCCTCGACAGCCGCGAGGTCCATGCAAAACGTCTGGTCCTCGACATCGACAAATACGGGGATTCCGCCATAGATGAGCGGCGCGACCACGGTTGCCGACATTGTCCAGGCCGGGACGATGACCTCGTCGCCGGGAGACAGTCCAATCGCCCCCATCGCCGCAAAGAGACCCGACGTGTTCGAGTTGACACTCACGGTGTGTGGCACGCCGAAGCGCTGCGACCACGCCTCCTCGAAGGCACGAATCTTTGGTCCGCCAAGGAACTCCGGACCGGGGCTTCCATAAAACCCCGATAGACAGCCCAATTCGATCACCTCCATGGCCGCCGCTTTTTCAGTCGGGCCAATTGATCGATAAGAGGCAAGCGGCTTGGAGATCACAGCATTGCCGCCGAGAAGGGCAAGTTCACTCATGACGTGCTCGGTCCGTTCCATGCTTCGGCAAATCCGGGGAATGCGCGGCGAGAGCGCGCGCAGTCGCGAGCAGTCGGTCGAACGGAGTGGAAGCATCGATGCCCGCCGCAAACAGATCGCACGCGCGGCGATAGTCTTCCGGCGTATCGACTGTGAGAACGACATCGGTCGCCGGGGGATCGAGCGCGACATTCTTCACGACAAATTTCTCGGGATGCGAATAGGCGTAGCGCGTCACGTGCTCGTGATCTTCCGGATCGTCGGTTTCGAACATGAGCCGCTTAATCAACGGCACTGGGAGAAGTTCCGCGCTTGCACCCTTGGGAAAGGTACGGGGAAACAGGTTCGTCGCGAGCTCGCACGCCGGCGCCGCACGGTAAGCATCGAGAATGCTGCCAATCACTTCGGGTGGCAAAAACGGGCTGTCTCCCGACACCCGGATGATCGCGTCGAGTCCGTGGGCCACCGAGCACGCGAGTGCCCGCGCAGTGACGTCCTCGGCGTGGCCACGATATACCGGAACCTGGAGCGCTTGGGCGCGCTCGGCGATTGGATCGTCGAGCGCGCGCTCGGAGGTCGCGACGATTACTGGGAGCGGCGCAAGCCGCGCGCGCGCCACCACATGATCAAGCATCGCACGCCCCGCCAACGGCATGAGCGCCTTCCCCGGCAACCGACGGGAATCCATGCGCGCGAAAATGAGCGTGGCGGCACGCATTCTCAGTTGGCCCTGACCTGGGCACGCTCCCACTCCGCCACATACCAATCGCAATAAGCCCGATAGCCGGCTTCGATTGGGAGTTTCGGTTTGAAACCCAAGAGATCCTCGGCCCTCTTGACTGAGAGCGTGCCGCGCACGGGCTTGTCTTCGGCGCGCGGACGGTCCTCGAGAATGGCAGTCGGAATGGCAGCCTTCACGATATGCGCGAGATCGGCGATCGTACGGGCATTGCCGAACGTGATGTTGAAAGTCTGCGAGGTCTGTGGACCACCGTGGAAGGCGAGCGCCCGCACCATGCCGTCGGTCAGGTCGTGAATCGACGTGAAATCGAGACGGCCGTCGCCGCCACCCTCAAGGAGGAGAGGTTTGCCTGTCAACGCGTTTTCGATGAACACTTGGCTCACACGGCGGCTGATGCAGCGCTCTCCGTACAGCGCGCTCGGACGGATTATGGTCGTGCCAAGCCCGTGCTGATGATTGTAGGTGCGCAACAGCCGCTCGGCCATATACTTTGTATTGGCGTAGATGCCGCGCGGACGTGGCCGGACGCTCTCGTCCACAATTGGTGTCTCGAAGTCACCGTAAACGGTCGAAGAGCTGATAAGCATGACCTGATTGATCGCGCAGACCGATAGGCGGCAGAGCTCGAGGACGTTGCGCAAAGTGATCAGCTGTAGGTCGAAGCACAAACCCGGGTTCTTGCGCGCCTCCACCGCGGAGGCGATCGCTGACAGATGCACGATCTTGGTCGGCTGGAAATCCCGAAACAGCTGGTGGATGTCGACCACGATGCGCGCATCGGCGTTGCGCAGATTTACTCCGGCGTCGCGCAACATCGTGAATCGGTCATTGAGGAAATTGGCGTAGAGGCCGTGGCGCACGCCGTCGCCGTTCTCGCCGTAGGCATTGGCGATCAAGTTGTTCACCATCAGATTGTCGACGACCATGGTCTCGACGCCGTGGCGCCGCAGATCTATGGCAAGATTGTGCCCTATGAAGCCGGCCCCTCCCACGAGCATCACCCGCTCCTTGCTGAGGCGCTCCCGGATGTCACTTTCGCGAAACATAGTCAGGTCTCCACAGCGCTCAGTTTCGAGCTTTCATGATGGCAGCTTTCGCCACGGCGGCGATATGGGCGATGTCGTCCTCGGTCACATGAGGCCCGACTGGCAATGAAATCGACTGATCACCAAGCCATTCGGCGTTCCGGTATTGTCCTTGCCGGTAGCCGTACTTGTCGCTGTAATATCGCATCATCGGAAGGGCCTTTGGGTAGTGGATGCTGGTGCCCACGCCATTGGCCTTGAAATGGTCGATGACCAAATCGCGCGAGATCGAGCCATCCCTCGGAAGCACGATGTTCAAACAGAAATGCGACGACACCGCCTCGCCTTTGCGTGGGGGAAACACGGTCAGCTCGTCTATGCCGCGAAGCGACAACTCTAGCGCTGCATAATTGCGTGCGCGAAGTGCTTGCCAACCGTCGAGGCGGTCGAGCTGCGTTATCCCCACCGCCGCTTCGACCTCGTTCATGCGGTAATTGTAGCCGAGTGCATTGACATCGTATACGCCGGGCCGCGCTCGCTCGCCCAGCATCTTGTCGTAGCCGAACGCCCGACGCGCTCTGACGGCTGCGGCCAGCCGGTCATCGTCGGTCGTCACCATGCCCCCTTCTATCGTCGTCATGTGTTTGGTCGGGTAAAACGAGAAGCACCCGAGCTTGCCGAGTGTCCCCGTCTTGCGACCGCGATAAGTAGCGTCAAGAGCGATAGCGCAATCCTCTATCACGAACGCGCCTGCACGCGCGGCGACGCCGTTAACACGGTCCATGTCGCAGGGCAGGCCGAGATAGTGGACAACCATGACGGCCTTAACGTCGCTTCGTCCATCAATTGCCTCCTCCAGCGCTGCCGCGTCGATATTGCCGGTATCCGCCTCGACATCGACGAAGAGCGGTGCGGAACCGCAGAACTCGGCTGCATGTGCCGTCGCAACGTGGGTGATCGCCGGCACTGCCACGCGATCGCCAGAACCAACGCCCTCAACAAAGAGGCCGAGATGCAGTCCCGCGGTGCAGGACGAAAGAGTAATCGCGTGTTTCGACCCAATCCTTGCGGCGAACCGGGTCTCGAATTCGTGCGTTGCCGGGCCGTGCACGAGAGTTAATCCACTCAACACCCGCGTGACGGCCTCACGCGTGGCGTCATCGAGCATTGGCCTTGCGAAATCGATCTTGCGAGAGCTCATGTCGTTCGCTGTCTAAATCATGTAACTGACGCGTATGGTGCGTCTTGCTTGGATCGCCTCGATCGCCGCGAGGCAAACATCCATGACGCGAAATACGTCGGTCGCCGAGACGCTGGGCTGGCGGTTCTCGTGAATCGCCGCGATGAAATCGGGTAGCAGATCGCCTTTCTCCATGCCGGGATAGGCGGTCGTTATGCGTGACTTCGCAGTCTGATTCATCGCCGTCGAACAGCTTCGCGTCCGGCAAGTCGTTGATGAAGGTTCGGCGGCTGCCATAGATATTGAGCGCGTGAAACTTGGTACGCTGAGGACCGAAGGTCGTGAAGACCTTACCAAGTATGCCGCCCTCGAAGCGCAGGAGATTCAATGTCATGTCGTCAAAGCGGTAGTCAGAATCACGCGTCAGGATTTTGTTGCTCATGCCGGCGACCTCATCGATCTCGCGGCCGATCAGCCAGCGCAAAAGATCGATGAGATGGATACCGCCGCCGAGTACGACACTGTAGAATGCCATTTTGCCGCGCCATCCTCGCGTGAGCTTCCACAGGATCTGGTGGACGTAATCGCCCTCCATGTAGAAAATGTCGCCGAATTCGCCGGCCGCGATGCGCTTGCGCAATTCGATGAAGCGCGGACTGCGCCGCAGGATCAGGTTCGACGTAATGAAGCGGCCGCTATCCTGCTGTGCCCGCAATACCCGCTCGGCTTCCTCGCGGTTCAATGCGATCGGCTTTTCCACCATGACGTGCTTGCCGGCCCTGAACGCGGAAATGGCTTGCTCGGCATGGCAATCGTCATGCGAGCAAATCGAGACCACGTCTATTTCGGGATCTTCGGTAATCTTCCGCCAGTCCTGATGACGTTTCCCGATATCGAGGCGGTTGCCAACCTCTTCGAGCTTGCCGAAATCGCAATCGCAGATGGCGTGCAGTTCGACACCTGGCACCGAGCGGTAGCCAAGGGCGTGTTGCTCGCCGACACCGAGGCCGATGACGCCGGCCTTAAGGGGTTTCGCCATGTCAGTTCAGGCGTTCCCCGTGTCGCAACGCGACCTGGGTCCCTGCTTCTGTCCGTGCATCGGTGACCAGCAGCGCCCGGTCCTTGCAAACCACGAACGTTCCTTGCCCCATGATTCGACAGACCCGCCCCGGCATCCCGCGTAAGACGAAATCCGGCAACCTTACGCCGAGCACCCGGATTCGTTCGCCGCTGCGATAGCAGAACGCGCCCGGGTAAGGTCGCGTTAACGCGCGGACGAACCGGTGTGCCTCGACGGCCGTCTTTTCGTTCCATAGGAGCCGTCCGTCGTCGTCGTTGCGCTGGTGCCAATAGGCTGCCTGCGTCTCGTCCTGCCGCCGCGCCTCGACCGTCTTGTTCTCGATGCCGTTCAGCACCGATACGACAAGCCTCGGAAATTCGTGGTTCGCACGCTCGTGGAGAGCCGCGATCGTATCTTCGGGTCCAATGTCGATCTCGGTAGCGGCCAGCACATCGCCAGTATCGATGCCTTCATCGAGTTTAATCACGCTGATGCCCGCCTGCCTCTCGCCATTGATGATTTGCCAATTGAGCGGGGAGCCGCCACGATACTGCGGCAAACGGCCGGCATGCAGATTCAAAGTACCGTGCTCCGGCACGGAAATTGCTGCCTTGCGGAGTATTGTGGAAAATCCCGCGACCACAGCAACGCGCGGCTCGACGGTCTTGAGGCGGGCGATAAAAGCCTGCGCATTGACGTCGGGCTCGCGCCACAATTCCGCACCCGTCTGTCGGCAAGCGCTGTCGATCTCCATGGTATCCGGCAACGACGATGGAACGACAATCGCCGACAAGCTATGTCCCGCCTGACCGAGAGCTCGCACGACGGAAAGACCCCTCGTGCCATTCATGAAGACGACGATCCGGTCCATGGAGCAGCGACACCCGCGGACGTTTCCGCGTCAGGCCTTCTCGTAGAAGGTTTGCGTTTCGACGTGCCAGCGGCGGAAGAAGTCAAGCACTGCGTCGGCGGAGTTTGCCGGCAACGGGGGCTCGTCTTTCTCATCGGATTTAACCGCTATCATGCACAGAACGTCGTGATCGATATGGCGATTGGCATGAGCTACCTTGAAGCCCGCAAGTCGAAGAGCGCGCTCGAGCGTATTAGCACTGAAGCGGAAAGCGTGTGTGTCTGGCGCATTGCCGCCGAGATAGTAATGTAGTGGTTTCTTGAATGGCACGAGTATGCGGCTGCCGGTAGCGATGACGATATGTCCGCCGGGCTTGAGCATGGCATTGGCGGCGCGCAACATGCCGAGACAGGACTGACAGTTCTCCAACGTCCAGAGGACGGAAGCGATGTCGAAACTCCTCTTTTGGCCGGACGCGACATAATCTTCGATCGTGCCGACGAGATGCGCAATGCCAAGGTCGGTCATCAGCTTTCCGTTGGCTCCGGACGGCTCGACACCGAATGGCAGAGCGCCGTAGCGCGGCTGGCGGATCATGTCGAGGAAGATACCTTCGCCGGCGCCGATGTCGCACACGCTCTTGCCCTTGAGGCCGAGCGTCGAGTCGATCATCTCCGCAACAAAGGTCAAGCGGGCGACAATCGCGGGAATGCGCGCCGTATAAACCGCGCCGAAGAGGTCGTTCGACCATGCCGCCGCGATGGCCTCCGCCGAGCGTCGGCTACGCACATAAACAAAGCCGCAGTTTCGGCATACATGCAGAGCCTGGCCCTTGGCATAGTGGCGCGCCTCGACGATTTCGGCCGCGGCACCGCTCCCGCACAAATCGCAATTGTGATCGACGACGGCGTTCATTGCTTCACCAGCAGTTCCCAGCTGTTCCCGCTGCGCCGCCAGATCTCGCGGTTGCGGTGAAGGTCGACAATTTCGGTGAATTCCGGCTCGGCAAGACCGAGATAGTCGATGTTCTGCTGGAAATGCGTGGAGGGAAACTCGTCGTCGTATTTGCGCGCAAGCTCAGCGCCCTCTGCGCGCGTCATCTGGTTGTTCTGGATCATTCGGCAGGCATCGCGCGTGGCGCGGCCAAAACCGAATTTGATGAACTGCATATAATAGTAGAGATTGTCGATCTTGTCGTCGAGGCTGTCAAAGTTTGTGAAGGTGCCGTCGGTTCGCCCCTTCGGTTCGACCATAAAGTCCATCGCCTGGCTCATGTACCGATAGTTCTCCAGCATCGACCAGCGGAAGAAATAAGCAAAGTACATCGCTTTCACGCCGACGCGATCGATATTCTGTTGCGCAGGATAGACGTAGGGAGCGAGATCACGCTCCTCGATCCCCTCGTCGATCCAATTGCGCGGATCGTCGCCGATCTGGTGCTCCAGGACTTCAGTGAAGTTGCGGATCTTCCGCGATTCCTCCGACAGCACGCGCCCGCCATATTCGCTTTCGCCGTGCTCGGCATAGAAGATGAGGGGGATGCCATAGTTGACGGCAACCTGCACCGGCACCGCGTTGATGCCGGCATCCCACGCGACCTTGGGATTGCCGCGCTCCTTGAAGAAACGCCGCGCCAATTGGCGCGCAACCTTCTGATTAGGCCGAACCATCAGGCTGTCAAATCCGAGATCGACGAAACGCTCGCGGTTCACCTGCCCGACCTCGTTGGGCAGAAGCGGCGAGAACGTAACCAGGAGAGGATTGAGACCGAATTCGAATTTCAGGCGATGCGCGATGTAGCTGGAATCCTTGCCGCCGCTCCATGGCACGACACAATCATAATAACCGGATCTGCTGCGGAAGCGATCGACGTAGTCGAGGAATTCGCGGCGGCGCGCATCCCAGTCGATTTTCAACTTCTCTTCTGCATTGCGGCAGGCATTGCACACGCCTTCCGCATCGAACACGATGCGCGGTCGCGTGATCGGCATCAGGCAGCGCTTGCAGATCATTGAGGTGCTGGGCGCATTCATGACAGCCGCACCAGTACATCGGCCTTGGCAAGAAAGGCCTTGGCGCTGCGAATGCTGGTTTCGGTGAAATGATAGATGTTCGTTGTGCAAACGCCGTCGGCGCCACCTTGCTTTATGCCATCGGCAAAGTGCGGCCATGCGCCGGCCCCGCCAGAGATCAGGACTGGCACGGCAACCGATGACGACACGCGCCGGCAAAGATCGAGGTCGTAACCTTCGAGTGAGCCGTCGCGCTCGATCGCCGTCACCATGATTTCTCCGGCCCCGAGATCCTGCGCCTCCCGCGCCCATTGTGCAGGATCGCGTCCGGTCGGTCGGCTGCCGAAATGTGAGTAAACCTCGTAACCAGTTTCATTGCGGCGCGCGTCGATCGAGACCACGACGCATTGGGCCCCGTAGCACTTGGCGATATCGGATATCAGCGCGGGTCGTTCGAGGGCGCCCGTATTCACAACCACCTTATCAGCCCCATAGCTCATGAAGCGCTGTGCGTCGGCAAAGCTGCGAATGCCGCCGCCAGCTGAGAGCGGCACGAAGCAGCGGCGCGCGATGTCGCCCACAACGTCGTCGAATGCGCGTGAACCCTCCGATCGATGCGTTCCGTGCCGCGTAATGTCCAGCACGATGATCTCATCGACCAGCCAAGCATCCACAAAATTGTGCGTGTAGCGATAGTCCGGCGTGAAAAGCTTGGTACGAAAAAGTACGCCGTCATTGATCGTGAGTACTGTAATGAGCCTCTTGCGCAACAACGCCTAGTTGGCCTCGATGAAGTTGCGCAGCACGGTCAAGCCGTGGCGCTGACTCTTCTCCGGATGGAACTGAGTTGCGAAGACATTCCTGAATTCGATCACGGCAGCGAAGCGTATTCCATAGTCGCATTCGGCTACCACCGCTTCAGGTTCATTGGCTATGATCGCGAAACTGTGCACGTAGTAGAATAGCGCATCGGGCGGAACATCGCGTAGATAGGATGCTGTCGCGGCGGCTTGCCAGATCATTCCAACCGACATGTGGCACCCGCATCGAGGGATCAGATGGCGATATGCGGCGCACCGAGGCATCGACCCAGAACAGCCCCTCGTGATGACCGAATTCCTCGCTGTCTCGCGCCAGCAATTGCGCGCCGAGGCAAATGCCGAGAATGGGACGCTCGCGCCGTATCACAATATCCTGCAGAGCCTCGGTCAGATTGCGTTCGCGCAGATTATGCATGGCATCGCCGAAGGCGCCGACGCCTGGCAGGATCAGGCGATCGGCGCCCGCGAGCGTACGCGCGTCCGACGTAATTATCGGCTCATGACCGAGTCGCTCGACCGCACCCGCGACTGAAACGAGATTGCCCATGCCGTAGTCTACGATCGCGACGTTAGCCATGCCGCCAGCTCAAGCTAGTTCGGCAAGCGGCCGCGCGCGAGGTCGCCTTCCACGAATGCCTTCGCGGAAACGAAGCTGAAGAGAAACTTGCTGCGCGCATTGTCAGTGAGGTCGTCGTCAAGCAGGCCCTCAAATCGATCGCGATCGACGTAGTCAAAAATCGGGGAAGCCTTACCCAGAAGCCGCTCGCGTGTCCCGCCGTCCTTCGGATCGATCAGAGACAGGATCGACGCATTGAAGCCCTTCTTCTGACGGTCAAGGCGCACACTGTCAGGCAGAATCCCGGCGACTGCGTCGCGAAGAACCGACTTCGAGTAGCCGTCATGAATCAGATGCTCGCTCGGAACCGTCAGCATGAACTCAACTAGGCGTGAATTGAGGAAAGGCGATCGGTTTTCCACGGAGTAATACATCGAGTTTAGGTCATCCTCGTGAAGAAGTATTGGCACGACCTCATGTTGAAGCTCGTTGAGCATGCGGTTGCGCAATAGATCGTCGGAATAGCTTTCTTCGAAGAAGCTCTCAACGTCGCTGTCCTTCAGGAGCGATGCAAACAAATCGCGATCGAGATATATATGTTCGCGGGCGTTGCGATTCTCGATGAATGCCATCGGATTTTTGAGCACCGGATTGCGCACGAAGCGCCCGAAGCTCTCACGCCACGCAGCGACGAGAGTTTCAAAATCCGGCCGCCCGGCCTGCCCGGCGAGCCAGAACGAATAGTGGTCGTAGTAGCCGGTGAATAATTCGTCAGCGGCGCCCCCTGAGATTGCAACTTTGTAGCCGCTCGCGGCGATCGCCTCCGAAAGAAAGGCATGAACGTAATAAGAGATCGTCGCGATCGGAGCATCGTGATAGGCAACCTGGGCTTCGAGGCGATCGAAAAAGCCCTCTCGGCTTGTCTCGATTGCCGTGTGCCGGCAGCCGAGCGCAGCGACAACCGCCATGATGTTTGCGCGCTCGTCATAGCGCTCGTCGCTGTCGATGATCGAAAAGGCATGCACGTCGCAGCCAAGTTCGCGCACGGCGAGCGCGCAAAGGCTGCCGGAATCGATGCCGCCGCTGAGGCAGAACGCGACCGGTACGTCGGCACGGAGGCTGAGACTTGTCGCATGGGCGAGACGGTCGCGGGCCCCTGCAACTGCCTCTGCCCGCGTCATCGGACTGGGCACAAAGCTCGGCGTCCAATAGCGCGCCGCGATTGGTGACACCTCCTCCTGCAAGAGTGCGGAGGAGCCAGCTTGAAGCTCGTTGACACCGAGAAAGAACGTCTGCGGCTGCTTATGAAGCGACCGGTAGCCGTTGACGAGATAGCGTCCGATTTGAGCGGGATTGATCGCCGGAGCCTCTCCTGCGAGGGAAACGAGGAGTTTGATCTCGGAGCCGAAGTAGAGCGTGTCGTCCACGACCATCGTGTAGAGCGGCTTTTCGCCAAAGCGGTCGCGGCTCAGCCACAAGTGCTGAAGCCGTTCATCGAACAGCGCGAGCGCCCACATTCCCTCGAAGCGGCGCACGCAATCACTGCCCCAGGTCCGATAGGCCTTAAGTACGACCTCAGTGTCGGACTCGGTCGTGAATTGCTCGCCGCGCGCGGCGAGCTCCCGCCGTAACTCAACGTAATTATAGATCTCGCCGTTGAAGATAAGCACGCATCCGTCGGCGCAGAAAGGCTGGCCGGCGCGCGGGTCGAGATCGACGATGGCTAGCCGTGTGTGCAGCAGCGTCAGGCTGCCATTTCTCATAGTGCCTTGCCAGGCGCCCGTGCCGTCGGGACCCCGCCTCTTCATCAGCCCCAAAGTGCGCTCGATGATGTCGCGTGAAAGCGCCTGCTGCCCGAGCGATCCGGCAATTCCGCACATCGCTATTCGATGTCCGCTCGGCGGATAAGCTCGCCTGCGCCGACGGTGGCCTTCAAGCGGCGTCCAAGGAGCTGCGGCAATTCCGTTGCCGCGAACTCGCTCGCCGGGCGGGCAAAAGCAAGATCGTCCGCCGCGAGGACGCTTTCAGCCGCGAGCGGTCGCGCGGCCACGATGCCCTTGCGTATGGCGGTGCGGTTCGCCAACTCACTCGGCTGCAGAGCCTTACCCCATGTACCGCGCATGGCGCGCCAGTTTGGCGCAGCCTTGACAAGATTGGCAAAGTCATCGGGGTCGAGCGACAATTCGTGATCGCGGAAGGAGCGGCCGCTCTTGCAGTCCGTGAAATGCGCCTCGATGACACAGGCACCGAGTGCGATCGCCGCAAGGCAGGCATCCACACCAATGACGTGATTGGAATAACCCACATACAAGCCCGTTCGGTCGGCGAGATAGGGGATGCTCAGAAGGTTGGCCTCGGCGATTGGCGTTGGATAGGCCGAGACGCAATGCATCAATATCAGACGCTGCTGCAAAGCGGCTCCGACCTCATCCCGCATCCAGCCGATGGCCCGCTCAATTTCCTCCATCGTGCCCAGGCCGGTGGAAAGGAGCACGGTCTTGCCTGTACGCGCCGCAGCACGGATGGCCGGCTCAAAAGTGAGATCGCCGCTTGCGATCTTGAGAGCCGGAAAAAGGGCCCCGAGCAATGGCACCACGTCCTCGGTCACCGGTGTCGAAAATAAAGGTAGGCCGATTTTTTCAGCTTCGTCCGCCAAGCGGTAGTGGGCCGCCTCGTCGAGAGCAAATCCGGTGACTCGCCTGAGACGCACGGGGTCGGATGAAGATGCATAGCGCTCTGGCGTGTAACTTTGCAGCTTGGCGGCGGTCGCACCCGCCTCACGCGCAAGTCGCAAGAGCTCGAGCGCCACGTCGAGGCTGCCTTCGTGATTGACGCCGATTTCAGCGACAACCGCGACCTCCTTGTCGAGATCCTTACCGAAGAGCTTCATTCAGAAGTTTGCACCCCCGCTAATGGAAAAGGGCGACCTCGAAGCCGACCATGGTTCTGAGAATATGGAAAGGATCCGAGTGAGGAAGTCGATTGTCGCCTGCGATAGCCGACGGGCAATGATCAAAGCCCTCGGCACGCAAAAACTCGATCACCTCATTGTCATAGTCTGAGGCTTGGCCTTCCGGATACGAGAATAGCCGACAGGGAGCATCAAGCTCGCGTTCGAGGGTTTCGACGGACTTCTCGGATCTGCCTGCGCATCTCTTCGCGAGGCACGCGGGCCAACGCGACGTGATCAACGGTGTGGGCGCCGAAACTGATCAATGGAGAGCGTGCCATCGTCCGAACGTCATCCCAATTCATGAACTTATAAAGCGGATGCGTTGGCTTGCCCCTTACGCCCAGCGTCTCCTCGATCTCCGCCAGGCGCGCGTCCTTGCCCGCATTGTCCATCACCTTGAGGCGCTTCTAATTTCGCCGAACGCCTTGACCCTTTCGTCCGTCGTTTCAAGCGGCCATCGGCGGCCTTCGAAATCCAGGGCGGGCTGTGTCGTCTCGAGTAGGCACGCCTCGAGCCGGTCGGTCCACATCATGCGTCCCGTGCCGATGTAGCCGGTTGCGAGGTAGATCGTGGCCGGCACCTTGAACTCCTCAAGCACAGGCCATGCCTCGGTCATGACGTTTAGAAAGCCGTCATCGAAGGTAATCGCCACGGAATTGTCGGGTATCGTATGCTTCCCGCAATGTGCGGCCGCGATCCCGCTCATCGAAACGAGCGGCTTGTTTGCCGCGAGCCATTCGATCTGTGCTGCGAATTCGCTTCGAGCGATATGCTTGCGTGAGCTGTTTTGTCCCGGATGCACCCCGCCGTCCGGATGCACGCCATGGTAAAGTAGAATATCGTATCGCATATCGGACCCGAACATCAGCCTCGTCTTGCGCGGAAGAACGCGGTCCCGCAAACGCGTTGATTTTTCGGGCTAAGTTGAAGTTGAAGAAACGGATTTAGAGCAGTGCCCAGCCAGACGTTGGGCGGGCCATCCCGGAAATGACGCACCGCACGCCGGCGGCGCGAATAGGTCTTCGTCTCCAGCAAAATGAGATCGAGGCGGGCGTCCGCTGCCATTTCACGGGCGATGCGCTGGACGCAATAGCGGTGGTGCGGGGTGTCGGTGGTAAGAACGGCGATCCGTAATTTACTCGACACTGTCGACCCGGCTTCACCGGCTGGTGCTTGCGATTGTCAATTGCTACCGCAGTGCGGGTGCCGCCGGATGCAGGCACAACAGGCAGCCGCGCGCCCTGGATAGCGGGCCCGGACATGAGCGTCAACAACTATGTTCACGTCGTGAACGCATTTGTGTGCGTTGCCCGAGATGCCTTGCGGGGGATGTCCGATGACCCAGATCTCGGGCCAGACTGACCTCTGTTTAGGGTCAAGCTGTCAGAGGTGCGCGGCAAATGGGAGTGGCTGTCAGGCGCATGCCAAAAATGACCCTGCGGTCACCCAACGCCCTCCGCGCGCTTCTCCACTCTATATCGTTCATTGCATGAACAAAGAAGCTTGTCATCGTAAGAGGAAGATCATAAGCAACAAATTGCGCGCGCCGCGGCCGCAGGACGTGACGAGCCATGGACCAGCGATTGGGATTATGAGGCATGGCTCGTTTCGCGCTCATCGGGGCCGGTGGCTATATCGCACCGCGTCACATGAAGGCGGTCAAGACAACGGGCGGGGAACTTGTGGTCGCGCTGGATCCCAGTGATTCCGTCGGCTTGATGGACAGCTACTTTCCCGACGCCGATTTCTTCGTGGAGTTCGAACGCTTCGACCGGCACGTAGACAAATTGCGCCGTCAAAGTCGGCCGGTAGACTACGTTTCTATCTGCTCGCCCAACTACCTCCATGACGCCCATTGCCGCTTCGCAATGCGTTCGGATGCAGACGCGATCTGCGAGAAGCCGCTCGTGTTGAACCCTTGGAATCTGGACGGTCTTGCCGAGATCGAACGCGAGACGGGCCGGCAAATCTCGACCATCCTTCAGCTTCGCATTCACCCGGAAATCCAAGCTCTAAAGGCCCGCGTGGAGGCATCCGGCCGCACGGATCACGAGGTCGTGCTCACCTATGTCACCTCGCGTGGACAGCTGGTATCACGTGTCGTGGAAAGGCGACGTCGGCAAGTCTGGCGGCGTGGCAACGAACATCGGGATTCATTTCTTCGACATGCTGGTGTACGTGTTCGGGCCGATCGAGAAGCAGTCCCTGCAACTGAACGATTTGAACAGGGCCGCCGGCACGATCTGCTGTCGGAAGGCCAATGTGCGATGGTACCTGTCCATCGACCGTGCCGATCTCCCCGAAGGCCTCAAGGAAGGGCAGACGACCTACCGTTCCGTTCTCGTCGATGGCCAGGAGATCGAGTTCTCGGATGGATTCGCCGACCTTCATACCAGGCGTGCTACCAGGAGATTCTCGCCGGACAAGCGGCTTCGGTATCGACGTCGTTCGCCCGTCGATCGAGATCGCATCAAAAATCCGCACCCTACCCCTTACGGACGCACGGTGCGGCGCGCTCATCCTTTTCTGACGCGGGCGAATGCAATTCGAGAAATGATATCTACGGCGGACGGCCTAGCTCAGCCGATCGAAGACCCGCGCCGGATCCCGGCGTGCTCGTGCACCGAACGAGCATCGTTGACGACGGCAGCACGCATTGGCCGGGGCACAAAAATCTGGCACTTCAGCCACATACTTGTGGGACTGGAGATCGGCGAGGGATCCTCTATCGGACAGAATTGCATGATCGGGCCGAACGTGAAAATTGGTGCGGGCGCAAGATTCAGAACAATGTGTCGCTCTATGAGGGCGTCGAGCTGGGCGAAAGCGTCTTTTGTGGACCGTCGTGCGTTTTCACGAACGTTCGCAACCCACGCGCGCACGTCTCGCGCAAGTCGGAGTTTATGCCAACGAAAGTCGGAACGGGTGTCACCATCGGCGCCAATGCGACAATCGTCTGCGGGCATAGCATGGGCGACTATGCGTTCGTCGGCGCAGGGGCCGTGGTGACCAAGGACGTTCCGCCGTTTGCACTTATCATCGGCAATCCTGGCTCGTCGGATCGGATGGGTCAGCCGGGCCGGGGAGCGGCTGGGATCATCGCTCGTTTGCCCGAGAACAAACGAGCGCTACCGCATCAATGCGGAGGCCAAGCTTGAACTTATCCCGTGACCGAACCTCGAGCGCCGATGTCAGCCGCGAAAACTCACACAATTCCTTTCTTCGACCTAACCGCGCAACGCCGCCGGCTCGGCAGCCGCGTAGACGAAGCAATCGCGCGGGTGCTGACGCACGGCCAGTTCATTATGGGCCCCGAAGTAGCCGAGCTCGAGTGTCGCATGGCGGAATTCTCGCATGCCCGGCACGTCATTTCGTGTTCTTCGGGCACCGACGCGCTCGCTCTCGTTCTATTGGCGAAAGCGGTCGGACCCGGACAAGCGGTGTTCTGTCCCGCGTTTACGTTTTGCGCGACCGCTGAAGTCGTCGCCTGGCTCGGCGCAACGCCCGTGTTCGTTGATGTCGACGAGGCGACATTCACCCTGGACCCGCAGAGCTTAGAGGACGCGATATCCGTAGCGCGCGGCCTCAGGCTCAATCCGGTGGGCATAATTCCGGTTGATCTTTTCGGACAACCGGCCGACTACGACAGCATTCTTGCCATCGCCGAGCATCACGGCCTCTGGACTCTCTGTGATGCAGCGCAGTCTTTCGGCGCCGCTTTCGCGGGACGGCGCGTTGGAACAATTGGCGACGCAACGGCGACGAGCTTCTTCCCCTCCAAGCCGCTCGGCTGCTACGGCGACGGCGGCGCGATATTCACGGACAGCGACAAGCTCGCCGACGTCATCCGCAGCCTGAGAGTCCATGGCCAGGGCGCCGCCAAATACGACAACGTTCGCATCGGCATGACAGCGCGCCTCGATACGCTGCAGGCGGCAATTCTGCTAGAAAAACTCTTTATCCTACCCGACGAGCTCGAGCGCCGAAACGCTGTGGCGAGCCGCTACAGCGCCAGGTTGGTCGATGTCACAACGGTCCCACGTGTGAGGTCGGGTTGCGTGTCCGCTTGGGCCCAATATACCATCCGAGTGGAGCGCGGTCTCCGCGCCGGCGTGGCGGCAAAACTCAAGTCTGATGGAATTCCGACGCAGATATATTACCCAAAACCACTCCACCTGCAGACTGCATACCAAGGTTTTCCGAGGACAACCGAGCACCTTGCCACAAGCGAAGCGCTTTCTTCCGAGGTCTTGAGTCTGCCCATGTATCCTTATCTTCCCGAAGGGGACCAGGATCGGGTAATCGACGCTCTCCGCCTTGCCCTGCAGGCTGAGAGAGCTAGACTGCCTCGATAAACTGGCGTGCTCGGACCTGACAGACCGTGTTCTTCGCAATGGCGGCTTAAAGCGGGCGATTTCTGATGTGTGGGATCGCCGGCTTCATCGGAATCGATGGCCCCACTCGGGACCCAAACCAGGTCGCGAGACTTATGGCGGAAGCGATCGCTCATCGCGGCCCCGACGATTGCGGCGTTTGGACCGATCCGGCGGCCGGAGTCGCACTGGCCCATCGGCGCCTCTCGATCGTCGACCTTTCCCCCGCCGGCCACCAACCGATGCTCTCGGAGCACGGACGATGGGTCATCACGTTCAACGGCGAGATCTACAATTACGCTGAGCTCAGGCGCGAGCTCGAGCGGTCGGGCCGCGCGCCGCATTGGCGCGGCCATTGCGACACGGAGGTCTTGCTTGCCGCGATCGACGCGTGGGGCGTCGCGCGGCGCGCTCGAGCGATCGGTCGGCATGTTCGCTTTCGCAGCCTGGGACAGAAATGAGCGCACGCTCGTTCTTGCGCGCGACCGTCTCGGTGAAAAGCCGCTTTACTACGGCTGGGCCGGCTCAAGTTTCTTATTCGGCTCGGAGCTGGCGGCGCTCAAGGAGCATCCCGATTGGCGAGGAGAGATCGATCGAAGCTCTCTCTCCCTGTTGCTGAGGCACAACTATGTCCCGACGCCGCGCTCTATCTATGCAGGCATCAGCAAGCTTCCGCCGGCGAGCTACTTTGTACTGAAGCCGGGACAAAGGACGGGAAATATAGAGGTCTATTGGGACGCAGCGGACATCTCCGCGAGAGGCATGCGCGATCCGATTGACGGCAGTCCCAGCGAGATCGTCGCCCACACCGAGACGCTCATTCGCCAGTCGCTCGCGGGACAAATGATGGCGGATGTTCCTCTCGGCGCCTTCCTGTCAGGCGGCGTCGATTCTTCGACCGTAGTCGCACTGATGCAAGACATGAGCCCGCGTCCGGTGCGCACCTTTTCCATCGGATTTGAGGAAGAAGGCTACGACGAGGCGCCGCATGCCAAGGCCGTCGCCCGTCATCTCAAGACCGATCACACCGAGCTCTACGTGACAATGCAGGAAGCAATGGCCGTGGTCCCGCGGTTGCCTGCCCTTTACAGCGAGCCCTTCGCCGACGTTTCGCAGATCCCGACTGTCCTGGTGTCCGAGCTGGCGCGGGCTCACGTGACGGTCGCGCTTTCCGGCGACGGCGGTGACGAGGTCTTCTCGGGCTACAGGCGCTACAGGATGGCGGACCAGGTATGGCCGCTCCTGGCCAAAGTGCCGCGACGTCTCCGTCAAGGCTGCGCGTCTCTCATACGGAGCATCGCACCGGCACAATGGGATCGGATGTTCAGTCTGCCGATGCGCGTGCTGCCGCAGCGGATGCGGCCGAGCCTGGTCGGAGAAAAATTGCACAAGGCGGCCGAGGTTATGGGCCTCGGCAGTTCGGCAGAGGTCTATGACACGCTGGTGTCGTTCTGGCAGCGGCCCGAGGAGGCCGTCATCGGCAGCGAAAAGCCTGAGACACGAGCGGCCGCGCCGGCCTTCGACCCGCAGTCAGAAAATGCTGTACGGCGGATGATGCATCTCGATCTCGTGCGCTATCTCCCTGACGACATCCTCGTCAAGGTCGACCGCGCCTCCATGTCCGTGGGCCTCGAGTGCCGGGTTCCTCTCCTTGACCACCGGCTCGTCGAATTCACCTGGCGCGTGCCGCTCAACGTTCTGCGGCGCGGCGGGCAGTCGAAATGGCCGCTTCGCCAGGTGCTCTACCGGCACGTGCCGCGCGAACTGATCGAGCGGCCAAAGTCGGGATTCGCCGTTCCTATCGACAGCTGGCTTAGAGGTCCGCTTCGAGATTGGGCGGAGGACCTTCTCGACGAGCGGCGGCTCGCCAATGAGGGCTTCTTTAATCCATCGGTGATCCGCGCCGCATGGACGTGTCATCAAAGCGGGCACCGAAACCTTCACCATCAGCTCTGGGGCGTTCTCATGTTTCAAGCGTGGCACGACGAGGCACAGCGTTCGGCCCCGAAACGGCAAACGATGTTATCGCGCTAATAATGGTTTCCGATGTGGCACAGCGGCCGAAGCTTCTCTACCTCGTTTCCGAAGACTGGTACTTCGTCTCGCACCGGCTCCCGCTCGCCATTGCCGCGAAAGCCGAAGGCTTCGATGTAACTGTGGCGACACGTGTCGCCGAGCACGGCGCATTGATCCGCGACGCAGGGCTCAACCTCATCCCCCTTGCTTTCTCGCGCTCCGGCCTGAAACCATTTCCAGAAGCGCGATCGCTTCTTGATATCCAGGCCCATCTATCGTAGCGAGAGGCCCGAGCTTGTGCACCATGTCGCGCTGAAGCCGGTAATCTACGGTTCCATCGCCGCGCGCCAAACTCACGTGAAAGGTACGGTCAACGCGCTCATGGGCCTCGGCTGGATCTTCAGTTCCGATAGCCGGAAGGCGCGAGCATTGAGGCCCTTGGTTCGGACCGCGTTGCGCTACGCTCTCACGGGGCAAGGCAAGCGTGTCATCGTTCAAAACAAGGACGATGCCGAGCTTCTGGTCACCCAAGGCCTCGCTCCGGCCGACGCGATCCGGCTTATTCGCGGCTCAGGCGTAGATCCCGCCAAATATCCGGCGGCAGATCCGCCTCCGGGTGTTCCGCTCGTGGTGTTGCCGGCGAGAATGCTTGCCGACAAGGGCGTTGTCGAGTTCATGCAGGCGGCGGCGATGCTGAAGAGTGAGCGCGTCGTCGCCCGCTTCGCGCTCGTTGGTCAACCTGACCCGGTCAATCCTGCAGCGATTGCGCCAGAGCTCATTGAGCGCTTCGTCCGCGAGGGCCATGTCGAGCATTGGGGCTGGCGCGAGGACATGACACGCGTCTTTTTCGAATCGAGCCTCGTATGCCTGCCATCCTATCGCGAGGGATTGCCCAAAGCGTTGCTGGAAGCGGCGGCGAGTGCTCGTGCCATTGTCGCGACAGACGTTCCGGGCTGTCGGGAAATCGTACGGCCTGGCGAGAATGGCTGGCTGGTGCCGCCGCGCAACGCGGCCGCCCTGGCGGCGGCGCTGAAGGAAGCGATCGCGCGACCTGACCTTCGCGCGCGCTACGGAGCTGCTGGCCGGCGCCTCGTCGAAGCGCGAATTCTCGCTTGCCTCCGTCATTGAGCAAACGCTGGCGGTATATCGTGAGCTGATGCGCCCGGTCTGACGCTATCCGGCCGCGTGGGCTGGAACAGAGGAGCCAATCATTGTTGACGAATTCCCCCCGAAGCCCCGCGCTCGACGAGCCACTCCGCAACCAGCGCCGCGATGCGCTCGGCCGCCTTGCCGTCCCAGAGCGGTGGAATTTCGCCTTTCTTGCCTCCCGTCTTCAGGGTTGCGGCGACCGTAGCCAGGATGCGCCCTGAATCGGTGCCGGCCACGATGTTGGTGCCTTGGCTGACGGTGACTGGACGCTCGGTCGTCTCGCGCAGCGTGATGCAGGGTACGCCAAGGCAAGTCGTTTCCTCCTGCAAGCCGCCCGAGTCGGTCAGCACGAGGCGCGCACGCGCGACGACGCCGATCGTCTCGAGATAGGACAGGGGCTCGGTTACGAGCAGAAACGGGTGATCGAGCAGCTCTCCAAGCCCGTGACCTTCGATCGCTTTTCGCGTCCGTGGATGAAGCGCGAGCACGACCGGAACGAGGTCGGCCACGCTTGTTCAGCATCGTGGCGAGGCGGCTGCAGGTTTCACGATCGTCGACGTTGGAGGGACGATGCAGCGTGACGAAGGCGTGACCTTCGCGGCCGCCCGCTCGAGCCAGGCAGCGCTGGCGCCGCGCGCTGCACACGTCTCGGCCGCAGGCTTGGCGCGCGGCAAGGCGTCGATGCAGGCTGTCGATCATGACGTTGCCGACGAGGTGGACGCGCGCGGCCGGGATGCCCTCGCGCGCGAGATTTCGGACCGCGTCCTCCTCGGTGACGAAGAGCAGATCCGAGATCTGATCGACGACGATGCGGTTGATTTCCTCCGGCATCGCGCGGTCGAAGCTGCGCAGTCCCGCTTCGACATGAACGACGGGAATAGTTTCTTGCTTGCCACCAGAGCCGCCGCGAGCGTCGAGTTGACGTCGCCGACGACGACAACCGCATCCGGCTTCATCTCGTCGAGCACGGCTCGAGCGCCAGCATCAGCCTGCCTGTCTGTACCGCGTGACTCGCCGAGCCGATGCCGAGGAAGGCATCGGGCTGCCGGCAACGCGAGATCTTCGAAAAGCACGTCGTGCATTGCCGGGTCGTAGTGTTGACCGGTATGTACGAGGCGCGGTTCGAAGCGCGCGTCGCGTCGCGAAGGCGCGCATGAGGGGCGCGACCTTCATCATAGTTGGGGCGCGCGCCCGCGACGCAGACGATGCGATAGCGAGGCGATTGGGATCCGCTCATTGTGTTCGCGCGCTCTTCCCGTGGATCGGCCGATGTCTGACGGGCGCGGCGCATGGGAAGGCTACGACAATCCGCGATGGTGCGATGAGAATACTGTTTCTGACCCACAACTTCCCGCCGGAAGCCAATGCGGTGGCGATCCGTACTTACGAGCACGCCAAGCTGTGGGTCAAGATGGGCCACCGAGGTCGAGGTCGTGACCTGCGCACCGAATCATCCGAAGGGGAAGCTCTACGACGGCTTTCGCAATGCGCTGTTTCAGCGCGAGCACATGGACGGGATCGACGTCGTGCGCGTGTGGACGTTTCTCGCCGCAAACGAAGGCGTCGTTCTGCGCTCGCTCAACTATCTGTCGTTCCTGCTGAGCGCGACGGCACAGGCGTGGCGACTCAGCAAAGCCCGACATCGTCGTGTCGAGCTCGCCGCAGCTGCTCACGGGGCTCATCGGCTATTCCGATGAGCCGGCTCAAGGGCGTGCCATGGGTGCTCGAGATCCGCGATCTATGGCCGGAGAGCATCGTCGCCGTCGGCGCGCTCGAGCGCGGCTTCGTCGTGCGCGCTCCTGGAAGCGCTCGAGCGCTTCGCCTATCGCAAGGCTGATCACATCGTCTCAGTCACCACGATCGTTTCTCGATCATTTCGAAGCCCTCGGCGTGCCGCGCGAGAAGGCGTCGGTGGTGACCAACGGCGCGGATATCGAGCTGTTCTGCCGAGCCCGAGCATGACGCGGCCCTTGCGAGCGAACTCGGCCTCAGCGGGCAAGTTCGTCGCCGCCTACGTCGGCACCCACGGCATGGCGCACGCGCTCACAACGGTGCTCGACGCGGCCGATCGGCTGCGCGGCCGAGATGACATCCGCTTTCTTCTCGTCGGCAGCGGGGCTGAGCAAGCGCGCCTGCGCGAGCGGCGCGATGCCATGCAGCTCGACAACGTCATCATGCTCGATCAGCAGCCGCGCCACCGCATGCCGGCGATTTGGGGCCTTGCCGACGCGAGTATCGTGCATCTGCGCAAGACGCCGCTGTTCCGCACCGTCATCCCGTCGAAGATTTTCGAGGCCATGGCCGCGGGCGTTCCGACTTCGCTCGGCGTCGAGGGTGAAGCCGCCGAGATCGTCTACGGATGCCAGAGGCGGGCCTGCTCTTCGAGCCGGAAAATGCAGGCGCGCTGGCGGACGCCGTGGTGCGCCTCGCAGAAAATCCGGAACTTGCGGAGAGCATCGGGGACAACGGACGGCACGCGGTGACGATGCGCTACGATCGCCGCGTTCTCGCTGCCCGCTACCTCGAGCTGCTGCAAAGGGTCCACGCGGAGCACCAGGGCTCTCTCCCGCGAGCGCAGGTTCGCGCTTGGAGACCGAGCCGGTCGGCCTGAGTCCTGTGGGCGGCTTCGCTCGTCGGAGCGAGTTGGTCTAGAATCAATTCGAGAACCCGTGGCGCCTGACCGGTGAGCTAATTCGCCGGCTCGCGCCCCATCGAACCTTGGGCGCCCCGTGAAGCAGGTCATCCAGAACTACCGCTCCGGCAAGCTCGAGGTTGCCGAGATCCCCGTGCCCGAGCTGCGCCCAGGCACCGTGCTCGTGCAGACGGCCGTCTCGCTGATCAGCGCCGGAACGGAGCGCCAGCTCGTCAACCTCGCCAAGGCGAGCCTGGTCGGCAAGGCCGTCGCGCGGCCCGATCTCGTGCGCCAGGTCGTGCGCAAGGTCGAGCGCGACGGTATCGTCGAGACGATCGGCGCCGTTTTCTCGAAGCTCGATACGCCGATTCCACTCGGCTACTCGCTCTCGGGCGTGGTCGTCGACGTGCACCCGACGGTCACCCATCTGCGGTTGGCGATCGGGTCGCCTGCGCGGGCGCCGGTCACGCCAACCACGCCGAATACAATGTCGTCCCGAAGCACCTCTGCGTGAAGGTGCCGCCCGGGCGTAAGCAACGAGGATGCGAGCTTCGTCACGCTCGGCGCCATCGCGCTGCAGGGGCTCGGCAGGCGGCAGCCCACGCTCGGCGAGCGTTTCGTCGTGCTCGGCCTGGGCCTGATCGGCCAATTGACGGTGCAGCTCCTGAAGGCCAACGGCTGTCAGGTGCTGGGCTACGATCCCGATCCCGAGCAAGGCCGAGATGGCGCTCGAGCTTGGCGCGGACTCGCCGTCACGTCGAGCATCGAGCCAGGCCGTGCGCGATTTCACCGACGGCGATCGGCGCCGACGGCGTGATCGTCGCCGCATCGTCGAAGTCGAGCGAGCCGATGCACACTGCCGCCGAGATCGCCCGCACTGAAAGGCTCGCGTCGTGGTCGTCGGCCAGGTCGGCATGGATCTCGTGCGCGAGCCCTTCTACCGCAAGGAGCTCGATCTGCGCCTTTCCATGTCGTACGGCCCCGGGCGCTACGATCCCGCCTACGAGGAGCAGGGCCACGACTACCCGATCGGCTATGTCCGCTGGACCGAGGAGCGCAATCTCGCGGCGTTCCTCGAGCTGTGTTCGCGCCCGAAGGTGACGCCCGCGGCACTCGTCAGCCATCGCTTTCCGATCGGCATCGGCGCACGAGCGCCTACGACCTTCTCGAGAGCGGAAAGCCCTGTCTCGGCGTGCTGCTGAACTACCCGGCGGACGCGCCGCTGTCCCGCCGCGTTGCGCTCACGTCGGCGCCGCGCGCCGTTGTGCGCGGCCAGATGCCGCGTCAGCGTGATCGGCGCCGGAAATTTCGCCAAGGGCGTGCTCATTCCGGCGTTGAGAAAGTTCCCGAACGTCACGCTCGGCGGCGTCGTCACGTCAGGCGGCATCAGCGCCCGCCATGCCGCGTCCAAGTTCGGGTTCGCGTTTGCGGCGACCGACGCCGCGTCCGTGCTCGACGACCGGGATACGAATGCCGTCGTCATCGCGACGCGCCATGCGAGCCACGCGAGGCTCACCCGCATGGCGCTCGAAGCCGGCAAGCATGTCTTCTGCGAGAAGCCGCTGGCCCTGACCAGCGACGAGCTTGCCGAGCGTGATGCAAGCCGCCGGAACGTCACCCGGCCTACTTGCGGTCGGCTTCAATCGGCGGCTTCGCGCCCCACGTGCCGTCAGATCAAGGAGATGATCGCCGAACGCGCTGGGCCTTTGATGATGAGCTATCGCATCAACGCCGGGACCGTTCCGGCGACGAGCTGGCTCGTCGGCGAGGAGGGTGGCGGCCGCGTGGTGGGCGAGGTCTGCCACTTCGTCGATACGATGAGCTACCTCGCGGGCGCGCCGGTCACGCGCGTGTCGGCCAATCGCCTGGAAGCTTCTGCCGAATTCGATCACGGCGACCTTATCGTTCGCGGACGGCTCCATCGGCACGATGCTCTATACGTCGGTCGGCGATCCGTCGCTTCCCGAAGGAACGTCTCGAGGTATTCGGCTCGGATCGCGTTGCGGTCCTCGATGATTTCCGCTCGCTCACGCTGTCGGTCGCTGGCAAGCGCCGGCGCCGCTCGGCGCTGTCGCGCGACAAGGGCCACCGGGCACTGCTCGCGGCTTTCGTCGCCGCGACGCGTGGCGAGGGCGCCGCCGCCGATGACGCTTGCAGAGATCGCCAATGTCACGGCGACGACGTTCGCCATCGAGGACGCCCTGCGCACGCGCGACCGAGACGGCGGTGGAATAGGCGATGTGCGGCATCGCCGGATATTTCGGTCGATTTGAGCGCGCGCTCGCCACGGACATGACGCGCCGCCTCGCGCATCGCGGACCCGACGGCAGCGGCCATTGGTACGACGACGCGGCGGGCGTCGGGCTCGGCCATCGCCGCCTCGCGATCATCGATCTCTCGAACGCCGCGGCGCAGCCCATGTCCGGCGTCGGCGGGCGCTATCAGGTCGTCTTCAACGGCGAGATCTATAATTTCCGCGAGCACGCGCGCGATCTCGAGGCCGCGGGCTATCGGCTTCAACCGCCACTCCGACACGGCGGTCCTTGCGCCGCTCTACGATCGCCTCGGCTCCCGGCATGCTGGATCGCCTGAACGGCATGTTCGCCTTCGCGCTGTGGGACAGCGCCAAGCGCCGCCTGTTCCTCGCCCGCGATCACTACGGCATCAAGCCGCTCTACTATACGCTGAGACGCCGCGCGGCTTCGTCTTCGCCTCCGAGATCAAGGCGCTGCTGGCGGTGCCCGACCTCGACCGGGCACTCGATCACGACGCGCTCGCGAGCTATCTCACCTATCAGTGGTGCCCGGGACGCCTCACCCCGCTGCGCGGCGTGAAGAAGCTGCCGCCGGGCCATTACCTCGAGGTCGATGCATCGGGCGTGCGCGAGGTCCGCTGGCACACGCCGCCGATCGGACGCGTGCACGAGTTCGACCGGCGGCCGGTCGCCGAATCTCGCGGCCGAGCTCCGCGAGCTGCTCGATGAGGCCGTCGCCGAGCCAATCGATCTCCGACGTCGATATCGGCGTGTTCCTGTCCGGCGGCGTGGACAGCAGCGCGGTCACGGCGTCGCTCGTGCGCCGCAAGATCCCGGTCGCGAAGAGCTACTGCATTTCCTTCCGCGGCCCGTCGATGGCCGCCGAGGGCTTCGGCAACGACGTCGACTTCGCGCGCGACCTCGCCGGCCGATGGGGCATCCCCTTCACCGAGGTCGTGGCCGAGGAGCCGTCGCTCGCTGAATTCGAGGACATGGCGTTCGATCTCGATGAGCCGCACGGCGACATCGCACCGCTCCTCGTCCAGCGCATCAGCCGGCAGGCGCGCGCCGACGGCATCAAGGTGCTGATGAGCGGCACCGGCGGCGACGATGTCTTCACCGGCTACCGGCGCCACCGCATTGCATGGCTGCTCGACCGCTTTCCGCACTTTGCCCGGCCCCTCGGGCTTTCTGGCGCGATGCGGCACGTCGGTCGCGAGCGGCAATCTCCGCAATCGCTTGGGCAAGCTCGCCCACATGATCTCCGCTCCGCCGGAGGTCGTGCTGCGGCGGCTCTTCGAGTTCAACCAGCCCGCGGATATCGCCGCAGTTGCGGGCCCGGGTCTGCAGCGATCGCGCCGCGCGATCCTCTGCATGGCTCGACGACGGCCTCGCCGAGACGGCCGGCGCGCCGATGGTCGAGCGAACGCTTGCCGGCGAGTTCCTCGGCTTTCTGCCGGATCACAACCTCGCCTACACCGACAAGGCAGCGATGGCCGAGGCCGTCGAGGTCCGCGTCCCGCTCCTCGATCTCCGGCTCGTCGAGTTCGCGAGCCGTCTCGATCCCCGGATCAAGATGCCGCGCGGCGAGCCGAAGGGCTTCTTCAAGGAGGCGATGACGGACCGGCTTCCACGCGCCGTCCTCGATCGCAAGAAGACCGGCTTCGGCGCGCCCGTGCGCCACTGGCTCGCCGGCGGCCTGCGCTCGCCGTTCCTGGACGTGATCCGCTCGCGCGCCTTCCGCGAGCGCGGCCTCTTCGAGCCCGATGCGGCCGAAGCGCTGTCTGCATAGCAGCGTGGCCGGACGCAGCGACGCGGCCTATCTCCTGCTCACGATCGTCATGATCGAGCTCTGGTGCCGCCGATTTACAGGCGTGCAACCAGCTCGCGCGATATCGGCAAGCAAGCTCCCCAGCGAGGCGGCCTAAGATTCCGTCGGCGATCCGAAAATCCCACGGACGTACCGTTGGCGTCATCGGTCTCGGCTACGTCGGCCTTCCGGTCGCCGTTGCGTTTGCGCGCGCCGGTACGCCGGTGATCGGCTTCGACATCGACGACGCGGCGCATCGCGAGCTGCGCTCCGGCGTCGATCGCACGCGCGAGGTTAGCCCGGCCGATCTGACGCCACAAGAGCCTGCGCCTGACGTCTGAGGCCGAGGACCTTGCCGAGTGCGACTTCTACATCGTCACCGTCCCGACCCCGATCGACGAGTATCGCCGTCCCAGACTTGCGGGCGCTGCTCGGCGCCTCGGCGACTGTCGGCCGCACGCTCTGCGCAAGGGCGACATCGTCGTCTACGAGTCGACGGTCTTTCCCGGCGCGACGGAAGACATCTGCGTTCCGGTGCTCGAGCGCGAGTCGGGCCTCATTGCCGGGCGCGACTTCACCGTCGGCTACTCCCCCGAGCGCATCAATCCAGGCGACAAGACGCATCGCTTCGAGACCATCCTCAAGGTCGTGTCGGGACAGGACGCTGCGACGCTCGACATCGTCGCCGCCGTCTACGGCTCGGTGCTCAAGGCCGGCATCCACCGGGCGCCGTCGATCAAGGTCGCCGAGGCCGCGAAGGTGATCGAGAACACGCAGCGCGATCTGAACATCGCCTTCATGAACGAGCTGTCCGCGATTTTCCGCGAGCTCGGCATCGACACCTTCGACGTGCTGGCGGCCGCCGCGACGAAATGGAATTTTCTCCCCTTCACGCCGGGCCTGGTCGGCGGGCACTGCATCGGCGTCGATCCCTACTACCTGACGCATTGCGCAGAGCGCCTCGGCTATCACCCGGAGGTCATCCTGTCCGGCCGGCGCATCAACGACAACGTCGGCGCATCGATCGCGCGCGAGTGCCTGCGCCTGCTGTCTGCAGAGCGGCACGCGTCCCGAGCGCGTGACCGTGCTCGGCTTGACCTTCAAGGAGGACGTACCCGACATCCGCAATTCGAAGGTTGCCGACATCGTCCGCGAGCTCCGCTCCTTCGGCATCCCGGCCCAGGTGCACGATCCGCTCGCGCTGCCCGGACGAGGCCCGCCACGAGTACGGCATCGATCTCGTGGACGAAGCCTCCCTGCTGCCCGCCGACGCCGTGATTCTGGCCGTCGCGCATGCGCGACTACGTCGCGGCCGGCTGGCCGCTCGTCTGCGGCTGCTCAAGGGCGGCAAGGGCATCGTGATGGACGTCAAGGCCAAGCTCGACCGCGCCGCAGAAGCCGGACGGCGTGACGCTCTGGCGCCTGTGATGATCCTGCGCTCCGGCTGCGCTCTGGAAAACGAAAAGGCCCCCGATTTCGGGGGCCTTTTTCGTTTCTGGCGATGCCGAGACGCCACGCGAGATACGCACGACAGTGAAGCGCCCGGCAGCCTATAATACCATGGTGATTCGATTCGCGCCGGCACAAGCCGAAACAAGCAGCGTACGGCATTGGTCTCACACGGCGGGAGCGAGCGATGAATGCCGAGGCGAAGGCGGTTGGACGCCTTGCGAGAGTCCTGCCGCGAAGTCTTCCTCGCTACGGCCACGGCGGCCGGACTGCTCGGCCAGCCGCCTGTCGCTCAAACCACGGCTCCGCATGCCGCCCGTCATCATCAATTCCGACACGACCGCGAACGCGACCGTCGATGTCCCCAATCCCGTCCGGCCCGCCGATACCGAAGGCCGGCGCCGAGACCGTCCGCCCGCTCCAGAGTACGCCGCCTCCAGACCGCTGCCTCAGGCCCAGTCCGTCGCCTCCTCAACCGATGACGATCGGCGAGATCGTCGCGGCCAACGTCGAAACACCGGAAAAAATATGCTCTGCGGTCACGCCGATCATCATGGCCGAGCCCGGCGACGCCTTCGACCTGATCGAGACCGCGCGCCAGCGCCCCAAGCAGATGGAAGTGCTTGCGCAGTGCCTGTCTCAGATCCAGACCATGATAAAAAGACCAATCCCGACGGGGCCAAGGCGATCGATGCCCTTGTGGCGTCCGCGCCGGCCTCATTCCAGGCCGCATACGCCGTGGCTCTTGCCAATGCCATCTTCCGGCGATGCGCGGATCCACCGCAGGCGACGCCGGCGGTGGTGGCGGGACAAGTGGCGGCGGGACGGCGGCTCATCGAGCGGCGGCGGTGGTGATGGCGGCGGCGGTGGCGGCGGCGGGCGGCTTCGGTGGCTTCGCCGGCAGCGGTTCGCTGGCGGCGGCAGTGGCCATAAGGAGTACCCGTGAGTGGCAATTCAGCATCACCGTGAGCCGCAGCACACCGAAGCTCGGCGTTAGTCTAGACGCCGAACTGGTTCGGTTGCGGCGATGCGCTACCGCGCTAGGTATCATCAGGGTGCTGCCGCCGCGGTGCGGGCGCGGTATTCAGCTTCTGCGACCTTCGCCTGCGTGTAGATCTGGTTGGCGAGCAGCATGGCGCAGAACATCAGGCCCGGATAGCCGTCGCGGAATCCGCCGCGCACCAGATACAAATAGAGAAAGTGGAATAGCGGCCGGCCCGGCAGGCGCGCGGCCAGATGCTTGAGGGCGCGCCGTCGCGCCACCACGTTTCGCGAGAACAGGGATGCGAGCTGCACCGGCTCGCGCGCGGGCGCGCCGCTGCAACTCGGCCTCTTCCGTCGTGTACCAGTTGTGCCGCGTCCATGTAGTGATGGACGCCGCGCTGGAACGGCTCGTGGCGCCACCCCTCGACCAAATAGTGCAGCGGCCCGTCGGAAAGCTCGAGCTGGCCGTGGCCTTCTTTCCGGAAACGCACATGCCCTCTCTTCAGCAGCCTGAGCTGATAGGAGGGGTAGAGCGTCGAATACTTGAGCCACCGGCCGAGGAAGTAGTTCTTGCCCGCGACGTAGGCGCCGACCTTGTCGCCGGGATCGGCGATGAAGCGCGCCACTTCGTCGAGAAATGCATCCGTGCAGTGCTCGTCGGCGTCGACGAAAAGGATCCACTCGACGCCCGCTCCGCAATGGTCGATCGCGTAGTTGCGCTGCTCGCCGAAGTCGCGGAACGGATGCTCGAGCACGCGGATGCCGGGCCGCTCGGACCTCGCAGTCTCGACCGTCCCGTCATTGCTCCCGGAGTCGAGGATGACGATGTCCTGCACGCGCGCGAGTCCGGCGAGGCACGCCCGGATGTTCTCAGCCTCGTTGAGCGTGAGAACGACGGCCGTGACCGGAATGGCCGTTGCCTTTGCCGGCTCGATCGCGGGCGGCGTATCAGGCCGAGCGAGCAACACGGGTATCCATGAGATTGCGGTAGATCTCCAAGGTTTCACTGGCGATGCGCTGCCACGTGAACCTGCTGGCGACGAGCCGCCGCCCGTTTACGCCCATGGCGCGTGCGGCCTCCGGATCTGCAAACAAGCTGCTGATGGCGCGCGATAGTATCTCCGGCGATCGGCTCGACGATCAATCCCGCGCCTGCCGTTGCAATTTCCGGGAGATTGCATCCGGGCGACAGGATAACCGGCAATGCCGCCGCCATCGCTTCGATGGCCGCGACCGGCAATCCCTCCGAGTGCGACGGCAGCACGAAAGCGTCTGCCCCCGCCAGCATGTCGAGCTTCGCTTCTCCGCGCACTTCGCCAACGAAGCGGCAGCGTTGCGCCGATCCCGAGCGCGGCGGCGAGCCGTTTGAGCTCATCCGCATACCCTGATCCGGCATCGTTGCCGGCGACGACGAGGGTCAGGCGCGGCAACGCGACGGCAATGAGCGCAAACGCGGCGAGCAGGATGTCGAGCCCCTTCTTAGGGTGAAGGCGCGACATGAAGAGGAGCGTCGCCGTCCCTGGCGCGAGACCGAGCTGCCGGGCGAGCGGCGGGGCGCAGCGATCGAACTTCGCGGGATCGACACCGTTCGGCACGACGACCGCCGGAGCCGTCAGGCCGTAGCGGCGAAATTGCACGGCCTCCGTCTCTGTGAGCGCCTGCAGCGCCGCCGCACGATTGAAGAGCGGGACCTCCGTCAGCGGGCCCAAGAGACGCTTCTTCATCGCGCTTTGCGCCAGTGCCCATGGCTCGAATGATCCTTGCGGCGCGACGACGTAGGGGACGTGGGCTTCATATGCCGCGCGCATCGTCCAGTACGTGCAGAAGTTCCACACCGCGTGCGCGTGAACGATGTCGAACGAACCGGCGTTCGCGCGCATTGCGCGGGCAAAGCTGAATGAAAATCCGGGATTGGAGCCCGGAAGGCTTTGCGCGAAGCAGTGGCTCTCAACCAGCGCCGGGTCGGGCAGCACCGGCGCCTCCCTCCCTTTGGCGACGTAGTAGACCGAAACCCGGGCGCCTTGGCGCGCCTGCTCCTCGGCGAGCGGCACGACGATATGCGTCGTCCCCGAGGAGTTCGCGAGCCCGCGCACGACATGGAGGACTCTCACTGTGAGCCGCCGCTCGGTCTTGCCATTGCAGGTCTCACGCGGCTTACGTTGAGGAGATATTGCAGATTTCCGTTTCGCCTGGAGTTGGTTCGTTTGCCCATATCGATCGCTCCCAGCAGCCCCGCTGCGAACCGCGAGGGCTCCCAACGGCCGGCAATGGCTGCTGAGGCGCGCGTCATGTCTGCGCGCTGATCTGCACTCATTGCGGCAAGCCGCGTCATGGCCGCTGCGAAATCGTCCGCGTCGTACGGGTCGAAGAGGTATCCGTTCACGCCATGAGCCACGAGCTCGCCGGCCGCGCCCACTGACCGGGACACGAGAACTGGCAGGCCGCTCGCGATCGCCTCGTTGACGACCAGGCCCCACGGCTCTGAGCTGGCGGCATGCACGAAAGCCGAGGCGAGCCCGTAGTAGAGCGGCAGCTCATCATACTGGACGAAGCCGGGCCAAATGACGCCGTCGAGGCCGAGCGAGCACTCGAGTGCCCTCAGTCGGTCCGCCTCCTCGCCCCCGCCGGCAATGACGAGCCCCCATGGGACCCCGCCGCGTGCCTGCGTCCGGTAGCGCGCGTACGCTCTAAGCAGGAGATCGACATTCTTGCGCGCGATGAAGCGCGTGCAAGCGAAAAAATAGCTTTCGGGGAGGCCGGCGGCCACACGGCGCACTTGAGCCTCGTGCGCGGACAAGCGCACTGCCGCGCCGGAAATAGGCGTTGTCGACAACGTCATAGCCGAGGACGATGCGATCTGCGGGAAAACCCAGCTCCTCGAGATAGCGTGCATGGGACCGCCCGCCGACGAGCGCCGCGTCGCACCTGGAAAGCAGCCACCGCTTGGCGATCTCCTTCCACCAGATGCGCGGCGCGTCGTCGGCTTTGGTCTCCGACATGACGACCGCCACACGTCCCCGCCGTTCCGCCCACAGGATGGCCGCACGCGCTTCCGCCATCGACCAGCCGTTGATCGCAACCGCATCCGGATCGAGCAAGTCGAGCGTCCGGTAGACCGCGCTCCGGATCTCGCCTCCGGACAGCGTTGCGTAATGCCGTTCCGGGAACAATGTCCTGAGCGCGATCGCGTCGCCGCCGTCGACGGGCGCCCAGTCGTAGACGCCGTCAGCGCGCGCCACCTCGATCCCGACGACCTCGCCGCCGCGCTGGGAAACCGCTGCAGCCAAGGCATCGAGCCGGGCAATGTGGTAGGGGCCGAGCCGCGTGAAGATGACGGCAATCCGCAAGACGTGCTCTTCCGCTTCGATTGTCTCAGCTTCCGCCCCGGCGAGGAGCCGGGCCGGGATCGTTATCCTGGGGCACGTGCGAGACTGGTCCGATGGCAGCGCGCCAGAAGAGAAAGGCAAAGCCCGACATGAACATGAGCCGAAGCATCCACGCCGAGAAGCTTTGCGTGGGAAGATAGATGCTAAGCGCAAGCATGGTGAAGAAGATGATCGACCAGAACCCTCCCTCGAGGCGATGGCGTACGTAGCTCGCGGCGAACACGCGCCCGATCACGAAGAACATGAGTGCGACGCCCCAGGAGAATTCGACATAGCCGTCGGCGATTGACCCGCCGGACACTCCCGTAGGAAGTGAAAACCCGATCGAGTTTGTGAACCGCGAAGCCTCGCTGCCTGTCCCATAGAGCTCGAGCCACTCCGCGCCCATGTCTTCGTACTTGGTCGGCCAGATCTCTTTGGGAATGGGCCGGATGAAGAAGGTGACGAAATAGCGGTAGCCCCAATAGTGATCGTCGTAGAAATCGGCGGCTACGATGTTGGAGATGGCCGTGACGTAGGAGTTGCCGGCATCGATCGTCTCCGGCGCCAGCCCGTCGCCTTGAAGCACGCGGGAGATAGTCGAAGGCTTCCTGCGAGCCGATGTAGATGCGGTCGCGCTGCGAGGCGACGAAAATGACAGCAAGGCCGATGGCGCACACCGACATGACGATCGCGGGGAGCGACGGGCGCTTACCTTTGGCAATGAGCCACGAAAAGAGGAGTGTCGTGAGCACGAGGAACAGCGGCCCCCGCCGTCCGCCCAGAGTGCCCTGGATGAGATGCGGCGAGACGATGAACAACGCCATCGTGATGTGCAGCCATGTCACTCTCCGCCCGTCCGCGTAGACGGAGAGTGCAAGCGCGAGCAGGGCCGGAAACGACAACAGAACCGCTTCACCGATAAGGCCGCTCTCCGCCCGTCCGCCGCCTTTGCCGCGGGAGTAGGCGCTGACGAATCCCCCGACGTTGTCGAGCTGAAGATAGAAGGCGATGACGGACAGCGCTCCCATGAAAAGGGCCAGGTAGGTGAGGCGCCGGCTCATCCTCGGCGTAAGGAGGTCGCCGAAAGGGTTGAGCGCTGCCGCCGGCGCGCCTCTCAGATGGCGCACACCGTGCAGCATGCCGATGAACATCGCGGCAATCGTCACCAGGAAGACAAAGCTCGTATGCTGCAGATAGCTCCGATGCAGCACCCCCTCGAGCTGTCCGTCGCGGTTCAGCACCAGCGGCCAAAGCCCATAAAAGTAGGCGAATAGCGGCGACACGAAAACGGCGGGATGCAGCGGATCGCGGGTTGCAAGAAATGCGCTGACCGCTGCGCCGCCGCAGACGAGGATGATGAGGACGCAGCTCAGCTCGAACATGGGATCAATGCCTTCGGCGGAGCCTGAGCGTGTGCGTCGTAGGCGCCCGATTGGCGCAAGGCCGCGCGATCACGCCAAGCCCCTGCACGGGAGAGAAATACGTGAGGTGCGTGCTCATCCAGGGGCTTGACCGCCTTGACGTAGATCGAGAACGGCATTCTGTTGTCGAGCGCACGGTCGATCCACAAGAACGGTAACGACAGCAGGAATAGGGGAATTCCTGCCGCGGCGCCAAATCTCTCCTGGACCTCTTTAATTCTACGGTTGAAAGCCTGTCGTACGGGACCGCCGAGTCCATGAAATTCGGCAAGCTCAAATCCGATCGGTTCGAGCAGCGCACGGTAGCTCTCCTCCGTGTAGCCGGGCCGCACGTGGCCGCCGCTTTCGCTCGGGTCGAGAGGAAAAGCCCGATTGTAGGGATGTTCCGCATTCGGAGCGCAGATATGGAGCACGCCTCCGCCCTTGAGGGCCCGCCAAAAGGTTCGGCAAACTTCGCCATCGCGCTCGATATGCTCGAGCACCTCGGTGCAGATGACCTCATCGAAGGATTCCGGCTCGAATGGGCCTTCATAGAGATTGCCGTGACGGAATTCGATCTGTGAGGCCGGCATGCCGAGATAGCCATTGAACAGCCGGCGAGCCTTTTCGACCTCCGCCGCCTTGATGCTGATCCCGAGAACCCGGCCGCCCATGCGTGCGGCTTGGTAGCTGAGCATCCCGTTGCCGCACCCGGCATCGAGGACGCGCCTGCTGGTTCCATCGCTGGCTGGCAAAAAGAAGCGCGGCAGCACCCGGTAGCGGCGCCGTGCGTGCAGATTGAGGCCTGGAAACAAGAGCCAGCGCGCGAGCCCGACCGCCCGCGACCTCACGCCCCTCATCATTGGTGAACCAAGGTTGTGTTGGCCAGCTCCACGAAAACCAGCTCCAGCCTGCGCGCATATGTTTCGATCGTGCCGCGCTGCGCGGCCGCCCTCGAGTTCGCGGCCATCGCCTCGCGCATGGCCTCGTCATGAGCAAGGGTGACAATTGCGTCCGTCAGAGCCACCGCATCGCGCGCTGGTATGATGAGTCCATTGTCGCCATGTCTCACCGCTGATCCCGCATTCGGCGTCGTGATCACAGGCAAGCCGCGCGCCGCGGCCTCGACACAGACATTCGCCGAGCCTTCGGACAGTGTCGGCAGCACGAGCACGTCAGCCCAAGCGTAGTGTTTCTCAATCTCGGAACGCGAAACAGGCCCGATGACCTCAGTCTCGGCGCGAAGCCGGCGTATGGCGTTGTCGCTGAGGTGCGACGGCCCGACGAGGCGGATGTGAATGCGTTCGCCCTTGAGGAGACGCGCGGTATCCGCCAAATACTGCACGCCCTTGCGCAGTTGCAGCGTGCCGACGAACAACACGCGCAGTCCCCCGTCGGCCCATCTCTTTCCCGCAGCATCAGCCGATGCCAGCGCGGCGTGGCCCGAATAGGGTACGACCAGAGAGCGTCTGCACGGGGCGCCGGACTGCAACAGTGCATCGGCGGCGAATTGCGACCCGCAGATGATGCGGTCCGCGAGCTGCCATTCGCGCTCCTCCCGCTCGGAAAGCCGGCCCGAGACGTCGATCTCCCCAGGCTCATCTTCCCAGCCGGGCCAGCGCAGGGCTTCCTCGAGGAGCATCCTCTTGTTCCAGCGCCACGGAGCGGCCGTCTGATCGAGCAGTGTTGTGAGACCGCGCGCCTTTGCCGCCTCGAAGATCTCGAGCGCGGCGCCGTTGAATGCATAAACGGCGCGCGCCGCGCCGAAGCCCCGCCGTGTGACCGCCCGGCAGAAGTCACCATTGCGCCTCGCCCAATAGTCGGTCTGCGCTTCTCCTCTGCGCCTTTGTCGAGCCGGCGATAGCGCATAGAGCGGAAGGCCGGTTATGCGCGAGACGGGAATGTCCTCGACACGACGGCCGAGGATCGCTTCGAGCGCAAGTGGCCGTTGTGCGCGCGGTATCGCGGCCTTGATCCAGCGCCAGATGACGTGCTCCGCTGCCAGATCGGTCACGAGCCGGTCGAGCAGCCCGCGCCGGTGCAGCGCACGCGCCACTGCGTAGTGGCGTCTCGCCCCGAGCTGCGCCACGAGAACGCTCAAGAGCCGACCATCGCTACGAGCAATCGCGGGTCACAGTTCTGACGGACCGGCACAACTACCTTGCGATCCACCGAACGGACTGCCAAGCCATTGTAATCAATTCAACGAACTTCAAGCCGAAATCTGTGCCAACAAAGCTGAACATTCCCGGGGCGGCCGCCGATATTGCCTTTAAGGAGGCAAGCGCCGTGCTCTTGTGCTGCTCCGAGACGCATCTGGCCGACGCATAAGTGTGCACGCAATATTTGACGAGCATGCACCATTCCCAGAGGCACCGGACAGCACCAAGTTTGCTTCGCCGGATGAGCCTCGCCAGCTTCTCCTGAGCCAGCAGGCGCCCCTCGACCACGCGCCCTAGAAGTCTTGTTCATGCTTCCATCGTGGCCTCTGCGATAGAAATTAAGAACAAGCGGAATGTATGCGACGCGGCACCCGTTGAGCTTGAAGCGCGAGTGGAAAATTATCTCTTCGTCGACGGACGACGCATCCAACTCAGCCGTGCCGAGTTCGAGCACGATCTCGCGTTTGAAGGCAGGCCCTGCGGTTGTCCAGAGATGCGTGCAGGCAGAGGGTAGAAAGAGCCGGGGCCAGTTTGCTTGATTTGGAGGCGCCGTGAGATCCACCTCTATCTGCGCCTCGTCCCAGAAGTGCTTGGTCTGCGTAACAACGACGGGCACATTGCCCTCCGTCAAGACGTTCTCGGCAATGCGAACCTTCATGGGATGCAGAAGATCGTCGGCATCCAGAAACTGCAGAATGGAGCCGGTGCTGAGGTCGACACCAATTTTCCGTGAAGCCGCGAGACCCATATTTCTCTGCACGTGATAGATGACGTGCAGCAACGGATCTTCATTGCGTGCGATCCAGGCCTTGATCAGATCGCCCGTGTCGTCTGTGGAGCCGTCATTGATGATGATGAGCTCGATCGGGCGATAGGTCTGCGCCGCTACGCTGTCGAGCGTCGAAATGATCGTGGCGCTCGCATTATATGCGGGCACCATCACCGACACGAGTGTGCCCATGCCGTGAGCGGGGCCTTGCGCTCGAGCGTGCGTCACGCGATCAAGGCCCCGCAGCAGCGGCGCATCTTCTCGACCCCAATCCGGAAACTGTAAACGCGATTGTACTCGCTCCACGCTTGCTCGCGGATGCGGTCGGCATCATCGGATGAGATTGCCAGAATATGATCGATCGCCTCCGCGGGAGCGTCGTAGACCTTCAACACACGGGGAGAAATCATCTCGTAGCCTCGCGCGCAGTGGCGTGTAGCGACGACCGGCAACCCGCGTCGCAGCAACTCGGCAACTCTCAGTTTTATGCCGCTGCCCTCGCGGGTTGTCGCAACAGTGAGCGAGCTTCTCGCAAAAATGCGCTCCATGTCTTCGTGGCTAGGACGGGATACGAGTTCGACGTTGCCTTTGCAGCGCAAAGCAGCCCGTTGCAGCGAGGTCGACGGATGACGGCCTGCAAGGGTCAATCGGCACTGAAGCCGGCTTTGCACAGCGGGCCAAACGTAATCCAGGAATTCGATGACGCCGCGCTCATTCTGCTTCAGCTCAAAATTCGTCCCGATGAGGATTGCGAAGCCCGCCGTTCCGGTACTGGGTACAGTTGCATCTTCCCATCCGGGTTCCCTATAGCCGAAATACATATTGCTATGCGTGACGGCCCCGCATCTGCAGTCGATCGATTGATCGAACGATAACCTGTCGTGCTCTGTCAGCGTCAGCGCAACACTGGTGCGCGCGTATGCCTTTTTGGCCCAGCTATGAAGGAGCGCATCTCTCACTCTGGCGGCAGGTCCCCCGGAGCCGGCTTCGGCATTGCTGTATTCTTGGGGGTAGTTGTGAGGAATGAATACCGTCGAGAAACCGCGTGACCGGGCGATGCAGACTGAGCGTGCCGCCGCCTCACCGTTGACATAAACGATTGTCTTGTCCCGGTCCCGGCCGGACAGCTCACCCTCTAAGGCCGGACTAGTGCGATCGACAGCGCCGCTTGCGACAAGCTGCCAGATCTTGGAGCCCACGGTTCGCGGACCAACAAATCTCGCGGCCTTGATTTCAATGTTGAGCTTTTCGGTGCACCCGAGAAAAGGCGGTCCAACGTAATCCACGTCGCCCGAATGAAGCTCGGCGACGGCCTGAAGAAATGCCAGCGCGCACTGGGATCCGCCCGCAATATAGCCGGGAGACAGACTGCTGACGAAGAGAGCGGAAGCGTTCGACTTCAGCATGCCGGGCGCGAAGGGCGAGCCAGGACAGCCGAATAGAGCGCGAGATGCATCTTGGCGACCGTCTGCCAGGAGAGGGATCTCCGCCTTGCGGCGTGCAGCCTCTCGCGAGAGCGGCACGCCCGCGACGAGCCCGCCCTGAACGAGCAGCGCGTTGAGCATCGCTTGCGTGTCCCCGGGCGCGACCGCGAGCGCACAACTGTCATCGAGATAATCCTCGATCCCGCCTTGTGTCGTCACTACCGGCGTGCCGCATGCCAGCGCTTCGAGCACGACATTGCAGACAGTGCTGGTGACCAGAGGCAAGAGCAGGAGATCTGCCTGCTGCAGAACCGCGCGGTATTTTTCGTCTGCGAGCCGCCGGTGGTGCTTAACTCGCGCAAATCGCCGTGCAAGCTTTTCGAGCTTTGAACCGGTCCCGACAAGGTCGAATTGCACGTTGGCGCCGCGAGCTTCGACCGCAGCCATGACAGCCTCGAGTACCCCCAGATCGCGGTCGTGCGCGCCGGCGAAAGCGACCCGCATCGGCCCCGCGCTGCGTGCGTCCAAAGGACTGAAATAGGCAGTGTCCACGCCGTGCGGTATCCAGCTTACGTTTCGCCGGCCTGTTATTTCCTCCCACCGGGGGATCGATCGCCGGTCCATCGTGATCAAATGATCGAAGGCGGCGAAATGGCTGCTATCCTTGAAGAGCCATGAGTGATGGTCTTCAGGATGATGCACCGTGCCGATGAGTAGGTGACCCCTTTTTCCGGCGAAGCGCTGAGTGAGGTGAAAGCTCTTCTCCGCGTAGATGAAGTGATAGAGCCGGTTCTCGCTTGTAGCGAAGTCCAGCAATACCGCGAGCTCCATCGTGCAGTCGTAGCGCGAGTACTCCCATTTTCCGGAACGTTTCGATTTCCACAATGTGAACGGCCGCAACGCCGTTTCGCCTAGCCAGTAGAGCGCCGGAGATACGCGGACCGCAGGAGCCTCGATATGGTCGCAAATTCGATCGTAGCCCGAGGGTGCCGCATGATGCCGGTATCGATGCTTGACGAAGCGCACGGGCAGGTCACAGCAACGGCGCTCAGAGGGTGCAACGGGGAGGCTCGAGTCGATTACCAAAGGGGGCTGAATGAGTCTCACGTTTCCGCCGTTTTGCCCGCTTGCTGGTCTGGTTCACGCATATCCGGCCTGGCTCATGATCGCACCGTTGCGATCGAAGATGAACTCGACGTCGGCAGCCGAAAGCTCGTCTTCCCATCCGCCATGAATGCCTCTTCGGAAGAAGCCGATATCGGCAGGCATGACCTCACCCCCGTGAACGCGCTCGTTCTCTTTCAGTTGAAGGAAGGAGGTCCTATCGACAACCTCCGCAATTGCAGAGGGCGGCAAGTCAAGGCCCAGGAACTGCGCCACTGAAACCACGCCCGCGTACGGGTTCGCCAGCATCTCCTCATACTTCAAGAATAGAACATCGCTGGGCCGCTTCTCGCTCTCCTCCAGCGCTGCTTGGACATGATCGCACCAATCGCCGACGAAGAAATGGCCATGGCGCAGGAACGCCGTCAAATCACCGCGAAACCAGCCCCTGCGGACGGCGTAGTGAAAATAAGAGACATAGACGTCCCGCGGATCACGGCAAATGTAGATCGTACGAGGGAACCGATGCAGGAACGGCCAGTGGGTCTTCATAGGTGGCCGCTTGCGCGCGCGATTGAGCTCGAGAGCAGAAAACTCGATGTACGGCACGTGCGAATTGATGTTGCGAAAGGAAATGGTCTCGGAAGGACAAAGGAGGTTGGCGATGATGAACCTCAGCCATGTATTTCCGCTCTTTGGATAAGAGCAGACGAACATGTCGTCCCTATTGATGAACTCGAGTCCGAGTTTGTGCAGCTCGGCATCGTAGATATCCTCAGGCCGGATGAAAAGCCGGAACGGCGACTTGAAAGCTTCCGGCAGGCGTTGCAGGGCCCCCTTCCGGACAGCCCTCTGTACAAGGCGCTGCATCATGCCAGCTCTCGCGTATGCTCTTCGAGCCGGGCATCGAGCGCGATGAACCCGTCTTCGGTCTGTGTCAGCGAATGGCCGGAATGAAAGCGGTCGTTGAGCGGCACCTCGACACTCAATGCGCACTCCACGCGGCGAATCTGCTCGATGCCCGGATCCGCGAACCAGAGGTCGAATGTGTACGTCCCGGCGGTCATGAGCTTGAAGAATTCGCTGAGAATGATGCTCCCCGCGAACCGTGTCCGGCTTCCGGGCACGACGAGCCGGGTCTTGTAGGGTTTGAGGCTGGACAGCAGCGTGCCATCCTGTCCGCGGACATTGATACCGATGCCGATCTTCGGCTTCGATGTCTGGTTGGCGAACTCCAGCAGCAGGTGAAGGTCGTCGTTCTCGCGCCGTGAGGCGAGGCTGAGTATGGAGATCCCGTTTTTGACGTCAGGCATCTGAGCTTTGTCGCGCCACTCGACATGCGGTGTGCGGGATAGGTAGGCATCGATCACGGTGCTTGCGTCGCCGATTTCGCGCAGCGTGCCGTGCTCGAGCAGGATGGCTCTTCCGCAAAGGCGCCGGATCGCCGCCATGTTGTGACTGACGAAGAGCACCGTGCGCCCGGAACGTGCAACATCACTCATCTTGCCGAGGCATTTCCTTTGGAACTCGGCATCGCCAACGGCAAGCACCTCGTCGACCAGCAGAATCTCCGGCTCGAGGTGCGCCGCGACGGCGAACGCGAGACGTACCTGCATCCCCGTCGAGTAGCGCTTGACTGGCGTGTCGAGAAAGCGCTCGACACCTGAGAACGCGACGATCTCGTCGAACTTGGCGTTGATCTCCCGCCACCTCATGCCGAGAATCGAGCCGTTGAGATATATGTTCTCGCGGCCCGTGAGCTCCGGATGGAACCCGGTGCCCACTTCGAGCAGGCTCGAGACTCGCCCGAAAAGCTCGACTTCACCTTGGCTCGGCTCCGTGATGCGCGAGAGGATCTTGAGCAGCGTCGATTTGCCTGCGCCATTGTGACCGATGATGCCGGCGACCTCGCCTTGCGCGATCTCGAACGACAAGTCTTTGAGCGCCCACAGCCGTTTCGCGGCGCCGTCGCGGTCTCTCGCCCCACGCCTGGGCGTGCGCAACAGAGACTGAAGCGTCTCGCGGAGCGTGAAATAGGGCGCGCGCTCTCCGAGCACGAACTCCTTGCTGAGGCCGCTAACGCGGATTGCGGGCGGCAGTGCGTCGTTCCTGGTCATGACAGATCTGCGAACAGCCGCTCCATACGCCGGAAGTAGTAGGCGCCACCGGCAAGGAGAACGAAACTGCCGAAGCTCGTGGCGAGAACCGGAGCGAGCGACGGCACGGGACTTCCGAACAGCGCCCACCGGAACCCCTCGAGCACGCCGGCGAGCGGATTCAGCCAGTATGCCGTTGCGAGCCACGTGGGTGTATCTGGATGAAGGATGCTCGCGCTCGTGTAGACGACGGGCGAGACGAACATGAGAATTTGCACCAGGAAAGGTATGACATAGCGGATGTCTCGGTAGATCGCGTTGAGCGCCGACAGCCACAGGGACAACGCAAGCGCATTCACAACTGTGAGCAGCACGAGCAGCGGAAGCGACAGCAGTCTCCATGACGGCACAAACGTAAAATCGCCGAAGGCCTGATAGCCGGCAATCATCAGCACGAGCACGCCGAAGGCGATGGCGAAATCGAGCAGGGAGGAAAAGATCGGTGCCAACGGCGCGATGAGGCGCGGGAAATAGACCTTCGTGATCATGTTGCGGTTGGCCACCAGGCTGTTCCCTGACTGACCCATGGCGTTGGCGAAAAGTTGCCAGGGAACGAGAGCGGCCAGAGTGGAGAGCGCGTACGGCACACCTTCGACGGTCGGCTTGCCATGGGCGCCCATGAGCAATCCGAACAGCACGTTGAAGACCAGCATCGTCGAGAGCGGCACTAGGACCGCCCAGGCCGATCCGAGCAGGGTCTGCTTATAGCGGACTTTGACATCGCGCAGAGCGAGAAAGAAGAGAAGCTCACGGTAGTCCCACAGCTCCTTCCACCGCAAAGGCACCCATCCACGAGTGGGAACGATTCGTGTGTAGTGCAGGACAGCGGCGGTCTCGCGCATCATGCGTTTGCCACCCTCACGCGCTGCCCTTTAACCCACCTATCCGCGACAGCATACTTCTTCCGGTGCCACGCCCAGGCCGTCTTGATGATGCCCTCGATGTCCTCGAAGTGGGGCGCCCAGCCGAGCTCGCTAAGCGCCCGCGTTGCGTCGCCGACGAGGCGAGGAGGGTCGCCGGGGCGCCGCGCCTCGATTCTCTCGTCGATCGCGCGCCGCGTGACGCGTCGCGCCGCGGCGATGATATCGCGCACCGAAAAGCCGCGGCCGTTGCCGAGATTGTAGGCGGTCGAAGGCGCTCCGCCGAGCAACGCCTCGAGGGCCAGCACGTGCGCGTGCGCGAGATCGCTCACGTGAACGTAGTCGCGGATACAGGTCCCGTCCGGCGTGTCGTAGTCGTCGCCGAAGATCGTCACATGCGGACGAAGCCCCGCGGCGGCATCCAGCACGAGCGGCACGAGATGCGTCTCCGGCGCGTGGTCCTCACCGATTTCCCCGTCCGCGTCGGCGCCGGCGGCATTAAAATAGCGCAGCGCGATCGAACTCAAGCCGTGCGCAGAGCCGAAGTCGGCGAGCATGCGCTCGGCCATGAGCTTCGAAGCCCCATACGGATTGATCGGGTGCTGTGCATGGCTCTCCCGAATGGGCGTTTCGGTGGGCACGCCGTATGTCGCGCACGTGCTCGAGAAGATCACGCGCTTGACGCCGTGATCGATCATCGCCTCGAGCAAGGTTGAGCGTGCCGGCGACGTTGTTGCGGTAGTACTTGCCGGGATCGCGAACGGATTCACCGACGTAGGTCGAGGCCGCGAAATGGAGCACGGCCGCGGGCTTGAACCGCCGGAATGCCGCGGCAAGCCCCTCGCTATCCAGGATATCGGCGACGACGAGCGGGCCCCATTTGGCGGCCCATTCGTGACCCGACGAAAGATTGTCGAAGGCGACGGGCACGAAGCCGGCGCGCGCCAGCGCCTTGCACGCATGGCTGCCGATATAGCCCGCGCCTCCTGTGACGAGCACGTTTCTTGCGGTCATCGATCCTTCCAGGCCCGACTCGCTCGACTGGCAGGCAAAGCTACCGCACTCTGGATGAAACGAGTGTCATCCGGAGGACGAACTTGGGCCGTCCTTTGTCCAACACGTTTCTGTGCCGTAGCGTAGAAGGGGTAGGCAACTTCAACTCAACACGACGGACACGTAAGGCTAAGCAACCCGGCGCTGCGCGACCCCTTGAGTGCTGCGCGCTGCGCGCCGTAGAAGGTCGGCAGAAGGCTGGCAATGGTCCGTCCGCGCGCAGCCAACGCTTCGTCGCGCCTGCCTCACCGCGTGCCGATTCGTGTGCTCGCCGAATAGAACTGTTCTGCACCGTCCGCGCGATGATGACGAGATCGAGCCGGAAGCTCGCGTTGTGAACGTACCAGATGTCCAGCGCCGCCTTGTCGTCGGCGGAGACCTCGCGCCCGCCGTTGACCTGCGCCCAGCCGGTGAGACCCGGCCGAACGGCGAGGCGGCCGGCATGCTGCGGAGCCTGATCGACCGGAAGCAGCGGACGCGGACCGACGAACGACATTTCGCCGGCAGGATGTGGAAGATCTGCGGCAGCTCATCGAGGCGGCTTCGGCGCAGGAAGCGCCCCAAGCCGCGACTGGCGCTCCTCGTCGGGAATCCGCGCGCCTTCGCTGTCGTGCGCTGCGCGCATGGTACGGAATTTGTAGAGCTTGAACGGCCGTCCGAGCTGCGCCGGGCGCAACTGCCAGAATAGCGCAGGCCGGCCGACATCGAGCGACGACCAGCATCCCGACGAGCGCGATGAGCGGCGAGAGGACGAGGATCAGCACCGAGGCTCCGGCGATGTCGGCGGCACGCTTGAAGGTCCAGTAGGGCCGCTTGAGCGCCGGCGAGTCCGCGAGACGCGCCGAGAGGATCGAGCGCGCTCTTCGCCGGCGTCTCGCCTGAGGTCGGCGCGATAGCGGCGGCTCGAACTGGACCCGCTCCTGGCGCGCAAAGCCGAGGCGCTCCGAGAAATAGTCGACGACGATGTCGCTGCCCGGCCTCGATCTCGCCGAGTGCTTCGCGCGCCGCCGGCATCAGCCGCTCGAATGCCTGCGTCACGACGATGCGATCGACGAACACGCCATGGATCTCGAGCTCCCTGAGTACCGAGGGAGCTGCTCTGGCGTGCCGAGAATGGCGTGGTTGTGAAAGGAGCGGCCGCTGTGGCGCTCGTTGCGGCCCACGATCCCGGCAATCCGGATGTGCTCTTCGGCGGCCTCCGCGACCGCACGCAGAGAAAAGCTCGGCGATCGCGTCGATGCCGAGCACGAGCACGGTCTCCTTGCGTTCGCTCGTAAGCTGCGTCCTCACCGGCGGTCGCATCCGCCGGGCATGCCGCAGTCTCTGCTGTCACGCGTACCACCGTCATCAGCGCGACGAGCAGGATGCCCTGGAGCACGGGGAGCGCGCGTGCGACGTCCTCGAGCCGGTTGAGTGCGAATCCGAGCGCCACGGCGCCGAGGACGGCGGCCAGCACGGCGGTCAGGACGCGGAAATAGTCGTTGAGCGTGCTGTAGCGCCAGATCGCCCGATTGGTGCCGAGCAGCGGAAACGCAATCGCCGCCGACAGAAGAGAAAAGGCCAGATAGGGTAGTATTTCCCTGAGCCGGACGAGCGACGGCTCGAGGTTGTCGCGCAGCAGCAGCGCCAGGATCGTGGCGATGCACATGCACGCGAGGTCCACCGAGAGCAGGAGAAGTCGATGCATGGATCCGGGCGTCCCTCCTATCGCGCGGCGTTGCGGGCGGCTGCCACGCGCCGATAGCTGCTGACGGCCTGCTCATACCTGACCTTGAGCTGCTCCCCGTAGGTGTCGAGGAGCGTCTCCGCGAGCGGCGCGCGCGACGGAGCGACGGTCGCCACGGCATAGGCGAGCCGGTTCGCCATCCACGGCGCGAGCGCCGGATCCTCCAGCGTTGCGGCGACGTCGATCATGGCAGCGTTGCGCACGTCCTGCGGCAGCTGATCCCAGGCGCTCCAGACGAACATCAGCCGCCCGTCGATGATCCCGATCTCGCGCGCCCCGAACGCGTAGCAGGCCCTGATCTGCTCGACCACGGCGGGCGTGATGCCGATGGCTTTCGACTGCGCAAGTGCAAGCACGCACCATGCCCTCGCATCGAGGGGGGAAGCGCGCGCGAGCTTTTCTGCCGCCCGATAGACGCGTGCGTGCCGCACGATCAGGCTCTCTGTGCCGTCAGTCTCGCCCAGGCCGTGGAGCTTGATTGCGATGTCGAGCTGATCGGTGCCCCGCGCATTCACGGCGTCGAGCGCGCTGTAGGCTTCGCGAAGCCGCGACACGGGTACCGTAGTGCGGCCGGGCCGCGCGTCGCGCGCCACATGACGCGCGTCGGCGAGCGCCAGTTCCTGGCGCGCCATCAGTGCTCCGGCGCCGGCGAGTGCAAGGCCGGCTATGAGACAGCACAGACGCAGCATCCCCGCGTGGTCCTCTCTCGCTTACTCGGTGTAATAGGCCTGATACTTCTTGTGGTAGTAGTTGTAATAGGGCGCGTAGCTCGACAGCATTCCGAGCTGCGTATGGTTCACGACCACACCCGCGATCTTCTGGCGGGGATCGTCGATCGATTGCACCGCGCGCGCGACGATGTCGCGCGGCGTCGTGCGCCAGCGGATGACGAAGATGATCTTGTCAGCAAGCTTCGAGAGCAGTGCGCTGTCGATAACCGGCGTCAGCGGCGGCGCATCGATGAACACGCAGTCGTAGGCTTGGCGCACCGAATTGAGGAGCGAGCGCAGCCGCTCGGAGCCGAGAATGTCGGGCGGATGGCGCGTCGTGGTCCCCGCGGGCAACAGAGTCATCAGCGGAATGGGTCCACGCAAAAACACGTCCTCGGCCTGCACGCGTCCCCACAGGAGGTCCGTAAGCCCCGGCCGCTCGTGGACGCTGAAGTATTTCGACATCGACGGATGTCTGAGATCGCAATCGATCAAGAGCGTGTTCTGTCCGGCTGCCGCGGCAGACGCCGCAAGAGACAGCATCATCGTCGTCTTACCTTCGGACGGCACTGACGAAGTGACGAGCACCAGCTTTGGCGGGTCGTCGACATTCGACATCTGCGTGCTGACGCGCACGCTGCGGATGCTTTCGCCGAACCGCGACAGCGGCCGCATGGCCACGTACTCGGCGATGGGCACGACGCGATCCTCAATGGTTCGATCGCGCTCGCTGAGCTGCGGTACCATCGCGAGCACCGGCAGCTGGAGCGTCTGCTCGACTTGCTCGATGGTCGTAAAGCCATTCTCGATATGTTCGAGCAAGAGCGCCGTGCCGATGCCGAACGCAAGGCCGGAAAGCAGCGCCAGAATCATGAAGCGCTTCTTGTTCGGATAGCTCGGTGTCGAGGGCTTGAGAGCTGGCGCGATGATGCGCGACTCGGCGTTCTGCAGGCTGGTCTGCTGCTCGGCCTCCTTGAAGCGGTTGAGGAGCGACTCGTAAAGGACCCTGTTCGACTGCGCGTCGCGCTCGAGCTCCCGCAAGCGGATGACCGCCTGATCGTTGCGATTGTCGGACCCGGTGAGCTCCTGCAGGCTTGCCTCCAGCGATTGTTCTTTCTTCAGCGCGAACTCGTAGTCGGTCTTGAGCGTCAGCACGACGCGCGCGACCTCGCGATTGATCTGCCGGCGCAGGTCGCCGCGCTCGGCCTTGAGCTTGACGATGCTCGGATGCTCCGGTCCGTAGCGGGTCAGTTGATCGGCTTCCTGGCGCGCGAGATCGGCGTCCTGGGTCCGCAGTCCGGAGATGACCGGCGAATCCATGACCGCGCCCGACCGTCTCGATGCCGGCGCCGCCCTCGAGGATGCGCTGGGCCTGGTCGTACTTGGCCTTCTTCTCCACCGTCTGCGAGCGAGCCGCGACGAGCTGCGTATTGACGTCGGCCGCCTGCTGGTCGGCGAGCGTGCCGGTCTGTGCGGTGACGAGATTGTACTTCGCGCGGTGCTCGGCGAGCGCGCGCTCCGAGGTCTCGAGCTGGCCGCGCAGCGCCGCGACGCGCTCGCTGAGCCAGGTCGCGGCACGCCGCGCCGCTTGATAGCGCGCCTCGAGCTGCTCGACGAGATAGGATTCGGCGATCGCATTGGCGACCTTCGCCGCGAGCTCGGGATTCGGATGCGAAAATGAGATGTCGATGAAGTAGGTCGCGGCAACCCGGCGGACCGAGATCCCGCTCTGTACCGCCGAGACGGACGCGAGGACGGCCGGAGTGAGATCGCCGGCCGCATCGCTCGGCTGCGACGATGCGCCCTTGTTGGCAGATGGCAGCTCATCGTCGCTCGGCATCGGACGAGAACAGGAGGCTCATCAGCCATCCTGTGAAGCTGAAGCCGGGCTTGGCACCCCCGAACATGGGATGCTGGGCGAGCTTGAGCCGCTCGACAACGCGTCGCGCGATCGAGAACGACTGCACGAGCGACACTTCGGTCGCGATCGTGCTGGCGTCGAGCCCAGCTCCGAGATGACGGCCTCGTCCTTGAGGATGCGCTCCTTGCGCGGATCGATCAGGACCTGCGTCGACGCGGTGTAGATCGGCGTCGTCTGCAGGAGCCAAACGGCCACCAGCACCGCAACGACCGCCGTCGCTCCCAGGACGACCTGCCAGCGCCGAAGAAACACGGACCAGAGCCGGCGCGGGTCGACGCTGCTCGGCGCGCTCTCGCTCAACGGCTGGCCGCGCACGACGCTCGCCGGCGTAAGCTTGAAATGACCGTGCATCAGCGGCGGAGACCCGGATCGTTGCTCGAGGGCCGAAATAAGTCTGGCGGATCCCTGATCGGGCGTGTCTGGAAGTGGCTAGAGGCAACCAGACAGCGCGAAAAAGGAAGCCGCCACAACAAAGGATAAGGCGATTCTGGAGAGCCACGACAGTGGGCTCTGGGCGCCATCAACCGCCGCGAGACGGCGCGAGCGGCATATTCCGGTTCAGGATGTCGCAGGTTGTGGCGGTGGTTATTGACCACCCGGCACTCCGCCGACGATGGCGATTCGCCATGTGAGGCGGGACCGCTGCGAAAGGAAAACCCAGAGTGCTTCCGGAAAAAGCCTGTCCTCGGACTTGATCCGGGGATGGGAATCGGTTTTCCGATAAGAAGCACGACAAAAACAAAGAGCTATGGTCTTTCGGCGTGTAACTAAGGGCGGAAAGGCCTAGTAGCGGGTTACGACGCCGACGCTGAACACGCTCTTGTCGTAGTCGATCGTCGGCACCTGATTCGAATCGTAGGTCAGGAATGCATAGTTAGCCCACAGCGATAGCGACGGACGCAGCATGTATTCCAGGCCCGAGGTGAGGCGTACGTAGCGGTCATCTCGCTCCGCGTCGACGTAATCGACCCAGCCGTACCCGCGCCAACTGTCAGTGTCAGGTCGCGGCCAAGCGCGTAGTCGGCACGCACGCCGATCTCGGACTCGATCCGGTTCGACGCCGCGTCACCAAGATCCATGCTCGGTGCGCCGATGTCGCGTGAGCCGACGATCTCGGTCCTGAGCAAGGGCGTGATGTCGTATCTGAGCTGCGCGCGGAAGGCCCAGCTGTCGATATCGTCGAGTATGCCGTTGGATTCCTGATGAGGTAGCCGACGGCCACCTCCGCGTTGACGAGGCGCGTGAACTCGTAGCGCAGGCCCGCAAGCAGCTTGTAGCCATTGCCGTCGAAGCGTGCTGTCGTCGTAGTTGCGCCATTCGCGCGCCGTCTCGATGAAGGCCGACGTCTTCGGGCTGAATTCGTAGCCGAGCCGCCCCCTGACATCCTTGATACGTGCCGTCGCGGAACGATTGATCGACCTCCTGGAACTGGCCGTCGACAAGGAGCTCGGCATCGCGAACAGTCTGGTGCCGTACCGAGCTCGATAGCTCGACCCATACCCGATTGAACGCCCTGTGCACCAGCGCCCCGCCGTCGACCGTCTGCGTCGTGATGGGTTCCTTGAACTGCTGGAACGACTCGCCCGAGCCGCGCGGCTCGAAGCCGAGCCTGTATTTGCCGTAGCCCGTGAGCCAGAGATCCCTGCGTGACGTCGAGCCGTCCGGCGACACCGGCATTGGCGTAGCCCTTCGACTTCGTCCTTGAGATCGATAGTATCGGTTGCCGCCGCCGCCGATGTAGAACTCGAGCGCATGCCGCGACCAGTTCGAGACGATGCCGAGCTGCCCGTCCATGTTCACGTATGTGTCGCCGTCTCGGTTCGACGGCGTGGCATAGACGTTGTTGTCGTAGACCGTCGACGTGCTGACCCGCGGCAGGAACGTGAAGGCCGCCGCGTTGATGCCGGTCCCGTGTACGGCGGACACCCGCTGCGAAAAGGTCGCTGAGGTTGGCTGCGAGTGGACGGGGGAGTGGCGGTTACGGAAGTCCCCTCTTGGTAGCTTCTGCGCGCTGACTGGGCTGGCCCAGCCGGCAACGGCGGAGAGCGCGATCAGGCTTCCCGTCAGCGCCCGCCACGCCGAGCCGCGGTCTCATGCGTCGCCCCTCAAAGTGCTCTCGACGCGCTCGCCACAAAGACGACCAACCGACGGTACTGCCTGACATTTCGCGAAACGCGACCGTCGAGACCGAAGCTCTCGCGAGCCGAGTCGTGAACACAATCAGTTGATTCGATTGGGAATCCAAGCGCTCGCCCCCCTTATGCCGTCTAGCGATACAACCTTGTGCCGGGCTTGCATCGGGAGCGCTGCACGCGAGCTTATTGCCAAGCCGACAGGAGGCGTGGCGCTTGGCACGCGGCCTCGTCTGAAGGCGCGCATTCGGTGCTCAGAAAAGCCGCTCTGCGATGGTGATCATGTCGCCCGGATAGACGGGGACGCTCGAGTCGAGCGCGAGCTCCTGATCCTTGTTCTCGTTCGCACGCCGGATCAGGACGTAGCTCGTGGCAGCTCTTGGCGTGAACCCGCCGGCCATCGCCACGGCGCTGACCGCGTTGAGGCCCGGCCGGTAGGCGTATTCGCCGGCCTTGGCGACCTCGCCCAGGATGTAGAACGGTCGCAGCGTGAGAAATTCGACGGCGATCTTCGGATTGACTAGGTAGCGGCCCTTCAAGCGATCCGGTGAGCGTCTGCTCCACCTCGCCGGCTTCGAGCGCGGCGACCTGCACCTGACCGATGAGCGGAAACGCAATCGCGCCCGCGCCATCGACGGCGAACTCGCCCGATAGCTGCGGCTCGTTGAAGACCGTGACTCTGAGCTTGTCGCCGTGCTCGAGCTTTGGCGCGGGCGGCGTCGGCAGGCTCTTTGTCTCGATGCCGAGGTTTTGTCCGCGAAAAGCCGCTCTGCATCTGGCTGCAGCCGCAGGCAAGCAAGGCCAAAGCGGCTCCTGCAACTCGGAGCGCCGTTCTCAGCACCGGCAGGTCACGTCGCATCGGCATTGTTGGCTGCAGGCAAGTTCGCCCCCATCGGGCTGGCTGGCGCACACTCCTGCCGGCGCGGCTGCCGGCTCAGGATCACCATTCCATCTGGCAATTGAGCATGAGGAGTTGGCGCGAACCTTACGTCGAGAGGGTGCGTTGCGCTTCGCCCTCGAGCACGAGGCAGGTGAGCCGGCCGGTGAGGTACGCGGCCGTATCGATGTTGATGCGATTGGCCCTGAAATCCGGGGTGCTCCACGGGGGAATGCCCGTGCACGACCATCTTGCCGAAGCATTTGCCGCTCGCCAGGAACTCGTCGCGGATCCAGAGCAGGTCGCGCTCCCGCTGCTCTTCGAGCGGAACGCCGGGCCGCACGCCGGCGTGGCAGAAGAAGTAGTCGCCGACACTCACCGACGTGGACTAGGGACTGGAGAAACTGGAGGTGCTGCGGCGGCATGCGATTGGCAAGCTCGGCGCCGAGCCCGGGGAACCCAGGCGTCGCGAGCGCCGTGTTGACGTCGATGCGGTAGGACAAGAGCGTTTCCATGCCCCCGAATTGCCGCCACAGGCGGTGTTCGAGCCGTCGTCGAGAAAGCGGAGCAGCATCTGCTCGTGGTTGCCCATGAGCAGCGTCCGTTTCATGGCGAAGGGAGGCGGCCCCGAGAGGCGTTTAAGCACGCCGCACGAATCGTGCCCGCGATCGATGTAGTCGCCGAGATAGATGATGTGGCATTCCGGCGGCCGATATGCCGAAATATCCTCGCCGATCATGTGATGCATGAGGTCGAGAAGATCGGATCGTCCGTGAATGTCGCCAATCGCATAGACGCGCGTGCCCTCTGGCAGGCGAGGGTTGAATTTTGGTCGGCGTTTTGGTTTTGACTCTGAACAGCCTACCAAACATGCCGCGCGATTATGTCTCCCGGCTGGTCCACGATTGCGCATATCCGGCTCCGAGCAATGCGGCATAGGCGAGCGCTATGCCTTGGAGCTGTATGCTGAAGTCGACGAGCGCGTGACAGGCCAACGATCAGTGTCGCGCCGACGGCCACACCCGGGGCCAATCTGTCACGCTTGCGCGTTAGCGCCCCTTTTATACATTGAAACACCAGCGCCGCAAATCCGGCGAAAAGAACCAATGCCATCGGAATTCCCAATCCGAGTATCGCCTCGAGAAAACTATTGTGAGCTTCGAGCCATTTCCCGGGCAAAGGAATACTATCATCGCGATAGACGGGAAATACGCTCGCAAATGTCGCATATCCATGCCCGATTATTGGGCTTTCGGCGATAGCTCGCACCGTGATGGCGGCGACCGCGAGCCGGCTTTCGACGTCGGACGAGCTGGTGCCCGCGATCTTTGCCCCGATTGCGTCGCCGCGCGCCGCTAATCCGATGATCACGCCGACGACGGCGACAGCGAGCGCCGCCTTCATCGGCAGCGACGATCTCCCCGCGCGCCGCTCGATGACCAGCAGGACCAGCATCGCCGCCAGCGTGAGAAACAGGCCCGCGCGCGATCCCGTCATGAGGAGCGCCATCGTGAGCGGCACCATCAGAACCGAGAAGCGCGCCACGTCGCGCACGAGCCGCACGCCCTTGGCGAGCGCCTCGCGCTGTCCCCGGTAGCCGTGGTCCGACAGCCCCGAGCGAAGTCTGCCGAGGAACAGCGCCCAGGACGCGAGCAGGCTCAGGCCGAGATAGATCGCGAAATGATTGCGGTTGATGAACGTTCCGGCGAGCGCCGCGATCTTGTTTGAGATTGAAGAGCGAGGAGGGCAGCAGGAGGCCCGCGGCCTTGGGGCCGATCGCCGCGAGCCCCATGGCATAGACGGCGTGCACTGCGCCCGCGATGGCAACGGTGGCGATGATTCGCTCCGCCCACCGTCCCTCTCGGCCGATCTCGAGCGCGAGCAGGAACACGGCCGCAGCCGTCGCCAGCCGCATGAGCCCGAGCTGCGTCTCGAGCGGGTTGACGCTGATGGCTCCGGCGACGGGCTCGCCGAGCAGCTCGGAGGCGCGCCGCCACGCTGGCGCGACGAGGAAATCCGGCACCCACCACGTCTGCGCCTGGAGCGCGATCCAGATGAGCACCGACGCGAAGCAGATCGCGGGCAACTTGAAGCGGGCGAGCGGCACCGGCCAGGGGCGCCCGGGCGTCAGGTAGGGGATGGCGTAGAGCGACAGCAGCGAGCCCGAAGACGAGGGCATTGACGCCCCAGGCGAGCGGAACGTTGCCGCCGAAGATGAGAGGCGATAGCGCGAGGCCGACGAGAAACGCCGGGGCCAGCAGGTTCGTCTGCGCCGCCATCGTTCGTGCCGGCTGGGAATCGGGCCGCGCGGCCGTAGCCGTGTGCTCTGCCGATCGTGAGGCCACTCATGCCGCTGCCGGGGCCAGCCCGCTCCCCTCGACGTCAAGCGAGCAGGTGGCCTGATTCTGCTGGCCCCATCCAGCGCTTGCGCGCCGTTGTCCTCAGCCGGCGAGGCGGCGCGGCGTGACAAAGTGCTCGAGGCGGCCGGACGCGGTGTTGATGTCGCTCCACCGGGTCGCGTCGAAGGTCAGCACGGCAAGGGCCGCCGTCGGAAACTCCGTGGCGAGAGCGGCTACCGCCTTGCGCTCTCCTCCGCCCGTGAGCTCGAGAGCGAGCGCGTGCATGCCGGGATTGTGGCCGATCACCATGAGGTGCGTGTGCTGCGGCTCGACGTCCTTGACGCGTTGCAGGATCGTCTCCGGCTCCGCAAGGTAGAGCGTGTCGTCGTAACGGATCTCGGGCGCCGCCCGTCCGATCTCGGCGAGTATCAGGGCGAGCGTCGCTCGCGCCCTGACCGCGCCCGAGCACAGGACGAGGTTCGGCAGCAGCTCTTCGCGCTTCAGATACTTGGCGATCTCAGGCGCGGCTTTCGTGCCGCGCTTCGAGAGCGGGCGGTCGTGGTCGGCGAGCGCGGGATCGTCCCAGCTCGATTTCGCGTGGCGCAGGAGGGTGAGTGTCAGCATCGCGGCACAATGGACAACAGCGCCGCACAGTCAAGGCTTGTGCTCTCGACGCACGCCGGGATCAGCGGCCTGTGGTTAAACGCGCCTTAGCGCAGGAAGCCGGTCAGCCTTTTGAGCAGGTCCGCCAGCGGCCGCTCGACCCAAGCGTGCGTGACGAGGTCGCGATGTTTGACCTCTTCGCCGCCGCCCGCGAGGATGACCACGTTCCCTTCGGCCGAGCTTCTTGTCGAGCGCGGTCGTATAGCCGACGTTGCGGCGCGGTGAGGATCTGCGCCAGCTCCGCGTTCTTCTCGCGCGTCGAATCGAGATAGGCGCTGACGAAGAAGGCCGAGCGGTCGTTCTCGATCCAGGCCGCGAACTTGTCGAGCTCGCCGTAGAGCGCGTCGAGCAGCACCACACCCTTGAGCCGCTTCTTGAGCCCGCCCCGGGTGGCGCACCAGGCCGCCGGCAGATAGCCGCCGCTGTAGGCGACGATCACGACTGGGATGCTCGCGAAGGTGCGTACCGAGCGCTTGTCGCCGTGCAGCTTGGCGAGCTGTTCGGCGGCCTCGCCGACGAAGCGCCCGAAGGCGCCCGGCTCCCAGAATTTCCCGGCGCTCGAATCCGCCGCATCGACCGCGAGCTGCGGCGCCACGAGAACCGCGTTGACGCCCGAGTTCGCGATCTGCGCCGCGACCTCCTGCCGGTCGAGGACGTCGCGTTTCAAGCGTCGCGCCGTGGCCGTGAAAGTAGACGACCATGACCGACGGGCGTCTGATATCGAAGCCCTTCGGGATGTGGAGCAGAACGTGCCGGTCGCTGTAGGTCTCGTCCTCCCAGTAGACGCGCCCGAACGGCGTGCTGTGCCCGCGGCGGCCCTCTTGCTCGACGTTGAGGAACGGCGTGTCTGAGCCGGGCGGCGTCCCCTGATACGGGAAGGGCGCCGTCTGGAACTCGACGATCGCCGTCTTGGCCTGCTTGAGCGGCCCTGAGCGCGACTGCACGCTATGCGGTGCCGGCACGTCATCCGTCGGCCCCTTGAGGCCCGACCGCTGCACTGTGTTGGCGGCGAGCACGCGCGCGGGCTCGAACGCGAAAAGGGCCGCCGCCAGGGCGAGCGCGGCAAGGGCCGCTGCCTGAAAGCGCCTCTCCATCATGCAGGGCGGGCTCCGTGACTGGGCTTGAGCATCGACGTGACACTATGAACGAGACTAAGGCAAAAATGCTTGCCAGGAGCCTTACCATTCGCCGAGACGACCGGCCGCGGCCGTTTTCCCAAGGACACAATGAGCGGCCATCGGCTAAGAAAAGGTCCACCAATTCGGTGTATTTTCGCAACGCAGGCACAACAAATCCCTGAGCGGGTTGTTGAAAAGTGCCGGAATGAATAGGCTTTTTGCCTTGTACCGCCGGCTTGGCCCTCTCGAGGCACCTCCATGACCATGGCAGTCACGAGCAGCGCCGGGCCTTCGGACGCCAACGGCCTCAGCCTTCGGTCGGTGTCGGTGCTGACGGCGACCACGCTCGCCGTGGCCGACATGATCGGCATCGGCGTCTTCACGAGCCTGGGCTTCCAGGTCAAGGACATCCCCTCGGCCTTTCCCGTGCTGCTGCTCTGGATCGTGGGCGGGATTGCCGCGCTGGGCGGGGCCCTCGCCTACGCCGAGCTCGCGGCGGCCTTTCCGCGCTCGGGCGGCGAGTACAACTTTCTCTCGCGCATCTATCATCCCGCCGTCGGGTTTCTCGCCGGTTGGGTGTCGGCAACCGTGGGCTTTGCGGCGCCGGTGGCGCTCGCGGCCATGGCGTTCGGCGAATACTTCCAGGGTGTCGTGCCCGATGCTCCGCCGCTGGCAGCCGGCCTCGCCGTGGTCTGGCTCGTCTCGCTCGTGCATCTCTCGGGCGTACGCCACGGCAGCACGTTCCAGAACGTGTCGACGCTGCTCAAGATCGTGCTGATCGTCGTGCTGATCGTCGCCGGTCTCGCACTGGCCGAGCCGCAGCCGATTTCGTTCGCGCCTGCCGCTGGCGACCTCTCCTATATCGCCGGCGCACCGTTCGCGGTGAGCCTCGTCTTCGTCATGTACTCCTACAGCGGCTGGAACGCTGCGACCTACATCGCCGGCGAGGTCGAGGACCCGCAGCGCAGTCTCCCGATCTCCATCATCGCCGCGACGCTGATCGTCATCGCTCTCTACGTCGGCTTGAATTTCGTCTTCCTCTATTCGACGCCCATCGACAAGATGGCCGGCCAGCTCGACGTCGCGCAGATCGCGGGCGAGCACATCTTCGGCGCCACGGGCGGGCATATCGTCGGCGGCTTAATCTGCCTCGGGCTCGTTTCATCGATCAGCGCCATGACCTGGATCGGCCCGCGGGTGACGATGTCCATGGGCGAGGACGTGGCACTCATGCGCGCCTTCTCCCGCAGGACGGCCGCCGGCGTCCCGGCCGTGGCCATCCTGTTTCAGCTCGTCATCGTCACGCTGATGATGATGACGCGGAGCTTCGAGGCCGTGCTGGAATACATCCAATTCAGCCTGACGTTGTGCGCGTTCCTCGCCGTGCTTGGCGTGATCGTGCTGCGCCTGACGCGGCCCACTCTCATCCGCCCGTACCGGACCTGGGGCTATCCGCTGACGCCCTTGGTCTTCCTCGGCGTCACCTTGTTCATGATGTACTATCTCGTGATCGAACGTCCCGTGCAGTCGCTCGCTGGATTGGCGACCGTTCTCGCGGGCCTCATCATCTATTTCATCTCCCGCCGCAGCGAGCGGTGACGAGCATTGAGGGAAATCGACATGCATAGCCGCCGAGCGTTCCTGAGCGCCCTCGCACTCGTGTGTCTATGGCTCTTCGCACCGTTTGCCGCGTCCGCCGACGAGACTGCGACGCCGGACGATGTCGCGCGCCTGCTCGCCGGGCTCGAGCCGTCCGCAAATTCTCCGCTCGCCAGGTTCACCGCCGATGACGGCTGGCAGCGTCACGCCAAATATTTCAATTCGGCATGGGAGAGCCTCGACGCGCGCCAGCTCTCTCGCATCGGCGCCTGGTCGAAGACGAACGTCACCCAGCCGAGACCCGTCGTGTTCTACATGTTCAGCGGCCCGGATTACCTCTATGCGGACGCATTCTTCCCCGAGGCGACCACTTACGTGCTGAGCGGGCTCGAGCCCGTGGGCCAGGTCGCCGATCTCACCAAGCTGCCGCCGCACGCGCTCGCGCCAGGACCTGCGGGAGCTGCAGGTCTCCTTGAACTCCGTGCTGAGCTTCAGCTTCTTCATCACCAAGAAGATGAAGACGGAGCTTGAGCCACGGCCGTGTCACCGGCACGCTGCCGATCCTCTACGTATTCCTTGCTCGCTCGGGCAAGACGATCCGCGAGGTGAGCTTCATCACGCTCGATGAGAACGGCAACCTGCAGCCGGCTGCTGCGCCCGCCAAGACCGGCCCCGCAAACGGCGTGAAGATCGTCTTCGCCAAGGGAGACGGTCCCCCGCGCACGCTTTATTACTTTAGCACTGACCTCTCCGACGGCGGCGTCAAGAAGAGCGGCTTCTTGCAGTTCTGCGACAGCCTTGGCACCGGCGACAGCCTCTTGAAGAGTGCTTCCTATCTCATGCACTCGAACGCGTTCACGAAAGTGCGCGAGTTCGTCCTCACCAAGAGCGTCGCCGTGGTCCAGGACGATTCCGGAATTCCCGTGCGCTACTTCGATGCGAAGGACTGGGAGCTGCATCCCTTCGGCAATTACCTCGGGCCCATCTCGATTTTTCCAGGCCGCAGCCAGCCCGGCATGAAGGAGCTTTTCCGCAAAGGCCGCGCCGAGCCTCTCGACTTCGGCATCGGCTACCGCTGGCGCCCGCGCGAGTCGAACCTGCTCCTTGCGCTCCGCGCCGGGACGAAGGCGGCCGAGGCCCCGCGCTAGCAGCGTTAAGAATCCTGCAATGGCAACAGACGATTAACCCAAACCGCGGTTTTCGCCTGCCGGACAACGCATTCCGCAAAAATGCGGAACCTTCTCCACACGGAAGGTCTATACTGTCGATATAGCTTCCAGTTGTCAGGTTGCCATCATGTATCTTCGCGTTGCCAGCATTGCTGCTGTTGTAGTGGGCGGTTCGGTGATGTCCGCCGAGGCCCACGACCCCACGCTGGGCGGTTGCCGCGTCTTTGTCGAACGGTCTCCCGGACACATTCGTACCTACCGTGCCGATTGCGGCCGCGCGATACAGCTTCCCCGCCGCTACGCGATCTCGCCGGCGCAGAATTTCGATGGCTGGCGCCTCGACACCAGCCGCGGCGGCATTGGCCAGTATCGCACACCCTGCGGTGGCGATACCTTCTATGACGGCTCGCGCTGCGTCCTTTGGCCGGCGGCTGTACGGAACGGCAACGGCACCAAGTAGTGTCGGACTGATGCGGTAACGGGACTTTGCCCGCACTCCGCGCCTATCCTTGCGTTATGCGCTAAGCCGCGGCGCCAGATTTCCCGTCGCCGTCACCATCTTCCCGCGAACCAAACCAAACCTGTCCTGTCTCCGTATACGCACCGGAAGATGAACGCAGCGTGCCCGCGGCGCGCTGCCTTCGTGTGTGTAAACGGAGGGACCGACCATGATGATCAAAGCAGGAGAGCAGATTCCGGACGCGGTGTTCACCACTATGGGTCCGGCGGGCCCCGAGGCCCGCTCCACCGCCGATATCTTCCATGGCCGCGCCGTCGCGCTCTTCGCCGTCGCCGGCGCCTACACGCCGACCTGCCACAAGCAGCATCTGCCGGGCATCATCGCGCTCTCGGACGAGATCAAACGCATGGGGATCGATACCGTCGCCTGCATCGCGGTCAACGATATCTTCGTTCTCGATCATTGGGCCAACGAGCATGGCGGCACAGAGAAGGTGCTCATGCTGGCCGACGGCAACGCTGAATTCGCGCTCAAGACCGGACTTCTCGATCGACCTCACCCAGTTCGGCCTCGGCGTTCGCTCCATGCGCTACGTGATGCTGTCGGCGAATGGCGCCGTGAAACTCTTGAGCGTCGAGGAGGTGCTAACCGATCACGACAAGTCGAGCGCGGCGACGCTGTGCTCGCTGGTCGGTAGCGGAGCTGTATGATGCGATGCGTGGCAGCGGAAACGCTGCCCTCCCGGCTTCTACGCCTGCCCCTCTGCGTGCGCCGCGCGCAGCATCGGATCCGCATCGCGGCGCGATTGGCCCTCAAAAAAGCAGCCGTCCTCGAGCACGAGATGGCGGTGATAGATTTCGCCCGAGACGCTGCACGCTGTCTTGAGCACGATCTCGTTGGCGTGGATCGTGCCCGCGACCTCGCCGAGCACGACCACGCGCTCCGCGACGATATCGCCGTCGACCGAGCCTCGTTCTCCGATCTCGAGGCTCTTGCAGCGCACATCGCCCTCGATGCGGCCGCCGAGCACGACCTCGCCGTCATAGGTCAGCGAGCCGGCGATCGTGGCGCGACGGCACACGACGAGCAATTCACTATTTGCACGAGATTCCGACGCGGTACGTACGCGAGACATGACGACCTTCCCCCCAGCTATCCCCCCAAGTGTCCCCCAAGTACGGCAACCGAAGGTCTGCTGCCGTTTATGATGATTGACTGAGCCTCGTGGCGCTTTTCGGGCGGCCGCGGCGCTCGAGGGCGGGAGCGCGATGTGACTTGCGCGCGCGTCCGTTCGGGCGAGAAGCATCGCTCGCAGTGAGCGGCTTTGGAATGGCGATGGGAGCGCGGACGAGAATGTCGTCGAAATAGGCAATCGTTTTCTCGAGCCCTTCGCGCAGCTCTACTGTCGGCTGCCATTTCAGGCGCTTCTTGGCTAGGCTGATATCTGGCTGGCGTTGCCTCGGGTCGTCCTGAGGGAGCGGCAGGTAGATGACTTTTGACTTCGATCGGGAGAGCTCCACGACCGCCTCGGCCAGCTCGCGGATGGTCATTTCGTTGGGGTTGCCGAGATTGATCGGGCCGGTGACCTCGGCCGGCGAGTCCATGAGCCGCATGAGGCCGTCGACGAGGTCGCTGACGTAGCAGAACGAGCGCGTCTGCAGGCCATCGCCGTAGAGCGTGATCGGCTCGCCCAGGAGCGCCTGCACGATGAAATTGGATACGACGCGCCCGTCGTTCACGTGCATGCGCGGCCCGTAGGTGTTGAAGATGCGCGCGATCTTGATCTGCAGGCCGTGCTGGCGGTGGTAGTCGAAGAAAAGTGTCTCGGCCGCTCGCTTGCCTTCGTCGTAGCAGGAGCGGATTCCGATCGGATTGACGTGGCCCCAGTAGTCTTCCGTCTGCGGATGTACGTGGGGATCGCCGTAGACCTCCGACGTCGACGCCTGCAGCACGCGGATCTTGAGCCGCTTGGCTAGGCCCAGCACATTGATCGCGCCGTGCACGGACGTCTTGAGCGTCTGCACGGGATCGCGCTGGTAGTGGATCGGCGCCGCCGGACAGGCGAGATGATAGATCTGGTCGGCCTCGAGGTAGAGCGGAAACGTCACGTCGTGGCGGATCAGCTCGAATCTCGGATGGCCGAGAAGATGCTCGACATTCCGCTTCGCGCCCGTATAGAAATTATCGACGCAAAGAATCTCGTCGCCGCGCTCGAGCAGGCGGTCGCACAAGTGCGAGCCGACGAAGCCCGCTCCACCAGTGACGACAATGCGCTTCGGTTGCTTGATCATTTGGCCGCTTTCGACTTCGAGACCAGCCATGAAGGTCTCTGGCCGCCAAGGCGCACCGATTCGCCTGTCCGCACAAGAATTGCGTTGGTGCTTTTGCAGGCTAATGCAGGTGCAATCGTGCGCCGCGCGCCACCGTCAAGCGCACGCCATTACAGGCGCTGCGCCCGGCTCGGTTTCAGGCGAAAGGACCGCCGTTGCCGCGCTTCGAGCCCTTGCCGCGGCGCGCGGCGAAGCGCACGGCCTCCTCGGCGGCGCGGACCACGGCCTTGGCCTTGTTGATGCACTCCTGCTGCTCGTTCTCCGGGATCGAGTCGAAGACGACGCCGGCGCCGGCCTGCACGTAGAGCTTCTCGTCCTTGACGATCGCGGTCCTGAGCACGATGCAGGTGTCCATCTCGCCGTCGGCCGTGAAATAGCCGACGCAGCCCGCGTACGGCCCGCGCTTCGACTTCTCCAGCTCGTCGATGATCTCCATGGCGCGCACTTTCGGCGCGCCCGAGACGGTGCCTGCCGGAAAGCCCGCCATGAGCGCATCGATGGCGTCGTTCGACTTGCCGAGCCGCCCGATGACGTTCGAGACGATATGCATCACGTGGCTGTAGCGCTCGATGACGAATTGATCCGTGACCTCGACCGAGCCGATGTTGGCGACGCGCCCGACGTCGTTGCGGCCGAGATCGAGCAGCATCAGGTGCTCGGCGCGCTCCTTGGGGTCGCGGAGCAGGGCCTCCGCGAGCGTCTTGTCCTCGCTCTCGGTCGCCCCGCGCCGTGTCGTGCCGGCGATCGGACGGATGGTGACCTCGCCGTCGCGCACGCGCACCAGGATCTCAGGCGAGGAGCCGACGAGCGCGAAGTCGCCGAAATCGAGATGGAACAGGAACGGCGACGGATTGAGGCGCCGGAGCGCGCGGTAGAGGGCGAACGGCGGCAGCGTGAACGGCGCCGAGAACCGCTGCGACAGCACGACCTGGAAGATGTCGCCGGCGCGGATGTATTCCTTCGCCCGCTCGACCATGCGAAAGATATTCGCGCGGCGCTCGTGTTCGAGCGCGGCTCCGGCTGCGCGAGCTTCTTCTGCGCCAGCGCGCCCTGATGCGTGAGTGGCGCCTCGAGCGCCGCCACCGCCGCCTTGAGACGCTTTACAGCCGCCTTGTAGGCTTTCTCGGCGGCGAGCTTCGGCTCCGGGCGAACCGGCGTGACGAGACTGATCTCGTCTTTCACGGAATCGAAGATGACGACCAGCGTCGGGCGCATCAGCACGCTGTCCGGCACGCCGAGATCGTCCGCGTTGACGTTGGGCAGGTGCTCGAACAGGCGGACCGTGTCGTAGCCCATATAGCCGAACACGCCGGCCGCCATGGGCGGCAGCTCGAGCGGAAGCTTGAGTCCCGACTCGGCCAGGAACGCGCGCAGCGACGTCGAGCGCGGGTTTTGCCTCGCGCGTGAAGGCCTTGGGCTTCTTTTCCGGCGAGCGATTGATTTCGGCGACCTCGCCGTTGGCGCGCCAGACGGCGTCCGGCTCAAGCCCGATGACGGAGTAGCGTCCGCGTGCGGCGCCGCCTTCGACGGACTCGAGAAGAAAGCTGAGGGGCTTGCCTTGCGGCGAGCTTGAGATAGACCGAGACCGGTGTCTCGAGATCGGCGACGAGGCGCGTCCACACGACCTGCGGCTGCGCCCGCCGCATAGCCCTTGGCGAAGGCTTCGAGAGACGGCAGCGCCTGCATGTCGGCAGTTCTGGCAGGCAGCGTGCTCAAGGCGGCGTTTCCTATTGTTGTGCGGCGTCGGCGCCGGTCACCCGCTTGAGCTCTTCCTCGTGGACGACGACGCCGAGATTGTTCTTGAGCGCGTCGATGTAGGCGATGAGGAAATCGTTTTCGAGGTCGCCCCTGAGCTCTTTCGCAAGCACGTCCGACTGCTCCTTGCTGAGCGGCTCTGCAGGCTTGATCTCCTTGACCTGGAACACGATCCGGCTCTTGCCGTCGCTCGTCTCCGCATGTCCCGCACCACCCTTGGGCAGCGCGAACGCCTGCTTCACCGCAGGAACGGTCAGGCCGGGCGGCGACATTTCGCGTTTCACGGGTGGATCGGTGACCTCGGGCGTTCCGCCGGCGTCGGCCGCGACCTTGGCGAATTCCTCGCCGGCCTTGAGGCGGTCGACGAGCTTCTGGGCGGCCTCGTCGAGCTGCCTTTGCGTCTCGCTGTCCGTGTAGAAGTCTTTGACCTCGCCTTTCACGTCTTCGAACGGCTTCTGCTTCGGCTCGGTGACCGAGATGACGTCGAACCATGCGAAGGAATCGCCCGGCAGCTCGATCGGCTTCGTTGGCGAGGCCCGGGCTCGCGCTGAAACGCCTCTTTGAGGATGATGGTCGCGTCCGGATAGTCGACTGCGGTCTTACCGTCCGGCGTCTTGTTCGTCTTGTCGGTCGCTTCGACGTCGATGAACCTGAGCTTCTGCTCATCGCCGATCTCTTTCAGCGTCTTGCCGGCGTTGCGGCCCTCCTCGACGAGATCGAATCGCTCCTGCATATGGCCGAGCGCGCGCTGCTTGGCGAGCTTGTCGCGCACCTGGTCCTTGACCTCGTCGAACGTGCTTTCCTTGCCCGGCTCGATTTCGATCGCGCGCACGATCACGGGCGCGAAGCGTCCGTCGATGACCTCCGAGATCTTGATCGCGCGGCAGGCTGAAGGCGGCGTCGGCGATCTTGGGGTCGATCAGCTGCTTCTTCGTCAGCATCCCGAGATTGACGTCGCTCTCCTTGGCGCCGGCCTCCTTCGCCACGTCGAGGAAGTTCTTCTTGCCCTCGACGAGCTCCTTGCGCGCGGCCTCCGCCGCGGCCTTGTCCTTGAAGGCGATCTGCTGCAGACGCCGTCGCTCCGGCCTGTCGTAGGTTTCCTTCGTATCCAGATAGCTGGCCTTGATCTCGTCGTCGGTGAGCGTCACGTCCTTCTTGAGCTCATCGACCGTCAGCAGGAGCAGCGCCAGCTTGCGGTACTCGGGCGTCATGAACTTCGGCTTGTTGGCCTCGTAGGTCTCCTTGAGCTTGGCGTCGTCCGGCTCGGCGACCTTGACCACTTTGCTCGGCTCGAGCTTCACGTGCTCGATCGTGCGCGTCTCGTTGCGCCACGCATTGAGCGCCGTCGACCATCGGCTTCGGCAGCGACGATCGCGCCGCTCAGCGCTTCCGTGAGCTGCCGCCTGCAGCTCGTCTTCTCGGCGCACGGCGAGGAAGCCCTGCTCGGAGAGACCCATCTGTCTCAGCAGCCCTTCGAAACCCGATGCGCGAGAACTTGCCGTCCGGCCCGGCGAAATCCGGATCGCGGCGCATGCCCTCGACGAGCTCGGCGTCCGAGAGCGCGAGCTTCGAGCTCTCCGCATGGTCCTTGACCGCCGCCTGGGCGATGAGCCGGTCGAGCGCGCGCCGGTCGAGCCTGTAGGCGAGGGCCTGCTCGGTCGTGAGCCGGCCGCCGCCTTCGCGTCGGAATCATTGCGGATCTGGTTCTGGAACTCGCGCTGGAACTCGTTCGACGGTGATGTCGGTCGTTGCCGACGTGCGCGATCGAGCCGCGCCCGATAGCCGCGGAACACGTCGGACGACGTTCCAGAAAATGCCGAAGCTCACGATCAGGACCGCGAACAGGATCTTGGCCAGCCAGCTTTGGGCGCCGCGTCGTAGGGCGTCGAGCATTGAGGGTCGTCCTGTAGGTTGCGGGCCCGGCAAGCGCCCGAACGAGCTCTTGAGGCGCCGTTTTTTGATGAAACCGGGCGGCCCCGCACGTGACGGGGGCTTTCGGCATGATATGAAGCGCAGCCGGTCGCCGAATGCAAGACCGGGCGAGCTAAAACCATAACCGGGCCGGCCAAGGCCGCGCCGGGACGAGGCCAAGTCCGTAATGAGCGAGAATACCTCGAGAATCCGCCCGCTCGTTGCGGGAAACTGGAAAATGAACGGCCTTCGGGCCTCGCTCGCCGAGGCGCTGGCCGTCCGCGATGCGCTGCCGCGGCCCGGCCGGCGCGGCGGACGTCATGATCTGCCCGCCGGCGACTCTGGTGATGGCCATGGCCGGGGCGCTGCAGCGGCTCGCCCGTCGCGGTCGGCGCCCAGGATTGCCACGCGGCGGCGCTCGGGCGCCAACACGGGCGACATCTCGGCCGAGATGGTGGCCGACGCCGGCGCGCCAGGCGGTGATTGTCGGCCATTCGGAGCGCCGCGCCGACCACGGCGAGCTCGACCGCACGGTGCGCCTGCAAAGCCGTCGGCGGCGCATCGCGCCGGACTCACGGCCATCGTCTGCATCGGCGAGACCGCAGGGCGAGCGTCAGTGCCGGGCTCGACGCTCGAGGTCGTGCGCCGCCAGCTCACGGGCTCGCTGCCTGATCGCGCGACGGCAGCCAACACTGTCGTCGCCTACGAGCCCGTGTGGGCGATCGGCACCGGGTTGACGCCGACGCTCGCCGACGTAGCCGAGGTGCACGGCGCCATCCGCGCGGCGCTCGCCGAGCGCTTCGGCGCCGAGGGGAGCGCCATGCGCATTCTCTATGGCGGCTCGGTCAAGCCTGCAGAACGCTCGCGAGCTGCTTGTCCGTCGCCCACGTGAACGGCGCTCTGGTCGGCGGCGCGAGCCTCAAGGCCGCCGACTTTCTGGCCATTATCCGGGCCTATGCCTGAGCCGACTGAACGACGTAATAAGGAGCGCGCGCCTGGTGCGAGGAGCGATGTCGGGGATGCTCGCGAATGCGATGGCCGTTGGCGGGTATGATCGTTGCTCTCGCGGCAGCGGCCGGCGGCGCGCGGCGGCGCCGCTCGACGAGGCGACCTGCAACGGCATCAAGACGGAGCGCGACGGCCTCGTTGCCAAGGGCCTCGAGGCCGACATCGCGCGCGGCGCCGGAGTGGGGCAAGGCCAATCTCCCGCCCGATCGGCTGAAGGAGATCGCACGCATGATCGAGCTCGAACGAGCAGCTCACCTTCCGCTGCGGCGAGCTGACGGTCGACGCGCCCCGACGGCAAGCCGCTGCTTAAGCAGGTCGAGGCCGCGCCGCCGGCCGAAGCGCCGCCGCAGCCGCCCGCGACACCGGGCGACCCTGAGGCCAAGCCTCCGGCCAAGAAGAAAAAGAAGGCGGCGACCGCGGCCAAGCCCGCCGACGCCAACGTTAAGCCGCCGGAATCGGGCGCCGCCGCGCCCGCCAAGGCGCCCTGATACCGTGACGCGGCCTCGATTCGTCAGCTGCAGGCTGGCGGGCCGCTGCCGGCTGGTGTAGAAGCGCCACAAAATCGGTGCCCGTGATCCGCGCCTGCGATCCCGCCGAGACCCGGAGCCCAGCCCTACTCGGAGCCAAGTGACGTCATGCAGACCGTACTTCTCGTCATTCATCTGATGATCGCCACCGCACTCGTTGCGGTCGTGCTTTGGCAGCGCTCCGAGGGCGGCGCGCTCGGCATCGGCGGCGGTGGCGGCGGCTTCCTGACCGGCCGCGGCCAGGCCAACCTTCTCACGCGCGCGACGGCCATGCTGGCCGCCGGCTTCTTCGTCACCAGCATCTCGCTGACGATCGTCGGCCAGCGTTCGGCGCCGGCAGGCTCGGCCTTCGAGACGCCCGCCGCGAGCACGTCGGCCCCCGCTGGCGGCGATGCCAAGCCCGCTGAGCCCGGAGCCGCTCCGCCGGCGACGCACCGCGCGGCGGCATTCTCGACAAGCTGAAGTAGACACAGGCGGAATTCGGCGCCATTTGCTTGGCAAGCGGGCCGCACGGCTGTTAGCCTCGCTGCCGTGCGCACTCCGTCGCGCGATGGCTTTGGGGGACAGAGCGCTGATGTTTGAGCGCCAGTTTCGAGACGCCGAGGTTGCGAGCAGGTTTCGCCGCATCCGCCGCGCTCCTGCCTCGCAGGCTGTGCCGGCGGCCTCTCGATGACCGGCGCCACCAGCCTCCTACTCGGCCTCGAATGCAATGATGCCGGTCGGCTATTCCGAGACTGCCGATCGATCCGACGCACTATCGAGGTGAAGGCCACCGGCATCGACACGACGCCGAAGGAGCGCGTCGAGAAGATCGCGCTCGCACGCGCCGCCGAGATCGGCGTCGAGCAGAAGCTGAAATATCTTCAAGGTCGCGAGCGTGACCCACGGCGCCTCCTGCAGCAAGAAGAAGCAGGGCGGACACAAGACGAGCGACATCCCGGCCACCTACCATCCGACCGTCGTGCTCGACGTCTACTATCCGAAGCAACCCGCACCCGATTTCCGCCCCTCCGCCGAGACGCTTCGACCAAGTGAAGGCCGAGCTCGACGCCGGACACGACGCCGCCGCGGGGCGAAGGCCGCGCTGCGGCCCAGATCCGCGCCGAGTGCGGAGCCACCTGACAGTGGGCGCACGGACGTGTCGCACGCGCAGCCCGCGACCCATTCGCATTACCGCTCCGTGGATGAGACAAAATTGCCGCTTCGAATCGGACGCGCTTGCGGCTGTATGTCTCAAAGCCCATGCAACGGTACATCTTCATTACCGGCGGCGTGGTCTCCTCCCTCGGAAAAGGCCTGGCTTCCGCAGCCCTCGGCGCGCTGCTGCAAGCGCGCGGGTATTCCGTCCGTCTCCGCAAGCTCGACCCCTATCTCAACGTCGATCCCGGAACGATGAGCCCCTATCAGCACGGCGAGGTGTTCGTCACCGACGACGGCGCCGAGACCGATCTCGATCTCGGCCATTACGAGCGCTTCACCGGCGTTCCCGGCGCGCAAGTCCGACAACATCACCACCGGCCGCATCTACCAGGACATCCTCGCCCGCGAGCGGCGCGGCGATTATCTCGGCGGCACCGTGCAGGTCATTCCGCACGTCACCGACGCCATCAAGCAGTTCGTGACCAGCGGCAACGAGGGCATCGACTTCGTGCTCGTCGAGATCGGCGGCACGGTCGGCGACATCGAGGGCCTGCCGTTCTTCGAGGCCATCCGCCAGCTCGGCAACGAGCTGCCGCGCCACTCCTCGATCTTCATCCATCTGACGCTCGCTGCCCTACATCCCGTCGGCCGGCGAGCTCAAGACCAAGCCGACGCAGCACTCGGTGAAGGAGCTGCGCTCGATCGGCATCCAGCCCGACATTCTGCTGTGCCGCTCCGACCGCGAGATCCCGAAGGGCGAGCGCAAGAAGATCGCGCTCTTCTGCAACGTGCGCGAGGAGGCGGTCATCCAGGCGCTCGACGCGGCCGTCCATCTACGACGTGCCGCTCGCCTATCACCGCGAAGGCCTCGACGAGCGAGGTGCTCGACGCCTTCGGCATCACCGGCGCGCCGCGCCCCGACCTCTCGCGCTGGGAGACGATCTCGCGCAACATCGCCGACGCCCGAGGGCGAGGTGACGATCGCCGTCGTCGGCAAGTACACCGGCCTGAAGGACGCCTACAAGATCGCTGATCGAGGCGCTGGTGCACGGCGGCATCGCCAACCGCGTCAAGGTCAACCTCGAATGGATCGAGAGCGAGGTCTTCGAGCGCGAGGACCCCGCGCCCCTACCTCGAGGACGTCGACGGCATCCTGGTGCCGGGCGGCTTCGGCGAGCGCGGCTCCGAGGGCAAGATCCTCGCCGCCAAGTTCGCGCGCGAGCGCAGCGTGCCCTATTTCGGCATCTGCTTCGGCATGCAGATGGCCACCATCGAGGCCGCGCGAAACCTGTGCGGCATCGCAGGGCGCGAGCTCGACCGAGTTCGGCCAGACGAACGAGCCCGTCATCGGCCTGATGACCGAGTGGATGCAGGGCAACGAGCTCGAGCAGCGCCGCCACGGCGGCGATCTCGGCGGCACCATGCGTCTCGGCGCCTACGCGGCGCACTTGAGCGGCGACAGCCGCATCGCCGAGCATCTACGGCAGCGACCGAGATCTCCGAGCGCCACCGCCACCGCTACGAGGTCAACACCTGTTATCGCGAGCGCCTCGAGGCGGCGGGCCTGCGCTTCGCCGGGCTGTCGCCGGACGGCCTGTTGCCGGAGACGGTCGAGTATCCGGATCACCCGTGGTTCATCGGCGTGCAGTTCCACCCGGAACTCAAGACGCGCCCCTTCGAGCCGCATCCGCTGTTCCGCAGCTTCATCGCCGCGGCCGTGGAGCAGAGCCGGTTGGTTTAGTAGACGCGAGTATGTGTCTTAACGCATGCGCAATAGCAGGCTGAGAATTAAGCCGATCTTCTTGGCAAGAACCGATCCAATATATTGTTTGCCGTAAAGGGAACAACATCGAAACGACTAGAAAACCTATAGCTACCAATGTCGCGCGCATATTGCTGGATCAAATCCTGGCCCGCGTCACGATCCGTGCAATACCGCCACCAGTTATCCGCCCATTCTTCACGCGATCTCACTTCACCGTCGCTTTTCTTCCCCAAGTGCAACGCATCCTTAGCCTCCGCATATGTAAGCATCCCCTGCTTCGCCTTCAGGTAAAGTGATGGGTGCTTGACCTTCAATACGCATAGTCCTGCCATGATAGGTGCTAGACGCAACTGCCGCTCGTCAGAGAAGGTCACGGCAAGGGCAAGCGATGAGAATACTCGCTCGATAGTTCGAAGACCTAACTGCCTCTGCTCGGCCACGTCGCCAATAAACTCACGACAAAGCTCTAGCACGTTGTCATCTTTTGATTCGAAATGCAGCGATTTCACGAGGTAGTCGATGTACTTTGTTGTCGTGCGCTCGCTTGGATACGCGGCCTTCGTCTCAAGCATGAAGGTCAGGTGAATGAATTTCTCCAAGTAGGCCTGCGCGTCAATTTGCGGCCCGTATGCCAACATGACAGAACTGCGCAGCTGACCGAGATGAGAGCCAAATACAAAATGCACGTTGGGCACGTTGAAGAAATGCTTCACGCGCTCCAGTATCTCGAGGGCAAAAAGTGGTCGACAACGATCCAACTCATCAATGATGAATACTAGCGGCTTTGGCGCGGCCTTTGCGGCACCAGAACCGCTCCCCGGCGCAAGTAGCGCGGGCAATTCAGACAGGCAAGCTCTAAACGTCTCTATAGAGAGTCTTTCGCTCGTTTTGCTTTGTAAGAAGCTCACCCAGATACTTATCCGTCAAATCGCTGGCCTCGCCAGCGATAGCATCTGCTGTCTCGGTCAAGTCAGTCGCGCTAACTGCGCCCAGGGTAGCCGCACGTATGCCCAACTTGAGACTGCTTCGCAAAACAATCCTTCCGGCACCAACTGCCTTCTTTATGAACCGTTTGCCGATCGCGGTTCTTGCCTTTTTGCGCTCCTCCACCAGGCTGATGATTTCGGACGCGATTGCGATAAAGGCATCTTCCACGTAGTCGTTCGCGAACGCGTCGAACCAAACAACTGGGAAGTTGGCTTTGCGCAGTTCGCCGGCCCACATTTTCAGGAACGTCGTCTTGCCGCTACCCCATTGGCCATCGACTGCAATCACGAGCGGATCAGTCACTGAGCTGACGAGATTGGTGAGGCCTTTGCCCAATTCGGCTCGCTTGAAAATATCTTTTTGCGGATCGAAGCCCTCTGTTGGACCTATATGCAATCAGGCGGGAAAAGTCTCATGGCCAATCCGTATATGTATTCAGCAATGTGGGACCGCTTAGCGACGCGAACCGGATAGTTTGCCAATTGCTTATCCGCAATATTGTGTCTTGGACGTAGTGTCGTCCAAGTTATCCCCATCCGGACGATCTCCAACTGAAATGTGTCGTGGATGGCCGCCTTCGCGGCCATGACGGATTGGGTGTGGCACCTCATCGCCTCCCTACTATCGTCATTCCCGCGAAGGCGGGAACCCATGCAAGCTTCCGCTAGCGCTACAGTCGCAGCGCTCACTCCTCGCTCCACCGATTTCCAGCTGAGATGTGACTGGATCCCCGCCTCCGCGGGGATGACGTTGACGCGCGGCTGCTTCCCCACCACCGTCATCCCGGCGTCACGGCGGAGCCGTGCTTCGCACGGACGACGGCCGGGACCCACGCAATCATGTGCGCCCAGGGAAATCGGAGCTCCCGCTCAAGTTTCCGCGTCGTTGCGAAGGATCCCTAAGCCGAGCCATCAATCCTTCTTGCGATGGCGCTGCGTTCGATACGAGTTTCTATGCTCGAGCTTCTTGCAGAACGCGCTGTTCGTCCCGCTGAGGCAGCCATAGCGCTCGAGCAGCTCCGCATCACGCTCGCTCACGGGGCCGCCGGCACGCGCGTTGGCGCGCGCAGCCTCGACCTCCCCTGCTTCTCCCAAACCTCGTGCGGTCGCTGGGCCTGGAGCTGCCAGCATGGCGAAGCCGGCTGCAATCAATGCCAATCTATACATCTTGCAATACCTTCTGAATCCTAACCCATAGGTTGGGCTTCTCAGGCCCGAGGTCAAGGAGCTGCCGCCGCACGTGCGGATCGGGAGTCCCGATGCCCGCCACGCCCTCCGCTCGTTGACGGGTCGTTTGAAAGGTGCGAGACGGGAAGAACTCCGGGCAGCTCGGGCATTGAGGGATCCCGTGACAGAGCCATCCGATATCGAGGTGCCGTCCTGGCTGCAGTGGATCGGCAATTTTTCCGGCATCAGCGTCTGCTTTGCCGTCGTCGATTACATTGCCACCTGGCTCACCGGGATCGGGCCCCCTGATCTCAGCAAGTGGGAAGTATTCGTGGCCACCGTCCCTTTGACGGCGACGGTGGCACTGTGCACGTTTCTTGTCCTGAGAGAGGGAAAAGGCGGGCGTTGGGACGGGCAATTCGGCACGAAGCTGCTTTGGGCAATTATTGGCGCCTACTTTCTCTGGGTCGCAGCAGCGGCGATCCTCACCCCGAGTGAGCCGCAATGTGCGGTCTATCCGACGCTCACACCCGGCCAGGAGGAGACAAGTGTGCCTGGCGCCTTGCCGCCGTGCCTCGAGATCGGCAGCTCGGGGGAAGCCATAAGCCGGGCCCAATACGCGCCCAATCCTTGGACGGTCAGGCTCGGCCATCCCTTGGTGATGCCGATCCTCATCCTGTTGAATTATTGGACCAACTATGGACCGATCCTGTTCATCAAGGCGCTGATCCTCGGCGCCTATTGGGGAAGATCACTGCATCGAAACCGCTTGCCATCCTTTCGGTGAGTGAGACATGCCGTCTTGGTGAAGCCAAGCTCCGCTTGGACGGCATGCGGGCGGCGCGGCGTCGCCCGAAACCCGGAAGTTGCCCGCCGGGTTTCGAGGTAGGTCGTAGTGTCTGAGAGTTAGTACCCCTTCGGGCACCAGGATTCCGAGGAAGACTTACATGACACGGGGAAGGCCTTCACCATTTTGTCCGCGGCAGCCCATTCGTCCGCATCGACGCGATTGTTGTTGTCAGCGTCCATCGCCTGAAAGGCCGGCACCGGATCGATCCCCAGCTTCCCTATGTTCTTGTCATACTCTGGGCGGCTGACGGCGCCGTTGCCATCGGTGTCGACGGTTTTGAGATCCCAGCTGCCGGCGACGGCGGCCGTTCCCGAAAGCAGCAGAACCGAAACGAAAGCGACCCAAGTTTTGGTCATTGCGTCTTCTCCCTAATACGTCGTTCTAACGTCATGACGTCGTCGACCATTGCGAGCAACGGTCCTGCCGCTGTTTTCGGCGACCTCGCAAAGGGCGCCTTCTCTCGAAGCTTAATCAATGGCAGACCTTCCAAATCCATCCGGGACATACTGGCAGGCGTGCCAGGGACGGCAGAGATCTGTTGAATTCTGCTTTTTGGCCCGTGGCAGACGAAGTCGCATCCTTGTGAGCGCGTCCGGCATTGCCCGCAGAGTGGAAACTAATCCCCGCCTACATTTCATCACGTAGAGTTGCCCCATCCCGCTCCGCTGGGGTCGCCTTCTAGAGGCGTCTGGATAGCGAGGGGCGGGTCCGAGTCCTGAGGGATGCATGGGTTACGCAATCCGTCTCCCCGGCGCGTTTACCAATGGCCGGCGGTAACGCCGGTACTGAGGAAGCTGCGGTTAAACTGAGGTGCGGGACGCCGGGATTTGGCTTCCTCCGGCGCAAAGCTCGGAAAAGCGGGGCGCCGGTGCGCCTTCTGACATCGATGCGGAAGACGCGGCAAGCCCGCGCCCCGCTCTCCCCATCTCATCAACTCGGATCCAACGGATCGCGAGGCGCGAGGCGCTTGCTTTGTGTTCGCACGCCTCCGGCATGACTTGCTTCCACGCTTTCAGCTTGACGCCCCGCTCCCGATTCCTCATCGCCTCGGGTTCTTGAAGCCGCGAGAGGAAGCTGCACGCGCCCTCTCTCCCCATTTCGCTGCGCTTCATGGCGAGAGGAATGAGTAAACACGGTGGATTTCCCCCATTTGGGGACTTCATTTGCGAGGCGAAGCGGCAGAAGATTTAGCCACGCCACGAATGTGTCGAGAATTACGGACCACGCTCACACAACGGTGACAGCGTCATGTCTACATTTATCGCGATCTTTATCGGAGTGGTCTTGGCTTTTGCCCTCGTCGGCTGGCTCGCGGATCGGCGCGCCTCGGCAAACAGGACCGAAGGTGCGCCCGGATTTTCGCTGCTGCCAGGCGACTTCAAGTACGAGAGCCCGAGCGGGAACGTCCGAGTTTATTTCCCGATCATGACGTCGATCGTTCTCTCGGTCGTGCTCACCTTGATCCTTCGCATGTTCGGCTGATCGAAGGTTTAGGGCCGGGTGACCGCCGATAGGTCTTGGTCTCGCGGCAATTGAGCGGCCTGCAGGAAGTCTGTCGGCGCAGAGCACGGAGTAAAAGCCATGGCCTATCTGGAAGATATCTTGGCCAATGCGCAAGGCGGCCAAGGGATGGACGTGATCGGCCGCGAGTTCGGTCTCACGCCCGAGCAGACACAAGCTGCAGTGACGGCGCTCCTTCCGGCCATCTCCACCGGCCTCAAGCGTTCGACCTCCACGCCGGAGGGGCTCGCCAGGCTGCTCGCCGTTACGGCACGGCAGAGATATCTGCGCGCCATGTATGACGACCCCGAGACCGCGTTTGCGGAACAGGGGCGGGATGCCGGAAACGACATCCTGTCCGTGATATTCGGGGCGCCCGCAGTAAGTCGCGCGATCGCGGATCGTGCTCAGATGCAGTCGGGCATCGCATCGAGCATTCTAAAAAAGTTACTGCCCGTGCTCGTTGGGATGCTCATTTCAGGCATTTTTGGCCGTAGATCCGGCGAGGCTGCACCGGCGGGGGCACCCGGCACGACTGGTGCGGGCGGCGGCGGCCTGTGGGATATTTTGGAGCAGGTCTTCCGGCGCGGATTGTCGGGACAGCCAGGCACGCCACCGGTGCAGCCTCAGCAGGGACCTCCACCTGGTAGCCAGCAGCCGCTTCCGATTCCGGGCGGCCCGTTTCCAAGCTCGCGCGACGCAGGCGGGCAGCCACCGCCCGGGGGCGATTTTCTCGAGCAGATCTTACGCGAGCTGCAAAAGGCGATTCAGGATGGGCGCCTGAAGCCCGTTGTCATTGAGATGCCGGTGCCGGGCGGACAGACCGGATCAGCGCCCTCCGAGGCTCCAACGACGGATGGCGATATGCCTCCGGTCGCTAAGCCTTCCGGCGCCCCGATACCCGGCGGCGATAGCCTGCCAGGACCGAGAATACCCGCGCCGGGATCGAGGATGCCCTCGAGCCCCAGTCTCCTGGCGGCGGGTTCCTTGAGGACATTCTGCGCGATCTGCTTGGCGGAGCGTCGGGCGCGCCACCGCGCATGCCACAAGCCGGCGCACTAAGCGCAGATGCGTTCGAGGATCGCTTCGATACGGGCCGAGAAGTCGATCAGGCGCATCTCGACAAGATTCAGAGTGTGTTTGATCAGTTCTTTGGCTCCCGGAGAGCTTGACTTGGCATCACGGTAATCGCCTGCGCCGCAGGTTCCCCAGGGAACGGCACGCCACGCGTGGACTGCATAAGGTGGCCGCGAAACCGAGTTCGCAACCGCCACCAGAGACAGATCCATGCCAGACCTGACCCCGAGGCTTATCGCCATTCTTAAGAAATACATGCGCGATCCCGCAGCCCGCGTCGCGGGCCCGACCACGCTCCCCGAGCTCGAGATCGATCTTTTGGATCTGCCGATGATCGTCCTCGACATCGAGGACGCCTTCGACCTTCATATTGGCGATGACGATGAGATCGACGGCTCGATCACTGTCGATCGCCTCGCCGTCTGCGTCGCCTCACTTCTCGCGGCGAAGTCGTCACAGCCGCGCCGGCAGACCACCGTCCCGCGCAGCAAAAGCACCTGGATATCGACGGGAGCCGAGCGCCGCCGGTAAAACGGCGCATTGCTCTGGACTTGTGAGCGGCGGACTGCCGAGATCAAACAATCTGACGGGAATGCATCTGCGTGCCTTGGGCACGCAGATGCAACTCGTGCCCCGCTCAGTCGTCCCGAGCGGCGTATCTGGCGTACTTATAGGATGGCTTCTTGACGTAGCGCTTCTTGGCCGAGGTCTTAGCAAACTTCTTCTTCGAGACCTTCAGATTCGAAGCGTACTTTTTGGTGGTCAGTTTTGCAGCGTATTGCTTCTTGGCGACGGACTTGTTGGCGTAGACTTTCTTCGTCGAGACCGCCGCGACCGACTTCTTACCACCGACCTCGCCCGCCGCAATGAGCGCGACGATGCAGGGACGCGAGAGGTTCGGTCCCACGGCGCGCATGCACTGGCGAAGCTCAGGGCTTCCGACAGCATGCATGCTGCAATGGGCGAAGTAGTCGGCGCGGCACGCAATTTTGACTGCACGACTGACGGCAAACGCTTGATTCACTGAGAACGCGAGCACGATGGCAGCAAGGATCGTGGCTTTCATTGGGGTGCCCTCCGTGACACCCCAGCATTTCAACAGATTCTTTTGATTCTGACGAAGGTTTTACTTGTCAGGACCTGCCTTGACTGACAATCGCGGCGCGTAATTTGATTCGGTACGCGGCGTGATCCCGAGCGCAGATTGTGCGCTTCAAGACGCACGCGCTCTTCGGTTCCTTGAGCGCCGCGGCGATCGAGCAGAAGCCGCACAAGTGAGGCTAGCGCGCGCCACAGTCGGGAAATATCGCTCGCGCTGGGGACGCGAAGCAGCGCTTTCATGTTAGAAGCGCGAAACAAAGGCGGCGGGAGCCTGAACGATATGCAGAAGCAGCGATCTCACGTGCTGACGCATGGAGCGGCCGTGCTGCTCGCTCTGGCGGCCATCGTCGCTTCTGGCCGCAGCGCCCGTCGATGCGGGCTCGCTCGTCAACGAGCTCAAGCTCGGCGTTCTCGATCACGACGTGCCGGATCTCTGGAGCGGCTTCCGCGCCGAGCCGAATTCCGTCGACATCAATATCGAGGCGCTGCTTTCGCCGTCCGTTCTGTTTCTCGGCGGCACCATCAGGCCCGCCATCGGCGCTTCCATCAACACCGAGGGCGCGACGAGCCACGCCTATATCGATGCCCGCTGGCAGTACGAGACGCCATCCGGAATCTTCTTCGGCCTCGGCCTCGGTGCCGCAGTCCACGACGGGCAGCTCGAGCTCGAGCACCTGGACGAGAAGGCGCTGGGCTCGCGCGTGCTGTTCCATATTCCGGTTGAGATCGGCTATCGCTTCGACGCCCACAACAGCCTCTCGGCCTACTTCGAGCACACGTCCAACGCCTACACGGTCGATCCCAACGAGGGCCTCGACCGCCTCGGCATCCGCTACGGCTACCGGTTCTAGGAGCCGCGCCGCTTGGGCTGCAGCCGCCATTTCGCTCCCCTCGCTCCCCTCGCTGGCCACGAAACTCGGCCCCAGCCAATTCTCCGCTGCATTCCGGCGCATGACCTTGTATGAGACGGGGGCCGCAGAGCGAGCCAGAGCCGCGCATCACACCCGCAGGATCGAGAAAGCCGTCATGACCTCGAGCAACCGCGGGCTGATCTGGTGCTACGGCTTCGTCCTTCTCGACGCCGTGCAGGCCGTCTATAGCGGCGGCATCCTGCAGCGGATCGACGGCTTCCTGCTCTGCCTTGCGGTGTTCGGAATTGCCGCGAACGGCTGCCTGCTCTGGGCCTGGATGCGAACGCCGGAGCACATCGCCATCGCCGCGCGAAGTCGGGCCGATTTGATCGGCATCAACGTGGCGGCAGCGGGCGGCTGGGTGACCTATCTCGGCGCCATCCAATTGATCGAGCCGGCTGCGGCGTTCGCCATTCTCTGCGGCGCCGTTCCGCTGGCGACGATCGTTGCCGCGCGCTTAGGCGTCGAGGAAGCCCATACGGCCCGCAATTCGCTCGAGGCTCTGGGCCAAGTGATTCTCGCCGCGGGTATGATCTTCCTCGCCGCCGCCTCCGTTCTCGGGTGGTCGGGCTTCGTGCGCGGCGGCACCTCCGTGGCTGTAGCGGGCGTCGCGATGTCCGTTGCCTGCGGAGCACTCATGGCCGCGATGCTTCTCTACGGCAGCCGGCTCGACAAGCAGGGCGTGGGCCCCGTGGCGCAGTTCGGCCTGCGTTTTCCGCTGTTCCTCGCCGTCGCGCTCGCCGCGTTCCTGCTCGGGGTTGACGACAAGGGGCCTGTGCCACCGGACGACATGGCGATCGCAGTCGCCGCCGGTCTCGTCCTGCTCGCGTTTCCGGTCTATGCCGTGCAGAAGGCGGTGTCGCTGAGCACGACGCTCACCATCGGCACTGCCGCCGCCGTGACGCCTCTCGTCGTGTTCTTCCTGCAGATGGTGGAAGGCCGCGTCGAGTATTCGCGCGCGACGTTGGCCGGACTTGCGATCTACTTCGCCGGCGCGATGCTCGCAGCGCTTGGAAACGTCCGCGCGGTCGCGCGCGAAGAGCGCCGTCCGGCGTAACTGGCTCCCCGGTCGTGACCAGCCGCGCCGCCTGATCGGTGGTTCTTCGCCGTGCATCCTGCTCGTCGCCGCTCTGTTCCTCCAGGAACTGCATAACACCCGCAATCGCGCGAGATCCTCGTCCCCATATCTGCGTATTGAGCGGCGATCTCGCGGGGCGAGCGCGCATTGGCGCCGTCTTGCGATCGAGAGGATACAATGGACGTCCACTATTATCCCCTGAAGGGCAGGTATGCCTTGAAGGACACGTGGCCCGCCTATGCCGCCCTTCCGTCCCCGTCTATCGCCACGACCGAACGCAACGCCCGCACGCGCCTCGACTCGATTGATCTCCTGCGCGGCCTCGTCATGGTCGTCATGGCGCTCGACCACACGCGCGATTTCTTTGCAGACAGCGGCATGAACCCGCGCGACGTCGCGGATCCCGCGCTCTTCCTGACGCGCTGGATCACGCACTTCTGCGCCCCCATCTTCATCTTTCTTGCCGGCGTATCGGCCTATCTCTACGGCACGCGCGGGCGCAGCACGGCTGAGATCAGCCGCTTCTTCTTCACCCGCGGCTTCTGGATGATCGTGCTCGAGTTCACGGTCGTGCGCATGGGCTGGACGTTCGGCGTCGGTCTCGACTTTTTCGTCATGCAGGTCATCTGGGCCATCGGTGCATCGATGGTCGTGCTCTCTGCGCTCGTATATCTGCCGCGTACGGCGATCGCCGTCATTGGTCTCGGAATGATCGCCGGCCACAACCTGCTCGATGGCATTCACGCGGCAGATTTTGTGCAATGCCGGATGGATCTGGAACATCTTGCACGAGTCGACGATGCTCAAGCCCGCGCCGGGCTCCCAGCTCCGCGTGCTCTATCCGCTCATTCCGTGGGTGGGCGTCATGGCCGCGGGCTACGCGCTGGGGCCCGTGTTCATGCGCGCGCCCGAGCAACGCCGCCGCCTCTTTTTCGCTCTCGGCGCCACGATCACTGCGGGCTTCGTCGCGCTTCGGTTCTCTAACCTCTATGGCGATCCTGCGCCGTGGATCGTTCAGGAGACGGCGCTCCCGACCGTGCTTTCGGTGCTCAACGTCGAGAAGTACCCGCCGTCTTTGCTCTATCTGATGATGACTTTGGGACCCGGCTTGATGTTGCTTGCCGCTTTCGAGCACGCACGCGGACGGCTTGCGAATTGGATCACGACCTTCGGCCGTGTGCCGATGCTCTACTACGTGGCGCACATCTTCCTCATTCATGCTCTCGCAGTTGTCATGGTCTGGACCGTGTACGGCGACGCGTCGTGGTTGCTCGGCTCTCTGCCAGGACACAAGCCGGCGGGTTACGGACTGCCGCTCCCTGGCGTCTACGCCGTGTGGCTGCTCGTGGTCCTGAGCCTCTATCCGCTCTGCCGCTGGTTCGCCGGCGTGAAGCGTCGCCGCAGCGACTGGTGGCTGAGCTATCTCTAGGTGGAGGCCGTTATGGCAAAGGTCAAAATCGAGGTCTACGAGGGCGGAGTTCCGTCAGCGACCATAACCATCCCGGTCTGGGTCATGACAAGCGCCTCGGAGCTCATTCCGAAGCTCGCGGGCAAGAAGTTGCAGGAGCGCGTCGACCTCGAGGAGATCATCGCCTTGATCAAGGACCCGAAGGCGACCGGCTCCATTCTCGAGATCGAGGATCACCAGGCCAAGGACAGGCTGGTCATTTCCATCGTCGGCAATGACGCGCCGCCGGAGCGCAAGTAGCGCCCCGCAGCATTACCCACGCTTTTCGGTAACGCTGAGTGGCCGATCCGGTTGGTGCGCTCCGATCTCCCCGTTAGGGTTGGCCTTCACGCCGTTTCGTCCCGAACGAGGGAGGCAGCGATGGCCGCCCGACGTCAGTTTCTATTCTTTGCCGCCGCGGCCCTTTGCGCTGCAGCCGGAGCCGCCCGCGGCGAGGACCCGACGAGCCCGGAAGAGCTGGCCTTCAACAACCACTGCCGCGAATGCCACACGGTTGATCCGGGCGACAACCGTATCGGCCCCACGCTATACGACGTCATCGGCCGCAAGGCCGGATCGCTGCCGGACTTTCCAAACTATTCCTCATCGGTCCAGGATTCTGGCATCGTTTGGGACGCGGCAACGCTCGACAAGTGGATTGCCAATCCGAACGCTTTCCTGCCCGACAACAACATGCGCCCGTTCGCCGGAGTCACCGACGCGAAAGAACGCGCTCTCATCATTGCTTACCTCGCATCGAAATCTCCGGGCTCCTCGCGGTGATATCGAGCGGCATGAGTAACTGATGACGCTTGCCGTTGCCGCGCATCCAACTTAGCGTGACGTTATTGCTGCAGCGCGGAGGCGGCCGTGGAATCAAAGCACGTCATTACCTTCGGAGCGGTCATCTGCATCCTGGCGATGCTGGCTTACGTTTTCGTCTTCGCCGATGCGCCGCCGGTCCCGGTCGCGCCCGCACCGGCTCCTTAGCAAGGCAGTCCGAGAACCTGTCCGAGGCCCCCAAATCCCCCCGTCGCAGGGGAGTGCCGCGTCGGTCATTGACGTGCATCAAAAGAAGTCTCAGCCTCTCCCGACAAGATGCACGCCGAACGCGCCGAATGACGGGAGAAACGCCGATGGGGATAAACACCGAAGCGCCAAGGCGTGACGCGGGCCTGGAGCAGCTCGGCTTCCCCGTGCGTCGCGTGGCTCTGGACGCACCGTGGGATTGGTTCACCCGCGGCTGGCGCGATCTTTGCGCGATCCCCTACGCGAGTGTCGCCTATGGCGCGATCTTCACACTTGCTGCCTGGGCTATCTACCTCGGCCTCGGCATGCTCGAAGCCCAGTCACTCATCCTGGTCTTCGCGGGTGGCTTCATGCTGATGGGCCCGCTCCTGGCGGCGGGGCTATACGAGGCGAGCCGTATTTTGGAGCAGGGGGAGCGCGTTACGCTGGGGCGTGTCGCACGCGGCGTTTCTCCGGCGATCGGACGGCTTGCGTTTTTTGGCGTGGTGCTGTTCCTCGCCTTCTTCCTTTGGGTGCAGATCGCCTTCCTGCTTCTCATGCTGTTCCTTGGCACGACCTCCGTGCCCCCTCCCAGCGAGTTCGTTCACACGCTGCTTTTCACCAACGCCGGACTGGGGCTACTTTTCATCGGCACGCTGGCCGGAGCCTTGCTGGCAGCGATCGTGTTCTCGATCTCGACCGTCGCCGTGCCTCTCTTGCTCGTGAGGGACATCGATGCCGTGACCGCGATGATCACGAGCGTGAAGGCCGTAAGCCTCAACACCGGTCCCATGCTGCTCTGGGCGGCGCTGATCGCCGGCTTCATGGCGCTCGGGCTCGCGACGCTTTTCGTCGGTCTCGCCGTCGTCTTTCCGCTGGCCGGGCACGCGACGTGGCACGCATTCCGGGCTCTCGTCGATCTCGACGCCTGAGCATTTTGAGGCGCCTTTGCCGCTACTGGGGGCTGCCGCCGATCGATTCCAGGCTCGCGACATAGTCCTCGACCGGCCAGCCGATCGCGAGGCTGGTCTCGCCTCCGCCGCGGCCGCGGTGGTCTGCGTGCCAGAGGATCGAGCCGTCCTCGAGCCTCAAGGCAAACACATGCCCCATCGACCCGGCCAGCACCGTCGCGTCGACGATTGTGACGCTAACCGGCTGTCCGTCGCACGCTGACGCGCCCGACGCCGCGGCGAGTGCCTGGCTCCAGATCGTCCGCCCCGTCGCCGAGTCAAGTAAGTGCACGTGTCCCGCGTGGCCGACGGCAACGACGCGCTCGCCCGCAAGCGCAGGCGAGATGGGCGTCGAGACGTCAGCGATGTTTGCCATGGCCAATGTCGTCATCCTTGAGTGAGACAAAGATCAGCATGAGGCCGAGACACGCGGCGAACCGGAACGCGGCCTCTTGTCCGTTCCAGGTCTGCGACTGCCACATTTGAAACCATTCCCCGCCAACGACCAGAAAGCCGAAGAAATAGAGGGCAAAGCCTGCCGCGAGCCCGGCGATTGCAACGTCCTTCGACGCATTGAACTGCTGTGCCGCTGCCCCCCGCGCCTGGAAGAGGCGCCAAGAGCCGCTGACGCAAAGCACGCCCGTCGCGAGCTCGGCGGCAATGATCGCCGCGTAGGCCAAATGGTGCACCCATTCGCTGGTAATGGCGCGCCACATCAGCTTGTTCCCCGGAAACGTCGTGTCCATGGAAAGGACATGGCGCACGAACTCGAAGTTCGTGTCGTAGTCGATGATGTTGTCGATGCCGACGAGCAGAAAGAAGACGCCGGCGAGGAGGGGGAGCAGCACCTTTGCCGCGCGAACGATCATGTATGAACTCGCCGTTTCATGAGGCACGCAGGAACGGGCACTTTATAGCACGGGATGCGGTCCTGGGCGCCCCGTCAAAATCCGTATATGGCGACACCGATCGCGAACGCGGCGATGCTGAGGACGCTGACGAGTGTAGGGAGAACCGCAAGGAATGTTGCGAACGGTAGCCGTTGGTTGCGCACGGCAAGCGCAGCGACGGTCGCCGCTATGAAAGGGGCGAGCCCGATCTGAAACATCATCTGCAGAACCACAGCAAAGCTGCCCTCGAAATCGAGGCCGTTGATGGCGACCGAGGGTAGGTAGCTGAGCCACGTCAGCAAGATGACCGCTGCCATGGCGACGAGAGCGTGGCGCATGCGCCCCCTGAGCGCGAAGACGAGCGCCGCGATCGCCGCGACAGGCGTGAGCGCCAGCTTGGCGGTGATGATCCATCCGCCAAGCCCGGAGCCGGGGACTTCGGACGAATCGACGAAGAGGATCGGAAGATCGTTCACCGCGCCGAGCGTTTCGGTCAGGGCCGCCGCAATAAGGACGATGCGCGGCCAAGGCTGAGCCGGGACTGGCGTGGCCGGTGGGCCGGCAGCCGCGTTCGCTTCCGTCATGAGCTGTACCAATCCGCGAGCCGCGCCAGGCGGCCTCCTCTTATAGAGCTCGCCACGGCGCAGGCAACGCCTCGAGCGCCAGGGCGGCGGAAGAGACAATGCAGCTCACCATCCGCATTGTGTTGTTTAATTGATCGATCAATTAAAATATGCTTAGGTGCGCCGATAGGCCAGTCGCCGGTTTCTGGAGGTGAGATTACATGAAAGCCCTCGTGCTCAGCGCAAGCCCCCGGCGTAACGGCAACTCGGCAGCTCTCGCGGCAGCCGTAGCGGATGGGCTCGCCGAGGCCGGCCACGACGCCGATCTCCTCCATGCCGACGACGTGATGAGCTCCTTCCTGAAGGACTGCCGCCAATGCCGCCGCGAGGATGGCGAATGCGCAATTCCCGACGGATTTCGTGCGGCCTTCCTCGAGCGCTTTCTGCCGTCTGAAGGCTTCATCGCCGCGACCCCGATCTACTGGTACGGCATGTCGGCCCAGCTCAAGGCTTTCTTCGATCGCATGTTCTGTTACATCGCCGCGTCCTATCCCGGCTCACCGGCCGTGGTCGGCGCCATGAAGGGGAAGCGCATCGGCCTCGTCCTCGCCTCTGAGGAGACGTTCCCCACGGTCTCTGCTGGCATCGTGCACCAGGTGCAGGAGTATGCACGCTACACGCAATCGACCTTCGTCGGCACCGTCCACGGCTACGGGAACGCGCGCCGTGATGTGGAGAAGGACCCGCACGATCCGCTCGGCTGCGCGCGCTCCTTCGGAAATGGCTTCTTCACCGCGCACGCCACCGACTACCAGATCGACACGCCGCGATCCGGCCGCGTGTGGGGCTAGCCGGGCATGGCACAGCGCACGTCCAGGAACGCGAAGCCGCGCGCGAAACGCCCACAAGTCGCAGCGCCCGAGGCGACGGCGCGCGATGCGATCGCGGCGGCTGCGCTCAAGCTCTTCTCGGAGCGCGGCTTCGTATCCGTCTCGAACAAGGAGCTCGGCCGGGCAGCAGGCGTCAATCCCGCGCTCATCTACTACTATTTCAAGGACAAGCACGACCTTTTCGCATTCGTGATCCGCAAGGCGCTGGCCGACGCCGAAGCCGTCTACGAGAAGCGGCGCGGCAAGAAGGGCACCGAGAATGCGCTCGATGCATGGCTGTCGAGCAACGTCGCGCTCTCAAATGAGTTCTCGCGCTTCCTCAAGGTGGTCTTCGACTATGCCTTCTCCGAGACGCGGTGCGCCGCGACCGACCAGGCCATAGCGAGCTTCTACCAGCGGGAGCTCGACGTCCTGCGCTCCGGCCTGACTGGCGAGCGCAACACCGGGCCGCGCGCCGCGGAGCTGGCCGAGCTCGTATCGGTATTTCTGGACGGTGTCATGGTCGCGCGCGTCGTGCGGCCCAAGATCAAGACCGACCGACTGGTGGGCCTCCTGCGCGAGCTCCTCGGTGCCGGGACGCGCTGACAGCGCGCCAACTGCGGCGCGGTAAAGATCGCACAAAGCGACGGGCTGATCCGATCGCAGCGCATACCTTGTCCAACTTGGCGATCACGCCCCTGGGCGGTGGCGGCGAGCAACGCTCCCGGCTTTTGGCCTTCAACGGCAGAGCTAAGGTGATTTTCACGCATCTGGAAATCCGAAGGATATATGCCGGCGTACTGAAGCAGACGCTTTCGCCTGGGCTTATATTCCAATTCGCCAAAAGCTTCGTAGCGACAGCGTCTTACATGCGTGCTAGACTACTCGCCTCACGCCGGGGGGAAGTCGAAAACCGAACTCTGAGGTGGAGACCATGCATTTAAAAATTGCAATTGCGGCCCTGGCTGCGGCCGGAGCGATCGTTGCGGTCACCCCGAATGCGGCCTCAGCCGCATCGATCGGCACGGGCGCATTCGCCGCTCACGAGAAGATGGACAATAGTCTCGTCGAGAAGGTGCATCGCCGTTGGCGCCGCGCGGGCTTCTATCGGCCTTACTACGGCTACGGAGGCTATCGCGGCTACGGCTATCCTTCCTATGGCTACTATCGGCCCTACTACCGCCCGTACTATTACGGCGCCTACGGCTATCCGTCCTATGGCTTTTATCGTCCCTACTACGGACCGCGCTTCTATGGCTACGGACGACCGCGCTTCGGCTTCTCGATCGGCTTTTGATCGAGGAGCATAGGCGGCGCTAAGTCTGCCGGTGACGCGAGCTTCATGCCGAGGCATCGCGTCGTGACGCGGCACGATCTGCACCGCCGTGGCTTGCGATCGCAACGCCAAAGGGGCGAGGAGCTTGCGCTCCTCGCCTTGTCTCTTGACATGGGATTGGCACGCGCCGGTCGCTCAAATAGCGCCATAGATTCACGTGTTCATATGTGACGAGCGGCCCCTGCGGCCGCGTGTTGCGCTATGCATGCGCGCGCAAATCTGCGGGGATAGTAACGCTGTCGGCAGGCTCCCCCTGAGTACAACTTGCTCCGTCTTGCATTTGCCTCGGAACGGCGTCATATACAGCGCGCCGGTGCGATCCGAGGTGGACCGCGCCCTCACGATTGACGGATTAGACCAGCGCGCCACCGGCCGTTTGCCCTTGTCCAAATCACTGAGATCTCCGGACGCATCGCGTGACGTTCGGCGGTTGGCTTGAGATCACGCTCTTTCGGTAAGGATTCTCATGAACCGCATCACCGGTACCGTGAAGTTTTTCAACACAGCTAAGGGCTTCGGCTTCGTGCAGCCCGAGGACGGCTCCAAGGACGTGTTCATTCACGTGACCGCGCTCGAGCGCGCAGGCATCAATGGCATTCAAGAAGGTGACAAGATCACCTTCGTCCTCGAGGACGACCGCAAGGGCCGCGGCAAGCAGGCCGGCTCGGTCGAGCTCGCCTGAGCTTGCTACTCAGTTAAGGCGCCGCATAAGCGCGCGCCGCACGTCATGCCGCCGGGTACGCCCGGCGGCTTTTTTTTGGCCCGATGCCTGCGGACCTCGCGGCCGATGTGGCGTCTGTTGCCGAAAAATAAATCGCTCAGACGTCGGCTTTCATTCGATAGGCCGGATTAGATTCAAAAAGAAACACCCGCAAAATATTTCATTAGGAAATGACAGGGTTATCGGGAAAAAATGGAAAACAATTAGTTCCGGAAATCCACGGAAGTTTAAATAAGATCGGGTGAAATGTCCTCAAACCAGGCTCTACAGGACATTTCACCATGTTGCGTACTCCGTTAGCCCTTGGAATGATCGCTGCCGCGAGCGTGACGCCCGCGACGAGCGTAGAAGCGATGAAATGCGACGGCACGCGCCTCCGGCGCTTGCCAGACGATCGACGCCAGCGTTTGTGCGTGCGCGCAACGCCGAGATCGAGGCCTCTATCAGGGCCTCCAACGCGCAGCGCGCCTTCACGATCGCCCGTAACAAAGAGATCGAGGCCTCGATCGCCGCCTCCGAACGCGTGGCGCATGAAGGAATTCACGCGCGCCCGCAACGCCGAGATCAACGCGTCGATGGCAACCTACGATGCCACGCGCGCCTTTGCTGCGGCTCGCAACAAGGAGATCGAGAAGTCGATCGCCCTGTCGGACGCGTGGCGCACGAAGGAGTTCGCTCGCGCCCGCAACGCCGAGATCAACGTCTCCCTCGCAGCCTATAGCGCGAACCGCGAGCTGGTGGCCTTCGCCGCTGCTCGCAACGCTGAGGCCGCTGAAGATCGCGGCCGTCGCCGAGAAGGCTCGCATGCGCGAGTTCGCCCGCGCCCGCAACGCCGAGATCGAGGTTGCTCTTGCCGCCAACCATTCGCATCGTGAGCTTATGGCCTTCGCCGCCGCCCGCAACGCGGAGTCGGCAAAGGTTGCGGCCGCGGCCGAGAAGTTGCGCATGAGAGAGTTTGCTCGCGCCCGTAACGGTGAGATCGAAGTGGCGCTTGCCGCCAACAAGGGCGAGCGTGAGCTGGTCGCGTTCGCTCGTGCTCGCAATGCGGAGGCGGAGAAGTCCATTGCCGCCGCCGAGGCTCTGCGCACGCAGCGTTTCGCGAAGGCCCGCAATCGCGAGATCGAGCTTTCGGTCGCGTCCTACGTTGCTGACCGGCAGGGCTCGATCATCACGGGCTCGATTCGCAAGCCTGCTGACACGGTCGAGCACCGTTGCGCCTTGCCGCGCCACGGAGAGCGACGTCGGTGCTGTGAACTTCGCACCTTCGGCGGCCAAGCTCACGACGGCGAGCAAGGCAGCTCGCTGAACAAGCTCGCCGCGCTCGCCAAGGTCTGTGCCCGGCATGCACATCGAGATCCACGGCCACACGGATGCGTCCGGCTCGCCCAAGGCCAACAAGCGCATCTCGGAGCGTCGTGCTCAGGCCGTCGCCGCCTACCTCATCGGTGCCGGCGTCGACTCGCTACCGCGTGCATCCGATCGGCCACGGCTCTGCCTCGCCGATCACCTCCAACGACACGGAGGAGAGCCGCGCCATGAACCGGCGTATCGAGTTGATGCTGTCGGATCGTGCTCCCGGGCCCGGCCTTGTCGGCGATCGCGAGATAGCGGTAGTCGCGACTCTAGAATTGAAAGCGCCGGGCTCACAACGCCCGGCGCGTTGGCTTTTTCATCGGGCTACTGCGCCGCGCTAGCCGGCGGCTGCGGGTCACCGATGCGCTTGATCGTCGGCACCTTCGTCTCGTCGGGCGACTTGAGCGACACGGCGGCGTCCGCGATCGCACGGCCGCGCCCGCACCGTCGATGACGATCTCGGCCGATTTGACGCAGACGTGGATCCGCTCCGGCGCGAACTTCTGCTTGATCTCCATGACGCCGTTGTTGTCGCGGATCGTGACGTCGGCCTTGCCGTCGGCGAGCTTCTCGAGCTCGGCCTTGCCGCCGAGCTTGGCGACGTCTGTCTGCTTGAGCTTGTAGCTCACCGCGCCGGCGCGAATGGTCTCGCGCACGAGGAAGTACTTGCTGCCCGGCTTTGGCTCGACGGAGGCCTTGAAGGCCTCGACGATCTTGTCGGCGACCGTGTCGTCGATGACCTCGCCGACCATGTCCTCGACCGTGATGTCGACGGAAACCTCTTTGTTGAAGTCGGCTGCGCCGCCGGCCGACAGCCCCGGCAGCGCGTTCTTCAGGATGTTGAAGGAGAGCCCCGCGGTCGAGGTCTGCTTGTCGGAGAGCACGTAGTTCGAGATCTGCACGTCGCGCTTGAAGCCCGGTATCGCGCCGATCACGGGGTCCTTGCTGAAGTCCTTGACCCGGTAATAGGTGTTGGACTTGTCGAGCCGGTAGATCGAGCCGGCCGGATCGAAGCCGTTGGGCACCAGCGGGCACTCGTAGCCCTTGGGCAGGCCGGGAACGAAATCCGGAGGATTGAGCGTCGCCGTGTCGATGGTGCCCGGTTGCGAGCCCGTCCTGGCACGCCGCCAGACTGAGCGACGCCAGAGCGATCCAGCCGAGCCGTGCCAACTCTTCTCTCCAGGATCGCATCGTGGCCTCCCCAAAGGCCTGAGAATTCGCAGATCCTCAGTACCAGCGCCAATCGGGCGGCACAACGCGGGGGCCGTCTGCATCCCCAGTTGGATGGCATGAGTGTCGCCGACTGCAACTCACTAAGAAGGATGAGTGATTCGCGCGCTCGGATCATGATCCGCCTCCGGATTGTTGAGGTTTCTCAAGCGTGCAGCGAAGCTTAAAACTCCAGCAAACACTGTTTGCTAGGGTTACCCGCAATCAACCTGCCCCGGGTACATCCCAATGAAAATCAGCTCCATCGCCAAGCTCGCCAGCGCTTTCCTCATTGCCGGCTGCATCGCGCTTCTGGCCACGAGCCACTACGCATTGCAGAAGCTCAAGGTGGGCGGCGACACGTACGCGCGCATCGTCCTCGGCAAGGATCTCATCGCCGACATCCTGCCCCCGCCCGAGTACATCATCGAATCCTATCTCGAGGCGACGCTGGCGCTGAACGACCCGTCGAGCGCGGCGGCGCGGCGCGAGCGCCTCGCGACACTGCGCAAGGACTACGACACGCGCCACGCCTTCTGGCTCGAGCAGGACTTCGATGTTCGCGACACGTTGACCGAAGGCGCTCATGAGCCGGCCGTCCGCTTCTGGAAGATCACCGAGGAGACGTTCCTTCCCGCGCTCGAGAAGGGCGATATGGAGACGGCCCGCGCGGCCTACGCCGAGCTCTCCGCCGCCTATGCCGCCCATCGCGCCAAGATCGATGAGACGGTCGCAGGGCGCGAACACCTTCGTCGCCGGCACCGAGGCCGACGCGCGCTCTCAGGAGCTTTGGATCATGTCGGCGGTGTGGATTCTCTCGGGCCTGATGCTCGCCCTCCTGATCGCGTCGGCGTTCGGGCTCAGCAAAGGGTTCGTGGCTCCGATCGTGCGCATTACCGATTCCATGAGCGGCCTCGCCAACGGCGACCTTTCCACTCAGATCCCGTTCCTTGACCGAACGGACGAGGTCGGCGACATGGCGCATGGCCTGCAGGCATTCAAGGACGCGCTCGTCGCCAAGCAGAATTCCGATGCAACGTCCACGTCGGAGTCACGCTCCAAGGCGGAGCGCGCGCAACGTCGCCTCGAGCTGACGGACAGGTTCGACAAGGCGGTCGGCACGATCATCGCGTCCGTCACGAGCGCTTCGGCCGAGCTCGGCTCGACGGCCGAATCCATGACGGGCACCGCCAAGGAGGTGTCGGCGCAATCGACCGCCGTCGCCGCGGCCTCCGAGCAGGCCTCAGCCAGCGTGCGCACGGTCGCCGACGCTGCCGATCAGCTCACCATGGCGATCCGCGAGATCTCGGTTCAGGTCAACGAGGCGAGCCGCGTCGCCAACGAAGCCTCGTCGCAGGCCGAGCAGACGACGACGCTCATGCGCAATCTCAACGACGCCGCAGCGCGCGTCGGCGCCATCGTCGAGCTGATCAAGGGCGTCGCATCGCAGACCAATCTCCTGGCGCTCAATGCCACCATCGAGGCAGCGCGCGCCGGCGAGGCGGGACGCGGCTTCGCCGTCGTCGCCCAGGAGGTGAAGGCGCTCTCCGAGCAGACGGCCAAGGCGACCGAGGAGATCACCGGCCAGATCACGTCGATCCAGAGCTCGACGCAGCAGGCGTTCACCTTCGTCACCGGCATCGCCACGACGATCGATCAGATGAACGCCATCGCCGGCACGATCGCGAGCGCCGTCGAGGAGCAGGATTCGGTCACGCGCGAGATCGCCAACAACGTCAAGCAGGCCTCGGAAGGCACGGCGGAGGTGGCGCGCAACATCAGCGGTGTCGCCCAGTCGACGGAGGGATCGAGCGCCGGCGCGGCCCGCGTTCTCTCCTCGGCGCGCGATCTGTCGAGCCAGGCGACCGCGATGCGCTCCGAGGTCGAGCGCTTCCTCAAGGACGTGCACGCAGCGTAAAGAGCCGTACGCCTCGCTAGTCGAGAAGGACGACGCTCGAGCGGCATGCCGCCGCGAGGGCGGAGCGTCACGCGCGCCTCGGGCTCTGGCTCGAGCAAGCCGTCCCATTCGAAGCGCGCGCCGCGAACAAGCGTGGCCAGGATGGCGGTCGCCTCGATCATGGCGAAGGCCGAGCCGATGCACGTTCGCGGGCCGTAGCCGAAAGGCATGAACTGTGCTCTCGGCCGGCCCGCTTCGTGCTCTGGCAGAAAGCGATCGGGATCGAACCGGTCCGGGTCCTCCCAATAGGTACGGTGGCGGTGGGTGGCATAGATCGGAATGACGATCAGCGTGTCCTTGGCGATCGCGTGATCGCCGAGCGTGATGTCCTCGGCCGCGACGCGCGTCAGCACCGGCGCCGGCGGATAGAGGCGCATCGTCTCCTTGATGACGCGCTGGGTGACGGCGAGCTTCTCGATGTCGGCGCCCGTGATCGCGCGCGCCCCGGCGACGGCGATCGCTTCGTCTCGCACCAGCTCCTGCCATTCTGGCGCCCGCGCCAGAAGATAGAGCGCCCATGTCAGCACCTTGGCCGTTGTCTCGTGCCCCGCGGCGAGAAACGTCAGCAGGTTGTCGACGAGCTTCTCCTCCGACATCGGCTCGCCGCTCTCGGGATGCCGCGCCGCGAGCAGGCGCGACAGGAGATCGTCGCCGGGTTGCTGATCTTTGTGGCGGCGGGCGACGAGGCGAGCGACCGCCTCGCGCTCCTCGCGCGCGGCGCTGAGCATGCGCCGCTTCCCCGGATGCCAGAGCCATTCCGGAATGCCGAGCGTGGCATAGGAGATCGCCCAGGTGCTGTGATCGAGAAAGGCCCTGCCCTGCGCGCTGGATGATGGCGCCGTCACGCGCGTCGCAGCCCGCGAGCACGGTGCGGCTCACGACGTCGAAGGTCGTAGCCGTCATGTCGGCCTCGATGTCGGTATTCGGAGCCGGGTGCGAGCTGGCGCCAGCGCGCAAGCTGCTCGTCGGCCGTCCCGACCATGATCGGAACGTAGTCGAGGAGCTCGCTGTAGCCGGAAGAGAGGCGCCGCCGTCTTGCGCTGCCAGCGCCAGTCCGCGCCCTCCGACGTCAGGATGCCTTCACCGACTAACGGCTTGAGCACCCGCCTCTCGAGCGGCGCCTTTGGAAAACGCTCATACTCCTTGAGGAAGATCGCCTCGAGCAGGTCGGGCGCCGACACCCAGACGATATCCATGCCGGCATAGCGCGCCCTGACCAAGGGCTCTTCGAACACCTGCTTGGGGAGCGCGATCAGCGGATTGCGGACGAAGCGCGCGAAATAGGGAACGAGAGACAGAACGCGATCCGCCGGCCGCGCCGCCGGCGGATAGAGCGCAGTCTGCGACTCGGGCAGCAGCAGACGTATCCGGCATGGTGCCGTTCCTCGCCGTCGAGAGGAGCCTATTGCCGCTCGGCTCCTCCGCATTGCGCACGGTGACGCAAGAGGTGATCGGCAAGCACGATCGCCATCATCGCTTCGCCGACGGGCACGGCACGGATGCCGACACACGGATCGTGGCGGCCTTTGGTGACGATCTCCGTCTCGCGCCCCTGCGCGTCGATGGTCTGCCGTGGCGTCAGGATCGATGAGGTCGGCTTGACGGCGAACCGGCAGACGACCGGCTGGCCGGTCGATATGCCGCCGAGAATACCGCCCGCATGATTGGAGAGAAAGCGCGGCTTGCCGTCCGGGCCGATGCGGATCTCGTCGGCGTTCGCTTCGCCCGAAAGCTCGGCAGCCGCCATGCCGGCGCCGATCTCGACGCCTTTCACCGCATTGATGCTCATCATCGCCGACGCGAGGTCCTGATCGAGCTTGCCGTAGACCGGCGCGCCGAGCCCCGGCGGCACGCCGTCGGCGACCACCTCGATCACGGCGCCGATCGACGAGCCCGCTTTGCGCACGCCGTCGAGATAGTGCGTCCACTCGGGCACCGAGCCGGGATCCGGGCAGAAGAACGGGTTGGCGTCGACCGCGTCCCAGTCCCACCGCGAGCGGTCGACCGCGAGCGCGCCGATCTGGATCAGCGCGCCGCGGATCGTGATGCCTGCGAGCACTTTGCGCGCGATCGCGCCCGCCGCGACCCGCATGGCCGTCTCGCGCGCCGATGACCGCCCGCCGCCGCGATAGTCGCGGATGCCGTACTTGGCCCAGTAGGTGTAGTCGGCATGGCCGGGACGGAACGTGTCTTTGATCTCGCCGTAGTCCTTCGTGCGCTGATCGACGTTCCTGATCGACGAGCGCGATCGGCGCGCCGGTGGTCACCTGCTGTCCCGCCTCGTCGGGGAACGTGCCGGAAAGGATTTCGACCTCGTCCGGCTCCTTGCGCTGCGTGGTGAACCGCGATTGCCCCGGCTTCCTCTTGTCGAGGAAGACCTGGATCTCCTCGCGCGTGATCGGGATGCCGGGCGGGCAGCCGTCGACCACGCAGCCGATCGCCTCTCCGTGGCTTTCGCCCCAGGTGGTGACACGGAACAGATGGCCGAATGTATTGTGTGACATTGAAGCCGCATTTCGTGCGAGGCCACGCGTCGGCCCCGGAATTTGAGAACGATAGCAGCAGCAACTCTTGCCGCCGCCCTAGGTCATGATCGTGTCGGAGCCTAGCAGGCCTCGATTTGAATCATCACCTAAACTTCTGAGCTGGAGCGTGATTTCCGCCTCGGATGGTTTCCATCCGGAGCCGTCGCGCTCCGAGCGCACAACCTTCTCTTAAGTGTGGTGTGGCGCGCGGGCAAGCAGCCCGTGGCCCTTATTCGTTTGGAAAACTCAGGCGACAAAGATAATGAAGACCTAGTGCCGCGTGTCATGCGCCATAAGAAGGGAGGCAGACATGAGGCGCACGCTGATGGCGGCCTTCGGGCAGCCATCGCATTCGCGTGTGCGTATCTCGTAAATAAGCAGGCGTTTCAACGGGCGGCTCCTGGCGGTCTGAGCAACCGCGCTCGAGTGGCCCGTAACTAGTCGGGAAGAGCCGGAGCTGCCGCTGCTCCGGCTCTTCTTTTTTAAAGCGCTGCGACTGGCCGCTCTCCCCCGAGTCACCTACCGTCAATCCGTAGTTCCCGTCGCGGACCCGGAATGACATCCACGCTTTCGCAGACTTCTTACCGCCGCGATATCGACGGCCTGCGCGCCCTTGCCGTGATCGCGGTCGTGCTCTTCCACGCCGGCGCTTTCGGAATGCAAGGCGGGTTCGTGGGCGTCGACATATTCTTCGTCATCTCGGGCTATCTGATCACGTCGATCATCGCCGGCGATCTGGCAGAGCAGAAGTTTTCCGTCGTCGAATTCTACGAGCGGCGCATCAGGCGTATTGTTCCGGCACTCGTCGTCATGATGGCGATGAGCACGCTCGTCTCGGTGGTCATTCTGCCGCCGCAACAGCTCGCGAGTTTCGGCCGCAGCGAGGCTGCGGCGTCCGCTTTTTTCGCCAACATCGCTTTTGCGCGCCACACCGGATACTTCGCTGGTACCGAAGCGGCAATGCCACTCCTCCACACTTGGTCCCTTGGTGTTGAGGAGCAGTTCTATATCATCTGGCCCCTGATCCTGGCCGCTTGCTACCGAGCGGGCCTGGAGCAAGGTCTGAAAGCGCTCGTCGTTTTGCTCGGCCTTGCCAGTCTCGTGTTTTCGGAATGGTCCGTAGCGGGAGGCCATTCCGAGAGGACGTTCTATCTGCTGCAATCGCGGGCCTGGGAGCTGATGCTCGGCGCCGTACTGGCCCTTGGCATGGTGCCGCGGATCACTGTCCGGTGGCTGCGCGAAATTCTGTGTCTCGTAGGGCTTGGGCTGATGGCCTATTCCATCATCGCCTTTTCGCCGGCCACTCCGTTTCCCGGTCTCTACGCGGCAATGCCTTGTTTGGGCGCCGTCCTCGTCATCCATGCAGGACGGAGGGGGACACGGCCGTGTCGAGCTTTTTGAGTCTTCGGCCGTGCGTGCTTCTGGGGCTTATCTCCTATTCCTTGTACCTGTGGCACTGGCCGATCTTCGCGTTTCTAGAGCTTCATTTGAGCCGTCCGCCCAGTGCCAGCGAGTCTGCTGCTGCGGTTGCTGCCAGCATCGTGATCGCTGCAGCGTCTTGGCGCTATATCGAGCAGCCATTCCGCCACCGCGAGCGCCATCCTCAGAGCCACTGCATCGCTCCCCGCGTCAGCTGCCGCCGAGCCTTGAGGAGCACGGGCCAAGAGGCCGCGGAATTCAAAGCCAGCTCATCTCGCCGGACTTGAGGATCAGCACGCGATCTTGCGGGCTCTCGAGATCCGGGATCGTCTCGGGAGCAAGACCCAGGAGATGCGCCCGCATCGCGCGCCCGACACCACCGTGCCCGGAGATGACCGTGTCCTGCCTGACGCCATCGAGCCAATCGACGGTGCGCGCGAGAAGGTCGGCGTAGCTTTCGCCGCCTCTCGGCCGCCAGCGAAGCGGATCCTTCGCTCGCTCGGCAAGGCCCAGCGGATCGAGCGCCGGCAGGTCGGCCTGCAGCAATCCCTCCCAGTGGCCGTAGTTGAGCTCCTTCAGGCGCTCGTCGACGCGGTAGCCCACGGCCTGCTAGCCCGAGACAGCCGCGCATGATCTCCATGGTCTCGCGCGCGCGCGCGAACGGGCTTGCGACGAAGTCGGCGTCCGCGATGGCGGGCAAGAGCGCGCGCAGCGCCTCGCCGTTGCGGCGTGCCTGTTCACGGCCCCTGTCGTTGAGCGGAATGTCGCGCTGACCCTGGTAGCGCCGCGCCGCGTTCCAGTCGGTCTCGCCGTGGCGCACGAAGTAGATGGTGATGCCGTCTCGCATGGGCAAAATGGCCTCTCGCGCCGTGTGGCGGTGCGCGAGAGCAGCTTACGCCCCTTCGTTCTTGACGACCGAGATATCCGGCGCGTCCTCGTTCTTCATGCCCTGGACGTGATAGCCGCAGTCGACGTGATGGATTTCGCCGGTGACGCCGCGCGACAGATCCGACAGAAGATAGACGGCCGGCGCCGCCGACGTCCTCGGTGGTCACCGTGCGCCGGAGCGGCGAGTTGTACTCGTTCCACTTGAGGATATAGCGGAAGTCCGAGATGCCGGACGCGGCGAGCGTCTTGATGGGGCCGGCCGAGATGGCATTGACGCGCACGCCGTTCTTGCCGAGATCCGCCGCGAGATAGCGCACGGACGCCTCGAGCGCGGCCTTGGCGACGCCCATGACATTGTAGTGCGGCATCACCTTCTCGGCGCCGTAGTAGGTCAGCGTGATGATCGAGCCGCCGTCCGTCATCAGCTTCTCGGCGCGCTGGGCGAGCGCGGTCAGCGAGTAGCACGAGACGAGCATCGTCTGCGTGAAGTTGGCCTCCGTCGTGTCGACGTAGCGCCCGTCGAGCTCGTTCTTGTCGGAGAAGGCGATGGCATGGACGAGAAAGTCGATCCGTCCCCAGGCGCGCGCCAGCTCGGCAAATAGCGCGTCGACGGAGGCTTTGTCGGTCACGTCGCACGGGAGAACGAGCTTCGAGCCGAGCTCGGCCGCCAGCGGCTCGACGCGCTTCTTGAGCGCGTCGCCCTGATAGTTGAGGGCGACTTCGCCTCCCTGCGCAACGACGGCCTTGGCGATGCCCCAGGCGATGGACCGGTTGTTCGCAACGCCCATGATGAGCCCGCGCTTACCGGCCATGAGGGTGCCGGTCGTCGTTGCTGCGCCGGGCGCTTTTTCCAACATGAGCCTGAAATCCCTTCTGTCCCCGGACTGGCGCGCATCCTACACAAAAGGCCCGGACGGTCCAGATGCCGGGGCCCCCGCGAGCATGAGGTTGCCCGCGACCTTGCGGCCCAGGGGCCACGTTCTCAGGCGGACTTAAGTCTAGGCCTGCGCGCCGAGCGCGCGCTGATCTCCACGGATGACGAGGGATGACCGGGCTGTAAGGTGGTTAATCTGCGAGGTGCCGGAGAGCGCGCGGATGGCCTCAGCCCTCGAGCTGCCAGCGGCCATTGGCCAGGCGGCAGGCGATGCCCTCGGTCTTGCGCGTCTTGAGACCCGTCGTCAGCAGCATCTCGAGATGCCGGCAGACGGCGCCGCCCTGATTGCGGAACGACGAGGTCGGCTTGACGACACCGGCAAGGCGGCCGTTTCTGCAGCCGCCAGACGAAGGCGGTGCCGTCGCCCATGCGCGACAGCGCGAGCTGGACGCTCTCGAGCGCGGCGATCTCGTCCTTCTCGTCGAGAGCGCGCGGGGAGATCGGCGAATTTCGGCTTGGCTTTGTCCCGGGCGTCGGGACAGGTGCACGTGCTCCAGCCGGACTGATCGTCGCCGGCGAGGGCGAGATCAGCCGAAATGAAGACCGTGGCGACGAGCATGAAGCCGGTCGCCGCTGCCAAGGCCAAGGGCACGAGGGACGTGGTCGGACGCATGACGTTGCACTCAACTGGAGGGACGCAACGATCCGCAACACGCAAGACAAGGATCAATGCTTGGGATTGTGCCTGGGCATGGTTAAAAGGTGCTGAAAGATGCGTCCCGGCGTTGTCCGGCGGCCGCCAAGGGTAAAGCGAGGATTGACATCCGTGAGCGCAGACAAGACCGAGCGACCGCCGGAAGCAGGAAGGGGCGGATCGAGAGGCGCGCGATTTCGCGGACGCCGCTGAGCCCTTCGCGCTGTTCGAGACCTGGCTCGGCGAGGCGACGCGCGAACGAGATCAACGACCCGAACGGCATGGCGCTCGCCACCGTCGATGCGGCAGGGCTGCCCAACGTGCGCATGGTGCTTGCTCAAGGGGGTCGACGGCCCGGACGAAAGCCCGCGCGGCTTCGTCTTCTATACGAACCTCGAAAGCGCCAAGGGCGGCGAGCTCAAGGCCAATCCGAGGGCCGCGCTGCTCTTTCACTGGAAGAGCCTCGAGCGCCAGGTGCGCGCGCGCGGGCCGATTGCTCCCGTCACGGCCGCGGAGGCCGATGCCTACTTCGCGACCCGCCCGCGCCTGTCGCGCATCGGCGCCTGGGCGTCCGACCAGTCGCGCCCGCTCGAGAGCCGGTTTGCGCTCGAAAAGCGCGTTGCCGCATTTGACGGCCAAATTCGCCGTCGGCGAGGTTCCCCGGCCCCCGCACTGGTCCGGATTTCGCTTGCTGCCGCTCGAGATAGAGTTCTGGGCCAGCCGGCCATTCCGTCTCCACGATCGGCTGGTATTCCGCCGCCGAGCGCTGTCGGAGCCCTGGCAGAAGGCCCGGCTTTTCCCGTGACCGGCGCGCCGCAGGTTGCGGGCGGGCATGGACATGGGGCTCGGCGCCCCTTGCGCAAGCATGCCTGCTCCTGCAAGTGTTCCGCTGCAACTCGAGAGTCGCCTCGGCGGGCGGCCATATAACAACATCGACCCCAGGGGGAGAATTTGGAACAGCCGCTTACGCCCGGTGCTCCGGGTCTGCCGCCGGCGCGTGATTGGATCGAGGTTCTTCAGCGCTATCGCCAGCCGATCGTTTGGCGCAGCGTGCTTCGAGATCGTCATCACGGCCGCGCCTTTCGTTCTGCTGTGGCTCGCCGCTTGGGCCGCGCTCCAAGTCAGCTACTGGCTGACGCTCGCGATCACCATACCGGCCGCCGGGTTCCTCGTTCGCCTGTTCCTGATCCAGCACGACTGCGGACATGGCGCATTCTTCCGCAAGCGCGCCACCAACGACTGGATCGGCCGCGTCTCGGCGTTCTGACGTTGACGCCCTACGATGTCTGGAAGCGCAGCCACGCCATCCATCATGCATCGTCCGGCAACCTCGACGAGCGCGGCACGGGCGACATCGATACGCTCACGATCAGCGAATACCAGGCGCGCTCGAAGTGGGGCCGCTTCGCCTATCGCGTCTACCGCAATCCGATCGTGATGTTCGTCATCGGGCCGGCCTATCTGTTCATCCTCCAGCATCGGCTGCCGCTCAGCATGATGTCGGGCTGGAGGTCCTGGGTGAGCGTGCATGCGACCAACGCCGGGATCGCCGCTCTTGGTCGGCGTGATGATCTGGCTTGTCGGCGCCGGGGCGTTCCTGCTCGTGCACCTGCCGATCGTCGCTGTTGGCGTCCTCGATCGGCGTCTGGCTGTTCTATGTCCAGCACCAGTTCGAGGAGACGTTCTGGGACCAGAACCCGAACTGGAATGTGCACGAAGCGGCGCTCTACGGCAGCTCGCACTACGATCTTCCGGGCTTTCTGCCCTGGCTCACGGCCCACATCGGCGTGCATCACGTGCACCACCTCTACAGCCGCATTCCCTATTACCGGCTGCCGCAGGTGCTTCGCGATTTCCCCGAGCTCGCCAACGTCCGGCGCATCACCTTGCTCGAGAGCTTCAGGTGCGTACGCTTGCGGCTCTGGGACGAGACCAAGCGCCGTCTCGTCTCGTTCGAGGAAGCGCGCCTGCCGGCTTGAGGTATTGCAAATGAGGGCCGCTACTTTCGCAGCGGCCCTCTTGATCGCTCTTGATTTGCGCCCGCGAGGCCGGCCGGAGCGCTCGGCAATCTCGCGGTCCTGCGCTTCGATGAAAGCACGCGCCGGCTCGTCGCCTTCGAGTCCGCCGAGAAGCGAGCCCGGCACCTTGCGATTGGACGTCTGGCTCCCGTCCTCATAGACGACGTTGAACAGCACGAACTTCCGCCCTTGGCGTTGGCTTCTTACGCGACATGACGTCCTCTTCTTGTTCGGGCTAGTGGCGACCGGCGTTACGCTGATCGCGGCTAGCGCCATGCGGCCTTGGACGTGACGAGCCACCCCGGCCACCGGCACGGTGCTGCCGCCCGTCCGTGCGCTCGCCGTGTGGGCGACCCTCGCCACGTGCATGCTGGCTCGGCTTCGCCAGGAAGGCCACGCCAGCGATCCCGCCGGTCGCATCCGCGCGATCGTCGGCCTTTCGCGCGTGCCCGTTGCGGTTGCGATCGCCGTTGACGCGCCTCGGCGCCGCCGTGCCCGTGGCGGTTGCGTGCCCGTCGTCGCGGTCCGCGCCGATGATCGCGGTGGCGCTCGCCGTGGCCGCTGACGCGGCTCCCGCTGCCCGCGCCCCGCGCCGTTGTTTGCCTGACGCGGAGTGCGCGCCCCGCTGGCAGGCCGCTGATCGGCTGCGAGCCCGGCATCGTTGCGCCGATCCTCGGCGGCGATCGACTGCCGCGTGAGCCGCTCGATGCTCGCGCAGGAGTTCGCGCTCGTCGCACGTCACAGAGCGAGATGGCGATACCCGCCGCGCCCGCGCGCGCCGTGCGGCCGATGCGGTGGACGTAGGCCTCGGGCACCTCCGGCAGCTCGAAGTTGACGACATGCGTCACGAGATCGATGTCGATCCCGCGTGCGGCGATATCGGTCGCGACGAGCACGCGGATGTTCGACGCTGCGAAAGGCCTCGAGCGCCTGTTCGCGCTGGCGCTGGCTCTTGTTGCCGTGGATCGCCGCCACGCTGATGCCCTTCGCTCTCGAGGTGGTGGGCGACACGGTCGGCGCCGCGCTTGGTGCGCGTGAACACGAGCGTGCGCGACATCGCCGGATCGGCGAAGCAGCTCGGCGAGGAGCGCGCGCTTCTTGCTCGCCTCGACGTGGATGACGCGCTGGGTGACGCGTTCGACCGTCGTCGCGACGGGCGCGACCGACACCTTGACCGGATCGCGCAGAAGCTCGTCGGCGAGGCCGGCGATCTCCCGCGGCATCGTCGCCGAGAAGAAGAGGTTCTGGCGCCGCGATCGAAAGGTGCGAGACGATGCGCCGGATCGGCTTCTCGAAGCCGAGGTCGAGCATCTGGTCGGCTTCGTCGAGCACGAAGATCTCGGTGCCGTTGAGCACCGCATTGCGCTCGCCCATGTGGTCGAGCAGCCGCCCCGGCGTGGCAATCAGGACGTCGACGCCGCGGGCGAGTGCCTGGATCTGCGGGCCGATGGGCGACGCCGCCGAACACGACGGCGACATGAAACCCGTAGATGGCGGCCATAGGTGCGGAAGCTGTCCGCGATCTGGGTCGCAAGCTCGCGCGTCGGCGACAGCACGAGCACGCGGCAGCCCTTGCGCGGCGCCGGGCCGACGGTCGGCGGCCAAGCGGTGCAGGATCGGCAGCGCGAAGGCCGCGGTCTTGCCGGTTCCCGTCTGCGCGATGCCGAGGAGATCGGAGCCCGCGAGGACGGCCGGGATGGCCTTGGCCTGGATGGGAGTGGGCGTGGTGTAGCCTTCGCCTTCGAGCGCCTTGAGGAGCGGCGCGGCGAGGCCGAGTTCAGAAAATGAAGTCAAGGGTTGATGCTTTCTCAGTTGGCCGGGCTCATTGCGCGCAAGCCGGCATTGATGGCCGGCCGCTGTCGCAAGACACGGCTCGTCTCTTGATGGACGCCCCGCGTGGCCTGGGCTGTCTGATGGGAAGTTCTTCAGGGCGCTCAACAGGGGGACGAACAGGGCCTATGACCCGAGACATGTCCCTTCACGCGGCTGGAGCGCCGGAAAACGCTCTGTTCGAGCGGTGGCGACTTCTCTCATGCTGCAGTGCAAAAGTCAAGCCGCGTCGCCTGGCCCAATATCTAATCAAGGGACGCGGACGGAAATACTTAGGCCTTTCTTAATCGGCGACTAGCTATCGTCGGCGCCATAGCGCGAGATCAAGATTTCGAGCCGGTCAATCTAGCGCTGCGCGCTATGACGGTTGGCTGGCGGTTGCCTCACAGATCCAGAGCTTCAAGTGTTCGCCCTTCGCCGAGATCCGCCAGCAGCCCAGCTCCAGGAAGTTCGCCGCGACGAGCCAGATCGTGCCGCGCGTGAGCAGGCTTTGATCGAGGCGTTCGAGAGCCTCGTTCGCTCCGAGCTCGCGACCAAGCCGTCGCTTGACGGCCGCCTCGCCGAGGTTTGGCAGCGCGTTGCCGCCCTCGTGAAGGAAGCGAATACGCGAAATCTGCGCGCCATTGCCGAGCTCGGCACGCAGACGGGCGAGGCGGCCATCAATATTGGCTGGGTTTATCACGACTTTCGCGAGGTCGCCGAGTCGACCGGCAAGATTTCGAGCGCCGTAGAGGAAGTGGTGACCTCGATCGCCGAGCTTACGAGCTCGTCTGCGGCCAGCGCCACCCAGGCCGAGAACTCGCGCGACACGATGCGAAGCTGCATCGAGGACAGCCGCGGTGCCATCGATGCCATGAGGACGCTCCAGGCTCAGTCGACGCAGGTGGCCGACCGGCTGTCGACGCTTCAGGCCGCAGTCGACAAGATAGGCAACATGGCCGGCACCATCGACGCGGTCGCGCGGCAAACCAATCTGCTTGCTTTGAACGCCACCATCGAGGCCGCACGCGCCGGCGAAGCCGGACGCGGCTTTGCCGTCGTCGCCTCCGAGGTGAAGACGCTGTCGGTCGAGACCGGCAAGGCCACGCAGCAGATTCGCGACAGCGTTGCAGCGCTGACGAGCGAGATGCGCGAGATAACGGGCGCGGTGAAGGAAAGCCTGCAATCGGTCAACACCGGCACGGCGACCGTCACGCAGGTGAGCACCATTATGGAGGGTGTGGGCGACGAAGTCTCCGAGGTCGCCGAGCGCGTCCGCGGGCTCTCGGATCTACTCCAGAAGCAGCGATCGGCGATGACGGAGATTTCCGAGAACGTCGGTCGCATCTCGGAGAAGGCAAACAAGACCAAGGACGAGGTCGGCGCCATTGGCGGCCGCCTTAAAGATTGCGAGTCGATGGTCGCCAGCACTTTCGAGTCCAGCACGAGCACGCCCGTCGCCAACCTGGGTCTCGTTCGCTTCACGGCCGACGCGACGGCCTGGAAGCGCCGGCTCTCGTCGATCCTGCTCGCGACCGAGCCTGTGCCAGCTGCGCCCCTCAACCTCGAGGCCACGGCCGCGCTTGCCGATGCCGATCGCATTTCCGCGGCCGATGCATCCCGGAAAGCGGTTGCCGCTGAGCTGGCGGATGCGATCGGAGCAGGCGCAGTCGAGTGGCGCGCAGATGATCGCCGGCATCAGCAAATCCGATTGGGGCGTGGCGACGCCGGCATACATCGCCTGCGACGAAGCGCTGAAGAAGGCCATCGCGGCGGCAGCAAAACTGTCGGCTGGCCTATAGCGCCTCAAGCACCATGTCAGCTGCTAGCCGCACTCCTGGAACAGGCTCGTTACGCAGTTCCATGATTTTTTGAACGCGCCGCCGATCGTGTCGCCCGCCGACTGGGCGGCGTCGCCTGCCCGTTCCCCGAGACTCGGGACCACGGAATCGCTGGTGCCTCCCGCTGCGGCCTTCTGTAGGTCGCTAAGGCCGATCGTTTTGGCAATGCCCTCACACGGATCTCCGGCCTTGCCGACTGCCTGACAGCTCTCGTGCGGGCCTAGCTTGGCAAGCACCTTCACGCAGACAGGCGGCAAGACCTTGTCCTCGATACCGTACTGCTCGAGCTTTGCTGATTTGTCGGCGCTGCACTTGTAGACAGCGCTGGGATTGGCGCACGACACGCACACATCGCCCGCGCCGGCCAGGCCGGGAGCGATGAAAAACAATGCGCTGGCCAGAGCAATCGGACGAAACATGGCCTGACGCTACGCTCCTCCGAATGGACTGTGAAGCGCATTTGTACTGATCCTGGTCATAACGTGTCCTTCACAGCGTACATCCTTCGCACCTGCGAACGCCGGCACGAAATGCCGGCCCGGTGCCGGCGAGCAGCAAATTGCCTGGGCGTAGAATCTGCTCATATAGTCGAATAGTCGCGGTCATCTTCGCGTCTATCACCGGCATGCGCCGCCGAAAGCAGCACCTCGCTGCGAGTGTCACAATCGGCGTCGACAGCGCCGAGCCTTTTTTACACCCGGAGGCGATGGGGCGTTCCGCTGATGCATGCGAATTCAATCCTGCCCGGGACGGTGCACTTTGTTCGCCGGCGCTGGCGCAGCCTTGCGGCGTTGAGTGTTGCCGCCGCTGGATTGGTCGCGGCCGCAGTTCTCGCCGACGAGCAGGGCCGCGACGATGTCAAGTTCGGACTCCCGCTTCGTGTGAGCTGCGAAGATGACCCCGAGTCGTCTCTTTGGCGCGGGGGCTGCGAGCGGATTGCAGCGGACCTTGCCCGCACTGACCGTCCCTCGTTCGCCGGTCTTTATTCGGCGTTCGTCGCACTCCACCATTCGCCTGGTCCCGCAGAGGCCGCGGCACACCGTTTTTTCGCCGGCGCACCTGTCGATGAAAGTTTCGACATCACGAGCGCTCTCAAGGGAACGCGCTACGTCGTGACCCCGCACCTCTTCACAAGCGCGCGCAGCCTCGAGCACGCAAATGCGATCATGGAGGAAATCGACAAGAAGGATCGTGCACGCCTTCTCGTCGCGCGCGGTGGTCTCTCTCTCTCTGCGCTCGCCGCGGGCACGCTCGCGAACCTCACCGACGCTATCGTGCTCCTTGGAATAACTGTTGTTGCGTCTGTCTTGCTTCTCGCGAGGCGCTGGATTTTGTGACGACGTAATGCTCACCGGCGTCTGCGCTTTCCGTTGTTCTCATGGCTGAGTGCCTCATCGGACACGCTTCCACAGCTATCGGCAGTGTACGGCGCTCTTTGTCAATTCATTCGTTGCCATCGTGCATAAAAGCGCTAGAAGAAATCCCATCAAGAGGCAGCGGGTGTCTCTCGAAGTGCAAAAAAGGGCGAAGACGATTTGCGTCGCGGGGCGCTCGTCATCGCACGATCGGGCGGCGGGGCGGCCGTAAACGCGGGTAAGCGGCCGACGCCCGATCGTCTTTCTTTTTACAAATTGGTCGGCAGATAATTCGCGCTCGGCGTATTGCGGGATCGACTGTCCTCGTGCGCCCAAGCTGTCACAATCACTGTTACACATGACGCGCGCCGTAATGCTAAGCTCTGCACTTAATGCGGAGAGAGGAGTGCATGGGTCATGGCGAAGCGCATGAAGAAGGGCGAGAAGCTCGACTTGATCTTGAGCGAGCTTGCGGCGCTGAAGAGCGACGTCGCCAAGCTTGCCAAGCAGCACAACGTCCTGATGGCTGAGCTCGCGAGCAAATCGCGCGCCGCGCCGAAACGGGCATCGGTCAAGCCAGCGAAGAAATCGTCTCCGCCTCCCAAGGCAAGTAAGCCGGTTCAGCCGCGCAAGACCCCGGTGCTGGTCCAGGCCCAGAGCCCAGTGCAGCCCGCGAGCCGGGCCAGCTCGTCGTAATAGTCGTCATCTGCTGGTTGAAACGCCACGCGTCCGAAGACCGCCGGCCATCGGACGCGTTGATGCTGCGAAATGTTGCCGTGATCGCCGTCAGGCCCTGCGTATGAGCCCCACGACCAACGACACGACCAGGAACACGATCGCGACCCAGAACAAGAGGCGCGCGCCCTCCATGGCCGTACCCGCCACGCCGCCGAAGCCGAGGAAGGCAGCAACAAGGGCGACGACGAGAAAGACGACGGCCCAGTGCAAGAGATTGCCCATGGACTCTAATCTCCATTTTCAGTGAGTGCATTGCCGCCATTGAACGATCGTGCGGCAAATTGGTTCCACACTCCTCGCCAGAGCAGCGCGGCGCCATGGCAGGAACTTCGCCGTATCTCCGGCGTTATTGGGGCTCGAAACATCGTGCACTCAATCGAGTAAAAGGAGCTTGGCAATGCGTTACGTTCTGCTTTGGGCCTTGGGCGTTCCCATCTCGGGCCTCATCGTGCTGCATCTGATCGGAGTAATCTGACGCCGGCGCGGGGCGCTCTGCGCCTCGGAATGGCCTTGGTCGGAATGCACAATTGACTATCGAGAGCCGGTTCCCTATGGGGGCCGGTTTCTGTTTTTGAGCGCGCCGTTATCACGACCAAGGCGGGAGACGAGCAATGAAATTCAGCATAAGCCGGGACTTTTGGGACGGCATCTTTAGGATGCTGTCGATCGTTCTCGTGCCTCTGTCAGTTGCCGGCATGGGCTGGTACTGGACCCAGTGGCAGCAGAACGTGAGCGACTTGAAGAGCATGATTGAGCTCGTCACCGACAAGTCGCCCGAGAAGCAGAAGTACGGCATCGCGATGTTCGAGTACCTCGCCAAGAACGGCAAGGTTCCTGTCGAGTTTCTTGCCGCCCAGATCGACTACGCGACATCGGCCGAGAACCACGAGCTCCTCCCCATGCTCGAGGTGGCGATCCAGAGCGCCGCCGAGGTCAATCCCAAAGTCGCCGACGCCTACCGGGTCGCGCTCCTGCGCCGCCCGTCGCGCGTCTTCATCCACGTCCCGAGCGACGAAACGTATGCCTGCCTGGTGCGGTTGCGTGACGGCTTCAAGGATGGCGACAAAGCATCGATCTTGTTCCCTGCCGTCCGCAAGTTCCAGGGCTACGCCCAGTCCGACCAGGAGCTGCGCTACTTCCACGCTGCCGACAAAGAGCGTGCCGAGCAGATCTCGGGCCTGTTTGGCACTCTCGGTCTCGATCTCGCGGTTAAGGATCTGTCCGCGACCTCGTGGTCGAGCACCAATGCGGCCAACAGCTATGAGCTATGGTTCAGTGGTAAGCGACTGCCGTCTATGTGTCAGCAGGAGGCCGTTGTCACGCAACCCGTGACCGGTACCTTGAAGCAGTAGTCAGTGGAGTGCGCGCCGTTCTGCGACGGTGATCGGAGCCGCCTCGCGATCCGGATCGAACGCGAATTCGGCGAGAATGGAGGCCTGCAGCAGCTCCTCGGCGATGCTCCGGCGGATCGCCGGCAGTGCCTCGTCAAGGCCGCATCTCTCCGACCAGCGCAGCAGCGCTTCATAAAGCGTAAGCTCATAGCGCTTGAGTGCAAGCAGCGCGGCCGCGCAGCCTTCCGTGCCGGCGCCATTGGCTTGGTCGGAGGATGATGCGTCCACCGCCTCGCGAAGCATCGCCGACGCGGCCCAGCAGGCCTCGCCTCGCGGCTCGAGATAGAGCGCACGGAAGATCTCCGCCAGGCGGTCCGTTTGGCGCGCCGACTGTGTCTCGATCTCGCGTAAAGTTGCGACGAGCTCCTCGTCGAGCGAGGGCGTGCAGAGACTCGGCAGAGTGACGTTGAGCTGCCTCTCCGTGTCGTAGATCTGGCGCAAGGCGCGCAGAAAAACGCGCTCGAATGTGTGCGTGTTCGGCATGTGGCTCAGGGTCTCGCCGTTAAATCGCCATTGATGGGCTGCGCACCCTCATAGCTGCGATGCGCTAAGACCGAACGGCCGGCAGGGTGCCCCGCTCAGAAAGTGCGCGAGGAAATGCTCGAACGTGTGCCATGTACGACGCACGGTGCCGGCCTCTAGCTCGCGCGCTGGCTCGTCCGGCAGCTCCTCGACCATGGCGAATCCCGCCGCCATCGAGGCCCGCGCGAGCCGCTCGGCCGATACGCCTCGGCTCGTTGATGTCGAATCGGTCTCGGTCATGATCCGCCTCGCCATGGTTGCTCCTCGAGAGGTTCGCGTCGGACTCAATCAACCAGAAAGCGAAAGGTTCCATAAGTGAGGCGGAGCAGCAGCAGTTTGGTCTTTTTTCCCTTGGCGCGGATCTTCAAGCCCCTTTGCGGACTTATCTTTTATCTATGAGCGCCAGTCCCTATGTTGAGGCATGGCGGGGCGGGCCTACGAGAGAAATCCGGAATGAAGAAAATCGATTGGCCTCGGTGGCGCACGCTCGCGGCGCGCAAGGAAATGCGTCCGGCGTGGCTTGTCGCATGCCTCTCGTTTGCCGCCACTGTTTTGTTCTGGGCCTTCGCCCGCGGCGAGGACCAGCTCGCCGCTCAGGCGACGTTCGACGCGATGACGCAGAGGTTCGTCGCCGAGGTCGAGCAGACCGTGACCGGCTACGAGCAGGTGCTGCGCGCGGGCAGGGGCTTGCTGAATACGCGCCTCGAGGTGACGAAGGACGATTGGCGAGAATTCGTCGACGCGCTCGAGCTCACCGAGCGTTACCCCGGCACGCGTGGTGTCGGCTATGCGGTGATGATCGAGCCGAAGAACCTCGAGGCCCATGACGCAGCGATGCGCGCCGTCTACGGTTCCCAATACAAGATCCACCCCGAGGGCCCCCGCGACATCTACTCTGCGATCATTTTTCTCGAGCCACAAGACGATCGAAACCAGCGGGCGGTAGGCTTCGATATGTTCGCCGAGGCGACGCGAAAGGCGGCGATGGAGCACGCCCGCGACAGCGGCGAGATTGTCGCGACGGGCAAGGTCACGCTGGTGCAGGAGGGGACAGATGATGCGCAGGCCGGTGTCCTTCTCTATCTGCCCGTCTACAGCGACGCCTCTACGCCAGCGTCCGAGGATGAGCGGCGCGCCTCTCTTCGCGGCTTTGTCTACAGCCCTTTGCGCATGGGAGACTTCATCAGTGGCCTGGCGACCGGCTCGCTAGAGAGCCTCAAAGAGCTGATGCGCATCGAGCTGTTCGACGGCGATCCGGAGGTCTCCGGCCAGCTTCTGTTCGACAGCATGCCCGGCGTGGGAAAGACCGAGACCTCCGTGGGAGGGTTCAAGAATATTGCATCCTTCGACCAGAACGGCCGTTCTTGGGTGCTCCGTTTCACCGCACTTCCTAAGTTCGACGAGAGCACGGGCTCATACACAACCTGGATCGTCCTCGCCATCGGCGCGGCACTGAGCTTCCTGTTGTCGGCACTCGCCGCCTCGCTCGCCTTGCGTCACATTCAGGAGGCTGAAGCCAACACCCAGATGGCGCTGCTCACGCGGGAACTCAGTCACCGCGTAAAGAATACGCTCGCCATCGTCCAATCAATCGCCAACCGCAGCCTGTCCAACGATCGTACGATCAACGAAGGGAGGGAGGTCTTCACCAAGCGCCTGCACGCGCTCGCGCGTGCCCACACGTTTCTCCTGAACAGCGGCTGGAGCGGCGCGGACTTGAAGGAACTCGTGATCGCGGAGCTGTCCGCGTTTGGCGCACGCGCCTCCGTCCGCGGTCCCGAGGTACGGCTCACGCCGCAGATTGCTCAGACATTCGCCCTCGTGGTCCACGAGCTGGCGACGAATGCTGTCAAGCATGGCTCGCTGTCGGTCGACGACGGGCGCGTCATCGTCGCCTGGGAGATCGCCAAGCGCGAGGATGGGAAGATCTTCATATTCAACTGGCGCGAAATGGGCGGGCCGCCGGTATCGGATCCGAAACGCAACGGCTTCGGCCAGACGCTCCTGCGCCAGGTGCTCGTGCACGGCTCGACGAGCGAGCCCGAGATCGTCTTCGGCGAATCGGGATTTTCCTACCGCTACGAGGCACCGCTTTCGGGCATCATGGCTCCTGATCCAGCGGGCGACGGGGACGATGACGCCGCGAAATCGCCGGCGCTGTGAACTACAAAAAAATGCCGGAAGGACCATGCGGCAAAGCATGTCTTCCGGCATTCTCGATAGCGCCGACCACAGGACTTACTGACGAGCAGCCGGCGTGGCCGTTTTAGAGACCGTTGCGCTTGGCGAACTCGTCGACCTGACGCTCGGCCTCGTCCTTCGCGATCCCGTAGCGCTCCTGGACCTTGCCGACCCACTGGTCGCGCTTGCCAGCGATCACATCGAGCTCGTCGTCGGTGAGATTGCCCCAACGCTCCTTGACCTTGCCCTTGAGCTGCTTCCAATTGCCTTCAATGCGGTCCCAGTTCATGAGATGCTCCTAGAGTTACGTTCCCATTTTGATTGAGAATTGCATCGCAAGTCGTCGCGGCGATGCTGCGTGTTAAACGCCGTCCCTTGCAGAGAAGTTCCCGCTAATATCGGATTTGTCGCGACACATGAACGCACTTAGCGTTCATGCTCCGGCGTTTATGTTGCCACGCGCTCCCACGGCGCCTCGTCACCGCTCTTGCGCGACCGCCCGCGACCCGTCGCTATTGCGCTTCAGCCGCGCATTGCTCTCGAAGAACAGCGCCTGGCTGACCACGGCTTTGACCATGCCCGGATCGAACGGCTTGGTGATGAGGAATGTCGGTTCAGGCCGCTCGCCGGTCAGCAGCCGCTCGGGAAACGCCGTGATGAAGATGACGGGGATATCGAACGACGACAGGATTTCGTTGACCGCGTTCAATCCCGAGCTGCCGTCGGCGAGCTGAATATCGGCAAGGATGAGCCCCGGGCGATGCGCAGAGAAGGCCGCGACCGCTTCGCGATGCGTGCGCGCCGAGCCCGTCACGCGGTGGCCGAGCTTCTCGACCACGTCCTTGAGATCCATGGCGATCAGCGGCTCGTCCTCGATGACCAGGATATCGGTTGCCACCTGGCGTGCGATCTCGCGCCCGATCGTGTCGACCAGCTGCGAGACCTCGTCCCGGCTCTTGTTAAGGATGATGGCGACGTCGGCTGGCGAGAAGCCCTCGACCGACATCAGGAGAAAGGCCTGCCGTGCGGCGGGCGACAGGGCCTCGAGATGCCTCTCCGCGGCCGAGCGCGCCTCGCCGCTCGTGCCGGTAGCGTGAACGTCAGCAGATTGCCATGTTTTTAAGAAGCTTTGAAAAAGGGCCAGTCGCGGCGAGACGTCATGCGATATGACGCTGGGATCGGCGACGATGGCTTCGAGAGCGGCGACGACATAGGCGTCGCCCAGCTCTTGACTGCCGCTCATCGCCCGCGCAAAGCGGCGCAAATATGGGAGATGCGGCGCGATGCTATTGGATATCGACATTGACTGCACCATGTTTGCGGGATTGGATCGGGGAACAGGCCGCTCCGGAATCGCTGAGTACGCCAGGGTACCTGACTGCTAGCAGGCTAGGGTGCCGGCACGAATTGCTACCCGAAAGTGTTCCTAACGTAGGGACTGGGAACCGAGGGCTCAAGACTGAGGGACGTGATCGGCCATGAATGCATCAGGGTCCGAAAACAACAAGACAGAAGATGAGGCTCAGGGCGAGCGCGGGACGGCAGAGGCTGCACCTGCGGTCGATGCGTCGATTCAGGGACTTTTAGGCCGCAAACTTCGTGAGAACTACGAGGAGGTCGTCAAAGAGGCGGTCCCCGATAAGTTCCTGCTACTGCTCGATGAGCTCAAGAAGAAGGAGAAGGGCGGCAAGAAGGACGGTGGGTCGTAAACATGGCTGAACCCGACTTCGAAAAATCGCTCGTCGACGCCATCCCCCGGCTGAGAGCCTTCGCGCGCTCGTTCACCAACGACGCCGCACGTGCCGACGATCTCGTCCAGGAGACACTCGTCAAGGCATGGAACAGCAAGGACTAGTTTCACGCCCGGCACGAACTTCCGCGCCTGGCTTTTCACTATCCTGCGCAACATCTACTTCTCTCAGCACCGCAAGCTGCGCCGCGAGGTGGATGATCCCGACGAGGTACATCAGAGCTCTCTTGCAGTTCCACCCGAGCAATATGGTCATCTCGATCTCGCGGACTTCCGCATCGCCTTGACCAAGCTCCCTTCCGATCAATGCGAGGCGCTGCTGCTCGTCGGCGCCGAAGGATTCTCTTACGAGGAAGCCGCCGAGATTTGCGGCTGCGCCGTGGGGACAATCAAGAGCCGCGTCAATCGTGCGCGCACGCGCCTCGGCGAGCTTCTCGGCGTCAAGGACGCGGGTGAGTTCGGCAATGATCCCGCGCTTGCGCCTTTGGTCATGAAATAATTGCATCGAATGATCGTATGCGAGACGAGCCGCGCATTGATCGCGGTCGTCAAAGTGCACGCGCCGCTGCGATCATAGCGCGGGAACACAAATCCGTTACAGGCGTTCATCCCGCGAGCAGGCAGATCAGTCTGCTTGGAAGGGGACACGAGTTCCGCCCGACAGCCGCACGGCTGGTTCGGCGCCGCCCCCTGACATCATCTTGTGAAACCTCAAGGGAGTTGTCGCATGAAATCGAAATTGCTTTCGGGAATAGCTATTCCCGCGATCCTTGCGTTCGGCACGTTGACGGCCGTCGCGCAGGAGACGTCTCCGCCCGCACCTGCTCCGGCGGAGAAGATGGAACCGTCGACCGGGCCCGTCGCTGAGCCGTCTGTTGCCCCGCCGGCCGCCGCGCCGAGCGAGAAGATGGCCGCGCCGTCGGCTCCAGACGCCAGCGCGGCCGCGCCCGGCTCCTACGCTTCTGAGCAGACCTCGGACGAGTGGCGCTCGAGCAAGATCGTCGGCCTCAACGTCTACAACTGCCAACGATGAGAAGATCGGTGACATCAACGATCTGATCCTCGGCTCCGACGGCCAGATCAATTCCGCCGTCATCGGCGTCGGCGGCTTCCTTGGCATGGGCGAAAAGCTTGTTGCTGTACCGTTCAGCGACCTGAAGTTCGGCCGCGACACGAACGGCAACATCCGCGTTTCGCTTTCGAGCACGAAGGAAGCGCTCGAGAAGGCGCCGGACTTCAAGTACGTCACCGAGAAGCGCAGCTAACAGCTCTTCACGGACAAATGAACGAGGGGAGCGCCTGGCGCTCCCCTCTTTTCGTCACCGCCGATCCCATATGCTTGAAGACGCGCGGGAACCGGCGCGCGGCCCGGAGCGTTGAGGACACGCAGGGCCGGCACGCGCTCGGTCTCGCGAAACCACAGGTGATTGGAAACCATGACCCATCAAGGCCGAAGCCCCTCTCGCCAAGACGCCTCTCACCGATCCGGAGCGCGAGTATGCCAGCCCCATCGCGCTTGCCTGTGACGCCATGCTGAGCAGAGAGCGAAAGCTCGAGCTGCTCGATCGTTGGGAGTTCACGGTCAATGCACGCCTCGCGGCCGGCGACGAGGGCATGCCCGTGACGGCGCAGCGCGAGGCCCGCGACAGTGAGCTGATCCGCGCCATCGGCGCCGCGCGACACTCCCTGACCAGCAATTGATCCGATCGAGGTCCTGTGCGACGCGCATCACGTTTAGTATGGGTCGCACCAAGGCAAGCACGATCAGGATGGCCAGAAGCGCACCGACGATGCTCGAGGGTCCGTAGCCCCACGACCGGCTGTACGGCCAGGCGGGCACCGAGCCAAGCAACACCACCACCAGAATCGGCAATCAGAAGTGACGTCAGATTCATAGCGGCCCCACTTTGCTGAAGCGCCGTCGAAATCGGACGTCCCGTGTCAACTTGGAAGGCGCGTGTCAGCTAACAACCTGATGGCGCGCGCATCAGTTCCCGCATGCGGAGAGAATGTTGCTCGGCTACGAATTGTTATTGGCAGGCCCTTTCTGGGCGAGCTTCTCGAGCAGCGCGCGGATCCGAGGCGGCAGTTGCTCGCGCACGATCTCTCCGTGCTCATTTCGCAGGCGCGCGCCGAGGCCGTCCCGTTCTCTCGCATCGAGCGCCGGCCTCTGATCGCCGTTGATTTTCGGATCGCCCGAGCCAGAGTCGTTGTTTTTTATCATGTTTTGTTCTTGGACGTGTTCAGTTGTTGTTGGGGCGATACCTCACGCAGCGATGGCACAATTGCGATGAACCCCGCAGAGCGCGCCCTAGTCCCTTCGAGGCAGACGCCCGCCGTCCTCAAACCCTTGAACCGAAGGAAAGTTCCATTGCACGGAACCATTTCGCAGGTAGCCGCGTTAACGGGCTCTGGGGGCACGGCTGTTCATCAAGTCGGGCCGGAACGAAGGGAGCATTCCATGCCATTAGCTGAAACGATTGCGCCGCATCTCCCCTATCTGCGCCGCTTCGCCCGCGCGCTGACGGGCAGCCAGGAGAGTGGCGACGCTTACGTGGTTGCCGTCCTCGAATCTGCTCATCGAGGACCCTTCGAGCTTTCCTGCCGATCAGCAGCCCCGCGTCGGCCTCTATCGCTGCTTCCTCAAGGTTTGGAATTCCGTCGCCCTCAATAATGTTCCGGCCTCGGATCTGAAGAGCCGCGCCGACCACAGCCTGGAAGCCATCACGCCGCGCGCGCGCCAGGCCTTCCTACTCGCTTCGCTCGAGGGCTTCACGACCTCGCAGACCGCGGACGATCCTCGATTGCAGCAAGGATGAGGTCACGAAGCCTCATTCATCAGGCCGGCGAGGAGATCGCCGAGCAGACTGCGACGCAGGTTCTCATTATCGAGGACGAGCCGCTGATCTCGATGGACCTCGAGACCCTCGTCAAGGATCTTGGACACCAGGTGTCCGGCGTGGCACGCACGCATCGCGAGGCGATCTCCGAGGTGAGAAAGACGCAGCCCGGACTGGTGCTCGCCGACATCCATCTCGCCGACGGCAGCTCCGGCCTCGAGGCCGTGAACGAGATCCTTCTCGGCTTCGACGTGCCCGTGATCTTCATCACCGCTTTCCCCGAGCGGCTGCTGACCGGCGAGCGCCCCGAGCCGACCTTTCTCATCACGAAGCCGTTCGAGGCCAACACGGTCCGCGCGCTCATCAGCCAGGCGCTTTTCTTCGGCACCTGCGCCCGCGTGCCTGGCTCCGAGGCCTCTGCGCGGTCGCATAGCGCGTCTGGTCGTAGCGCGGCAGTGGGCTGAACAACCTTGTTCGCAGTCCGCGATCGGCGACGTCGATAGCGCGCAGTTGAAAGAAAAAAAGAAACGATGGCGCGGGCCAAGCCGCAATCTGAACTGTCTCGCGGCGCGAGGGGCAAGCGAGCACAGTCGATGGCATCGCGGAGCGAGGCACGTCCGCCCTCGGTAACGCCCTGCGAAAGCTGCCCCCTCCGGCAGCTCTCGTCTTTCCGCCCCTTCGAAGCGGAAGAGCTTGCGTTTGTAAAGTCGCTCAAGTCGGGCGAGCTCGTCGCCGAGGCAGGAACGACGATCCTGCTCGACGGCAGCAACAGCCCCCACCTGTTCACCGTGCTTTCGGGCTGGGCTGTGCGTTACAAGCTCTTGGCGGAAGGGCGCCGTCAGGTCTTGAATTTTTCGATGCCCGGCGATCTTCTTGGCCTGCAGGCGTCGTTGTTCAAGGAGATGCAGCACTCGGTCGATGCGCTGACGGACGTTCGCCTTTGCGTCTTCCCGCGTCAGCGTATTTGGGAGCTGTTCAAGAACTATCCCGGCCTGGCCTTCGACATGACCTGGCTCGCCTCGCGCGAGGAATCGATCTTGGCCGAGCATCTCGCCAGTGTCGGCCAGCGCTCGGCCTACGGCCGCATCGCCTATATGATCCTGCATCTTTTCGATCGTGCCCGCAGGTCGGGCCTTGCGCGCGGCAACAAGCTGACCCTGCCCGTCACCCAGCAGGATCTCGCCGACGCCATGGGGCTGTCGATCGTCCACACCAACAAGACGCTGAAGCGCCTGCGCGCCACCGGCTGGATCACCTGGTCGCGCCAGGATCTGACGATTCGCGATGAATTTCGTCTCAGGGACCTGGCCGACTACGAGCCCGTGGATAGGGCGCCGCGGCCGTTTATTTGATTGGACTCAGAACTCGCCGTTGAAGAAGACCGCGTAAAGCACAACGCCGGCGCCGATAGCGAGCAGTAGCGACATGACGAGCACGCGGAAATTGAGCTTCCGCGGCGAGGCCTGCCGGGCTTCCGTGGGTGTCAGGACTTTGGGATCTTCGTGCGTCATGGGTTGCCTCTCAGGTTTCTGACGGACCTATGCCCACGCGTTACTCGCCCTCGAGCGCCCAGCACGCATACCAAGAGGCGCCAGCGCCCAGGAAAAGGGCCGATACGACGAACATTGTTGTCAAGATTGTCGAGTCGAGCATGTCATTCTCCGGTGTTGACTGTCCGGATTTGAAACGCTCATTGACTGCTGACAGGTTCCAGATGCCCCATGACGGGTGTGGAAAAGTCAATTCCCGCGTGAGCGCGCCGCCTGGCCGCCGGTCGTTGGCTCCCCGTCGAGCAACTGCCTGACCTTACGTGCGAGATCCTGCTGCGTGTAGGGCTTGTTCAAAAGATGCACGTGCGGGTCGAGGCGCCCGTGGTGGACGATGGCGTTGCGCGTATACCCCGTCGTGAAAAGCACCGGCAGGTCGGGGTATTTTTCGACGATCTTGTCGGCTAGCACGCGCCCGCTCATGCCGCCCGGAAGAACGACATCGGTGAACAGAAGATCGATCTTGGCGCCGTTCTTGATCTGCTCGAGAGCACCCGCAGCATCGGGCGCCTCGTAGACCTCGTATCCGAGGTCTCTGAGAGACGCGCTCGCGTAATCGCGCACGCCTTCGTTGTCCTCGACGACGAGCACGACTTCGCCGTCCTGCGCGCGCGCCGCGGCACCGCGCTGCACCGGCGCGGGTGCCGGCACCGACGCGACCTTGGTCTCGTCCATCAGCCGCGGCAGGTAGATCTTGACCGTCGTGCCCTGGCCCTCTTCGCTGTAGATGCGAATGTGCCCGCCGGTTTGCTTGACGAACCCGTGCACCATGGCGAGCCCGAGCCCCGAGCCCTTGCCGGTCTCCTTGGTCGTGAAGAACGGCTCGAAAACCCTCTGCAGCACATCCGTCGGGATGCCCGTTCCGGTGTCGGTGACGCTGAGAAGGACGAATTGGCCCGGCGTCAGGTCACCGAAGCGCGCCGTATAGGCCTCGTCGAGATAGGTGTTCGCGGTCTCGATGGTGAGGCTCCCGCCTTCTGGCATTGCGTCGCGCGCGTTGACCGCAAGATTGATGACCGCGTTCTCGAGTTGGTTGGCGTCGACCAGCGTTTGCCATAGACCGCCGGCGAGGACGGTTTCGAAATTGATCGTCTCGCCGAGCGTGCGTCGCAAAAGCTCCGACATACCGGCGACGAGCTTGTTGATGTCGAGGCGCGCCGGGTCGAGCGCCTGGCGCCGCGAGAACGCAAGCAGCCGTTGCGTGAGCTGTGCGGCGCTGCGCGACCCCTGCATCGCGAGCTCCACGGGCCGCGAGAGAACCTCCGCAAGCTCCGTCGCATCGCGATCGGGCTTGGCTCCCGCAATCCGGCGACCGATCGTGTCGAGGTTGCCCATGATGATGGTGAGCAGATTGTTGAAGTCGTGAGCAATGCCGCCCGAGAGCTGCCCCACGGCTTCGATCTTCTGCGCCTGCCGAAGCGTGTCCTCGGTCGCCTTTCTGAGCGTGGCCTCCGTTTCGAGCTCGCTGGTGCGTTGCCGCAGCCGGTCGATGTAGTGACGTGCAGACCGGACGACGAGAAGTCCGAGCGCCGCCGCCGCGGCAAGCGTGAACCCGATGAGGATGAGCAGCCAGCTTCGAAGGTTGTTCGCGTTGTCCTGGCGCTCTGTGAGAAGGACGAGCTCGGTCTGCATGAACTCTGCGATGTGCGCTCTGAGCGCTGTCCATCACGTCCTTGCCCTCTCCGCTCTTGACGACGTCGACGCCCTCGCTGCGCCGCCCCTGCTTCGCAAGCTCGATCGTCCGATCGACGATCGAGAGCCTCTTTTGGACCTCGGTTTCGATCACGGCTAATTTGGACAGCTGGCGCGGGATTGTCAGCAGTCTGATCGCGAAGGCGCTCCAGCGTCTTTGCGATGGAGGCGGTCGCCCCGGTGTAGGGCTCGAGGTATTCCGGATCTCCGGTGAGGAGGTAGCCGCGCTGGCCGATTTCGGCATCTTGCACGGCACTCATGAGCTCGCGCGCGACCTGCCGCGCCTCGATCGTGTGCGCGACCCAGCGGCTCGCCTCCCCGGCGCGGGTGGCCATCAGCGCGGAGGCGAGGCCGGCCAGCAGAAGCAGGCCGAAGGTCACGGCGAGCAGGGCCTGCAGCAGGGGTGCAAGCTGGTCGTCGTCGTCGATATGGAGAAGCCGGGAGAGCCTGGTCTTGAGCCGAGCCAAGGGCATGTTTCGAGAGCCTGAATTCGCCGCCGCTGTGGCTCTTAGCACGTCTGGGCGGCCCGCATCAGGGGAGCATCAACCATATGCTTTTTATTAATGAAGGGCGGAGCTTTATGTGCTCACCTGCCGAGTTGGCGCCATCGGAGGCGCAATGGCGAGTTCGAGTATGCTTCAGGCGAGAGTTGTTTCCGCTGAAATGCCAAAGATATTGGTCGTCGACGACGAGCCGCTGATCGCCATGATGATTGCCGACTGGCTGGCCGAGCAGGGGCTCGAGACAGTGGGGCCGGCGCACTCGGTGTCCCAGGCGCTAGCGCTTCTCGAGACGCAAGCAGGCGGACGCCGCAATACTCGACGTCTCGCTCGGCAACGACGATTGCTACGACATCGCCGAGGTTCTCTCCGCCAAGGGCATCCCCTTTGCATTCGCCACCGGTCACGGTGCGGATACGATGGCCAAGCGCTATGCCGAGGTCATGACTGGTGTCGAAACCGTTCGATTTCGAGGTCGTGCGCTCGGTGGTCGCGAAGCTTCTCAAGGGCTCATCGTCGGCCTGAGACTTGCCTGACTTCTCATCGCTTTGCTCAGCGTGTGCGCCGCAGCAAAAAATCCGGAACCAGCCCTATCACTTTGCGTTCACCTCGCGACGAGGCAACGCATGGAGCTAATTAATGAGGTGGTGGCTGATAGCCGCGCTATTCGGCGCAATATCACTTGGCAGGCTGCGATCGCGTCCCGGACACGGAGAAATTTCTGACGACAGCCGCGACCTCAGGTCAGTTCGAGATCGAGGCGAGCCGTATCGCCGCGAGCGAAAGCGACCAATCAGGATGTGAAGGCGTTCGCGCGAGCAGATGATCTCGGATCATGAAGCCGCAGCGCGAAAAGCTGAGCGCAGCGGCCATCGAGAGCGGACGCATGCCACCTCCGGCCGATGCAATGGATGATCGGCAAACACGCAAGCTCGATGAGCTGAAGCTGTCGTCCGGCGCAGGACTTCGACAAGCTCTACGTCGAGCAGCAGCTCGAAGGCCCACGAGAGGGCGGTTGCGCTCTTCTCGGACTATTCGAAGTGCGCAAGCCGACGACGATCCGATCGGCCGCTTCGCGAAGGAAACGTTACCCACCCTTGAGGCTCATCTCAGTCACGTCGCGGTCTCAAGGCGACACCCATGACCTAATTTTGATGAGCTACGGCAGCGGGGTACGGCAGCGCGATTGGAACTCTTCGCAGCGCTGCCGTCAGCATTCGCATCCCAGCATTGCTGCCAAAACGCCGCATCTCGATCTAGCCGCTCTTGGCCTTGCCTTTCGGCGGCTTCTTGCGCCGGTTGGTAAAGCGCGCATTGCCGAGCCCGGTGCCGATCGTGAGCGCGCCCCATCGCTCGATACTCGCCCATGGCCGGCAGCTCGCTGAGGCCCTGCACGACGGCGTCGTTGTGAATGACGACGGCGGTTTCGTGCTTGCCGATCTCGCTGATCTCGAGCGCGAATGCAGTCCGATAGATTGAACCGGCTGCTCTCCCAGTTGCCGGGCAGGTTCTGCGCCCCGGTCTCGATCGAGCCATCCTCGCGAATGCGGCCCGGGCAGCCGATGCCCACGACCGGCGCCAGGCTGAGCTTGGCTTTCGAGCATTCCTTGATCAGGTCTTTCAGCATGTCGATCAGGCGCTCGACGGCCTCGTCGCGCTTCGTCTTCTCGTCGCCATGCCGCCAGAGCTCTGACTTCCAGACCTTGGCTTTCGCGAGCTCGGCGGACTTCTTGAGGTTGGTCTCCACCACGCCGGCACGAATGTTGGTGCCGCCGATGTCGACCGCGAGTATCCCGTCGAACCCTTCGAGCATCCAGGATGGCATCAGATGCGCCGCGCCGATCAGGCCCGCTTCGTCCGGATGATTGCGGATGAGCTCGATCTCGATCGGCTGGCCGTCGGCCTTGAGCATGATCTCGGTGCGCCCGATCGCCAGCTCGCCGACCCGGCTCGCACGAAAGCCCGCCGCCGACGACGATGCACTCCGTGTCCCTGCCAAGCTCGGCGTCTTGAGAAAGCGGCGGATGACCGCCGTCAGCTCGCCGGCGAATTCCTCGACCGCGCTGTGGATCACGCCGGCCACCTCGGGCTCGCCTTCGGCGAGCAGCGCATCGAGCTTCTTCTTGCTGATGTCCTCGGTCGGCGTGTCGCCGAGCGGATCCTCTGCCGAGCTTGCGCAGCGGCTCGCGCCATTTGTCGACGATCGCCTGGAAGGCCGACTTGCTCGCCCGGTCGCCGATGAACCCGTCCTCGTCGCGGATCTCGAGGTTGTAGCTGTCGACCTCGACGCTGGGCAGGAGCTTGGCGCCGTGCGCATTGAGCACCGGCAGCTTGCTCGTTTGTTCGCTCATGAGGGTCCTAAGCAGGGCGCACCCCTGACCAGGGCTGCCGGGACATAACGCGAACCGGGCCGAAAAAGATCCAGGAACCAAGGCGGCCGTACATGCGTTCTATGAGACGGCTTTAGGTGTTGCGTCAGGCTGGCTGGAGTTCATGGCAGTTCGTCGTCCGCGTTCGTACTGGAAGGGTTTTCTCCGCCTGTCGCTGGTGTCGATCGCGGTCGAGCTTTACCCGGCGACGTCGAGCGCCAGCCACCTCGCCCTGCATCAGATTCACAAGCCCTCGGGCAAGCGCATCCGCTACGACAAGATCGTGCCGGGCATCGGGCCCGTGAAAATGGACGACATCGTCAAGGGGTTCGAGGTCGCCGACGACACCTACGTCATCCTCGAGCCGGACGAGCTTGACGAGGTCAAGCTCGAGAGCAAACGAACGATTGATCTCGTCCAGTTCGTTGACCATTGCGAGATCGATCCGAGATTTTTCGAGCGACCGTACTATCTCGTGCCTGAAGGCGACGTCTCGACCGAGGGCTTTCTCGTCATCCGCGCCGCCCTCGAGAGCGCCAAGAAGGTCGGGCTCGGCCAGATGACGATGCGCGGCCGCGAGTACCTGGTGGCCGTCAAGCCTTGCGGGCGCGGCCTCCTGCTCGAGACGTTGCGTTATGCCGACGAGGTGCGCTCGAGCGAGGAATTCTTCGACGATCTCCCCGCGCCCCGCCTCGACAAGGAGATGGTGACGCTCGCGGGCGAGCTGATCGAGCGCAAGTCGAAGCCCTTCGACGCCGGCCGCTTCAAGGACAGCTATGCCGATGCCCTGGCCGAGCTGGTCGAGCGCAAGCGCAAGGGCAAGAAGATCGTGACGACGGACGACGACGACAGCCGTCGTCAGTCAGGCAATGTCATCGACCTGATGGAAGCCCTGAAGAAGAGCGTCGGTGGACGTGGCAAGGCGGCAGCAGGCGGCGGCAAGAGACGGTCTCAGAAGCCGGAGGGGCGCAAACGGCGTGCGTGAAGGCGCGCCTCGAAACAACGGAAGGTCAAGCCGTGTCACGCAGTACATCACCGCTCGACACCTATCGTGAGAAGCGGGACTTCGCGTTGACGGGCGAGCCCGCCGGCCGCGTTGACCGCAAGTCAGTTGCCGACGGCGGCCGCTTCGTGGTGCAGAAGCACGATGCCCGTCGTCTCCATTTCGATTTTCGCCTCGAGCTCGACGGCGTCTTGAAGAGCTGGGCGGTGACGCGCGGCCCGAGCCTCGACCCCGCCGACAAGCGCCTCGCCGTGCGCACCGAGGATCATCCCGTCGAGTATCAGAGTTTCGAGGGCACGATCCCGAAGGGCGAATACGGCGGCGGCACGGTCATGCTGTGGGACCGCGGCCGCTGGCAGGCACGCGGCGATCCCCGCGATGGTCTGGAGCGCGGCGTCCTCAAATTCGATCTCGACGGAGAGCGCTTGAAAGGCGGCTTCGCCCTCGTGCGTCTTGGCACCAAGGCCCGTGAGACGCGCGAGAATTGGCTCCTGATCAAGGAGCGCGATGCCCACGCCGAGCGCGATCGCAATGCGGTCGAGCTGTGGAACAGGAGCATCGCGTCGGGGCGCAGCATGCGCGACATCGCAGCGGAGAAGCCCGCGGCGGGTTCCGCGCCGGCGAAACGCGGCCGCAGGACGACGCGGCGCGTGAAATCTAAATTGCTGGCCGCCGACGACGATTCGGAGCCGGGGCCAAGTAGACGACTGCCGCGATTTATCCCCCCGCAACTTGCGACACGCGTGACGGAGCCACCGGCTGGCGAAGAGTGGCTGCACGAGATCAAGTACGACGGCTACCGTATCATTGCGTCCATTGCATCGGGCAGCTGCAAGCTCTTCACACGCTCGGGCAAGGACTGGACGAGCAAGTTCCAAGGCATTGCTGACGCTCTCTCGGATCTCAGCGCAAAATCCGCGATATTGGACGGCGAGATGGTCGTCCTCGACGAGCGCGGCAAGAGCAGCTTCGGCCGCATGCAGCGCGCAATCGAAGGTACAGAGGAGCCGTTCGTCTATTTCGCCTTCGATCTGCTGCAACTTGATGGCAAGAATCTTCGCCGCGAGCCGCTCTTGAAACGAAAGAAGGCGCTGCGCCGCCTTCTGCGCTCTCCGCCCGTGGGCATCCGCTATAGCGACCACGTCGCCGGTGGCGGCGCGAAGGTCTTCGCCCAGGCATGCAGAATGGAACTCGAAGGAATAGTCTCGAAGCGCGCCGATGCCGCCTATGTTTCACGTCGCACGGCCGCATGGCTCAAGGTTAAGTGCACGGGGCGCGATGAGTTCGTGATCGGAGGCTACCGCGTTTCAAGGAACGGCCGACCGTTCTCGTCGTTGCTTCTAGGCGAATATGAAGGCGGGAAGCTCAAGTATCGTGGCCGCGTCGGCACCGGCTTCGACGACATGCAACTCGAGAACGTCGGCGCGAAGCTCGCTTCTCTCGAGCGCAAATCGGCGCCGTTCGATAAAGTCCCGGGCGAGATCGCACGCGACGCCCGTTGGGTTGCGCCGCGCCTCGTGGCCGAGATCGCCTACACGGAAAGAACTTCAGACGGCGTCCTGAGGCACCCGAGCTTTCTCGGCCTGCGCAAGGACAAGCGTGCGACGGAGGTCCGCATGAATGCTCAGCTCCGCAATGGGGAGCACCGCGAAGCAAAGCCGCGGGCCAAAGCCGAGGTCGCGGGCGTCAAGCTCACGCATCCGGACAAAGTCCTCTTTCCGGCGGCCAACCTCACCAAGGAAGACCTCGCCTCCTATCTCGCGGCCGTCGCCGATCGGATGTTGCCGCACATTCGCAACCGTCCCCTGAGCCTCGTCCGCTGCCCCGACGGCGCGGCCCAGGAGTGCTTCTTTCAGAAGCATCACACGCGAGGCATGCCGCAAAGATCTCCGCACCGTGGCTCTCAAGGAGAGCGACGGCAAGCGCGTGAGCTACATGTCGATCGAGACGCGCGCTGGCCTCGTCGCCGCCGCCCAGATCGGCGCGCTCGAGCTGCACATCTGGGGCTCGCGGGCCGATCAGATCGAGCGCCCCGACCGGCTCGTGTTCGACCTTGATCCCGATGAGGGCCTTCCCTTCGCCGAGGTGCGCCTCGCGGCAACCGTGGTGCGGGCATTGCTTGCCGGCGCCGACCTCGAATGCTTTCCATTGCTGACCGGCGGCAAAGGAATACACGTCGTCGCCCCGCTCGAGCGCCGCCACGACTGGGACGACGTAAAAGGATTTGCCAAAGCATTCGCGAGCAAGCTCGCCGAGGCCGAGCCGGATCGCTTTGTCGCCACCATGTCGAAGGCCCGCCGCAAGGGGCGCATCTTCATCGATTGGCTTCGCAATGAGCGCGGCGCCACAGCAATCGCGCCCTACTCGGTGCGGGCAAAGCCGCATGCACCGGTCGCCATGCCGGTTTCCTGGAATGCGCTGGCGAAGATAGAGCGCGCCGACGCCTTCACGCTCCCCACGGCGCTCGCCGTGATCGAGAAGAATGAAGATCCGTGGAAAGGCTACTTCGCGACGCGCCAGCGCATCTCGCCGGCCGCGCGCCGTTTCTTCGCTGGTGACTGACAGCCGTCCCGGCGCAGCTAGCGGCCGCGTTTCGCGGACGACTTTCTTGGCGGGCAGCCGCTTTCGCTTCGTCTTGGCGAAATCCTTGAGCTGCTTGGCCGACATCGACTCGTACATCGATCGCGACGCGCCCTTGAGTTTGGATTTCGCCGTTTCTCCGCGTTTGGCGGCGAGCGCCGCGCCGGCGGCGCGCTGCTGAGCTTTGGATTTCGCAGGCATGCGGAACCTCCTTCCAATTATGCGCTAACCGCATGGCGGCAATGAATGTTCCACGGAACCGAGTTATCGTTTCGTCGTTTTTGCATTGCAACACGAAGCACTCCGAACCATAGCGAAAGAGGTGCGCGAACGATGCGGCAAATCGTTCAGGCCGTCTTCCCTTGGGGAGCGGCAATCATCGTCCTGACGCTGGCCCAGCTCGCGATGAGCGCGGGTCCGGCACGAGCCGCAGCCAGCAGCGGCTGCATTTCGGCCAATCGCGGCGACATGAACAGCAACGTCACGACCGGGGCAAGGCAGCACGCGGGAAGTGAAGCTCGACGCGGGCGATGTGCTGAGCATCGCGGTCACGACCACGCAATCAGCGTCCGTTGTTCTGGTGAGCGGCGCGGGCGCGCCGAGAACGCTCTATTCCGGGCCCGCCACGACGTCGCTGGTTTTTCCGGCCAAGGAGGCGAGCTCCTACGCGTTCCAGTTTACGGCGGACACCGCGTCGGCGACCGTGCGCGTCCGCTGCGCTTCCGCCGAGGACGCGGCCGCCCGCAGCGCCTTTCTCAGCCGCCGCAACGATCTTCTGACGGGTCAGGAGCCCGATCGCATTCGCATCGACAGACCCAACACACCCGTGCCGGCGCCGGCCCAAACGCCCACCGATCTCGACAGTCTCGGCAAACCGAAACCGGCCTCTGTCTCGATCAGCGTGAGCGAGCTCGCAGCCGCAGCCAATCCCGGCGCCAAGTCCGAGCCGTCCATCCTCGATTTCTGGCTCGAGGGCCGCGTCCAGCCATACGAGACTGCGGATATTGCCGGCGCACCTGCTGAGGGAAATCTCGGCGTGATGTACGTCGGCAGCAAGTACATGGTCGGCCCCGATATCATGGTCGGTGCTCTGGCCCAGGTGGATCGCGCCGACGAAACGGCGAGCCGGGCGAGCACGGAAGTTTCGGCCGGAGGCTGGATGGCCGGGCCTTACGCCAGCGTGCGCTTTGGCCCTGGCGTGATCTTCGACGGCCGCATGGCCTGGGGCGAGTCCGAGAGCGGCGTGAGCGGTCTCACGGTTGATTCGGAGACCATGGATCGCCGCATGATGCGCGGGACGCTGAGGGGCACGCGCCAGATCGGCGCCTGGACGCTCGCCCCGAGCGTGGGTGTCTCCTATCTCGAGGACACGCCGCGGACGCACACCTCGGCCACGTCCGAGGAGCCGCAATCTCTGACGCCTGGCGCGCAAGGCCGCATCGATGTCATGCCCGAGTTGAAGCGACGCTTCGACGTCGACAGCGAGACCTTCATCGAGCCGCGCGCAGCCGTCGGCGGCTTCCTGTCGTTCGACGATTTCTCCAAGATCAATCCCGCAGCGGTAACGGCGGCGCCGGATCTTCATATGAAGGCCGAGGCGGGCGTGGCTGTGGGCGTCAAGGATGGGATGAATCTCGAGGCGAAAGGCGGCGTCGAGAGCGGCGGCGAGGCTCAGCCCGACAACTGGATGGGGCGGTTTCAGCTCAACGTTCCGCTCAACAAATAGGAATTCGCGTCTGGGACAGCTAGCGGCTCGGCACGGCGCGGAGCGCTTCGCTCTCTCCGAGCCCAAACCGCGCGCCGCCGCTTGGCGGCGTAGCAGCCGCATTCTGCGGTGGCGGCGCAGGCGAGCCGGAAGCGGGAGTGGTGCGTGCCGAGGATGTTTCGAGCGGTAGCCCGTAGAGCTGAGCCGCGCCCGCCGCATCGCCAGGCCTGAGCCCCCGCTCTCGCTCGACATAGCGATAGGACATGAGCTGTCCTTCGGCGCTGGGATGATCGAGGCCGATGGCGTGGCCGATCTCGTGCGCAATCGTGTAGCGCAGGTCGTAGACCTCGAGATTTCCGTCGAAGCCGATCTTCCAGCGCGTCTCGGGATTGAGACAGATGAGCGACTGGGAAATTCCGCTGACGCCCGTGCCCGCGCTTCCATGCGGCGTGACATTGGTGAAAGCCCGCCCGCGCGGCTCGGCCTCGGCGCCGATCAGGATGCCGGCCTCGTCAACGTTCTCAGTTTCGCGGAATGCGATGTTCGCGGCCGCTTCCCACATATCGAAGGCGGCACGCACCTCATGGCGAAATGCGGAACGGTTCACATTCGAGCGGTCGAGCGCCGCGGCAGGCGGCAGCATTTTGCTGCAGTTGCGGGCGCCCTTGAATTCCGCAGGCTGGCTCAGAAATGCGTAGGTGACGATTGTGCGATCGCGCCCTTGCGGGAGCGCCCAGCGAACCTGGCTGCCGTCGAGCACGAGAAGGCGGAACTCGGGGTCGGCCCTATGCGCTTCGTCCGCGCGCGCAAACGCACAAGCCGCGAACGGCAGCGCAAGACTTGCTGCAAAGACAACCCCTCTCAACGGTCTCCTGCTCCCCGAGTGCTTACCGTTGCCGATTGAACTGAAGCGTTCGTTAGAGCATCCGAGAGGAGGAGGGTCAACCCGCTGAGAACGCCCGCGATGTGGACGATCGCAGCAGCGAATGTGTCGAAACGGTGATCTCTCCGAATCGTGCTCACGATGCTCTTGATCGGAACCATTCGCGCAAGACGACGTTGCCTCCCCAAGGATCGCGTGTCGGGAGATGCGACCAAGAGGAGACGATTTGATGAGATCACTATCCACTTTGCTTTCTGTAGCTGGCTTTGCAGCACTAGCTGCTTTTGCCGGGACGACGTCTGCGAACGCAGCTCCGCTCGGCGCCGCAAAGTACGCCGTGGGCGACACTGCAGGCCAGGTGCAGACCGTCGACTATCGCAGCGGCTATCGTCACTGCCATTGGAACCATGGTCGCAAGTGGTGCCATGGCGGCGTGAGCCGCTATGACGGCTACCGCCGTCCGGGCGTCTATCTGCGCTTCGGCTTCGGCGGTGACCGCGACCGCCACTACAAGCGCCGCTATTGGCGATAGTCGAACCGCTGCATTGACTGAAGCGCCCCGGCCCACAAATCGGGCCGGGGTTCTTCAGTTGTGGGCAGGAGGAGACGCCGATGTTGAGATCAGCTATCGCGCTCGTTGCCACCTCATTACTGAGTTGCGCAGCATCAGCCCAGCAAACCGAATCCAATCAGCCGCCTGCGAACCTGGGCAATCTGACGTGCACGCTCGGAGAGAATGTCGAGCAGGAGACGGCGGCCGGACGCGCTCAAGCGATCCTTTGCGTCTTCCACTCGAGCGCGGCGAACACCGAAGAGCTCTATGTCGGCACCGCGTATTTCAGCGGACCTGAAGCAACTCCGGGCGACGTTTCGCTGTCCTGGATCGTCAAGGGTCCTGCGGAAGCCACTGCCGTGCCCGGCGGTCTAGAGCAGAGCTATACGTCTCAGGGTGGCGCGAGCGGAGATCCCGAGAATTCTGCCCCACTCGTCGGAAAGCAGTCGGAGACGATCGCACTCTATCCTCTGGCGTTGCCGGCAGATGAGGTGAACAACAAGAAAACCGCTGCGGCACGGAAAATAGCCGTGCTCGAGCTCAGGCTCAAAACGACAGTGACCTAGCTCAAATCGAGTGGCCGTTCACCGTGCGCTGGGACAGCACATCGAGCCACCGCAAGACGGACTGCGGATCTTCGAAATCGGATCGGGACGCGTCGAAGTTCTCGCCGCCGACCCTGAGCCCAAACCCGTGCAGGCGCTCGGCTGCCGAGAATGCGGGCTCGTCACCGACGTCATCGCCGATCATGATTGGCACGCGACCTTTGAACGGCGCCTCGGCCGCGAGCATCGAGATGGCGGTGCCTTTCGAGTATCCCTTCGGAATGACCTCGAAGACCTTGCGCCCCGGCCAGATGTCGAACTTGCCGGGATTGCGCGCATGAAATTGCTGGAGATCCGCTGCGATCGCGGACTCGGCTTCGGGTACGCGACGATAGTGGATCGCAAGCCCTGATCCCTTGGGCTCGGCGAAGGCACCGGGCGCACGGCCGGCGAGTTGCTGCAAGGTTTGAACGACGTCATCGGAAAGATCGGCCGTCATGCGCTCGACCGGGCCAGACGCTGAAACGCGCAGCTCGGCTCCATGGACGCCCGACGCAGCCAATCGAAGCGGCGCCAGAATTTGGTCGACCTCCGAGATCCTGCGTCCGGTTACGATCGCAAGCGCCCCGCCCAATCCATTGGCGAGCCGCCGCAAGAGATCGACAAGACCGCCCGGCACGATGACGCTCTCGGGCGTGGCCGCGAGGTCGAGCAGCGTCCCGTCCATATCCAGAAAGAGCGCGATCTTGTGGGGATTGCCGAGTGCGAACCGCGTGCAGTGATCGAGGCGAGATGCGGCCGGTGACGTGGTGTCCGTCACCGCCATGCCGGCTTCTTGAGCCAATATTTCATGGCGCACGAAGGAGTATCGCGCTCGTTCAGTATCATCCCTGTCGTCCATGCATATAAATATAAGCGCTCGTATATGGCCTTAAAGCGGCCAGCTCATGACATTTAGCCGCTCTGTGGATTTCCCGATCTCTGTCTCGAGTTCTTTGCGCCGCATGAGGCCCGTCTGTGTGTCGACATGGGCGAGGACGGCCGCCGCGTTGATCGATGCCGCACGCAGCGCCGTCTCGGGCGATTGCCGGGCGGCAACGAAAGCAGCGTATGTCGTGGCGAACGCGTCGCCCGCGCCAGCGGTGCCGGCGACGACGGCGTCCACAGCCGGGCAGAAGTAAATGTGCCCCCCGGTCGCGGCAAAGGCACCTGCGCTGCCGTCCGTCAAAAGCACGTGACGCGGCCCGAGCTTGAGTAATGCGCCGAGGAAAGTGCGCAGCCCCATCTCGAAGCCGCCGCCCACGAGGCCGCGCACGGCGAGGCGAGGCGGTTGCTCGCCGGGAGCGAATGGCAGCGCTGCACCGCCTTCGCCGAATTTCGATACCAGCGCCGTGACGAGAGCGTCGGCTTCCTTGCGGTTGAGCGCCAGGATATCGAGTGACGGCAGATGCGCGTGGAATGTCGGCACCATGCGCCGAAAGCTGGCGCACGCCGGGATTGACGGCGATCGAGCGCGCCGTGCGCCTTCGCCTGCGCGATAATCCCTGGATAGCAATCCGCTGATTGATTGCTGAGGTTGGCGACGTAGACGAGGTCGACGGCAAAGGCGGCCTCCTTCAGGTCGCCGGGCTCGAGCAATGTGTTCGCGCCGCGAAACGTGAACACGGCTGCATTGCGCTCGTGCGACGAGACGAGGACGGATGCACCCGTCGGCGCGCGAGCATCCGGCACGACCCATCGCGTGTCGATGCCTTCCTGCTTGAACCGGGCAAGGATCAAATCGGCCCGCTCATCGCGGCCGAGCTTGACCAGGGCGGCGACCTCGAAACCGAGACGCGCGAGCGCGACGGCAGCATTCGCCGCCCCGCCCCCGCAGTGGGTCGAGACCTCGAGCGCCTCGGTCTTGCGCCCTTCCTCGAGCAAGAGGAACGAGCTTTCGGCATTGAGCATGCTCATGCGCTCGATGCGATCGCTCTCGATAATGGCGATCGTGTCGATCATTGCGCCGCCGATGGTGAGTGCCTTCATGATCTCGCCGATCTCATCACAACGTCGCGCCCGAGACTATGCTTTCGTCGAGCGCTTGCTCCAGCGCTTTGCGGCACCCATGTACGGCGCATGTCTCGGCGTTGCCGTTGGCCGCACGATGCAGGCTCTCGAGAGCCAAATGTATGGACGGGCTTGCGCCGTCTTCGATCCGTCGCTTGTGAACGCAGGCCTCGAGCGCCGCGATGAAGGATTGATGCCAGGTTGCTGTGTCGTAGGTCTTTATCGCCGCCAGCAGCCGCGAATGGCGGCGGATGCGCTCGGGCTTGTCCATCTCGAGTGCGGTGCGGATCGCATCCGCCATCTCCTCGACGTTGTAGGGATTGACGATGAGCGCGTCGACGAGCTGCTCGGCCGCGCCCGCAAAACGCGAAAGGATGACCACGCCGGGATCGGCCGGGTCCTGAGCCGCGATATACTCCTTCGCGACCAGATTCATGCCGTCGCGAAGCGGCGTGAACATGCCGATGCGCGAGGTGCGATAGATGTCGCGCAGGCGCCGGCGCGGCGCGGAGCGATGGATGTAGTGGATCGGCACCCAGTCGAGCTCGCCGTACATGCCGTTGATCTTGCCCGACAACGCTTCGAGCGTCGTGCGGATGTCGGTGTAGGCTTCGACGCTCTCCCGCGTCGGCGGCGCGATCTGCGATAGCACCACCTTGCCGCGGTAGCTCGGGTACTTCTCGAGAAAGCGCCCGAACGCGCTCAATTTCTGCGGCAGTCCTTTGGTGTAGTCGAGACGATCGACGCCGATGATGCGCTGGGGGTGATCAGGCGCCGTCCCGCTCGCGCCGGCGATATCGGCAAAATCCGCAAGATTGATGCCGACCGGAAAGCTCTCGATCGCGATCTCGCGATCGAAGATCCGGATCCGCCCATCCTGAAGAATGCGCCCCGCCACGCCGTCCTCGAAGAACTTGATGAGGTTTGACACGTCGGCCTTGGTCTGCAGCCCGATCAGATCGTACGCGCTGAGCGCCTGCGCGAGCTCGCGATGCTCGGGTATGGCGAGAAACGTCTGCCACGGCGGCACCGGAATATGCAGGAAGAAGCCGATGGCGTTCTCGGCGCCGCGCTGGCGCAACGCGGCTGCAAGCGGGATGAGGTGATAGTCGTGAACCCAGAGGATGTCGTCCGGCCGAAGAAGCGGCTCGAGAGCGTCGGCGAAGCGCTCGTTGACGTCGACGTAGCGCGGGTAGTAGCCGGCATCGAACCGCGCCAGGTCGAGCCGGTTGTGAAACACCGGCCACAGCACCGAGTTGGAATAGCCGAGATAGTAGTCGCGATGCTCGTCGCTGCTGAGCGGCACGGTCGCGATCTCGCTGCGCGATTTGCTTCGCGAGACCTTGGCTGGCGCTGAGAGTAAGGCATTGTCCTCTGTGATGCTGCCGCTCCAGCCGAACCACAGGCCGCCGCGTGCACGCAAAATATCGGCCATGACCACGGCCACGCCGCCTGCCTGCGCAGCTTTGCCGAGCTCCACGACCCGGTTCGAGATGAGGACAAGACGTGCCAAGAACTTGCTCCGGAAAATGGCAACGCCCACGCGCAGGCAGCCACTTTGAAAACGGCCCGGAAATCAAACGCTTGAGGCTCGCATTGGTTCCGAGCGGTGTTCACTCAACTGGCAGGCCAGGCTTCCTCCCACGGGCGCGAAAGCGTCCGGCAGGAGTTGACGATCCCGGCCATTGAATATGTTTGCGGCAGATTACCCCAGAGATGGCCGGTCTCGGGATGGATGTCCTCCGAAAGGAGACCGAAAGCATTGCGGCGCGCAAGCACATCGATCAGGAGCTCTCTTGCCTTTTCCCGCTGGCCGGCGGCGGCAAGGCCGTCGATGTACCAGAACTGGCAGGCGAGGAACGACGTCTCGGCCGCGCCGAAGTCGTCGTTGGTGTAGCGCATCATGAAGCCGTTGCGTCCGAGCTCGCGTCCGAGCACCTCGCAGGTGTCGAGGTAGCGCGGGTCGTCGGCTGCGAGCAGACCGAGCTCGGGCAACAGGAGCACGCTGGCGTCGAGCTCGTCGTGATCGAGCGCGCCCGCGATGGCGCCGCGTTTTTTGCTCCAGGCGCGGGAAAGGATTTCCTTGCGCACGCCGTCGGCTGCCTGCCGCCACTTGTCGCCCTCCTCGGCGAGGCCGAGAAGCATGGCGATGCGCGCCAGCCGGTCGAGCGCCACCCAGCACATGGTCGCTGAATGCGTGTGGATCCTGAGCCGTCCGCGATACTCCCAGATCCCGGCGTCGGGATCGAGAAACACACGCCGAGCCTGATGGCCAAGGGCCTCGAGCCGACGGTAGAGCGCCTCGTCTCCCATGCGCGGCAGCCGCTCGTCGATGAACATCTGCGACACGCCGAGAATGACGCTGCCATAGGAATCATGCTGCAGCTGCTCTGCGGCTTGATTGCCGACGCGAACCGGTCCCATGCCGCGAAAGCCCGCGAGGTTGGTGGCGATGCGCTCATCGAGCGGCTGGTCGTGGACGATGCCATACACCGGCCGCAACGCACCCTTGGCTCCGATCGCGACCGTGGTGATGTAGTCGAGATAGGACTTCCATCGTCTGCGTTGCGCCGAGCCGGTTGAGTGCCTTGATGACGAAATAGGCGTCGCGCAGCCAGCAATAGCGGTAATCCCAAGTTCGCCCCGATCCCGGCGCTTCCGGCAGCGACGTCGTGTGCGCAGCCACGATCGCGCCCGTCTCGTCGAATGTGCAGAGCTGCAGCGTGATCGCCGCCCGTATGATCTCGGACTGCCAGTCGAACGGGATCGCGAGCCCGCGCACCCAGCCGAGCCAATAGTCCCGCGTCCGCTCGAGAGCTTCGCGCGCGACCGTATCGACGGCGGCCTCGAGCGGCTCGTCGGTACCCAGAATGAGCGTGAGGGGACGCGTGAGCGCAAACGACGTCTCGTGCACGACATAGGACAGCGGCGCGTCGGTGGTGAGCCGCAGCACGTGCTCGCCACCGCTCCAGCGGATGTGGTTCGAGCCGACGACCTGGATCGTCCCAGGCTCGCCGTAGTTGAACGTCGGGCGGATGCGGATCTTGATCCGCGGCAGCCCGATCGGCTCGATGTGGCGGATGATGCGCGCGGGGTGGAACATGCGCTCGAAGCGCAGGAAGCGCGGCGCGAAGTCCGTGATCTTGACGCCGTTTCCGTTTGCATCCTCGAGCAGCGTTTCGACGATCGCCGTATTGCGCACATACGAGGCCTGCGTGCGGACGTGCCCGTCGATCACGAACGTCGGCGAAGCCCTTTTCCTCGTCACCCGCTAGCAGGCGCGAGAAGACAGGATCTCCGTCGAAGCGGGGAAAGCACCACCAGACGAGCCGGGCGTTGCTGTTAACGAGAGCGGCGATGCGCCCGTTGCCGATCAGCGCATAGTCGAGCGGCTGAGCGGTGGTCTGTCCAGCCATTGCGAAATCCTACTTGTGGGACCGGCGGGGCGTTACGCGCTGGCAGCGTGCATCCAATTTTGGCACGAGCAAAGCGGGGTATTGAGGGATATGATCTTCTGGGACGCAGGGAATGCTCCTTCGCGGCCTCACTGTTCTCTGATGACGAGCCACGCAAGCACCCCCAGGGCCATAAGGGTAATTGCCACATACAAGACGAAGATAGCCATTGCCGGATTTGTCCCTGGTCGGTGAAACGGCGCCCGCCTGATTGCTCCACGTCTGACGGGTCATGCTTTGAACGACATTCTCAAACATGCTAACGCCGAGTCGTGGAGTTGGGTTCCGGCGCCGCCGGGCGTTCAGTGTGGGTGTCAGAGAGATCAGGCCTCAGCAGCGTGAGGACCCCTATGCTTGCCGCTCAGCGCATCTTGATCATCGAAGACGAGCCGATGATCGCGCTCGATCTCAAGCTGGCCCTGGCCGAAGCGGGCGCCGATGTCGTGGGCGTCGCATCCACGATCGATGAGGCCCGCAAGCTTGCAGAAATTCCGAATATCACAGGTGCCGTTGTCGATCTCAGATTGCACGGTCAATCGGTGCGAGGGGTCGCGCAAAGACTGACGGATCGCGCGGTCCCTTTTCTCTTCTATTCGGGGCATGACGACGCGCCGACCGCGCGATCGTGGCCCAAGGTGCCGCTCCTCACGAAGCCTCAGGAACCCTCGGCAATCCTGAGGATGCTTGCGGAGATAATTACGGCTCGCACGGATGCTGGAGGCTCCCGTACGACGTGACCCTTCAAAGTGGCCGCTGCCGCAGGGGAACGACATCGGCGCCCCGCTCCACGATGCGCTCGATCGTCGCGAGCAAGGCCTTCTCCGTGAATGGCTTGCCGATCATCGCCGCCTCTCGGAATCCCTGAGGCAGCGCCTCGCGTCCGTATCCGGTGACGAAGGCGAACGGAACCTTGCGTCGCGTGAGCGCGGCTGCGAGCTCGTCGACCGGATCGCCGGCGAGGTTCGCGTCGACGAGTGCGGCATCGATCTCGGCGCTCTCGATGAACGATCTGGCCATCTCGAGCGTGCCCGCAGGCCCGATGACCTCGCAGCCCGCTTCGGAGAGGCGCGATGCGATGTCCATCGCGACGAGCGGCTCATCCTCGATGACAAGGACCCGTATTCCGCTCAAGCCGGATTGCGGGCGCCCAGTCGCGCGCGCGAGCGCGGCCGCTCCGCCACCCCGCGCCATGGCGTACGCACCGGCGCTGCCCGGCTCCCTTTCCGGAAGCGGCAATTTGATCTCGCACGTCACTCCGTCGGCCCCATAGCGGATGGATGCGACGCCGCCGTGGGCCTGCAGGCTTTGCTCGATGAGCGTGCTCCCGAACCCGCGCTCGGTCGGGGCTTGGACCATTGGCCCGCCGCTCTCCCGCCATTGCAGGTTGAGACTGCGGTTGCCGGCCGTCTCGATTTCCCAGCTCACCGACAGGCGCCCGGTCGGAACGGAAAGCGCGCCGTACTTGCGTGCATTTGTGCCGAGCTCGTGCAGCACCATCGCCAGGTGCAGCGACACCTGCGGCTCGAGCATAAGCGACGGGCCTTCGCACGTGATGCGGTCGTCGGCCTCGCTGCCGAGAAGGAGCTGATCGCGCACCATATCCATGACATTCGCACCCAGCCATGTGCTTTGCGTGAGCAGCGTATGCGCCCTGGCGAGCGCTTGAACACGCCCGCTGAAGCTCGATACGAAATCGACCGGGCTCTTGGCACGCCGCAACGTCTGGTGCGCGATGGCTTGCACGGTCGCGAGCGTGTTCTTGACGCGATGATTGAGCTCGCCGATGCAGCAGGCGCTGCAGGTCCTCGGCGCGCTTGCGCTCCGTGATGTCGCGAGCGACCTTCGATATGCCGACGACGTTTCCCATCCTGTCGCGCACGGGCGAGACTGTGAGCGAGATGTTGATGCGCCGGCCGTCCTTGGTCAAACGCACGGTTTCGTAGTGGTCGATGCGTTCGCCGCGCCTGATCTTGGCGAGAATCTCCGTCTCCTCGCTCAACAGCTCGTGCGGGATGATCTTGATGATCGGCTCGCCGATCATTTCTTCAGCTGCATAACCGAAGATGCGCATCGCGCTTGCATTCCACGAGGTGACCTTGCCCTCGAGCGTCTTGCTGACGATCGCGTCATCTGACGATTGGACGATTGCTGCGAGTCGCGCCGATGTCAGCTCGGACTTCATCCGATCCGAGACGTCCATGAGCAAATTAATGGCGCCGGTTATCTCGCCCGATTCATCGCGCACCACACTTGGGTATGGGACGAACAGAATGCGCGTGCCGTTCGGCCGTTCCGCCACGGCCTCGACGCCGCGGACCGGTTCCCCTGTTCGCAGCGTCACCGCCATGGGGCATTCGTCGTGCCGCATCGGCCGGCCGTCGGGCCAGAAGAGGCGCCATGAGCCGCACCACTGCTCGCCCGCTGCGGGGCGTCGTCCCCACAGCTCGGTAGCGGCGTCGTTGAAATAGGTGATGTTGCCTTTGGCGTCGGTCATGTAGACCGCCACCGGCAGCGCATCGAGCAGCTCTAGGCCATTCATATCGGTCGGAAGCTCCGCGGTGCCGGCATAACGCCAAACCCCGCGCCGGGTTCCACGGCGACGGCGCTCAAGTCCGGATTCCACAATGGGCTGTCGCAAATACAACCCCTAACAGCGCTTAAGCAGGCGCGGCCGGCTCCGCGGCAGCGGCCGCTAAATCATCGGAAGTGTTCGCAAATCTGGAGAATAGGTAGGCCGCGATGCCGAGTAGAAAGACGAGCGGAAGGTTGCGGAAGATTGAACGGACTAGTGTCGGGAGGGCCACCGGCGCAGCCGAGGCCAAGACCGCCCTGACTTCCGGGGTAAGCAGGTTTTCGACATCCTCGGCAATCTTGGCGCTCTCCTCCGAAGCCGGTTGATCCGCAGCCTCGGGCGCAGATTGCCAAGTCGAAGCTGATGACCGCAGCTGTCACCACCGACAGCACGGCGAAAAGCGCGGCCATGAGCGCATAGGCCGTGACGGCTCCGTAAAGCTCGACGAGCTTTACCGTCAGCGCGGCGGTGGCAAATCCGCCGGCGACGACGAGAGGCACCGCCACCGTTGCCCGGCCGATATACTTCGCGACGACGGAGTCGACCTTTCTCTCGGCGCGCTGAAGAATGCCTTGCAACATGGAATGATGCCTCTCGGACTAGGGTGCCGTCGGCTTGAGCCGATGGTTACGACTTCCAGAGCGCGCCGATGACGAAGCCGAGAGCGGCGGCAACGCCGAGCGTCGTGAGAGGCTGCTCCTTGACCGACTTGTCGACCGCGGTCTTGAAGTTCTCGGCGACGACCTGGACCTGCTCGCCGGCCTGCTTGCCTTGCTCGGCGACTGAACGCGCGGCCTGTTCGACGTTCTGAACGACCTGTCGAGCTGCTCGCCCGCCTTGTCCGCCATGTTCGATGCCTTGTCTGCGAGGTCGTCGGCCGACTTGCGGCCATAGTCGGCACCGCGATGTGCCGTGCTTGCTGTGGTCATTGGGAACGCTCCTGTGGGTTGTCGGATTGATCGCCTGCCGATCTGATGGCCTTAACGCGCGAGACGACAGTTGGTTTCATCCAGGCAGCTCAAGAGTTTCCTCTGGGAAAAGATGACGGAACGTGACCGTCGTCGTCATGAGTATTGGCACGGCCACGAAAGCGCCGATCGGACCCCACATCCACGTCCAGAAGCCGATCGCAAGAAAGACGGCGAACGGGTTCAGCGTCATGCGCCGGCCCATCAGCGTCGGCGTGATGAAGTGCCCTTCGATGGTGGTCATGCCGATATAGGCCGCCGGAGCGACGAGCGCCTCCGAGAGGCTCGGGAACGTGAAGAGGCCGATCAGGAACAGCACGACGACCATGATCGCCACGCCGACGTACGGGATGTAGTTGACCACGGCGGCAAGCACGCCCCAAAGCATCGGATTGGGAAGGCCGACCAGGTAGGCGAGGCCCGCCGTGACGAAGCCGAGGCAGATATTGACGATCGTGAACGTGCCGAAATAGACGGTTGTATTCCGCTCGATGTCGGAGAGGATCCTGAGCGCCGTCAATCGCGCGTCGCGCGTGGGAAGAATGAGAACCGAGTTCGCTTTGATCTGCTTCTGGTAGATCAGATAGAAAATCGAGCGCGCCGAGAAACAGAATTCCCTGACTGACCGCCGGCGTCAGGATCGACGACGATACCGCCGACGATGTTCGTATTCTCCTCGACCCTGAGGCCGGAACCGCCTTCGCCGGTCGCCTGGCCGACCGCCGCGAACACCTCCTTCAGGAACGTCAGCGGCTCCGACATCAATTGCAGCTTGGCCTTCAGCAGCGCACCGAGCTCGGTTGCCCGGCCGAGCCAGTAGGTAAGCGGCAGCGACAACAGCACCACGACTGTGAGCAGAACAGCTATCAGTGCGAGCGTGGCTACGATGACCGCCGCGACGCGCGGTGTGCCGCGCCGCTCCATCCACGCCGACCACCGGCAAGAGTATGTTGGCCACGACCCAGGCCAGGATCACGGGGACGATGACCTCCTTCATGAAGTAGAGCGCTGCCAGCATCGCGAGCGCGAAGAGGCCCGTGATCGAGACATTGGCGATGAGCTGCCACGTGTCACGGGTGTTGCCGTTTTCGCTTTCGGCCGGCTTTGCCTCCGTGGCGCTGGCGCGGCGCCGGGCGTCAGGAAGGGCCTCGGCGATCGTCATGATGAATACTCCCGCTTGGCTTTGTCTCTTTCTTATGAGTGAGCCGGCGATGGCCCGGCCGGCCTTGCTTGCCTGCGACAACAACGACGACCAGCTTCTCCGTCCCTTGAGTTCGTTGAGACAGCGGAGGAGCTGGGCGCGCATGCGCCTCGGGAAGCGCTTCCGCGATCCGGCCCCAGACGGCGTCGATGTTGTAGGGCTCGGCGTGGTCGGGCATGGCGACCGGAACGGCTTCGTCGGCGCCAAAGCCGAGATCGTGAGCCGCGGCCGCGACGGCCGCTCGAATGTTCGTGGCCTTGGGATCGGCGCCGACTGCGAGATCGTAGGGTGGCGACCACTCGTCGAAGGGCCGCACGCGATCGATGTGCGTCGCGACGAGCACGATCGGCGGCCGCCGCCGGTTGAGCCGCGCCGCGAAATGACGCCGGAAGACGTCGAGCGCCTGTCTGTCGACGTCGCGATCCGCCCGGTGCACGGCGACCACCCACAGGACGAGATCGCAATCCGCCGCCTTCTCGACGATCGCCTCGAACTGCTCGCGCGTCCGGCCCGAGCCCCGGGCTGTCGATCAGAAGCGCTGCCGGGAATGCCCTCGCGCTCGAGGACGTAGGGCGTGAAGGCCGCCGTGGCCGGCAGGGCGTCGACAGCCGCTTTGGCCTCACGCGCCAGCGCATTGACGAGACTCGACTTGCCGGCGCTCGTCTGCCCGGCGACGAGAATGCGCAGCGGCTCGGCGCGGACATTGCTGATGGCTGCGCTGTCGGCCGCCGTCGCGGGCGATACGTATTCGGCGAGCGCCTCGCGACGACACGCGCAGTCGGCCGCCGTAGAGATCGATCGCCGCGCGGCCGATCTCGCGCACATACGTTTCCGTGATCCGTCGCGCGATCTCGTCGCGGCCCCATTGCACGAGCGCCTTGGAAAGTTGCTCGCGCGCTTCCTGCGTCGCCGCCGTGACCGGATTGGCGAGCCGGATGAGCCGCCAGACGTCGTAGGCGCGCTCGACGTAGTCGACCGCGCCGCGCCAGCGATAGAGGCCCAGCGCCTGCGCAACCGTCATCCGGTCGCCGAACGGTACGCGCTCGATCAGGAACAGGCGAAGCCGGCGGGCTGACGCGCTCGATGATGGCGAGCGCTTCCGGCGTCGTGAATTGCCACAGGGGGTCCCCCCTCTCCGGATGCAGGCGCCGCGCCACCGTCTCGATCGTCTCCTGGCCAAGCCGGAGGAATGACGTCCTGGCTTGAGAGGCGGTCGGGATCGACGCGCTGCGCCAGCGACATCACGTCCGCCCACGCCTGCTCCTCGAGTGGAGACCAGCCGAGCGTTGCTCCGCTCGCCGTCGATTTCTCCCGTCGCGCCGCTGTCGGCGGCCGGTGGCCTCGTCTTTTCCGAAAAGAGCCATCTCTGACCGAGATAGGCCACTCCGACCGCAGCGAGCGTGAACCCGGCCCAATAGATGAGGTAGCCGTGCTGCCACAGCCAGATGCTGCCGAACGGAATGAGCGACAGCGCCGGAATGAACAGTCCCAACGCGACGATCACGATGCGCGCCGCGCTGCTCACGCTTTCGCTTGCTGGTTACGGCTTCCGTCATGGCCTGGCCTCGCGTTGCGCGGCCGCGACGCGCCGTTCGCGCGCCATGCGGAAGGCCTCGCGCAAGCGCACTCTGGTAGACGTGCGGCAACACCCTTGCCGTCGGATGCGCCGAGGCGGCGGCGATGCAGGTAGTAGACCGCCGCCTTGCCGAGCGCGTAGGTGACGGCAAAACTTGCCGCGGCGGACGCGGCAGCCCCCGCAGTCTGCCCATAGACGGGCAGAAACTTCGCGAGCTGCCGCAGGCCGGCTCCCGATGCCATGCGAATGAGAGTGCCGGCGCCGAGCGCGGCGGAAAGCTCGGCGTAGGCGCGCCGGTCCCAGTCGATACCGTACAGGCGCCCGAGCTGGCTCAAGAGCCGCGCCTGAATCGTCGTCACGGCGATCGCGCCCGCCACCGGAATAGGAACGAGGTCGCCGCCGGCCGCGGCCATGGCGTGGCCCATGACGATCGGATCGGCGGCGCGCGCCTTTGGATCGGCTGCGAACCCCGGCATGGCGGAGAGCGCTGCAAGCAAGCCCCGACGGCGCGACGCTCGCCAGCGCTTCCGTCAGCTCGTCGAGACCATAGTCCGCCGGATCCAGCCGGTCGTCGGGGCGCGTCAGATCGATGGGCACGAAGAGCGGTGCGCACGCGTCCCCGGCAGATCCGTCGAGCAGCGTGCGCTGGAAGGCCAGGCTGCGCATGAGGTCGATCGGAATGTTGTCGATCGCCGAAATCGGAGCCTTGGCATCGAAGGGGTAGGGACTGAATATGACCCTGGCCGGGCTTGTAGGCGTCGTGCAGGCTTGTCTGTGCGACGACGATCGGCCAATCGGGATGCCTCTGGCGCACGAGACGCAGCACGCTCACGACGGCATCCTGCTGCGGATCCATGGCCCGCATCGTCGCCAGCACGAGGTGCGCGCTGGTCTCGCTGAACGCCAGATCCTCAGCCGGGTCGTAGCCGGCTTCACCGAGGCCGCGCGTGTCGAGAAACCGCAGCACCGGCGCGTCGCCGGGGAACTCGTAGATGCGCGATGTTCGCGTGCAAGCCCGAAATCCGTCACCGATCTCCGCGTCCGTGCTGCGCGTGATCGCGCGAATGATCGACGTCTTGCCGCTCTGGACCTTGCCGAGCAGCCAGACCACCGGCGCCAGCGCCCGCGCGCTCTCGATCACAGCCTCGCTGGGCGCTTCACGCACGGAACCATTGATGGATTGCTCAGGAGAGGCGTCCCGCCCGCCGAAGCTGGGCAAGACGCCCCTGAGCGCCGCAGCCCACCTGGCCATAGAACTCCCCAATCAATGAAAGCCGCGAAGCAAGATTCGCGGCAGCTAAACGCAAATCGCGGCAAAAGAGTTCCCGGCGGCCGCCTTGGCAGCCCCGGCGGGCCCCGTCGCGGCTTCCCGTACCGTCGCCCGGGACTTAAGTTGGAGTGTCCTCGTCAACCTCGACCAACCCAGCCTCAGGAGCCGCGCCATGAAGGAAGCGTTCCGTCAGTTTGCCGAGAGCACCGCCAACGCGGTCGGCAGCCATTGGGCGTTTCTTGCGGCCGCCGTGACGATCGTCGTCTGGGGCCTGACCGGTCCTCTGTTCGCCTATTCGGATACCTGGCAGCTCTTCATCAACACCGGGACCACCATCGTCACCTTCCTCATGGTGTTCCTCATCCAGAACACGCAGAACCGATCAACGCGCATTGTGAACCTCAAGCTCGACGAGCTGCTGCGCGGTGTCGAGGGCGCGAGAACCGCGCTCGTCAACCTTGACCACATGACCGACGAGGAACTCGAGCTGGTGCAGGCGGAGTTCTCCCGACTGCCTGAAAAATACGCCCCGCTGCTCGAAGATGATCTGGCGCACGTCGAGCGCGAGTTGGGAATCAGGAGAAAGCGGCGTCATCATCGCCGGTCCTGACCGGGCTCACGCCAGTCCCAGCCGCGACTGCATCCTGTCTGTCACGCCGCGCAGCAGCCGGTCGGCAACGATGCCGATGAAAGCGATGGCAAAGCCTGCGGTTATCCCGCGGCCGGCATCGGCTTTCGCCAGCGCGATGAAGACCTCCTGCCCGAGATCGCGCGTGCCGATCATGGCGCAGATGATGATCATGCTGAGGGCGAGCAGGACCGTCTGGTTGATGCCGAGCATGATCTCGGGCAGCGCCAGCGGCAGCTGAACGCGCCAGAACATCTGCCGTGGCGTGCAGCCGGAGACGGTCGCCGCCTCGATGAGGGCCGGCTGGATCTGGCGGATGCCGTGGTTGGTGTAGCGGATCGCCGGCACGATCGCGAACAGAACGGTGGCGATCATCGCCGTCACGTCGCCGACACGGAACAGCATCACGACCGGAATGATGAAGCAGAACGACGGCAGCGTCTGCAGCGTGTCGATGATCGGCGTGATGATCGCTTCGAAGCGATCGCTGCGTGAAGCCCACAGGCCGAGCGGGATGCCGAGGAGCGCGGCGATGATCGCCGATACGCCGCAGAGATAGACCGTGGCCATCGTCTTTTCCCAGAGGCCCGTCGCGGCGCAGAAGGCGGTGAGGACCGCGACAAGTGCCGCCAGCCGCCAGCCCTTGAGCTGATAGGCCGCGAGCGCGAGGAGCGCGACGGCGCCGAGCCAGGGAAACCCTTCCATGAAGGCGCGGATTGGGTTCAGCACGTAGATCAGAAGCGTCGTGCGGAACGCTTCGATGATGTCGAAGAAGTTGATGTTGACCCAGTCGACGGCGGCTTTCCACCAGGGCGCCGTCGAGATGGTGATCGATTTCGGCACCGCCGCGAATGCTGGCAACACCGTGCCGAGCGCCGTGGTGACGCCGAGCACGATGAGCGCCAGCGTCAGCATGGGATAGCGCGCCCAGAAGGAGCCGTCGGCCATCTGTGCCGTTGGCCGCTGGCGCGCTGCCGCCTGGCTGAGCCGGTCGAGAGCGATGGCGAGCGCAACGATTGCGAGCCCGGCCTCCATGCCCTGACCGATTTTCAAAGCGCGTAGGGCCAAAAGAACATCGTATCCAAGCCCACCCGCGCCGATCATCGACGAGATGATCACCATGTTGAGGGCGAGCATGATGACTTGATTGACGCCGACCATCAGCGTCGGCCGTGCTGCCGGCAAAAGAACACGATAGAGCTTCTGCCGCCGCGTGCATCCCACCATCTCGCCGAAGTCGTCGATCTCGTCCGGGACCCGCTTGAGAGCCAGCGTGGTCGCCCGCACCATCGGCGGCATCGCGAAAATGACCGTCGCCAGCATGCCGGAGACCGGGCTGTTGCCGAACAGGAGCAGCATGGGGATGAGATAGGCGAAGGTCGGCATCGTCTGCATCAAGTCGAGCATGGGCTCGACGAACATGCGGTCCATCCAAGGTCTGCGAAAAGCGAAGATGCCAAGTGCGAGGCCCGCGACGATGCACAGCGGCACGCTGATCACAATGAGTGCAAGCGTGAGCATCGCGCTTTCCCATTGGCCGAAGAGCGCGATGTAGAAGAGGCAACCGCCCGCGAGCGCCCCGAGCCGCCAGCCACCGAAGGCAACGCCGGCGATGGCGAATGCCGCGCAGACGCCGATCCAGGAAAGTCGCGGCAGCACCCAGGCGTCGGGGCCTGACCCGAGCTTCCACCCTTTGGACAAGAGATTGAAAGCCCATCCGAGTGGAATGGAGAAGAGGTCGGTGATGCCGCGCGTGAGCCAGCTGAAATTGTCCCTGAGCCAAGCCATGAATGCCGAGATCCAGTCGGCAATGGGTATCAATGCGTCCGCGGGATATCGAACGGCCCAGGGCGCGATGTCTGGCACCACGTAGAGGACGCCGACGGCGAGAATTGCGATGGCCCAAACCAACATCCACGCCGAAATGCCCGACGGCCGCTCGATGCGCTCGGCAGCAGCGAGCGTCATGGGTGCGCCTCGCGCCACTGCTCATGCCCCGCGAGCAGATTGATGACGGCTTCGGGTGTGACCTCGCCGACAGTCGTGCCGTTGCCATCGGTCACCGCAAACGGCTTTCGGACGGCGACGATCTCGGCGGCAAAGCTCGACACACGATCGCCGGTCTTGACGCGTCCGCCGTAGTCTTGCCCGCCGGTCGGCGGCTGCATCAGTCGCGCGGCCGACATGACCTTTGCGCGCTGCACGTCCTTCGTGAACTCCGCGACATAGGCGGTTGCAGGATGCAGCACCAAGTCCTCCGGAGTGCCGACCTGAATGATCTCGCCGTCCTTCATGATCGCAATGCGGTCGGCAAGACGGATCGCCTCGTCGAAGTCGTGCGTGATGAAGACGACCGTTTTCTTGAGTACAGATTGCAGCCGCATGAGCTCCGACTGCATCTCGCGGCGGATAAGCGGGTCTAGCGCGGAGAACGGTTCATCGAGGAACCATATCTCGGGCTTGACCGCGAGGCTGCGTGCAATCCCCACTCGCTGTTGCTGGCCTCCGGAGAGTTCGCGCGGGTAGAAGCGCTCGCGACCTCTCAAGCCCACGAGATCGATCACTTCTTGCGCTCGCTCCTCGCGCGCCTTGCGCTCGACACCCTGCACGGTGAGGGGGAAGGCGACGTTCTGGAGTACGGTGAGATGCGGCAAGAGGGCGAAGTGCTGAAACACCATGCCCATCTTGTGCCGTCTGATTTCGATGAGCTCGGCAGGGCTCGCCTTGAGCAGATCCTTGCCGTCGAACTCGACGCTGCCGAAGGTCGGCTCGATGAGGCGCGAGAGGCAGCGTAGCAGCGTCGACTTGCCCGAGCCCGAGAGGCCCATGACGATGAAGTTCTCGCCCTCGCGCACATCGACGGATACGTGCCGGACGGCTCCGATGAGATCCGCGGCGGCCAGCTCCTCCGGTGTGGCGCGCCCGTCGCGGGACGCAAGGAACTCAGTGGCTCCGGCCCCGAATACCTTCCACACGTCCCGGCATCGGAGTTTGACCGGCCGGCCGTCGGCCTCCTTCACGGTCGTGGACCCTTTGAAGGCTGGCGACACTTCGTTCACGTGGTGGAGCTCCGTCGGAGGTATCCCAATTGATCGTGCGCCGCCCGGGTTCGCACCATGGCGGCGCACGTTGTCGCGATTAAGGTCTTTGGCTCGATCGCCGCTCGATGGCTATTCAGCCCACTTCTTCCATGTGGCCTCATTGGCGGAAACCCAGGCCGCGGCAACGTCGTCGATGGACTTGCCATCGAGGTCGACCTGGCCGGACAGCTTGTTCAGCTCTTTGACATCGATGTTGTAGGCCTTGGCGACTTTATAGGCGACTGGCCACTTGTCCTTCATGCCGCCCCAGGAATACTTCCAGATTTCGCCGTGCGGCTTGCCGCAGTCGTACTTCTTGTCCGGATTGACGCCCCACTTGGCGATCCTCGTAGCATGCCTTCTCGTTCTCGGGGAACTGCACCCACTCGCCCTCGTATTTCGAAGGGGCCCAGTGCGGCGAGTAGATCCACAAGAGGATCGGGGCCTTGCGCTGGTAGGCGGACTCGAGCTCGGCGAACATGGCGCCGTCGGTGCCCGCGTGCACGACCGTGAATGGCAGGCCGAGGGCCTCCACGCGCTCGTCGTCAAATCCTTCCCACGTGACGGGTCCTCCCAGATACCGGCCCTTGGGCGCCGTCTCCGCAGTCGAGAAGGCGGCCGCGCACTTGGGGTCTTTCAGTGCTTTCCAATCTGGCAGCCCAGGGCACTTCTCTTTCATGTAGAGCGGATACCACCACTCTTCCTTGGCCTTGGGCCCGAGCGCACCGAGCTTCTCGGTCTTACCGCTCGCGTCCGAGGCCTTCATCGCTTCTCCAGCCGTCGTGTCCCAGTACTCGACGCCGACCGTGAGGTCGCCGTTGGTGAGACCCGTCGTCAAACTCGACAGATAATCCGCCGTTGGATACTCGACGGTGTAGCCGAGCTTGGTCAGGATCCCGCCGAGAATTTTGGCGTTGACGTTGACGCTCGTCCAATCGAAGAGGGCGATCTTGATCGGGTCAGCGGACTCGGGCGCCGCGCAGGCCCCTCCCATGCCGACGACCGAAATTGTGAGAGCGCAAGTTCCGGCAACGAGCACTTTTCTTACGGACGCGTACATTGGGGCAGCCTCCACGCCATTTCTGTTTACTGTCAGTAGAAGGTGATTTCACTTCCAGTTACAATTCTTTACCGATACTATTGAGGAGTCAATTGCTCGCGCGGCCTCGAAGCTGGTCACGACGCCCGAAAAATGCACTTGAATCGTGCAGTGTTGGGTGCATGACCATGTGCTCGATTTGTCCCCGGGCGCGCCGTGCGCTGGCATCTCTGGACCGCCTCCCCATCCTCACCTGCCACTTCTGAAGAGCTGAGCCATGAGCACGGACCACGCCCGGATCGTCATCGTCGGCGGCGGCGTCGTCGGCGCGTCGATCGCCTACCATCTCGCCCGTGCCGGAGAGCGTGACGTCCTCGTGCTGGAGAAGGCGCAGCTCACCCACGGCTCGACGTGGCACGCGGCCGGCCTTGTCGGGCAGTTGCGATCGAAGAAGAATCTCACCCGGCTGATGCAGAACTCGGTCGCGGTGTTCGACAGGCTCGAAGCGGAGACCGGGCAGGCGATCGACTGGCGCAAGTCGGGGTCCTTGCGCGTCGCCTCGAGTGCCGCGCGCATGACCGAGATCCGCCGCTCTCTGACACAGGCGCAGGGCTTCGGCTTCGAGGCTTACGAGATTTCGTCCAAGGAGGCACAGGACCGCTTCCCCTGGATGTCGCTCGACGGCATCGTGGGCGCGGCATGGATTCCGTCCGACGGCTACATCGATCCCTACGCGCTGACCATGGCCTTCGTCAAAGGCGCGAGAGCCGGCGGCGTACGGTTCCGCGAAGGCATCCTGGTCACTGGATTCGAATCCGATGGCCGTCGCGTGAAGTGCGTGCAGACGGACCAGGGGACGATCGACTGCGAGATCGTCGTCAACGCGGCCGGCATCTGGGCCAAGCGCATTGGCGAGATGGCGGGCGTGGCGCTCGCCGCCGGCGCCGTCGAGCATCAGTACGTGGTCACCGAGAAAAAGATCGACGTCACCCACGACACGCCGACCTTCCGCGATCCCGATCGCATCTTCTATCTGAAGCCCGACGTGAAATCGTTCGCCATCGGCGGTTGGGAGAAGGGGGCGCCCGCCTGCTGGCCGGAAGGCGTGCCGTTCGACTGGGGCCGTCAGCTTTTTCCGGAGAACCTCGATCGCTTCGAGCCGATCCTGGTGGGCGCCGCCGAGCGCCTGCCGATCCTGAACGAAGTGGGCATTCAGACCTACATCAACGGTGCCATTCCGGTCTCCGCCGACGGCGAGCCGATCTTGGGTCTCGCACCGGAGCTCGACAACTTCTACGTCGCCTGCGGATTCACCGCCGGCATCGCCGCGTCGGGCGGCGCCGGTCTCGCCATGGCGCGCTGGATCCTCGAGGGCGATCCGGGGATGGATCTCTGGCCGTTCGATGTGAGGCGTTTTGCGAGCCAGCAGGCCAACCGCCGTTATCTCGCCGCGCGCAGCTCGGAAGCTTACGGCAGCTACTACGCGATCCATTGGCCCGGCGAGGAGATGGAGAGCGCGCGCGGCGCGCGGCGCAGCCCATTGCACCGGACGCTCCTCGATCGCGGCGCCGTCTACGGCTCCAAGGCCGGCTGGGAGCGCCCGCTGTGGTTCGACACGAGGCAAGTGCCAGCGCGCGAGGAGCCGAGCTTCGAGGACAAGCCCGGCTGGTTCGACGCCGTCGGCCTCGAGCATAAGGCCGTCCGCGAGCGCGTCGCTCTTATCGACCAAAGCTCCTTCTCCAAATTCGAGATCGAGGGCCCCGGGGCCGCGAGCGCTCTGGATCGCATTGCCGCCAACCGCCTCGATCGTCCGGTGGGCAGTTGCGTCTATACGCAGCTCTGCAACGAGCAGGGTGGCATCGAGGCGGATCTCACCATCATGCGCCTCGCACCCGATCGCTTCTATTTGGTGACCGGCAGCGCCTTCGGCGTGCGCGACGCGGGCTGGGTGGGCCGCCACTTGCCGCAAGATGGTTCGGTGACCATCCGCGAGGTGACCTCGGCATTTTCCGTCATCAATCTCGTCGGCCCGAAAGCACGCGATGTTCTCGCGGCCGTAACTCTGGACGACGTGTCGAACGCCGCCTTTCCGCATCTTACCGTGCGTGAGATCGAGATCGGCCTCGCACGCGTGCGTGCTGCCCGCGTCGGCTACGTGGGCGAGCTGGGCTGGGAGCTGCACGTCCCCGCCGAGCAGACGCTCCATGTCTACGAGACGCTGCGCGAGGCCGGCGCGACGCACGGCGTCGCCGACGTGGGATACCGCGCCATCGAGACGCTCCGGCTGGAGAAGGGCTACGTCTACTGGTCCGCCGACGTGACGCCCGATACCAACCCCTTCGAGGCAGGTCTCGGCTTCGCTGTCGCTCTCGACAAGGGCGACTTCATCGGTCGCGACGCGCTCGCCGCAATCAAGGCGAAGGGCCCGGAGCGGCGGCTCATCACACTGACCGTCGACGGCTTCGCGCCGCTGATCGGAGGCGAGGCCCTCATCTGCGATGGCAAGGTCGCCGGCACCTTGACCAGCGCCGGCTATGGCTACACCGTCGGCAAGACGATCGCCTTCGGCTACGTCCCTGCCGAGGTGCCCAAGAATGCCGCGTTCGAGATCGTCGCCTACGGCAAGCGCTACGCAGCGGTGCGCGTCGCGCGCAGTGTCTACGATCCGGCGAACGCGCGTCTGAAGGGGGAGGCAACCGCATGACCGCAGAGACAGACATCGGCGATGCCCGCCGTGCGCTGGGCGCCATCCCGCGCTTCGCCGACGAGGCGCGGTCGGCGATATTCGTGCGCCTTGGCGGCCTCACCAACCGCGTCTTCAAGGTCTCGACCGGCTCCGGTAACTACTGCCTGCGCCTGCCGGGCGCCGGCACCGAAGCCTACATCAATCGCAGCGATCGAATGGGCGAACGCCGAGGCAGCCGCCGCGGCAGGCGTCTCGCCCCAGGTTGTCCACTTCGGCGACGACGGCGTGATGGTGACGCGCTATATCGAGGGCTCGAAGACCATGACGGCGGAGGAGTTCCAGAATACGCCGGGCGCCGTCGAGCGCGCCGGCGTTGCCTTCCGCGAGCTGCATGACAAATCGAAGCCGTTCGCGTTCCGCTTCGAGCTGTTCTCGATGATCGACGACTATCTGAAGGTTTTGTCGGGCCTCGGGGCGGAGTTGCCTGAGGGATATCACGAGGTGGTCGCCGAGGCGGAAGGCGTGCGCAAGGCGCTCGCCGCCCATCCCGTCGAGCTTCGCGCCTGCCACTGCGATCCGCTCTGCGAGAACTTCCTCGACACGGGCGAGCGCATGTGGATCGTCGACTGGGAATACTCGGGCAACAACGATCCGATGTGGGACCTGGGCGATCTGTCGGTCGAAGGCAACTTCGACGCCGCCATGGACCGCCGGCTGCTCGAGGCCTACTTCGCCGGCACGCCGAGCGCCTTCGATAGCGGCCGCATGGTGATCTACAAGGCGATGTGCGACCTCTTGTGGACGCTCTGGGGCCTCATCCAGCACGCCAACAAGAACCCCGTCGACGACTTCTGGGCCTATGCGGTGAACCGCTTCGAGCGTTGCAAGCGGCTGATGCGCTCGCCCGAGTTCGCGCTCCACCTAGCCGCGGCCTCGCGTGGCCCGTGACTAAGCAATCAGAACTTCCGACGGGGTTCGTGGCGGTCCCTACGGAAGCCATCTGACCCGGAAGAGTGAGGCACTTAGCATTCTCAAACCTGCGCAAACTTGAGCATTGAATCCCATAGGCAATCTTGGATTGTCCCAAACCTTAGCGGCAGGCGGCGGCTCGCATTCACATTGAGCGTTCCCGAAGGCTGTCCTGTTGTACCCGTTCTAACCTCGTGAGCCGTTGTCGGGCGGCATTTGCGTTATGTCTCACAAGGGCCACTCATCGCCGGCGGTCAGGCGATAGCCGACGCCCGGCTCGGTGGAGATGAGGTGGGGCTCGTCCGGATTGGGCTCGAGCTTTTGGCGCAACTGGCCAATGAAGACCCGCAGATACTGTAGATCCTGGCTGTGAGCCGGACCCCAGACGGACGTAAGAATCTGGCGATGCGTGACCACGCGGCCGGCGTTGCGCACAAGAAGCGCCAGCAGATCGAACTCCTTGGGTGTCAGGCGAACCGGCTCGCCCTCACGCGTGACGGTGTGAGCCAGGGTATCGACGATGAGCCCGCCTGTGCGAAGCTTGGTCGCCTGACCTGCGGTTTGCGCGGCATGGCGTAATGCGGCCCGCAGGCGCGCCATCAGCTCGCCGATGCCGAACGGTTTGTTGACGTAGTCGTCGGCGCCGAGGTCGAGGGCTGCAATCTTTTCCGCTTCGCGGTCGCGCGCCGAGAGCACGATGATCGGGACTTTCGACCAGGCCCTGAGCTCCCGAATGACGTCCTTTCCGTCCATGTCCGGCAGCCCCAGATCGAGCACCACGGCATCGGGAGAAGCGGTCGCGGCCGCCTTCAGAGCATCGCGGCCGTTCGTAGCGACGACGACCTCGTAGCCCGCAGCCGTGAGGCTCGGACGCAGGAAGCGCTGGATCTGCGGTTCGTCGTCGACAACCAGGATGCGTTGCGCCGTCATGATGTCTCGATGTCCGATCGAGATCATTTGGCAGCTTGCGCGGGAACAGGCAGGCGGATGATCATGCATGTGCCCTTGCCGGCAGCAACGGGGCTCACTGCGGTGATCGTTCCACCCATGGCCTTGATGATTCCCTGGCAGATGGAAAGTCCAAGGCCGGTCCCGGGCGCGCGGCCGTCGCCGTGCCCAACCCGGTAGAATTTCTCGAAGACGCGTTCGAGGGCTTCAGACGGTATTCCCGCCCCTTGATCGGTCACCGACAGCTCGACCGCATCCTTGTCGCAGGCAACCTTGATGCGCGTGATAGAGGCCGGACCGCCGTACTTGTCGGCATTATCGAGGAGATTGAAAACCACCTGCTCGAGCAGCGCGGCGTCCCCGCGAATGAGCGGCAGCTCAGGTACAAGCTTCAACTCCGTCTTGCGTTTGGGAAAGCTTTTTTGCACGCGCGCGACGGCCCCGCGGGCGGCATCCGCGATATCCACCCAGTCCTTGCGGATATCCAGAGCACCGGCCTCGAGCCGCGTCATGTCGAGCAGATTCGCGACGAACCGCGACAAGCGGATGGCTTCCTCCTCGATGGTCGTCAAGAGATCGGCACGATCTTCCTTCGGCATCCGGTCGCCGAGCGTGCGCAGGCTCGTTACCGAGCCCACGATCGACGACAGCGGTGTGCGCAGGTCATGGGAGATCGACGACAGAAGTGCGCTTCTGAGGCGCTCGCTCTCGATAGCCGCCTCACTCTTTGCCGCCTCCTCCACGAGAAGCGTGCGCTCGAGTGCAATCGCCGTCTGATCGCTCAATGCCTGAAGCGCACCCTCGGTCGTTCCGGGCAGATGATCTTCTTTCTCGCCCAGATCGACGCCCAGGACGCCGCGTGGCTCGTCCGGCGCGCCGAGGGGGCGGAAGTGATAGCGCGCATTCGGCATGGTGCCCGTGAAGCGCCCGGCGGGCTGGCCCTCCCTGAAAGCCCAGCGGGCGGCTGCCCAGTCCGGCGTGGGGAGCGTGTCCTCGGGCGGCCAGCCGCCCCGAATCGTGAGATCCTTGCCGTCGGTGAGCAGAATGATGGAAGTGCCTTTCGCCGTCTCGGCCGACTGCTTGGCGAGTGCCCATACCACATCGTCGAGCTTGGCCGCGCCGGAAAGCTTGCGCGAGAAATCGTAGAGCGCTTGCGTCTCGGTTGCGCGCTCGAAGATGGCGTCCGTTCGCTCGCGCAGCCGCCCGGCGAGGCCGCCCGTCAACATCGCGACCGCGAGGAAGACGAACAACGACACCAGCTCATGCGGCTTGGCGACGGTGAAGGTCAAGGTCGGCTCGATGAAGAAGAAGTTGTAGGCAAGAAAAGAGAGGAGCGACGCGCTGATCGCGGAGCCGGTTCCGAAGCGGAGAGCGCAGCCCAAGACCGCGAGCAAGTAGAACAGCGACACGTTGGGAAGCGGTGTGACGTGTGACAAGCCTACACCGGTCAAAGTGGCCGCCGCCACAGCGACCGATGATGTGATGAGCGCGGTCGCCGATGCGGGTAGCGCGAGCGGCTGCCAGCTCCACTTACGGGGCTGATCGGGCGCAATGACCGTGACCGCGATATCCTTGGCTTCGGCGATAAGCGCGTCCGAGAGCGAGCGGCCTAGAACGCGCAAGAGCCAGCCGGAACCTGAGCGTCCAACGATAATCTGCGTGATGTTGTTGCGCCTGGCGTAGCGCAGGATCTCCGCGACCATGTCCTTGCCGGTCGCGCGCACGATGTCGGCACCCAACCGCTCGGCCAGGCGCAGGGCCTTCTCCGAGCGCCGCCGCGCGGTCCGCCCGGCCGCCGCCGGCTCGACGGATTGGAGCTGGAGCGCGACCCACGGCGATTTCAACGCGGCCGCCATTCGGCTCGCCGTCCGCACGACGGTCTCCGATAATTCATCGCTGCCGACGCAGACGAGCAAGCGTTCCGCCGTCGGCCAGGCACCCTCGATGGCGCTCTGGCGCAAATGCGCGAGCATCTTCTCGTCGACTCGGTCGGCCGTGCGGCGCAGAGCGAGCTCGCGCAGAGCCGTCAGGTTTCCGGGCTTGAAAAATTGATCGATGGCGCGGCGCGCGTTCTCCGGCAGGTAGACCTTGCCTTCGTGGAGCCGCTCGATGAGCTCGTCGGGGGGCAAATCGACAACGACGATCTCGTCGGCGCGCTCTAACACCTTGTCGGGCACGGTCTCGCGCACCGTCACGCCCGTAATGCGCTCGACGACATCGGTCAGGCTTTCGAGGTGCTGAATATTGAGAGTCGTCCAGACGTCGATGCCGGCGCGCAGAATTTCCTCCACATCCTGATAGCGCTTCGCGTGCAGCGAGCCCGGCGCATTCGAGTGTGCGAACTCATCGACCAGCAGAAGCTCCGGGCGCCGCGCGAGCGCCGCGTCGATGTCGAACTCCATGAGCGTATGGTTGCGATACGCAACCGGGCGGCGCGCGAGAACCTCGAGCCCCTCGAGCAGCGCCGCCGTCTCGGCACGCCCATGCGTCTCCACCAGTCCGACAACGACGTCGACGTTCTCGGCCTTCTGCGCCCGCGCCGCGGAGAGCATCGCGTACGTCTTGCCGACACCGGGCGCCGCGCCGAGAAACACCTTGAGCTTGCCGGTGTTTTCCTTTCCGGCAAGCTCCAGAAGTGCCTTCGGTGACGGGCGGCGCTCGTCGGTGGACTCAGTGCCCTTGGCCATCCCCTATCCGGAGCCGCCGGGAAGCTCAGCGTCAAGCGCCAGATTTAGCTGAAGGACGTTAACGCGCGGCTCGCCCAGGATGCCAAGCGCCCGGCCCTCGATGTGCCTGCTTACCAAATCGCGCACTTTGTCCTCGGCAAGCCCACGCGCCTTGGCGACGCGCGGCACTTGCAGCAGCGCCGTCTCGGGGGAAATGTCCGGATCGAGGCCGCTTGAGGACGCCGTGACGGCATCGACGGGGATCGAAGCGGCGACACCTTCCCCGCGCAGCTCGTCGACGCTGCCCTTGACCCGGTCGAGCAGCTTCTGCGTGATCGGCCCGAGGTTCGAGCCGGACGACGCCGAGGCGTCGTAGCCGTTGCCGGCAGCGGAGGGGCGGGCATGAAAGTATGCGGGCTTTGCAAAGGTCTGCCCGATCAGGGCGGACCCAACGACGTTGCCGTCCTTCAAGATCAGGCTGCCGTTTGCGGCGTTAGGCATCGCGACCTGCGCAAGCCCCGTGATCGCGAGGGGATAGGCGAGCCCGGTGAGCAGCGTAAAGGCGACGAGCATGACGATTGCGGGGCGAAGATGCTGGAACATGATGGGATCCTCAAGCGAGGCCAAGGCCCGCGACCACAAGGTCGAGGAGCTTGATGCCGATGAAGGGCGCGACGAGACCGCCAAGCCCATAGACCAGGAGATTGCGCCTCAGGAGTGCCGCGGCGCCCACCGGGCGATATGAGACGCCCTTCAACGCGAGCGGGATCAGCGCGACGATGATCAGCGCATTAAAAATCACTGCCGACAAGATCGCGCTCTGGGGATTAGTGAGCCCCATGACGTTGAGCGCACCGAGCTCCGGCAGCGAGGCGACGAAGAGCGCCGGGATGATCGCGAAGTATTTCGCCACGTCGTTTGCGATCGAGAACGTCGTCAGCGAGCCGCGGGTCATCAGGAGCTGCTTGCCGATCTCGACGATCTCGATGAGCTTGGTCGGATTGCTGTCGAGATCGACCATGTTGCCGGCTTCGCGCGCCGCCTGGGTGCCGGTCTGCATGCAGACGCCGACGTCGGCCTGGGCGAGTGCGGGGGCGTCGTTGGTGCCGTCGCCGCACATGGCGATTAGGCGGCCTTTCCCCTGCTCGGCGCGGATATAGGCGAGCTTGTCCTGAGGTGTCGCCTCCGCGATGTAGTCGTCGACGCCGGCTTCGGACGCGATTGTCGCCGCCGTCACGGGGTTGTCTCCCGTCACCATGACGGTCTTGATGCCCATGGCGCGCAAGGCGGCGAAGCGCTGCTTGATGTCGGGCTTCACCACGTCTTTCAAGTGGATGACGCCGAGCAGCTTGGTTCCGTCGACCACGGCGAGCGGCGTGCCGCCGGAGCGCGCAATGCCATCCACGGCCTTGCGAAACTGATCCGGGGTCTGCTCGAGAGCGATGCCGGCGTGCTTCAGGATGGAGTCGACTGCGCCCTTGCGAATGCTGCGGCCGTCGATGTCGAGCCCCGAGATGCGCGTCTGCGCCGAGAACGCGATGGGCGTCGCCTTGAGCTTCGCAAGCTCCGGCTCCATGAGACCATGTGGGTTCTTGGCGAGCGCTACGATCGAGCGACCCTCCGGTGTCTCGTCGGCGAGCGAGGAGAGCAGGGCCGCCTCGGCGACGGTACGCGGGTCGATGCCCGGCACAGGAATGAACTCCGTTGCAAGCCGGTTGCCATAGGTGATGGTGCCGGTCTTGTCGATCAGGAGCGTGTCGACGTCGCCGCCGGCCTCGACGGCGCGTCCCGACATGGCGAGCACATTGAACTTTAGCAGCCTGTCCATGCCGGCAATGCCGATGGCCGACAGCAGGCCGCCGATCGTCGTCGGGATGAGCGTCACGAGGAGTGCGACCAGCACCGGCACGGGGACGTTGGCGCCCGCATAGGCGCCGAGGCCCGTCAACGTGACGACAGCGACCAGAAACACGATGGTCATGCCGGCGAGCAGAATGTTGAGCGCGATCTCGTTCGGCGTCTTCTGCCGCTGCGCCCCTTCGACGAGCGCGATCATGCGGTCGAGAAAGGATGAGCCCGGCTGCGACGTGATCTTGACCACGATCCAATCGGAGATGACGGTCGTGCCGCCGGTAACGGCCGAGCGGTCGCCGCCCGATTCGCGAATGACCGGCGCGGACTCGCCGGTGATCGCCGACTCGTTCACCGACGCGATGCCCTCGATCACGTCGCCGTCGCCGGGCACGACATCGCCCGCTTCGACGAGCACGACGTCGCCGGGGCGCAGCTCCAGCGCCGAGATCGTTGCGTACTTAGCGCGGTTGCCCGCGTCCGCAAGACGCTTGGCCTTTGTCTCCGTGCGCGTACGGCGAAGAGTATCGGCCTGCGCCCGCCCGCGGCCCTCAGCGACCGCCTCGGCGAGGTTGGCGAAGAGCACGGTGAACCAGAGCCAGGCGGCGATCTGGCCGGTGAACGCCGCCGGCTGCCCCGTTACCAGATCCCGAAGAAAGAGGACCGTGACGAGCGCCGATACCACCGCCGTCACGAACATGACTGGGTTCTTGATCAGCGAGCGCGGATCGAACTTGCGGAAGGCATCGGAGACGGCGCGCGATAGTAACGCCGGGTCGAAACCTGCGGTCTGATAGTGTTTGCGAACCATGGTTGGTTACTCCTTCAAGCCCATCGCTCAGAACGTCTTGCCGGCGAGCATCTGGAAGTGCTCGACGATCGGTCCGAGAGCGAGAGCCGGGAAATATTCGAGACCGGAGAGGATCACGATCACGCCGGTCAGGAGCGCGACGAAGAGCGGGCCGCTGGTCGGGAACGTGCCGGCGGACGGCGCCAGCCTCGGCTTCGCAGCGAGCGAGCCGATGATCGCCATGACCGGCACGATGATGCCGAAGCGGCAGGCGAGCATCGTGATGCCCATCGTCGTGTCGTACCAGGGCGCGTTGGCGGTCAGCCCAGCGAAGGCCGAGCCGTTGTTGCCCGCCGCCGACGAGAAGGCATAGAGGATCTCGGTGTAGCCGCGCGCGCCAGGATTGGCGAGGCCGGCGAGCGCCACCGGCAGCACCGCTGAGATTGCCGTCAGGGCGAGGATGAAGATCGGCATGATGAGAACGGCGAGCATGGCCATCTTCACGTCTTTTGCCTCGAGCTTCTTGCCCAGGTATTCGGGCGTGCGCCCGACCATCAGCCCGGCGACGAACATGGCGAGGATGGCAAACAGCACGATGCCGTAGAGCCCTGAGCCGACGCCGCCCGGCACGATCTCGCCGATCTGGATGAGGGCGAGCGGCACCAGGCCGCCGAGCGGCATGTAGGAGTTGTGCATCGAGTTGACCGAGCCATTCGAGGCACCGGTCGTGAACGTCGCCCACGTCGTCGACTGCGCGACGCCGAAGCGGACCTCCTTGCCCTCCATGTTGCCGCCCGTGACGCCCATGGCGTGCATCAGCGGGTTGCCCGAGGCCTCGGCCCAATAGGCGACCGAGCAGCCGACGACCATGAACAGCATCATCACGCCGAGCAGCGCCCAGCCCTCACGCTCCTTGCCGATCATGCGGCCGAATGTGACGGCGAGACCCAGCGACAGGCAGAGGATCGCCCACACCGAGATGGTGTTGGTCCAGATGCTCGGGTTCTCGTAGGGGTGCGCGGAGTTGACGTTGAAGAAACCACCGCCGTTGGTGCCGAGCTGCTTGATGGCGATCTGGCTCGCGACCGGCCCCTGCGCCAGCGTCTGCTTCCCGCCTTCGAGCGTCGTCGCGTCGATATAGGCGGAGAGGTTTTGCGGCATGCCGAGCGCGATAAAGACAAGCGCAACAATGATAGAGAGCGGGAGGAGCACATAAAGTGTCGTGCGTGTGAGGTCGACCCAGAAATTGCCGACCGTCGTCGCCTTGGCACGGGAAAAGGCACGCGCGAGCGGGACGACAATGGCAATGCCGGTCGCGGCCGAGACGAAGTTCTGCGTCGTCAGTCCGACCATCTGGCTGAAGTAGGAGAGCGTCGTCTCGCCGCCGTAGCTCTGCCAGTTGGTATTGGTGACGAACGACACCGCGGTGTTGAAGGCGAGGTGCTCGCTCAGGGGCCCGAAGCCCTGCGGGTTCCACGGCAGCAGGTGCTGCAGTCGGAGGATCGCATAGAGGAGGATAAAGCCTGCGAGATTGAACATGAGCAGGGCCCCGACGTAGCCAAGCCAGCTCTGCTCGCGCTTTGCGTCGACGCCGGCCAAGCCGTAGAAGCCGTGCTCGACGGGACGAAGGGCGGGATCAAGGAACGTTGGTTTGCCTTCGAAGACCGCGGCCATGTAGAGGCCGAGCGGGCGCGCCGTCGCGACGACGAGCGCGAGCATAAGCGCGATCTGAAGCCAGCCGTTGAATGTCATGGGATGAGACCAGGTAAGGAGCGCGGCCGGCCTGCGCCAGCGCGCATCCGGGGATCAAAGCTTCTCGGGGTAGAGAAGCGCGTACACGAGATAGAGCGCGAGACCCGCGGCCACAACGCCGCCGAGGATGAGGTCGAACATGGGTGCCCTCACGCGTTCGCGGCCCAGCGGGCGTAGAGACCCATGAGGCCGAAAAGTCCGACGCCCAGGGCGAGATAGACGATATCGAGCATGGTTACGTCTCCCTTGGTGGTAGAGACCGTGAACCTGATCACGCTGGCATAAGTATTCGATGCCGATCCTTGATCCCCGTCATAAGGAAGAAATAAAGATGGTGTGCCGTGAGACGACCTATGTGCGAGCACTGACATTTCGGATTGCGTCTGCTCCCGCAAATTCCGGTCGCAACGTACCGAGATGCTGTCGTTATGCTCCAGGGTTCAGACTCGTTCATCGCCGTAAACCGCAGAAGAAGCCGAGCGATCGTCATCGGTTGAAAGTCGGACGTCCGGCTTTTGCGCCCTTCATTTTCTTGCTCTGCTCTCTTGTAGAAACAGACAAGTGCTTGAAATAGCTTGGAGAAAACTACGGGAGTCGAACCCGTCTTTTCAGATTGAAAAGCCGCATCGGCCCCAGAGATATCAATGCCATTCCGAAAAATCCCGCTCTGTTCCTGGCAAAGGCTCAACAACTTAGGTCCACTTTCGGAATGGAAGTCTAGGCCGGGCCGGGTGCATGACAGCGACCGGATGTCGGCGATTTGTAATGACGGTCAGGCCGAAGAGTCGAATGATCTTCATCAGTTGCAGGGGCTGTTGTCCGCTGACAACGTGCCGGAAGCCACGTTCCGCAACGATGCTGGGCATTACCTGGGAATTGAGCGTCGCGACGGCAAGCTGAATGTCGTCATGTGGAAGAAGACATACGAACTGGAACAATCCGCGCAGCAAAATGTGTTCAAAATGGATTTAGGACCACGGAGCGCATACGTCGCGTTCACGAGGGACCCTGAGGGTGCGGTTCGCGTGTACTTCCACCGCAACAACGATGCGTCGATTTATACCCGTGAGGAGTTGTGGGTTCCAGACATGGCTTCTTACGCAGGCGACTACGTTGCGGATGAATGCGGAGCGCATGTCACCCTTCGTTGGGACGGAAGCCAGCTCATGTCCGACGACTTCGGTGAACGGCAGATCTTTGTTCCGGGCGTCAAGGGCGAGCTGGTTGGTATAGATCCCATGGTGCTGCGCGGTCCGGTCGACGGCAGCACGTCCAACTTCGCGTCAGGCCGGCCAGGGTTCAAGGGCCTCCTGTTCCGTCGCGTTGGCCCGCAATGATCCTTCTTCGCCCAGATATGGCATATGTCCGCTTCGGGTCATGAACTGACCTCGGCGCCTTGCGCTTTCAATGTCCGCTAGAACCCCAAGAGCAGGCGAGACGGCGACCATCACCGAAGTCCGAGTCGGGCCATAAACGGACACTTCAACGACCGATCGTATACAAAGCCGACCGCATCTTTAACCGCGATGGACGAAGCGTCCCTAAAACGGACCGAAGCCCTCTTCCGAAGTCGCGCTATTTTCCATTGCGCCGAACGACGGGGTCATAAGGGCAAGCACAACCAAGCGCCGAAGCAGGTTTTGGGTGTGGTCACTTTGCACGCCGTCTGCGAGGAGTGACACGTCGTTGTACCTGAGCCGTCTTTGCACGTCGTTTGGACAGGGCCCTTGCCCACGCGGCCCTGCCCATAGATGATGTTTGCAAGACCGTGCGTCGCAAAGGTCTCGGCGATATCGTGGGTCACAGCTTCGCCCACCGCTCTGACCGTGATGCAGTCGGCTCGAGCCGTCGCCGAAAGTGCGCAGATCACCGCCGTGGCGGCTAAGCCTAGTTTCAAAGAACGCATTTGCCCCTCCGAAAAATGATCTGTCCCCCGTATGGAGGCTAGTTGACCGGGTGACCCTCGACAACAGAATCGGCCTGCTGCAAGCTATGTTATCCCGCAAGGCACCGGAAAGCGTGCCGCATTTGCCACGCATCCGGCGGCCCGTAGTGCCCGGTACGATCACGCGGAATTGAGACCTCATGCCTCTCGATGTGACCATTTCCGCTTTGGGTCAAAAACGGACACTGTCAGCTTCGGGCATCGCGTCCGGTAGGGCGCCGTGAGCGGACGTTGCAAGCCCGCTACTTACCTCCAGAGTCCCTCAAACCGTCGGCTCGCTGTCCGTGTGTAACGGGTTGTGTGCCGCGGATCCCTGTGTCCCATGAAATCCTGCAGCAGCCGAAGGTCGCGGCCCCGGTTGCTCAACGCATAGCCAGCGCTGTGTCGGAGCATATGCGGCCACACTCTGCCAAGCTTGGCGCGCTCGCCAGCCTCACGAACGATATAATTCACAGCTTGACGCGTCAGCGGCTGGCCGCGCTCGGAGACGAATAGCCACGGCAACTTGTCATTGCGCGCGGCCATGTTCGATCTCGTCGCTGACAAAGACGATCTGATGGCTGAGCTGCAAGCAGGACGCCAGCACCTCCGGGCCATAGATGAAAAGCGTATGCAGCAGCGCCGCAAGATTGATGGCCTCGCCGGCGCAATAGATCGCCTTCAGCAAGTCCTAGCCATCCACCGCGAGGACATTTCGCTGCGCGATGTCGTCGTGGCGGAACGGCGGAGAGAACGAATCCGGAAGAATTTTCGGAATAGAACGTCAGACGATTTTTCGGAATGAACGCGATTGGCATAAATTGTTGAGCGAAGTCATGGCGGTCCCTACGGGAGTCGAACCCGTCTTTTCAGATTGAAAAGCCGTGCAGACACGAGCAATTTCAAGGCCCATTCCCACATTTTTGGCGTTCCGATGGATATGGCACATCAAAGGGTTGGCACGTGTGAGGGAACGCAGGTGGTCAAGTAAGGGCGCTATGCGTGTGGCGTCGCGCTAGGCAACGGCTGCGTCGCCGCCGGGGCGGCTAGGAGTCGCGAGCGCAAAGAACGATTGCGGCCGAGTCAGATCAGTCCGAACCCCAGTTTTGCATGCGCTCCCGCAGCGTCGGCGTGACGACGACTTCGCCTAGCAACTCCTGCAACTGTTTGGGCAAGTCGGTAACGCTCAGGGCATGATCACTTGCGTTCGGGCGTATCAGACTCTCAAGATTGGTGTTCTTCGCACAGGAACGCAGTGTGATCGTAGGGATGTCGGCCATGGTCGCTCTCCACATGAAAGGTCGTGGTAAAACGCGCCGCATATGCAACAAACCCGCGCCCAATGAGTTCCTCAGGTTTGCGCGTTTGAGTTGCTCGTTGTCATTTTGACTCAGTATCTAGCACACTTTCGTACGCTTCTCTCGAAGCGGAGGGCGCGTCGTGCGTTGCTGGACGTCAGCCGTAGACAATGACGACGACGCCGGCCGCGGTGACGGTCAAGCCCATGAAAACGATGATGCCGCTGCGAACGATCTGCGCCATGGCGATCTCCTTCGAGCGATGCGGGGATCACAATTTGGGGACGGTGAACGACGGAATCACATGACTGAGCTGGTACTGGCTTTCGGCGAGCCAGCGCGTCGTCCGCTGCGCGTCATCGACCGTCTCGATCTGACTCATCTGGCGTGGTGCCTCCTCGTGGAGAGCGGGGGGTTGCGGGTTAGGCGTGGGGGACTCGACGGGCACCTCGGACGCGAGCGCGACCAGCTCGTGTGATGCACCGGTCATGAGCGACGACCGACGGCGACGACGATCGGCCGGCGGCGGGCTGTCTGACGACTCGTACTCGATGGCGCCGCGTCGATCGAGCATCACGCGGACTTTCGGATCGGCGAGGTGACGATTGCGGAGGTGCTCGTAAACCGCGGGCTCCGTCCGCGCGACTACGATCAAATAGCGCGTCATGCCGCCTCGGTTCGGTTCCTCCGCGCTCGCTGCGGATCCGGCAAGATCGGAAATCATCTCCCGGAACAGCGAACGGAGGAGTAAGAGATGCATTTCGGTGTCTTCGTGATCGAAGCGGACTGTACACGCACGCTCGTGAACATTCAAGAGTGAATCGCTTTTCACACCGCGTGCGCGGCTCGATGACGATCCCTCACGAGGAAAAATTCCACGGTCCCCGCGGTCCGGCGCGCTTGACAGCGCCATGGCCGGCCGACTAGCCTCGATTTGGCCCGTCATGGATTTTGAATTCGCCGTCGAGCACGAGAGCTTCCGCAAGGAATTCCGCGACTGGCTCGCCACGAACCTCCCGCCAGAGCTGTGCCTGGACGACGCGTCCGACGACCGCGTCGCGTCCGATCGCGAGACCTTCGAGCGCCGGTGCGTCTGGCAAAAGACGATGCACGCGGCGGGCTGGGTCGGCATCACGTGGCCCAAGGAATACGGGGGCCGCGACGCCGGGCTGATCGAGCGCGTGATCTGGGACGAGGAGTACACGGCCGCGCGCGCGCCGGTGCTGCCGGGGAACATGGGATTGAGCCTGGTCGGGCCGACGATCATCCACTGGGGTACGCCCGAGCAGAAGCGGCGCCACCTGCCGGCCATCCTCAACGCCGACGAGATCTGGTGCCAGGGCTTCTCGGAGCCAGGCGCCGGCTCCGATCTGGCGAGCCTCCGGACGCGCGCCGTCGACCAGGGCGATCACTACGTCGTCAACGGCCAGAAGGTGTGGACCTCGGGCGCGCACTTCGCGCACTGGATCATCCTGCTCGTCAGGACGAACCCCGACGTGCCGAAGCATCAGGGGATCAGCTGTCTCCTGGTGCCGATGACGACGCCGGGGGTCAGCGTGCGGCCACTGGTCCTGATGACGGGGCACCATCACTTCAACGAGGTCTTCTTCACGGACGTCGTCGTGCCGAAGGCGAACCTGCTCGGGCCGGTGAACCAGGGATGGAAGGTCTCGACCACCACGCTCATGTACGAGCGCCATTCGGCTGGCGGGCGCAGTCACACGGCCCAGATCGCCCGCCTGATCGCGCTGGCGAAGCAGGTCCCGATCGACGGGCGGCCCGCGTGGGATCATCCGGCGATCCGCCAGCGGCTGGCTCAGCTCGCCATCGAGTCCGAGGCGCTGAAGTACACGCGCCTGCGCAGCCTCACCCGTCAGCTCCGCGGTGAGGCGCCGGGACCCGAGGGATCCGTGCTGAAGCTCAGCGGCTCGGAGCTCGGCGTGCGGATCGCGGACGCCGCCGGCGAGCTCCTGGGTATGCACGTGCTGGTGAACCAGGCCTCGTCGACCGTGCCGGACGCGCCGCGCTGGTTCAACCGGGTGCTCGCCGCTCGGCAATACACGATCTCGGCCGGAACGAGCGAGATCCAGCGCAACATCATCGGCGAGCGCGTACTCGGTTTGCCGCGCGGCTGAACGGCCGGCTCAGGCCGGCAGCGAGTCCAGGAAGCGCATCAGCACGCGGTCGAAGGCCTCCGGCTGATCGAGGTTGGAGGCGTGCCCCGCCCCGGTGATCACCTCGAGCCGCGCGCCCGGAATCTTCTTCGCCATGTACTCGCACGGCGCCAGGAACGGCGTGTCCTGGTCGCCGACGATGACCAGGGTCGGCACGCGGATCGACGCCAGACCGTCGATCACGCGCGCGTCTTGTTGCGCGAGCATCCCGCGCGCGGCGTGGGCGAGGCCCTGAGCGCTCTTGTGGTGGCCGAGCGCGTCGCGGACCTCGCGGCTCCGGCCGCCCAGCGCCTCGAGCCCACTCGCCTCCAGGGCGAGGGCGCGCTCGTTGGCGCGCTGGTTCCATGCATCGCGAGCCTCGGCGTTGCGATAGCCCGGCCCCGAGTCGCAGATGATCAGCGCGTCGACCATCTCCGGATGCGCCAGGTAGAACGCCAGCGACATGTAGCCGCCGAGCGAGAGCCCGCCGACCACCGCGCGGCTCACGCCGAGTGAGGTGAGGAGCGCGCGCATGTCGGCCACGGTGGTGTTGGTCGAGTACTGCGCCGGATTGCTCGGGCTTTCGGTCTGGCCGTGGCCGCGCATGTCCCAGGTGATGAGCCGATAGCGGTCGCCGATCGTCTGGCGCTGACCGTCCCACATGCGCCCGGTGGCGCCGTAGCCGTGGCTCAGGAGCACGGGGCGCCCGCGCCCGCTCACCGTGTAGTCGATCTCGATACCGTTCAGGGCCGTTCGCATGTCGTCCTCTCAGTACCGGTTGGCGATCGG
>CAWGEK010000010.1:0-179078 GCA_963821565.1 uncultured Alphaproteobacteria bacterium
TTCGCGCGATCTCGAAGGGTCCACCAAAATCGATAGAAACCTCCCTCACTTCAGTGGGGCGTCGGGATTGGAGCCGTAACATACGAATGGGCCAATCTTCTGTAGGTTTGCGAGGTACTGAAGGGCCGGCTCGCCTAACGGGACGGCACGGGAGCCCACCTTGGCCATATGATCCGGTGAGCAGAATGCAACCGCGTTGTGCGTCGAGCCATTCCCACTTAAGGGCAAGCACTTCGCCCAACCTCATACCCGTGAGGGCGAGCAGCCACACCGCCCTTATCGCGCCGGGCAAACTCTCATCTTCTTTCTCGAGAGCGACAAGGGCGGCGCCGACGCGCTTCAGCTCTTCCTCGCTGAAGAAGCGCTCCCGTTTGGGTTCGGGAAACATCTTGACCCCGAGCGCTGGGTTATCCGAGCGTAGTTCCCAATCTTTAGAAGCCAACGACAGGCACTTACGCGGGATTGGCCAGCGCCCGGTTGCCCGCGAATGGACGCTCAGTGAAGGTGCCGTGCCAACGAACAATATCCGCCCGACCAATGGCACCAATTCGCAGCGCGCCCAGCGCCGGCTTTATGTCCACTTCGACGTGCCGCTTAATCTCCGCAGCCGTAGACCCGCGGTTATGGACGGTGACGTACTCGCGCACATAGCGGTCGAGCACGTCGGATAGCGGGGGCTCGCGGCGCTTATGGTCGCGGACAGTTGCAGGGTCACTACCGCCATGTATCGAACCCAAGAGCCGGTGCGCTTCCTTACGGGCCCCCGCGGGCGTCCACGGCGAGCCGTGCGGACCGATAGTAGCACCCAGCGCTGCCGGCCCTCTACACGGACCTTGAGGAAGTACGTCGGCTTGCCGAGCTGTCGCCGCACACCGAAGCCGTGCAGTGTTGTGTCCCATACGAGACCGCCAGGGGGCAGGCTCTCGACAACTGTCTTGGTGATACTGATGTTCGTCACGGGTCGCTCCGGAAGCTTGCTAGCAACCAAACTAGCAACCACTTCGGTGCGAAGTCCAATCGGTGTGCTGGGCAGCTGCTGTTACTAAATCGTTATCGATTCAGCGTCCTGGCGAGTCACGGCGTCCCCTGGCGGCTACATCGATAAAACTCAAAATCTGTTGTCAGCAATGACGTGCCCGTTCAAGTCGGGCCAGGGGCACCACCTGTGGGAACAGCTGAGCGCTAGCAAGTACCTAGGTGACCTGGGAAAGACACTGCGCACGGCGGGCGCAAGCCAATCAACGCCAAAGCGGAAACCGTCGCCTCCCTTCCCTCCTTCCGCGATACCTACAAGCGTCGTCGCTGCCTTCTACGATTGACAACTTCTTCGAATGGAAGGCGATCAAGGGCGCAGCGGCAGAGCAGCCTTACGCTATCGGCATGCAGAGCGGAGAGCCATTTGCGCTTGCGGGCATCTGGGAGCATTGGCAGCGCCCCGGTACCGAGGAGTGGGTGCGGACGTTCGCAGTGATTACCTGCCCTGCCAACGAGATGATGGCCGAGATACACGACCGTATGCCAGTGATATTCCGCCCGAGAACTACCACCACTGGCTGAGCACACTCGACCCCAATCCACGCAACCTGTTGATGCCATTCCCTGCTGCACTGATGACGATGTGGCCGATCTCGACGCGCGTGAACAAGCCACAGAATGACTACTTCGAGATACTTGACTCCAGTTGGCTAGTTATCCCTCAAGAAAGGCGATGCGATCTCAGCTCCATTTGATCGAGTGAACGGTCCTCTTCCTAGCCCGTGGGGATATCCACGATGCTCTTGGCGAGCTGGTCTGCCATTAGATTTTCACCCATGGGATCACGCCTCCCTCTAGGCGGCCGACCTTCTCGCTGAGTTCGGCGACCACGGCTGCAGATAGAAGCTCCTTCGCCTCTATCAATACATGGCGGCCCCCAAAACGTAGGTCCTCACGGCGTCAATGGCGTCCTGGGGGTCTTCGATGGCAGCGTAGTAGTTGGCGATCAAGGGCTCCCCGCCCCCGTACACCTCAGTGATGACGTGTACTACCCATCCGGTGCCGCTGGATGCTTTATCGATCATGCTGGCTTAGACTTGCTCACCCCATGGCCGACTTCAATTTTAATTCAATCGATGCCGTAGCTGGCTTTCCTGGCTGCGCGGCGTCACGCTTGGTCATGAGATGCAGCGCCACTGACATATCAGCATTACCAACAGGAGGCCCCTTCGCTCCATCTGCATCCGCTGTGCTGCCCGTGAAGGTCTGCTCAAGCATGCCCGGACGAGCGATTCCTGAGCCCCTAACGGCCCAGATCACCGCCGACTGACCACCTAGATCATCACTTTGGCCAGCAGTGAGGATCGTCCCGGTATAGGTTTCCTCGGGTCCGTTCTCTAAAGGCGTGAACAAGCAGATGACGTTTTGGCTATCCACCTCAGCCGCACTTTCGCTCTCGGCACTGGGCCCAACGCTGCAGATTAGTTCGCCCAGACTAATCGAGGCGTCCTGAGCTAAGGCGAACGTGGTGGTTAAACCTGCTGCCAGAGCCAATAATGATGCGAATGCTTTATGTGTGCGCATAGGCTGGCGCCTCAATGTCGTTTGAAATATATCCAACGTCAGAAACGCCAGAGAAGAACAATCGTTCCTAACCTCGCCATGCGATGAGGCAGAGGTGAAGCGGTTTCGAGCCCGTTCGGCGACGAGTTCGACGGCTATCTCGCCGCTTCGATCGCTTCATCGAAAAGAGCCAGCATTGCAGCATGACCCTTGGCGTCGTTGACCCCGACGATCCTTGCGCAGCTACGCCGGACGGCACTGGTTCCAAGGGCCATCGCCTGATCGTAATCACGGTGAATTGGTAAGCTGCAGCGATCAGAGCGCCAAGGCCGCAGCGCCTGTCTGCTCTCACGTTTGTTGGAATGACCGAATTTCCCACTCGTCTTGCGCGAGCACACCACGGCACCAGTGTTGTTCATCTTCAATGAGAGCACGGGCTGCTTCGAGGATCTGAAGCCTGAGTGATCTTGACATGCGTCACCGCCTTCTTCCCGAAATTACTCTACCGAGCACCAGTGACAGGCGGATTGGGTGCGATCGCTGCATGTTCGGGCTGGTTGCCAGAGAACGCGTAAGCAAGCGCGAGCACAATGACGAATATCACTAAGGCAAGGACGACATAGAGGCCCGTCCGATCGTTTTCGGCCATGTGCTTAGAATTGCGCAGTGTTGGCATGGCTTTCTCTCCATATACCGTTTGGAGACGAACCACGTGCATCGCGGATGGGTTCCCATCTGGCGACGTCTAGGTAGAGCTGGTGTGCACTTCCCAGAGTGCATTACAGGGGGTCATGAGCTATAAGCATTCTTTTAAGTCGGATATTCAATATGTCTGTTGCACAGGAATTTGTTGATCTCTTCGTGCCCATTGAACTCATTCGCCGCAAGTACCCTGGTGGCTGGGACCAATGTTTGCACGATCACGCTCCAGCTCTTGGCAAGCGCGTTTGGTTCGACAAGCACTTGTTTCGAGACGGTGCTATGAGCGCGGAAGACGCACAACACTTGGTGGTCCATTGGCGGTCGCTAGGTTTCGAAACACATCGAGAGGTAGGCGGCAAGGCCGTCGAATGGATCGATGTTTGCGTGTCGGAAGGTTTTTTAGGAGCAACGCTGCCTTGCAAGTGGATTGCTTACGATCCAGCGACAGGTGGCGCCTACTTGGCAGGAACAACACCGGGCGAGCTTATCGTACCAAATAGGCGATAGTCGTGCGGTGCCTTAAGTTCGGATGCACATTCGAAGGTTTGGGCGGAAGCACCCTTCCTGTGGGGGCCGAACCGGCGATGAGACGTGGAACTATGTGCGTCCGTATACTGTTTAGCCTCCGAACGGCTCAAGGAGGACTGTCATGGCCCATCGAAAGCATATCGAGGACGACAGGAGCCCATTAGATGAGAATTGGACGAGCCAGGGTGCGCTCAAAAGTATAGGGCTCGTAGGATTGCTAATCGCTATCTTCTTCGTCCTGTCGGTGATCTTCACATCGCCCGACTATCGAAGTGTTCAAACACAGCTGGAGCCGTCGCAGCCCTTTACGCGCGCTGAGTAAGTTTCAACGGTATGGCCGTAGTCCTCCGAGGCTGCAGGCCAATGGACACCCTGGCCCAGTGAGAAATCACTTCCGAGCCGGGGTGTCCACTTTACCTTAAGCCGTCCTTTGCGCCCAGAAAGGGCGTCAACGTGGCGCTCGACGAAGATAATGACCTCACATTCGGCGCGGGAAGCGCATGGAGCGGTTGGGTCAACCCACTACACTCCCCGCTCAACGACTTCAATCAGTACGTGGGCACGCAATACGCCCGCCCGTGCATCGGAGCTTCGTGCGTTTGCGGCTAGCCCAGCGACTCCCATCCAAAAAAAGCCCCGGCACCTTTGCCGAGGCTAAGTTTGGCGCGTGTGCGTGGGGGAGATCACGCACGGGTAAGCTTTCATGCAACGCCTGGCATTAAGGGGCCTTGAGATATTGTGCTTCAATTGGATGCAGTTGTGACCCGGCAGTTTTCCTGACAATTCGAATAAAATTTGCATAGGACTTGTAACATTGCCCCTTGCTTGCAGTGATTACACTGAGCGCCAATGGCAACTAAGCATTCAAAAATCAGCGAGTCCGACTACGACGCGGCGGCCCTCGTCGCAAAGAGACACGCGTATCGGTACGGCGACTTCGAGTTTGAGGTCGCGGCCGCATGGCTCACCATTATGTACCGTCCGAACAACCTGCAGCGGGCATACCGCTCGGGAACCGACATCAATTGGCTCAGCCAATTTGAGTGCGACCTTGCCACTGGCGTGTAAGGGCCGTTCCCTCATCGCAAATCTGCAGTGAATGAAGTGGTTGAGTTCGTCATCGCGGCCTGAACTGTCCAGGCGAATTGCCATGCGAGATGCTGGCAGAGGCGCGGGCGCAAAAAAGCTGTTGAGCCGCTGGTGAGTTAAGACCACGGTCTCCAGAATCGTCGGACCCAAGGCGCTGGTGTGAGCGTTTGGCGAAGTATGGAGCCGCAACGGATACAGCTCGAACGGGTCAAGGGCTGGACGGGCCAGACCCATGGTGGTTTGCGCCGCTGATGAACCTGCTCGCGCTTGCGGCATGGGGATTTATTCTGTTCGCCCTTGCTCGATTGGTGCTGACGGCTTGATCGCAGCTCTACACCTTGCTAAGCGCGACGACGAAGTAGCAGGGACGGTATTTCCTGGCGACGACGGTGACATGCGCTCCTGCGCGGACCGGCGGACCGCCGTGCGTGGCGAGGGGCACCGCGAACCCACTATCGGTCAGCAGCTCGGCGTAACTCTCGTCGCACCTTTTGATCGTCCCGGTGAAGACGTGCGTCCCAGGCTCGAATGGGTCGAGGTCGTCCATCGCTGCTCTTCCTTTCGGGGTTCTTGCGCGGTCGGAGAACCCGTGATCGCAGAACTGACGACGATCTAACTTTAGATCAGGATGCCGAAAGAAAAATGGCGCTGGTCGGTTGCCCTCATTTGTCTGCACCCTGCATAAGAACCTGACGTTGCGCGCATGTGCGGACGCATCACACAGAAGAGCAATCCACGTGAGCTTGGGCTCGGTTTGACGACGACCAGCCTCATCGAACCGCTGACCGTTCGCCCGCGCTACAAGAAGCGGACTGAAATCCTGGGAAAGAGCCCAGCGGAAGCGCCCGAAACAATACGACCAGTTTTTCTTTCCCAGCCGCAGCTAACTACCTGATTTTCCAAGATTGGTGCACTCGGGCCAGGGGCACCACCATCTCGCGCGCGATCTCGGCGATGAGACATCAACAGGCCTGCTGGCGGCTCGCTACTGCGCCTGACGCGCTGGCCGGCTGTTTTATGCCTATGAGCTGACTGCGAAGCAGCGGCAGCTCATCGCCGCAAATAAGGGAAGTGAAACCTAGCGCTATCAGGCTCGGCGCTGAGAGGCGCCGTAGGTGGCAAGGAACATCCGCACCGCAGACGAGACCACCCTGCTGATCTCTTCCTCGGTCGCGGGCTCCTGGACGACCGCGTAGAGACGCGGCCGGAAGATCGTCGCCTGGCCGAGCTCGAGGAGCTGCGCCGCGGCGAGGTGGGGATCGTCGGTCTCGAGCCGACCGGCCTTCACGTGATGGGCGATGAAGTCCGCGAGCGCGAGCGCGAGGCGATGCGGCCCCGCCTCGAAGAACTCGCGTCCGATCTCCGGCATGCGCTCGGCGACTCCGATGACAATGCGGTGTGCGGCGACGACAAACGGCTGCGACAGACGCCGCAACGCCTCGGTGCCGAACTCCGTCAGCACGACATCGACCGGCCTGTTGACGTCGAGCATCGCCGACAGCTCCGAGATGTTGCGCTCTCGCCGCTCGGCGCAGATGGCTGCGAAGAGCTGCTCCTTGTTCTGGAAGTAGACGTAGAGCGTCGCCTTCGAGACCTCGGCCTCGCGCGCGACGTCGCTCATGCTCGAAGCATCGAATCCGAGGGTCGAGAAAATGCGCCCGGCGCCGTCCATGATCTGGCGCCGCTTTTGCGGGTCGGTGCCAGCGGCAGGACGGCCGCCGCGCCGCACCTCCTCGCTGGCCTCTGCTTCCTCAGACATTTCCGCTTCCATCTTCGCCATCTCCGCCCTGCGGCCATGACGCAGGAGAAAACTTACAAATAATTGAACCGAACGGTTCAGTTTGATCTTGATATTGGGCGTTCTGAGTGGTCTATGTCAACCTTGAAACTGAACCGTACGGTTTAGTTCTCATTTTGTGCTCATACACCAATTCAAGGGGTGGCCAATGTCCACCGTACTCTTGTCTCGCTCGAACCAGAAATCCCAGGACGACGCTGCGCCCGCCGATCCACAAGGCTGACTGCCCCGCGTTGGCGTACGTCGCATCGGCAAGGCCCGCGCTGAGGTGCAGGCGCCGAGCCTCGGCGGAGCCCCGGTCGCACGCCGCACGCCAGGAAAGCCCGGTCGAAACCCCGTCTCAGGATGCCGCCGCGCCTCCGGGGAAGGGCAAGCGCAAGCGGCGCTGCTCCTTGCCGGCGCAGCGGCCATCGCTCTCCTCGCCGCCGGTTGGTACGGCTACGACTACGTGACCGTCGGCCGCTTCATCGTCTCGACGGATGACGCCTACGTCGGCGCCGACATGTCGATCATCGCGCCCAAGGTCGCCGCCAACGTGGCCGAGGTGCCGATCGTCGAGAACCAGCACGTCAAATCAGGCGACACGCTCGTCCGCCTCGACGACGGCGACTACACGCTCGCCGTCGATCAGGCCGCGGCCAAGCTCGCCACGCAGAAGGCCGCGATCGAGACCTTCGGCGCGCAGATCACCGCCTCCGAGGCGACCGCCACCCAGACGCGCGCGCAGCTCGACGCCGCCAAGGCCACGCTCGTGCGGACCGAGGCCGACTTCGCGCGCACGAGCGCACTCGCCGACAAGGACTTCTCCACCAAGGCCTCTCTCGACGCGGCACGTGCCGCCCGTGATACCGCCAAGGCGCAGGTCGCAGCAGGCGAAGCCGCAATTCAAACGGCAGACGCCAATGTCGGCGTGCTCAAGGCGCAGCGCTCGCAAGCCGAGCGCGTGGTCAAGGAGCTCGAGGTTGCGCTCGCCAAGGCTGAGCGTGATCTCTCCTTCACGGTCATCCGTGCGCCCTTCGACGGCGTGATCGGCAACAAGAGCGTCCAGGTCGGCGACTACGTGACGCCGGGCAAGCGCATCGCCGCCGTCGTTCCGCTCGACAAGGTCTACGTCGACGCCAACCTCAAGGAGACGCAGCTCGCCGGCGTGACGCCGGGCGAGACGGCAAAGGTCTACGTCGACGCACTTGACGGCGCCGCGATCGAAGGCACGGTCGAGAGCGTTGCGCCCGGCGTCGGGCTCGCAGTTCTCGCTGCTGCCGCCCGAGAACGCGACGGGCAACTTCACCAAGATCGTGCAGCGCGTCCCGGTGCGAATCGCAATTCCTGCCGACAAGGCGGACGGCAAGCTGCGACCCGGCCTCTCGGTCGTCGTCGATATCGACACGCGCTCGGCGCCGCCGAAAGCGCTGCAGCACGCGTCGAACTGATCAATTGACTGCCGCCTAGGGACGGCCCACTCCGAGCGAGCGCTCAGTCCGATGTCTCATTCGGCAACCATAGGAAATCCGACCTGAGGATCGAGCGGCGCCAGCGCCCGGCACGCTCGCCTGGATCGGTGTGACGCCGCGCCAGCTGCTGGCGTTCCTGGCGATGGTGTTCGGCATGTTCATGGCGATCCTGGACATCCAGATCGTCTCCGCATCGCTCGCCGAGATCCAGGCCGGCCTCTCGGCCAGTGCCGACGAGATCTCGTGGGTTCAGACGTCCTATCTGATCGCCGAGGTCGTGATGATCCCGCTCTCGGGCTTCCTCGCGCGGGCGCTGTCGACACGCGTTCTGTTCACGGCGGCGGCAGCCGGCTTCACGGCTGCGAGCGTGCTCTGCGCCACTGCCACCACCATCGATCAGATGATCGTCTACCGGGCCATTCAGGGCTTCATCGGCGGCGGCATGATTCCGAGCGTGTTCGCAGTCGCCTTCTCGATCTTCCCGCCTTCGAAGCGCGGCATCGTATCGCCGCTGATCGGCCTCGTCGCGACGCTCGCCCCCACGATCGGACCGACGGTCGGCGGCTATCTCAGCAACGCGTTCTCATGGCATTGGCTGTTCCTCGTCAACGTCGGCCCCGGCATCATCGTGACCATTGCCGTGTTCCTGCTGGTCGACTTCGACGAGCCGGATCATTCGCTGCTGAAGCGCTTCGACTTCGTCGGGCTCGGAGCCATGGCGCTGTTCCTCGGCTCGCTCGAGTACGTTCTCGAGGAGGGCCCGCGTTACGATTGGCTCGACGACCGCACGATTGCGACTTTTGCCGCGCTGACCGCGGCCGGCGGCATCGTCTTCTTCTGGCGCGCGCTGACGGCAGTCGAGCCGATCGTCGAGCTGCGCGCCTTCAAGGATCGCAACTTCGCCTTCGGCTCGGCGTTCAGCTTCGTGATGGGTATCGGCCTCTACGGCCTGACCTATCTCTATCCCGTCTATCTCAGCCAGGTGCGCGGCTACGACGCGCTCATGATCGGCGAGACGATGTTCGTCACCGGCGTCGCCATGTTCCTCACCGCGCCGATCAGCGGGCGCCTGTCGCAGGTCATGGACCCGCGCATCATGATGACGATCGGGTTCCTGGGCTTCGCGCTCGGCACCTATTTCGCGTCCGGGATCACCGTCGACTGGGATTTCCACGAGCTGCTGCTGCCGCAGATCCTGCGCGGCTGCTCGCTGATGATCTGCATGGTGCCGATCAACAACCTGTCGCTCGGCACGCTCCCGCCGGCCCAGCTCAAGAACGCCTCGGGTCTCTTCAATCTGACGCGCAACCTCGGCGGCGCCGTCGGGCTCGCGCTGATCAACACGCTTTTGAACCACAGGCTCGATCTGCACCTCGCCCGCCTGCACGAGAACGTTGCGTGGGGCCGCCCTGTCGCCGAGGACACGCTCGCGGGGATGACGCAGCAGGTTTCGCCGTTGGTTCCCGATGGCGATCTCACGGCGCTGAAGCAGCTCGCCCACCTCGTGCGCAATCAGGCGAACGTCATGTCGTTTGCGGATGTGTTTCTGGCGCTCACGATCTTGTTCGCGAGCCTGGCCCTGTTCGCCCTTTTCATGAGAAAGCCGCCCGACGCCTTCCGGGGTGCGGGTCATTAGGTCTTGTGCGGCCAGGCTTGTGAAGCTGAATGGCGGGTTCCACGTCGTTCTTAGTTCATATGCCATCCATGGCTGACGATGATGCTCTCGCCGGTCAGCGCGTTGGTCTTGAAGGCGGCGAGCATCAGAGCGACCTCGGCGATGTCGTCGACGGTGGTGAACTCCTTGTCGACGGTCTCGCCGAGCATCACCTCCTTGATGACACGCTCCTCGGTGATGCCCAGCTCCTTGGCCTGCTCGGGGATCTGCTTGTCGACGAGGGGCGTGCGCACGAAGCCCGGACAGATGACGTTGGCGCGGACGCCGTGCTTGGCGCCTTCCTTGGCCATGGTGCGCGCGAGGCCGAGAAGCCCATGCTTGGCGGTGACGTAGGCCGACTTCAAGGGCGAGGCCTCGTGGCTGTGCACGGAGCCCATGTAGATCAGCGATCCTGAGCCCTGCTTGTACATGTGCTTGACGCAAGCCTTCGTCGTGAGGAATGCGCCGTCGAGATGGATCGCCAGCATCTTCTTCCAGTCGGCGAAGGGGAACTCCTCGATCGGGTGGACGATCTGGATGCCGGCATTGGAAACGAGGATGTCGACGGTGCCAAAGGCTGCGACAGTCTTCTCGACGCCCGCGTTCACCTGCTCCTCGTTGGAGACGTCCATGGCGACCGCGATCGCCGTCTTGCTGTCACCGAGCTCGCGTGCGGCTGCCGTTGCGGCTTCAAGGTTGAGGTCGGCGATGGCGACGCGGCCGCCGGCGGCAACGTAGCGCTTGGCGATCTCATGTCCTATGCCGCTCGCCGCGCCCGTGACGAGCGCAACCTTACCGTCGATTCTCATGACGCCTACTCCTTCGATGTCTTGAGATAGTCGTAGACGACCTTGCCGAGGCCGAGCGTGAGGTCTGCCAGAATATGTGTCGCCGAGATGATCTCGCGGACGGGCAGTTCCGCGACCGGCGCCAGCGCATGCGGTCTCAGATCGAGCGTGGCCGGGCCGGTCCAGGCGCCCTTCACGATCACGTCCTCGAGCCGGTAGTCGACGAGCTCGAGGATGCGCGGGGTGCCGTCGACGTGCGGGATGATCTTCAGGAGATAGTTCGGCTTGGCGAGCGATGCGGCGACTGCCTTCAGGTCGAGCGCCTTGTGCTTGTAGCCCATGGTGCCGGTGGCAACGCGCACGGACCCGTAGTCGAGCGTGCCGATCAGCGTGTCCTTGTCGGGCGCGAGCGAGGGCTGAGCGTATTTCTTCGGGAAGCCCCACAGCTCGCGGCCGCCGTAGATGGGCGGTCCGTCGTTCAGGAACATGGCGTGCGTATAGCCGCCTTCCTGGCCCTTGTAGCGAACGGGAATGACCTGGCCGGTTTCGGTGTAGTCGCCGAAGCCGGTCGAGTTCGGCATGCGGATGAACTCGTACTTGACGAGCGGCTCGTCGATCGTGAGCGGCTCGGGCACGACGGCTTCGAGCGCCTCCCTGTCCGTGCGGTAGGTGATGATCAGATATTCGCGGTCGATGAAGCGGTAGGGACCGGGAGGGAAGGCCGGGCTGGTCAGCGGCATGGCGAATGCGCGGCTGCGGACGTCGTCGATCTTCATGCCTGCTCTACCTGGACCTTGAGGATCCAGCTCCCTGGTTAGATCGAGCACCATCACGCCCTCCTTGGGGCGCTCGCGGTTCATCCATGCGGGATGACGCAGCGTCCGCTCCACGTCGTCGCGTCCATCCCGCCAATGCTCGTCGACGGTGTAGCGGGAGAACTCGTAGTCGTTCGATTGCGTGGAGTAGGCCGCGCGGCGGTGGATGAGATGGACGATCGTCACCGCCGCATCGCAGCCGATCGACGAGAGCAGATGCCAGTCCAGGCTCGACTTGAAGTCGTCCGGCAGCACTTTCTCGAGGCGGCGGATGGCGCGGCGCAGGGTCTGCATGCGGCGGAAGACGTCCGTATTCAGACGCGTGCGGCTCGAATAGCGGATGTCCTTCTCGCGCTGGCCGATGTCGAACAGCGTCTCGGGCATCGGGCCCTTGGCGGGGAAGAGGTCGATCTGGAAGACACACATGTCGTCGCGATGCTCGCTGCCGTCGAGCACGTATTGCAGCGGCGTGTTTGAGACGAGACCGCCGTCCCAGTATTCCTCGCCGTCGATCACGACGGGCGGGAAGCCGGGCGGCAAGGCGCCGCTCGCCATGATGTGCTCAGGGCCGATTACGTCGCCGTGCGCGGTGTCGAAATATTTCATGTTTCCCGTGCGCACCTGCACGGCGCCGACGCTCACGCGCACCGCGCCCGAGTTCAGACGCTCGAAATCCACGAGCTCCTCGAGCGTCGCCTTGAGCGGGCTCGTGTCGTAGAAGCTGATCGCCTCGATCGATCCCGGTGGCATGACGAAGGGCGGCGGGAAGCGGGGATCGAAGAAGCCGGGCGCGCCGGTGGAGGCCACGAGCGCCGCACTCGTCTCGTTGAAGATCTTGCGCGAGGCGTCGTCCGTCGCAAGCGGAGCGATCGTAAGACGGCTCGACACGCGCTCCCAGAACTCACGCAGCCGAGCGACGCAGCGGCCGGGGGATTGCCCGCGATGAGCGCCGCATTGACGGCACCGATGGAAATGCCGGCGACCCAATCCGGTGCGTGCCCCGCCGCGGCAAGCGCCTCGTAGGCGCCGCCCTGGTAGGCGCCGAGGGCGCCGCCGCCCTGCAGAACGAGCACCGTCTTCTCGGGACTGCGGACTCTCTCGGCCATTCGTGTGGCTCCGGCAAGAAAGTTCCCCCGCCCCATCACATTTGAGGGTGCAGCGACAGTAGTGCAAGGTATCAGCATGTCCGCGTGGCGCGGCATGGCATTGTGCCCGCTGTACTGGCACGCCTCGCTCATTCTGCAGGCACAGGCGGTTCCTGCGCGGTATCGAGGCGCCCATGGTTAAATAGCCGTTCGAGAAACGTCGCGAGCTTGTCGAGATAGATGTAGACCACGGGCGTCGTGAACAGCGTCAGCGCCTGACTGACGATGAGGCCGCCTACCATGGCATAGCCGAGCGGCTGCCTGATCTCCGCACCCGTTCCGGCACCGATCATCAGCGGCACGCCGCCGAGCAGCGCCGCGGCCGTCGTCATCATGATCGGGCGGAAGCGCAGGAGCGCGGCCTGCCTGACTGCGATCTCGGGCGGGAGTTTATGCTCGCGCTCGGCATGGATAGCGAAATCGACAAGCATGATGCCGTTCTTCTTCACGATGCCGATCAGAAGAATGATGCCGATCATCGCCACCAGGCTGAAGTCGTAGCCGGCGAGCATCAGTGTCGCGATGGCGCCGGCCCCGGCAGATGGCAGGGTCGAGAGGATGGTGAGCGGGTGGATGTAGCTCTCGTAGAGAATGCCGAGGATCAGATAGATGACGACGAGTGCGGCACCGATCAGCAGTGGCACTGTCGATAGCGAATCCTGGAAGGCCTGCGCGTTGCCCTGGAAGCTCGTGCGCATGCCGGGCGGAAGCTGAAGCTCGCGCTCGGCCGCCTGGATTGCCTGCGTCGCCGTGCCGAGCGAGCCGCCCTGGGCAAGGTTGAAGGTGATCGTGACAGCCGGGAATTGTCCCTGGTGCGAGATCGAAAGAGGAGCGGTCTTTTGCGTGGTCCAGGCCGCGAATGCGGCAAGGGGCACCTGTGCTCCGGAGGCCGGCGACTTGATATAGATCTTGTCGAGGCTGTCGACGCGCCCCTGCAGCTCGGGCAGCACCTCCATGACCACGTGATAGCTGTTCTGCTGCGTGAAGTATTGGGCGATCTGGCGCTGGCCGAACGCGTCATAGAGCGTGTCGTCGATCACGCGCGGGTCGAGCCCATAGCGCGAGGCCTGCTCGCGGTTGACGGTGAGGATCAGCGTCGTGCCGGCGCTCTGCTGGTCGGTCGCGACGTCGCGCAGCTCCGGAAGCGTCTTGAGCTTGGCGAGGACCTTCGGCGACCATGCATTGAGCTCGGCGATGTCCGCGTCCTGGAGCGTGTACTGGAATTGCGACCGGCCGGCGCGGCCGCCGACGGTGACGTCCTGTGCCGCCTGAAGGAAGAGCCTTGCGCCCTCGACGCTTTCCGTCGCCTTGCGCAGGCGGGCGATGATCTCATACGCGGACGCCTTCCGCTCGCTTCTGGGCTTCAGCGTAATGAAGAAGCGCCCGGTGTTGAGCGCCGGCGAGGAGCCACCGGCGCCGATGGCCATGGCGGTCGTCGCGACGTCCGGATCCTTGGCGACGATCTCGCCGAGCTTTTCCTGGAGCCGCATCATCTCGGCGAAGGAGACGTCCTGCGCGGCCTCCGACGTGCCTTGGATCAATCCCGTGTCCTGTTGCGGGAAGAAACCCTTCGGGATGGCGATGAAGAGCGCAACGGTGGTCGCCACGGTCGCGAAGAAAACGAGCAGCGTCACGAAACGATGCCTCAGCACGGCATCCAGGCATCGCTCGTAGGCGCGCAGCAGGTAGTCGAAGCCGCGCTCGGTCAGCGCGTAGAGCCGGCCGTGGGTGGTATCCTTCTCCGACCTGAGGAACCGCGCGCACATCATCGGCGTGAGCGTCAGCGCGACGAACGCCGATACCGCGATGGTCATGGAGACGGTGACTGCGAACTCCCGGAACAGGCGGCCGATGATGCCGCCCATGAGAAGAAGCGGAATGAAGGCCGCGACCAGCGACAAGCTTATGGAAAGGATAGTGAAGCCGATCTCGCGTGCCCCTATCAGAGAGGCCTCGAGCGGACTCTTCCCCTCCTCGATATGGCGGACGATGTTTTCGAGCATGACGATCGCATCGTCGACGACGAAGCCGACGGAGATCGTGAGTGCCATCAGCGACAGGTTGTCGAGGCTGTAGCCCATCAGATACATGAGCGCCGCCGCGCCGAGCAGCGACAGCGGCACCGTCGTACTCGGGATGACGGTCGCCCACAGGCTGCGGAGAAAAACGAAAATCACCGCGACGACGAGCGCGATGGTGATGAGAAGTGTAACCTGAACGTCGGCGACGGATGCCCGGATCGTCTGCGTGCGGTCGCTCAGGACGTCGATCTTAAGCGATGGCGGCATGGTGGCGCGCAGCCGCGGCAGCTCGGCCTTTATCTTATCGACGGTCTCGATGACGTTGGCGCCAGGCTGCTTCGAGACGACGAGGAAGACGCCGCGCTTGCCCGAGGCCCAGGCCGCCTTCTTCGCGTCCTCGGGACCATCAACCGCCTGGCCGACATCGCGCACGCGGACCGGCGCCCCGTTGCGGTAGGCGATGATGACGTCGTTCCAAGCGGGGGCGTCGGTGAGCTGATCGTTGGCGTAGATCGTGAAACTGCGTTCGGTGCCGTCGACGTTGCCCTTCGGTTGGTTGACCGTGGTGACAGAGAGCGCCGTGCGGATGTCCTCGAGAGATAAACCTTTGGTGACGAGCTTTGCCGGATCGAGCTGGACACGCACGGCGGGCTTCTGCTCGCCGCCGATCGACACTTGGCCGACGCCGTCGATCTGGCTGATCTGCTGGGCGAGCTTCGTATCGGCATTATCGTCGACCTCGGTGAGGGGCAGAGTGTCGGAGGTCGCCGACAGGATCATGATCGGCGAGTCGGCGGGGTTGACCTTGCGGTACGTGGGCGGGGACGGCAGATCGCTCGGCAGCTGTCCGGCGGCGGCATTGATCGCGGCCTGGATGTCGTTGGCGGCGGCGTCGATATCGCGATCGAGGTCGAACTGAACTACGACGGTCGTCGAGCCGAGGCCGCTCGACGAGGTCGTCTGCGCGACGCCTGGGATGCGCGCGAACTGTCGCTCTAGCGGCTGGGCCACGGACGAGGCCATCGTCTCGGGGCTCGCGCCGGGAAGCGCCGCCGAGACCTGGATCGTCGGGAAGTCGACCTGGGGCAGCGGCGCGACCGGGAGCTTCGGATAGGCGACGAGCCCGACGAAGAGAATGCCGATCATGAGGAGTGACGTGGCGATGGGGCGGCGTATGAACGGTTCGGACATCCCGCCGCCAAGAGTTTCCGCGCTCGTGGTCTCCCTATCCATCGTCACTCAACCTGTCGCGCGGGCTGCCGCGTGGCCGTGCGCTCCTCGCTTTGCGTCTCCACAGCGACGATCGCGCCCGGCTCGACGCGATACTGGCCGGCGGTCACGACCTGCTCGCCGGGCTCGAGGCCGGCCTCGATGACAGCGTCACCGTTGTCCATCGGCGCCAACCTTGATGTCCCGTTTCTCGACCTTGAGGTTCTGGCCGACGACGAAAGCGAAAAGGCCCTCGGGACCACGCTGGACGGCAGATTCGGGAATGACGACCACGTCGTGCAGGGTGGAAACGAGCAGCCTCGTCGTGACGGAAAGGCCGGGCCAAAGCGCGCTGTCGGCGTTCTCGAATTGGCCCTTGAGGCGGATCGTCCCGCTGCCAACGTCGATTTCGTTGCTGATGATCGACAGGGTGCCATGAGCCAGCTCCTTGCTGCCGTCCGGCGTCAGCGCGGTAAGCTGCAGCGGACCGCCCTTGAGACCCCGGTTGATGTCTGGGAGCCGGTCTTCGGGTGCAGTGAAGACGACGGCAATCGGCTGGATCTGCTCGATGGTGACGATGCCTCCCTGGTCGGTCGGATGCACGATGTTGCCGATGTCGATGGTGCGCAGGCCGACGTGGCCGCTGATCGGTGCCGTGATCGTCGTGTAGCCGAGAGAAACCTTGGCGTTCTGCTCGGCCGCCTCGTCGGCCTTGATCAGGGCCTTCAGCTGATTGACGTTCGCCGTCTGCTGGTCGAAGAGCTGCTTGGTTGCATAGCCGTTGCCGACGAGAGCGCTGGTTCGCGCCAGGTCGGCGGAGGCACTGGCGAGGTTCGCCTGGTCTTGCGTGATCTTATCGGTTGCCTGATCGAGAGCCGCCTGAAACGGGCGCGCGTCAAGCTCGACGAGGACGTCACCCTCGCGAACAGGCTGGCCCTCCTGGAAGGAGATTTTCTCGACCTGGCCGTCGACACGGCTCCTCACGGTCACCGTGTTCCAGGCCTGCACCGTGCCGAGACCATTGAGGTAGGTCGGGAAGTCGCGGCGGCTTGCGAGCGCCGTGTGCACGGGTACCGGTACCGTACTCTGCTTGCTGCGGTCCGGCCTGGTCCTCGCCTCGCCTATGGAGCCAACGATCTTGGTGAAGTCGACGCCTTGCAGCCACGCCCAACCTGCGCCGACTAGTGCCAGAAGCACGAGCGCCCAGAGCGCAAGAGAACGGATTCGATGGCGTGATGTTTTTGTCGGCATTGTCTTGGCTCACGAAGGGCAACACACGTGCTGCGCACGCCCAATCCTGAATGCCGAGACAGGATTGTCGTTCCTCACTGTCGTGAGCCAAGGGCGGTACGCACCAAGGATCGTCCCACGGCAGGCTTACGGTGAGTTGGCCCGCGGCTTACTCCTTTGTAAGGGAAGGATGTTCATCGCTGTTCTAGCCGACGATGGCATGGACAGCTCCAATGAGGCCGGCGGCAACGGCCAGCGCGGCCGGGATCAGGAGGATCTCGAGCCATGCCTGAGAGCCGCGAAGCGGGCCAGTTGCGGTGTCGACGTCGGAGGCGAGGAACTCCTCAACGCGACGCGTGTTCGCGGCCAGATGATGCCTGGCCGTGACGTAGATGAGCAACGGGAGAGCCATAAAGACTACGATCAGCACGCCCGCCATCGAGAGCGTGAAATCGGTCTCGCGGCCGGACCCGAAAAAGAGCCACGCAAAAACGAACATGAGCCCGAATGCCGCCGCTACCGATACGTAGACAGCTGTTGGCAGCTCTATGCCGGGTATGGCGCTCAAGCTTGCGTCGGCAACAACCAACGCGTGGCTTGTAACCTCTGGACTTGCCGCTTCTGCAGCGTGGGAGTCCTTCGTTGTGGTTCGAGCAAACATGACACACCTCGCAGTCAGTACGCGATGCTCTCTGCGGTTCCATGCGCGTGAGCGTTATGCGCATGGTGAGATGGTGTCGACAACCGCGCTTGGCGCGTTACACCCGGTTTGCTTGCCGGCTCTTTGCCTGCACTGCCGGCAACCTGTGTCGGCAGAAGGTCGATGCCATTCAGGGTGCGCACACAGGTTGTGTGCCATTCGGCTTTCGACATGTGCGTTGCCGGCTCCCAGATGTCCATGCAGTCGGCGAGAGATGGCCCGCCGCCAGGAATGGTCTCGCGCGGTACGAGCGCGCCGCCGCTGGAAACCTCGGTGTCCGGTATCTCAGGTGAGAGCGGTACGACGGCCGGCTCAGTGGGCGAGGTATTGGCGGCAGGCGCCGGAGGATCTGCCGGCTGCTTCCATAAGGGCGGCGTGACAGCCGGGGTGGATTCCGATTGAAGCTCCGTCAATTCCGCGGCGCATGCTGGCGATGTCTTGGGATCGCAGGTGTTGGGATTTGGCGCGGACGTCGAAGATTGTGATTTTGTTGGAGTGCCGGGCGGCGCCGGCGGCATAGACCCGCTTTGCCCGGCATGCATGTGACCGGCATGAGAAGGCAATGAGCCGGATTGCGATGGTGCGTAATTTGGCAGGTTGGGCGTGTGCCCCAGACCGGATGAGCTCAACCCGGCATTGGGGGACGACATTGCGAAGCCGCTATGCGCATTAGCAGGTTGGCTCGCGAGGCTCAGCGCCGCGGCGACAGTCGCTGCAATGAATGATACAGGCTCGAGTGTGCGGCGCATCTGGGCACCTATCAATCCGCGCCCCCGCCGTCTTCACCTCATAGACAAAGGATCGAGAACGCTCCGGTTCAAGATGGTGCGCGCTTTCAGCGCGACATGGTGCGCGCTTTCAGCGCGACTTCTTCCGTCTGATCTTCCCAGAAATCCACCGCCGCGCGCCTCAGCGCATCCTTGCAATCGCCGGCGCATCTGGCCCAGCGTCCGCTCGCGGTGCGGTATTCAAGGCCGAGTTGGCCGTGGCGGACCTGCGCCGTCGGGCATCCGGTTTGGACCCACGAGCGGCAGGCGGTGATTGTTCCGAGCGGGTGACGGGCAGCGTCGGCGGGCGATGCGACGGCCGCTGCGGCCGCAAGCGGGAGGAAGGAGTAGACAAAAAACCTATTCGGCATCGATGCCTCCTCGACGGGAGAGTCGTCAGTGGCTGCCGCACAAAGAGGGCCCGGTCCGGTTTGGGGGTGCAATCCGGACCGGGCACATACCACCCGCGCACCGAGGGATGTCGTGCAGGGGCGGAATCTTCCTTGGCGTGACCTCCTTGGCTGTTGCGAAGCTGGTGACCGGAGACCATGAGCCAAGTATGCGAGCTTGGCGCAGCGACCGAAACTCGGCTTTGCGTCATAGCCCAAAGCAATTTGTACTTAGGCCGCACGGCATAGCTCGCCCGGCAAGTATGCGCGATCAGCAAATCACGTTCTAACGATTGGGGATTGGAACCTGTCGCCACCGGAACGGAGACGCGGCAATGGAGAAGTTGGAAGAACGCCCCCTCGTCGTCGTCATCGAGAATGAGCGCAGGCTGGCTGAAGCTCTGCGTTTCTTGATCGAGGACTGGGGTTATCTCTGCGTTGCTGCGCCCTCGTCGAAGGCGCTGGCACGTGCACTCGGCCCCGACATCCTCAACGTCAGAGCGCTGATCGTCGATTTCTTTCTCGACGACGGCTTTACCGGCGACAAGGCCGTGACGACGCTCATGGCCGCAATCGGATCGAAGGTGCCGACGATCATCACAACGGCCCACATGGCGCTCGCGGACCGCCAGGCCGGGTACCCGGTGCTGCCGAAGCCGTTCGATCCGGACGTCCTGCGGACTACTGGCTCAGCGACAATCTTGATGACGGAACGCGTCGGCCGCCGCTGACCTAAGCTCAGCGATCGAGTAGAGCGCACTGAACCCGCGCCGCGAGCTCGGTGCGATTGCGCGCGCCGAAGTGGGCGAACAGCGCCGCGAGATGAATCTTCACGGTTCCTTCGGCAATGTCGAGCTCGTGCGCGATCTGCTTGTTGGAAAGTCCGCGCGTACAGGCTGGCGAGAACATCGCGTTGTCGCGGCGTGAGCTTGTCAAGCGTGGCCTGAGGACTCGACGCGGCCGGCTGCCCGCAAGGGCTGTGGCGCCGCGCTGCGGTTCACAGCCGCCGAGACCAGAGCGCGGGACGTAGATGCGGTCCTCGAGAATCGTGCGCGAGCGCGGCGGTGATCTCGTTCTCGGACATGTTCTTCGGTATGAAGCCGGCGAGACCCGTCGCATCGGCACGGATGACGTCGTCGCGGCTCTCGGAGCCGGACACGATCGCAATCCTCAGGGCGGGGTATGTCTGGCGCACGACCGCCAGGCTTTCGGGACCTCCCATGCCGGGCATCGAAAGATCGAAGAGCGCCAAGCGTATTTCAGGTCTCTCCGATAGCCTATCCAGGGCCTCGTCGAAGCTTGCGACCTCGATAACCTCTTCGATGCCGAGACTGTCGCGCAACAGCAGGCCCAGGCCCATCCTGTAAAGGCTGTGATCGTCGGCAATGAGAACGCGGGCACCTCGTGTTCGCGGTTTCTTGGTCATGGCGCGTGGTCATCCGGAGGCTTGCTTCAACAAAATCGGCGTGCTGCTCGGCGTTGCGGACGCGCAGAGGTCGAAGATCGCGGCTGCGATGGCATCGGGGTCGGCGGGCTTGGTCAGCCAGGCCACGCCGGATGCGGCGAGCTCCTTCAACGTCTTCCCATCGGTTGCGCCCGAGAGGACAAGAAAGGGGAGCGGACGGCCGCAGACACCCGGCGAGACGGCGTGCGGCCGCGTGCCCGCGCTCGGCGCAGCGCAGATCGAAATCGACAACGGCCGCGTCAGGCTCAAAGCCCTCTGCGATCGCATTTTCGGCCTCCGCTGCGGAGAGAAAACCTCGCGCCACGGCGCCGCGATCCTCGAGCTCGCGTGTGAGCGCCGCGACGATGGTGGCGTTCGTCGTCGAGGACGAGAATTCTCAGGCCCGCTCAATCGGTCGGCGCATGCGGTTGCTCTCTGTCTAGTGACCGGCGACACCGCCGAAACTTGCGATTGCTCGGGATCGTAATCGAGAACCGGCTGCCATGGCCGACGCGCGAGCGGAGCGCGACGCGCACGCCGAGCAGGCCCGCGTAGCGGCGGACGATCGATAGACCGAGTCCAAGGCCTTCGTTCGGGCCGACGGCCTGATCCTGCGAGCGTTCGAACTCGCGAAAGATCCGGTCGTACTTATCCTGCGGAATTCCGGGACCGGTGTCGTAGATCTCGATCGCGACGCCGCCCCGCGCGGCGCCTCGCGGCAAGAAGCACGCCGCCTTCGCGCGTGAACTTCAGCGCGTTCGAGACGAGATTGCGCAGGATCGTTTCGAGGATGACCGGATCGGAGAGCACGACGACGTCCACGCTACGGCCGGAGTAGCGCAGGCCGCGGTGCTCGGCATCGGCCCTGAAGCCGATTGAGAGCCGCTCGATAAGGCTCGTGAGCGAGATCGGGCACGTTTCTGCTCTGATCAGACCTGCGTCGAGGCGCGAGACGTTGAGCAGCGCAGTCGAACATTTCCCGCAGCGACGCGAGGCATTCCTCGAGCTGCGACAGTAGGCGGGTTGCCTCCGGTCCCCGAGATACGTCTCGACAGTGCCCGGCTGAAAAGCGTCATCGCGTGCAGCGGCTGGCGCAAGTCATGGCTGGCCGCGGCCAGAAACAGATGACTTCGCCTCCGTTGCCTGCTCGGCCTCGATCTTCGCCGCTTCGAGCGCGGCGTTCTGCTCGGCGAGGCGGCGCGTGCGCTCCGAAATCTGGTCTTCGAGGGAGGCATTGAGCTCAGCCAGCGCCCTCTGGCGGTGCTGTAGCTCGAGACAAGAACCCGCAAGGATTGTGCAAGCGTCTCCGCTTCGGCGTAGGTGCCGACCTCCGGTATCCCCGTTGCGCGCCCGTCGCGAATTTTTTCGGCCGCGGCCGCAAGCGTCAGCATCGGGGCGGCCATTCTGCCCGCCAGCATCCAGGCCGCGGCCGGCGGCCAAGGCTGACCAGAAAGACCCCAGCACTATTATGTCGCGCGTCAAGTTCGATACCGGAGCCAACGCAATGTTTGCATCGGCGCGGACGAGCACGATCCAACCCAAGCCTTGAAACGTCCGATGACCGTCGCTCTTCGCGTAACTTGTCACATAGCGGTGGCCATCAGGCCAGTCTTCGACGGCGAACCGGTTGGGTCCGCTGTTTGTGCCGCCCGTCGTGCCGAGGGTGTGCGCACGGGCATCGAGCGTTGGCGGGCTAAGCAGGACCGCGCCGTCACGGCTAAGCACGATCACCTCCGCGGAGCGGCGAGCGGCCGTGGCGCCGAACAGAGAGTCGCGCACCTCCTGCGCCCACGCCCAGCCGAGCTGTGCCGCAAGTACGGCAATTGTTTTTCCATCTGGCGCGACTATGGGTGCGGCGACCTCGACTATGCGGGAGCGCTGGCTGCCTCCGGCGGGATGGGTACTAGCTGTCGCGGGCTCGCCGTGCGCATCCTCGACCACTGGCTTTGTGAGGCTGGCTTTGAACCATGGGCGGTCGGAGATGTCGGCGTCGACCGCTAGCCCACCGCTCGAGCTCAGGACGTGCCCATCGGGAGAGACGAGGGCGAGCCAGGCATACTCGGGATAGGCCGATTCAAGTGTCTCGAGCCGAGTCGTCTGCCGCGCGAGCTCGTCGGCCGACTGGCTTTGCTGGCCGAGCAGAGAGGCGATATTGGAAACCTCGCGAACGCGCTCGTAGAGCGCACGGTCGAGCTTGTCTTGCATTTGATCGGCCAGCAAGGCAAGGGAACGGCCTATCTCGTCACGCACTCCATGCACGGCGGTCTCGCCGATGGCGAGGGTCGACGCTGCGACGAGAATCCCTGCGAGGAGCGTGATCGCCGCCGCGAGGACGCCTCTGAGCTGTAGCCTTTTTCTAGCCAACTCCCCACCCCCAACAACGGGCGGCACCTGCGAGACCGCTGCTTCTGAAATTCGCGGGCTCGGCGCTTATCATCTCGGCGCGCAATTGTGGCTTTTGGAGATGGCGGGACTATACGAATCCGTAAGTTATGGTCCCCGGAGAACGTTGTTTGTTAGGACGCCAGCGTACCGCAGATCGCAAGTGAACACGGCGTGCGTGACTACTCCGCCTGCGCGCAGGGACGGTTTGCGCGCAGGCGGAAGCGCGCATCAGCCGTAGAGGCAGTCGCGATATCGACGCCACCAGTATGCGCTGCCCGTCTCGCGCGCTCTCAAGCGATAGGTGCCGCACCCCCCGCCGTAGCCGTAGTCATAGGCGTATGGGTAGCCGCCGATCCCAAGGAAGAAGCGGCCGTGCCGGAAATGGTCATGGTCGTGTGCCATGTGGTCATGGCCAGGGTGCCCGGCATATACGACTCCGGGAAGTGCGATGCCGGCGTGCGAGAAATTCCCCATGCCCATGCCACCGTGACCGCCAACCATGGCGACATGCGCGCTGGCCGCCCCAGCGATACCCGCAAGCAGCAGCGCACCGGCAAAGCCGGCTGAGACGCCTCTCAATGCAAGGTTCATGTTTTCACTCCTCTGCAGATTTGGGTGTGATCTTCCCGCGATGTGAGTTCGCGCCGGAGACGCCGCCGACATTGGCCGCCTAGCGTCTCGTTGCCGGCATGCAAAGCACTTGGAAATTGATGGACGCGATGCGAATTAGGCCAATCGCTCTAAGCCGCGATTGCCGATCATCTGGCATTATCTTCGCTAATCAAGGGCCGCCGCAATCGCTGCCCGTTTCGGGTTCCTAACGGGAACTCGCCGACGTCTGCTCTGCGTCTACTAACCACAAAGACCGAACCAAGGTGGAGCGGCGCATTCGCGGCTGCTGAGGGCGGAAAGCGTACGTGCCCCAGGCGCCGCCGCTATAGTGCGCCGGCTGTTCCCACGCACTTTATTTGCGCAGTCGTTCACGGCGAGCCACATCTTGAGGTCGCTAGGGGCCTGCGCGGGCCTCTGTGGGGGAATAGGTAGACGTGGCAGACTCAAAATCCGCTGTCGGCAATGACGTGCCCGTTCGAGTCGGGCCAGGGCACCATCTCGCAGTAAAAATGACGAGGGTCATGAAACGCCATGACCCCCTAACCAAGGAAATCTCGGTGGGCGCCTCTGGCAGCTATGCGCTCGCTAGAAGCTTAGCCGCCTCGTCCGAATCCTTCTCCTCAGTCAAATTGAAGGCATAGTCGCCTGCGGTTGCCTTCCCCAGGAGTGGATTCTTGACGAGCTTGCCGATCTCCTTCTCGCTCAGGCCCTGACGAGCGAGAAGCTTGCCAAAGGGCGTCTCTGTCGCCTTGATGAACTCCTTCTTCGCTTGATCCGAAAAAAACCTGCAATACTCGGCCATGGCCTCGAGCGGGCCCGCTGAGCAGTGAACCCCGTTGGTCGCGGTCCTCACGTCGCGGAGCCGAAACTCCTTTTTCCTGTCCAGCAGTGTTTTCCGAATTGATCCGTCAACAGCCCGTGACGGATCGGTGGCTCCAGTCATCTGTTGTCGCAAGGTATCCCAGCCGGTGTCGGTCCAGCACTCGAAGACGACGATGGTGCGGCCGGGCGGCGTGAAATGCAGAAGCTGATACGGATGGAACGGATTGAGGACCACGATCCGCTCGCCGGATACCTCGACGACGATAAAGTACTTTCCGCTGGCGACTTTCTTGGTCCCAAGCGAGTCGGCGACAACGTTCAGAGCGAACGGCGACACGTCAGGAAATTCCTCGAGGAACTGGTGAGCGCCCAGAATGCGGTGCTCAACTCCGTTACATGCGGCAACAAGCTTCTTGCGCGTCGGCGCGGAAAGCGCCCCTTCGCCCAGCCTCGACACACGATTGATCACCCCGTAATGCGCTTCCATGATGTGGTGGCGCGCGAGGTACGGACCATTCAACACGCGCACTGCGCCCAGCTTCACGGCATGGGCGCGCAGTGCCTCGAGAACGACGTCGAGAATGGCCGCGACGCGCACCTTTTCGCGAAGTGCCAGAACTTCCGGTTTCAGAAATACGACGCAATGGTTCTGCCCGCTGAGACGACCATACCCAAGGGGGCGAATCCACTGCTCGGCCGGCTGCTGAGCCTCCGAGAGATCGGATACGGCGTCCAAGATTTTCGAAGCTAGGTCCATCTGGGCCCCTCGCTCTCAGTGCCGGCAGCATATAGCGCATAAAGCACCTTCGCGCGGCCCTCATCGATCGGCTTGCTGTTGCCGCGGTTATTGTTAAGCCAACGAATGGCTTCTTTCAGCAGGCGACCGTCGCGCCTCGCTGTCAGAGCCGGTGGTCCGAGGTCCTGACCAAAATCCGCGGCAAAAACATTCTCCCCATCAGTTCGCAGCCCATGGAACGCGGCAAGCGGACAAAAGCCGCACTTCTCTAAGGTCGCCGCAAATTGAATGACCTCATCATGCAGGCGTTTCGTTGCGGCTGGTCCTCGCAGCAAGAATTCGGAGAGCTTATGAGGGATGAATTGCTCGACCAGCAGCGCCCCTTCCGCACGATAGAGCGCCGGTGTGCGTATGCCATCGCGCTCCAGCAGCTGCCTTCGCGCAACCCATTCGTGCGAAATCTCGGCGAGCGACCTCGCCGTTGAAAAGGCGACGACCGCCTTCAGCAGCACATCCTTGACAGGCGCCGGCGAAAGGATCCGGAACCGATACGTGAACGTTTCAGCTCCGTCCCGCGTCCAGCCCTGCACCTCCTCGATAACTGCCTCCGAGACCGGCTCGCTGACGATACCCAAGCGCCATAGGGCTTCGTGTGCCGACGCTGTCTTGGCGAGGCCGCACAATTCCTTCTCCAGGCTCCATGGGCTCGCCATCTCGCGCCTCGCGTGTGTGCAGGGCGCTTACCGCCCGCTCGCCGGATGATGTCCGCAAGACGTCCGCTCCGCAATCCCCGACGAGGACACCTGCCGGCCGCCGCAAAACTGCTCGCAGCCTGATCCCAGCCACAAAGGGGCCAAACGATATTGCACCGCAATAGGATCTCGCCCAACGCGCGCTAACCCACGCGCGTCGCCTTGACGTCGATCACCTGGCCGCCGCCCTTGGCGCGGCTCACGTGCCCGTGCTTCGCGAGGTGCGCCTTCAGTAGCGCCAGGTTCTTCAGGTTGGCGCGGAAGTAGATGTCGAAGGCGTCACCCGCGAACGGGATGATGCCGACCACGATGTCGATGGCGCTGTTCGCCATCATGCGCGCCATCGTGAAGCGCGAGACGCCGAGCTGGCGCGCCTCCCAGATGATGTAGCTCGAGATCACCTGCGAGATGAGATCGCCCACGATCGGCACGATGCCGATGATGGCGTCGAGGCCGACGCGCACCTTGGTGCCCGGGATCTCGAACATGCTGTCCATGATGCGCGCCACCGCCTCGACGCGGGCAACCGCGGCCTCGGTCTCAGGGTGGGAATAGCGTTCGACGCGAACGTCCATCTCTTCCGTGCCTCTTGTAACCCGAGTTGCATCAACTTAGGCTTTACCAGCGGTCCCTGGAACAGTCGGGGTGGGACGCGGGCCGCTCACATATCGGAACGATTTGGCGCCGTTCAAGTTTCCTGCGTCCGGAGGGAAAAACCATGCTGCTTCGCCTGCTGCTCGGGACCAGCACTATCTTCCTGTCACTCATTCTCGGCGCGTTCGCGCTGGCGTTCGTCGGCTACGAGTCGCCCGAGACGCTCTCGCACATGCTCGCCTGGGCGCGCGACCTCAAGAGCGTGCTGACGAACACGGGCCTCGACCCCAAGTACAACATCTGGATCGAGCTCATCCTCGAGGAGCGGCAGCTCCTGTTCATGTTCTTCACGATCGGCGCGCGCATCTTTCTCGGCATCCTCGGCGGGCTCTTCGGCGCGCTGATGGGACGCTGAGCAAGAGCCGAGCCGCGCGCCGCTGGTTAACGCGGCCTTAGGCAATCGGATTCTAGTCTCCTCGAAGGCTGCGGCGAGACTGCGGCCGCACTCGTATTGCGCGCGTCGAGGCTGGAACCCGAAGGGCGTGGGGACTTCAAGCCGAGGCCAGGCAGGGAAGCCGGGGCCGCATCATGTCTTCTTATATGCCGACATTGGACCCGGCGCCGGCCGGCGGGGGACATAACTATCCCCCGCACGACGACGGCCCGCGAAGAATTCCATTCCACATCAAGTTCATTCTCTTGGCACCGATCCTGGCGCTGTGCGTGGCTGCAGCCGGCGTCGGCGCCATGTTCGTCTACTACTCGCTGACCTTCCCGGATCCCTTGACGATGCGGGCGGCGGCCAGCGGCGGGCCGGTGATCCGCATCCTCGCGCGCGACGGCAGCGTGCTCGCCGAGCGCGGCGCGACGCGGGACTACATGCCGCTCGACCTCCTGCCAAAGCGCGTGACGGACGCGGTGCTCGCCACCGAGGACCGGCGCTTCTACGAGCACGTCGGCCTCGACCCGCTCGGCATGGCGCGCGCGACCTATACCAATCTCGAGGGCGGGGCGCTTCGCCGAGGGCGGCTCGACGCTGACGCAGCAGCTCGCCAAGAACCTCTTCCTCACGTCCGAGCGCACGCTCGAGCGCAAGGTCGAGGAGCTCGTTCTCGCGCTGTGGCTCGAGCTCAAGCTCACGAAGAGCGACATCCTCGAGCTCTATCTCAACCGCGTCTATTTCGGCGGCGGCGTGCACGGCATCGAGGCCGCGGCGCAGCGCTATTTCGGCAAGTCGGCGCGCGAGCTCACGCTGGCGGAAGCCGCCGTCATCGCCGGGCTGCTCAAGGCGCCGTCCAAGTACTCGCCGAGCTCGAGCCCGATGCAGGCCACGGCGCGTGGGCGCGTCGTGCTCGGCAAGATGCGCGACGCCGGCTTCATCACGGCCGAGCGAGGAAGACGCGGCACGCGGCGAGCAGATCCGCTTCTCGGGCGCGTTCCGCCTCGCCGAGCGGGCCGGCACCGGATACGCCGTCGACTTCGTCATGGAGAACCTGCCGCCGATCGATGCCGGTAAGGGCGCCGAGATCGTCGTCGAGACGACGATCGACGCGGCGCTGCAGCGGCGCGCGGGCGAGGTCGTTTCCAAGGCGCTCGCGCAGCAGGGCGACAGCCTTGCGGCGAGCCAGGCGGCGGTGGCCGTCGTCGCGCAACGACGGGGCAGTGCGGGCGCTCATCGGCGGGCGATCCTATCCCGACAGCCAGTTCAACCGCGCCGTGAAGGCGCGGCGCCAGCCGGGCTCGGCGTTCAAGCCCGTCGTCTATCTGGCGGCGCTCGAAGCCGGCTTCACGCCCGACAGGGTGGTCAACGACGAGCCGATCACGGCGGCCGGCTGGACGCCGCGCAACGAGAACGGCCGCTATATCGGCACCGGTCTCGGTGCGCGATGCGCTCGCCCAGTCGATCAACACGGTCGCCGTCCGGCTCCTGCTCGAGGTCGGCGTCAAGAAGGTGTGGGCGACGGCGCGCCGGCTCGGCATCAAATCGGAGCTCCGGCGCGACGCGTCGCTGGCGCTCGGCACGTCGGAAGTGTCGCTGCTCGAGCTCACGGGCGCCTACAGCACCTTCGCCAACGGCGGCTACGTGCACGAGCCCTACGCCATCCGGCGCGTGCGCACGAGCAGCGGGCCGCGTTCTCTATGCCAAGGTCGACGCCCGCTTCGAGCCGTCGTTCGGCGCCAAGAACATCGGGGCGATGAACGACATGCTGCAGGCGACGCTGGTCTCGGGCACGGGCCGGCGCGCGGCGCTGCCGTTGCATCCGGCAGCGGGCAAGACCGGGACGTCGCAGGATTTCCGCGATGCCTGGTTCGTCGGCTACACGGCCTATCTCACGGGCGGCGTCTGGGTCGGCAACGATCACGACCAGGCCATGAACAGCGTCATGGGCGGCAATCTTCCGGCCGAGATCTGGCGCCAGATCATGCTTGCCGCGCACCAGAGCGAAGCCGCCGCGGCCGCTGCCGGACGGCTCAGGCGTCGCACCGGCTGCAAGCCGCGACGAAATCCCCGTCGCGCGCAAGGACCCGGATGACGACGCGATCGCGCGGCTCGCCAAGGCGAGCGAGAACGCCGTGCCGCCGGCCAAGCCGCCGCATCCCGAGCAGCGCATCGACGAAGACTTCATCTCGCGCGCACTGACCGGCGGCACACTCGCGGAAGGCGATGTCAACGGAGCCGCGCCCATTCCGGACGCGGGCCGCTCGCCAAGCATCATCGTGCAGCCGCCACCGGGCTCGATGTCGCTCGGGCGCGGGACGCAGTAGACTTCAAGTTGTGAGGCTTAAGCGTCGCGGGCGCTGCCGCTGGTGCCGTAGCGGTGGAGATCCATGCCGTAGATCTGAAGCCAGCGCTTGGCCTCGTCCATGGCCGGCATGGTCTCCCTCACGAGCGCCCAGAAACGCGGCCCGTGATTCATCTCCTTCAGGTGCGCGACCTCGTGGGCGGCGACGTAGTCGAGGATTTGTGAGCGGCGCGAGGATGAGGCGCCAGGAGAACGAGAGAACGCCGGTCGTCGAGCACGAGCCCCAGCGGCTCGACTGATCGCGAACGGCGATGCGCTTGGGCTTCAGGCGCAGACGCGCGGCATGCCAGGCGACGCGCTGATCGAGATCGCGCATGGCCTCGGCGCAGAGCCACTCGCGCAGACGGCGCGGGGCGTGCTCGGGAGCGCCGATCACCTGCAGCTCAGGGTACTCGGCCCGCGCACAGCATCTGACCGTGCCGCGCACCTTATCCTTAGACCGAGGTGCGTGGCGGCATTGCGCCCGGCGAACACGACGCGATGCGGCTCGCCGCGTAGCGGCATGAAAACGCCGTCGCGGAAGGGCACCGGCACCGGCAGGCTGTCGAGGCGCTCGCGCACCCAAGCAATGTTGCGATGGAGGAAGGAGCCCGCTTCGTCCGAGATCGCATTGAACGGGCAGCGTGACGATGACGGCGCGCCGCGTGCGGCTCACGCGCAGTGTCAGGCGGCGCGCACCCGGATGGCGACGCACTTCGACGGGTGCTCCGAGATCGTCAATGCTTTGAGCCTTGAGCGTCGAAGACGCAGAGGCCTTGGTCTGCCGCATGAGTGACCTTCGGTAGACGCTACGCTTCAGACTGATCCTGCCGCTGCGCCGCGTCGAGGAGGCTCAGCCTGCCCAAGCGCGCCGGAACGCGGATTGCTCTCAAGCAAAGATTTCGACACGCGCGATGCTGGACCAACGCCTTCAGATAGCAACATCATCGAGGCAAGCTCCAGCGCGAAAGCGCATCTCGATGCACACGATGGCCACACTGTTGCGCAATGGCCCCAGCAGCCAGACTCTTCATGAGCGTGAACTCACGCTGACAGATGTATGCGCCAAGATCATGATCGTAGTTTCACTCATTCTTCGATTGTGCAGACCGTGCTGTTATTCGCCGACGTTGCGGCATGGTGCGCTCGGGCGCATCGAAGTTCGGCAGCTCGCGCATGTCCAAGCGTCGGCGCGCCCGGGCCGCTCGAGCGACGGCGGCGGCGCACCATCGATCTCGCGGCGGCGATGCGGGCAGCGCAAAACCTGTCACCTGCACCGGGATCGCGCTCTGCCGGCGCTGGCACGCGCGAGACGCTCGACGTGCGCGGGTGATGCGACCGGCTTCGTCGTTACCGGCATGGCGAGCGACGGCATCAGCATCACGAGCGCGACCATGACGAGCTGGATGACAACGAACGGAACCGCGCCCCAATAGATCTGGCCCGTCGTCACGGGCGCCGTGAGCTTGCCCGTCACCTTGTCGCGGAAGGGCTCCTTCGGCGCCACCGAGCGCAGGTAGAAGAGCGCGAAGCCGAACGGCGGATGCATGAAGCTCGTCTGCATGTTGATCGCGAGCAGCACGCCGAACCAGATCGACGAACGGCGTCACGTCGGCCACGTACTCGCGCATCACGCCCGAGCCGTCGGTCGGTGGCAATGACGGCCATGCCGAGCGCTCTTGGCGATGGCGACGGCCTCGGGCGAGTTCCGGAAGATCGGCTTCGGCCGCCGGCTTCAAGAGCGGCACGAGGATGAAAGCACAGCTCGAAGAAGTCGAGGAAGAAGGCGAGCAGGAAAACGAGAATGGTGACGACGATCAGGAAGCCGTACATGCCGCCCGGCAGCGAGGTCAGCAGATGCTCGACCCAGATGTGGCCGTTCACGCCGTAGAAGGTGAGCGAGAAAATGCGCGCGCCGATCAGAATGAACATGACGAAGGCCGCGAGCTTGGCGGTCGCCTCGGCCGCCTGCCGGACGATCGCAACGCTGAACCGGGCGGGATTGTCGTCCACGTAGCGCTTGATGGCGGCGAGCGCCATGGCGCCGACGGCACCCATGGCGCCGCCCTCGGTCGGCGTCGCCACGCCGATCAGGATCGTGCCGAGGACGAGGAAGATCAGCAGCAGCGGCGGCACCATCACGAACGTCACGCGCTCGGCAAGCGGCGACAGGAAGCTCACGCCCCTGAAGTGCAGCAGGGCGCGGTTCGCGAGTGCAACGACGAGCGCGAAGCCGATGCCTGCCGGCCATGGCGAGGATGAACTGCTCGGTCCCGGTATAGGACGAGCCGTACAGCGCCCAGGCGCCGAAGAGCGCCGAAGCAGCGGCAAGCACGCCGCAGGAAAGCAGCCCGCGCGATCCATCCGGCTTGCTGGTAGCCGACGTCTCTTTCGCGGCAGACCCGGCGCCACCTCGGGCTTCACGAGCGAGACGACGAACACGTAGAGGGCGTAGGAGGCCGGCGAGCAGGAGGCCGGGCACGATGGCGCTCTTGTACATGTCGTCGACCGAGCGGCCGAGCTGGTCGGCGAGCACGATCAAGACCAGCGACGGCGGGATGATCTGGGCCAGCGTTCCAGAGGCGGCGATGACGCCGCTCGCAAGGCGGCGGTCGTAGCCGTAGCGCAGCATGATCGGCAGCGAGATGAGGCCCATGGAAATGACGCTGGCCGCCACGACGCCGGTGGTTGCCGCGAGCAGGGCGCCGACGAAGATCACGGCGTAGGCGAGACCGCCGCGGACGGTCCCGAAGAGCTGGCCGACCGTGTCGAGCAGGTCCTCGGCCATGCCGGAGCGCTCGAGTATCAGCCCCATGAAGGTGAAGAAGGGTATGGCGAGCAGCGTGTCGTTGCGCATCACGTCGTAGATGCGCCCGGGCAGAGATTGGAGCAGCGGCCAGGAGAGCGTGATGGTGCCGCTCGAATAGGGCGCAAGCTCCACGCCGACGACGAAGAACATGAGCCCGACGGCGCCGAGCGAGAAGGCAACGGGATAGCCGAGCAGCAGAAACACGACGAGCGCCGCGAACATGATCGGCGCCATGTTCTCCGCCAGGAAGGCCGCCATTCCCCTAACCCCTCTCGCTTCCCGGTGATCCGGTCTCAGCTCTTGCCGCGCGGCCCGTCGGTTTCTTTCAGCTCCGCGCCCGTCGCAGCGACGACGTCATGATAGCTGTCGTGGGCCTGGGCTCGGCTTTCTCGCCGCGGATGATGGCGATGCGCTTGATCAGCTCCGAGAGGCCCTGGACGAAGAGCAGCGCGAAGGCGATCGGGATCAGCGCCTTGATCGGCCATTGCGGCAGGCCGCCGGCGTTCGGCGACTGCTCGTTCTCAGCGTACGACGTCAGGAAGAAGGCCCACGAGGTGAAAAGGATGACCGCCGCAGTCGGAAGCAGGAAGAAGATGTGGCCGATGATCTCGACGGCGTTCCTGCCAGCGCTGCGAGAAGCGGCTGTTCACGATGTCGATGCGGATGTGCTCGTTGACGCGCCAGCGTCCAGGGCGCCGCGAGCAGGAAGACGATCGCGAAGAGCCACCACTGCAGCTCGAGCCAGGCGTTCGAGCTCATGTCGAAGACCTTGCGGATGATGGCGTTGCCGGCGCTGATGACGGCGGCGGCGACGATCAGCCACGAGACCCAGCGCCCGATGCGGGCCGAGGTCTTCGTCGATGAGACGCGCTCAGGTCGAGAAGTCGTTTCATGGGTCTCCTTGCCTCGGCCGCTCCCCCGTGCGGCGATATGCGCCGGCTTCCTATATCCGAGACTAGCTAGTCAGACTTCCAGCCCTGCCGTGGGGCATGCCATGTCGTGACTTCCGCCACCGCGCTGCCACTTTGGCCGCGTCGGGCCAGCCGCACGCCGAGCCGCGCCGCCCGGCTCCATCAATCTCCGCAGGGGCAAGATGCCAGGAGGCAAGTGAATGTCCGTCTCGAAGGCGCACATCTTGGACCGTTTGCGCCGCGTCAAAGGCCCGGATCTCGACGGCAATATCGTCGACCTCGGCCTCGTGTCCGATATCCTCATCAAGGAGGACCGCGTCTATTTCTCGATCACCGTCCCCGCGAGCCGGGCCGAAGAGCTCGAGCCCCTGCGCGCAAGCGGCCGAGAAGGTCGTGCGCGAGGTCGAAGGCGTGGCCGGCGTCGTCGCGGTGCTGACGGCCGAGAACAAGCCCGGCGACGATCCGGCCCGAGCAACGTGCACGAGCATCCGCGCGTTCGCGAGGCGAGCCGAAGCGCGGCATGGCCGGCGACGGCGGCAACGGCCGGCTGGCTCCACCGGCGCAGCTGCCCGGCGGGCATGCGCCAGACACAAGGCGTGCCGGGCGTCAAGCACATCTGATCGCCGTCGCTTCGGGCAAGGGCGGCGTCGGCAAGTCGACGGTCGCCGTCAATCTCGCGCTCGGGTTCCAGGCGATCGGTCTCAAGGCCGGCATTCTCGACGCCGACATCTACGGTCCCTCGCAGCCGCGGCTGCTCGGCATCTCCGGCAAGCCGGAGGCCACGCGAAGGCAAGAAGCTCGTCCCCATGGAGGACTACGGCCTCAAGGCCATGTCGATGGGCTTCATGGTCGACGAGGGCACGCCCATCGTCTGGCGCGGGCCGATGGTCGTGCAGGCCCTCAACCAGATGCTGCGCGAAGTCGCACTGGGGCGATCTCGACGTGCTCGTGATCGACATGCCGCCCGGAACCGGCGACGTGCAGCTCACGATCGCCCAGCAGGTGCCGCTTTCGGGCGCCGTCATCGTCTCGACGCCGCAGGACCTGGCGCTCATCGATGCGCGCAAGGGCCTCGCCATGTTCCGCAAGGTCAACATGCCGGTGCTCGGCATCGTCGAGAACATGAGCACGTTCATCTGCCCCAAGTGCGGCGAGCGCTCCGACATCTTCGGCCACGGCGGGGCGAAGGCGGAAGCCGAGAAGCTCGACGTGCCGTTCCTCGGCGAGGTGCCGCTGCACATGGACGTGCGCGCGACGTCGGATTCGGGCAAGCCCGATCACGGCCACGGCGCCGGACAGCCCGCAGGCGCAGATCTTCCGCGACCTCGCAGCCGAGGCCTGGGCCGAGCTCGAGGCGGTCCAGGGCAAGGGCATGAAGCCGCCGGCGCTCGAGGTCGTCCATGGCGGCGAAGCGCTGCGCGTCACGTTCGCGACCCAGGACGTGCACGAGCTTCCGGCCGAGCTGCTGCGCGTCATGAGCCCGTCGGCCGAGGTGCAGGGGCACTCGAAGGAGCAGCGGGTGACGGTCGCGCGGCAAGCGCAACGTCAAGATCCGCGAGCTACGGCCGCGTCGGCAACTACGCCGTGCGCGTCGTGTTCGACGACGGCCACGATACGGGGCTTTTCATGTGGTCCTACCTGCACATGCTTGGACTGCAGAAGGACAAGCGGTGGGCGGAGTATCTGGCCGAGCTCAAGGAGAAGGGGCTCAGCCGGGATTGACCGCGGCGGGTTTCGGGGGTGGTAGGGGCGTAAAATGGCAAACCAGGTCGTTTGGGTCGATATCGCGGTTGCCGACCTCGAGCGCGCGGTGCGCTTCTACTCGGCGGTACTCGGCACGCCGCTCACGACGCACGAGATGCAAGGCATGACGCTCGCCTTCCTGCCATCCGAAAGCGGCGATGTGGGAGGGTGCCTGGTCACGTCCGAGAAGGAGAAGCCGGGCGCGCAGGGTCCGCTCATCTATCTCAACTGCAACGGCCGTCTCGAGGCCGCGGTCGCCGAGGTCGAGAAGAACGGCGGCAAGATCCTCAAACCCGCGCACTCGATCGCGCCGCACGGCAACCGGGCGGTCATCCTCGACAGCGAGGGCAACCGGGTGGCGCTGCATTCGCGGTGAGGCACGCGATGGTCGGCGTCGGGTCTTATCGCTTGAAGCTCAATGCCGACCAGCTCGGCGGCGTTCTTACCGTTCTTCTCTGTCTTTTTCTTCTTCTTCGCGGCCTTGGCGGCGACGTTCGCCTGCTCCTCGAGCATCTTGGCTTCCTTCTTGGCGGCCTTTGCCGCAGCCTTCTTGCTCGCTGCTCCTCGCGGCCTTCTTTGCGCCTTGGCGCGCGCGCTCTGCTTCGGCTCCTTGGCCGCGTCCGGCGCGGCCTCTCTGCTCCTCGCGCTCTTTCGCCTCGTTCCTGGCGACCTCGGCGGCAGCTTTCGCTTCTCTAGCTCCTCTCGAGCGCAGCTACCGCGATCGCATCTTCCACGACCTTCTCGGCGTAGGCCGGCAGCGCGAAGGCCGCGACATGCACGTCGGGCGTCCAATACGTGAGATCGGCGATGTCGCGCTTGCGCTGTCGCTTGGCGAGATCGCTGGCGTCGAGCTTGAGCAAGCCCTTGTCGTCCGTCGCCAGGATCAAAGCCAGCGGTCCGCCGAATGCGGAAGGGAGGCGCACAGAAGATGAAGCTCCGACGCGCTTAAAGAGCGAGGCCAGGATCGCGGTCGTCGTCTCTCAGCGGCGCAAATCGGGAGACGCCGGCCCACTTCGGGTGACGAGGACGCCGTCATCGTCGAGCGCGCGCGGCAGGCGGCGAAGAACGCGTGCACCTCCGCCGAATTAGAAGTCGCAACCGGCGCAGAGCCGTCGACGATGATGACGTCGAACTGCTCATTCACGTCCGGCAGGTATTCAGGGCGTCGGCGATGACGATCTCGGGTGCGGCTATCGTCGAAGGCACCGCCCGGGGATCTCGGGAAAGTGCGTCAGCGCCGCATCGATCACGGCGCGGTCGTTCTCGACGAGGATTGCCTTGGCGACCGAGGGATGCTTCAGGCATTCGCGCAGCACGCCGCCGTCGCCGCCGCCGAGGATGAGAACGCGGCGCGGCTTGTCGTGGGCCATCATCGGCACTTGGGCCAGCATCTCGTGCTGGACTGAACGCCGTCCGCGGTCGTGAGGCGGCAGACGCCGTCCAGGATCAGCACCGTGCCCCAGGTTGCATTCCTGAAGATCAGGATAGTGTGGCCGCCGCCTTGGCCTCGTGCAGCACCTCGTCCGCCTTGATGGCGACGCGCCAATCCGGATGCAGGGTATCGTCGATCCAACGCTCGGTCATTTGCGTTCCTCCCGACATCGGCCGCACGTTCGGCACCAATATCCTATGACGGCGCGTGACAGCGGAAGCAGCGTATCGCGCGTCCGGAGAAACTCCGGACGCGCGAGCTGCACTGGTCTTGGGTGTAGGCTCGTCGAGGCCGACTAGGCGGCCTTCCGAGCCCTCGATGCCTTGGCGATCGAAAGCCGCGGCGTCTGCTGGGCACGGTAGTGCCGAGCGGTCGCCCGCAGCTTGGACATGTCCGCCTCGGACCGCTGCTTCTTGATGACCGCCTCGCGGGCATCGAAGGCATCGGTCAGCGCCGTCAGGACAAGCTCGGGGCGCATGCCGACGTAGCTCTCCAGATCAACGGCAACGCAACCGCTCGCCGGGCAGACCTCGACCGAGACGAGGCCATCGGCCATCGTCACGATCCCGGACACGCAACCGGTATCCTTGTCGCGGCTGAGGGAAGACCTCAGAACCCTGCCCTTGGCAAACTCGAGCGCCTCCTTCAGCGCCCGCTCCACTGACTTCGCCGATTCGACCCGCCGCGCGCCGAACAAGTCGACGATGATGCGTTGGGTCGTGGTGCGAGCACTCTCGCGCTCGACAAAGCTATCCTGACAATCCTCGTGCGCTAGGCGCACAACTTCATTCAGATCTTCCTTTTGGGCGGTGCTTGAACGAGTCAAGTCCATCCCCAATTGGAAGAGGGTGTCATTAAAGGCCATATGACCCTCCCCAACCAGTAGACAGAGTTCAACCCGCCCGCTCCTTACCTTTTGCTTTGGGGATTGTGTCCTTGGACCTTGGGGCAGGTGGACGAACGGAGACGGGTCATATGAGGCTTCGACCCCCCCCATGCAAGAAAAAATTGACCCCGGGCCGAAAAAAATTCGGCGCTGCGTTTCACGCTCCATTAACGGAGTCATGCGCGCAGCGTTCGAGAGTTTTGTGACAATCGCCGCACGCGTTCGAGCGCGCGAGCATGAGCCGCGCGCGCCGGCGCACACTGCTTCTTGAAGAGCTTGTCGAAGTAGCTTTTTGGCAGGCTTCTCCTCGCCCGGCGGCTCGTCGCCGCTGCCGAACAGCCCCTTCACGATCTCGTCGGCGCTCTTGCCTTTGAACTGCTTGCCGATCTCCTTGATCGTGTCGACGGCCTTGTCGGGATCCTTGAAGCACGCCGCCGAGATCGGGCGTGAACTTGGGCTTCTCCAGGGACCCGTGGACGCGAACCGGGATCTCGATGCCGGAGAGGTTCTGCTCGCCGCCCTGGCCGCTGAGCGAGGCGACGATCTTCGGCCGCAGCATGTAGTCGATCTCGCGGGCCGGCAGCATGACGCTGCCCGAGCCGGTCATGCGCATGAGCGGACTGACCAGCCTCAAGTCGCGGTTCTCGCGCCACGCCGTCGGTCACCGACCCAGCTCGACGGCAGCTCGCTGAAATCGGTCTTGTCGGCGCCGCCGTGCCTCGCCGACGCGGGCCTGCCCGATGCCGCGCATCATCTGCGGGATGTTGATGCCGACGATGGCGCCGTCGGTAAACGTGAACTCGGCTCGGCCGTTCAACGTCTCGATGATCTGGCGCTCGTTCTGGCCCTGGCCGGCAAGCGCGAAGGCGAGCTTGCCGGTGCCGGCGAGCCAGTCGAGCTCGGCGGCATCCTTCAGGAGCGGCTGGGCGGAGATGCCCTCGAGCGTGATGTTGCCGCCGACATTGGCCGCCTTCGGCGAGCTGGCGTCGATGGTGACGAAGCCGGGCCGCGTCCTTCATAGAGACGCATGTCGTCGAAGGTCGTCTTCATGACGCCGTTCTTGAGCGCGACCGTGAGCTCCGACTGTCCGATCTTGATCTCGCGGACGAATGAGCCGGCGCCACCGACAGCTTGGCGTCGGCGTCGACGAGGCCGAGCCCGGACAGATCGAACGGCTCCTCGCTCCAGCCGTCGCGCTTGACGTAAGCCCTTGACCTTCGGTCCAGGGGCGGCCGGCTCGCGGCTCAGGAGATCGTCGATCGAGGCGGGCGGCGCGCCCTCTGCTTGCGGCCTTGCGGCGGGTGGGGGCGGCGCCTCTACGGACGGCGCAGGCGGCGACGCCGGCCCCGCGTCGGCTAGCGCACCCCTGTAGCGGTTGAGATCGAGCTCGGAGAGCTTGAGGTTGGCCTTCACATGCGGCCGCGGCCCCGACGTCTCGACAGTGACCTGGCCGCGTGCGGTCGCGCCGTCGAGCGTCATCTCGGCGCGCGTGAAGCTCACGGTCTTGCCGCCGGCGCGGACGAGGCCCTTCGCGTCGAGCGCGCCGAAGCCGTTCGAGGGGCCAAGCTCGATGCCGAGCCAGCCGGCAAGATCGCGGGCCGACGGCGACTTCGCCGTGAAGTTGCCCTCGGCCTCGAACGCGTTCGTGAAACGAGACCGTGCCGTCGAAGACCGCCTCGGCAGCGGCGCTCGTGAGGGTCAGCGCCAGCTTGGCCGGGCGGTCCTCGAGCACGGCCTTGACGGAGGTCAGCTCGCCGTCGAAGTCGACATTCCTGCCCTTCCACGACGAGGTTGCCCTTGGCGCTCAGCGGGTAGGAAATGGCCGGCAGCGTGAGCGAAGCGTTCACCGCACGGATCTCGCGTACGGCGCCGGAGCGCGCGTCCGAATAGCGGATCGTGCCGTCCTCGATGCGGACGTCGCCGAACTCGAGCTTGTCGAGCTTGGAGCGCGAAGCGCCGTCCTTGCCGGCGGCTCGGCGAGTCGGGTCCGCTTCCGCGACGGGCAGGCGCCGCCTGGCGCTTCCGACGGCTGGTGCCGGCGGCTGCGACAGGGTCGCGCCGGCTGTCGCGGCGACCGCCGCCGCGAAGTCCCAGCTCTTGCGGCCCTCGTTGTCGACCTCGAGGTTGAACTCGGGCTCGCGCAGAACGAGCCGGTTCACGCGCACGCTCGCGCTGCAGCAGCGGCAGCAGCCGGACGCTGACGTCGAGCGCACCCATCGTAACGAGCGGCTTGCCGCCCGAGCCCGGCGCACCCGACAGCGACACGTCGCCGAGCGATACGCCGACCGACGGGTAAAGCGTGAACGACGCCGGGCCCGCGATGACGAGATCGCGGCCGGTCCTGGCCTTCACCTCGGCGACGACGCGGTCGCGGACCACATCGGTCGGGATCGCCATCACGAGGAAGGCGACAGCGACGGCTGCGAGCGCGATCAGCGCGAGGCGCGCCGTAGAGCGCGCCGGTGAGCCAGCGAGCGATCCTGCCGGCTCGTACTGCGGCGGCTGGCCGTCTTTGCGGCGGCATGCCGGGATGCTGGCCCGGCCGCGCGTACCGCGGAGGTATGCGCTGCTGCGGAGCGGGACGCTGCGCGCATCTCGGGCCGCTCCTGCGCCGGGCGGTAGTGCTCGAAGCGCGGCGGCGGCTGCGGGCGGCTTCCTGTCTGTCATCTCGTTCTCGACTTCGTGCCGGCGGAAAGCTTCGCGGACCGGCTTCGCAACCATGGAATCACAGTCGGCTTATTAGTTTGAGATTGTGTCGATGCGCGGGCAACATCGCACGGCTCACAGCTTATGCTTTTTCGCCGATCAAGAATGAGCCTGCCGTGATCGCCCTGATTCGGCCGCCGCAGCGGCTCGAATTGAACATCGCACGCGGCAAATCGGCGCACGGCGCGTCTCGTGAGATGTGGCCGCCACATTTAGGCCCGGGTTCGGACACCCAAATCACAGACGCGTCGATGCATGCGTGGTTCTCCCATCGTGCACTCGAGCCGCCGGTCAGTGGCGTTTGCGCTGGCCGGCGCTCTTGCTTTCATCTCCCTGATTTCTGCTTGCGGGCGGCCCGTCGCACGGCGCCGAGAAGCTCAGCGGCCGGGCCACCGTCATCGACGGCGATACGATCGACATCGGCGGCACACATGTGCGGCTCGAGGGCATCGATGCCCCGGAGGCGAGCCAATCGTGCGCGCAGACGCTTCATCGGCACGTGGAGCTGCGGCGCCGCCGCGACCAAGGCTCTCGCCAACTCATAGAGCGGCCGCCGCGTCGACTGCGAAGCCAAGGCCACGACAAATACGGCCGCATGCTCGGCGTCTGCTCCGTGGACGGGCGCGACATCAATGCGGAGATGGTGCGCACGGGCCTCGCGTGGGCGTTCGTCAAATATTCGAAGACCTACGTCGAGGCCGAGGCTGAGGCGCGAACGCTCAAGGTCGGGATCTGGCAGGCGGAGACGGAGCCGGCCTGGGTCTTCCGCGAGAAGCGGTGGCAGACCGCCGAGACCGCCGCGCCAAACGGCTGCGCGATCAAGGGCAACGTCACGGCGAACGGCCACATCTACCACATGCCGTGGAGCCCCTGGTACGGCAAGGTCCGGGTCGAGGCGGCCAAGGGCGAGCGCTGGTTCTGCTCCGAGGCCGAGGCCGGCAAGCCGGATGGCGCCCGGCGATGGTGCACTAGACGGCCCGTTCTGCCGGCAATACGTTGACTTCCGGCCTCGCCGGGGAGAAATTCCCGAGCGTGATTGCGCCGGTCTTGGCGCGGAGGGGATCGGCGCCCATGGCTCTCTTCACCAAAGCTTTCTCTCGGTGCCTGCCGCTGGCCGCGGCTGCGATCGTGCTGTGCGCGCCCGGCGCGCTCCAGGCGAGCGAGAGCTGGCCCGGCATCCGCGCCGAGGTCTACGGCGGGCGGACGCTCCATGACGGGCGCGGGATCGTGACGCTCAAGGCCCCGTACCGGCCCGACGACGTGCGCTCCGTGCCGCTCGAGGCCGAAGCGCATCTCACCGACGGCCGAACGATCAAGTCGGTGGCCTTCATCGTCGATGAGAACCCGTCGCCCGTGGCGGCCGTGTTCCGGCTCGGCGGCGCACGCGACCAGGTCGCCATCACGACCAACATCCGCCTCAACCAGCAGTCCGACGTGCATATCGTCGTCGAGGCCAGCGACGGCGAGCTCTACGTGGTCGAGCAGCTCGTCAAGTTCGCGGGCGGTCAGGCGTCGTGCTCGGCGCCGCCGATGGGCGATCCCGCCGAGATCATCGCCAACATGGGCAAGATGGATTTCGCAGCCGTCGGCGAGAAGGCAACCGCGTCGCACTCGCTGCAGCGGGCGCGATTTGCGCTCAACCATCCGAACCATACCGGCATGGTGCTCGACCAGATCACGCTGCTCTACGTGCCGCTCTTGATGGTCGACCACATCGAAGCGCGCCAGGGCGACGAGCTGGTGTTCGAGATGACGGGCTCGATCACGCTCGCGCAAAACCCGCGGGTCGAGTTCGACTACGTGACCAACGGCGCCGAGGAGATGACGGTGGTGGCGCGGGACACGAGCGGCGCCACCTGGCAGCGGCAATTCCCCATCGGCCCCGCGGGCTGAAGCCTCGCGCAGTCGACTAGCCCGGGAAGCTGATCAGGATCTTCATCTTGAGGATCTCGGGGTAGAACGTCTCCACGAGCTGGCCTCCGACCCAGAGAATGGCGGTCAAGAGGATCAGCGCGGGGATTGCCGCGATCACCGCCTTCATGAAGAAGAACACGAGCCGCATGAACGGCACGTCGATGCGCGTCACGGTCGCGGGCGGGGGCTCGTCGCGGAGCGGGGCGGCCGCATAACCGTCGTCGCGCGAGACGAACCGCGGCGGGTCGCCGGGGGCGCCTTCGCGCTGGCGCGCGCGGGCCTCGTGCTCGCGCCTCAGCGTTCTTGGCAGGTCGTCCAGATCAGCGTCCGCCGAAAGCGGGTAGTTGGTGTCCGTCATGGCTCGATGGCTCTGATAAAATCGCCAGTTGCCTCAAATGTTTGCAGTGCGCCAAACCTGGGCGGCGAATCGTCCCTTGGCTGTCCGCACGTTCTATCTTGCCACGACGGTTATTGCTAACTTGCGCCGCGATTTTGTCGGGGAGGTGTCCTTGAGCGACCTAAAAGGCCTGATACGTACTATCCCGGATTACCCAAAGCCCGGGATCATGTTCCGGGACGTGACCACGCTGTTGGGCGACGCGCAAGGCTTCAAGGCCGCCATTGCACAGATGGCGGAGCCCTTCCGCACGCAGCCCGTCGATGCGGTGGTCGGCATCGAGGCGCGCGGCTTCATTCTGGGCGGCGCCATCGCCGACCGGCTCGGCTGCGGCTTCGTGCCGATCCGCAAGAAGGGCAAGCTGCCGTGGAAGACGATCGGCCAGGAGTACACGCTCGAGTACGGCGTCGACGTGATCGAGATGCACGAGGACGCGATCCGCAAGGGCGAGCGCATCCTGATCGTCGACGACCTGATCGCGACGGGGGGGACGGCGGAGGCGGCGGCCAAGCTCGTCACGCGCTCGGGCGGCACCATCGTCGGGGCGACCTTCATCATCGACCTCCCGGACCTCGGCGGCGTCAAGCTGCTCAAGAGCCACGGGATCGCGTGTCATGCGCTCGTCGCCTTCGAGGGGCATTGAATGACGGCCGACGGCGAGCCAGGACTCACGGCCGAGGAGATGCGGCTCGCTCTCGCAAGCATCACGAGCTGGCGCGTAGATCCCGAGACGCCGGTATCCTGCCCGCGCTGCGGCCGGGATGGGCTCACGATCATCGACCGCTCCGCGCGGCCCTATGCGGAGTGGTATGCGCTCTCGTGCGCGGCGTGCGGGCTCGAGGCGACGATCCAGATACCGATGTCAACTCCACCCCCGCCGAGCCTGGACTAGCTGCATGAACATCAACGGCAAGCACTACCGGACGATCTGGCTCGCCGAGGACGGCTGGTCGGTCGAGATCATCGATCAGACCAAGCTGCCGCACGAATTCAAGATCGTCGCGCTCACCGTCCGTCGAAGAGGTCGCGCAGGCGATCTTCTCGATGCAGGTGCGCGGCGCGCCGCTCATCGGCGCCACCGCCGCCTACGGCGTGGCGATCGCGCTGCGCCAGGACGCCTCCGACGAAGCGCTCGATGCCGCGATCGATCTCCTCGCCAAGCAGCGGCCGACGGCGATCAATCTCCGTTGGGCGCTGGACGAAATGCGCAAGGCAGTGCGCAATCTGCCGCGCGAGACGCGCGTCGCCGCGGCCTACAACCGCGCGGCCGAGATCGCGGACGAGGACGTCGAGACCTGCCGCATGATCGGCGTCAACGGGCTCAAGCTCATTCGCGACATCGCGGCGAAGAAGAAGCCGGGCGAGCGCGTCAACGTGCTGACCCACTGCAACGCCGGCTGGCTCGCCTGCGTCGACTGGGGCACGGCGACCTCGCCGATCTACCAGGCGCATGACGCCGGCATCGCGCTTCACGTCTGGGTCGACGAGACGCGCCCGCGCAATCAGGGCGCGGCGCTCACCGCCTTCGAGCTCGGCTCGCACGGCGTGCCGCACACGATCGTCGTCGACAACGCCGGCGGTCATCTGATGCAGCAGGGCTATGTCGATCTCTGCATCGTCGGCACGGACCGCGTGACGGCCTCGGGCGACGTCGCCAACAAGATCGGCACCTATCTCAAGGCGCTCGCGGCGAAGGACAACGGCGTGCCGTTCTATGTCGCGCTGCCGCATTCGACGATCGACTGGACGATCGACGACGGGCGCACGATCCCGATCGAGGAGCGCTCGGCGGACGAGGTGCTCGAAGATGCCCGGGCGGCTCGCCGACGGCTCGGTGGTGACGGTCGAGATCGCGGCGCCGGGCTCGCCCGCCGGCAATCCGGCCTTCGACGTGACGCCCGCCCGCCTCGTCACCGGCTTCATCACCGAGCGCGGGGTTGCGCCTGCGTCGCGCCAGGGGCTCCTCTCGCTTTATCCGGAGAAAGCCTAGCTTCCGGACAAGGCCGCGTTCACTTTGTTTCGAGACGCACAGGAGATTTGCGCCGCGTAGCGTGCTTTGATCGCGCGGTCAGCGCGCTTCCATCCCGAGTCCGAGCATGAAGGCAAAAAAGAAAAAGGCCGAGACCGCAGCGCGCCGCGCCGTCATCGAGACGGCGCTGGCGATGAGCGAGCGTGGCCTGTCGCCGGGGCGCTCGGGCAACGTCTCGTGCCGCTGGAAGGGCGGCATGCTGATCACGCCGACCGGCATGGCCTACGACGAGATCAAGCCGCGCGACGTCGTCTTCGTGGCCGGCGACGGCAGCGTGCCGGGGAAGCAGAAGAAGCCGTCGAGCGAGTGGCGCTTCCATCTCTCGGCCTACCAGGCGCGCCCCGACATGGGTGCCGTCGTGCACACGCACTCGCTGCATGCCACCGTGCTCGCCTGCGCGGGCAAGAGCATTCCGGCCTTTCACTACATGGTCGCGGTCGCGGGCGGGAAGGACATCCCGATCGTGCCCTACGCGACCTTCGGCACCAACGAGCTTGCGACCTACGTCGCCGGCGGCCTCACCGAGCGCAACGCGTGCCTGATGGCGAACCACGGGCTGATCGCGCTCGGCGAGACGCTCCCCGCCGCGCTCGAGCTCGCGGCCGAGGTCGAGGTGCTGGCCGAGCAGTACTGCAAGGTGCTGATGCTCGGGCCGCCGCGTCTGCTCAGCGACGCCGAGATGGCGGTCGTGCTCGAGCGCTTCAAAAGCTACGGCCAGAAGGCGCAGGTTCCCTCTCCCGCTGAGGGGAAGGCGCTCAGCGGAACCAGCGGAACGGAAACCACGGGTTGCGCGAAGCCCACAGGCAGGCGGCTCGCGATGAAGCGTCCCGTGTCGAGGCGACGGAGCAGGAACCAGCCGGCGAGAAAGCCGCCGATGTGCGCCCACCAGGCGATGCCGCCGCCCTGCGCGGGAAGAAACAGCGACGACGTTCCCTGCAGCACCTGCATCAGGAACCAGAGGCCGGCGAAGACGAGGGCCGGCACCCAGAAGAAGATCGGGATGATGACGATCAGCACCAGCACGCGGATCCAGGCGTGGGGGAACGACAGCGCGTAGGCGGCAATGACGCCGGCAATGGCACCGGACGCGCCCAGCGCGGGGACGGCCGAGGACGGATTGAAGATCGCGTGCGCCAGGCTGGCGATGACGCCCGAGCCCAGATAGAGCGCAAGAAACCGCGCGCTGCCGAGCCGCTCCTCGAGCGCGGGCCCGAAGATGTAGAGCGTCCACATGTTGATGATGATGTGCAGGAAGCCGCCGTGCAGGAACGTGTTGGTGAGGAACGGCGTCACGTCGAGCGGGCTCAGGCCCACCTCGGAGGCCCAGGACGGGCTGAAGTAGCGGCGCGGGATCAGCGCGTACTTGGCGAGAAAGATCTCCTGCCCCGGTCCCGACAGGCCGAGCTGGTAGACGAAGATCGCGACGTTGATCGCGATCAGCGCCCAGACGGCAGCGGCGAAGCGCGTCGAGGCAATGTTGTCGCCGATGGGGAACATGGGGCGGGGCGGCTCCCTCTTGCTCAAATCAAGGCCGGCCGCCAAGCGCGGTGCAGCTCACCTAAACGTAGGTGCTCGAGCGAGGTTCCGCACCAGGCTAGCTGCTCATTTCCTAAGCAGCAGCGAGTTTGCGCGGAATGCGAAAAGTCGAAGAGGGTCCCGATGTTGAGGACGGGCACCAGCAGGTTGCCGACCCTATAGAGGTCCGTCATGAGGCGGCGGCGGGCGGGATCGAAGTGGTTCGGAACGGGCACGCGCATCGAGGCGTCGAGCGAGATCACGTCGCCCACCTCGTCCACCATGAGCGCGAAATTCTCGCCCTTGTGCTCGATGACGATGGCCAGCGCATTCTGCAGGTTCTCGGCCGCGATGCCGAGGCGGCGGCGCAGGCTGACGGCGGTGACGACCCTGCCGCGCAGGTTGGCGAGCCCGACGATGTCGGCGGGGCCCATTGGAATGGGCGTCACGGACGTGATGCGGAAGATCGTCTGGGCGTGGAGCACCGAGAGCCCGAAGCACTCGCCGCCGGCAAAGACGGTGAAGTAGCTTTCATCGCCCGCACTGGGAACGGCCGGATTGTGGCCCTTGGCTTGCGGCGTCTCTTTGGCTTGCGGCTCATCGTCCATGGCGTCCTCGGGTTCTCGTGCAGGCGCCTTGGGTTTCGCGGCAGCCGGTGCCGGCGCCGCGGCTGACTGGGTCTCGACTTTCGCCGGTGCCGGCATCGGAGGCGCAGGTAGCGGCGCTTCCTCGGCAGCCACTTCGGCCGGCGCTACGGCTACCGGCTCGCCGGTCGCGGCCTCGGCAACGTTCAGGATGCGCTCGACCATCTCCTGGGGCGTCTCGACCACCTCGCCGCGGCCGTTGTTGACCAGATCGGCGGCGCGGTTCAGGGCGCTCCTCATGGCGCGCGAGGAGTTCTCGCAGAACTCGGACACCTGCTCGGGATCGATCTCGCCCGTGGGCGAGCGGTGGTTGCCGATCACCTGGACGGACGCGAGCGCGATGCCGTTGACGCTCTTGATGATGGTCTCGAACTCGTTGCGGAAGTCCTCGTCCAGGCCGTCGTAGATGGCGATGGCCCGGGCGGAGCCCGGCAGAAGGGATCTCTGGAAGTACTCGCGGTAGGTCACCGGCTTCCAGGCCATGAGCTCGTCGAGCATCTCCGGCAGCAGGATCGGGAGATTCTCAATCAGCAGGAACACCTCATTGAAGTGGTTCAGGTAGTCGTTGGCTATCCCTGAGCGCGGATTGACAAGACAGGCGGCCCGCTCCTCGAGACCTTGCTGGCCGTCGCCTCCGGAGCCGCCGGCGTTTTGTTCTTCAAGTGTCATCGACGGGGCTCGGCTCCGGGGATTAGTCTGGTCATCACGCGGTGCGGCATGCGTCGGCGCATGATCGTACCGACATGGCTAAGAAGCAGTGAACTCTTCGTATATCTTGCGCGGAAATGGCTTTGCGCCGTGTCCATTTAAGGAACCCTTAAGGCGGCCGGCTAGGCGTGCCGCAACCTCAAGTCGGCGCCCAGAGCCCGAGACTCGCTCGGATAGCGCCCGCGCGCTTCCGACCAAGGCCGCCGCGGGCTAGGATGGCTGGCGTTCAAACGAACAGAAGGATCACACCCCGATGGCCGGCAGACTGGCAGGAAAGATCGCTCTCATCTCGGGTGGCGCCACAGGGATGGGGGGCGCCTCGTCGCGGCTGTTCGCGGCGGAAGGCGCCAAGGTCGGCGTCGTCGACCGCAACGAGGAGGCGGGCCGCGCCGTGGTTGCCGAGATCCAGGCGGCCGGCGGCATGGCAATGTTCGCCAAGGCGGACGTGGCCGACGAAGCCCAGGTGAACGCGGCGGCAGCCGCGGTGACGGCGGCGCTCGGGCAGCCGAACGTGCTCTTCAATCACGCCGGCACGATCATCATCAAGCCGTTCCTCGAGTGCACCCTCGAGGAGTGGAACTGGCTTATGGCCGTCAACGTGACAAGCATGTACCTCATGACGCGCGCCGTGCTGCCGGGCATGCTGAAGGCGGGCGGCGGGTCGATCGTCTGCACCTCGTCGATCTCGGCGGTGGCGGCCACGCCGCGCGAGGTGTTCTACAACGCCACCAAAGGCGCCTGCCACATGTTCGCCCAGTCGATCGCCGTGGAATATCGCGATCAGAACATCCGCTGCAACACGGTATGCCCCGGGTTCGTCGCGACGCCGCACGGGCTGCGCGAGGTGAAGGAGCTCTACGGCGCTCGGCGTCGACATGTCGGACGCGGCCATCGCCGTGCAGCAGGGGCGGCTCTGCGAGCCGATCGAGGTCGCGCGCGCGGCCTTGTTCCTCGCCAGCGACGAAGCCAGCTTCGTCAACGGCGCGCATCTCTTCGTCGACAACTGCTTCACGGCGGTGTGAGGGGCGCGAGCCTCTTAGAAGAAGGACTTCAAGCGCGGGGGGTCGAGGGCGGCGACGCGGCGGCCGCGCTTGCCAATCATAGTGTCGGCGGCGAGCATGGCGTTGAGCACGCTCTCCTCCACCGCCTCGACGGCGCCCATGAAGAGGGGATCGAGGTCGTCGCTCGAGAGCGCCGAGAACGCGAGGCGCGGCGGCTCTGGCAAGGGCCCGGATCGTTGGCGGTCGAGAAGGCCAAGAAGATGTCGCCCGAGTTGTTGCCGGACGGCGTGCCGCCGCGGCCGATGCCGATTGAGGCGCGCTTCGCAAGCCGCTCGAGTTGTGTCGGCAGCAGCGGCGCGTCGGTGGCGAGGATGACGATGATCGAGCCCTTCTCCCGGCTCCAGAGCGTGTCCTCGGTCAGGCTTTTCCCGACAGGCACGCCGCAGACGGTGAGCCAGGGGCGGATGCCATGGTTCGCCTGCACGAGGGCGGCGACGGTGAAGGTGCCCGAGCGCGTCGTGGCCCGGCGCGAAGCCGTGCCCGTGCCGCCCTTGAACTCGTAGGCGATCATGCCGGTGCCGCCGCCGACCGAGCCTTCGGCGACCGGTCCGCCCGCCGCGCCTCGAAGTGCGGCCAGCACATGCGCCTCGGTGACATGCAGGCCGGCGATGTCGTTGAGATACCCGTCGTAGGTCTCGGCGGCAACGGGCAGGATCCAGAGCTCGTCGTCCAGGCGCGCCGGGAAGCGCTCGACCATCCAGCGCGCGGTGGCGTGGTGGGCGATGCCGAGCGAGAGCGTGTTGGTGACGGTGATCGGCCCCGTGAACCAGCCGGCCTCGCGCACCCAGTGCACGCCCGTCATCTCGCCGTTGCCGTTCATGGAGAAGGCGCCGGCCCAGACGGGATTGAGCAGCGCGTCGCGCGCGCGCGGCAGGATCGCGGTGACGCCGGTGCGGATGGGGCGGTGGGCATCGATGAGCGTGGTGAGCCCGACGGTGACGCCCGGAATGTCGGTGATGGCGTTGAGCGGCCCGGACTCGCCGGAAAGCGGGAGACCGAGGCCGCGAGCGCGCGGGCGGCCGGAAGGGGAGTGGGTGGCGGGGGTCATGGGTGGTGAGCTCGCAGGGCGTGTTCAGAACGCCGTACAAGTCTTGCCCGCGTCATGGTGAGTTTTCAATGGGCCCTTGCAGCACACCTACCCGCAAGGCGTGCTCGGGCTCACAACTCCGCTGCACGTGGTCTTAAAGGTACTCAAGTCTATGCCCGCCAAGACGAGGAGCGCGCTTAGCTCCTGATCCGTCAATTCGATGCTCGCGGCCGCGATAAGACCCTTGAATTCGCCGAGCGTGATGGTGTTGAGCGGACCTGGCAAGGTGACGCCGACTTTGCCAAGAAGACCTGCGAGCTGAGCTGGTGTGACCTCTCCCGGCGTAAGGCCGGCCAAATTCAACAGGGACGTGAACTTGTCGGTCGCCGAGGAGCTGGACCCGAGACCGGCCAGCGTCAAGAGATCCGAGAGTTGAGCGGGCGTCACCTGGCCGGGATTGAGGCCGGCTAAAATCAGAAACGTTGCCGCCTGAGCAGCGGTCATATTCTTGGGATCGACTGCGCGAGCCTCGAGCCATTGCCCTCCATTCTCCAGGCTCCAGGGCTTGAATTTGGTTTGCTGTCAGTGTGACCAGCCAGGTCGACGTGACACCGAGATCGACGAGCGATTGCGCGTTACTTAAGAGCTCCGCGAACTGGGCCGTCGAAAGACTATTGGGATCGTAGCCGTTATTTGTTAGCCACTGACGCCATCCTGTGAGCTGCTCTGCCGTCAGGCTTCTCGGATCGACGCCGTTGTTGATGAGGAGTTGGGTAGCGAGTTCGCCCAGGGTTCTCGGAATGGCGCCGCCGTTGGATTGACCGCCACCGCCGTTGCCCGGCGTGCCGCCGTTGTCGTCCGGTGTGCTGCTTTTAAAATTCTCGGGGTCAATGTCGAGGAGGGAGAGCGCGGTCTCCAGCTCCTCGAGCGGAACGTTGTAGCCTGCGGCGGCCATCAAGCCTTGAAGCTGCTCGATGGTGATCGTGCTCAGCGGACCCGGTAGATTGATGCCGGCCGCACCTAGCCGACCAGGGAGTTGAGCGGGATCCACTTCGTCGGGGTCCGGCCCGCCCAAGATCAACTCGGCTGTAAAGAGGCCAAGCGACGGATTGCTGGGTCCCGTTCTAGTGAGGGCTAGCAGGTTCGAAACCTGATCGGGTGTCACTTGGCCTGTCGTAACGCTAGCGAGAGTGAGCAGTGCCGAAATCTGATCGGGGGTCGAGCTGCCTGGATCGATATCATGATCGAAGAACCACTGCCCGACATTTAGCAGGCCATCGAACTGATCCGTAGTCAGGTTGTTGGGATTGACCCCGTGCCCTTGCAGCTGCTGGCCCAAAGCAGCGATCTGCGCGGCACCCAAACTATCCGAGGGGAGCTCGTTGTAAGAGAGAAACTGCCCGACAAGCTGGATAAAGGTCAGTGCATTGCTTCCACCGCCATTGTCTGGCGTCGTGCCGCTGCCATTGCCTGACGAGCCACCGCTTCCGCCTGATCCGCTGCCTCCGATCGCCCCGCCAAAGCCTGAGCCGAACCCCAAGCCGCCGGAGCTGCCGCCGGCTCCGGCGCTGCCTGTCGACGAACCGCCACCTGACGACGCCGCGCCTCCACCGCCGCTTCCACCGCCGCCATCGGCCTGACCCGGGGCGCCTGCGGGCGCGCCATCGCCGCCGCCTCCGGCGAGCGCCACTGCGTAAGCCGCCTGAAACTCGGGCGGAGCAGACGCGACGAGCGCGGCGATGACATTCGCGCCGTCCGGATTGGTGGTCTTGAGACCGGCCTGGATCTTGGACAGAAGCTGAGCGAGCGCTTGCGCTTGCTCAGGGTGTTGCCGGGCGGCTTCGATCAATCCGGCAGCGAGCGCCGGGTCGGCATTGATGAGGGCGATCAGCTCCGGCGTGATCTTCTTCAGATTGCCGAGGTTCGTCGCGACGAGCTTCGCCACCGCCGCGCCTTGGCCGGCCGGCGGCGCGTTCGACACATCAGGTTGGGCTGCATTCGCAGAGGGAACCGGCGCAGATGGAACCGGCGCGCTCTGCTGCGGTGCCGGTTGCGCGGCCGCGTTCGCGACCGAAATTGCCAGCGCCATAATTGCGATAAGAGCGGCTTTGGCCGCCGCGTGTGAAAAAATCATTGAGTGCTCCCGACGGGTCGGCGACGCGAACTCGGGAACGCAATAAAATTGCTCGGATGAATGCCTTGCGCGCAAAACAACTCAGTGCGCTCGTTCAATAATAGCTGATCGGTCTGGGGATGTCCGACTTCGTACGGCCCGGCGGGCACTTCTGTGTACAACGCTCTGCTGTCTGATCTTCTTTGCCCCGGGGCCATCTTCGACTGGCTCCCCCGCGCCTAACTTGCCGAGCCAGTCCCGTCACCCCGCCGCTGCAGCATCGCGTGCAGGGCCCGGGCCGTGCGCTCGATCTCACGCCAGCGCCCGTGCGGCATCTCGGTGGCGACGACCTTCAATGCGGCGGGGAGCGTCATCGGGTGCTTGAGACCCAGCCGCACGACGAGGCGCAGGGCGTCCTCCTCGGCAAGTGCGGCGAGGTCGAGCGCGGGCGGCATGCCTGTAATGAGGCCGCGCAGCGCCGCACGCTCGGACTTGTTGATCATGTCCGCTCCCTCCGCTGTCGTCCCAGATCAGTAAAATATCTCGAACAGCGTCGGGTTCCATGCAGGCCCGTGGATAACTCGCCTCATGCGCGGAGGGGCCGCACACGGATCAAGTCCTGATCAAAATCGGGCAACACGCTGGCTAAACTTTGTACTCGACGCGGCGGCGCCCTTCGTGCTCGAGTGCGGAGCCGCAATCCGGAATTGGCTCGCCGGGGCTTGTAATGCGTCAGGAGCACCCGTTGATCGAGGCAATCGCCTATCTGGTCGTGATTTTGAGCGTGATCGTCTTCGTGCGCGTCATAGCGCTCGCCTTCGACTAGCGGCTTTGTTTGTCGTGCTTCTTATCGGAAAACCGGTTCCCACTTTTCCGGAAGCACTCTGGCGGGCAACCGCGGCATCCCAACACGGCGATCAGCGCCGCCGCGCTTCAAACTTCATCAGCGATGAGTCGCGGAAAAGTTGTGACTAGTGAGTTGGTGGAGCCAACCGGGATCGAACCGGTGACCTCTTGCATGCCATGCAAGCGCTCTCCCAGCTGAGCTATGGCCCCGACCTTGGGAACGTGAAAGGGCGCGTTGCGCGCGCCCTCCCCTGAATGCGGCTGATTAGGCCCAACGGGGCCAAACTTCAAGCGCGAAGTTCGCTCATCAAGAGGCAACGAGGCGGCAACAGCGCCCGCGCTTGCCCAGCGCGAACGCGAGCGCGCCGCGCTCAGCGCTCCTCCTCGCCTTCGGCGTCAGCGCTCCTCCTCGCCTTCGGCGACCGGGCCGCCGATGATGTTGGACACGTCGCCGCCCTCCTCCTCCTCGTCGGGAAGGAAGGTCTCGTCCTCCTCGGCGGCAATCTCCTCGCCGCCGTCCTCGATCTCCGGCAGCGCCTCCTCGACCTCGGCCTCGGTCTCGGCCGCGGCGTCGGGGGCATCGGCCACCTTCTCGGGCACGAACTCGGCCTTGCGGGCCCGGCGCGCGGCCTTCTCCTCGGCGGCGATGGCCGCGAGGTTGAGCGGCGCCGAGGCCAGCTCGTAGACCGTGCCGCAAACGGGGCAGACGATCGGGTGGCGGGCCAGGTCGTAGAAACGGGCGCCGCATTCACTGCTCTGGCACGTGCGCTTCGTCCCGCGCGCTTGCTTGGTCGCCATGGCTCTCACTCTGGTTGGAATTGGAAACATGCGGTCTGCCATATGGCGGAGACGCTGTCAAAACGAAATCCCGTTCACGGGCATGTTGCGCGGTTCGAGCAGTGGACCCGGCAAAAGGGGCGGCGCGGCGTTGACAGGCTCCCGATCCGCGGGCTCTATGCGGCGCACCAGCAAAACCCGGCCGGCCCCGCGACTTCGCTCAAGGCTCCCTCAGGCCGACAAGGCGGGCGCGCGCACGTGAAACACCCCGAACCCACACCACTGACCGCGCTCAAAGCCGGCCCGCTCAGGGGGCCGCGTCCGCGTTCCCGGCGACAAGTCGATCTCGCACCGGGCGCTGATGCTCGGGGCGCTCGCCACCGGGCGGACGCGCATCCGCGGGCTGCTCGAGGCCGAGGACGTCGTCAATACGGCGAAGGCCGTCACCGCGCTCGGCGCGCCCACGGCGAAGATCGGCGATGTCTGGGAGGTGCTGGGGCGCGGCGCGGGCGGACTGGCCCAGCCCAGCGGCGCCAATCGATTTCGGCAACTCCGGCACCGGCACGCGGCTCATGATGGGCGTGATCGCCGGGCACGACATCACCGTGACGATGACGGGGGACGCCTCGCTCTCGCGGCGGCCGATGGGGCGCGTGCTGGCCCCGCTTGCGCAGATGGGCCTCGAGGTCGACGGCAGCGGCGACATGCTGCCGCTGACGCTCCGCGGCACGTCGCAGCCTCGTGCCGATCACCTACGAGCTGCCGGTGCCGTCGGCGCAGGTCAAAAGCGCGGTGCTGCTGGCCGGGCTCATGGCGGCGGGCGAGACGACCGTCATCGAGCGCGAGGCGACGCGCGATCACACGGAGCGCATGCTGCGCTACTTCGGCGCCGACGTGCGCACGGTGGCCGCCGGCGGGACGACGCGCATCACGGTGCTGGGCGACGCCGAGCTGGAAGGCCGCGACGTGACGGTGCCCGGCGATCCGAGCTCGGCGGCGTTTCTCGCGGCGGCGGCGCTCATCGTGCCGGGCTCCGAGATCACGATCGACGGCGTGCTCGTCAATCCGACGCGCATCGGCTTCTACGAGACGCTGCAGGAAATGGGCGGCGACGTCGCCTTCATGAACGCGCGCGAGGAGGGCGGCGAGCCGGTCGCGGATCTCGCGTGCGCGTTCTCCGAGCTCAGCGGCGTGCGCGTGCCGGCCGAGCGCGCGCCGTCGATGATCGACGAATATCCGATGCTGGCCGTGGTCGCGGCGTTCGCGCGCGGGCGACACCGCATGGACGGGCTCGCCGAGCTCAAGGTCAAGGAAAGCGACCGGCTCGCGGCCACGGCGGCGGGGCTGCTCGCCAACGGCGTCAAGGCCGAGGTCGACGGCGATACGCTCACGGTCCACGGCACCGGCATCGTGCAGGCGGCGGCACGGTCGCGACCCATCTCGATCACCGCATCGCCATGACCTTCCTGACGCTCGGGCTCGCGCGCGCGAAGCCGGTGACGGTCGACGACACGACCATGATCGCGACCAGCTTCCCGGAGTTCCGCGGGCTCATGGAGAGCCTCGGCGCCCGCTATGATGGGCCGTGAGCAGGAAAATGCGTAGCGATATGATCATCGCCATCGATGTCAGATCTCCCTCTCCCCGCAAGCGTCATGCTGAAAGCGTGCCTTCGGCACGACGAGAGGGTTGGGGTGAGGGGCAACTTCTCGCGCTGCGGTGTGCGGCTGCCCCTCACCCTAGCCCTCTCCCCATCGAGGCGATGGGGAGAGGGGATTGGAGCCATGATCATCGCCATCGACGGGCCGGCGGCCTCGGGCAAGGGCACGCTCGCCAAGCGCGTCGCCGATCACCTCGGCTTCCCTTGCCTCGACACCGGCCTCCTCTACCGGGCGGTCGCCCGCGACGTGCGCGGCTCGGCTTCCGCCTCGACGACATCTGGGCCGCCGTCGGCGCCGCGCGCGGCGCTCGATCCGAGCGACGCTCGACGATCCGGCGCTGCGCGGGGCCACCGCGGGCGATGCCGCCTCGATCGTGGCCAAGATCCCCGAGGTGCGCACGGCGCTGCTCGACTATCAGCGCGGCTTCGCCCGCCGGAAGCCCGGCGCGGTGCTCGACGGCCGCGATATCGGCACCGTCGTCTGCCCGGACGCGGACGTTAAGATTTACGTGACCGCAACCCCCGAGGTGCGCGCCAGGCGCCGTTTTGCCGAGCTCGAGGCCCGCGGTGAGACCGTCACCTATCGACGCCGTCCTGGCCGACATCAAGGCGCGCGACGCCCGCGATGCGGGCGCGCGAACGCCCCCATGGTACAGGCCGCCGATGCCATCTTGCTTGATACGAGCGACTTGGGTATAGAAGCCGCATTCGACGCCGCCGTCGGATTGATCAAGAGGAAGATCGGCCAGTAGGGGCGCTGAAACCCAGCGTTTCAATTTCAACTGGCGGGCTTAGGCCCATCACGGCGGCGCCGAGACCAAGATTCACCTTCCGAGCTCATGGCGAGAGCCGTCCGACTGCGCGCTAGCGCGACCGGCGCTGCCTCGGGGCTCGATCACACCTCATCCGCCGCGCCGGCCGTCAGCGAGCGGCCGCGCAGCCCATCAGTCATACGCACTCGTCAAGGAGCACGAATGAGCACCGCAGCACCAGCAAAGAGATGAACCCGACGCGCGACGAGTTCGCCGCCCTGCTGGCCGAGAGCCTGGCCAAGGACGACGTCTTCGAAGGCAGCGTCGTCAAGGGCAAGATCGTCGGCATCGAGAAGGATCTCGCCGTCATCGACGTCGGCCTCAAGATGGAAGGCCGCGTTCCGCTCAAGGAGTTCGGCATCGCCGGCAAGCCCAGCACCTCAAGGTCGGCGACACGGTGGAAGTTTACCTCGAGCGCGTCGAGAACGCGCTCGGTGAAGCCGTGCTCTCGCGCGACAAGGCGCGCCGCGAGGAGAGCTGGACCCGCCTCGAGAAGCTGCACGAGAAGGGCGAGAAGGTGACGGGCGTCATCTTCAACAAGGTCAAGGGCGGCTTCACGGTCGATCTCGACGGCGCCGTGGCGTTCCTTCCGGGCTCGCAGGTCGACATCCGCCCCGTGCGCGACATCGGCCCGCTGATGCATCAGCAGCAGCCGTTCCAGATCCTGAAGATGGACCGCCGCCGCGGCAACATCGTCGTCTCGCGCCGCTCCGTGCTCGAGGAGACGCGCGCCGAGCAGCGCGCCGACATCGTCGCCCGCCTCGCCGAGGGCCAGATCATCGACGGCCTGGTCAAGAACATCACCGACTACGGCGCGTTCATCGACCTCGGCGGCATCGACGGCCTGCTGCACGTCACCGACATGGCTTGGCGCCGCGTCAACCATCCGTCCGAGATCCTGAACGTCGGCGACACGGTCAAGGTGCAGATCATCCGCATCAACCCGGAGACGCAGCGCATCAGCCTCGGCATGAAGCAGCTGCAGGCCGATCCCGTGGTCGGCGATCGAGGCCAAGTATCCGATCGGCGCCCGCTTCAAGGGCACCGTCACGAACATCGCCGACTACGGCGCCTTCGTGGAGCTCGAGCCCGGCGTCGAAGGCCTGATCCACGTCTCGGAGATGAGCTGGACCAAGAAGAACATCCACCCCGGCAAGATCGTCTCGACCAGCCAGCAGGTCGAGGTGCAGATCCTCGAGGTCGATCCGACCAAGCGGCGCATCTCGCTCGGCCTCAAGCAGACCCAGGACAACCCCTGGGATTCGTTCCTCACGACCGCATCCCAAGGGCTCGATCGTCGAAGGTCCGATCCGCAACATCACCGAGTTCGGCCTGTTCATCGGCCTCGACGGCGGCGTCGACGGCATGGTGCACCTCTCCGATCTCGACTGGCAGAAGCCGGGCGACGAGGTCATCAAGGACTACAAGAAGGGCGACAACGTCAAGGCCATCGTGCTCGACGTCGACAGCTCGAAGGAGCGCATCTCGCTCGGCATCAAGCAGCTCGGCGGCGACCCGGCCGACGCGCTCTCCAAGTACAAGAAGGGCGATCAGGTCACGTGCGAGGTCGTCGCCGTGCAGGAGAACGGCATCGAGGTGAAGATCGCCGACACCGATCATCACGACCTTCATCAAGCGCTCCGACCTGTCGCGCGACCGCTCCGAGCAGCGCTCCGAGCGCTTCACGGTCGGCCAGAAGGTCGATGCGGCGGTCATCTCCGCCGACAAGGCAGCGCGCCGCATCAACGTCTCGATCAAGGCGCTCGAGATCGCCGAGGAGAAGCAGGCCGTGGCTCAGTACGGCTCGTCCGAACTCGGGCGCGTCGCTCGGCGACATCTTCAAGGCCGCCATCAAGAAGCGCGAAGCCGGACGACGACAACGAAGACCGAGGACGACGAGGAGTAATCATGCCGGCGCCGGCTCTCGAGCGCAACGGCTCGCTCGAGGCGCGCGGGACACTCGTCTCGCGCGCCATTTTGTTTGGCCCGGCTCGCGGCGCCTTTCGGGACGTCCTGCCGTTGAACATGCCCGGCCGATTGCCTAACCTCTAGTGGTCGCACCTATTTGTCGAACTGGCCGCGTCTGCTGCGGCAGCCACGTGACAACGAGCCCACATGAGTCTCGAGACCGAAGCCGTCCTCGACCGCCGCCGCATGCGCCGCCGCCTCACGTTCTGGCGCAGCGCCGCCATCGCGGACTTGTCGGCTTGCGCTCGGCGCCTGCTGCCTTCGGCGGCGAGCGATCTCTCGTCGTTGCGCGCCGCAGCAGATCGCGCGCATCGCCATCGAGGGCACGATCACCGACGACCGCGACCAGCTCGCGATGCTGAAGAAGATCAAGGACGCGAAGCACGTCGAGGCGCGTGCTCGTGTTCGTCAACAGCCCCGGCGGCACGACGACCGGCGGCGAAAGCCTCTATCACGGCGCTGCGCGACGTCGCCAAGAAGAAGCCCGTCGTGGCGCAGTTCGGCACCGTCGCGGCCTCGGCCGGCTATATCGTCGGCCTCGGCACCGACCACATCGTCGCCCGCGGCAACACGATCACGGGCTCGGTCGGCGTGCTGGCGCAATGGCCCGAGGTGAGCGAGCTCCTGACCAAGCTCGGCGTCAAGTTCAACGAGGTTAAGAGCGGCGAGCTCAAGGCCGCGCCCAATCCGTTCGAGCCGGCCACCGAAGGCGCCCGCAAGGTGATGCAGGAGACCATCGACGACGGCTTCCGCTGGTTCATCTCGCTGGTCGAGGACCGGCGCGGCATCACCGCGAGCAGCGTCGACGGGCTCATCTCGGGGCGCATCTACTCCGGCCGGCAGGCGCTCGACAACAAGCTCGTCGACGAGATCGGCGGCGAGGCCGAGGCGGTGCGCTGGCTCGAGGAAAAGCGCGGCGTCACCAAAGACCTCAAGGTGGTCAATTGGAAGCCCGACGCCGGAGGGCAGCTGGGGCCTTGCCGAGCTCCATTTCCGGCTTTGGCGGCGGACCGGGCTTGCGCAAAGCGCCGGCCGGATTGCTGGCATAGTCCGTAATAACTCCGGCAATCGGCACGCTTGGTCTTGACGGCCTCGTTTCCGTTTGGCACCCTTCGGAAAACTAAGGAAATACAATTACTTTCCGAGGGACGCCCGTGATCAAGTCCGAGCTTATTCAGAAGATCGCATCCTCCAATCCGCATTTCTATCATCGCGACGTGGAGCGGATCGTCAACGTCGTGTTTGACGAGATCGTCGATGCGCTGGCGCGCGGCGATCGCGTCGAGCTCCGAGGCTTCGGCGCCTTCACGGTCAAGCATCGCGCGGCGCGCCAGGGCCGCAACCCGCGCACCGGCGACGCCGGTGCCCGTCGCCGAGAAGTTCGTGCCGTTCTTCAAGACCGGCAAGGAGCTTCGCGACCGGCTGAACAACGGCCACGCTTAGAGCGCGCTGCTCTCAGCGGCTAGCCGGCCAGGAGTCGATCTGAGCCCAAGTTGGGAGACGCAGCTCGTGCTGAAACGTATCGTCTGGCTGCTCATCGCGTTTCCGGCCGCCGTCTTCCTGATCACGCTTGCGATCGCGAACCGGCACACCGTGCGCCTCGTGCTCGATCCCTTCCGTCCGGAGCAGCCGGTGCTCTCGGTCGTGCTGCCGTTCTACGCGCTATCTGTTCGGGGCGCTGCTCATCGGCGTGCTGCTCGGCGGCCTCTCGACATGGATGTCGCAGGGCCACTGGCGCCGGAGCTCGCGGCGCAACTCGCGGCGACGCGCAAGCGATGGCAGGCCGAGGCCGATCGTCTCACGCGCGAGCGCGACGCCGAGGTCTCGGGGCGCGCGAAGGAGCTTCCCGCTCCGGGCCGCCGCGACGCGGCTTAACTGCCTCGAATACGCTATAACGGCTCGCAGTCCCTTCATCCTGAGCCGGCTCGCAGGCTGAAGGGCGAGGCGAACTTCGCCCGCGTCTCAGATTCGGCCTCATGAGCTCGGGCGAAGCTCACCATGAGGCTGCGGCGATCTGAGTCCGGATCATCATGACGACCAAGGTCAAAATCTGCGGCATCAAGACGGAGGCGGCGCTCGACGCGGCACTCGAGGCGGGCGCCGATTACGTCGGCCTCGTGTTCTTCGCGAAGAAGCCCGCGCCATCTCGATATCGCGACAGCCAGGCGCTTTCGCGGCGCGCGCACGAGCGCAGCCGGGCGCGAGGTCGTGGCGCTGCTCGTCGATGCCGACGACGCGCTCGTCGATCGGGTGGCCGCCGAGGTGCGCCCCGACCTCCTCCAGCTCCACGGATCGGAGACGCCCGAGCGGGCGACGCGAGATCCAGCGGCGCACGCGCATACCGGTCATGAAGGCGCGTCGCCGTCGCGAACGCGAGGGCGACGTTGCGGGCGCCGACCTCTATCTCGAGCCGGGCGGGCGCGCCGACCTCGTCCTGTTCGACGCCAAGCCGCCCAAGGACCCGGCCGCGCTTCCCGGCGGCAACGGCCTCACCTTCGACTGGCGCATCCTGGAGGGCGTCAGGGGCCACTACCCCTTCGCGCTCGCCGGCGGCCTCACGCCGGACAACGTCGCCGACGCCATCCGGCTCACCGGGGCATCGATCGTCGACGTCTCGTCGGGGGTCGAACGGGCGCCCGGGCGAGAAGGACCCTGAGCTGATCCGCCGCTTCCTTCGGGCCGCAAAGGCGGCTAAGCAGCGTCAACGGCTCGATCCGCGGTCGAGGACGAGCTGTACGAGGATTCCCCATGGCCACGAAGACGCAAAAAGACGGGCGAAGCCAAGCTCAACACCTTCCGCGGCGGGCCCGACGAGCGCGGGCATTTCGGCCTCTTCGGCGGCCGCTTCGTCGCCGAGACGCTGATGCCGCTCATCCTCGAGCTCGAGGCGGCCTACGAGGCGGCCAAGGCCGACCCCACATTCCAGGCCGAGCTCACCGATCTCCTGCTCCACTACGGCGGCCGGCCGAGCCCGCTCTATTTCGCCGAGCGCCTGACCGAGCACTTCGTCAGGCTGGCTGGCGGCAAGGGCGGCGCCAAGATCTACTTCAAGCGCGACGAGCTCAATCACACCGGCAGCCACAAGATCAACAACTGCCTCGGCCAGATCCAGCTCGCGCGGCGCATGGGCAAGACGCGCATCATCGCCGAGACGGGCGCCGGCCAGCACGGCGTCGCGGTCGCGACCGTGTGCGCGCGCTTCGGCCTGCCGTGCGAGATCTACATGGGCGCCACCGACGTCAAGCGGCAGTCGCCCAACGTCGTGCGCATGCACATGCTCGGCGCCAAGGTCAACGCGGTCACGTCCGGCGCCATGACGCTCAAGGACGCCATGAACGAAGCGCTGCGCGACTGGGTCACGAACGTGCGCGACACCTACTACCTGATCGGCACGGCGGCCGGTCCGCATCCCTATCCGGCCATGGTGCGCGACTTCCAGTCGATCATCGGCACAGGAGACGCGCGAGCAGATGATGGAGCGCGAGGGGCGCCTGCCCGACACGCTCGTCGCCTGCATCGGCGGCGGCTCGAACGCCATCGGCCTGTTCCATCCGTTCCTCGACGACGAGAGCGTCAAGATCTACGGCGTCGAGGCCGGCGGCCACGGCCTCGAGGTGGAGAACGGGCACGCGGCGTCGATGAACGGCGGCAGGCCCGGCGTGCTGCACGGCAACCGCACTTATCTCCTGCAGGACGACGACGGGCAGATCCTCGAGGGCCATTCGATCTCGGCCGGCCTCGACTATCCGGGCGTCGGGCCCGAGCATTCCTGGCTCAAGGACACGGGGCGCGTCGAGTACGTCTCGATCACCGACAAGGAGGCGCTCGACGCGTTCCAGCTCTGCGCGCGGCTCGAAGGCATCATCCCGGCGCTCGAGCCGTCGCACGCGCTCGGCTGGGTGACGAAGCTCGCGCCGAAGCTGCCGAAGGACAACCTGCTGGTCATGAACATGTGCGGGCGCGGCGACAAGGACGTGTTCGCGGTCGCCGGCCACCTGGGGATGAAGATTTGACGGAAAGGCAACGACCCGGCAGCTGTATGCCGGAGCCATGCAACGATGGACGCGTCCGACCTCTCCCCGCGGGGAGAGGTGAAAGCTCCCACTTCTCCTCTTCCCGGTCGGGGAGAGGCCGGTTCTGGCGCAGCCGCGTGTAGGGGGCCTTTCGAGATCTCGCCGCCGTCAGCTCGCGCAGGATACTCGTCAAGCACGCCTGCGAGATTGGCGCGTACATCTTCGGCGTTCGCGACGCGGCTGATCGTAGAAGCCTAGCGCTTCGAGCACTCGCGACCGCTGACATCGCGCCTCAACTAGCCCGCCGCAGAGTACGTGGCCGCATCGATCTCCATGATGAGCTCGCCGTCTGCTCGCGATGAAATCGACGATGAAACGACCGATCGGGTGCTGTCAACGCGCAGCTTCCAGCATGAAGCTGTTGTTCCGGATCGGCCTCGTGGACAGCCGTCCTCGAGATCAATGCCCAGAAACGATCTTCCGTCATCGCGCTATCGTCGGCCATGCGATCTCCAGCGATTGCCTGTGCGGTAGGGGATAGATCAACCGCAAAGACCGGAGAACCGTAGAGGAGCAATATGACAACGACTACGATCGGCATGGCCTTCCCCGTTGGCCCGCCATACTGGCATCGGCGAGATCGGTATGTCACCAGTGATCGCTCACTCGACGATCTCCCTTCGCCCGAAGCCAGGCTCATCGAGGCATGACAATGAGCACAACGCGTATCGACAGGCGCTTCGCCGGTCTCAAGACAAGAGAAGCGGGCGGCGCTCATCACGTTCGTCACCGCGGGCGATCCCGACCTCGAGACGTCGAAGAAGATCCTCTTCGGGCTGCCGGAGGCCGGCGCCGACATCATCGAGCTCGGCATGCCGTTCTCGGACCCGATGGCGGACGGACCCGCGATCCAGGCCTCGTCGCTGCGCGCGCTCAAGGCCGGGCCAGAAGATGCGCAAGACGCTCGCCATGGTCCGCGAGTTCCGCGAAGCGGACAAGGACACGCCCATCGTGCTGATGGGCTACTACAATCCCATCTACGTCTATCCGAACGAGAAATTTCTGGATGACGCCGCCGCCGCCGGCGTCGACGGGCTGATCGTCGTCGACGTGCCGCCCGAGGCCGACGAGGAGCTGTGCCTGCCGGCGCTCGAGCGCGGGCTCTCATTCATCCGGCTCGCCACGCCGACGACCGACAAGAAGCGGCTGCCGGCCGTGCTCGCGAACACCTCGGGCTTCGTCTATTACGTGTCGATCACGGGGATAACCGGGGCCGCCACGCCCGATGTTAACGACGTTTACACCCAGGTCGGGCGCATTAAGAAAGCCACGGACCTTCCCGTCGTGGTCGGTTTTGGCGTAAAGACAGGGGAGCAGGCACGCGCACTTGCTCAGGGCGCTGACGGCGTCGTCGTAGGCTCGGCTCTGGTTAACGCCATCCAGGGAAGCCTGGACGAAACCGGTCAAGCAACTGGCAAAACGGTCCCAGCCGTCCTAAATCTGGTGAAAAATCTGAGCGCGGCCTTACGGCCCAACGGATCTGGGCGATGATCTGCCACTTGCCGGCTCCCGCGGAGCCTGGTGCGAGGGGCGCAAAGCGGCTTAGGTGTGGAATGCAGCGGGGTCGCTTCGGCTTTTTGCTGCACTTGCGTGCCGGTTCATCTCAAGATGAGATCGGCGGTTCGAGGAGTCCTGGCGCGTGAACTGGATCAACAACGTTGTCCGCCCCAAGATCCGCAGCTTCCTGACCACGAAGCGCGAGGTGCCGGAGAACCTTTGGGTCAAATGCCCCGAGACCGGGCAGATGGTCTTCTACAAGGATCTCGAGGCGAACCAGTTCGTGGTTCCCGGCTCCAACTACCACATGAAGATGAACGCCAGGGCTCGTCTCGCCCACCTTTTCGACGGCGCCAGCTTCGAGATCGTGCCGTCTCCGACGGTGGCCCAGGATCCGCTTCGCTTCCGCGACGGGCGCCGCTACACGGACCGCCTCAAGGATGCTCGCACGAAGACCGGTCTCGACGACGCGGTTCTCATCGGCGAAGGCGCGCTCGACGGCGTCAATGTCGTCGCCGCGGCACAGGACTTCGAGTTCATGGCCGGCTCGCTCGGCATGGCGGCGGGTGAAGCGGTCATCGCCGGCATGCTGCGGGCGGTCGAGAAGAAGGCGCCGTTCATCCTGTTCTCGGCCTCGGGCGGCGCGCGCATGCAGGAAGGCATCCTGTCGCTCATGCAGATGCCGCGCACGACGATTGCCGTGCAGCGTCTCAGGCAGGCAAAGCTGCCCTATATCGTGGTGCTGACGGACCCCACGACGGGCGGCGTCACGGCCTCCTACGCCATGCTCGGCGACGTCCACATCGCGGAGCCCGGCGCTCTCATCTGCTTTGCTGGACCGCGCGTCATCCAGCAGACCATCCGCGAGCAGCTTCCCGACGGCTTCCAGCGCTCGGAGTATCTGCTTCGCCACGGCATGATCGACATGGTCGTGCACCGCCACAAGTTGCGCGAGACGCTCTCGCGCATCTGCAGCATTCTCATGCACGAGGGCGAGATCGGACGCGGCACGGGAAGAAGCCGCAAGGTCAACGGCAACGGCAACGGCCAAAACCACGTCAATGGCGGCGCGTCGGACGGCAGGCTGATCGAGGCAGGGGCCCGCGGAACGGGAACGGCCCTCATCGAGCCGGAGCCGGTCGACGAGGACGAGCGCTTCGGGGCGCATCAGGGCGACGGGCGGGACAAGACCAAGGGCCGATGGGCCGACAACGCGGTCCGGGGGCAAGGACGGCTCGCGCTCCTAATTCGGGGCTCCTTCCCAAATTCCATTCCATAGGATCAAGCAAAATTTGGCAGCGGCGCTGTTGACGCAGACGCACTAGTGTGGTGGTTCGCAAGTCCGCATCCGTCTCGCGGCTGGGCTCTATTGCGGACTGGCGAACGTTGACCACACTAGAGCCATGGACTTGTTAGTGTCCCTTTGGCTCCGAAGTCCGCTCAACACCCGCTGCGGAACGAGGCGGACTTCGGAGCCGGGACACTGGAGGGCTTTGTCGTACCGTGTGGACCATTACGCTCTAGGAAGCCCGCGCGATGCCGACGAGCGACCAGCTCCTCGCAGAACTGAAGCTCCTGCACCCGAAGCTCATCGACCTGTCGCTCGGGCGCATCGAGCGGCTGCTCGCAAAGCTCGGCGATCCGCACAAGCACCTGCCGCCCGTCATCCACGTCGCCGGCACCAACGGCAAGGGCTCGGTCACGGCCTATCTCAAGGCGATGATCGAAGCAGCGGGGCGGCGCGTCCACGTCTACACGTCGCCGCACCTCGTGCGCTTCCATGAGCGCATCGAGATCGCGGGCACGGCGCCGCAGGGGCGCGCGGGGCCGATCGGCGAGGCCGAGCTCGTCGACGTGCTGATGCGCACGCAGGCGGTCAACAGCGGCGACGACATCACGCAGTTCGAGATCACGACCGCGGCGGCATTTCTCGCGTTTGCCGAGCACCCGGCGGACGCTCTCCTGCTCGAGGTCGGGCTCGGCGGCCGGCTCGACGCAACGAACGTCGTCGCGGAGCCGGCGCTGACGATCATCACGCCGGTGTCGATGGATCACGCGGAGAAGCTCGGCAACACGCTCGAGAAGATCGCGGCAGAGAAGGCCGGCATCGTGAAACCCGGCGTCACCTGCATCGTCTCGCAACAGGAGGATGCAGGTGCTCGACGTCATCCGCCGCGCTGCCGATCGCGCGGGCGCGCCGCTCGTCGTGTGGGGCGAGGACTACGACGCCTATGAGCAGCGCGGGCGGCTCATCTTCCAGAAGGAGGACCACCTGCTCGATCTGCCGCTGCCGGCGCTCATCGGACGGCACCAGATCGTCAATGCCGGCACGGCGGTCGCGGCCGCGCTCGAGCTCGACTGCTTCCGGATCGAGGAGCGCGCGATCGAGCGGGGGCTTACTGCCGTCAACTGGCCGGCGCGCATGCAGCGCCTCGATGGCGGCCCGCTGCCGTCGCTCTTGAAGCCCGGCTCGGAGCTGTGGCTCGACGGCGGGCACAATCCTGCGGCCGGGCAGAACCTGGCGCAGACGCTCGCCGACCTCGAGGAGCGCGCGCCGAAGCCGCTCCATCTCGTCGTCGGCATGATGGGCCTCAAGGACGCGGCGGGATTCCTGTCGCCGTTCCGCGGGCTCGCGCGCTCCTGCGTGACGGTGCCGATCCCCGGCGCGCACGAGGCGCCATTTCCGCCGGATGCCTTGGCCGTCGCGGCGCGGGGCGTCGGCCTCAAGGCCGAAGCGGCGTCGGACGTGGAGGCGGCCTTGAAGCGCATCGAGGCGCTCGAGCCCGGAGCCAAGCGCATCGTCATCGCGGGCTCGCTCTATCTCGCGGGGCATGTGCTGGCGCTGCAGGAAGGCGTCGAGCCGCAGGCGAATTAAGGGGCGCTGTAGCAGCGTACCGTACGCATAGTGGGGGCCGAAGGCGGCTTCCAGGTCGTCAGCGGACGAGCCGCGGGGAGGCCTGCTTCTTCCGAGAAGGGGCAAGAGCAGACCTCGGGCCAACTAATGTTCAAGCCACGGCTTATCGAGGCTCTCCGTCTTTCAACCCGAGAATCGTGCCACTGCGGCCTACGCCGCCGGTGTTACGAGCACGGGCGTAGGCTGTCGGCGCGGTTCCTTGTCAATGGCGTCGATTTGGCGATCTAGCTCTTCGATCACGTATTCCGCGAATGTGCCGAGATGCAGGTAGAAAACGATGAGGACTGTCACGAATTCAAGTGCCATTGGATTGTGGCGGGCGGTATCGATGAACGTCCGCCAGAAATGCCCGCGCAGTTCGGCTCTCTTGACCGTCATCCGCCACATGAGCCTTAGGAGAATGCCTGCGTTGTGCAGAGCCAATTTTGGTTTGAACTTGACCCGATGACGCGGCCGCTTCAATGCGCGACCGACCGCACGGACGCGCTCGAAATATGCGCCGTGGTTCGTAAACGGTTCGAAGGACCGACACATAGTCCTGAAGTATGTCCCGCCGCGGCCGAAGGGTGTCGAAATTTAGACCCGGACGTGCATTGATCAGCGCCTTCCAAGTCAAGCGAGATCAGGCGCTTTTCACTCGCGAGCCGACGTGTCAACTGCGTATTGGGCAGGGCCGTGAGGAGGCCTATCATGCACACGGGAATGCTCGTCGCCTCGACGCAGTCGATCATGCCAGCGGCTACGCTGCCTTCCTCCGTGTCGAAGCCGATGATGAAGCCGGCAATTACGAACATCCCGGCCCCATAGATCTTGTGGACGCTCTCGGCCAGACTGCGCCGGGTGTTCTGCTTCTTCTGTGCGGCGATAAGCGTTGCCGTATCCGGACTTTCGATGCCTACGAAGATCGCAAAGAAGTTCGCCGCCTTCATCATGTCAAGGAGCTCGCGATCGTCGGCCAGATTCATCGACGCTTCGGTTGAGAACTGGAAGGGATAGCCGAGGCTCTTCTGCCAGGCCTCGAGCGCCGGAAGAAAGCGCTTCAATGCCTTTTTGTTTCCGATCAGGTTGTCGTCGACGAAATCGACGTGGCCGCGATAGCCCGCGTCGTAAAGTGTCTGCAGCTCCGCGAGCATCTGCTCGTTTGTCTTCGATCGCGGAACGCGCCCGTAGATTTCGATGATGTCGCAGAATTCGCAAGTGAACGGACAGCCGCGGCTGAACTGCACGCCGACATAGGTGTAATGCTTGAAGTTGATCAGGTCGAAGCGCGGAACCGGGCTCTTGGTCACGTCGACCTGGAATTTCTCGCCCTGAAAGACGCCGCGGCGCGCGCCGGCGCTCCAGGCGTCGATGAACTGGTGGATGATGCCCTCGGCCTCGCCGAGAACGAGGAAGTCCGCGTTGGCATAGACATCGGGGCTCGACATCGCATCTGGTCCGCCGACAACAACGGGCTTGCCATCGGTTCTGCAGAGATCGATCAAGCGCAATGTGTCCGCGCGTTGCGGCAGCATGCCCCCGGTCATGACCATATCCGCCCAGTCGAGGTCAGCTTGCTCCAGGTCTTCAGCATTCAGGTTGATGAGCCTGACGTTCCATTCCCGTGGCAGAAGCGCCGCGAGCGTCATCATGCCGAGCGGCGGGGTGGAGCATTTCGCGCCGTAGATGTCGTAGACCGGGCGGAGGTCCCAAAACGAATTTGGGTTGAAGCGCGGAAATACCATCAATACGTTTGGAGTTCTGGATCGATGGCTGCATTGCACTAGCCTCCATGGACCAGGGGTCTGCATCGAGCTGTCCGGTCACGATGTTAATTCAGCGACGGTCTGGGTGCCAGATGAGGCATCAGGATCTCTCTCGGAACCTCGTTGGAAGGCCAAACACGTGCTCCGACCTTGTGGCGGATATGTGTGCGATCCTCGGAGTGTAGGCCTGTTACGTAGGGAGCAGACACTAAGACTTGACCTTGCACCGCCGGATTGGAGGCGTCGATGACCGAACGGATTGAGGAAGGCTTTATGGCGTTCGTCGCAGACGGCCGCGAAGGCATCGGCGCCGTCCGGGGGGTGACAAGCACCGCTCTTGTCATTTACGTCGAGAATGCCGGCGAATTCGTCGTTCCCTTGTCGGCGGTCACGGACGTCCATTCGCAGAAGGTCATTTTAAACCCGCAGCGCCTGGACAAGGCAATGCTGGCAGCGATAGGGCATGCTCACGACCGCGAAGATCCGAGTGTCGCTGGCTAGCGAATTTTGCGCAGCGTTCGCAACGATCCGGGCCAGCGCGCCGAAATCAGGGGAAACGCATGAAGCCGACGCTCATCGGGGGAGTATTCTCCGGTCTGACTTTGATCTCTCCGAGATAACCTCCTCGAGATCTCACTCTCCGGCGAGGCTCGCGCGATGGACGTAGAGCGCCATCAGAAGCCCCATGAGCGGAATGGCGACGACATGGATGTTGAGAAGCAGATTGCGCAGCCATTTCCGGGCCGCGATGTGCCTGTTGATGCGCATGATGGAGATGGCGATCATGACGCTCACCGACATGTACGTGAACAGGAATATGCGGTCCGACAGTGTCGTCGTATCGGCATCGATCTTGGGTAGCGCCAGATAGAGCGCGACCGCCGACAGGAGAGCCGTGACCTGGATGGTGACGATGGCCTCGAAATTCGTGCGCGGGATGAAGATCGACAGATAGGCGACGATCAGGATGAACGTCAGCGGGACGACGACGCGAAGAAAATAGTCGGTCGTCTGGCGCGTCATCAGTCCAGACGAAGCTCGCCTTGTAGAACGGAACCACGCTCTGATCGTGGCTCTTGGCGTCTATCGTCGCCACGAAGTCCTCGTCGTAGCCGACGTACTGCTCCTTGGGCTCCCACCCGTCGGCGATCACGCCCCGGTCGCGCAGCGACTGCGGCGGCGGCTGAATGATGAATGGCGCGTCGCCGCGCTTCGGCCGGATGTCGATCGAGAACCGCTGGGTGTCGAAGGGATAGTTCGCGAGCCGCGGCTCGAACATGAACCGGCCCGACACCTGATAGATCTTCATGTCGTCGGGATAGGCGTCGCTCTTGCCGCCCGCGTTCAAGACGCGGATCGTGAGCTGGCGGTCATTGGTTTCCGGATTGAGGAAGGCATTGGAGAACTCGATGGCATCGATCGAGTTGCCTTTGCCGTCATCACGCATTGCGAGATTGAACTCGGCGAAGAAGGACTTCTCGTTGTCGTCGATGCGGAAGGCGCGCAGCAGGTCGATGTCGAGATAGAGCGTGTTGACCGGGCGCAGGGTCTCGTTCTTGAGACGAACGAACTGCACGGGCGCAAGCTGCGTCCGCCCGCGGCCATGCGCGAGCTGCACGATGAAGGGCACGCGCGCCGCCGCCCGCGTGGTCGGCCGGAAAGACCAGTTGTCGAAGCTGCCAGGAAACGTGCCGCGCCCCGTCGCGTACGTGGTCTTGAGCTCGTCGATCACCTCGGCGCGAAGCTTCGCGACATCCGTCGGCGGGGTGGCCGTGCGCGCGGCAGCGACGACGAGGCGGACCATATCGGCGACCTGCGAGCCGTTGCCGATGGCCCTGAGGTTGTCGTCCGAGAGCGGGTCGGGATTGAGCTCGGCGTCGCGCGGCTTGCACTCTCCCGACTGCCAGCCGGGGGCTTCCGGGATCCTGCGGCCCTCGAAGATCCATTTCGCGGGGTCGGAGCGCGAGATGCGCTGGCGCAGCCGGTCGTTGTAGACGTCCGGAAGCCGGTCCCAGGCGATCTGGTAGATGTCGCTCGGATAGGTGTCGGTGATCTCGCGCGGCAGATCGTCAATGCGGCCTGAAATGAACAAGGGTGGCGTGATTTTCGCCGTCATCATCTCCTTGATGAGGCCCACGTTCCGATTGCTGCCGATCGACAAGAACACGATGTCGGGGCTCTTCTGCTTGAGCTCCGCGACGGCGGCCGCGATGTCGGCGAGATCGAGCTTGTCGTCCTTCAGCACGAGCCGATGGTCAGCGACCAGCGGCGTCGTGCCGCTCAAACCAGCTTTGAGGCCATCTGCGAGCAAGGTGCTGAACATGGCGTCCTTGATGCCGACGAACGCCGGGCGGATGGCCCCGATCTGCTTGATGAACTGGATCACAACCGGCATCCGCTCGTCGTCCTGCGACGCGCGCGTCGTGAAGACGTTCGGGTAATCCGCGTAAATGCTGTTGATCGAGATGCTCGACAGGAACGGGATGCCACTGGCCTTGATCTCGGGGCCGAGCGCCTCGAACACCTTCTTGGCCCGCTCCGCATTGCCGAGACCGATCATCGCCAGCGTCTCAGGGTCAGAGACCGCCGAGCGCACATTGGCGACGGTCCGCGTGGCGTCGCGGACGTCGTCGAGGAACTGGAGGTCGAGCCTGCGTCCGTTAATTCCGCCTTGCTCGTTGATCTTCTCCTGCTCGAGCTTCGCAAGTCGCTTGATCGCGGCAACGTCGCCCGGATCGAAACAGACGTCCGACCGCGAGCTCAGGAAGATCTTGATGCCGACGGGAGATCTCTGCGCGGCTTCCGCCTCGTCCGCGGCTGCGCCCGACGGCGCACCAAATATCGCCATGCAGCCTACAATCGCCCAGAGAATGAGATCGAGCATGACTCGGCTCACGCTCCTCCTGCCCGCATGAGCGGATAGTGCGGCCTTGAGCGTCGGGGCGCGGTTCTCACTTGTCACAATCTTCTCCCTCGGCCGTGCTCTGGCCGCGCTGTCGCGCGACGATTTATTAGATGATGCTCTTGGCGTAGAGGTCCGTGCGGCGGTCGCGAAAGAAGCCCCAGTCGGCACGGTAGCTCTCGATCTCGGCGAGATCGAACTCATGCACGAGGACGCCCTCGTCCTTCTCGCCCAGGGCCTCGACCAGCTCGCCCGTGTGGTCGGCAATGAACGAGTGGCCATAGAACTTCTGCTTCACGTCCTCGTTGTCCTCGAGGCCGATGCGGTTCGCGGCGACGACGGGCACGGCGTTCGAGACGGCGTGGCCCTGCATGGCGCGCTGCCACTGCTTGTGCGTGTCGAGTGCGGCGTCATAGGGCTCGGAACCGATGGCGGTCGGATAAAAGAGGACTTCCGCGCCCTGAAGCATCATGGCGCGCGCCGTCTCCGGGTACCACTGGTCCCAGCAGATGCCGACACCGATGGTGCCGGCTCGCGTCTTCCAGGTCTTGAAGCCCGTGTCGCCGGGGCGGAAGTAGTATTTCTCCTGGTAGCCGGGCCCGTCGGGGATGTGGCTCTTGCGATAGACGCCGAGAATGTCGCCGTTGGCGTCGGCGATGGCGACGCTGTTGTAGTAGCGCGGGCCCGTCCTTCTCGAAGAACGAGATCGGAATGACCACGCCGAGCTCACGAGCGAGCTTTTTCAGCGCGAGCACGCAGGGATGCTCGGCCGCGGGGAAGGCGGTCTCGAACCACTTCGGGTTCTGCTTGGTGCAGAAGTAGATGCCCTGGAACAGCTCCGAGGGCAGCACGACTTCGGCGCCGCGCTTCGCCGCCTCGCGGACGAAGGCCTCGGTCTTGGCGATGTTGGCGGCCATGTCGTTGCCATAGGACGTCTGAATGGCGGCGACAGTGAGGGTGCGCTCGGACATTACAGTGGTTCCTGCTGGGTGATGCAGTGGAAGGAGCCGCCGCCGGCCTCGCCGCAACCAAGAAGTCCTCGCGAGGGCACGCCGACAATCCTTGCGGTCGGGAAACACTGCCTGCAGCGCAGCGAGGGCGGCGGCCTCGGTGGCTGTGCCGTAGACGGGTACGACGACGATGCCGTTGGCGATGATGAAGTTCATATGGGACGCGGGCGAAATTTCGCCCAGCGCGTTGCGATAGAGGCCGACGCCGGGGATGCGGATCGACCTCCAGCTTGCGGCCCGCGGCATCGGTCGCGCTCTCGAGCGTCGCGGCAATGGCGTCGAGGGTTGCCGCGTTCGGATCGTCGACGCTCGGCGGCGCCTGGCAGACGACGCGGCCCGGCGCCACGAAGCGGGCGATATTGTCGATATGGCCGTCGGTGTGGTCGTTCTTCAGGCCTTCGTCGATCCAGATGACCTTGCGCGCGCCGAACGCTTGCCGGAGCGCGGCTTCCGCGACCTCCTTGGTCCAGCTGTTGCGGTTGGGGTTCAAGAGCGTCTGGCGCGTCGTCAGGATCGTGCCCTCGCCGTCGTGATCGACGGCGCCGCCTTCGAGCACGAAGTCGAAGCGGCGGATGGGCTTGCCCGCAAGGCGTGCGATGTCGTCGCCGACCGTCGCGTCGTCGGGGAGATCGTACTTGCCGCCCCAGCTGTTGGTGGTGAAGCGAAGAGCGGCGGCGCCCTCGGGCGTAACCGCAAAAATGGGTCCTGTGTCGCGCAGCCAGATGTCGCCGTACTTGGCAGGAACGAGCTCGGCGGCGTGGCCCACGGCCGCGCGCGCCGACGCCTCGGCCTCGGCGCCGTTCACAAGCAGGCGAACCTTATTGCCGCTTGCGGCAAGTGCGCGCACGAGCGCCGCCACGTCGCGGCGCGGCGCCTCGAGATCACCGTTCCACTCATCCGCGTCGGCGGGCCAGGCGGTCCAGATCGCCCTTTGCGGCGTCCATTCCGCCGGCACGGTAATCATCGCCTTCTCGGTCACCCGGACTTCCACGGCTCACTTCCTATATCTTGCGCGCCACACAACCAGCGCTCGGGGCTCACCTAGCATCGATAAGGAGAGCCTGCAAAGCCGACGATACCTGGACGTCCGCAAGGCTCTGCCGCAGCGTTCCTTACATTTGAGGCCTGCGGCAACGCGGCAGGTGGTCAGGACGCCTCAACCCGTGTTCCTCAGAGAACAGCGCGGCGCTTCGGTCTTGGTGCAGATGGGCCGGTTACTCGACAATCAGAAAGCCGTCCCGTTAACGAACTTCGACCGAGGCACAAAATATGGATGCGATCGAGCAGACTTCGGCGGCAGTCGCGACCGACGTTTATGACATCCCTGTAAAGTCGGCCGATGGCCAATACTCGCTCCTGCAGCGCGTCCGCCGCCTTCTGCGTTACACGGGCGTCAACCTGGTCACCGTCACAATCGATTATGCGATTTTCCTCTCGATCACGCATTACTTCGGAACGCCGACGATCGCGAGCATCATCGGATACGGGTGCGCACTCGCCATCAACTATGAGCTCTCGAGGAGATATGTTTTTCTTGCCCATCTCTCCGACAAGAGCGCCAATCGGCTGATGGCGGAATTCCTGGCGACCGGTATTTTGGGCCTCGTGCTGACGGCTGGCATAACGGGACTTTCCGTGCACTTCCTGCATCTCAGTCCGCTTCTGTCCAAAACAATCGCCGTGCTGGTCTGCTTTGTCGCCCTTTACGTGGTGCGCAGCAGACTCGTCTTTAAGCCGAAGGCATAGTTCAAGCTTGGCACCGTACGCCACGTGCTCCGCCAGCCACGGTCGGCGCGCATTCGGCGCTGGACGCTGTTATGGCAGTGGATCTGACATTTTGCCGTGCGTCCCGCGGGCGTAGACTCCGCCCTGTTCAAAAAAGGAGCGGGAGACACGTGATGATCAAGAAAGAGCTGATTTTCTCGCTGACGGCCGCGGTCGCAGTCATGGCGGGGGCCATGAGTGCCGAAGCCAACAGCTGCCGCACGATCGGCGGGCTTGCCGAGATGCCGACGCGCGCCATTGCCGAGTTCATGGCAGAGGCCGCCCTCAAGAACGCCATCGCCGCCCACAACATGACGGCCGCCGGTCCGATCACGATGAAGTGCAAGGACGACTCGATCACGACGACCTGCACGGCGCGGCGGCGGGCTTGCGGCTAAATCCCTAAACGGAACGGCGCCGGCGGGGCATTTGGGCCGCGCTAGTAAGAGCGTGTCCGGCGCCGTGCGGAGAGCCGCCTGCTGCTCCATTTTCGCCGATAACTCCCGGCCGCCAGACGTATAGCGACGGCGTCGCTATCGAACGTGGCGAATGATGCTTCCTTACCGGCGATATTCCAGAGAAGTTGACTGGGCGAGCGGCGGCGGTCCTTGACCGCCGTCCCTGAGAGAGGTTGGCTGACCTGGAAAAAGGTGCCCGATGAAAGACGCCGCCACGATCCGCACCACATGCCCGCGCGACTGCTACGACGCCTGCGGTATCCTGGTCAAAACCTCGCCGGCCGGCCCCGTGAGCGTCGTCGGCGACCCGGAGCACAGCGTCAGCCGCGGCGCACTGTGCGGCAAATGCTCGATTGCCTACAACGGTGTCTGGCGCGACCCAAGCGTACGGCTGACGCGGCCATTGAAGCGGGCCGGGGCCAAAGGGGAGGGGCGCTTCGAGCCGATCGGCTGGGATGAGGCGCTCGGCGACATCGCCGATCGTCTCAATGCCGTCCGCGAACGCGACGGCGGAGCGGCCATCCTGCAGACTCATTACACCGGCACCTGCTCGCTGATTGCCGGCGTTTTCCCATTGCGCCTGTTTAACCGCATCGGCGCCACCGAGGTTGACCCGGATACGGTTTGCAACAAGGCGGGCCATGTGGCGTTGCAGCTCATGTATGGCAGCTCGACGCGCGGCTTCGACCCGCGCACGATAGACGGCGCCAGTTGCTTGATGATCTGGGGCGCCAATCCCTCCGCGGCGGCGCCGCATGTGCATGAGCATTGGTTCGCGAAGACGCGATTGCCGAAGATCGTCGTCGATCCAATCCGCCACGAAACGGCGGCGGCCGCCGACATACATCTGCAGCTCTATCCAGGCACCGACGGCGCGCTCGCCTTTGCCATGCTGCATGCCATTCGGGCCGCGGGGCGCATCGATCGGACATTCCTCGCGACGCGATCGCTCGGCTGGGAGGAGGTCGACGCGCAATTGGACGCCTGCACGCCGGCCTGGGGGGAAGCGGTAACTGGTGTGCCGGCGAGCCTCATCGAAGAAGCCGCGCTCCTCTACGCGGCCGGCCCATCACTGCTTTGGATGGGCCAAGGCTTTCAGCGCCAGACGTTCGGCGGCAATGCCATGCGCGCGGTCGGGCTACTGCCGGCCGCCACCGGCAATATCGGCAGGTACGGCGCCGGCTTCCTCTACCTGAACGGCTGGGATACGCGCGGCGTCAACCCGGACTATCTGGCGGCGGCGCACCTCAATCGCACGCCGGCGCCCTCCATCAGCCACATGGATCTCGCCAGCCGGCTCGAGTCACCCGAGACCAAGGCGCTCGTCACCTGGAACAACAACATCGCCGTGTCGAGCCCGGAGCAGCGGCGCCTGCGGCGAGCCCTCGAGCGCGAGGATCTGCTGCAGGTCACGCTCGATCTGTTTCAGACCGACACCGCCAACTATGCCGATTACGTGCTGCCGGCGGCGAGCTTCCTCGAGTTCGACGACGTGGTCATGTCCTATTTCAATTCCTCCATCTCGGCGCAGGTGAAGGCGCTGCCGGCGCTCGGCGAGGCCTTGCCCAATCAGGAAATCTTCCGGCGCCTGGCCAAGGTCATGCGATTGACCGATCCGGAGCTGTTCGAAACCGACGCCGGCCTTATCGATGCGCTGTTGCAGCAATCGAAGCCTGGCCTCAACTTCTCGACGCTGGCCAAAGTCGGAACGGTGTTCCATCCTGCTGAGCCCGCCGTGCAATTCGAGCACCATGACTATCAGACACCCTCCGGCAAAATCGAGGTGGCCGGCCCTCGATTTGTGGCCGCGGGATTGCCGCGCGCACCCTTCGCCTCGGCCGAGGCACGACCCTCGAGAGGGGAGTTGCGCCTGCTGTCGCCGGCCTCGGAATGGCTGATGAACAGCAGCTACGGCAATGACCCAAAGATCCTTAAGCGGCTCGGGACAGACGAAGCCTTCGTGCATCCTGAGGAGGCACGCGCGCGGGGCTTTTTGCACGGCGCGCGGGTACGGCTGGCGAGCAGCGCCGGTGACATCACGCTGCGGGTTGCCGTTTCGTCCGATGTGCCGAAGGGCGTCATACTCGCTCATAAAGGCCGTTGGCCGACGAGCGGCACCGACGGCAACGTCAACGTGCTCAATCCCGGCTGCAAGGCCGATCTCGCGGAGAGCTGCGCAGTGCACAGCATCAATGTGTCGGTGGTGGCGGCAGAGTAAGGACTAGCGCGCGGATCACCACTCTGTCGTCAACCGTCTCGTCGCGAATGCGCATCCGACACTCCAATCGTGGAGCACAAATGATTAGAGCCCCGCGGCAGGACCGCGGGGCTCATGAATTTCAACCGGTGAAGCGCGTGCCGCGTTTCACGCCACCAGCGTGCCGTTGATCCAGTCCTCGAGCTTCTTCTTCTGCACGAGTGCGCCGACATGCTGGGCCGCGACCTGGCCGCCCTTGAAGACCATCAGGGTCGGCATGGCGCGGATCGAATACTTGGCGGTGATGCCGGGGTTCTGGTCGACGTCGAGCTTCACGACCTTGACCTTGCCCTTCATCTCGGCGGCGATCTGCTCGAGCGCGGGGGCCATGGCCTTGCACGGACCGCACCACTCGGCGAAGAAGTCGACGAGCACCGGCTCGGCGGACTTCAGCACCTCCTGGTCGAAGGTGGTATCGGAAACGGTCGGCGTCGCCATGGAAATCCTCTCCTTTCGGGCCTTCCTCGCGGAGGCAGCGTCTCAGCGGACCAGGAAAGTAGGTAGGCCCCCGTCAGGCGTCAAGGCTCGCGGGATCCAGATCCCATAGCCGGGTTGCATAACTGTCGAGCGTTGCAGAGGGAATCTCCATGATCCGCGGCCCATCGGTCCAAAGGAGCGCCGCGCGCACCGGCTTGCCCTTGAATATCTCTGCTATGGCAAGGCGATAGGCCGCAAGCTGGTAGAGATAGACGGGGGCCACCTGGGCCAGCGCATGCGGGGCAAACCGATTCGTCTTGTAGTCGACGATCAGCACCGCATCGTTCGAGCTCCGCGAGGCGGTCGATCTGGCCAGTTAGTCGCAGCGCCGGGCCCGACACCATGGGGCCTTGGAATCACGGCCGCGATCGGAACCTCGGCGCGGCTCTTCGCGCCGAACAGCGGCGCGAAGGTCGCGTCGTTCAGGATCGCCAGCGTCTCGGTGACGATGCTCGATCGATGGCGCGGCGGAAGTGCCGCGCCGCGCTCGGCGACGAAAGCCTTCGCCGCCTTGGGCCAGGTCTTCGGCGTCGAGCAAGGGCAGGTGCTCGAGGAGAGCGTGGGTCAGCGTGCCGCGCAGGAAACGGCTGTCGCCTGCGGTCACGGCCGGCGACATGGCCGCCGGCTCGGCGATCTCGCTCGGCGGGCGCGGCGCGGGTGACGGCTCGCCGGTGTCGTCGGTCTCGTAGGGGGCCAAGCGCGAGGGCGCGAGCGGCATCGTCAGCTCGCGCTCGCGCGGGGCCTGGCGCATTCATCCAAGCGGGCGTCTCGGCGGCGGCCTGCTCGGCGGCGCGCTCGCGGCGCGGCTTCTCATGACTCGGCAGTCTGCGGAAGCGGAGAGGCGCCGCACTTGAAGGCCGTCGGGACGCTCGGCGCGCTCGAGCGCGCCTTCGAGGCCCTGCGAGATCAGCTCGTACCAGCAGTCGCGATCGCGGCCCTTCTTGCTCTCGAAGCCGGCAACGTAGAGCCGGTCGCGGGCGCGCGTCATGGCGACGTAGAGGAGGCGGTTGCGCTCCTTGCTCTCCTCTTCGTCGAGCGCGGCCTTGGCGGCGCGGATCGCCGTCGAGCTTGCTCGTGCCCTTGACAGGCCAGACGAAGGGATCGGGCATGCCATCGGGCAGCTCGAGGCTCGCGAGCTTCATGGGCCGGCCGGCCTGGCGCGCCGCGGAGCCGGCGCTGCAGGTATCGGGCAGGAATACGATCGGCGCCTCGAGACCCTTGGCGCCGTGCACCGTCATGACGCGCACCTCGTTGCGGCCGTGCTCCATGTCGCGCTTGATCTCGCGCGTGCCCTGCGCGCAGCGCGGCGAGGAAGCCCGTGAGCGAGGGCGGCGCGTTGTCGTCGTAGGTCAGCGCGAGGTTCAAGAACTCGTCGAGCGGGTCGGCGGCGTCGGGTCCCAGGCGCGAGAGCAGCTTCGTGCGCACGCCGTCGCGGTCGAGGAGGGCGGCGAAGAACTCGTAGGGCGGCGTGAAGTCGGCGGACTTGCGCCAGCGCTTCAAGGTTGCGGCGGCCTCGGCGTAGCGCGGCTTCGCGCTCGCATTGTCGAGGAGCGCCTTCCAAAGCGTGCCCTTGCGCCCGTTGGCGCAGCGCCAGGAGATCGTCGTCGTCGAGATCGAAGAGCGGGCTCTTCAGGACCTCGGCGAGCGCGAGGTCGTCCTCGGGCAGCGTCAGGAAATCGCCGAGCGAGATCAGGTCCTCGACGCCGATCTGCTCGGAGAGGCGAATGCGGTCGGCGCCGGCCACGGGAATGCCGCGTGCCTTAAGCGCGGCGACCATGGGGCCGGCAAACGGCTGGCGCTTGCGGACCAGGATCAGGATGTCGCCCGGGCTCGATGGGGCGGTTCTCGGAGGCGAGCAGCTCCTTGCTCGCGATCCAGCCCTTGATCGTATCGGCGATGCGGTTCGCCAGGCGCGATGACGGGGCAGCGGCGGTCTGCGTCCTCGAGCGGCGACCAGGCATCGGCCGGGGCGATATCCTCGTGGGTCTCGGTCGGCCAGATCTCGACGAGGCCCGCTTGGCCGGCGCGCTTGGCAATGTGCGGGGCTTCGCTGACCACGCCGGGCGTGCGTTGCGGGTCGGCGAACACGCGATCGACGGCGCGGAGCACCGGCTCGACGGTGCGGAACGACACGTTCAAGGGGATGCGCCGCCACGCGGCGCCCGCGGCTTTCGGTCATCTCCGCGAAGCGCGTCGCCCATCCTGGCGAACATCTCGGGCGCTGCACCCTGGAAGGAGTAGATCGACTGCTTCTCGTCGCCGACGGCAAAGACCGTGCGCGGCCTCCTCGCGCGCGCCAGAGCCCGAGAAGAACTCTCCGGCGAGCGCGGCGACGACGTCCCACTGGTCGGGGCTCGTGTCCTGGCTCTCGTCGACGAGGATGTGATCGAGGCCGTTGTCGAGCTTGTAGAGCACCCATTCGGCGGACGCGGCCGTGGCGAGCAACACGCACGTCTTCTCGATGAGGTCGGCGAAATCGAGCGCGGCGCGGCGGACCTTGGCGTCCGTGTAGCGTTGCATGACCGCCTCGGCGAGGCGGGTCAGGGCCATCGTCGCACGCGACGCAGTCGGCGCCCTTCAACTCGGCCCAGAGCGTGACGAAAGCGGTCCTGCGCGCGCTGGAGCAGCGGCTCGATATCGGGATGCTCGTCCTTCAGGGCATTGGTGAGGAATTTCGCGCGCGGCTCGCCGTCGCTCTTCAGGAAGACGCCGCAAAGCTCCTCGGCCCGCGCGACGGGAGTCGCGGCGCGACGCGCGGCGGCGACGCAGTCAGCCAGCTTCTTGTCGTTTGCGGAGCCACCGGCGAGAACTTCGCGCACGCGTTCCAGCTCGCGATCGCTGAGGAGGCTCGCGATTTCCTTGGCGATCGCCTCGCGTGTTGCACCCTCGCGGACGCCGAAATGGCGCCTGTAGAGAACTTCGACCGCATGCAATCCCTCATGCGTCTCGGTCTCGTAGCGCGCGGCGGCGTCGAGCCAGCCGCGGTAGTTGAGCGCATCGGCGAGGATGTCGTCGAAGCGGTCGTCGGCGGCGTAGGCGATCGCCGCCTCGAGCGCCTTCCCCAGCTCGCTCTTCCTGTCGCGGGCGGCAAGGCCGAGCACGGCATCGATGGCCTCGCGGCGCAGCGTGCGCGCCATCTCGTCGTCGAGAATGGCGAAGCCCGGCGTGACGCCCGCTTCGAGCGGAAAGCGCTGCAGCAGGCGCTCGGCGAAGGCGTGGATGGTCTGCACCTTGAGGCCGCCCGGCGTCTCGGTGGCGGCGGTGAAGAGCGTGCGCGCGCGCGCCGTCTCGTCTGGCGACGGCCTATGCGCCGGTCAGACTTCGCGAGCGTCGCCGCGAGCTCCTCGTCCGGAGCCATGACCCACTTCGCGAGCTCGTCGAAGACGCGCTTCGACATCTCGGCGGCGGCGGCCTTGGTGTAGGTGAGGCAGAGAATGCGCTCGGGCGGCGTGCCGGCGAGCATGAGGCGCAAGACGCGCGTCGCGAGCACGTGCGTCTTGCCGGTGCCGGCGTTGGCGCTGACCCAGACGGAGGCCGCGGGATCGGACGGCGTCGGCCTGGTAGCGGGCGGTGCGCTTCAGCTCGGCTTCGATGGATTGGCGCTGTCATGGCTACGCGTCCTCGCCGTTGCCGGTGCCGGACGGACCACTCGGCGACGCGCGCGAGATGCGCATAGTCGTCGTAGTCGTAGGAGAAGCGCGCGCGGCGCAGCGGACGGTAGGGCGTCGCCGGATCGTCGAAGCGCGCGACGTGGCGCGCCAAGCCTTCGAGCGCGCGATGCGCGAGCTTGGCGACATCGTCGGTCTTGACGTCGTGCTCGTCGCCGGGCGGCTCGCCGCCGGAAGCGCGGATGTAGCGCAACGCCGCAACGGCCAGCCGGGGCACGTTGTCGAAGCCCGCCTCGTCAGCGCTGGCAAGCGCGATGGCGGCCTCGAGCGGCAGCTGCGGCGCGACGAAGGACGTTGACCTTGGCGTCGTTGGGCGGCGCGCCGGTCTTGTAGTCGGTGATGACGAGCGCGCCTGCTCCGTCACGTCGATGCGGTCGGCGCGCGCGGTGAGCGTGAAGGGACCCGCGGGCGCGTCGATGACAAGCGATCCCGGCGTCTCGGCGACGACCTCGCACACCGCCTTTGCGGCGGCGCCGGCTCGGTCTCGGCGAACCAGGCCGCGAAGCGCTCGAAGCGCGGCACCCAGAAGGCGGCGATGCGCGGGTGCGCCGCGTAGAGCTCGAGCGTCTCGCTCGCGAGACGCAGCAGCTCTTTCTTCGGATCGGCGGGCAGGTCCTTCGGATAGGCCTTGGCGAACTGCGACAGCGCGGCGTGAATGATGCTGCCGCGCAGCGCCGGGCCCGGGCTCCTGTCCGAGCGGGTCAAGCGGCTCGAGCCCCAGGATCTCGCCGGCGAAGATCGCATACGGGTTGGCGATCCAGGTCTCGATACGCGAGACGGAGAGCTTGCGCGGACGCAAGCGCGACCGGCGGGCGCGGCGCGGGCACCTCGAGGCGCGGGGCCGGCGGCGCACTGTCGCGGCGGCGCGCCAAAGCGAGCCAGGGCGTCTCAGGCACGAGCGCATCGGCGGCGCCCATGCCGTCGAGCAGCGCCTTGAGCCGCAAGAGCCAGCGCGACGGCACGGTCGGCACGCCGTCCATCTTCTCGGCGCGCGTGAGGATCACCTCGGGAGATGCGAGCAGCGTCGCGAAATCGTGGGCGGACTGGCCGATCTTCTCCTCGGGCGAAGGCAGTCCAAGCGCCTTGCGCATGGGCCGGTTGAGCCACGGGCCGGGGTCGGCGGACTCGGGCCACGTGCCGTCGTTCAAGCGAGCCGAGGATGACGACGTCCGTCTGCTGCAGGCGCGCCTCGAACGGGCCCCAGATGAAGACGCGCGGATGGACGGGCACGCGCGGGCGCACGGTCTCGCCGGCAATCAGGCTGCGGTAGAGGTCGGCGTAGTCGTCCGCCGCAATGTCGAGGCCGGGCAGGCGCTCGTCGACGAGGCTGGCGAAGAAGCTCGCGGCGGCGGCGCCCGCCTCGCCCTCCCACAGCGGCGAGCGCGCCTCCTCTTCGGACGCGGCGGGCACCTGCGGCCATCGCCTCGGCGACGGCGACGTGGGCCTTCGCGAAATCGCGCAAGGACCGGTGGCCGCGCTTGCGATAGGCCTCGTCGAGCGGCGCGACGGCGGCCCTGAGCCGCGCGACGAGATCGCGCGCGCCCTGCCAGTCCTCGTCCCAGAGGCGGCGAACGGCGCGGCCGCGGCGCGTCTTCGCTGCTATCTCCTGACGCGGCACGCTCGAGCGCCGCGTCGACGCCGTCGAGGCCCTCGCCGAGGTAGGGCGTGCGGAAGGCCGCGATCTCGAGCGCACGCGCCGCGCGGCGCACCGCGAACGGATCGAGGCCGAGGCGGGTCAGCGGATGCTTCAGGAGCGCCATCAGCTCGGCGGGCGCAAAGCTCTTGGCGACGGCCTCGAGGATGAGATCGAGGAACGCGCCGGGCACCGTCTTCGCGAACGGGCGGCCGGCCGAGTTGTCGACCTTGATGCCCCAGGCTTCGAGGCGGACGGCGACGCGGCGCGCAAGCAGGCGGTCGGGCGAGACAAGCGCGGCCGTCCGGCCCGGCGTCTCGACCGCCTGGCGCAGGATCAGCGAGACGACCTCGGCCTCGTCCTGGGCCGTCGGCGCCTCGATGAGGCTCAGGCCCTCGAGCGCGCTCCGCTCCTTGTCCATGCGCGCGGCGGCCGCAAAGGCCTGCCAGCGCTCGGTCGTGCCGGAGGGGCGCATCGCCTCGGCGACAAACCCGCGCGCGCGCGCCAGCGACCGCGCTCTCGTCCGCGCCGGACAGGATCGCGACATCGCGGCGCGTCACGCCGAGTCCGTCGAGCAGCTTCTTCAGTCCGAACTGCGGATGCTCGGGATGATCGGGCTGCCCGACCGATGGCATCCCAGCTCGCGTCGTCGAGCGCCGTATCGAGCGCGGGCAGAACGATGGCGCCGTTCGGAAGGCGCGGCGACGGCGCGCATCAGCTCGACGGTCGCCGGGAATCGAGCCGGTGACGCCGGCAACGATGACGGGCCCCTTGGGCGGCATCGCCGTCAAGCGGCGCGCCTCGGCGCGGATGACGGCGTTGCGGCGGCCGGCAGCGGAGAGCAGCTTCTGCTCGGCGAGATGCGCGGGCCAGGCCTCGGTCACGATCTTCAGGAAGTCGAGCGTCTGCTGCCAGTGCGCGGAGAAGGTCTCGGGAACGAGCGCGGCAAGACCGTCGAGGCTCACGCCCTCGGTCTCGACCATGTCCATGAGGCGGGCGAGCTCGGCGGCCAGCGTCGCCGCCTGGGCGGGCGTGCTCATGCCGGACCCGGCGAGAGGTGCGAGGCGCTCTCACTCCGCTCGCTCGCATGGCGCATCGCCTCGGCCCAGCGCAGGATGAGCTGCGTCAGCGTCAGGCGCCGCTCGAGCTCGCTCATGGCGGGCGGGATATCCAGGGCGCCGGCACCGTGCGTGTCCGACGCGAGGCCCGCGAGCAGCGAAAGCTCCTCCTGGCCTTCCGAGACCGGCATGATCTTCGGCAGCAGCATCGCGCGTCCGCCGGAGGCGGCGAGGAACGCATCCTGAAGCGCGCGCGTCGCACGGCGCGTCGGCAGCATCAGCGTGATGGCGGCAATGTCGAGTGCGCCGCGCGCCTCGCCGCCGGCAACCGGCAGGTTGCCGTCGAGGATCGCCGCCGCGAGGCAGCGCAGGAACGGGCGCCCCGGCGGCACGGTATAGACGTTGCTCTTCAAGGCCGCGTCAGTCCCTTCGCACATGATCCTCAGTGCCGGCCATAGGCCATTGATTCGAGGCCGGATCGTGAAGGTGTTATGCGTGCATCGGCGAGCTGCTGATCGTCGCGATCATCTCAGCCTGATGAGACCGATGATTACGCTCGGCGAGGGGGCGTCTCTCAGGCGCCGCGTCCTCGTGCTCGATCCACTTTTCCGCTTCCTTGAAGCGCCTCAGGCGTGCCGACGTGCATCCACATGCCGTCGAGCCGCGTGCCGTAGAGGCGGCCGCGCTCGATGGCGCGGTCCCAGAGCAGGTTGAGCGAGAAGCGTCCCTGCGGCGCGCCCTCGAACAGGCGCGGATGGGCGATCGAGACACCGGTGAAGACGAACGGCGCCTCGCGATGCTCGGCGCGCCGCGTGATGAGCGCCGTCGGGCGTCATGTTGAAATCGCCGTGGCCCTCGTAGCCGAGGCTGGTCGCGCCGATGGCGAGCAGCATGAGGCTGTCCATGCGGCTCGGGATCCCAAGCGCCGCCATGAGGCGGGCGAGATTCGAGCCGATGCCTTCGATCCAGACCGAGTTCGAATTGTGGATCAGGAACGGGCACGGTCCGAGCTTTGGCAGCGCCTTGACGAGACCGCCGCCCGTGTCGAGCAGCACGCCGCGCTCGTCGGAGATGGTGATCTTGGGGCGCTTGCGGCCGGCGAGGTGGGCTTCGAGCTTGTCGGCGTGATGATGCACGTTGACGACGGCGTTCGCGATGCCCGCCTCCGCGATGCGGTCGAGAACGTGATCGATTAGAGGCCTGCCCCGCAGCGGCACAAGGGGCTTCGGGATGGTGTCGGTCAGCGGCCGCATGCGCGTCCCCATGCCGGCCGCCAGCACCATGGCCGTGTTCAGCGTCGCTCATCGTGGCTCTCGGGTGGACTGCATCAGGGCTCAAGCACGCGGTCGCGGCTCTCGGGCGGGAAATGTCGATCGTACCACGCGCGCAAGGGGGCGAGATCGGGGTGGGTGAAGTTGCGCGCCAGATACCGCCATAGCCTGGGAATGTGACGCAGATAAAGGGGCTTGCCGTCGCGCTTGGCGAGGCGGGCGAAGATGCCGAGGATCTTGGTGTTGCGCTGCGCGCCGAGCGCCGCATAGGCGAAGGCGAAGGCGTCGCGATCGAAGCCCTCATCCTGCTCGCGGCGGGCGGCGCAGTAGTAGACAAAGAGCTCGTCCTCGAGATCGGCCGGCACGTCGACGCGGGCATCCTCGAGCAGCGAGACGAGGTCGTAGGCCGCGGGGCCCTTGCAGCGCGTCCTGGAAATCGATGATGCCGACGCGCGAACAGGCCGATCCGCTCGGGAAGCCACATGCAGGTTCGGCGAGTGGAAATCGCGCAGTATCCACTGCGCCGGCAGGGCGAGGACGCGATCGAAGACGGGCGTCCAGAGCGCGTGAAATTCGGCGCGAACGTCCGCTGGCGCGGGCGCACCCTTGACCGCCGGCCAGTACCAGTCGAGCAGGAGCTCGGTCTCGATCTCGAGGACGCCGCGGTCCTGCGCCGGCACGCGATAGGGCGGCGAGCCGCCGGGGAGCGGAAACTCGTCGAGGACAGGAATATTGGCGAGCACGACGAGCGCATCGGTCGCCGCGCGCCAGAGCTCGGCCTGAGGCGTGCCGCCCGCCATCTCGCGGCCGAAGACGCGGTCACCCAGATCCTCGAGCACGATGAGCCCGCGGTCGAGATCGGCGGCATAGATCTCGGGGACGCTCAAGCCCGCCTCGCGCAGGGCGCCCTGCACGGCCACGAACGGGCGCACGTCCTCGGCGAGGTGCGCGATGCGGCTATAGGGCAGGCCGTCTCTGGATCGGCGGGCCGTCCGGCTGGCGCGGCTGATCCATGAGCACGGCATGAACGTCGCGCGTCGCGAGGCGCGCGTAGGCGCGCGCCGAGGCGTCGCCCTGAAGATAGCGGGCCTCGGCCTCGCCCCAGGGCGGACTGGCGGCGAGAAAGGCCGCGATGTCGCCGACACGCTCGAGACGCGCGGGCCCATGTGCCGAGCCCCGTCATGGCGACCTGCGCGCGTGCCCTCCGCGGCGCCTTCGCTCAAGCGGATCTCGAGGCGGTTCTCCGACGTGAGCCCCGGCGCGCGCTCCGGCCACTCGACGATGATCGCGCCTTGGGCCAGCGCCTCGTCGGCGCCGAGCTCGAGCGGTCTCGTCCTCGCTCGCGATGCGATAGAGATCGAGATGTGCGAGGGCCAAGCGCGGCGTGTCGTAGGTCTGCACGAGCGAGAACGTCGGGCTCGGCACCTCGGCATCGGCGTCGCCAAGAACCGCCCTGATGAGAGCGCGCGCGAACGTCGTCTTGCCGGAGCCGAGGTCGCCCGAGAGCGCGATGGTGTCGCCGGCGCGCGAGCTTCAGGGCGATGAGCGCCGGCCAAGCGGCGGATGTCGCTTTCGCTCGCCTCAAGACTTGGCAATGCGTACTGGTTCGTCAGTTGACTGTGGGACATCATACTTATGGTCGAGACCGCGTTCCGGGAAGCGTACCGTGATGCGCGTGCCCCGGCCAGGCTCGCTGTCGAGCGCCATATGCCCGCCGTGCAGCTCGACGAGGCTCTTTACGATCGAGAGCCCGAGGCCGGCTCCGCGGTGCTTCGAGCCGTGGCTGCGGCTTTCGAAGCGCTCGAAAATCCGCCGCTGCTGCTCCTTCGGGATGCCGATCCCCTTGTCCTCGACCGAGAATACCATCTCGCTCGCCTCGCGCCAGCAGGAGAGATGGATGGTGCCTTCGGGCCGCGAAAAGCCGACGGCGTTCGACAGAAGATTGTAGAGCACCTGGCGCACGCGCTGCTCGTCGGCGACGAAGCTCGTTGGCGTCGTCGGCGATGGCGATGTCGAGCGTGAAGCGCGCACGCCGCGGCCCGCTCGCGGACGCCGGCGATCGCCGCGTCGATGACGTCGTGAACATTGACGTCGGCGAGCTTCAGCTCGAGGCCGCCGGCGTCGATGGTGGCCAGGTCGAGGATGTCGTCGATGATGGCGAGCAGGGTTTTCGACGAGGCGCGAGATGTCGTCGAGGTATTCGCGCTGCTTGGGCGTACAGCAGCGCCGATGTGCGGGCTGCCGAGCAGCTCGCTGAAACCGATGATGTTGGTGAGCGGGGTGCGCAGCTCGTAGGACACGTGGCCGATGAACTGGTTCTTCAGCCGGTCGGCGGTGACGAGGGCTTCGTTGCGCTCGACGAGGGCGCGCTCGTAGCGCTTCGAGAATCGGTGACGTCGGCGAAGGTGAGCAGCGTGCCGCCGTCGGGCAGCGGCGTCGCGGCGTAGTCGATGACGCTGTTGTCCGGGCCGCACCATCTGGCCCTCGAGCGGCTCGCGCTGCTCGGAGAACGCGGTGACGCGTGCGGCCGATTTGCGACCAGGTGCGTCGGGTCGTCGTAGAGCACGCGCGTGTCGCGGATGAACTCGTCGATGTGCGGGTGCTCGGCGAGCTGGCGGCGCGACAGTTTCCAGATCGTGGCGAACGCGGAGTTGAAGAGCCTGAGGCGGCCGTCGGTGCCGAACACGGCGACGCCTTCCTTCAGGCTGTCGAGCGTCTCGCTCTGCACGCTGATCAGGGCATTGTAGCGGCTTTCAAGCGCGAGGCGTTCGGTCTCGTCGTCGTAGAGATACGTGACGCCGCCATCGGGCCGCTGCGCGGCCATGACGTGCACGACGCGGCCGTCGGGAAGGTGCCACCAGTCCTCGTGCTCGGTGCCCTCCTTGTAGCACTTGAGGATCTTGTCCTTCCATTCGCGGTAGTTGACCACTTCCGGGAGCCGGCCAAGCTCGCGCAGCCGGTCGAGCACGGCGCCGTCGCTCGGGCCCGAGGCCAAGCCAGTCGGTATCGAGCTGCCAGAGCTTCTGATAGGCCTCGTTGAAGAACGTCAGGTTCTGCTCGGCGCTGAAGATGGCGACCGCAGTCGCCACCCGATCGAGCGTGCGGTCGTAGGCGGCGCTCTGACGGTCGAGCTCGCCCGGGCGGATTCGAGGGCGGCGACGTCGATCGCAGCTCCGGCAGTCGCGTCGCCCAGCGGCAGCGCGATGACCTCATGCGATTTTCGCTCGCCGCCGATGATGAGCGGCAAGCGCTCGGTGAAAGGCTGCCCCTTGGTCAACACGCGCTGCACGGCCTTTCTCTGGCGCGACTCGAGCAGTTCGATCTGGCCCTTCGATCACCTCGGCCTCGCTCTCGGCGTCGACCGCGTTCACGTAGGCCTGGTTGACCCAGCTCAGCCGGCCGTCCTGGTCGCGCAGCCACGCCGGATGGGGCAGCGCGTTGAGCAACGCGCGGCTCGAGCGGACGTCGCGCGCGAAGCTTCGTGTGCTGGTCGAGAATGACCGAGAGGTCGCGCTTGTAGCCGGCGACGTCGCGCAGTCGCAGCACGGCGCGCCCGCCCGCGGCGCGGCCGTCCGCTTCGAGGTGGCCTCCGGCGGCCGTCTTCAGGATCATGTTGAAGGCGCGGCCCTCCGCGAACAGCAGGTCGAGCGCCGAGCTTGAGCTTGGCGCGTCGATTTCTGGTCGAGCCAGAAGCCGAAGCGGACAAGCTCGGGCTGATTGCCGGGCAGGCCCGGAATGCCGGAGAGCGTATTGGCGATGACGGCCAGGCCCTTGCCGTGCTCCCAATACATGAGCACCTGCGGCTCGGCCTTGATGAGGGCCTCGGCGGTCGCGAGGCGGCCGGTCAGGTCCTTGTTCGCGGCCTGAGCGCTGCGTGCCTGGCTGCGGATCGTGCCGACCGACTGCGTCAGCAGATAAAGCAGCGCGAGAACGGTTCCGGTGACGAGCGCGCCGAGCAGCAAGACGCCCGCGCCCGAGCCTCCGGGACCCGTAGAGCTGCCCGCGGCAATGCCGGCCGTCAGCACCGATACGCAGGCGAGGCTCGCCAGCAGCAACATCACGAGCTCGACCCGTGTGTTCTGCTTCCTGAATGCGAGCGTGAGTATTTGCATCGATCCCGGTGGCGAAGGCTGGTCCGTCCGGGCAAACGGGCGCGCCGCGCAAAAGCACGGGCTATCCCGCCGCGGGCACGGCGAATCACTGGGGATTATGAGGAGCTTCCCGGGCCTATGCCAGTGCGGGGGAGGCACAATGGTCCGCGCACGGCGGGATATGCATGTGCTCGGAGTTGTCAGGCGCACGCAGACGCGCGCCCTCCAAAAGGGCGGGGCGCGGCACGCGCTTTCAGTGGCAAGCTCGCCCTGGCCGCGGCTTGGGCCCTAAATCAGTAGCGGTAGTGGTCCGCCTTGTAGGGGCCCTCGACGGCGACGCCGATATAGTCGGCCTGCTCGGGGCGCAGCTTGGTCAGCTTGACGCCGAGCTTCGCGAGGTGGAGCGCCGCGACCTTCTCGTCCAGCACCTTGGGCAGCGTGTAGACCTTCTTCTCGTACTTGCCCGGATTGGCCCAGAGATCGATCTGCGCGAGCGTCTGGTTCGAGAACGACGACGACATGACGAACGACGGATGGCCCATGGCGTTGCCGAGGTTCACGAGGCGGCCTTCCGACAGCAGGATGATGCGCTTGCCGGACGGGAACTCGATCTCGTCGACCTGCGGCTTGATGTTGTTCCACTTGAAGTTCTTCAAGCCCGCGACCTGGATCTCGTTGTCGAAGTGGCCGATGTTGCAGACGATGGCGCGATCCTTCATCTGGCGCATGTGCTCGACGGTGATGATGTCGCGGTTGCCGGTGGCGGTGACGTAGATGTCGGCGCGGCTGAAGGCGTCCTCGATGGTCGCGACCTCGTAGCCCTCCATCGACGCCTGCAGCGCGCAGATCGGATCGATCTCGGAGACGATGACGCGAGCGCCGGCCTGGCGCAGCGAAGCCGCCGAGCCCTTGCCGACGTCGCCGAAGCCGGCGACGAAGGCGACCTTGCCGGCGAGCATCACGTCGGTGCCGCGGCGGATGGCGTCGACCAGAGATTCACGGCAGCCGTAGAGGTTGTCGAACTTCGACTTGGTGACGCTGTCGTTGACGTTGATGGCCGGAAACAGCAGCTTGTTCTGCTCGGCGAGCTTGTACAGGCGATGCACGCCGGTCGTGGTCTCTTCCGACACGCCGCGGATCGAGGTCGCGACATGGGCGAACCAGCCGGCGGGCTTCTCCTTCAAGAGGCGCTTGATGAGCGCGAAGAAGATCTCCTCCTCCTCGGAGCCAGGCTTGTCGAGGAAGGCGGTGTCGCCATTCTCGGCGCGCAGTCCGTAGTGGACCAGCATGGTGGCATCGCCGCCGTCGTCGAGGATCATGTTGGGGACGAGGGTCTCGCCGGACTTGGCGCCGTGCCAGTCGAACAGGCGTGCGGTGTAGTCCCAGTATTCGGTGAGCGTCTCGCCCTTGTAGGCAAATACGGGCGTGCCGGCGGCGGCGATGGCGGCTGCCGCGTGATCCTGGGTCGAAAAAATGTTGCAGGAGACCCAACGCACGTCGGCGCCGAGCGCCTTCAGCGTCTCGATCAGCACCGCGGTCTGGATGGTCATGTGCAGCGAGCCGGCGATGCGGGCGCCCTTCAAGGGCTGCTTGGGGCCGTACTCGGCGCGGATGGCCATGAGGCCCGGCATTTCCGTTTCCGCGAGGTCGATCTCCTTGCGGCCGAACTCGGCGAGGCTCAGATCCTTCACGATGTAATCGTGCTTGCTGGTCATGCAGATTCCCTTGTGCTGGGTCTCGGAAACGAGGACGAGCCGGAGCGTTGAGGCCCGATGTGCCTTGAAGCCGGCGCTCGCGCGGGGCCTAAGCCCACTGTCACTTCGCGCCACCGTATAACGGCGTCGCGACCGTATCGCAATAGGATATAAACAAGTCTTTATGTCGCCGCGAGCGCCGTCGTTGGCGAAGGAACCAGCCCCTGGCCAAGCGGGTGGCCGCGCCGGCCCACATTCGAATTACTCATCTACAGCTTGGGCGAGCAAAAATATTCGTATGGATAATATTGATATAATTCGCACGTCATATTGCATCAAAACACCCAATTCTCGATATTTCTAAAGTTGTATATTTCATAATTCTTCAATTGCCCAAAGCTATTCTCCGGCCACGGAAGAAAAGCTGGAGGCATCGATGACTATTCATGTGGCGCCGCGCCGATGCGGCGTGCATGGGTCGCAAGCGGACCATGGCCGCGCAGGCCGTCTCATTGCGTTCACCGCACATGGCCTTTCCCGCTTCAAACGGGACAGCTCGGGCGACGTGGCGATTATTTTCGCGCTCTCGGCGGTCGCCATGTTCATCTTCGTCGGCGCGGCCATCGACATTGGCCGCTGGCTGCATGCGCGCCAGCTCACCGTCGCCGCCATGGACGCGGCCGTGCTTGCGGGCGGGCGCGAACTCCAGCTCGACAGCTCCAACCTCTCCGGCGCCATCGCCACCGCAAAGCAGTTCTACGCCGAGAACATCAAGGACCGTGGTCCGGTTATCGACGATACGATCTCCTTTACGACGGCCGACGGCAACAAGTCCTTCACGGCCAGCGGCAACGCCTTCGTCGCGACGCCGCTGCTCGCTTTCGCCAACATCACGAAGCTCCCGCTGCTGGATACGAGCGGCGTCGAGTACTCGAAGTCGCAAATTAAACAGGGCGGCAACGGGGAGGGCGATCTCGAGATCGGGCTCATGCTCGACATCACCGGCTCGATGGCGGGCAGCAAGATCAAGGACATGCGGGCGGCCGCGACCGACCTCGTCGACATCGTCGTGTCGGCAGACCAGAGCGAGCACAAATCGCGCCTCGCGCTGATCCCGTTCTCGGAGGGTGTGCGCCTGCCGTCGACGTCGAATGCCGCAGCGCGCGGCACGCCCCCGGGCAGTATCACCTTGACCTGCAGCGGCTGGGGCGGCAGCACCTACCCGTGCACCTACGACCGGACGAAGTGCGTCGCCGAGAGAACCGGTAACGACAAGTACACCGACACGGCACCCGCGGCCGGCAACTATGTCACGACCATCTATAATAGCGGCGGCTCGTGTGTACTTGCCTCTTCCGCGGAGCTGGTTCCGCTCACGAGCGACAAGACGCTGCTCAAGAAGCGCATCAAGAACCTCGAGGATGGTGGTGGCACCGCCGGTCAGATCGGCACGGCGTGGGCGTGGTACACGCTGTCTCCGAACTGGAACACGCTCTGGCCGGCGGCGAACCAGGCGGCTGCCTACAGTACCAAGCTCAGGAAGATCGCCATCCTGATGACCGACGGCGAGTACAACACCGACTACGACAGCCACGGCGTCAAGACGGGCACCAACGGTGCGGGCCCGGCGGCGAACGACAGCTCGACCAATCAGGCGCGCGCGCTGTGCACGGCGATGAAGGCCAAGGGCATCACCGTCTATACGGTAGGCTTCGACCTCGGCGGCAACCAGACGGCCATCGACACGCTCAACCAGTGCGCGACCGAGCCCGGCAAGTTCTATAACACCGCCAATGGCGAGCAGCTAAAGGAAGCCTTCCGCGACATCGCGCTCAAGATCTCGCAGCTCTATCTCACGCAGTGATGCGCCGGCGCGCTGTCTAGCGGAAACGGAGCTTCGCGGCGGGCGCAGCGCCGACCGACTGTGATCGTCGCGGCGCGGCTTTGCGCGGAGGAGCCGAGAATCTCACGCCGATGTCGCGACCCCGGCGCCAAATGACCTCGCAATCGGCCTCGAGCCCGTCGAGCTCAACGATGAGCTCGAACTGCTGGGGCACGTGCGCCACCTCGCTCAAGCGCAGAAGCGCCCCGGTGTCGGACAGGTCGCGAACCGCGCACGACAGCGTTGCGTGACGCTGGTTGAATGCGACAAGCCCGGATTTCAGAACCCGGCGCCGCGGGTTGCTGCGATGCTCGTCTGGCTTCGAATCGGCAACGGGTTCGCCGGCATCGGAATTCTCAGAGCTCGGGACAGGCGACGCAGACATCTCGAACCATCTCAGCGGCGATGCCGCCAAGTTGCTCCCGCGCGATTAACGTCCGATTAAGACCGCGCCGTCGAACGCAGTCTGCGGCAATAAGCGTCTCGTTGCTTCAGGGCTCAAAGTGACCTTGAGAGGGTGTGCTGATCGCACTCATAGCCACGAGCGGCTGGCTTTGCCCCGTTCCCCCGGCACCCCGAGATAAGCTCGCAATGCCCTGAGCGCCGTGTTGGCATAGCGCTGCTCGCACGCGCTGGAGATCCGTTGCCCGGCCAACTGCTCGGCAAGCACCGCGATCATCAGCGCGATGCTGTCGCGGTCAATGCGGACGGACCCATCGGGGTTGGCACTGAGGGATGTGTCGTCGGTTGCCTGGACTACGACCGAGCTCTCGTTCGGCACGACGGTGATTTCATTTTGCTTCATGTGATGTGTCCAGGTAGCGGACAGACGAACCGCCGGCGCTTACCCAGGCAGCGGTCCTTCAAAGGTGCGCCGGACCATTCCCGAAGCTGGCTCAGCTCCCGCAAGCGAGCCGATGCGAATGGCAGCAAAGGGCTATGCCAGCTCTTGGTTGCCCGCGTAGTCGATGCCATGGCCGATATGGTGCCTGCGGATTTCATGAGCCGCACTCGCGCCCTGCCTAGCCAACGAGATGGAGGTCAGACGGGCCGGGGAAAATCCCATGCGTACTTATGCCGCGCGTTTTGGGCGCGCCCGCGAATTCAACTTGCGGCAACAGGATTCTCATTCGGAGGACAGAGGATTGGCCCGCGCCACCGAACCACTGTATAAGGCGCGAGCGGGTGCCCGGGCGTTGCCTGCTTAACCCCTGCCGTATCTGAGGATACTCAAGAATGGACAGCGACAGTCGAAGTCGATCTTTGCTGCCGCCACGGCGTCCACGGTAGCCCTCACGGGGCTCTCGTGGCTGCTCAGGCGGCACCACCAGGAGCCCTTTCATGCTGCGCACCTATCATCGCAACGGCGACCGTCTCGTTGTCCGAGAAGCGACAGCAGGCGAGCTGCCGGTTTGGCTCGACGTTCTCAAACCGACGGCGGACGAGGACAAGCAGATCGAGGCCCTGCTCGGCATTTCGCTTCCCACCCGTGAGGAGATGCAGGAGATCGAGGTATCGGCGCGTCTCTACAACGAGGACGGTGCCGAGTTCATGACGATTGCGGCGGTGACGCAGATCGACACCGACGATCCGATCCTGACGCCCATAACGTTTGTGCTGAAGGGCTCCACGCTGGTCACGGTGCGCTATGAGGAGACCAAGGCGTTCGCGAACTTCATCGTTCGCGCCCAAAAGCCCAACGCTGTCCCGTGTGCCACGGGGGAACAGATTATGCTGAACCTCATCGAGGCCTTGGGCGACCGCATGGCGGACGCGCTTGAGCGAACCGCCACCGAGATCGACAACGTTTCTCGTGAGGTCTTTCGCAAGCGCCGCAGTGCGGGCGAGGCCGCAAAGGCACGCGACTTGGAAGGGCTTCTGGAGAGAATTGGCGCGAGCGGCGATCTTTTGACCAAGGTGCGCGAGAGCCTCGTCAGCATCAACCGCCTGCTGACGTACCACACAACAGTGGAGCAGGCTGACAAGAAGGCCAGCAAGGATGCCAGGGTGCGCGTCAAGACCCTCTATCGCGATGTCGTCGCCCTAACCGACCAGACGGCATTCCTGTCGAACAAGGTCAACTTCCTGCTCGATGCGACGCTCGGCCTCATCAACCTGCAACAAAACCAGATCATCAAGATCTTCTCGGTCGCCGCCGTCGTCTTCCTGCCGCCGACGCTGGTTGCCTCCATCTACGGCATGAACTTCGAGTACATGCCGGAACTCAAGTGGCTCGGCGGCTATCCCTTTGCCATCGGCCTCATGATCCTTTCCGCGATCCTGCCGTACTTGTATTTTAAGAGACGCGGGTGGTTGTAGGAATTGGGCCAACACGTCAGCAGCTTCAGACTCGAGGCTAAGGTACGGCGCGGCCATGCTCTGCGCGCATCAATCCTCTTCCGCGAGCTCCTCGTCGAAGCCCGTCTCGACGAGGGTCACGAGCGCGTCGAGCGCCTCGGGGGCCTCGGGGCCTTCGGCAGTGATGTGGAGTGTGGAGCCGGGGCCGGCGGCCAGCATCATCAGGCCCATGATCGAGGTTCCGCCGACGGTCTGGCCGTCGCGCGTGACGGTCACGGCCGCGTCGTAGCTTTCGGCCATCTTCACGAACTTGGCCGAGGCGCGCGCATGCAGCCCTTTGCGGTTCACGATCGTGACGACCGCCTCGGGCCGCTTGCTGTCTCGGACGGGCATGGGGTGGACCGGGTATTACGATTCGCCGGAGAGTTCCTGGCTCGCGACCTTGATGTACTTCCTGCCCGCTTCCCTGGCGAGAGTCACGGCCTCGTCGAGCCCGACCTCGTTCCTGAGCCCCGCGAGCTTGACGAGGATCGGCAGGTTGATGCCGGCAATGATCTCGACCTTGGCCTCGTCCATGACGGAGATGGCGAGGTTCGAGGGCGTACCGCCGAACATATCGGTGAGAACGATGACGCCGCCGCCCGATGTCGGTGCGCCGGATTGCGTCGAGGATGTCGGTGCGGCGCGCCTCCATGTCGTCCTCGGGACCGATCGAGATCGTCTCGAGCTGGGTCTGCGGGCCGACGATGTGCTCAAGAGCGGCGCGGAACTCGACTGCCAAACCGCCGTGCGTGACGATCACAAGTCCGATCATCGATATCAGCCGATGTTGTTCCGAGCTCGCCAATACAAGGCGCTGCTGCGCCGTGCCACGTTTGCACGCGGGCCCTGGTGTGCGGGGCCGGTTCGAATGCTTCGCGGGGCCGGAGACTTACAGGGGTTCGCGGGCAACGCAAGGGTTTTTCCGCCAAGTGGTTCATGGCCCCGGAACACGGCCGTGCCGGGAGCAGAGCGCCATCATAAGCTTAACTGGCGAGGACTGCTCGAAGGGGGCAATGCGAATGACTGGCAGCTCAATCCCCAGAATACTCACGGCGGGCATTGGATCGGGCAGGCGCTCGATCTCCGCCCGAAGCACAAGGTCGGCAATGAGGATAAGATCGGCGGCGGAGACAGCAGGAACGGCCACGATGCCGATCCCGCGAACCTCCAACCTGTCACGGATGGCGGGCGGCGCGCTCGCCCGCAGGCGGTCTCCTATACGTTCGATGCGAACCTGATCGTCGGCGACAAGCTCAGCCGGCACAGGCAGCAAAGGAGACGGCGCGGCGGCGAGGCATCGCAGCGCCAAATCCGACTTGCCGGATCCCGAAGGCCCGCGAATGAGAACGGCTTGACCTGCGACAGCGACCGCGGTCGCGTGGACAAGCTCAAACGCGCCGTCCACTCGCCGCTCCTGCACGCGCCGCGGACAAGACGGCCGGCAGCTTCACCGTAAAGCGGGCGCCCGTCTGCACTTTCACATCCGCTCCGTTAGCAGCCGTGCCGGCACCGTTGCGATTGCCCGCAAAGATCTCGCCGCCGTGCGCGCGCACGATCTCGCGCGAGATGGAGAGACCGAGACCGGAGTTCTTGCCGCGGCGCGCCTCCGTCTCTGGGCGATCCGTATAGAAGCGGTCGAAAATGATGTCGAGGCGATCGTCGGGAATGCCGGGACCCTCGTCGTCGACAAGGAACTCCACGGTCCCGTCGACACGGCGCACGCGCAGCGTCACGGAGCGGCCGTCGGGCGTAAACGAGATCGCGTTGTCGACCAGGTTCGTCAGCACCTGGCCGAGGCGGCCGGAATCGCCATTGACGAGGAATGCGCCCTCGAACGGCGCCGGCTCGACGACAGTCACGATGCGACGCGAGTCGCCGGTGAGGATGTCGCGGAAGATCTGGGAGACGCTGGTCACGACACTCGTTGCGTCGAGGTTGAGCATCTTCTGGCGCGCGAGCTCGGCATCGAGGCGCGAGGCGTTGGAGACGTCGGTGATCAGGCGATTGAGCCGCGACAGCTCGTTCTGAATCTGGCGCACGAGCTCGTCACGCTGCGTCTCGGATTTGGCATAGGCCAAGGACTCGGCCACGGAGCGCGCCGCCGTCAGCGGATTCTTGAGCTCGTGGGCGACGTCGGCGGCAAAGCTCTCGCTCGCCTCGATGCGCCTGTAGAGCGCAGCCGTCATGGCGCCGAAGGCGCTCGCCATCTGGCCGACCTCGTCGGTGCGCTCCTTGTACTCCGGCAGCTCATGGCGCGCGGCGATGTAGCGGCTCGCATGATCGGCGGCTTCCGACAGACGCCGCATCGGCCCCGCGACCGTGCGCGCCAAGAGGAATGAGGTCACGATCGCAGCGAGGAGCGCGATCGCGCCGAGCGCCCAGATCAGATCGCGCTCCTCGGAGAGGATCTGATCGATCTCGCCGGGACGGGTCGAAATCAGGAGCACGCCCTGGACATTCGACGAGGAGCGGCGGATCGGGATCGCCATCGACACGATCTGCTCGCCCCTCTCGTTCAAGAGCAGCATGCTGTTCGGGTTGCCCTCTAGCGCCTTGCGGATCTCGGGATAGGCCATGCCGTTCGCATTGCCGATCTCACGGTAGACGGGCAGCTCCTCATCGATCATCCAGGCCTTGAGGCGCGTCCAGAAGTTCTTGGTGCGCGGCTTGGCGTCGCTCGTCGTCTTCGGGTCGTAGCGTGCGATCGAGGCCCGCGTCAGCAGGTTGGCCGAATCCATGATGAGCGTGCCGTCACGGCTGTAGACGCGCGCGCGGCGCTTCTCCGGCTCGATCAGACGGCGCAGAATGATGGCGACGCGCTCCGGGCGCATCGACAGCTCGAGGGCGGGAAAGCCGTCGTCGCGCAGGGCGGGGCGGGCATCGCCCGGGCCCGGCAGGTTCTCGTCGCTGATGACGAGACGGCCGGTCTCGACCTTGGCGTCGCCGGCGATGGCGGCCGCAATAAGCTCGCCCTGCACCTGAAGCAGCTCGCGCTTGGCGTCGATCAGCCACGCGTGGTACTGGCTGAAGTAGTGAATGCCGCCGATCATGATGACGAGGCCGACAAGGTTGGCCACGAAAATACGGCGAAGCAAGCTGCCGGCGATGAAGCGCACGGGCCTGAGCGAGAGAACCCAGCGACCTGCGGCCTGACCCAGCGCAGACGCCTGCTCAAAGGCTCTTACCAGCAAGGCCCCAACACGAGCCAGTCCGGACCTGATGCTTTCCCAAGCGCTTGCCACAGCCGGGGTCCGCTCCGTCTCGAGCGCCATCTCTCCTCCGCGCGCGCACCCGCCCGCCCGGGTTGGGTTCCGCTTACGCTTCCTTGAAACGATAACCAACGCCGTAAAGGGTCTCGATGACGTCGAAATCGTCATCGACCTGCTTGAACTTTTTCCGCAAGCGCTTGATGTGGCTGTCGATGGTGCGATCGTCGACGTAGACCTGATCGTCGTAGGCCGCATCCATCAGAGCGTCGCGGGTCTTGACGACGCCGGGACGTTGGGCCAGCGCTTGCAGGATCAGAAACTCGGTCACCGTCAGCGTCACCGGCCGGTTGTCCCAATGGCAGGTGTGGCGCTCGGGGTCGAGCTTGAGCTTGCCGCGCTCGAGAATGTGAGCGACCGTCACCTCGGGCGCCGAGCCGTCCTTGGGCTGCAGGCGGCGCAGGATGGCGCGCACCCGCTCGACGATGAGGCGCTGCGAGAAGGGCTTCGAGATGTAGTCGTCGGCCCCCATCTTGAGGCCGAACAACTCGTCGATCTCCTCGTCCTTGGAGGTGAGGAAGATGACCGGCATGTCCGACTGCTGGCGCACGCGGCGCAAGAGCTCCATGCCGTCCATGCGCGGCATCTTGATATCGAAGATGCCGAGATCGGCCGGATCCTCGGTCAGGGCCTCGAGCGCGGCGGCGCCGTCGCTGTAGGTCCGGACCTTGTAGCCTTCTGCCTCGAGCGCCATGCCGAGCGAGGTCAGGATGTTGCGCTCGTCGTCGACGAGCGCGATCGTGCTCTTTTCTTTCATGTGTCGATCATCCTTGCGGCAACTCTCGCCGTTTTTGCGCTTTATGGTCCCAAGGTGGACCAATTGTGGCACGATCACTGTGGTCGAGGGCGCCTGAACCGTATCTGAATAGGTTTTCTTAGGCGATCGCACCCGCTGAGGCAAGTTTGCATATCAGGGGATAACATCAGGAAATCCAACGTGGAACCGCTCTCAGACGCATCTCCGCAGCTGCACCGCGCCGGCGACCTCATGAGGACGGCCCTCAAGGCGGTCTCTCGCCACATTGGACCGCCGTTCGGGCCATCCCTACGCCTCGCTGGTGACGGTCGCCACCGAGCCCGACGGGGCGCCGCTGATGCTCATCTCGAAGCTCGCGCTGCACACCCAAAACCTCGCGGCCGACCCGCGCGCGAGCCTGCTTATCGACGGTACGAACGCCGCAGGCGATCCGCTGGCCGGCGGGCGCGTGACGCTGATCGGGCGGGCCGAGGTCACGCACCAGCCCGACGGCACGGGCCCGCTTCCTCGCCCGCCAACCCGCATGCCGAGGGCTATGCCGACTTTCCCGACTTCGCGTTCTATCACGCTGAAGCTCGAGGGAGCGCATTTCATCGGCGGTTTCGGCCGCATTGTCGACCTTCTACCATCGGATCTGCTGCTTGACCTCGGCGGAGCGGAGGCGCTCGTCGCCGCAGAAACCGACATCGTCGACGCATATGAACGAGGACCATGCCGGGGCGCTCGAACTTTATGCGACGCAGCTCTGCGGGGCGCCCGGTGGGCCCTGGCGCATGACCGGCATCGACCCCGAGGGCTGCGACATAACCTGCGACGGCGAGGCCTGCCGCGTGCTCTTTGCCACGAGCGATTACGTCGCCCGGCGAGGCGCGCCAGGAGCTCGTGCGGCTTGCGGGGAGGCGAGGGCGCGTGCCACCAAGGCCTAGCCGCCCAATCATTAATCTGGGCGTTGCCTTGAAAGCTTTGCGATATCGATGCTAGAAATTTTTCCGGCCCACTAAGCTCGGCAAACATCAACAAAACGCCGACGAGGATCCGCCCGCAATGAGTGTTCAGTTTTCTGTGCCTGGCGCCAGCCAGCAACCCCCGACGACCAATCCCAAAGTGCTGGCTTTTGTCGAGGAGGCGAAAGCTCTCTTCAAACCCGACCAGGTCCGCTGGTGCGACGGCTCGAAGGCCGAATATCAGGATATGCTCAAGGCGCTCGTCGACGGCGGCACGGCCATGTGGCTCAACCCGGCCAAGCGGCCCAACTCGATTCTCGTGCGCTCGGACCCGCTCGACGTCGCCCGCGTCGAGGACCAGACCTACATCTGCTCGAAGTCGAAGGACGACGCCGGGCCGACCAACAACTGGTTCGATCCCGCCGAGATGAAGGTGACGCTCTCGAAGCTCTACGACGGCGCCATGGCCGGTCGCACGATGTACGTCGTCCCCTACTCCATGGGCCCGATCGGCTCGCCGATCGCCGGCATCGGCGTCATGGTGACCGACAGCGCCTACGCCGTCGCCAACATGCACATCATGACGCGCGTCGGCACGAAGAGTGCTCGACGGCGCTCGGCCAGAGCGACGACTTCGTGCGCGGCCTGCACACGGTCGGGCTATCCGCTGCCGACGCCGACGACCGCCGACGTGCCCTGGCCTTGCAACAAGACCAAGTACATCTCGCACTTCCCCGAGACGCGCGAGATCTGGTCGTACGGCTCGGGCTACGGCGGCAATGCGCTGCTCGGCAAGAAGTGCCACGCGCTGCGCATCGCCTCGGTCAAGGCCCGCGACGAGGGCTGGATGGCCGAGCACATGCTGATCCTCAAGCTCACCAACCCCGAGGGCGCGTCGAAGTACATCGCGGCGGCGTTCCCGTCGGCGTGCGGCAAGACCAACCTCGCCATGCTGCAGCCGACGATCCCCGGCTGGAAGGCCGAGACGATCGGCGACGACATCTGCTGGATGAAGTTCGGCGAGGACGGCCGTCTCTATGCCATCAATCCCGAGACCGGCTTCTTCGGCGTCGCGCCCGGCACGTCGAACGAGAGCAATCTCAACGCCATGAAGACGCTCAACGCCAACTGCATCTACTCCAACGTCGCGCTGACCGACGACGGCGACGTGTGGTGGGAGCAGATGGGCACGAACGCCCGCAGCACACCATCGACTGGATGCGCCGCACCTGGACGCCCGGCCTCGGGCCGCCCCGCCGCGCACCCCAACGCGCGCTTCACGGCGCCCGCCGCGCCAGTGCCCGGTGATCGCCAAGGAGTGGGACGACCCCAAGGGCGTGCCGATCGACGCCATCCTGTTCGGCGGCCGCCGCGCCACCGTCGTGCCGCTGGTGACGGAGGCGCTGTCACTGGCAGCACGGCACGTTCCTCGGCTCGATCATGGCGTCGGAGAAGACGGCCGCGGCCTCCGGCGTGAAGGGCGACATCCGCCGCGACCCGATGGCGATGCTGCCCTTCTGCGGCTACCACATGGGCGACTACTTCGCCCACTGGCTGAAGATGGGCGAGAAGGGCGGCGCCAAGATGCCGAAGATCTTCTACGTGAACTGGTTCCGCAAGAACACGGACGGCAAGTTCATGTGGCCCGGCTACGCCGAGAACAGCCGCGTGCTGAAGTGGATCTTCGAGCGCTGCGACGGCACGGCCGAGGCCGTCGACACGCCGATCGGCAAGGTGCCGGCCGAGGGCGCGATCGACGTCTCCGGCGTCAAGGTCGACCCTGCCGACATGAAAGAGCTGACCAGCGTCGACAAGGAAGGCTGGAAGGCCGAGCTGCCTCTGATCCGCGAGCACTTCGCGACTTTCGGCGCCAAGCTGCCGAAGGCCTTGGTTGACGAGCTTGCCGCGCTCGAGCGGCGTCTGGCCTGATCAACGCGAGGGACTTGAGACGACATGCGGCCGCGCGGGCAACCGCGCGGCCTTAGTGTTTTCGGCGGTTGGAGAGAGACTAGGGTCAGGACTCATTGACCGAGCCAAAAGACAACAGTTGCCGCGATGCAGATAGCGCTGAAGAATGTGTGGGCGCAACGGTCGTAGCGCATTGAGATACGCCGCCAGTCTTTTGGCCTTGCGAACATATTCTCGACCTTGTGGCGCTGTCGATACAAGGTCTTGCAGTATGTTGCGGGCGACCGGCGCTTGGCTCGCGGTGGAATGCAAGGCGTGATGCCGCGTCCGGCGAGCCCTGGGGTGGAGATTTTGCAGCATGGCGAAGCTCGTCTTCGGAATGAACCAGTCTCTGGACGGCTACGTCGACCATATGGCGTTTGCGCCAAGCCCCACGCTCTTCCGCCACTTCATCGAGGAGGCTCAGGGGCAGGCGGGCAGTGTGTACGGTCGCAACATGTATGAGATCATGCGTTACTGGGACGACGATCATCCTGAATGGGATGCAGAGGAACGCGCCTTCGCGGCGGCGTGGCGGAACCAGCCGAAATGGGTCGTCTCGCGCTCGTTGAAGTCGGTCGGCCCCAACGCCAGGCTTGTTGCGGATGATCTTGAGGGCGCGATCCGCGAGCTGAAGGCCGAGCGCGACGGGGAGATCGAAGTTGCTGGCCCGGACTTGGCGCAAAGCCTCACCGAACTTGGCCTGATCGATGAGTATCGAATCTACCTGCACCCCGTCGTGCTTGGTCACGGCAAGCCATATTTCGCCGGACCCCGGCCGCCGCTCCGCCTCATGGCTAATGATCGGATTGGCGAGGATGTGATCAGGTTGACCTACGTTCCTGCTTAATCTCGCGACTCGCCCGACGGACTGCGCCGACGCGTCAGGTCCGCTTTGGGACAAACCGGACATCGACCGGGTTCGTCTTCAATCTCGGTGAGTTTGCCTTGACAGCTTGCCAGCCCGGCAGCCGATGATTTTGGCCAAGGAGGAGCTTCACGATGTCCATCACCATCACCGCCTTTGAACGGTCACCCGATGGCGGCAAGGGACTGGCGCGTGACACGCGCGTTCGCTGGGCGCTGGAGGAAGTGGGCCAACCTTACGAGGTTCGTCTTGTTTCGTTCGCTGCGATGAAGGAACCCGCACATCTGGCGCTTCATCCTTTCGGGCAAATTCCGACCTACGAGGAAGGCGATCTCGGCTTGTTCGAGACGGGAGCGATCGTGTTCCATATCGCGGAGCGCCATGCGGGCCTGCTGCCGGACGATGCGAATGCCCGGGCGCGCGCGATCACATGGATGTTCGCCGCGCTCAACACGGTGGAGCCGCCGATCCTTGAACTCGTAACCGCTAGGATCTTCGAGGGCGACAAGCCCTGGGCCGCGCAACGCATGCCTCTCGTCGAGGATCGCGTCCGTGACCGGCTGGGCCAACTTTCCCGTCGCCTTGGCGATAACGACTGGCTCGATAGCGCGTTCAGTGCGGGCGACCTGATGATGGTGTCGGTGCTGCTCAGGTTGAAAGCGTCGGGTATGCTGGACGAATATCCGAACCTCGCCGCCTATGTGGCCCGGGCGAAGCGCGGCCCGCCTACAAGCGGGCTTTCGACGCTCAATTGGCGGTTAACAAGCCACTGGCCGGCTGATTGAGGTCCGGCTCGAAGTTGTCATCCGAATTTTTGTTCAGTTCATGGGTCCTGACCCTAGTCTCCTACTGTTTGGACGCGGCCGGTAGCCTCGCGCTGCGTGCTCTGTCGACCGACTTCCCTGAGACGCCCTAAAACCACATATCCGCGACGCATCGGCCATCGCGCGGCAAGTCCTCGAATGTGTCGAGCCCGTCGAAGTGGTCGATAGGGAGGGTGGCAATCGGACCGGGCTCCGTGAGCCTCAGATTGACGGCGATCCTGCGGCGCCCATTCTCCTCCGTCGCGAGCGCACGCCAACTGGCGACGCAGCCGCAGTTCGGACAGAAATGAAACTCGAGGGCCTTTCCGCGGACGTATGCCCGGGTCGGACCCGAAATGCGTATGCCCTCGTTTTCGTAGTCGTAAGCCCAGAGCACGCCATAGCGCCGGCAGACGGTGCAATTGCAGGCCGTGGCCGACTCGGGGACCCCGTCAAAGCTCCAGCGGACAGCGCCGCAATGACACGAACCTTCGATCATTCGCGCGCCTCTCCTTCTCTCGCGAGTTCATACGGCCTCAGCTCCTTAACTTAGTTAAGCTCAAAGTAACGACGACGAAACCCCAGGCCAATCCCCGGGGTTTTTTCGTGCGCGCCATCGTAGCATCGGCGTCGATGGAGTACATTAAATGGCAGCGTACGCCGCTTGCCCCGCCGCGGCCGCATAATCGGGATCAGGTCCCGCAGATGTTGAGTTGGCTCCGGAAGCGCTTTCAACGCCATGAGATGCCGCCGCAACGGCGCGTCCATGTTTCGTCTGTGCGCGTGACGCACGACGACAAGGCAATCGTCGTGCGCCAGCCCAACGGCGCGACCGAGCAGATCCTATGGAGCGACCTCGGCAGCGTCAGCGTTCTAACGACCGATGCGGGGCCCTATGAGGACGACCTGTTCTGGGTGCTGACCCACCGTGACGGGCGGCGCGGGCCGGTGGTGCCGATGGACGCCCAAGGCGAGCGCGAGCTTCTGAAGACCATGCAGCGCAGGCTCCCCGGTTTCGACAACATGGCGGTCATCGAGGCCATGGGCAGCACCAGCAACGCCAGCTTCGTCATCTGGGAGCACGGCAAGCGCGAGATGAGCGGGGCGAACTGATCGCAGCTCGCCGAGCAGGCAGATGCCGCGGCGGAGTGGGGGCGGTGGCTGGCAACCGCATATTCCGTGCACGGCTCCGAAATGCTAGACCTGTCGTGACCGACTCCGGGGGCAGGACTTCATGGCGGGCATTTTCATCAACTACCGGCGCGACGACGCACCGGGTGTCGCGGGACGGCTCTACGATCATCTGTCGCGGAGATTTCCCAAGCGCGACCTCTTCATGGACGTCGATGCCATGAAGCCCGGCTTCGACTTCGTGAAGCAGCTCGATGCCCAGGTCTCGCAATGCGACGCGCTGCTCGCGGTCATCGGACCGCAGTGGCTCGCCGCGCGCGACGACAAGGGCCGCCGCCGGCTCGACGGCGACCGGGACTACGTTCGCATCGAAATCGCGGCGGCGCTCAAGCGCGACATTCCCGTGATCCCAGTGCTGGTCGACGGCGCGACCGTGCCGCCCGAGGAGGAACTTCCCGACGATCTCAAGTCTCTCGCACGCCGGCACGGCGTGGAGCTGCGCCATACGCGTTTCAACGTCGATGCGGATGCGATCGTCGCCGCGCTGCAAAATTCGCTGCCGAGGTCGCGGCGGCGGATCTGGCCGTTCGCGGCGGCGGGACTGGCGGCGGCGTGCGTCGCAGCGCTGGTGGTTTTCTGGCCGCAGATCTCCGCGCTCGTCGAGCCGACGCACGAGGCACCCAAGCCCGCCGTGTCCGAGGAGGCGAAAAAGGAGCGCGACCAAGCGACGACGCAGAAGAAAGTTGCACCGCTCAAATCAACCGCCCAGGTCGAAGGGGTCTCGGTGGCGCTCGGCGATACGATGGACGCGGTCAAGGCGGCCTACCCCTCCGGCAGCGTCACGGAGGATCAGGTCTATCTGCCGCTCAGCGGCATCCGGTTCATCTTCGACAAAGACAACCTGACGCTCCGTATGATCAGGGTCGACGCCGCCGTTTACGGGCAGCGTGCAGGGGCTGCGCATCGGCGACTCGCTCGACAACGTGCTCCGGAAGATGGGCCAGCCCTACACCGTGCCGTGGGATTTCGGCGGCAACAAAGCCTACGCCTACAATGTGGGCGACACGGTCGTCCGCTACGACATCGACAAGGCGAACAGAGTTGAGACGATATTCTATTTTCCGCGAAGCCGATGATCGTGCGGGTCCAGCCAAAAGGGCGCCACACTAAAATCCAAGGATAATGAGATGTCGCTAAGGGAGGGTAGCGTGATCAACGACGAAATCAGTGCAAATTCCTCGGGGAAATACTCGCGAAGATCGGTGCTGCTAACTCTCTCGGCGGCGTCACTCTCTCAAGTCATTCCGGCAAGGAGGGCGTGGGCCGCGCTGGCGGGCGAATTCAAGGGGCGCGTCGTTGCCGAATGGCTGCCGGACGGGCGGAGCATGAAGCTCCTCGAGCCGTTCGCGTACATCGATCCCGCCGGCAAGTCCTGGCCGGTGCCGGCGAACACGATCGTCGACGGAGCGTCGATCCCCAGCATCTTCTGGAGCATCATCGGCGGTCCGTTCGAAGGGCTCTATCGCGGCCCGTCCGTGGTCCACGATTTCTATTGCCAGATGCGCACGCGCAAATATCCCGAAGTCCATCAGACATTCCATAACGCCATGCTCACCGCGGGGGTCAGCACCAAGAAGGCGTGGATCATGTACAAAGCGGTCGCGCAGTTCGGACCCCAGTGGCCGGACCCCAAGACCGATCCCACGTGCGAGGTCACGAACGAGGGCTTCGATTTCGAGCGGTGCGCCCGGACCTCCACGACCCGCAGCCTCGCCGAGCCCGCCACGAAGGAAGAGCTCTTGCAGTTCTCGCGCGAGGTTGAGTCCGAGGCCGACCCTGCCGACGTCGAGAAGCTGCGCACGGCAATCGACAAAATGAACTAGCACACGCCTCGTGCTTTCCATCCGTGCCTTCTCAGTCGCGGACATCCCTTGCCGCGACGGGAAGGGTCTGCGCACGGCCATTGCGCGACGGCGCCCACATTCGAGCAGCGTTCAATACGGCGCATGGCCCGAAAACAGGCGCGCCGCGACGAGTTAATCCCCGCTGGTTAACCTAATAAGGACGCAAGCGTTAACGATCGAGTTGTATGGGCGTAGCTTTCACCCATTATGAGTGTAATCGGCCGCATTGCCAGAGTAACGCTACTCCCGCTTCATCGCTTCAAGCTCCGGCGGTTCATTCGCTCCCTCGATACCGCACGCGACGCCCAGCGCGAGACGATGTTGAAACGGATCCGCCGGTCGGCCGATACCCAGTTCGGCCGCGAGCATGCTTTTGCGGCGATCGATAACCTCGGGGACTATCGCCGCGCGGTGCCAATCTCGTCCTACGAGAGCATCTCGCCCTACATCGCCAAGGTGATACGAGGCGACAGGCAAGCGCTTCTGCCCGCGTCGGAGAAAGTTCTCGCACTGGCGTGCACGACCGGATCGGCCGGTAGCCCCAAGGTCCTTCTCGTCACCCGCACCTGGCTCAAGGAATACCGCAAGGCCTGGGAGCTTTGGGGCGTCAAGGCGTTCGTCGATCACATGGACATCATTGGAACGAAATGGCTCCAGCTGTCCGGTCCGAGCGAGGTGTCGGTGGCCGAGAACGGCATGCCGGTCGGCATGGTGAGCGCGGTCACGGCACGCTTTCAGAATCCGATCTTCAAGCTCTTCTACGCCACGCCGATGGATACGGGCGACATCGAGAACGCCGCTCGATCGCAACTACACGATCCTGCGCCTCTCGCTTGGATGGCCGGTCGGCTTCATCATGACAATCACGCCCGCCAACCTCATCCACCTCGCCGAGGTCGGAGACGAAAACCGCGGAGTCGCTGATACGGGATCTCTTCGACGGAACGCTCCGCCGCGACATCGTCCTCGACCCGCAGTTTCGCAGCCGGATCGACCAGCGCATACGCGAGCGCCAGCCGGAACGTGCCCGCGAGCTCGAGGAGATCATCGAACGCACCGGCACTCTCTATCCCAAGGACTACTGGCCGCTGAAACTCATCAACTGCTGGCTCGGCGGCACGGTCGGCTATCAATCGACGCGTCTCGCCGAATACTATGGCGATGCCGCGACCCGGGACCTCGGCTACGTATCCACCGAGGGCCGGCACACCATTCCGCTCGGCGACCAGTCGTCCGACGGCGTGCTCTACCCCTACGGCGCCTATTACGAATTTGCTGCCGCAGAGGCCAATCGGGGGCGCCACCGGAGCACGCTCGAGGCACACGAGCTGGAAGCAGGTCGCGACTACTCGCCCATCATCTCGACGTCGAACGGCCTTTACCGCTACGACCTCGGCGACGTGGTCCGCTGCAAAGGGTTTGTTGGTCAGTCTCCTATTCTCGAGTTCCTGCACAAGACGGCGCAGTACTCCGACATGGAAGGCGAAAAGCTCAGCGGCCATCAGGTCGCGCGCGCGGTCGAGAGTGCGTACCGCCGTCTCGGCCTGCCGCACGAGCTCGTCAGCGCGCTGCCGATCCGAGGCGACGACGGGCCCTCGTATTACGGCATACTGACCGACTCCCAATCGCTACGCGACGACGTCATGGCGCGGCGGTTCGTGGCCGCGCTCGATGAGGCGCTCTCGTCGATGAACCTCATGTACGCATCGAAGCGCAGCGACCACTCGATCGCACCGCCGCGGCTCATGCGGCTCGCGCCAGGGTCCTGGTCGCGGCATATCGAGATCGCGGGCCGGCAGCGCGGGACGGGCGACACGCAGCACAAGCATCCGCTGCTTTTCCAGGAAGGGACCTGGCCCGAGGGCATCGAGCTCCTCGATGTCGTGCGGATCGACGAGCCTCGCTTGGGCGGCCGTCGCAGCTCCGCGGCAAACGCGCCGCGTGCGCAGTCTCGATAGACCTGCATCGCGTGCGGAAAAACGCGCGGCGCGGGTAAGGGTCCAGACGCCTGGTTCGGCGCCTGGACCGTCCGATGCATATCTACTTGCCTTGGACCTGAAGGGCTTTGACGTCGGCGGTGGTGAGACCCTTGCCGCCAATGCCCCAGTTGCCGCTTTGAACCTCGTGCACGCGGACCCAAGTCACGCCGCGCATGGTTTCGCCTTCGATCTCCACCATCGCGTCCGTGACTTTCTTGATCATCGCCTGCTTCTGGCTCTTGTCGAAGACGCCTTCGATGAGCTGGATGTCGACGAGTGGCATGACAGTTCCTTTCGATTACCGGTTTGTCTGCCGCTTCGGGAGCGATCCCGTCGCGTGGCGGCGATATCTCATGCCGCCCTCGAGCCGGCCAGTTCACGAACTGAATCTGGCTGGTACAGTTTCTGAACTGGTCGCCATGGCCGGGACCGCGTACCCTCGCGCCAGCATTCGATATCTGTGGTCGATAGGAGGTGCCCGATGACCGAGGGCAGCTACAATCAGTTCTGTCCCGTCGCGATGGCAGCGGAGATCCTTGGCGCGCGATGGACGCTCGTACTCCTGCGCGAGCTCGTCGCCGGATCGACGCGGTTCAACGAGCTCAGGCGCGGCGTGCCGAGAATGTCGCCGGCGCTCTTGTCGAAGCGTCTTAAAGACCTCGAGGCGGCAGGCATCGTGTCGCGCTCACACGTGCCTGGAGAGCCGGATGTGCTCGAATATCACCTGACGGACGCAGGGCGGGACTTGAAGCCGGTCATCGAGTCGGTCGGCGTCTGGGGACAAAGGTGGATCGAGACGGAAGCGTCCTTGAAGAAGCTCGATCCCAATCTTCTGATGTGGGACATGCGGCGGAATATCAATCCGAAACCGATGCCGCGCGGGCGCAATGTCATCCAAGTCATCTTTGCCGATCTCAAAGAGGCGCAGAGAAACTGGTGGCTGATCGTCGATCCTGGCCGCGAGGTCGACTTGTGCTCGGTCGACCCGGGGTTCGACGTCGACCTATACCTGTCGACCAATCTCAGAACGCTCACCGAAATCTGGATGGGCTACACGACGATCGCGCGCGCCAAGGACCAGGGCAAGCTTACCGCTACCGGAAGCCGGCAGCTCGAAGCCAATCTCGACGTTTGGCTGAAGCTCAGCCCGTTTGCAAAAGTCGATAAGCTGGTCGCGTAGAGAGATGGAACGCCACGATGCTTGAACTCAGACCGACATGCGAGCACTGCAACCGGGCGCTGCCACCCGACGCCACGGAGGCACGCATCTGCTCCTACGAGTGCACGTTCTGCGCGACGTGCGTCGACACCGTGCTCGGGAACGTCTGCCCGAACTGCGGCGGCGGGTTTACGCCGCGACCGATTCGCCCGGCGACGAACTGGAGGGGCGACAACTATCTCGGCAAGGACCCCGCCAGCACCAAGGTCAAGCACAGGCCGGTGGACGCGGCCGCGCACGCGGATTTCACGGCGGAGCTCCGGGCGCATCCCGCCCGAGAAGCGGTGACGGGGCACGAGCCAGGCGGGCCCCAGCGAAATTCGCGCCCAGCAATCTCGCATCCGGCGACCGCTCGGCGTATCGGGGAATTAGCTTACGCTCTCGCCTTGCTATCCTATTCGGAGTAGGATCGAACCGGACCGGTTGCATTGCCCTAATTTTGCAATGCACGGTTCAATACTCCAATTGGCTTATTGAAGAACGAGACACTTTTTTCGAGGATGTTCTCATGGAACCGACCGACGAGTTCATGCCGGTTTTCGTAGTCATTCCAGGATTGAAAATGATTACGGCAGCCCATCCAACCGAAGCAACGAAAGGGGATTACAGTCCGCCGTCAATTCAAGACGGGGCAGACGTCCTGTCGCGTATCGGCACAATGGTTCGTAACAAAGACGGCAGCTGGACAATTTCGTTAGTTGCAGTGCCGCCATCGGGGCGCCTTCTTGCGCGCCCGCCGATAGCCGGCGAGACACGGCAGTTTAAGTGACATTTTGAATGAACCTATTTGCGATAGGAGAGCATTATGGCAGCGCAACCTGCTAAGCACTGGCGGCATTTTTGGGGCCGTCAAAAGACAAATGTTTTCAATTTTCAATGGGATGCAATAAACGACCGGTCCACGGTGGTGATTACAGCAAGTGAGGGCCAACCAGACGGGCAAGGCAATCCAAATCGTTTTGTCGGCGCCGCTCATTTCCAAGTCAGCAGCGTGGCGCCGCATAATGGCGGCGTCACTTTTTGGGTGATTATAGGTGATGCGCGAACCCTGCACGACGGGTTCTTCAATTGGTGGATAGATCCCTTGCCGACCTGGACGGATATAACTGTCTTCGATTCAAGCGACCCATCTGGACAGAATTGAAGCGCTTGCGGCCGCGACTTAGTGGGCTGTCATTGTGGCCGCCCCCTCATTTATTTCAGACCATCTCGCTGCAGGTTGGCCCTGCGCTCAGTCGCGGTAGGCCTGCTCGAGGTTCTTCGCCTGGTCGAAGTTCTTGGCCGCGTCGAGATTGACGAGCTTGCCGATGTGGGCGGAGTTCATATCCGCGCTCATGAAGTCGGCGCCCGAGACATCGGCGTTCGTCAGGTCGGCGCCGGCAAGGTCGCACCCCGCCAGCACGGCGCCCACCAGGCTCACGTCGCGCATGGAGGCAAACTCCATGAAGCACGCGACCATGTTGGCGCCCTTGAAGGACGCTCCGTCGAGCTTGGCGCTCTGGAAGCCGCGCTTCACCATCGAGCGCTCGTTCTTCTTGCCGGGGAAAAGCTCGGCGCCGTCGAAGCGCGCCTTCAAGAGGCTGGCGTTGGTGAAATTCGCGGTCGCGTGCGAGCGCGAAAGATCGGCGCCGTCGAGCTTGGCGCCGATGAGCTGGGCGCCGGCCAGGTTCGCGCCGGTGAGATCGGCGTTCGAGAAGTCGGCGCCCATGGCCCAGACCATGTCGAACTTGACGCCCGAAAGCTTGGCGCCCGTCAGGTTGGCCTTGTTCAGACGCGCAGCCTCGAAGATTGACCCGCGTGAGATCCAGGCCCGACAGGTCGAGGCCGTTCAAGCCCTTGCCGGTGAGGTCCAAGGTCTCGCCGGGTGCCAGCTTGGCGAGCGCCGCCTCGATCTCGGCGCGCGTCATCTCGGACTTGGTGAAGGCGTCCGACGTCATGTCGATGCCTGCAAGCGCATCCTGCGCGATCGCGGCGTGCGGCGCGGCGCCAGCGAGACGGCGCAGAGTGCGAGGAATGTTCCGGGCTTCATAAGATTTCCTGATGCGGCGGGGTGCGGCGTGCGACGTTAGCAGGCCGCCGCGCGACGTACATCCGGCGGCAGGCTTACGCATCGAGCCTAGTTCACGTATGCGCGATCCAGGTTCTTGGCCTTGTCGAGGTTCTTGGCCGCGTCCTTGTTCTTCATGGCGCCGATGCGGGCCGAGTTGACGTCGGCGCCGTCGAAGTCGGCGCCCGTGACGTCGGCGCCCGTGAGATCGGCGCCAGCGAGCTCGCTGCCGTTGAGGCTGGCACCTTCGAAGTTCGCGTCCTTGAGCGAGGCATACTCCAGCATGGCGCGCGACAGGTTGGCGCCCTTGAAGGAGGCGCCTTCGAGGTTCGTGCTTCTGAAGGTGCCGCGCATGAGGCCCATCGACTGGTTCTTCTCGTCGGCCGAGAGATCGGCGCCGTCGAGCTTGGCTCCCGTCATGGAGGCTTTCGAGAAGTCGCCGGCGACGCGCGCGCCGGAGAGGTCCGCGCCGTCGAGCTTGGCGCCGACGAGCTGCGTGCCGAACAGGCTCGCGCCCTTGAGGTTGGCGCCGGTCCAGTCCGAGTTCAGCGACCACGCGGAGTTGAGGTTCACGCCTTCGAGGTTGGCGCCCGACAGGTTCGATCCCATGAGGCGCGCGGCCTGCAGGTTCGTGCGGCGCAAGTCCATCTTCGAGAGGTCGAGGCCGTTCAGCGCCTTGCCGAAGAGGTCGAGCTTCTCGCCGGGCGGGAGCTTGGCGATCTCGGCCTCGAGGTCGGCGCGGCTCATCTCGGCCTTGGTGAACGCGTCGGACTTGAGATCCACCATGTCCAGCATGTTCTGGGCGTGGGCGGGCGCGGCCAGGCAGCCGAGAAAGCTCAACATCAGCAAGAGGCTGCGGGGCGTCATCAAAATTCGCCTCCCTGTCCACAGATTGTCCGTTTTTCCGGCTTCCGGGCTGTGGCTTCCCTTCATTCACATAGTACGATTGCGTCATCGTTGCGCGCCGCGGGCGGCCTCGCAATCGCCCAAACGTCGTATATATGCTCCTCGAAACTGAAGCGCCGGCTGCGCACCGCGGCCGTCCAGATGAGGTTCACGCCATGTTCGATCCCGAAGCGCCGCCCGAGCTCGAGACCTCGCGCTGGTTCAACGCCGAAAAGCCGCTTTCGCTCAAGGGCCTCAAAGGCAAGGTCGTCGTCCTGGCCGCGTTCCAGATGCAGTGCCCGGGGTGCGTGAAGCACGGGCTGCCGCAGGCGGCGCGGCTTTCGGGCGCCTTCAACGACGACGAGGTGGCGGTGATCGGCCTGCATACGGTGTTCGAGGATCACGACAAGCAGAAGCCGGAAGCGCTCGAAGCGTTCATCGACGAGCTCGGGCTGCCGTTCCCGATCGCGGTCGACAAGCCGAACGGCGTCAGTCTTCCGAAGACGATGGAAGCCTATGAGATCCAGGGCACGCCGTCGGTGCTGGTGTTCGACCGGCAGGGGCGGCTCCGGCGCCACTATCTCGGCCAGGTCGACGACGTGCGCCTCGGCGCGGAAGTGATGGCGCTTGCCATCGAAGCGCGGGACGCACCGCGCGAGCAGTCGATCGCGATCGAGCGGCGGCTGGCGGCGACGCTCACCGATCCCTCCGAGCATCACCATCATGAGGGTGGTTGCTGCGGCGGGCATGATCACGATCACGCGCATGGACACTCCCATGAGCATGGCGAAGGCGGATGCTGCGGCGGCGCGCACGCCCACGATCATGAGCATGACCACGCCCACGGCGAAGGTGGCTGCTGCGGCGGGCATGATCACGACCACGATCACAGCCATGACCACGAGCCCAAGACGGCGAAAGCGAAGGTCTAACGGCATAATCTGCGGCTGCGTAAGCTGATCTGTCCCTCCCTTACAACGGGGAGAGGGAGATTGTGCGCCTTCATCGCGACACCCGAATCGGTCGAGATTTGCCCCTCAGGTTGTAGAGGCGGCAGGAGCGGTCATGACCGAGCGCGCAACGGGGCGGCATCAGGCGGCAAACGAAAACAGCGAGACCTTGCACGCAAGCACGGGCGGCAAGCGCTCCGCGAAGCCTCGCGGCAAGTCCACTGGCAAAGCGGATAAATCCCGCGCGCATTTCGAGAAAAAGACGATCGCGCTGGTCTACGACTTCGACGGCACGCTCAGCCCCAAGCCGATGCAGGAATACGCGTTCCTGCCCAAGCTCGGCATCGACGGGCGCGCATTCTGGGCCGAGAGCAACCGGCTCGCCCGCGAGCAGGGCGCGGACAGCCTCATCACCTACATGCACCTCCTCTACAAGAAGGCGAAGGACAAGGGCCTGCGCATCGACCGCGCCGATCTCGTCGCCCAAGGGCGCGACGTCGAGCTCTTCCAAGGCGTCACCCCGTGGTTCGACGAGATAGAGGACTACGTGAAGATCCGCGCCGAGAGCCACGGCGTCGGCCTGCGCCACTATCTCGTCTCGTCGGGGCTCACCGAGATCATCGAGGGGACGAGCATCTATCCGCGCTTCCACAACGTGTTCGCCTCCGAATACTGGTTCGAGGCCTACGACATGCCGTACCCGAAGCGGGTCATCACCGACACGGGGAAGACGCAGTACCTGTTCCGCATCAACAAGGGCATCGAGGACTTGGGCGTCGGCATCAACGAGCACATGGACGAGGCGAGCCGTCCGATCCCGTTCAGCAACATGATCTACTTCGGCGACGGCGATACCGACGTGCCGTCGATGGCGGTGATGCGGAAGAACGGCGGGCACGCGATCGCCGTGCACACGCCGGGGAAGTCGAAGGCCAAGTGCGTGGATCTGTTCCGCGCCGGCCGCGTCGACTTCTTCGCGCCGGCGGACTACCGGCGGGGGTCAGAGCTATTCAAGCGGACGTGCTTGCTGCTCGACCGCATGCTGGCCGACATCCGGGTGCAGGAAGAGACGTGGCGATTGGGGAGAGGGGTGCGGTAGCCTGATCTGGCTTCTAGGTAGCAGTCACATGGAAAGGCAGAAATTTCATATTTATTGTGACGAAAGCTCGCAGACCGCCCATCGTTATACGATGATAGGTGCAACTTTCTGTCGAGCGGATGCGGCTCCCGTCGTTGCAGCAAAAATCAACGAGACTATTTCGTCCCACGCCGGGAACGAGCCTACGGAGCTTAAATGGACTAAAATAAAGAAGCACAACCTTTCATTATATAAGGACGTAGCTGCGGACTGCTTTGAATTCATGGACGCCAAGATGCTGCACTATCGGTGCTTGGTCATCGACGGTTCGAAAGCGAACCATCGAGTGTTTAGCGACGGCGATAAGGAGCTAGGCTTTGTCAAGTTCGAGTTTTGGCTACTTTACAGCTTTGTTCAGAAGTTTGGCGATGGCGTAGACTATTGCGCTTTCATCGACGAGCGGAATACGCGGTTCGAGCCCGAGACTACGCAATGCATCCTTAATAACAAAGCCAAGACGGACTTCTCCAGACGCCGCGATCCATTCAAATCGGTTAAATACTTGGATTTTCAAGAAGAGCAGGCTAATTCAAGCCGCTGATATCATTACTGGTGCGATCGCATTCGAGACAAACGGCCACCATCGATCGAGCGATGCCTCTTCGTATAAGCTAGAAATGATGCAGCACATAGCTGAATGCGCTCGCCTCCCAACTCTCGCTCGACATAAGTTCCGGTTCCCCAACTTCCACATCTGGCATCTTGCATTTGACAAGCGCGCGCCACGGGCTCTCAGCGCTTGAAATCAGTTTTCATGTCCATCCGGCGCTGCCCCGGCTCACGGAGGCCAGCGAGACGTCGCCTGCGGCGGCGCGCCGCTCGCAAACGGCAAGAAACCTGAAACCACGGTGAGGAGCGGATTAACGGGCGTCCCGCATTCGGCCGCGAAAAATGAGCGCACGGCGCGCCGCGTAAGGGGTCCGTTTAGATATGCTCTTGCAGGCGCGAAGGCACCGTGCCCTGATTTTCCTCATACATCCGCGATCCCGCTGCGCCGCGGTGTTTAACGCAAGCTTTCAGGCGTGACCTCGCGCGTTCGCAGCGCGAGCGCCGCGCGAATTCCGGCGTTGACCCTCCGTCAATCTCATTGCCTGCATTCTGGATGACGCCGATATGGGCCAATACTAAGGGTCGTGCCAAGGAGCACTCCCATGAAGATCGTACTCGTAGACGACGACGACTCAACGCTCGCGATCCAGAAGCGCTACACGAAGAAATTCCTGGGCGTCGACGCGATGACGTTTGCGGATGCGGAGCAGGCGGCGCGCTACCTCAGCGGACGAACGCCGCCGATCTCGTCGTCGTCGACTACTCGATGCCGAAGATGAACGGTATCGAGCTCATCCGGGCGCTGCGCGCGGGCGGGCCCAATCAGGCGACGCCGATCGTGGTGGTGACGAGTTCGCGCGTTCGAGAGCCTCAAGGGCAAGATCCTGCTCGCGGGCGCGCAGGACTTCGTGACCAAGCCGGTCTCGCCGCAGGACTTCAAGGTGCGCGTGCTCGACCGCGCCGGCACGCCGGTCGAGGCGGTCGCACAAGCCTGACGCGCTGAGGCAGTCATCAGTCCGATGCTCGCCTCGACCTAGGCATATCGACCTAGGCTGACACGCTTCTTCTTGTCCTCATCTGCAAACATTACTTCGTTACGCGAGCGGCCGTTCGCCAGGAATCTGCGGCGGCAGTACGCCGTTTTTTCTGTGTGCGGCACACGGCTGCGCGGAAGACAGTAACAAGGAGTTCCACCTCATGAGACAGGTATTGCTGGGCGCTACGCTCATAGCTGCGTTGGCCGCAGCTCCGGCGATCGCAAAAGAAAAGCTGGCTCTCAAGAGCGAGGGCACGAAGCAATCGAGCTCGATCAGCCCAGAGGACCAGAACAGGTTCCAGAACCCCGACGGCACGTTCCAGGGCAAGCCTGTCGTTCAGGGGCCCGGCCCATTGGAACAACATGGAACCCGGTGCGACAGGAGAATCGAGCGGAGAGTCCGGGAAGGCCCTGGATAGCGGGTCGAGCAAAAAGTAGCGCCCGCCAAAACAATCGATGACGGCCTCATGCGCTCGGTCTTGCCGGGCGCATTCTCTTTCCTCACTCCTTGATCTCAGAGTGAATAGTAATCCCCGCTCGCATTGCCTCACGTAGAGTTGCGCCATCCGCTCCGCTGGGGTCGCCTTCTAGAGGCGTCTGGATAGCGAGGGGCGGGTCCGAGTCCTGAGGGATGCACGAGCTACGCGGCTCGTCTCCCCGGCGCGTTTACCAATGGCCGGCGGTAACGCCGGTACTGAGGAAGCTGCGGCTAAACTGAGGTGCGGGACGCCGGGATTTGGCTTCCTCCGGCGGAAAGCTCGGAAGGCGGGGCGCCGGTGCGCCTCCTGACATCGATGCGGAAGACCGCGGCAATCCCGCGCCCCGCTCTCCCCACGTCTCATCACCTCGGATCCAACGGATCGCGAGGCGCGGGGCGCTTGTTTTTTGTTCGCACGCCGTCCAAGCGGAGCTTGGCTTCGCCAAGACGGCGTGACGCCCCGCTCTCCCCACCTTGCATCTCCTCGGGCGTTCGCGCCGCGAGGCGACAGTCTTCGCCTCATGGTTCGAAAAGCTCAGCATGAGGCTTGTGCGGATAGGGAGGTTGAAATGCGCTTACGCAATGTCGTCCGAGCCCTTCATCCCCGGATCGAGTCCGGGGCAGGTCTCAGCCTGTCGAAGGATGAAGGGCTATGCGGTCGCACACTATTACCGCCTCATGTCTGCCGGGAAGCGGTGTAGGATAGCGAGAGAGGTCCGGTCGTGCGCAACAGCGCCGCGGCCTCGAAGCGGCGACAGCGAAACACCGGCCTCGACTTAAAGGGAGCAGACATGCGCCAGCTCCTCGCCAAATACCTCGTTCTTCTCGGTGGCCTCTGTGCAGGTCTTGCCTACGAGGCGGGCGCGGCGACGCCGGGGCTTCTCGCCGATCCCGCGCGGATGATGCAGACAGCGAAGCGCATGGATTTCGTCGGCCAGAACGCGTTCGCGCGGGTGCAGGGCGCCACCGGCACGGTTCTGCGCAGCACGCCGCAGAATTCGGCGTCAGGGCTCTATCAGCGCGTCAACATCAGCCCGAAGTCGCTCGGCCCCGTCACCTGGACATGGTGCGTGGACAAGCTGCAAAAGAGCGCCGACATCCGCAATCTCGCGACGCGAGGATTTCGGCGCCACCATCTTCTTCGTCTTCGGCGAGCCGTCGATGTGGAACAAGGACGTCCCCACGCTCGCCTACACCTGGACGTCAACGCCGGTCGGCAACGGCACGGTGCTCCCCTCGCTCCGCTACGAGAGCCTGCGTTACATTCAACTCCGGGGCCGCAGCGACGTGGGCACCTGGCGGCAGGAGCGGCGCGACGTGGCGCGGGACTACAGGTCGATCTTCGGCGCGGAGCCGCCGACGCTCGTCTATGTCGCGGTCTTCAACGACAACGACCAGACGGGGGAGCCTGTCTCCGCGCTCTTCGGCCCGATCGCATGGGGCGAATGAGGCCGGGACGAATGAGAACCGGGCTCGCCTCGCGACGCTCTTCGCGTGTAGAGTGGCGCAGTTGAGGGGGCAGGTTTCGCGTAACGGAGATGCTCATGGCCTTCGAAGCAGTGAAAGCGGAGATCGGGATCCTGCTGACGAAGATGCAGAACGAGCCCGAGGATCGCCACGAGCTCTACCTGCAGCTCATGGAGAAGCTCAACGAGCTCAAGGCCTACGGGATGCCGATCCCGGAGGACCTCGCTCCAACTCGAGGCGGCGCTCGAAGCCGAGTTCGCCGAGGACGAGCGCGACGCACTCTGAGGACACGCGCGATCGCGGGAGCGCCACACAAAGCGGAGAGTGACGAACAGATGTGGCCATTGCCGCTGCCCCGGGGCGCCGAGCGCGACCTCAAGACGAGCCTGCGCTCGCTCACGCTCGCCATCGGCGTCATCGAGACGCTGGCGCTCGTCATGTTCGCGGCGCTCATGCTGCAATCCTCGGATCCCCTGGGCGCGGCCATCGGGCGGGGGATCACGATGCTGCTCGCGGTGCCCTATGTGCTTTTGGCACTGCCGGGCATGGTGCTCGCCTATCTCGGGCGCTGGCTGCCCGCGGCGCTGGCGCTCGTCGTGCTCGCCATGCCGGCGGCGATCCTCTTGTGGCGTTTCGCCTGACGAGGCGCATCACCGCCGCGGCGTCCTCACATCATGCAGCCCATACCGGTCAAGAGATCGTCGGCCTTCTGCTTCTGCTCGGCGGAAAGCGCATCATAGAGAGCGCCAAGGGCAGGTCGCATCTCCTTCAGCGCGCCGAGTCGGCCGTCCATGGCGGCGATATGCGCGTCGAGGCGCGCCACGGGAGTCTTGGCGCTCATCATGTCCTGCATCTTGGCGTGCATGCCCTGCATGTTGGCGAGGTTCTTGCGGACGGCATCGGCGTAGGCTGTCCACACGCCTTGCTGGGCGTCGGTGACAGCGAGCTCAGCCTTTAGGAAGGCAACGCGGCCTTCGGCGAACGACTGGCTATCATCGTCGCCGCCCATTCCCATCATGGCGCCCATCATCGGACAGCCGCCCATCATGGAGCCGCGGCCCATCATCATGCCCGGTCCCATCTGCATGCCGGGGCCCTGCCCCATCATCATGCCGTGGTCCATGCCCATGCCGGATTGCGGACCTTGCGCGGCGACGCCTGCGGCGAGCGCAGTGAGCGCGGCGGCGCAAGCGGCGGAGAGAAGCTTATGATTGCGCGTCATGGCGAAGTACCTCCACGCATCGGCCCCGTGCGAAATCCCCGGAGCATCTAGTTGCCACACAATGGGCGTCCGGAATGCGGAAGGCGTTGATCGCAATCAATGGAGAGCGCTGGAGCAATCTCGTGCAGCGAGGACGATCTAGGCGTCGGCGCCCGACCAGGTGCGCGGCGAACTCGGGCGGAACGATGAGCCGCAAGCGCGGGCCTCCCGCCTCGACAACGAGCGGCGTGAACCCGAAGTCGTCGCCATCGATCTGGACTGGGACAAGCACCGGGCCGTCGACGGTCACATGGCGGCAGGGGAAAATGTCGACGCCGGCCTCGCTCTCGAGCTTCCCGGCCGCAAGCGCCAGGAGCTGGCGCAAGAGGACGAGGCGGGAGTGCGAACTGAAGAGAACGGCTCTGAGGCCCGACTTCAGTACGCCGGCTTCGCGGGAGATGACGAACGAGCCGCCGTAGCGGCTGGCCTTCGTGACGACGACCCAGCGCGCGGCATGGGCGGCCCCGTCGACGGTGACCTCGAGCGGGACGGGGCGCGTCAGAAGTGTGCGCAGAGCGGGGAGCGTGTAGGCGGCCTTGCCGATGCGCCGCTTCAGCCCCACATCGAGCGCGTGCACGACCGCGCCGTCAAATCCCGCACCCGCCATGAGGAAGAAGGGTGCGCCGTTGGCGTTTCCGCCTTCGATCTCGATGTCCGGGCCGCGGACCAGCACGTCGGCGATGGCCGCGGCGGAGCGCGAAAGTCCGATCTCGGTGGCGAGCACGTTGCCGGTGCCGGCGGGGATGATGCCGACGGGAAGGCCGCCGACCGCGTGCCGAAAGGGCGCGGATCGTGCCGTCGCCACCGGCGGCGATGACGGCGTCATAGCCGGCGACGGCGAGCGGGCTCATGCCCGCGCCATCCTTCCTCGCGCGGCGCGGCGATGTCCACGGTCGCGCCCTGCGCCTCGAGGGCCGCGACGACCTTGCGGACGAGGCTGCCGCCCTTCACACCGGCCGTCGGGTTGTGCACGAGCAGGAAGTGGCGGCGCTCCAGGCGCGGCGGCGGCCGGGACATGCTGATGACCGTTCGGGGCGGGACTGCTGGGGGCGCTCGCCGGTGTCAGGGAAGGATCGACGGCACTGGATGCAGTACTTGGCAATGGAGCGGCCCAGGAGTTGGATTGAAAAATGAACGAGCCCCCGACCACGTACACTGGCGCGGGGGCCCTGAGAAGGCGTGCCGTCCGAGGCTTCAGGCCCTGCGGATCAGCCCGATCAGCAACAGCAAGATCACCGCGCCGATGACGGCCGTGATGATCGTGCCCACGATGTCGCCGCCCGTGAACAGGCCGAGCTGCGGAAGCAGCCAGCCGCCGAACGCCGCGCCGACAATGCCTACGATGATATTGCCTACGACCCCAAAGCCGTAGCCTTTGACGATAAGGCCGGCGAGAAATCCGGCGATTGCGCCAATAATCAACCACAACACCAATGTTTCGACTGCCATCCTCGTCTCCCCTTGATGTGCCGGCGGGTTGTTGTCGCAAAATTGTCGTGTCGACCGGCGGGGAAAGGTTCGGTGCGCCGGGTGGCCCTGTCAAGCGCCGTGGGCGGATAGAGCGCCAGTAATACCTTGATTGTTGCGGCCGATAAGCCCGGACTGGGGCCGCCCATAAGGATGGCTTATGGTCTCTTCACGTACTTGCGATTTGTCGTTATCGGGGGTCAGCGCTATATACCTCCATCACCAGACGGGTGGCGACCCGCTGGATCATAAATTCCAAGGAGGAATTGACCATGAAGACCTGGATGAAGCCCTCGGTTCGTGAGCAGGAAGTCGGCCTCGAGGTTACCTCGTATCTGCCGGCTGAGATCGATCTCATCTAAATCGATCCTCACGCTATAGAATTAGAGGCGGTGGTCGCAGAAGCGGCCGCCGCCTTTTCTTTTGGGACAGCCGGTAGCTTCGGGAACCCGGTGTCGCAGCCGCCGCGCTCAGCCCTTGTTGGCTTTCAGATACTCGATGATGAGCTTGCGCTGCTGCGGCGTCGCCCACGCCCGGGAACGGCTTCATCGTGGTATCCGACGACCATCGCCGTCGGATCGGTGATGAACTTGTCGAGTGTCGCCTCGTCCCATTTGATGTCCGGCGTCAGGCCGCCCGAGTAGTTGGCGAAGCCCTTGACCTGTCCGGCCGGCTTGCCGAAGACGCCGTGCAGCGACGGCCCGAGGCGATTGTCGTCCGGTTTGATCGAATGGCAATTGCGACAGTGGGTGTTGAAAGCGACCTGGCCGGGGTCGTCGCCTGATGTATCCGGGCTCTGCGCCTGTGCCGGGCCGAGGCGCCAGGACCGCGCCAGTCAGCAGTATGCGATTGAGTGTGTACGCTTCATGCGCAGCCTCCGAAGAGTTGTCATTCACTCCTGGGCCGACAACCCGGAAATCTTACGGAATTGTTCCCGACCGAGCTCCGGCGCAAGCAAGTATTTACAAGGCATTTAGGCAATTCATCCGGAAACGGCTGCTGAAGCAAACTGTTACACAATAGCATCAGCTCGACTGATGGCCGGAAATGGAAAATACGATTGGTACTTATGCGGGCAAATGCCTATCTATACTGCACACGTGGGCGGATACTGCGCCACGTGTTTATAAGTTAAGGAGGAATGATCATGAAAGACTTGGATGAAGCCTTCGGTTCGCGAGCAGGAAGTCGGCCTCGAGGTCACCTCCTATCTCCCGGCTGAGATCGACATCATCTAACGAAAGTCGATCACTTCGATCCTAGGCGCGGCGGTCGCAATAGCGGCCGCCGTTTGCTTTTGCCTCGCGCTCTATTGCTTAGTATGACCCGCGTCTCGTCCAATGCTGGCTTCATAGAACCATGGTGATCCGCGATCCGGTGCCGTCCGACGAAGCAGCCTGGCGCAGGCTCTGGGCGGGCTATGTGGGGTTCTACGAGGCTGAGGTCTCCGACGATGTGACGGCGGAGACGTGGCGGCGCATGCTCACTCCCGGCTCGGGGCTCGTTGGGCGCCTCGCCGACGAGAACGACCGTGTTGTGGGCTTCACCGTTTCGGTGCTGCATCTGGGCACGTGGACGAAAACACCCATCTGCTATCTCGAGGATCTCTTCGTCGACCCGGAGATCCGCGGCAAGGGCATCGGCAAGGCCCTGATCGACGACCTCATCGCGATGGCACGGGAGCGAGGCTGGTCGCGGCTCTATTGGCATACGCGCGCCTCGAACTCCACGGCGAGGCGGCTCTACGACCGGTTCGTCCAGGCGGATGACTTCGTGCGCTACCTCCTCGTTCTCGAGTGATTTCCGGGATTTGCGCGGCCTTTGCCGACGCCTGGTAACGATGCTGGAACACCTATTGCTCTAATCTCTCCACGGTCTGGCCCGATGTCCCAAACTGGCACATCGCGGCATCCTTGGAGCGAGCTCGTGACGAGACAACCGGAAGCGCAGCGGTACGACTGGGTCGATGCCGCCAAAGGCATCTGCATCATCCTCGTGGTCCTGATGCACTCGACACTCGGCGTCGAGAAGGCACTGGGCACTGAGACCTGGCTGCACGCCTTCATCGACTGGGCGCGTCCCGTTCCGCATGCCCGACTTCTTCCTGATCTCGGGGCTCTTTCTCGCGTCCCGGATCGACCGCCCGTGGCGCGCCTACCTCGACACCAAGGTCGTGCACTTCGCCTACTTCTACGTCCTGTGGCTCACTATCCAGTTCGCGCTCAAGGCGCCGGGCATGGTGGGGGAGATGGGCGCCGCGGCGACGCTCGAGAGCTATCTCTGGAGCTTCGTCGATCCCTTCGGCACGCTGTGGTTCATCTATCTGCTGGCGGTGTTCTTCGTCGTCTCGAAGCTCCTTCGCGACGTGCCAAAGGCCGTCGTGATCGCGGGCGCCGCGCTGCTGCACGTGTTCGCGCCCGTGACGGGCTCGGTGCTTCTCGACGAGTTCACCGACAGGTTCGTGTTCTTCTACACGGGCTACGCGCTGGCGCCCGTCGTGTTCGCCTTTGCCGAGCGCGTGGCGAAGTGGCCGGCGCTGCCGGTCGTGGCTTTCCTCGCAGGCTGGGCGGTGCTCAATGCCGTTGCCGTCCAATCGGGCATCACGCATGTGCGCGGGCCCGACTTCATTTTCTCCTTCGCGGGGATCGCGGCCGTCATCGCGGCCTCGGTGCTGCTCGCCGCCACGCCGCCCGGGCGCGTCCTCGCCTATTGCGGGCTTCATTCGATCGCGATCTACCTCGCCTTCACGGTTTTCATGGGTCCGACGCGGGTGCTCATGCTCAAGCTCGGCGGCGCTGAGGCGCCGGTGCTCGTAGCCCTTGCGGCAACCCTGGCCGGCGTCGTCGGATCCCTCGTCATGCGACGCTTGGTTGCACAGACGCCTCTTTCCTTCCTCTTCACGCGCCCTAAAGTCTTCCGGCTCTCGTCCTCGCGGGCTCAATCCCAGCAAAATCCGGGGCCGCGGGGTATCGTGGAGGCCGCGGAGTAACCGCCAGGAGCACTTTAGGGCGGAGGCGGATAGATATAGACTGGCAGCACAATCTGCCGTCGCGGGCGTCCGTTCATGCATCCCTTTGTCAAGCTCGGCACCTTTACCGACCTTCCGGAGCTCGCCGTCGAGCTCAAGCGGCGCATGGTGGATCGCGGTCTCGACGCAACGCGCTCCTTCCCGAGCTTTGCCGACCAGATCCTCACCGATCACCCGGATCATCGCGCCCTCGTCCTTCCCGCCGGGACGGTGATCGAGGGGGATGTCCGTCTCGACTTCGAGGGACTCAACGAGCACCGCGTGACGACAGTTGCCGTGCTCGGAGATCTCGAGGTCCGCGGCCGGCTGATCAACGCCGACGGCGACAGCGGACCGTTCTTATTCGTCGACGGGGATCTGCGCGCCCGCGAGATCGAGAAGGGCGGAGCGAGCTTCATCGTGCTGGGCTCCGTCGTGTGCGACGGCCTCGTTTTTTGCGACCGCGACAACGGCGTGTTTCTCGTCGGCGGCGATCTCGCCGCGCAGGGCGATCATCTCCTGCGACCAGGACATCATCGTCTCCGGCGCCGTCAGAGGCACGGTCGTCAGCACCGAGCTCGGCAACATGCGGGACGCGCTCGTGCCGGAGGTGTTCATCGATCCAGGCGACCCCCAGGACGAGTTCGCGGACGGACGCCTGATCCGCCAGCGCATCGCTGCCGGGCAGCGCGTGCTCAAAGCGGGCTAGGTCTCGCAACGACGTCAGGCCTGAGATCGCGGATGGCGGCGATCAGAGCGGAGTCTGCTCCTTCTGCGCCTCCTTCTCGAGGCGCTGGATGCGCTCCTTGAACTTCTTGACCATGCCCTCGACGTAGTCGAAGAGCTTGTCGACTTCGCGCTCGGTCGGCATCGGCAGCTCACCGGGCGGGGTCGGAGGAACCGTGTCGCCTGTTGGCGGCTCGGCGCCCGGCGGGCTCGCCTCGGACTGCCTCCGATCATCTTTCAGCGCCTTGTTCTCGCTCTCGAGCTCGCCGATGCGGCTCTGCAGCTTCTGCTCGGCGTCCGGCATCGGCTTGCAGGCCCAATCGCCTTCCTTGCCGGAGCAGAACGACATGGCGCCGGTCTGCTTGTCGAGGCGGACGAACCCGCCCTCCGCGGGTGTCATCGTGTAGCGGTCAGGCTGCCCTTCGGCTGCGGCAACCGGAGCCGCCAGCATGGCCGCGAGACAGCCGGCGGCGGCAAGGCGGCCAATCGCAAAGACCTTCGGCACGGGTAATCCTCCACCTCTCTGGCGCATGGTAGGTTCTCAAGCCGGCGAGCGTAGCGGGCGACTATGGCAGGAGGGGCGGCGAGGCCCTTTGACCTCCGTCACCGTCCGCAGGGCGCGTGCGCCGGCATCGGCTCGTCTGGAGCATATCCCGGAAGGTCCGGCGAATCACTTGTGCGCCGGCGGCCATCTCATTCGTCAGCGGGCAACGCAATTTGAGCATATCTCCTGCATTTCCGAATGCTGATTTCGGCACTTAACCGATCGTTTACTGGACCCTGCGAGCCTCACACAGATCGGTTCCAGATCGTGCCGCGTGTGAACCGCCAATTGCGCTACAACCCGGCACGAACGGGGCGGAATTCAACCGCCTCGATCATCTCCCATGGGAGCGGCCGGCCGTTAGAGCGCCGTCGTGTCCGCGGGGAGAGAATGTCGTACGCCGACCAGGGGCAAGTCGCACAGCGAGCGGCAGGGGGCAGAGCCTCTGGCCGGGCTTTCCGGCGTCGCGGACGAGATCAAGCAGCTTCTCTCGTCGCTCGCGGGCGAGATCGAGGATTCAAAGCGCGTGCAGCGCCAGGCGCTCGGCCAGATCGAGGCCCGCCTCACGCGTATCGAGGGCGAAGCGCGCGCAGACGCCGGCAAGACCTTCACTGCCGGGCATCAGAATATCGCAGCGGCGTCAGGACCGGGAGCGCCCGAGCCGTGGGATCTCGATACGGCCGAGGCCCTGACGAAATCCTACGAGGCGCGAGGATCCAGGTTTCGTCACGCAGCCGCCCTACCGCGCGACGTACGCGCGCGCATGCCTACGCCAGGCAAGATCGCCAGCCGCCGCAGATGCAGCGCGGCGAGCACGGCGGCGCGGATCTCGAGCGCGCCTGGCTCGGCCACCGCATCACGGATTTCACGCAACGCATCAAGCGCTCGTTCGCGGAAATGCGCCCCCAGAGCTCGCTCCTCGCTCTCGAGGAGCGCATCGATCAATTCCAAAAGCGCATCGCGCTCGCGCTCGACGATGTCGCGCGGCGGTCGGACGTCGATGGACTGCGCCGGATCGAAGCCCAGGTCGGCGAGCTCGGCAGCAAGCTCGGTCTCGTGCAGATCGCAGCTCAGCCGCGTCGACGGCATCGAGAATCATCTGCAGGACCGTCATGGACCGGCTGTCAGACGAGCGGCTCCATGAGCTTGCCGCCCAATATGCGCGCGGGACGGCCGATCTCGAGACTGTCGCCCGGTTCGCCGCCGAAGAGACGCATGCCCGCCTTGCCAGATCGCAGGTGGAAATTCGGATGCGGATGACGCACGCTACGAGGAGCTCCGGGCCGCCATCGAGACGTCGATCAACGAGCGGCGGCACGGGCGAGCGGCAGGCGATGACGATGCTCGACACCATGCAGGAGGCTCTGATCCAGGTCCTGGATCGGATCGAGGCGATCGAGCATACCACGCGGGCTCGCGAACGCCCGCGTTGGCCGAGACTCACGGCCTTTACGATCCCGCCTCGGAGCTTGCTCGCGACAAGGCTCGCGAACCGTAGCGCCGCGCAATGTCCCACGCCTCACCGTCGACGCGCGCGACCTCGCGACGCGGACGTCGACGAACGGCTATTGGAGCGAGCTCAATGGCCGACGTTCGCGGCAGCATCGGCGCGCAGCCGCCGCCGCCACCGCATGAATCCTCGCCCGACCTGCGGACCCGCTGTCGTCCGCGAATGGTCTCGAGGGCGAGAACCAGACGGCTGTCGGTCATCGACAAGCTGCGCCTCGACCTCATCGCCGACGCTCAGCGCGCCAAGCTCAAGGCAGCGGCGAGCCGCGCCGAGCAGATCGACGCTCAAAGTGGCGACGCGCCGGCCTCAGATCGGGTCGCGTCTCTCCGCATGGGTTGCCGCGCAGGCCGCCAGCGGCGCGGGCAAGCTCCTCGGCGCGCTCGCCGAAGGTCATCGTATCGGCGCTCATCCTTGCCGCCGCCGTCAGCGGCGCCCTGCTCATGCGCTTCTTGCATGAGCCGGAAGCGAAGGTTGCTCATGCGACGAAAACGGCACCTTCTCCGCTCGGCGCCAATAGAGAGCAGCGTACCGCTCCGAAGATTGCGCAGGACCAGGCCCGATGCCCCGAGGCCGTGATCCAAGGTCTTGGTTTCGAGACCGGCGAAGACTGGCCGTCGAAACGGAGCCATGCAAGTGCCGCCGAGCGCGTTGATTCAGGAGGCTCCGGCGCCGATATCCGGCAAAAGCAACGCGCCCGGCCGCGACGAGGAGGCCAGCGCGAGCCTCTCCGACAAGCTCGGCGCCGTTGCCGCCAAGGCCAATCTCGCAACGCTCTTCGACGAGCAGAGCGCCGGCATCGCGCAGGGCGCTGCTCCGGTCCACGGATAATGCCGACGGCAAGGACCAGCGCGCTCAATCTTCCGCCGGTGACGGTCGGCCCGCTCTCACTGCGCCTCGCCGCAGCCAACGGGGACCCTTCCGCCGAATTCGAAGTCGGCGTGCGCCTGGCGGAGGGCCGGGGGACGGCTCAGAACCTCGAAGAGGCTGTACGCTGGTATCAGCGCTCGGCCGCACGCGGATTTGCGCAAGCCCAGTACCGCCTCGCCACACACCTCGAGCGCGGCTTCGGCACCAAAAAGGACATCGGCCGCGCACGCATCTGGTATTAGCGCGCCGCCGAGAAGGGCAACGTGAAGGCCATGCACAATCTGGCGGTGCTCAGCGCCAGCAGCGAGCACACCACGCCGGACTATGCGGCCGCAGGAAAGTGGTTCACGGCGGCCGCCGAGCACGGGCTAGCCGACAGCCAGTACAATCTCGCGTGTTCTCCACGAGAACGGTCTCGGCGTCGCACAGAGCCGTGTCCTCGCCTACAAGTGGTACAGTCTGGCCGCAAAGGGTGGCGACAAGGATGCGATCGCGCGGCGCGACGCGATGAAGGGCGATCTCTCGGCCAAGGATCTGGCAACTGCCGACGAACCTGACGCGCGGTCATTCAGTCCCAAGGCCATCGATGCGATCGTCAACGACGCGCGCGCCGCCGGCGAGGACTGGAAAAGGCGGGAGAGCCTCGACGCCAACGGCTGATCGGCTCCCGGCTTACCTAAATACAGTGCGCACGGCAGGCGCGAGGTGCGGCTCCATGAGCGGTCCGCGTGACAGCCACGGTACGCAGTCCCTAGCGCTATGGCCCATCGGGCACAGAGCGCCGGCTCGTTCATGCGAGGGCTTACAATTCAACCGATCGAGAGCCGTGAATCACATACTAAATCAAAAGTGCAGACCATAGCTCGCGCATGACCGTACTAAGGTCACGAGCGAAGGTCTAAAGGGACAGGCTTCTCGCTTCCGCGCAAGACGGCGTTCTGACGACACTCATGTACATCTATCTGCCCATCGCCGAGATGTCCGCGAACGTGCTTCTGTTTCTCGGCATGGGGTGCGCCGTCGGCTTTCTCTCGGGACTGTTCGGTGTCGGCGGCGGCTTCCTGCATGACGCCACTGCTCATCTTCTCGGGCATCCCGTCGGCCGTCGCCGTCGGCACGGGCGCGGCGCAGATCGTGGCCTCCTCCGTGTCCGGCGCGATCGCGCAGTACCGGCGCAACAACGTCGACATCAAGATGGGCGCTCGTCCTGCTTGCGGGCGGGCTCGTCGGCTCGGTCATCGGCGTGCAGATGTCGTCAAGATCCTGCGCCAGGCCGGGCAATTCGATCTCTTCGTCGCGCTCGGCTACGTGACGTTCCTCGGCGTCATCGGCACGCTGATGCTGATCGAAAGCATCTCGGCGCCATTCAGAGAGTGCGGGCGACACGGCCATGCGCTGCGCGACGGCGCCGGGGCAGCACAACTGGATCCACGGGCTTGCCGTTCAAGATGCGGTTTCACCGCTCGAAGCTCTACATCAGCGCCATGCCGCCGCTGATGATCGGCGCCTTCGTCGGCTTCCTCGCCGCGATCATGGGCGCGGGCGGCGGCTTCATCATGGTGCCGGCCATGATCTATCTCCTGCGCGTGCCGACGAATGTCGTCGTCGGCACGTCGCTGTTCCAGATCGTGTTCGTGACGGCGGCTCACGACGATCCTGCATTCGACCGAGAACCACAGCGTCGACGTCGTGCTGGCGACTGCTTCTCATCGTCAGCGGCGTCATCGGAGCGCAGTTCGGAGCGGCGGCCGGCAGCAGCGCTCAAGGGCGAGGAGCTGCGCTTTCTGCTGGCCGCGCTCGTGCTGCTCGTCTGCTTCAGGATCGGCTGGGACCTCGTCGTCACGCCGCGCGAGCTCTACTCCATCAGCTCAGCCATGCTGGGAGGCCCGTGATGAGCGCCCATCCGGGCACGTCTCGCTCTCGTGCTCTCACGGCACTCGTCCTTGATGGGCGCGTGGCTGGGGCCTGCTCTCCGCCCTCGGCATGTCGCGCCCGGCTCAATTCGGCTCAGCGAAAGAAGCAAGAAAAGCAGCGCCGGCAGAAGAAGGACCGACGTCCCGCGAGGTCCAGCCCCAGCCGCCGACCCGGAGCCAGCCCCAAGCCGCGGCACCCAAGGACGTCAGCCGAGCGAGCCGACCCAGCCGGCCGCAGCGCAGCCGATGCAGCACCGCTGCCGCGCGAGAAGGTCGAGGCGGACGTCTCGACGCGATCGATCGCCGTGACCTCGGGATTCACAGGGACGGAGATCATCGTTTTCGGCTCGGTCGACACACAGCCGGCAGACGAGCGCGGAGGCCGGCTACTACGACGTCGTTGTCGTCGTCGAAGGCGCGGCGACGCCGCTCATCGCGCGCCGGAAAAGCAACGTGGCGGGGCTCTGGATCAATACGGCATCGGCGGCCTTCACGAGCGTGCCGAGCTACTACGCCATCACCTCCACGCGCCCGCTCGAGGAGATCGCCGACGCCGACGTCCTCGAGCAGCAACGCCATCGGCCTCGACAACGTGCGCGCTCACGCCGGCCGCCAAGACCGCCATCGAGCTCTCGCCGCAGGAGCTCAAGGACTTCCGGGACGCCGTGGTGCGGCTCAAGGAGAAGGAGGAGCTCTATCTCAGAGACGGACTAGGCGTGGCCTTCGTCGGCCGCAGCCTGTTCCGCAGCTCCGTCGAGCTGCCGCCGAACGTTCCGGTCGGACCACTTGACGGCGCGCGTCTATCTGTTCCGCGAGGGCGAGCTGCTCAGCACGTACTCGACGCGCGTGAAGCTCGAACGCGAGGGCCTCGAGCTCTGGCTCTACCGCTTCGCCATGAGGCTATCCGCTGCTCTACGGAATCTTCGCCGTCGTGCGTGGCGGTCGGCGGCGGGACTTCTGGCGTCGATGCGGCTTCCGCCGCTGCCGGTAGCGGCTGAGACCTCAGTCTTCGCGGAGAAGCCGCGTCGCGACCGGATAGAGCCCTTCCTGGCCGAGCACCAGCACCGAGACGCCGTCGTTGCCGAACAGCGGCGCGAAGGCCTCGTCGAGCACGTTGAGGCCGCCCGTGTAGGTGCCGAACGCCGGCAGCACGAGGCGCAGCGCCGTTGCCGACAAAGCAGGGCCGGCGAATGACGTGGCCGTAGATAGGAGAGCGCGCGCGGCGGGATGCAGGTGGCCGGCGATCTCGTGCGTCACGGGGCTCGCGCGGGCTCGTGACGGAACGTGAGGCCGGAGACCTCGAGGCTCGCCGAAGCGCTCACCGCCGAGTCGCCCGGAAATGTGACGGGTCATGGTTGCCCGTCGAGCCAGATCCACTCGCGGTCCTCCTGCATGATGGCGAGGGTCTCGAGCTCCTCGGCGCCCATGCGCTCGGCGCCATCGACATCGTGGAAGTTGTCGCCCAGACAGATGACCGTCGCGCGCGTCGTAGCGATCGATCACCTCGGCCAGGCGCGCCAGCGTCTCGCGCGTGTCGTAGGGCGGCAGCAAGATGCCCTTGCGGGCATAGCGACGACCCCTTCTCGAGGTGCAGATCGGCGACGATCAGCGCGTCCTCGGCCGGCCAGTAGAGCGCGCCCGAGACATCGGCAATGAACGACCGGCCGCAGATCGAGACCGGCTGCTCGCTGAACTCGCCGACGTCGAGACGTTCAGGCTTGAGCTCGAGCATTTGTGACCTGATGCCGCCGTTCCCCACTGTCCCGCCATGTGGTTACGCACTACTGCTGCCGTCGCGTCGGCGATCAGCTCGCGCGCCGCATCGCGCAAAAGATCCTCTCGCGCCACTTGCCGACCGCCTCCCTGCCGATCTCAAGCAGGATCGGCACCGACAGCGGCGAGACGCCCGGCAGAGGTTGATGCCTGATTCGACCCCGGATGCGGGCGAGGAATTGCACCAAGACGAGCAATATCCAGGAGACCCGTTGCAGCATCCTCCCAGGCGGCCTCGAGAAGTATATGCCCGGGATCGTGCTTCAGGAGCACGTCGTAGATCAGATCCGTGGACATCGTGACCTGGCGGCCGGACTTCTCGCGGTTGGGGTGACGGCGCTCGATCAGGCCGGCAATCACCGCCGCGTTGCGGAACGTGCGCTTCATGAGGTTGCTTTCGGCGAGCCAGGCCTCGAGATCGTCGCCGAGCATGTCCTCGGCAAAAAGGCTCTGCAGATCGAGGGAGCGTGCCGTCGGCGATGAGCTGCGGAGAGGTCCCCGAGTCCCCATACGGACGAGTCCGTAATCGTTGGCGACGAAGCCCATCGGGCGGGCGCCGACGCGCTCGAGGCGGCGCGTGAGCAGCATGCCGAGCGTCTGGTGGGCGAGACGGCCCTCGAACGGGTAGACGACGAGATAGTGCCGGCCGCCGCGCGGAAAGGTCTCGATCAGCACCTCGTCGCTGCGCGGGGATGAGCGGAGCGATCGGCCTGGAAGCCCAGCCACTCCGCGACAGGACCCGGCAGATGTGCGCCAGGCCTGCGTGGATCGGCCAGCATGGCGCGGACGCGGCGCGCTAGGTGCGTCGACAGCGGGAAACTTGCCGCCGTCGTAGCTCGGGATCATGGCGTCGGACGCCGGGGCGCGGGACACGAACGCCTCGGTCTCGATCAGGCCCTCGAAGCGCAGGATCTCGCCCGCGAAGACGAACGTCATGCCGGGCGCAAGCTGCTCGACGAAATATTCCTCGACCTCGCCCAGGACGCGGCCGCCGCCGACCGCCATTGATGCGCCGGACGCGCCTGGCCTCGACGGCGCGCCTGCTTGCCCGACGAGGCGCACCTTGATCATCGGCGCTTCGACGATGGTGCCGGCATTGAGGCGGTATTGCTGGGCGATGCGCGGATGCGCGATCCTGAGCCGGCCGTCGCCCGTGGGCTTCAGGCGGCTGAAGCGCTCGTAGGCGCGCAGCGCATAGCCGCCGGTCGACACGAAATCGACGATGCGGTCGAAGCGTTTGCGCGTGAGACCCGCATAGGGCGACGCGGAGCGTACCTCGTCGAAAAGCGCATCGGGGCTCGAACGGAGCCTGGCAAGCCATGCCGAGCACGTGCTGAGCCAGCACGTCGAGGGAGCCGGCGCGCGCCGCGGTACGGCATCCTGCTCGCCGGCTTCGCGCGGCCTCGAGCGCGGCGCGGCATTCGAGCACCTCGAAGCGATTGGCCGGGACGAGAAGGGCCTCGGACGGCTCGTCGAGGCGGTGGTTGGCGCGGCCGATGCGCTGAATGAGGCGGCTCGCGCCTTTCGGCGCGCCGACGTTGATCACGAGATCGACGTCGCCCCAGTCGATGCCGAGATCGAGCGTGGAGGTCGCGACCACGGCTCGGAAGCCGCCCGCGGCCATCGCGGCTTCGACCTTGCGCCTGCGCGCCTTGTCGAGCGAGCCATGATGGAGCGCGATCGGGAGGCCGGCCTCGTTCACGCGCCAAAGCTCCTGGAATACCAGCTCCGCCTGCATGCGCGTGTTGACGAAGACGAGGCTCAGTGCGATGGGCGTGAATTGCGCGGTAGACCTCGTGGATGGCGTAGCGCGCCGAATGGCCGCTCCACGGCACGGGCTCCTCCATCTCGAGGATGGTGATCTCGGGCTTGGCGCCGCCTTTGGCGACGACGACGTCGGCGAGGCCGATCGCGTCTCGGGCGTCGCTTGGGGCGTCGAGGTAGGCGCGGAGCTCGGTCGGGCGGGCGACGGTTGCCGACAGGCCGATCGTCAGCAGACCCGGCGCGAGCGTGTCGAGCCGCGCGAGATCGAGCGCCAGAGAGATCGCCGCGCTTCGAGGGCGCCAGCGCGTGCAGCTCGTCGAGGATCACGGTGTCGAGGTCGCGCGAAGAGGTAGTGCGCGTCGGGATGGCTCAGCATCAGGGCCAGCTGCTCGGGCGTGGTGAGCAGGATGTTGGGCGGGCGCACGCGCTGGCGCTGGCGGCGGTGCGACGGGCGTGTCGCCGGTGCGCGTTTCGCAGCTTCATGCGGCGAGCTGCCATCTCGTCGATCGGCGCCATCAGATTGCGCGCCACGTCGACGGCGAGCGCCTTCAACGGTGAAATGTAGAGCGTGTGCAGACCGGCGCCCTTGCGGCGCTGCGCGCTCGGCCGCCTGCCAGAGAGGCGACAGGGTCGGCAGGAAGCCGGCCAGCGTCTTGCCGGCGCCCGTCGGCGCAATGAGAAGTGTCGAGCGGCGGGCGCGGGCCTGGGCGAGGAGCGCCACCTGATGGGCGCGCACGCTCCAGCCGCGCTCGGCAAACCAGGCCGGAAGGGCTCGGGCAAGGACGCGGCTGCGGCCTCGTTGCGAGCGCGGGGCTCGAGGCGCCGGCCCGCAAAGCCTGCGCCCGTTCCGGACTTCTCTTTGTCGCGCCACCTTCGACGGCATCGGCCTTTACTCAGGTTCACAGCTTGGGTCGCTCATCGCGAGAGTTTATGCTAGCCGCATGTGATCCGAGAATGGCGCCGCAGCGAGCCTGGCGCCCGCGCACTCAAAGGGAGCCTTCGTTCATGGACCGTAGCACTTTTCTCGGCGGAAGCCCGCTCGGCGTCGTCATCCGGCTGGCGCTGATCTCGATCGCGGTCGGGATCGTGCTCAAGGCGCTCGGGATCAACCTGCGCAACTTCTTCGACCGCATCAACGAGCTTCTGCGCAACATCTACGATCTCGGGCTTGGGCGCCTTCGAGTGGGTGCTCGAATAGCTGCTGCTGGGCGCCATCGTCGTCGTGCCGATCTGGCTCATCACGCGATTCATCGCCGCCTCGCGCCAGCGCGCAGGAGTAGCTACGCCGGCGATCTCAAGCGACAGCGCTCGGGCGGGCGGCCGATGACGGCGCGCTTGCCGGCGATCAGGATCGGGCGCTCGATCAGAATGGGGTTTTCGACCATGGCGCGGATGAGCGCCGCGTCGCTCAGCGCAGGATCGGCAAGGCCAAGCTCCTTGTAGATCGGCTCCTTCGTGCGCATCAGCGCACGCGGGCCGATGCCGAGCTTGCCGAGCAGCTCCTTGAGCTCGGCCGCGCTCGGCGGGTTCTCGAGGTAGAGAACGATCTCCGGCTTCTTGCCCGCGTCCTCGAGCAGCTTCAAGGCCGCGCGCGAATTGGAGCAGCGGGGATTGTGATAGAGAACGAGCGGCATTTCCGTCTCACGTCAGAGGCTTGGCGGCCCACTCCTTGGACCGCGTTCCGATCAGAGCTGCAATCGACTTCGCTCCTGCGCGCCGAGCGGCGGACGCAAGATGATCCTTGATGCGGCCGATGAGGCCCGGGCCCTCATAGATGAGCCCCGTGTAAAGCTGCAAGAGCGTGGCGCCGGCCTCGATCTTGGCGAGCGCCGCCTCGCCGCTGTCGATGCCGCCGATGCCGATGAGCGGCACGCGGCCCGCGGTCGCCTCGCGGACGCGCGCCAGCATGACCGTCGAGCGATGAAAGAGCGGACGGCCGGAGAGCCCGCCTGCTTCGCGCGCATTGGCGATCGATGAGGCCGTCGCGCGCCAGCGTCGTGTTCGACACGGCGATGCCGTCGACGCCATGCGCGAGAAGACGCGCGGCGATGGGCTCGATGTCTTCCTCGGCGATATCGGGCGCGAGCTTGACGACGATGGGCCGCTTCGGCTTACCGGATTGCACGAGCTTTTCGCGCGCGGCCATGACGCGGCCCAGAAGCTCGTCGAGCGCAGCGGGCGCCTGCAGGTCGCGCAGGCCCGGCGTGTTGGGCGAGGAGATGTTGATCGTGAAGAAGCTCGCCACGTCGTAGAACGTCTCGATGCCCTTGACGTAGTCGGCCGTGCGATCGGCGCGTCCTTGTTGGCGCCGAGGTTGACGGCGACGATACCGCGGCTCGTGCGGCGCGCGCAGCCGGTCGAGCGCCGCGGCGTGGCCGTCGTTGTTGAAGCCGAGCCGGTTGATGACGCCGCGATCGGCGACGAGGCGGAAGACGCGCGGCCGCGGATTGCCCGATTGCGGCAAGCGGCGTCGTCGTTCCGACCTCGGCGAAGCCGCATCCCATGCCGAGCACGGCATCGACGACGCGCGCGTCCTTGTCGAAGCCGGCCGCGATGCCGAGCGGATTGGGAAACGTGAGACCCCAGAGATCGACTGGCAAGCGATGCATCGTCCGGCGCGGCGGAGCGCGGATAGACGCCCATCTCGAGCGACTTCAAGCGTCAGCTCGTGGGCGTCCTCCGGCGACAGCGCGAACAGCATCGGCCGGGCGAGATCGAAGATCGAATTCAGCATCAATCGAGGTCCCGCGGGCAGTCGAGGCACGCCGTCTTCACCCAGAGTGAGGGGTCTTGTCCAGAGCGCAGTGTTGGTCGGGAGCGGCGCGTAGAGGTGGGGAAAGAGATCGCCGCCGCGGGATGGCTCCCAACGCAGGCTCGGTCCCAACGTTTGCCGCGTCGAAGGCGATCAGAACGAGGCCGGTCTGTCCCGAAAAGTGTTTCCTCGCCGTCTCTTGCGAGCTGGTGGCGGGCGGAGAAATGGATGAAGCCGTCGCGCTTGTCGGCGTCGGAGCCCAGGAACACGCCGTTCGTGCAGGCTTCAGACCAGGCGTTCAAATCGGCGATCTTGAAGATTGCAGTTCCTGCAACTTTGGTCGAATTGTCCATCGTTCGGATGGTCTAAGTCCCATGCTGGCGCGGCGTTTTTAGCACAGCTCGCAACAGAAATATCGAGGCGAGAAATGTAGCCGCTGCATTGTCGCGCAACCGTGTGCGATGCGGGATGGCATTGCACCTCTAATTCCCACTCCTCAATGCGATGGGAGCATGTAGTGTGCGTCGCGTGGTCTCCGGAGCGGTCGCTCCGGAAGCGACTCCAAGGGAGTGGAGTGTGCCGGAGTATATTTCGGTCAAGGTCATTTCTCTCAAGGAGCTGTTCTCGGGCACGTACAATTTCCGACTACCATTTTTCCAGCGCGCCTATGCATGGCAGACAGCCGAGGTCGGGCGCCTGCTCGCGAACATCACCGAGGAGATGAGCGCAGGCGCCAACGCAGCGCCCGTACCTTCTCGGCAAGCTGATGCTGGCGCAGAAGCCCGGCAATCCGGATACGGCGCTGGTCGACGGCCATCAGCGCATCATGTCGCTCACGATCCTTTTCGCGGTGCTGCGCGATCTCGAGCAGGACGCGGAAGAAGAGAAGGCACGCCTGCAACGCCTTCATTGCGGGGTCAGGACTACAGGCTCAATCCGCAGGAGAACCTCGCCGATTTCTGCCACCGCTACGTTCAGGCGCCAGGGGCGCCACGACGGTCGAGCCCGAGGAGGATCTGCAGGATCTCGGCGAGACCGAGCGCAACATCATCGAGAACCGCAATTACTTGCGGACGGAGCTCAACGGCCCGGAGAGCACGCCAGCCAGCCGGCGGGCGCTCGCGGAATTTCTGGCGCGAGAACTGCTGCGTCATCGTCTCGTCGGTCGACGACGAGGACGACGCCTGGCGCATCCTCAGGATCGAGGAGGAGACCCGCGTCGCGTTCAATCCGACCGACAGAGCAAAGGCCACGCTGCTCTCCATCGTCGCCAACGACGACCGTGCCGTTTGTCAGCGCATCTGGGAAAAATGCGAGACGCAGCTCGGCTTTACAGACATGCACGCCTGCTCGGGCATTTGCGTACGATCAAGCTGCAGGAAGCGGTCGGAGAAGCCGGTCGAGATCGACCTCGCCGAGGGGTTCAAGCTCAACGTGGCGGGCTCAGGACGTGCGTTCCTCGAGAAGGAGCTCGAGCCCGCCGCACAGTGCCTCGCGACGATCCGGCGCGGCGAACTCGGCGACAGCAAGAACGCACCAGGCGATCGCGAGCTCCATCGAGCGGCTCAACTGGATCCACACTCAGTCCTGGGTTCCGGCCGCGCTGCTCTGGCTTTCGCGAAGAGGCGAACGATACGGGCGCGGCGCTGTTCTTCAACCGTCTCGAGAGGCTCATCTGGATCATGCGCATTGCGGGGCTCGACCCGACAAAGCAGCAGGTGCGCATCCTGCAGCTGCTCGGCGAGATCGACCGCACGGCAAAGGTCGACGACATGCGCGAGCTCGAGATCGGCAAGACGCTGCGCGAGGCGGCGCTCTCCAACCTCCGGAGCAAGACGTTCGATTCGAAGCACTATGCCGCGCAAGGTCTTGCGGCGCATCTCCGAGGCGCTCGGGCAGGATCCGGGGCCCGTCCATCCCGAGAAGGTAACGATCGAGCACATTCTTCCGCGCGCCTGGCCGCTCAACGACGGCTGGCGAAAGAACTTCCCGACCAAGAAATCGGTGCAGACCTACGCCCACAAGCTCGGCAATCTGACGTTCCTCACGGGCGCCGAGAACCATAGCGCCGACACGCTCGACTGGAGCGACAAGCGCCCGATCTTCGCCCGCTCGAGGCTCGTGCTCGCAAATCGCCTCGCCGCGACGGTCGAATGGACGCCGGACTCGATTATGAACCGCACGGAGGAGCTGATCCGCATCCTCTTCGAGGCATGGGACATGAAGGTTTGAAGACCAGAGCGTGGAGAGGCGACTTGCCGTATCAGGCCGCTTTGACGAGCTCGCCGGCAGAGCGCCTTGTCGATCAGCGCGCGCGTTTCGGGCACGCCGTAGAGCGTCACGAACGAGCCGAAGCGCGGGCCCTTCTCCTCGCCGAGCAACACCTCATAGATGGCGTTGAACCACGCGTTGGAGACGCCGGGCTTTTCGGGCGTGGCGCCCTTGGCGTTCGGGTCCTGATAGCGCGGGATGGCGCGGCCGACGTCGTAGATGATGGTCTGCAGCTCTTCCGCTGTGGCATCCGGGCTTGGCGGTGGCGAGCGCATCCGAGAGCGCGCGCAGCGCCTCCGGTCTCCACCTCGTCGGCGGGGCGGAATTTTTTGCGCGGCTTGACGAAGTCGGCGTAGTAGCGGACCGCGTAGCCGGCGAGCTGATCGAGCAGCGGATGGGTCTCGGGCTCGACGCCCGGCACGTGGCGGCGGATGAAGCCCCACAGCACGCTCTTGTCGTCGGCGTTCGAGGCCGCGACCAGATTGAGCAACAGCGCGAACGTGAGCGGCGTGTCGGCCGCAGGCGGCTCGCCGCCATGGATGTGCCAGACCGCATTGTCGAGCTTGCCCTTGGCGTCCTGGCGCGGGTAGGCGGCGAGCAACTGCAGATACTCGTCGACGGCGCGCGGGATGACGTCGAAGTAGAGACGCTTGGCGCTCCGCGGCTTCTGGAACATGAACAGCGCCAGGCTCTCGGGCGAGGCGTAGGTGAGCCACTCGTCGATGGTCAGGCCGTTGCCCTTCGACTTCGAGATCTTCTCGCCGTTCTCGTCGAGGAAGAGCTCGTAGACGTAATGCTCGGGCGGCGACGCCGCCCAGGATCTCGCAGATCTTGTCGTAGATCGGCGCGTTGGTCTGATGGTCCTTGCCGAACATCTCGAAATCGACGCCGAGCGCGGCCCAGCGCATGCCGAAGTCGGGCTTCCACTGCAGCTTCACGCGGCCGCCGGTGACGGGCACGGTGACGTCGGTACCGTCCTCGTCCGCGAAGGTGATCGTGCCCGCCTTGGCATCGACCTTCTTCATCGGCACGTAGAGCACGCGGCCCGTGCGTCGGACGAGATCGGCAGGAACGGGCGATAGGTCGCCTGCCGCTCGGAGCCCAAGGTCGGCAGCATGACTGTCCATGATCTCGTCGTAGCGCTCGACGGCGCGGAGCAGGACCTCGTCGAAGCGGCCGGCCTTGTAGTACTCGGTGGCGCTCGCGAACTCGTAGTCGAAGCCGAAGGTGTCGAGGAAACGGCGCAGCATGGCGTTGTTGTGGTCGCCGAAGCTCTCGATAGTTGCCGCCGAACGGATTGGGCACGCGACGTCAGCGGCATTTGCAGATTAGCGGCTCGAGGAGCTGCGCGGTCCGGCACGTTCTCCGGGATCTTGCGCATGCCGTCCATGTCGTCCGAGAAGCAAAGGAGGCGCGTCTTGCATCTTGCCCTCGGTCAGCACCTCGAAGGCGTGGCGCACCATGGTGGTGCGCGCGACCTCGCCGAAGGTGCCGATGTGCGGCAGGCCCGACGGGCCGTAGCCGGTCTCGAACAGCACCGTCCTCTCGCTGCCGCCCTTGATCTTTTCGAGCCGGGCGATCAGGCGGCGCGCCTCCTCGAACGGCCACGCCTTGGCATCGCGGGCGGCAGCCGGCAATGGCGGAATCGAGGTCGGCTGTCATTCTCAGCGGGTCTCGGGCTTGTCAGAGCAAATCAAAGAGCGCTGCAACCTAGGAGGCACGATGTAGGCCGTCAATTGCGGTCGCGCGCCTGCAACGGTGCTCCCGGTGTATCGGTATATCGCTACGCCGCCAGAAATCTGGCGACCATGGCGTCCGCGATCTCCTCGGCGCCGAGGATGACTTCATTGGCGCCATAGTCCGTCAGGTGCTTCGCCTCGGCGTCGGAGTGAGCCCAGGCAATGATCTCGAGGCCGGTGTTCGGCGGCGCGCGCCTGAGCGACGATCTGGCCGGCCTCGAAACTGTCAGGAATGGCGACGAACAGCGATCTCGCCTGCGCGAGATTGGCGGCCCGCATCACAGTCGTCGCGTTGCCAGCTATGGCCCTGATGTCTCGAGCTGCAAGGTCGGCGACGACGTCGTCCTTCTCGTCGATGACGAAGAGCGGCACGCCGAGCTTCTGCAGTGCCTCGCCGATCCGCCCTCCGACACGGCCGTGCCGACGAGAACGGCGTGGCCGGGCTGATCGGTGATCTCGAGTGGGGGCAGGCTCCGTGCGGACTTCGGCCGATGGCGCCGCGGTCCGTGACCAGCCATGCTTTTCGATCCAGGGACCGAAATGGTCCAGCGCCATGAAGAGCAGCGGATTGAACAGGATCGAGAGGAGCGCGCCCGCCAGTACGAGATCGCGACCCTGCTCGGGCATCAGGCCGAGTGAAACACCGAGACCCGCGAGAATGAAGGAGAACTCGCCGATCTGAGCAAGGCTCGCGGAGATGGTCGAGTGCGGTGCCGAGCGGATGGCGAAAGGCCAGCACGATCGCCAGCGCGGCCAGCGATTTGCCGACGACAATGATTACGAAGGTCGCGATGACGGGCCACGTCTCACTGACAAGGATGGTCGGATCGAACAGCATGCCCACGGAAACGAAAAAGAGCACGGCGAACGCATCGCGCAGGGGCAGCGTCTCCTGGGCAGCGCGCTGGCTCAGCTCGGATTCACTCAGGATCATGCCAGCGAAGAAGGCGCCGAGCGCGAAGGAGACACCGAAGAGCTTGGCGGAGCCGAACGCGAATCCGAGCGCGATGACCAAGACGCCCAGCCTGAAGAGCTCGCGCGATCCGGTGTGGGCGATGTAGTGCAGCACCCACGGTATGAGGCGCTGTCCGAGCACCAGCATGACGGCCACGAAGGCTGCGATCTTGCCGCACGGTGATTGCGAGCGTGGTCAAGAGCGACATCGTATCGAAGCTAGAGCCGGCCGAAGCCGGGCCGCTCGGATTGAGCAGCGGGACAAGAGCCGGCAGGAGGACCAGCGTCAGGACCATGAAGATGTCCTCGACGATCAGCCAGCCGACGGCTATGCGGCCCCGTTCCGAGTTCAAGAGCCGCCGCTCCTGCAACGCGCGCAGGAGCACTACGGTGCTCGCCACCGAGAGGGCGAGGCCGAAAACGATGCCGGCCCCCGTCGACCAGCCCATCAGGCTCGCCAGACCCAGTGCCGAGCAGGGTTGCAACGGCGATCTGCGCGATGGCCCCGGGGACCGCAATGGCGCGGACCGAGAGCAGGTCCTTCAAGGAAAAGTGCAGGCCGACGCCGAACATGAGCAAAATGACGCCGATCTCTGCGAGCTCGTCGGCAAGCGACTGATCGGCGACGAAGCCGGGCGTATGGGGACCGACCAGCACACCTGCCAAGAGATATCCAAGCAGTGGTGAGATACGGAGGCGTTGAGCAATAGTCCCCAGGATGAACGCCAGGGTCAAACCGATGACGATCGTGGCGATGAGCGGCGTGTCATGAGGCATTCGCGCGGCAGGCCCTCTGATGCGATGGATTTCAGCGCATCTTGGGGGCATGTCTCTGCGATTGCAAACTTCTGCATTCGCAGGCGCGGCACTGCATAAATATGCGGCGTACCGCCGAGCACGCGAGCAGCACGCGTATTGTGCGAACCGTTACTTGATTTGCCGTCGCGCGACAGCCCGCTCTTGCGAGCGGGCTGTAAGCAAATCAGTGGAGCTCGTGCTTACGGTCGCCTCAGAAATTGATCTTGGCGCCGGTGATGACCATGTCGAAGTCATCGAGATCGCTCTTGACACCCGACACGACGATCTCGCCGCCGTAGTGGCGGTAGAGCGGCGTAGAGGGTCATGTCCGCGTTCTCGATGTTCTGCAGCGATGCCGACCGCCCAGAGATCGAGGTCCGACGAGTTCGCCTTGGCTGAAAGCCCGACGTCGTCGTTGCGGTACTCGCCGAAGACGTTCGTCTTGCCGAGGTCGAACCACTTTCTCTCGACGCCGACCTGGACGTACAACGGTGTCGCTCTCGTTGTCCTGGCCGGCCTGGACGGGCTTGAGATCGATCTGGTTGTTGCCGTAGCCGCCGTAGACGTAGATGCCGGTCGGCGTGTGCTGGACGAGGCCGCCGATGCCCCACCACTGGCAGTCGCCGGTGCCCACCGCGCATTGCCCGGCATTTGTTGCCGGATCCGTGCTCTCGCCGTAGCCGACGCCGAAGTTGACCTTGAAGTCGCGGATGTCGCCGCGGTAGTTCAGGGCGAGCTCCCACTGATCGTCCTCGCCCCAGGACGCCGAGCCGACAAAGTCGGCAATCGTCGGGCGTGTCGTAGCGGACGATGTTGCTGCAGGCCGGACTGTCCGGGCGAGCCGTTGTTGAAGCCGCCCATGATGTCGATCCACTTCGTCGTGCCGACGAAGGCTCCGTTGACGCGGATCTTGAAGGCACCGATCGCCACGCCCGCTGCCTCGTAGTCCGAGACGTTGCGCGTGAGCAGCGTGTCGATGTTGTCGATCAGGTGGTAGGTCGCGGTGTCGAACTTGCCGACCGTCACCTTGCCGTAGTCCTTGCTCTTGACGAACCAGGCCGTCTTGCGATCCACGGCATTGTTGCCGGTGCCGTCGGAGTTCTGGCTGAAGGTCTTCGAGTCGGCACCGTTGAGCCCGATCTCAATAATGTAGCCGGCCGACCAGCCGTCGACGATCTTGGCCTCGCCCGTGAACCGGAAGCGATCCTGCTCGAGCCCGTTGGTGCCGACGTATTGGTTGCTCTCGACGCCGTCGTCCCAGAAGAACACGGCCTGGTTGACCCAGCCCGAGACGGTGAGGCTCACCTTGCGATTGCCTTTGCGCGCGGTCGTCGCCTCGAGCTCGGCGACGCGCTCCTCGAGATCCGCGCAGCAGCTCCCGCCGAGATCGGCCGCGAGCGCCGGACCAGACCGAATGCAGACCCAAGCCATACCGCCAACGGGATGCCAAGCTTGCCCTGTCACGCATGCTGTCATCGTCCCCCGCCGTCAGCCGATTAATCGTTTTCAACTATAAGCTATTGATCCCATTGAACGTTGAGTGATTCGACGGTCGCAGGGCAAGGGGCAAAGTATTAATACGGCCTTGTAATACGTTGGGCGTCGACGACAATCGACAGCTCCGCCTTGACCGCGTCAAGGAACGTTATTGTTCAGATTCTGAGCTCGAAGCTGTGCAGCGAGCGCGACCGCCGATTTACGCCGGTCGCGGGCGACGCACGAAGAAATAGGCGGCGCAGCAGCAGCAATACCATCAGAGCAGACGAATAGCGCGGCGCCGATCAGGAGCGGGTGCTTCTCCCAGATGAGAACCGGGGCGATGCGCCCTTCCCAGGCGGCCCGGACATCGGCAATGGCGGCGTCAATGCCAGCACCGCTGTCGCGCAGCATCATCTCGACGGCCGCGGACTGGTCGGGGCTCGCGATCACGGCATCGCGCACGCGCGCAGACGCGAGAACCTGCATGCGGGCCGGCGTGCATTGGCGACCGTGCGCAGAACGCGCTCGCGCGGTCCTTGCTCGAGGCCGGTGAGATAGCTCGCCAGGGTCGTCAGCTCGGCCTCCGTGAGGCTGCGTGCGAGCCCCTTCAGTTCGCCGGCATCGAGATCGAAAAGGCGCTCGCGCGACGTCGCGGCTCACGCCGGCAAGGCGGGTGACGGCAAGCCCGTCGTCGAGCGCCAGCAGTCGCGCCAGCGAGGCCTTCGTGAAGTCGTCCGGCTTGGCGCGGCGATAGATCTCGTACTCGATGACCTTGCCCAGGTTGTCGCGCGGATAGATCTGACCAGTCGCATCGCCGTGTCGATCGAGCGCGTCGCGCGCGCAATCTCCATCGCGGGCTCAGGGAGAAAGCGGACCGCCTCTTTGAGCGAGCCGTCGTCGAGGCGGCGCAGGCGCCCGCTCTCGCCCTCGGCTCCAAGCACGAGCGCGGTCACCTCGTCGAGGCGGGCCAGCTGCTCGGGCTTCGTGCCGTCGAGGAAATGTTCTGAAAGCCGGATTGCGCTCGGCAAGGTCGAGCACCTGCTCGTGCGCACGTCGGAACTCCTGCCAGATCTCGACGATGCGCTCGGCCGACTTGGCGGCGATCTCGTGCAAGTGCTCGCCGATCTGCTCGGAGATGCCCTTGGCAAGCTCCTCCTTGACCTTGTCCTTGGTCTCCTTCGACTTCATCTCCTCGGCGATGATCGGCAGCACGCCGTTCCTCAGCTCCCAGATGTCCTTGGCGATGAGGACGAGACCGATGCCGCCGGCCACGACCGAGACAAGGCGCGCAAGGATGCTGCCGGCAAGGCGCTGGCCAATGCGGGCGGCCATGTTGGCAAGCTGGCGACGCACGAGCAGGATCGCGGCGCCCGTTATGCCTTCGCTCGATTGCTTCAGGACCGAGCCCGACGTGACCTCGGCGCCGCCGGTGCTCGCGACGATGCCGAAATCGCGTTCGGCGTCGCCGGTCACGACACCGGCGACGGTCGCGCCATAGCGAGGACCCAGAAAGGCGCGGAGACATTCGAGCGCCGGGCCCGTGGCATCCTGGCTCGCGATCTCGATGGACTTGCCGACCTCCTTGCCGACGCCCGTCGCCAGATCCTTCGATGGCGGCCTTCACGGCATCCGAGCGATAGACGCGCTCGGCCACCTCCTTCGCGAGCTCCTGCGCCTTCTCCTTGCTGACGAGTGACTTTGGCGAGGCCCGACCAGCTCGTCTCGGCGCGCACCTCGGCGACGGCGATATCGACGCGCTTGTCGAGGATGTCGTCCAGGTCCTTCGCGGCGCCAAGCATCGGCGACGGCGGCAGCGTAATCGATGCCCTTCGTTCCGGCCTCGAGCGCTCTGATCGATATGGCTTCGACGCTGCGCTTGAAGCTCGCTTCGTCACCGGCTTGGCAGGATTCGTAGTCGGCACGCGTCAGCGGCTGCGCCGCGAGAGCGGGCGAGACGCAGTTGGCAGACAAGGAGAGAATGAGGAGTGCCGAGACGGCGGCGCGCGGGAAGCGAGGCAACGACCAACTCCTGCGGCGCGACGGGGCATCAAGCCAGCGGAGGCACCTCACGCCGGCCAGCCGCAAGGGCCGCATGGCATGAAGTATAGGCGAGGCCCGCACGCGTGAACAGTGACAATTCGGAAATCTGGACGTGCTGTGGAGCGGTCGTCACGACTGCCTCATTTCAGGTCAATCTCAACCACTCGCATCAAACTCGACTGCGTTGAGCAGTGAGGCGCGTTTAGGCGTCGATCGGCATAGTGTGTCGAGCGTTGGACTGGTGGGCATCTCAGCACTCGCCCGCAATCGCTACGAGTACGCTCTCGCATCGGCAGGTTCAGCGTTGCCACTCGTGTCTCTCAATCGATTTGGTCGCCGCTCGTGACCCAAGACGTGTTTCGCCTTCAGAATTATTGGGCGACCGGCGCTAGTTCAAACTCAATCGGAACCAAACGCTGTTAAAGCATCCGGCACTGGAGAGATGTGGAGTTGCGGCCACACGCCGGCGACATCCGCGACCGGGAGGGGTGCCTGTTTGCTGCATTGCGGCATACTGACCCATGGGCAAAGCCGGATATGGGTTGCAGAAGGGAACGAGCCAGGTGATCCTGACCGGGCTCCACGGCGTGGCACGGCAACGACTAACGCATGGAACCAGACGTGGATGAGTTCGCGCCCCAAAAAGCGCGCATGTCACAAGCAGGCGGACGCAAGATCCGCCAAAACAGTCAAATGAGGTCTCGCGAGGCATCGTTGGCGTCTGAGACGAGACCCTGGAGAGGTAACCAAGGAGCGATTAGCTGGCACTCATCGCAGGCTGGGGCGCAAATCAGGCCTTGGCTTTGCGGCGTAATCGGCCTAATTCTGTTCGTGAGCGGTAACAGCGAGTTGAACTAACGGCATGAATAATAAAGACAAAATTAAAGCTTACCGTGGAAGCCTCGTCATTCCGGGCGGCCGCGTTGGCGTGCTCCTGGTGCACAGCCTCGGCGGCAACCCGATCGAACTCAGGTTCGTGGCGCAGGGGCTCGGACGCCTGGGCTATACGGTCTATTGCCCGCTTCTGCCGGGTCTTGGCGGCGGCACGGACGTGTCCGGACTGTCGTCCTGGCAGGACTGGTACGCTGCACTCGAGACAGCTCATGACGAGCTCAAATCGCGCTGCGACGTCGTCCTGGTCGGCGGCATCTCGGCCGGCTCGATGCTGGCGCTGCAGGCTCGCCCGCGAGCGCGCGGACGACGTCCACGGCCTCATCCTGTTTCGCGCCGACGATCTGGCCAAATGGCTGGGCCATTCCGCGCCATTTCAATTTCTTCAAGCTCGTGCGCCACAAGTGGGTCGCGAGCTTTTTCCGCTTTCAGCAGCGCGCGCCGTTCGGAATCAAGGACGAGCGCATTCGCAATTTCGTCATCGAAAGCTTCAAGAGCGACGACCGGCCGATCGAGGATCTTTTCGGGCGCGGCGGCGGACTGGTTTGGGAATTCAAGGCGCTGGCAAAGGACGTCAAAACGCGTCTCGGAGAGATCCGGCAGCACACGCTCATTCTGCATCCGCGTGACGACGATCAGAGCAATATCTCGAACGCCGTCATGCTGCAGACGAAGCTCGGCGGCGTCGTCGAGACGACCGTGCTCGACGACAGCTATCACATGGTCACGCTCGATCGGCAGCGCTCGATCGTCGTCGACCGGACGGTGGAGTTCGCTCAGCGCCTGACACAGCACATCGAGGAGAAGGCGGCGGTCGCCAGGCTCAAGAGCAAAGGCGCCGCCGAGTAACGGCGCTGCCTGCCGCGCAAATACGCTAAACGCACGAAGCTATAGACTCGGCGGAGTTGCTTGCGGCACGCCGGTGCTTTGAGCTCGACTTGCACGATACACACAGCGCGAGTTCGCGCCAAGGCGCTCGCGTCATCCGCTCCAGCCGAAGGGCCCGTGGACGACGGAGTCGTCCGCCTCGGCTCGGAGCCGGCTTCTTCTTGGCGACGGGTGCCGGGGCCTGAGCGTTCGCGTTGCTGCTGACGCTGCCGACGTTGCGGTGCTTCTGCCGCGGCTGCGGAGCCGCGCGTCACAGGCTTGGCGGCAGTCGCTGCCCCGTCGTGGCCTTGCGACGAAGCGTCGATGTCGAGGACACCTTGGCGGCAGAGGATCCGGTTGCCGTCGCCGCGGTTGCTTTTGGCGGCGGTGCTGCGGCCGCGGCTTGCGGCCGGTTTGCGGTTTGCTCGGCGGTGCGACCGCGGCCGTGGCTGGCGGGCTTCGGCGCCGGCGCGGTTGACCGGCGCCATCATGGCCGCGTCGCTCGGCGCCGGCGCCTTCGGCGGCGCTGCCGCAGCGTCGCCGGCGGCTTCGGCTGAGCGGGGACCGGCTTCGCGGCCTTGGCTTGAGAGCCAGGCGCACCTTCGCAGCGCTCGAGATCGGCCGGAGCGCGGGTCCAGGTGAACGACTTGCTCAGAAACTTCATGCCGACATAGCCCGTGACCGTCAGGCGATCCTGGCGGGCGAGCTCAATGGCGGCGCTGTAGGACTTGCCGGCCTTGGGATCGTAGATCCAGCCGCCGTCAAAGCCGCCTTCCTGAACTCGGGCCAGATTGCCGAGCACGGGCAGACCGCAAATCGGACGCGTCTGCAGGGCTTCCTTCGGATTGTAGCGGTCGCGCTTGGGAACGCCCTGCGCGTTCAGCGGCTCCTTGAGCCAGACGATGCGTCCGCAAAGACGGTCGGCGCGGTCGGCGCAGACGTAGATCTCGACAGCGCCGTCGCCGCTGTCGTCCAGCCATATGCCGGTCTCCTGGGGCGGCGTTTGCGCGCAGGCGGCGGCAGAATAGACGCCCAATGCGACCAGCAACTGGCCAATAAGGGCAGTCGATCTAAGACAAAAACGAGGTTTCTCAGTCATGGCGGCTCTCGAGTGTCTAGTCGTCGCAGGTAGTGGACTATGCAAGGAAAAGCGGCGAAAACACGGTTTGCAATCGTTGCTTGTACCGATTGCAAGTTGAACACGGTGGTCTTGAAAAGAGCGTTACCATTTTTCTGCCAACGCGTCTCTGATTTGGACTCTTTAACACGAGAAGGGTAGAGTCTTTTCACCGAGCCACCTATATAGGGGCAGGTTGATCGAACGAGGCTGCACTGACATACGCCCAGCCTGCGGTTCGCTCGTCCATCAGTGCAAAGGTCTCTGCGGTAATAGCTGCCGGCGCGCTCGCGTACTGGCCACGACAACTCGATCGGGTCTCGCTCGATGACCATCACTCTTGCGTTCCGCAACCTGTTTCACGATCGCATCCGGCTTGCCGTGACGCTCGTCGGCATCCTGTTCTCGATCGTGCTGGTTGCGATACAACTCGGGATGTATCTCGGCTCGAGCAAGATGATCACGGCCATGATCGAGCGCTCGAACAGCGATCTCTGGATCACGACGTTCGGCGCCAAGAGCTTCGAGGAAGGCGGCGTTCTGCTGACGTCGCGCGAGCGCCACCAGGCGCTCGCCACGCCGGGCGTCAAAGCCGTCATCCCGCTCGTCGTCGCGTTCGCCGAATGGCGCAAGCCCGGCGGCGGATCGACGCGCGTCGTGCTCGTCGGCACCGATGCCGAGGACGGGGCGCTCGAGCCCTGGTCGCTCGTCGCCGGCACCTGGGAGGACATCAAGTCGCCGGACGCCATCTCCGCCGACGACACCTATTTCGACGCGCTCGGCATCGAGGGCTTGAACGATACGGCGCAGATCGCCAACGGCCGCGTGAAGGTGAAGGCGCTCACGCACCGCATCCGCTCGTTCACGCAGTCGCCCTACGTCTTCACGACGCTGTCGCGCGCCCGCAGTCTGCTGGGCGTCGACAGCGACAAGGCGACTTTCTACCTCGTGCAGCTCGAGCCCGGCGCCAATGCGGAAGCAGTGCGCCAGGAGCTTATCAGCCCGGCTCGACGGCGCCGAGGTCCTGACCAAGACCGAGTTCCGCGACCGCAGCCTGCGGCAGTGGCTGTTCCGCACGGGCGCCGGCCTCGCCCTCATCGGCGGCGCGCTGCTCGGCATCATGGTCGGAACCGTCATCGTGGCGCAGACGCTCTACTCGAGCACCAAGGATCACTTGAACGAGTTCGCGACGCTGCGCGCGCTCGGGTCGTCGTCCGGTTACATCTACAAGGTCATTCTGGCCCAGGCCGGCCTGAGCGCCGTGATCGGCTACGTGCTCGGCATCCTGATCTCGCTCGGGATACTCTATATCAGCCGCAATACGCCGCTGCCGCTCGTCATGACGCCGGGGCTCGCCGCGTCGCTGTTCGGGCTCACGCTCTTCATGTCGGCGATCTCCGCCATATCCGCAATCATCAAGGTCACCAAGATCGACCCAGCCATGGTGTTCAACAGATGACGAGCCCCGTTCTCGAAGTGCGAGAACGTCGTGAAGGAGCTCGGCAAGGGCGCCGGAATGGTGGTGGCGCTCAAGGGCGTCGACCTGTCGCTCGTGCAGGGCGAGCTCACGCTGCTGATGGGTCCGTCCGGCAGCGGCAAGACGACGCTGCTGTCGATCCTCGGCTGCATCCTGACGCCGACATCGGGCATGGTGCGCATCGTCGGCGAGAGCCACCAACGGGCTCAAGCCCGAGGAGCTCGCGGCGCTGCGCCGCAAGCACATCGGCTTCATCTTCCAGTCCTACAATCTGTTTCCCGACGCTGTCCGCGCTCGAGAACGTGCGCATCGCGCTCGATGTCATCGGCCGCAAGGGCTATCCGGCCGCGCAGCGCGCCGAGGAAGTGCTTGCGCGAGGTGGGCCTCGGCGCACCGCCTGCAGAATTATCCGGCCAACCTCTCGGGCGGAGAGCAGCAGCGCGTCGCCGTGGCGCGCGCCATCGCGTCTTCGCCTTCGATTGTGCTGGCGGACGAGCCGACGGCCGCTCTCGACAGCGAGAACGGTCATGCCGTGATGGCGCTGCTGGCCCGCATCGCCAAGGAACAGAACCGCAGCGTTCTCGCGGTGACGCACGATCCCGAGAACGCTCGGCTATGCCGACCGCGTCGTGCGCATCGAGGACGGCAAGATCGTCGGCGAGGAGCGCCGGCCACAGGGTCTCGATGCTCCCGAAATCACCGATCTCACAAAGAGGCGCAAAGCACATGGCTTAAGCTCGATCCCACAGTCTCCACCCTGTCGGCCGCCGGCGTGCTGGCGATTGCCACGAGCGTCATGCTCAACTGGGCGCGCGACATCGATCGGCCAGCAGACGATGTCGCTGGCCTCGGACGCCGCTCATGCAGCGGATGCGCCGAGCACGCAAGGCGCCATGGGCCGCTTCGCGACGGGCCGCGTCGAGCCCAAGGACGGCGAGATTCGCATTACCGCGCAGGCCCCGGGCAAGATCGTCGAGGTCGTCGGCCAAGACGAACGATCGCCGTCGTCTGCCGGCGACCTGCTCGTCCGCCTCGACGACGATGACCTGCAAGCGAAGCTGACTCCGCGCCAGGCCGAGGCACTCGTGCGCGAGCGCGAGCGCGAAGACGAGCCCGTCAAGGGTCTGCCGCTCGATCGGCGCGACCGCGGAGGACACGTCGTCGGCGTCCGACCGGGCCGCTCTTCCGCGGCCCGCATCGCCCTCGACGATGCCTATGCGCAAGGCGAAGGCCGGCAGGGCCGCGGCCGACGCCGTCACGGCGGCACGCGACAAGCTCGCTGCGGCGGAGAAGAAGGCCGCTGCCGACCGCGACACGCTCGACAAGGTCAGCGCCAAGGACGGCATGCCGCTGCCGACGCGCCTCGAGTCGGCGTTGACGCAGCGCGCGCGCCGACATCTCTCAGGTCGAGAACGGCGATCGAGAAGACGCGCATCCGCGCGCCGCCGACGGCACGGTTCTCAACGTCTGGGCCAAGGTCGGCGAGACGGCCACGCCGTCGCCCGACACGCCCCTCGTTCTCTTCGGCGACATCTCGAGCCTTCGGGTGCGCGCCGAGGTCGAAGAGCGCGACGTGGTCAAGATCCGCGTCGGTCAGCGCGCCGTGGTTCGCGCCGACGCGTTCCCGGACCGCGACTTCGAGGGCGTCGTGACGCAGCTCGCCCCGGCGCTCGGACCGCCCCGGATCACGACACGCGGCCCGCGCCGTCCCAATGACGTCGAGGTGCTCGAGGTTCTGATCTCGCTCGACGGCCAGCCGCCGCTGCTGACGGGCATGCGTGTCGATGCGTTCTTCAAGAACGACAGCTCGGCCGGTGCCGCTTCGCAGCCGACGGCCACCAGCGCAACGCCCGGCGCCACGGCAGCAGTCACGCCACGATAAGTAGCTGAGGATGGCGAGCCGCCGGCGACGCGGCCGCGCGCCTTATTCGGCTGCGAGCGGCTGAGGCCGCCCTGCCTCTTTCTTGTCGTACCCGGGAAGGCGGCGCGCGGCGGCGAGCGCGGCCGAGTGCGCGACCGTCGCCGCGTCGTCCTCGGGCTCGTCGGGCGGGCCGACGAAGCGGCCGAACACACGCCAGATGAAGCTCGTGACATCGTCCATGCAGCGCGAAGACGGCGGGCACGAACAGGAGGCTCAGGACCGTCGACGAGATGAGCCCGCCGATGACCGCGATGGCCATCGGCGCGCGGAACTCGCCGCCGGAGTCGAGCGCCAGCGCGGACGGCAGCATGCCGCCGATCATGGCGATCGTCGTCATGACGATGGGGCGGGCGCGCTTGCGGCCCGCGTCGATGATCGCCTCGTTGCGCGGCACGCCCTGACGCATCTCCTCGACCGCGAAGTCGACGAGCATGATCGCGTTCTTGGTCACGATGCCCATCAGCATCAGGATGCCGATGACGACGGGAAGGCTGATCGGATTCGACGTCATGGCGAGCGCGACGATCGCGCCGCCGATGGACAGCGGCAGGGAGAAGAGGATGGTGACCGGCTGCAGGAAGCTCGAGAACAGGAGCACGAGAACCGCGTAGACCATCATGAGGCCGGCGCCCATCGCCTCGCCGAAGCTCTGGAACACCTCGCCCATGATTTCGGCAGCGCCGAACTCCTTGATCTCGACACCCGGCGGCAGGCTTTGCGCGGCAGGAAGCGCCTTGACGGCGCTCACGGCGTCGCCCAAGGGGGTGTTGGCCGACGAGGTCGGCGCCGAGCACAATGCGCCGCGTGCGGTCGTAGCGGTCGATGGCGGTCGGCCCCTGACCGAACTCGAAATTGGCAACCGCCGAGAGCGGAACGGCGGCGCCCGCGGCCGTCGCGACCTTGAGCTCCTCCAAGAGCTGCCGGCTTTCGCGCGCCTTCTCGTCGAGCTGCACGCGGATCGGCACCTGGCGGTCGCCGACGTCGAACTTGGCGAGGTTGGCGCCAATGTCGCCGATGGTGGCGATACGGACGGCCTCGGAGATCGCCTCCGTGGACACGCCGAGCTCCGCGGCGAGCTCGGTCTTCGGATAGACGCGCAGCTCGGGGCGGTCCAGCTCGGCCGTCGAGACGACGTTGGCGATCATCGGAACGCGCCTCGCCTGGCTCGTCAGGTCCGCGCCGACCTTGTTGACGGCCTCGCCATCGCGACCGGAGACGACGAGCTGGAACTGGCGCTGGCCGTCATCCTCCATGAACCAGAAGCGGACGTCGGGCTCGGCCGCGAGTGCGCGGCTGATCTCCTGCTGGATCTGCCACTGGCTGAGCTTGCGTTGATCCTTCGGCACCAGGTTGAGGACGAGGGTTGCCTTGCGCACCTCCTCGCCGCTCCCCAAGAGGCGGCCGCCGTCGACAAATACGCTCTTCACGTCGCCGCGCTCCTTTATCAAGCGGGCGACCTTGTCCGTCAGCGGCCTTCGTCTCCTCGATCCGCGATCCCGGCGGCAGCTCGAGGCCGAGCAGGGTGCGCCCGAGTCTTCCTGCGGCAGGAATCCGTTCGGCAGGAGGTAGAAGCTGCCGATCGAGCCGGCGAAGATCAGAATGCCCAAGGCGACCGTCGCTACGTGATGGCGCACCGACCATCCGACGAGGCGCGTGTAGGCGCGCATGAGCCAGCCTTCCTTGTCCACGTGCCCGGACGAGCGCAGGAAGTAGGCGGCCAGCATCGGCGTTACGAGACGCGCAACGAGCAGCGAGAAGAACACGGCCGCCGCGACCACGAGGCCGAACTGCTTGAAGTACTGCCCGGCGATGCCGCCCATGAAGGAGACCGGCGTGAAGACGGCGATGATGGTGGTGGTGATGGCGATGACGGCGAGGCCGATCTCGTCGGCCGCTTCGAGCGCGGCGCGGTAGGGCGATTTCCCCATGCGCATGTGGCGCACGATGTTCTCGATCTCGACGATCGCGTCGTCGACGAGGATGCCGGTGACGATGGTGATCGCGAGCAGGCTCACGAGGTTCGAGCGAGAAGCCCATCGCCTCCATGGCCCAGAAGGCCGGAATGATGGACAAGCGGCAAGGCGATGGCCGCGACGATCGTCGCTCTCATGTCGCGCAGGAAGATCAGCACGACGATGATGGCGAGCACGGCGCCCTCGATCAGCGTCTTCATCGTCGATTGGTAGACGCCGTACGTGTATTCGACGGTGTTGTCGATGCGCGACAAGCGCGACGTCCGGATACTTGGCCTGGATCTCCTTGATCTTGGCTTCCACGCCGTCGGCGACGACCGTGTCGCTCGCGCCTTTCGAGCGCGATATTGCGAACGCGACGACCGGCTCACCATCGAGCTCGGCGAACGTGCGCGGCTCCTCGACGCCGTCCGCGACCTTGCCGAGCTGATCGAGGCGCACCTTGCGCCCGCCGGGCAGCGCGATCATCGTCGCGCCGAGCTCCTCGACAGTGTGCTTGCCGGCAAGCGTGCGGATCGCCTGCTCGCGGCCGGCGATCTCGCCGCGGCCGCCCGCGAGATCGACGTTGGTCGACGCGCACCTGCCGGTTCACGTCGCCGGCCGTCACGCCGTAGGCAAGCAGCCGGTCGGGATCGAGCGCGATGCGGATTTCGCGGGTGACGCCGCCGATGCGCTTAACCTCGGAGACGCCTTTCACGCCCTGCAGCAGGCGGATGACGGTGTCGTCGACGAACCACGACAGCTCTTCCGGCGTCATCGCCGGGGGCGCGTGCCGCATAGGTGACGATCGGCAGGCCCTCGATCTCGATGCGCTGTAGTGACCGGCTCCTCGATCGTGCGCGGCAAGTCGGTGCGGATGCGCGAGATGGCGTCCTTGACGTCGTTCGAGCGCCCGGTCGACATTGATCTCGAGGCGGAACTCGAGCATCGTCACGGACGCGCCTTCCGTGACGTTCGACTGGATGTGCTTGACGCCGTTGACGCCGGCGACGGCGTCCTCGACCTCCTTCGTGACCTGCGTCTCGAGCTCGGACGGGCGCGGCGCCGGACTGGTAGATGCGCACCTGGATGATCGGCACGTCGATGTTGGGAAAGCGCGTGACGGGCAGCGACTGGAAGCTCAGGACGCCCAGCACGATCAGCACCAGGAACAGCGCCAGCGACGGCACCGGATGGCGGATCGACCAGGCGGATATGTTCCAGTTCATCGCGCCGGCCTCGCTCACCTTGGCATCGGGCAGCACGGTGCGCACGGCGTCGCCGTCGCGCAGGAACGTGCCGGCCTTGGCGACGACGAGATCGCCTTCGGCGAGCCCGGAGCGGACCTCGACCTGGCTGCCGGCGGTGAGGCCCGTCTCGATGCGTCGCGTCGCGACCTTTCCGTTGTCGACGACTTGGACCATCGCCCCCTGCTCTCCGTAGAGGATCGCGGACTGGGGCACGGCGAGGTTTCGTGCGCGCGCCGTTTCGATCGTGCCGCGGGCGAAGGCACCGATCCTGCAGGCCCGGCTTGTCGCCGAGGAAAATTCGCACGCGTCCAAGACGCGTCGCCTTGTCGACCTCCGGCGAGACGAGACGAACAGTGCCTTCGAACTCGCCGTTGCCTGCGACCTCGACCCGCGCTTTTTGATCGACGGCGACTTTCGCGAGACGCGTCTCCGTCACCTCGGCGTCGAGCTCGACCTCGCCGCGGGCGACGATGCGGAAGAGAGGCTCGCCCGAGCCCGCGACGAAGGCGCCGATCGCGATAGAGCCGACGCGCGCGCCGCGGCGACTGACGAGACCGTCGGCCGGCGACTTGACCTCGGTATTGCCGCGGCGCCACAGCAAGCTCGCGCCGCTGAGCCTCGACCTGGGCCTTCTCGGCCTCCGCGAAGTTGAGTCCGTCCTTGGCCGCCGTGAGCTGCGCGGCAGCGGTCTTGGCGGCGGCATCGCGCTGGTCGTAGACGCTCTCGGACAGATACTTCGACTTGACGAGCGGGCGGGCGCGCTCGAGCGCGGCGTTGGCCTCGGCGAGGCGCGCATCGGCCTCGACGATCTGGCTCTGCGCGCGCGAGATGGCGGCGGCCGCACGCGCGATTGCGGCGTCGTTCTGGGCGACCTGCGATTCCATCGTCTCGGAGACGAGCACGGCCAGCACGTCGCCCTTCTTGACGCGGTCGCCCTCGTCCACCTTGAGCTCGAGGACGCGCAGGCCCTCGACCTCCGGCGCGACCAGGATCTCCTCGCGCGGGACGAGGGAGCCGGTCACGAGGACGGTCTCGACAAAATCCTGCGTGGCCACAGGCACGACCGAGACAGCGGGCGGCAGGCGCGACATCGGCGACTGCCGGCTTCGGCCGCGCGAGTGCGCGACCTTCTGCCTGCAGCGTGGCAATAAGTCCGCTCTCGTAGGCAGCCGCGGCCAGCCCGCCGACGACGAGCAGAGCGATGAGCGAGCGGGTCTTCATTCGGCGGCCTCGTTTGCGGCGGGTTTGGCGCTCGCCTGGAGCCGCTGCTTCGACTGGGATTGAGGAGCGTGCGCACGAGACCGATGATCGCGGGCATGAGCTTGGCGGCGTCGAAATTCGGATCGACGGCGCGGCGCCAGAAGAGGCCGTCACCGATGACGGCAATCACCTGGGCGATGGTCTCCGTGTCGAGCTCGGGCGCAATCTTGCCCTCGGCTTGAGCGCGCGCGAAAAGCTGCTTGAAGCTCTCGAGGCAGAAATTGTCGACGGAGCGATAGATCTCGCCGACGACAGGATTGCGCGTCGCCTCGCAGCCGATCTCGATGCAGAGCACGCTCTTGTACTGCGGCTCGTCGATCGGTGTAGTGCTCGCCGAGGTGACGCCAGCGCCGCCATGAGATCCGGCGCCTTCGCCAGCTCGGCGAGCTGGCCGGCGAGCTTTGCGCGATCGCGCTCGGTGATGCCGGCGATGAGGTCTTCCTTCGAGGAGAAGTAGACGTAGAGGGCACCAGGGCTGATCGCGGCCTCGTTGCAGATGTCCTGCATGGTGCAGCGGTGAAACCCGGCGCGGGCGAAGCAGCGCTCGGCCGCGTCGAGGATGTGCTCGCGCCTGGCGCGCTGGGTGTCGGGCTTGAGCTTGGGCATATCTGGGAAGTCCTGACGCTGGGGCTCGTAGGAGGGTAGCGAATACCGTGGGTTTGGCTGTTTCACAAGAAACAAAACGAATGACCGTTTTGTTTGTAAGCATAATTGCGGCACCCTCATGACCGATCTCGGGATTCCCGGAAAGTTGCGGCTCCGTGGGGTTCGGGCGATCCTGACTGCCAAAAATAGGCCTGCCTAAATCAGGGCTGGATACGGTGGAATTCGGGGCTGGGGACGGGACCGCCTGCCTGGGGCGCGCCGCAGGGGCTCAAGGGCTGGCAAGGCGATCCGGTGAAAATGCACACCGTTCCCTCGGGCCCGCCAGGCAGCGCTCCTCGGTGTCCTTGGCGAGCTTCCAAACTGCCCAATCGGCACCGAGGTCCGTGGTCGCCCGCACCTTAAGCGTGGGTTGGTTTTTGATCGGATCTGAATCACGCTCTAGGTCTTTCGACTGGGGTACGACGATGAGCGCTTCGGACTGATAGGGTCCAAAGCGATCATGGTCTAGCGGCCAGTTGGCGACGCGCCTTGAGCTTCGCCATCCATCTACAGCGGTCAGAATTGGGCCAGCACGTTGAGGGTCACGTAGGGCGAGACGTCCGTTGACGCATCGTGCTTGAAGGAGCCACCCAGCGCGCCGCCCGAGAGCGAGATCTCGCCGCCGGCCCATTCGTAGCGAACGAAGGTGCCGACGCGTAACCGGTCCAGAGTGGACCAGCGGCGCGGCAATAACGCGCTCTTGGCGACACGACATGGCGAACTCGATACAAGGCGCCAAATCAATTCACGCGAAGTATTCTGGGAACTGAGAAATCCTGTTAACCATGCGGTTGTCAATCGACCGAGGGCATTTCGGCGAGTTGACGTACGTCAACGAGGGCTAAAATGGCTCCGACAGGGCGGCCTAATAGGAATATTCGTCTTCGGAATCTTCAATGCGCCGCCAAGCGCGATGGCGACGTCGAAAGAACGACAAAAGCCAGTCTCCAGATACCATGCCGCGCTCGTGTTCGTACCGAATGAATCGACTGCGATAATCCGATCATGGGGGTACTGCCGGTCTTCGGCACGATAGTTTACAATCGCCTTGCTGTCCGAAATGTCGGAACTCAGTTCGAAATCTCGGCGCTCGCCGCGTGTCAGCCGTTCGTCGGCGAGACTACGTTCTTCGAGGCTCGGACGGCGAGATGCCAGTAGATCGCGGCGCGATCTGGACGACCTTGGCGCGTCTAGCGCCAGCGTTGGCGTAGGTGCATCGGGCCAGCACGCATGATTGCCGTACGTAGGGGGAAACGCTCGGTAATGGACAGGTCGATGCTTTTCGGAAGGCGCGCGGCCAGGCAACGCGCGACGAGCGACACCTGGCCGCCGGCCGATTCGTGAACGCAGAGCAACGAAGGCGCCCGCCGTACGATCGTCAGCACAGTCAGAATTGGAGCGACACGCTGATCGGCTCGGCAGTCCAATTCTCCCAGGTCGTATCCGCTTGCTTCAGGCGACTGGAAGTTGCACGCCGTTGTTGGCACCATCCTTCTCTCGTGGGGGCTCGCTCTGTCCCAGGATGGATGGCGTTACAAGGGTCTCATCATTGCCGCGCTCGGCGCCTTGCTGGCGTTCAGCGGCCCACTCAGCCTGTTTTTTGACATCCGCCCGTGGGCCAAATTGTGGGGGTTGGTGTGAGAACGAGATCGCAGTCCACAAGCCCTGTGCACGCGACGTTGCCCAGCAGTAACGCGGCCTCGCGCAAGTAAGCCCAGAACATGGAGATCGTGTCGGCATCATACGTATGTAGCCGACTTTAGGTATGTTCTCCACCATGATTTTCGCCGGTTTCCGGCTGGTCACGTGACGTATGTGCTCGGGTAGGGGCAGAGTGCGGGGCTGCGGAATAGAACTCTCAAATTGTGGGCCATGTGAGCGTCAATCGTCTGCTCATCGGTCTCGGCAAAGGTCCGCGCTCTCTCGCAAGTTGGGCAAACTTCAGGGCCAGGGCATTGTGGCTTGCGGCACTGGGCGTCGCACGTGGATGCCGCCGTCGACGACAGACAGGTCGGCTTACGCGAAGCCAATGCTGGTGGCGTGGGCGAGGCGCGGGCTCGTGGGCGTCGCGAGCGGCACGCGAGCGAGTCCCCAGAATCGGGCGGGCATGTCGGCGCAGCGCTCGGCGGCCTTCTGCTTTTGATGACCGAAGGGCCATAATGCCCTCCGATTTATTGGCTCAGAGATTGCGATAGGGCTTCTTTACGTTGCCATCGCGTGGTTCGTAATCTTCATCTTCCGATTGGCATTCATCGCGCCGCGCGCGTTTCGCAGAGAGCGGACGGGACCAGGAGTTTTTTTGATCAGATGAACCTAAGGCTGTCCGTTTTCCAATATGTCCACAGTCGCCACGACAACATCTGTTCACGTTTTCCGACGTCGTCCGAAGGCCGCCGCCGGTTCCAACTTCATCGAATACAAAATCGTGTTGGACGGGCGGGAGGATTTCATCAGCATTGTTGTGATGGCACATCCTAAGCAATGGCCAGATTTTGAGAACGAGAAACAATTCAGATACAAGATTGGTGGGATCGTCGTGAACAAGGCGAGGAATTTGTACGTAAAGGCGTTCACGAAGGAAGCGCTACGCCGTTTTCCATACGAATATACGTCACTTCTTGCGGTGATCAGGACGAAGCGCATGAAGTACGCCGACGACAGATCGGCACAGTACGAACCCGCTGAATCGGTCTCAGACGTCGCGCGGCAAATACCTCAGCTTAGAAGAAGCCCGCCAGAGCGGCGAATTCGAGCGCTTCTGCAAACAACACCCGTCGGAAGCGGACAGAGCCCGCTTCCTCAAGCTCCTCACCCTCATGTCGCAAGGTGCGCTAGAAGGCGAGGAAACATCCGAGCGGGATCGTGACGCAGATTCCAGCGGTACTCGAACTCGGCGAGGTACTTAGCGATATGATTGCGGGACACGTGGACGTGCGTGCCCTGATCGAGCGCTTGAGCATCGACCAGAACGCCTCAATCGTGTTGGTGTGGTGCCCGTCGCGAACCCATTCCTCCTTCGAGTGATTGACGGCGCCGTGCTTGTAGCCGTGCAGCGGCGGTGTCATGTAGGCCCAAAGCTCGTCGCTGCGTACCGTTGCCGATTTCTCGACGTTGGCCAGAATGTGCGGGAGCAACGTCGTTCCCTTCACGTCCTTGACGACGCGGGTGATGACCTGGCCGTCGCGCTCGACCATGCCGAGCACAATCGTCTGTGAGCGCCGCGCCTCGACCGCGCTTGCCGGGACGCTTGCCGCCGATCATCGTCTCGTCAACCTCGACATGGCCGGAAAGCGGGCGGTCGCCGTCCACGAGGCCAAGGTACTTCCTGATCTCGTGGCCCATGCGCCACGCGGTCTTGTAGTTCACCGACAGCTGGCGCTGCAGCTCCTTGGCGGGCACGCCGTGGCGCGTCGTCGTGAACAGGTACATGGCGTAGAACCACTTCTGCAGCGGCGTGTGCGACCGGTAGAAGGGCGTCCCGACCATGGGATGCAGGTGCTCGCCGCACTGGCACGTGTAGGCCGGCATCTTCGTGAGCTTCTTGCACTTGTCCGTCTCGCCGCAGCGCGGGCACTCAGGATCGGCGCCGTAGCGCGTCTTGAACAGGTGGCCAAGGCAAGCGTCGTCATTCGGAAACATCGTCAAAAACTCAGTGATCGTCAGGGGCTTTGCCATATCGGCCTCCATTGAGAGTGAATGTAGCACTTCGGCCTGCAATACTGTCAACTGGACATCACTTCACCGAGCACTTGTCCACCGAGTTTCCAATTTCGACCTACGCCTTCATCGGTGTGACGCGAATCGTATCGTCAGAAAGCCACCTTGCGCAGGCGGCCGTGCTCATCTCATCGATTCGGATCGGTTGCGCCGCGGAGCGAGCGCCAGGCTACCTTGGCGGGCCTCCATTTTTATCTCACGCAAAGACGCGTTGATGTTCTTTTTCCATTTTGAGCCGCGCTCCTTGGCCTCCTCCAGCGCTTCCTCAAGGGCAGCGCTGTCGGTTTCAGAGAAGACATCCAGGAGATCCCTCGCTTGCTTGAGGTCCTTTGCCCTCTTGGGAGATTGAGCTCTCCGCTCTTGTGCAATCAGGAGCTTATGCACCGCATATTTGATGGGCGGAGGCACGCTGATAAGGACGCCGGTCCCATAGAGGGCCACGGCTTCGATGCTCTCCTCGGCGAGATACTCCATGTATGTCAGGGCTTCAGCCGAACATTGCAGAGCCTCGATCAGTATGGGCGATTTTCTGCCTCTGCCAAACGTCGTCAGGATGTCCACCTGAAGATCGTTCGCGGCTCTGAATACCTTTGGCAGCCGATCGTCCACGCTCATGAGAGCTCTAAACGTCGGGTCGGCACGTTGAAGTATTTTCTCGAGATCTTGAGGCTCATCCTTGGAGACGAACGAGGAGACAAGCAGATCAGCGTCGTTTGTCGTGAGCGCGCTGGACGGCAGGTAGGCGCCGACCAAGCAGGGGTATGTTTGATAGGCGGCGGTGCCAACCAAAACCACGCCCTGTTTGAACAGACCCGCGTTTGCTATCGCCTCGAGTACCCGGCCTAGAGGCAACGACGGCCCCGGGATATATGCCTTCTTCAGGGCGGAGACGGTCGTCCGCAGCCCTTTGGCGTGTGCTGCAGCCCGGCGTATTTCATCGGCCTTGGCTTTTACGGCTGGATCGGATGCTGGGCCAAGCGACCGCTGATGGCGCCTCGATCCATCTTTCGTCGTGACGTAGAGGTATTCCTTGCCTTTGATCTTGCGGGTCGAGATGGACCCATGAGCAATATCGGCCAAGCCTTTGCTTTGCAGGAGATCCGCGTACATGGTCTGAAAATTGAGCGGCATAGGTCGCATTGGTTAGATACATTCCTTATTTTCTGTATCTAATTTTCCATATAGATACAAATATACTTTTTTGTATCTAACTCTTCGCGCAACGTCAACGACGACTTAGCTGTGTGGACTGAATGATCCATCTGTTGGCGATCAAAAATTCGATCGCCATGGCCGGCTAAGGGAACGGCAGTACAATGACTGAATGCTCCCTCCGACCGATACGTGCGCCGACCCTTGGAATTGCTCCCAAGGACTGCCAAAAGACCCATGCAGAATGCCGAAGAACGAATCGGCCATAGATCGTGGACAACCGACCATGAAAGGCGACGCAGAACATTCCAGCGACACGCGTACGGCGAGCCGTGCACAGCGCCTCGCGGCGGAGCTCAGGGCCAATCTCGGCAAACGCCGGGCACAGGCGAAAGCGCGCAAGACGGCCCCAGAGAGCGAAGCTGGTGCGCCGTCGCCTCAATCTACGGTTGGACATCCGCACACGTCCGGGCGGACAGAGGATTGAGCGCACCAGCTTGCGCTGCTCATCCGCCGTGCGCACCTCTCCCCATTGCGGGATCGGCCAATTAGCGCCTAATCATCGAACGAAGCTCGAGAATCACTATCGCGTCGCGGGCCGGCCGCCTATCCTCCGGCGCCAATCCCCCTCATTCCTGAATTCAAGCGGACCCCTTCAATGGATCGCATCAAGATCACCGGCGGCAACAGACTGGAAGGCACGATCCCGATCTCGGGCGCGAAGAACGCCGCGCTTGCCGCTCATGATCGCGAGCCTGCTCACCGCGGACCGGCTGACGCTCAAGAACGTGCCGAACCTGGCCGACGTCAACCTGCTGGCCCGCATCCTGCGCAACCACGGCGTCGACCTCGCGGTCGACGGCAAACGGCCCGGGCGCGAGCCCGCACCTCGGCGAGACGTTCCATCTCACGGCGCGCGACATCGTCGACACGACGGCGCCCTACGAGATGGTCTCGCGCATGCGCGCGAGCTTCTGGGTGCTGGGCCCGCTCGTCGCCCGCATGCGCGAGGCGATCGTCTCGCTCCCCGGCGGCTGCGCCATCGGCACGCGGCCGGTCGATCTGCACCTCATGGGCCTCAAGGCGCTCGGCGCGGAGATCGAGATCGACGGCGGCAACGTCGATCGCACGCGCGCCGAAGGGCTTGCACGGCGCTCACATCATCTTCCCGAAGGTGTCGGTCGGCGCGACGCACAACGTGCTTCTCGCGGCCGCGCTCGCCAAGGGCGAGACGCTGATCGAGAACGCGGCGCGCGAGCCGGAGGTCGGCGACGTCGCGTCATGCCTCGTGAAGATGGGCGCCACGATCGAAGGCATCGGCACCTCGACGCTGCGCATCCAGGGCCGCGACCGGCTCGAGGGCGCCGTGCATGCCGTGCTGCCGGACCGCATCGAGACGGGCACGTTTGCGTTTGCGGTCGCGGCGACGGGCGGCGACGTGGTGCTCGAGGGGACGCGCAAGGATCTCCTGCAGAACGCGCTCGAGGTGCTCGCCAAGACCGGCGCGTCCGTCACGGAGACGGCCGGCGGCATCAGGATCACGCGCAACGGCAACCATCTCGAGCCGGTTACGGTCGAAACGCAGCCGTTTCCGGGATTTCCGACCGACCTGCAGGCGCAGCTCATGGCGCTCATGGCGCGGGCGCACGGGACGAGCGTCATCCGCGAGACGATCTTCGAGAACCGCTTCATGCACGTGCAGGAGCTGGCCCGCCTCGGCGCCGACATCCAGCTCCACGGCGATACGGCGACGATCAAGGGCGTGAAGTCGCTGCGCGGCGCGCCCGTCATGGCAACCGACCTGCGCGCCTCGGTGTCGCTGGTGATCGCCGGCCTGGTGGCCGACGGCGAGACCATGATCAATCGCGTCTACCATCTCGACCGCGGCTTCGAGCGGCTCGAGGAAAAGCTCTCCCGCTGCGGCGCGAGGATCGAGCGCATCAGCGCGGGATAATGGGGCCTGCACCCGCGTAGCGTACGAAGTCGCGTCCCGAGTCCGATCAGTCTGGCAGGGAGAAGTTCATGGACCTCCGTCGCGTCGCCGCGCTCGTGCTCGTCATGCTCACGGCGAACTTGGTCGCGGGCGCCAGCGACGACCTCGATCCCATCACGTTCGCCGGCGAGGACTACAGGGTCGCGCACAAGGACGCCCGCGACGGCGGGAACTCGCTCGTCGAGCTACTGCGCGACGGCGACAAGCTCGAGAGCCTGGCATAAGCTCGTCGCATTTCACCGCTTTCCGAATTCGGGGGACAGCCCCAAGGACGCTGCGCTCGCGCTTGCGGCGCTACTCAAACAGCGCGAACCTCAAACCAAGTTCGCTATCATCGAGAATCCGAAAACGCACGAGGTGATCATCGACTTCATCGCCTCCGAGAAGGGCACCGATCAGGTCGAGCTCAATGTCTTCAAGTATGCCCGACATCACTCGAAGAAGGGGCTCGTCGCCATCCAATTCGCGGAGCGCTTCCGGCTCGGCGAGGCCAACGGAGAGGGCGTGAAAAAATCACGTCAGACGGCGATCGACGAGACTGCCGCATTCGATATCGAATTTGCGGACCCCTATCTCAGGACCAGGGGCGGCGGCGACGACGAGGAGGAAGATCTCAGCAAGAGGGATTAGGTCTCGCCTCTCTTGAGCTAGATCATTGAACCCCCTCGCGTCCTGGGCCGTCATGCTCAGAGCCAATTCCTGCGCAACCCTGCGGCGCAGGGATAGGATGCATGTGGAGGACCTTCGACCCATGAAAAAGCTCATTTCTGCAGCCGGCACGCTCGCAGCGCTGCTTCTTGCGACGGGAGCGAATGCCCAGGCCAAGATCGAGGCCGGTACGCTGACCTGCAGCGGCGGCGAGGGCATCGGGCTGATTCTCGGGTCCAAGAAATCCTACAATTGCACGTTCAAGCCCACCAGCGGACGCAAGGAGCGCTATCGGGCAAGCGTTACCAAGATCGGCCTCGACATCGGCGTGACCGGCAAGTCGGTGATGGTCTGGACGGTGCTCACGTCGTCAAGCCCGCTCAAGGCGCGGGCGCTCACCGGAAATTATGCCGGGGCAGCAGCGGATGTGGCGGTCGGTGTCGGCGGGGGAGCCAAGGTGCTGGTCGGCGGCTCGCAGAACTCGGTCGCGCTGCAGCCCGTGAGCGTCCAGGGACAGACGGGGTCAAACCTTGCCGTCGGCGTCGCGGAGCTCAGCTTGCGCTGAAAGCGGACGAGGCTCTCGCGGGTACCTTCAAATCTAAAGGTTACCGCACCGGAGGGGGCGGCCACGTCTGTTGCGCCGGGCGGTCTCGCCCGCTATCACTCGCGGGCCCCCGGATCGACACGCGAGACTTCCCGCCGATGCAAGACCTCAAGCTCATCGCCCTCGACGCCGAGGACCTGGCGGTGCTTTCGGCTCATCTGCAGGACGCCGTGTTGCGGGTCGGAGATATCGCCTATCTCAAGGGCCAGAAGCGCTTTGCGGCAATCGCCAACCGCTTCGATTGGGGACAAGCCTCGGGCAAGGCCTCCAAGAAGAAAGCGTTCACCCGGCGGCGCGCAGGGCTCAGGTTCGAGCGCGTGCTCGATGCCAAGGTCACGCAGATCAATCTCAAGGCCAAGGACACCGTGCTGTCGCTGCTCAGCATCGAGTACAAGGCGGCAAACGGCGCGGAAGGGCCCGAGGGGCATATCACTTTGAATTTCTCCGGCGGCGGGGCGATCCGTCTCGAGGTCGAGTGCATCGAAGCGGAGCTGTCGGACCTCGGCGCCGCCTGGACGACACGCCGCAAGCCGCAACACGCGGGCAGCGAACCCGACGAGAGCCGCTAGTAGCGACACACCGCAATTCCTGCCAAAGGGCGCGCGGCGCCCGGAGCCATCGATGCCGAAAAGGCTAACAACGTCCGACCCCGATTTCGAGAGCGCGTTCGCGGTTTTCCTCGCCGACAAGCGCGAGGCGTCGGCTGACGTCGACGCGGCGGTGCGCGAGATCATCGCCGACGTGCGCACGCGGGGCGACGCGGCGCTCATCGAGCTCTCGCAGCAAGTTCGACGCCGTCGATCTCTCGAAGCTCGGCATCAGAATTACGCGCGCCGAGATCGATGCCGCGGTCGCAGCCTCGTCGAAGGAAACGCTGGATGCGCTCGCAGTGGCGCGCGATCGTATTGCCGACCACCACGAACGCCAGCGCCCCCACGACGAGCGCTATCGCGATGCGTTGGGCGTCGAACTCGGTCATCGCTGGACGGCCGTCGAGTCCGTCGGGCTCTATGTGCCGGGCGGTCTTGCGTCCTATCCGAGCTCGGTGCTCATGAATGCGGTGCCGGCCAAGGTCGCGGGCGTGCCACGCATCGTCATGGTGGTGCCGGCGCCGCGCGGCGAGCTCAACCCGCTCGTATTGGCGGCCGCGCGTCTTGCCGGCGTCGAGGAGATCTACCGCGTCGGCGGCGCGCAGGCCGTAGCGGCACTTGCGTACGGCACGAAGACGATCAAGCCCGTCGTCAAGATCGTCGGGCCAGGCAACGCGTATGTCGCGGCGGCCAAGCGCCAGGTGTTCGGGACGGTCGGCATCGACAGCATCGCGGGCCCCTCGGAAGTCCTGGTCATAGCCGACAAGGACAACGATCCGGAATGGATCGCTGCCGACCTCCTGGCGCAGGCCGAGCACGACACGGCCGCCCAGTCGATCCTGATGACGGACAGCGACACTCTCGCCCGCGCCGTCGAGGCAGCGGTCAAGCGGCAGCTCGCCGTCCTGCCGAGAGGCAACATCGCGGGCGAGAGCTGGAGCGTGTTCGGAGCCGTGGTGCTCCTGCGCTCGCTCGATGAAGCCCCCGCGCTTGCCGACCGCATCGCGGCCGAGCATCTCGAGATCGCGACGCGGGATGCGGAAGGGCTCGCGGGGCGCATCCGCAATGCCGGGGCGATCTTCCTCGGCTCGCATACGCCGGAGGTGATCGGCGACTACGTGGCGGGCTCCAATCACGTACTGCCGACGGCGCGCAGCGCGCGTTTCTCGTCGGGCCTCGGCGTGCTGGATTTCATGAAGCGGACCTCGATCTTGAAGCTCGAGGCTGATTCGCTCGCGCAAGCTCGCGCCCGCGGCGATGACGCTCGCGTCCGCCGAAGGGCTCGAAGCACACCGCCGCTCGGTCGAGATCCGGCTTGGCGGCAAGGGCTGATCAGAGATGTCCACGGAAAGCGCCGCCACGGCCGCCACCAAAGACAGACTCAGCCAGGTCACACTCGACGAGAGCTCCATCGCGCGCGGCAACGCCAACATCGAGCACGAGCGGGAGGTCGCGATCTACGATCTGCTCGACGAGAACTCGTTTGCGATCGAGGGGCGCGACGAAGGACCGTACAAGCTCACTATCGGCATCGTCGACGAGCGTCTGGCGCTCAGCGTGACCAACGCGGATGCCGCGCCGGTCGTCACGCACCATCTCTCGCTCACACCCTTCAAGCGGATCATGAAGGACTACTTCATGGTCCTCGACAGCTACTACCAGGCCATCCGAACCTCGCAGCCGTCGCGCATCCAGGCCATCGACATGGGCCGGCGCGGACTGCACGACGAAGGAAGCCGCATTCTGATCGAGCGGCTGGACGGCAAGATCAAGCTCGATTTCGACACGGCGCGGCGCCTGTTCACGCTCATTTCCGCGCTCCACTGGAAGGGTTAGAGCTGTGTCGCGCGACGCGCCTGGAGCGGTGCTGTTCGCCTGCACGATGAACGCCGTGAGGTCGCCCATGGCCGCGGCCATACTAAGTCATCTGATCGGCCGGCGCGTGCGCGTTGCCTCCGCGGGCGTCAAACACGGGGATCCTGATCCCTACGCCGTCGCCGTCATGGACGAGATCGGCATCGACATCTCGGAGCACGAGCCGTGCGTGCTCGCGGATCTGGGCGACGCCACGTTCGATCTCATCGTGACATTATCGCCGGAAGCCCACCATCACGCCATCGAGCTCACGCGTACAATGGCGGCTGACGTCGAGCATTGGCCGACGCTCGACGCGACGGCGTCGCCGGGCACGGGCGGCCGCGAGGAGGCGCTCGCGCGCTACAGGACGGTGCGCGACCAGCTCTTTGCGCGGATCAAAGCGCGCTTCATGCCGGAGAGCGGGCCGACCGTGTAAGGGCTGCCGTGCTCACTCGGCGGCGGCTTCCGTTTCCGAGCTCGCGCTACCGTCGCGGCGCTCAAGGAGGAACCAGGTCTCCTGCTGGCCGACGCCCTTGATTTCGATCAAGACCACGGCTTTCGAACACGAACTCGCGATCGAGCTCGGCGCGGCAGCGCGGGCAGACGTGGATGCGCCCCGGCACCGACAGGTTCTCGAGGCGCGCCGCGAGATTCACGGCGTCTCCCCAGATGTCGTAGCTGAATTTCTGCCGGCCGATGACGCCTGCCATGATCGGCCCCGATGCCATGCCGATACGCATGTTGAGGTCGAGCTCGCTCTCCTCGCGCAGCCGGCGAAGGACCGTCTGCATGTCGAGGGCGAGACGCGCGAGCCGCGGAGACGTGATCGGGGACGCGCTCGGGGACGCCGGCCGCGACCATGTACGCGTCGCCGATGGTCTTGATCTTCTCGACGCCGTGACGCTCGCTCAGCGCATCGAACTCCGAGACGATGCTGTTCAGAAGCGCGACCGTCTGACTAGCGCCGAGACGCCGCGCCAAGGCGACGAACCCCGAGATGTCGGCAAACAGGATCGAGGCCTCGGGGAAGCTGTCGGCAATCGGCGTCGGCGGGCTTGAGCTTCAGGCGCTCGACGATGCTGTCGGGCAGGATGTTGCGCAGGAGCGCGTCGGTCTCGGCCTTGGCGGCCTCGGCCAAGCGGAAGGCGTAGAAGACGGAGGCGGCGATGAGGCCGAACGTCGTGATGGCAGCCTGGATGTAGAGCGCATTGAGGAACTCCTTGTCGGCGGCGATCAGGGCCTTCTCGGGCGGAAACCAGAACCAGGCAGCTAGATGCAGCTGCCAGCCCCACCCCGATGGTCGGTATGATCAGCCACAGGCGCTGCAAGCCGAATACGACGAAGGCTGCCGCCGCAATCACGATGAGCTGGATGTGCAGGCCCGAGGTATTGCCGAGGTATGCCGTGAATGCGATCTGCGCGATATACTCGGAGACGATGATCAGCATCGCGCCGGCGATGTCGCCGAACCGGTGCATGTACGGGCACGGCGAGCATGACGAAGAACGAGCGCGAGGTTGATGACGACGACGGGGCGATATCTCGGGTCGTTGATAAAAATCTGCTGGAGCGTATAGACGAGCGTCGTGATCGCGATCAGATACGCGATCATGTTGAGGATCATGAGCCGGCGCTTGATCTCCGGCGGATAGCCCTGAGGTGCCGGCCTGAGCGAGCCGCGCAAGAATGGGCAGCGGCGAGCGCGGAACAGGCGCAGGCTCCATGAGCGCGCCGAGGCCCGCCCGAACGCTCGCCGCAAGCTGCTTCCCGAGCTCGCTCAGCTGATCAATCATCTGTAAACTCACAAGCCGATTGCGCGAGCACCGTGCGAGATAGACCAGACATATCACAAGCGCGCGCCCGCCAACTTGACTTCCGATGCCCACAAGAGGGCGTGCAAATGGGCTCTCAGGCCCGGCAATCGTCTCGAGCTCCTCGATGTCGCACGTGAAACCGCGATCGGTGCGCTCGATGGCGCCGCCATCCTCGAGCAGTGCGAGCGCGGCATTCACCTTGGGCCGGCTGGCCCCGATCAGCAGCGCCAGCTCGCTCTGCGAGATCGGAAGATCGAGCGACGACCTTGGTGCCGGGCTTCGACCTCGCCCTTCTGGCGCGCGGCCGCGAGGAAGAAGCGCGCAAGCCGGACCTCGATCGGGTAGAGCGCGATGCCCTCGAGCTGATGGTCGGCCTCGCGGATGCGATTGCAGAGGAACTTGATCACGGCTTCGCGCACCACGGGGCGCGTCTCGATCAGGCGCATCGACGGAAGCCTTGGATAGGGTGAGCGCGGAAACCTTCGTCACCGCGGTCGCGTCGGCCGTTCTGACGCCGCCGTCGAGCACGGCGATCTCGCCGAAGATCTGCCCCGCTCGGCGTGCGCGAAGGACAGCTCGCGGCCCTCGGCCGTCAGCACGGAGAGGCGGACACGGCCCGAGGCGACGAGATAGATGTCGCGCCCCGGATCGCCGCGGCGCGAAGACGACCTGGCTCGCGTCGAAAGACGTCTCGCGCATCTCCTGCGCGACCGCGCGGCGGTCGGCATCCTCGAGCGGTGCCGAAGAGCGCCGTCTTCGCCAGCATCTCGCAGGACTGCATCCTTCGAGATCATTTACCCGTCCTTTTCCACAGCTCGCGGCAGGGGATCGGCGCCCCGCGGCGCAACAGCCACACAAATCTGATTCTAGACGTGATTTTCGCGGGAACAATGGCCGCCGGCAACGAGGTTGACGCCTCTTGCTTTTCCGGGGGCCTCTCTGCATTCTCCGTCCGGCTTCTTAACGCGTATCCTTTAACCTGCCGACAACGTAAAGCCCAGACATGCCGCCTCCAGGCGGGATCGGGGCAATTCAAGGTCCGCAGGCTGCCTATTGGCCCTCGTCGCGTCACACTCCTCAACATGATCACCCGCCATGACCTCTGTGAAGACAGCCTTTCTCACAGCATTAACACGGACGGACAGCCCCCGGCGCGAGACGCTCCGGCGCGAGTTCGCCCGGGAGCGGGCGCGCGACGCCGGGCCGCGCGCACAAGCCTAAGCTCGTGCTTGCCAGCGCTAGCCCGCGCCGCCTGATGCTGCTGGCCCAGGTGGGCATCGAGCCCGATGCACTGAGACCGTCCGTCGATCGACGAGCGGGCGCGCATGGGCGAGATGCCGAGGGCGCTGGCCTCACGGCTGGCGCGCGCCAAGGCCGAGGCCGCCCGCGATCAGATCGCCAACGACCGGACATCGCGGACGCCTACGTGCTGGCGGCGGATACCATCGTCGCGGTCGGCCGGCGCATTCTCATGAAGCCCAAGCATCTCGAGGAGGCCGTCGCGTCGCTGCAGCGGCTGTCGGGGCGCTCGCACCGGGTGCTGACGGGGGTGTGCCTCATCACGCCGGACGATCGCGTGCGCATGAAGATCGTCGACACGCGCGTGCGCTTCAAGCATCTGGCGAAGGCCGAGATCGAGGCCTACATCGCGTCGCGCGAGTGGCGCGGCAAGGCGGGCGGCTATGCGATCCAGGGGCTCGCCGGCTGCTTCGTGCGCAAGCTCACCGGGTCCTATACCAATGTCGTCGGGCTGCCGCTGACCGAGGTCGTGGGCCTCTTGCTCGGCGAGGGCTTCCCGGTGCATTTCAACTGGCTCAGGGCCGCGGCGGAAGCCAGCGTAGACTAGGGCGCAAACGCACCCGTTCCTATCTATGCCGTCTACCGGGCGCAGGAGGAGCGTGGAAGGTTTGGCTATGGCGTCCGAGCAGAACCGCGAAACCACCGGAACAGCGCGCGGCCGCTGCCCGATTTGCGGCAAGCCAGCCCAGCAAGCGAGCCGTCCGTTCTGCTCGCGCCGCTGCGCCGACATCGATCTCGCGCGCTGGCTCGGCGGTAGCTATGCGATTGCGGGCGGCTCGCAGGATGCGGACGAGGACGGCGACGACGCGGCTGCCGGGGCTACTCCGCCGGCGGCGCGCGAGCATGATCCGGAACACGAAGACTAAGCGCGCGAGCGATGTGCCTCGACCGGCTTGCATGCGCGTGGCGGCGCTCGGGCAACGAGGCTGGACAGGCCAAGTCCGACCCCCTATAAGACCCGAGCTTTGACGGCAGGCGCTTGGCGCTTGGCAAGCAAAAAGCCCAGGTAGCTCAGTTGGTAGAGCACGTGACTGAAAATCACGGTGTCGGGTGTTCAATTCACCCCCTGGGCACCATTGTTTTCAGCGGCTTAGCCAACAGTCACTAACGACGGCAGTGCCTTTGCGGGAGTTTTGCGGGACCCCCTCTGCAGGGACCCTCGCAGAACCACCAATTCCGGCTGGCCGCCGTTACCTTCACACACGCGATTGGCAGCCTCGACGAGCCGCAAGAGCTCGGCCGCCGAGTAGTGCGTGGTGATCCGCCCAGAGCGATGCCCAAGCAGATCCTGGCGATCCTCAAAGCTCACGCCAGCCGCCCTTAGGCGACGACCGAACGTGTGCTTGAGATCATGAACTCTCACCTGCGGAAGGTCCGCGCGATTGCGTGCCCGGATCCACCCCGAGGTCAGCATCCGATACAGCCGCCGTCCCTCGTAGGTGAAGACATCGATCGGATCGGCCCCGCGGCGCGCTTCCACGATCGAACGCGCGACACGATTGAGCACAACCAGCCGATCATCGCCATTTTTCACCCGTGCGCCGGGTATGATGAAGACCAGACGTGCCGAGTTCTGGCACATCGACCTCCCAATCCCAGCGCAGGCTGCAGACCTCGCCATCCCGGCACCCCGTGTTGACGGAAAAAAGAGCCATTTGCACCAGGTGGTCGGGCAACTCCTGAAAAAGCCGCCGCTGCTCCGCCCAGCTCAGAGGACAGGCGCCCTCTTTCCGATATCGGGCAACAGCTTCATCTTTGGAGCGGCCAGCAGCCAGGTCAGACCGTGCTCATCGACCCACTCCGAAGCCGCCAGATTGAGGATCCGCCGCACGATCTTCAGGCCATGATTGATCGTGCCAGCAGATCTTCCTTCTGTCCGCCGCTTCTCGATCCAAGGTTGGAGTACGCCCGGATGGATCCTATCGAGGGCAATCGCCGAGTCGGGCATCAAGAGCTTCAGTTGCACGATGTCGCTCGCGAGGCTCCGCTTGTGCTGGTTCTCCAGCACAAACTTCGCTGCGGCCTGCTCGAAGGTTCGAGAGGCCTTACGCCGTAGATCTGGGCTTGCCGGGTCTCTTCCATCACTCTCGCGAGGTGCCGCTCGGCTTCCTCGAGTGAGCTGTGCCAGAGCTCCGCGAACGGCTCGGTCGCTCCGGCGGTCTCGACGGCTCCCTTTCCGCCCAGGCCCAAAGGCATGCACTGGAAGACCTATCGGCGAACTCGAGGCGTTGGACGAGAAGCTACAAAACCAGTGGGCGATGGGCGTGATGGGGTGGATGCGGCGTATCACATAGGCGCTCGTCGCAGGCTCTTTGCCTTCCGCACATAGCCCTTCTCATGCAGTATCCGATAGACGGACATCCGGGAGACGCCGAGAGCCCTGGCGACCGCAGCCGGCCCCTTTCCCTCCCGTGACAGGTTCACGACTTGGCGCCGATCGATCCTCGGCTTGCCGCCAGTATAGATGCCAGCCGCCTTGGCCTTAGCTATACCTTCCGACTGACGCTCGCGGCGCACATCCGTCTCGAACTGCGCGAACACCGCAAGCATGCCGAAGAAGGCCCGCCCCGCGGAGGTGGCCGTATCCACGCTCTGCTCGATAACGCGCAAGTGACCGCCGACCGTGTCGATCTCGTGCGCGATGTTCGCGAGATCTCGCAATGAGCGCCCAAGCCGATCGAGGCGGGTGACGACCAGCGTGTCCCCCTTGGTCAGCACCTTCATCGCCAAATCGAGTTTTTCGCGTCCCAAGCGCTGCTTCCCGCTGCGCTTTTCCTCGAAGACGATGGCACAACCGTCTCGCTCTAGGGCCGCCTGCTGAATGGCAAGGTCCTGGTCTTCGGTGCTGACGCGTGCGTATCCAATCCGCCGTGCCATTGTCAACTCCTTAGTCACAAATGGATGTGCATGTTACACATAGTGTAACAAAATGCGGAATGCAACCCTGATGTGACGTGAATTCGTGCGGTTATGATGGTGTAACAAGAGGGTACACTCGGATTAGACGTATTGAGGTGCTTTTCTGCAGCTACGCAATGTCAGGCTCGTGAAGTGGAGCGAACGCCTTGCGACAGTAACTCGAACCGTCGCTGCTGACCCTGAACGGACATTCGGTGCCGTTTTGCCAATCGGCAGACTCTGACAAGCTTACGACGCCTGCCCAAGGCGACCGGATGACGAGCCGTGCGTGGCAAGACGGCAAGTTCGGACCGCGCAACCCGATTTGGGGGTAGCTTCCAGAACGTCGCAGGCAGGGCCACCGGGTCGAGCCTGAGTACATTCCAAGTTTACCCCCCTTAGCTGCGGGGTTAATAGTAAGCGCAAAAGCTTTGCGCTCTGATGACCGCGATGGTGGTTGTCACGGCAGGGGAGTTCCGATGGCCGTGATCCTGATCGTCGAAGACGATGTGTTTATTCGCGAAATTGCGGAAATGATGATCCAGGACTGGGGCCACGATACACTTTCGGCCGGCGACGTAGACGAGGCGCTTTCGGTCCTGCGTTCCGCTCAACACATCGACGCGCTCTTTACCGACATCTATCTGAACGATTGGTCCTTGGCGGGTGCGATCTCGCGCACCAGGCCATCGAGCTTCGGCCGAAATTGCGCGTGCTCTACACGACCGGAAATTCTGTCACCGACAAAATGAAAGCTCTGTTTGTTGAGGGCACGCAATGCCTTCGCAAGCCGTATACGCAACATCAGCTGCAAGACTGTTTTGCGGCTCTGCTCGCGGCGTAGTGTTGAAGTCGCGGAGATCGATGAGGGAAAAATGGCGGCATCCGATATTGCTGCGAGCGACATTGTCGAGACCGTGCCCAGCGCGCTCATCATTCTCGACAGAAATCTGAACATCACATCCGCCAATCGCGCGTTCTACCAGACGTTTCGCACCAGCGCCGATGAGACCGAGGGATGTCATATCTACGAGCTCGGCAACCGGCAGTGGGATATCCCGGCGCTGCGCACCCTGCTTGAGAGCGTGATCCCGCATCGCGCGTCGGTCGAAGGCTTCGAGGTCGAGCATGATTTTCCGACCATCGGCCGGCGCACGATGCTGGTCAACGCGCGGAAGATTTTTCGTCCCGGCGACCATGACGGCTTCATTCTGCTCGCCATCGAGGACGTCAGCGAGGAGCGCGCGGCGCGCAACGAGAGCAAGCGCAACTGGCAACTCACGCAAAGCATCGTCGACACGATCCGCGATCCCCTGGTCGTGCTCGAAAACGACATGACGATCGTGACGGCGAGCAAGGCGTTCTTGACGATGTTCGGGATTACCGAGGCGGAGACGCACGGGCGGCGCGTTTCCGAACTCGGCCAGCATCAATGGGACGTGCCGGCGCTTCGCCATTTGATGGAGAAGGTGCTGCCGGAAAACAAGCCGATCGAGAGTTTCGAGATCGAGGATGATTTTCCGGGTCTCGGCCGCCGCGTCTTCAACTTGAACGCGCGGAAGATCTCTCAGCCGGGCAACCATGCCCATCGCATGCTTCTCGTCTTCGAGGACATCACCGACCGCAAGCAGCGCGAGCGCGACGCGCTGATGCTGACGAACGAAATCTCGCACCGGATCAAGAACAACTTGCAGATCGTCGTCGGCTTGATCGCCTACGAAGCCAGATGGACGGCGGCGCCGTGCGTTCAAGGCTACAACGCCATGCAGGCGCGCATCGGCGCCATTGCGCAGCTTTACGACCTGATATCGCAATCCAGCCGCGGCCGGACCATCGCGGTGGACGCCTATCTGCGGGAAATCGCCAAGACCATGTCGGCGAGCCTGCTTGGGAACACGTCGGGCATCAAAATCGAGGTCAAGGCCGAGCCGTTGGAAATCGATCCCGATCGTGCCGTGCCCTTCGGCCTTCTGGTCAATGAGCTGGCGACCAACGCCATCAAGCATGCTTTTCCCGACGGGACAGGACGTGTCGTGCTGAGCGTGGAACAGGTCGGCGACCAGATTGAACTGACCGTCGCCGATGACGGCGTGGGTATGAGAGATCAAGGATTCGGCGAAGATTCCCGAGAAGCGTGGCTCCGACTACGTGGCGATCTTCGTGCGTCAGCTTGGCGGCACGATCGTTCCGTCGAGATCCGGAAGGAACGGGAACGATCGTCAGAATACGACTTCCCTTGCTTCTGGTCCCACCAGGCGGTGCCGAGCGCGTAGCGGCATAGCGCGCTGCGTGCGACCACGAGTTTGATTTCAATCTAATTTGACACCTCAATCAAGGCCGCGCGCCTGATCTTGCATGGTCTCTAGCCACCGCAACGCAGCCGAGAATTTGGACTAGGTAATTTCCGAGTTTAGGCGTCCTCGGTGATCCTGCGCACAATTAGGGTTATGAGGGGCCGCGCGAGAGAGGGATGTAACGCGTGCTCGATTGGGTGGACCCCTCATTCCACGAGGCGGCTCGGCTTTTCTTCCCCGCTAAGTCGGGCCGTCTTTATCTAGTAACGCACGGCAAGAGCGCTGGGGATTGTCTACGCACTTCGCGCATCAGCGAGTGCCAGTCGATCACAGCCAGGAGGCTCGCCCCAGCTGGATCTGACGTTGGAACGCGACATCCTTTGCAGTTGGAGGACGGGGTTTGAAACATTCTCTTTGGGGGCGCTCGTTCCTCGTGGTTGGGGACGAGTCTAAAGTCGCGCTAGGTCTTCAAAGTATCCTAGAGGGGGCGGGAGCGAGGGTGTTCAGAGCAACAAGCGCTGGCGAAGCATTGTCCATCGTCAATCAAATGGAACTCTCTGCGGCTGTGCTGGACCACGGCCGAGGTGTCAACGGCAGCCAGGCGACGGCTCGGCGACTGACGGAACTCGGCATTCCTTTTGTCTTCTGGAGTGGGCGCGACCTCAGCCGATACTCAGGGTGGCCCAACGCGCCGGTGGTGAGTAAACCCGCAAAGGGAAGCGAGATTGTCTCAACTCTGCACCGCTTGCTTCATCCCAACGAACCGACAGTCACTGTGATCGCGGGTTTTGGTCACGAGATCCGCAATCGTGGAAAAGGGGACGCTTAGCTGCGCGACATTGTGGAGATTTACAGGACCCGGGAGGCAAATCCGCTCCGTGCCCCTATCACCAAGAGGAAAAGCTATGACCATCGGGTTAGTGAAGTGGTTCGACGGGCAACGAGGGTTTGGGTTTATCCAGCCCGATGACGGATCTAAGGACGCCTTCGTCCACATATCCGCGATCGAGCAGGCCGGGCTGAGTATGTTGCATGAGGGCCAGAAGATCTCTTACGAACTCATTCCTGGGAAGAACGGCAAGTCGGCCGCCAGCAAAATCGCGGTGATCGATTGATGCCTAGTAGGGCCGCTTTCAGCGCAAGTTGGAAGCGGCCCGTTGGCGCCAGCAGCGATCCGAGCGGGCCTTTTTCCTCCGCTAACTGCCGCTGTCGCGCTCGTGGATCTTCAATAGTACGCCCCGCCAATCGTCGCTGGAGACTGTCGGGACGGGAAACTCACATAAGTTATAGGCCTCCAGTTATAGGCCTCCGGCTGAGACCATCACTCTGCCGTCTCGTTTCCAGCCGTGACCTTCCGGAAAAGATCATCAAGCTTGAGGGCAAAAATGCATCAGACCGGGCCTTACGCAATGACATGGTCAAGCGCGCCGGCAAGAGCCTCAAGCTACTGCGTCAGCAGGGGATTGCAGCGAGCCGCAGCGAGAGGCTGGACCGATGGCGTGGCAGTTGGCGTCATGTGAGTAGGTACATCCCGAATCTAGTCTGGGCGCCGCCGTATGTGCACCGTGGCGCTCAAGGAGTGCGTACACGCCCAAGTTAGCTCCTTGGTTGCCAGCGGTCCGGTCAAGTACCCCGCGTAATCCGGATCGCTGGCAGCACGGGCACCCAAGCCGGAATGATCATGCGCAGGTGGCCGCACCGGGTACGTCACCTGACCACCGCGGGCTTGAGCCGTCATAGGAATTTTCCGTACCTATGAGCCCAGATTCTGATGTGCGCTAATAGGGCAGCCAAGATCTGTATCGAGTACTTGCAATTCTGCGACCTCTCTTTTTCCTCGTTTTCTTTGGGCGGACTTAGCGTTCCGTGGCACCCTATGGATCCTGCAACGCTCACTATGATCGTGACTCTCGCCAGCGGAGAAGCGACGACAACGACGCGCGACTTTGCGACCATGAAGGGGTGCCAAGCACTCGCGGCTGCATTTCTTAAGACCGATAACGGGAACGGCAGGAAAGTGGAGACAAAATGCGAGAAGGGCGCCGCACCCGTCGATCCGCCAGCGCAGCGATAGCCCGCACAATCCCGTCATCCGGATCGCAGCACGAAGATTTTACGGGTAATCGACCGTTCCGCTCGCCTTCGGCAGATTGTGTCCTCGTCATGGAGCCCACTATCGCTTATAATGATCGATGAGCATAATTTACGGTCGTCCTACACCGCTCCAACCCGACGACCTTGTAATCCCTCCGAGCGAGCGCAAGACAATGTGCACGCTCTTGACGCACGACTGCCGATGGCCTTTTGGCGATCCCCTGCAGAGTGATTTCCACTTTTGCGGCAAGCCCCAGATGCCGGGCTTTCCATACTGTGAATTTCACAGGCGGCTTGGCTTTCAGAGTAAAAAGGTGGATTTCCGACCGTACGGGGCGGGCGCGCGATAGGTGCCAGCGTTGTCGCGCCTTTGCGGCTCAACGGGTGTATGCTGGCCCATGAAATAGAGATCACGATCCTTATTGCCGTGCTTGGCGCCCTTGCGCTGTTCGCGCTCGTCTATTACGCGATGCCACCGATGACGCCGAAGCCGATACCGCCCGCAGTGACGACGCAACCCGCGCCATAAGCGCGATCCCAGCGCGGAGTTTAGTCACGCTAGGGTGTTACCGCTGCAGAGTGCTGCTAGTTACTGCAGGGCCGTTTCAAAAAACGTCGGGCTCGTCGCGGGCACACCAGCACAGTTGAGCCGAGTGGCCCTTACGCGACATCAGCTCATAAGCTGGTGATGTCTCTCCAGACCGATTGTTGCCATGTCCATACTCGCTACCCTTGGTTTCGGCACCCACCCAGAACGATCCCTGGCTCTCAGTATTCACCTGACGAAAGAAGCTCTACCCGCGCTGCCAGCGGTTCGGGTAACGGGGGACGAACCGGACCGCTGGCAACGAAGGAACCAACATGGGCAACTACGCGCTCCTGCAACCAGGGTGCATGTACTGCAGCGTTCAGGCCAAATGCGGAAAGTACCTACTGTGGACAAGTCGACTCCCTTGGCGATTGCTTCGCCCAAAGAGGCGCCTATAGTCGACAGCTCTGGAGAGCTAGATTGAGGGCGTCACTAGCTCTCCAGCTCAGAGACGGTTCCCTCAGAACCGTTCTCGGGAAGTCAGGCCCACGCGGGGTACACAGGGCCTGCCTTGCCCCGATGTTTTTTTCCATAACTTTTGTGTGTAATCAAGCCGTCAGCGAGTTGGCTTCACCTCACGCGCTGCGCCGGCATCTCGCCGTCGTCGCCGAACACCCGTTCGAGCTCTCGCTGCTGCTCGAAGGTGATCGCGCTCTCGCGCGGCGGGTAGCATCGCGAGCAGATCGTCACCGGCATTCTGCGCGTCGAGTTCCTCGGTCGCACCGAATGTTATCGCCGCATCGCGGTGGATGCGTCGCATGATCCCTCGGCACTCGCTTCGCGTCACAACAAACGATGTGATGGCATCGGGCGCCTCTAGCTCGGCGGAGAGCACGAATCCGAGCGCCATCTTCCACGCCATGAAGCCGGCGATCAGCCCCATGCGACGATCGCGCTTCCCGGCCGTCGTCGGCAAGCGGCACGAAGATGACGAATTGTCCCTCGGGCGTGAAGATCCGAAAGCGCGTAACCACCTCCTTGCCGTCGCGCAAGATGCGCTCTGACATCGCCAGCTCATCGACTCAGGAAGTCGAGATGGTCATCGGCTATCCATCAGCGTGGGCGACTCGCCGCTCGCGCGGCGACCCGCCTCCTTTTTGCTCAACATATAGCCGCGCGCATAAGCGCCAATCACGTTTGCGTTTTAGACCTCGTAGCATGACCAAAAAGGCCTAACTAAATTGCCTGAGACGCAGCTGTAAGCTGCAAGGGTTGGATGCATGGCCTCGATTGGACAGGGTATCAAGTCTCTCTTCCTCGCCGAATTCGTCTCGGCGTTCTTCCTGTCCATGCGCTACTTCTTCGCGCCGAAAAAGACACTCAACTATCCGTTCGAGAAGGGGCCGCTGTCGCCTCGCTTTCGCGGCGAGCACGCCCTCAGGCGCTATCCCAACGGAGAGGAGCGCTGCATCGCCTGCAAGCTGTGCGAGGCAATCTGCCCGGCGCTGGCGATCACCATCGAGGCGGGGCCGCGGCGCAACGACGGCACGCGGCGCGCCACCCGCTACGACATCGATATGGTGAAGTGCATTTACTGCGGGCTCTGCCAGGAGGCCTGCCCGGTCGACGCCATCGTCGAGGGCCCGAACTTCGAGTTCGCGACCGAGACGCGTGAGGAGCTCCTCTACAACAAGGAGACGCCTGCTCGCGAACGGCGATCGCTGGGAACGCGAGATCGCGAAGAACCTGGAGCTCGATGCGCCCTACAGGTAGACGGCGCGGGGACGTGGGCACGGCGGGGAGCCGACTTGCGGCGATAGCGACAGTGTCTCCCCATCCCCTCCTTCCGAAGTGGAGTGGACTATGACCTACGTCGTCGATGAGAAGTGCATCAAGTGCAAGACCACCGATTGCGTCGCGGTGTGCCCCGTCAACTGCTTCTACGAGGGCGAGAACATGCTCGTCATCCACCCCGACGAGTGCATCGACTGCGGGGTGTGCGAGCCCGAGTGCCCGGTCGACGCCATCAAGCCGGACAGCGAGCCTGGCCTCGAGAAGTGGCTCGAACTCAACCGCGAGTACGCGCAGAAGTGGCCGAACATCACGGCCAAGAAGGACATGCCGAAGGACGCCGACGCCCACTGGGACGAGACGGGGAAATTCGACAAGTACTTTTCACCCAAGCCGGGTGAGGGCGACTGAGCAGGTGGATCTTGGAAACATATGCAATGACTGCTTATGGCCCTTAGCGGACGCCAGAAATGCTGACCGCGTGTCCGCTATTGAGGTTCTAGCGGACATAGAACGCACAGAATGCCGAGGTCAGCTCATG
>CAWGEK010000011.1:0-314081 GCA_963821565.1 uncultured Alphaproteobacteria bacterium
CAGAAGTGAAAAAGGCGACGGGCGGAGAAATCCGGAGCTAGCTGTCAAGCGTGGTGACAGGCAGCTATTATACGCTCGAAACATGAATTCGATAGCGAACTCCGTCTCGCGCACGACGCTGGAGGCAGGCATTCTGCTCTTCGTCCACGCCAGACGCGACGACACTCAGAGAAGCGGAGCGAGTGCATGACCGACATGACTCAAACGGGGATCTCGGTCCCGCCCCTCATCCTGCCCAAACCCGATCTGTATCACATCGTCATCGTGGGGGGCGGGGCCGGGGGGCTCGAGCTCGCGACGCGTCTCGGCAACAAGCTTGGCAGGCCCGGCTGGTTCGGCAAGCGTCCGAAAGCCTCGATCACGCTCGTCGATCGCATGCGCACGCATGTGTGGAAGCCGCTCCTGCACGAGATCGCCGCCGGCAGCATGGAGGTCGACCGCCACGAGGTAGAGTTCCAGGCGCAAGGCCATTGGCACGGTTTCCGCTACCGCTACGGCGAGATGATCGGCCTCGACCGGGCCAACAAACGGGTGCATCTCGCACCGACGTATGACGAGGACGGCATCGAGATCACGCCGGACCGTTGGATACCCTACGACACGCTCATCATCGCCATCGGCAGCGTCACCAACGATTTCGGGACCACCGGCGTCAAAGAGCACGCCATGATGCTCGATACGCCGGAAGAGGCCGAGCGCTTCAACCGCCGTCTCATCAATGCCTGCGTGCGTGCGCAGACGCAGCGGGGGCCGATTCGACCTGAGCAGCTCCATGTGACAATCATCGGGGCAGGCGCGACAGGCACCGAGCTTTCGGCCGAGCTGCACAAAACAGCACGCACCGTCGTCGCCTTCGGTCTCGACAAGATCGATCCCGACAAGGATATCAAGATCACGCTGGTGGAGGCGGCGAGCCGCATCGTGCCAGCGCTGCCGGAGCGCGTCTCAGAGGCGACGGCGGAAATCCTTCAGGATCTCAACGTCGATATCCGGACCGGCGCGCGCGTGACGGAGGTGACCAAGACCGGGGTTAAGCTCGCCAATGGTGACTTCATCCCTTCAGAGCTCGTAGTGTGGGCCGCGGGCGTCAAGGGGCTCGACGTGCTTGCCAATCTCGACGGTCTCGAGGCGAGCAAGTCAAAGCAACTCGTGGTCAAACCAACTCTCGAAACGACACGCGATCCGGACATATTCGCGTTCGGCGACTGTGCCTATCTCGTGCCTCCGGGCGAAACTCATCCCGTTCCGCCGCGCGCGCAGGCCGCGCATCAGGAGGCATCGCATCTCTTTCGGCAGATGAAGCGGAGGCTTGCCGGCCAGCCGCTCGAGCCGTTCCATTATCGCGACTTCGGGTCGCTTGTGTCGCTCGGCGAATACTCGACTGTCGGCAGCCTCATGGGCTTCATCACCGGGCGCAAGATGATCATCGAGGGCTTCGTTGCCAAGGTGATGTACCGCTCGCTCTACAAGATGCACGAGATGGCATTGCACGGCTTCTGGAAGGTTGCACTCGATACCCTGTCGCGGCTGTTGACGCGCCGCACAGAGCCGCACGTCAAGTTGCATTGATGCTCACGGAAGCGGGGTGCTGCATAGTGAGCTCGCCGACCGTCTGGCAAATCGAGGACGATCCCTCGCCCTTCGACAAGCTCAGGGTGAGGGATCGATGCGAGCGCCATGCGCGTCGTAGGCCAACAATCCGCGTCAGCCTCATGGTGAGCTCGTCGAACCATGAGGGTGCATTGCTCGTGTGGCAAGCGCCCTTCATCCCCGAACGAAGTCCGGGTTACTTGCATCACGCAAGAAGCCGGCCCGTGAGGCGCCGCAGCGCAGCGAGCGGCAATCGGAGCACTTGTGAAGATGGAGAGAGAGAACATGCCGGCCGGGATTGACCCCCTCTACCTTGAAGACATCGCAGCCGGCCGGAGGTTTTCTACCGCATCGCATGTCATCGACGAGGCGCAGATCAAGGCGTTTGCGGAGCAGTTCGATCCGCAGCCTTTCCACGTCGACGCGGAGACGGCGAAGGAAACGTTTTTCAAGGGTCTGGTCGCGAGCGGCTGGCACACGGCCGCCATCACGATGCGCCTGCTGGTGACGAACGGTATTCCGCTGGCGGGCGGGATCATCGGTGCCGGTGGCAGCGTCAAATGGCCAAATCCGACACGTCCCGGAGACGTCCTCACCGTCCACGGCGAGGTCACGGAGGTGAAGCCGTCACGGTCCCGGCCCGACCGCGGGACGGTCGCGATCAGCGCCGAGACCCGGAACCAGCGTGGCGACGTACTGCAGATGTTTACGGCCACGCTGATTGTGCCGCGGCGCGCGGTCGACTTAGCTGCGCCGGCAGTCCTGTTATCTTGAGCGCGCGTTGCGATGTGGGTTGCTTAGTCCGAACCTGAGCATTTCACGTGTGGTGCTCAAACGACATGCGGCAACAAACGTCGCCCTGTGCACTCTGCGCGATGTCACTGCCTGCGCCTTTGAGGCTATCGTGGGACCGTCAGTTCTGTTGCGTTGCGTATTGGATGTGCGATGGCCGGTTGGCGGGGCAGCGGCATCTTGTTCGTTGTGTTGCTTGCGTTCTTGGCGAGTCCTGCGCGGGCTCTCGCCCAGGGGAGCATCACGCTTCCCAATGTCATTGATCCGAATGGCCAAGGTCCGACCATCATCGGCAATCCGAAAGAGGGCACTGTGACCGTCAGCCTGCCCAAGGGCGGTCTGCCGAACGTGAACCTTCTCTTCAAACCGCCGCGCGACTTTGGATTGCCGAAGGGCGATGTTCTGCTGCTGGTCAATCTTCCAGGCATCAGCATCGTGACGCCCAATCTCACCAAGCTGGCAGGACTTGGCAGCGGCGTGCTCGGCACGCTCCTCGATCAGCTGGCGCCGGTCAACGATCTGTTTGCCGCCAAGACCGGCTTGAACCTCATCTCACCGGTCGAGCAGCTCATCGACAACCTCACAGCTATCGACGCCGACAAGCCGAACGGGCCGCCTTCGATCAATCAAGGCTCGACGGCGCTCGAGCCGCTGCCGATCTCGAACCTCTGGATGTGGAATGCGATCACGTTCGGCAGCGGAAGCCATGGCGGCTTCTCGTACACAGCCCAATACGGCGACAGCGTCACGACGGGAAAGACGCTGCCGATCACGTCTTCCGACCGGGCCGAGCTGCCAGGTATCATCTGGGACGCCACGCAGGAGTTCGGCCTCAAGAGCGGGACACTCCATTTCGGCTTGATCGGCGGGCTCGCCGAATCTGACCTCGAAATCGAGGGGGATGCAACGCTGCGCTCGCTCGGGGTCACTGATGCCGGGCGGGCGAGCCTGAGATCGTGGTCCGTCGGCGGCTTTGCGCTGCTCACGACGAAGTCCTGGTATGCCGGCACCGCGATCGGCGGTAGCTGGGGCGAGAGCGAGGGCAAGAACTTCGTGGTTGGCACGACGAGCGACTACGACATCTCTTGCTTTACGTCGGCGCTGTTCCTCGGAACCATCGTTCCAATCACCGACTTTGCTCGCCTCGATTTCCGCGGCACGCTTGGCTACCAGCACACTCTGGGCGAAGCGCACGAGGATTCGATCGGCATCGACTACAGCGATCACATCATCGAGGCTGCGACTGGAAGCCTTTCGGCGCGGCTGTTCGGCGTCATTCGCGACGGGAACGTGACGGCGCGGCCCTACGTGCAGGGAGGGCTGGCGCACCGGATGCACTACGACAACGCGCTCGACATCGCAGGCGTGGGCTTCACGTTTACGGACGCGGATACGAGCGTTTTTGCCGCCGGTGGCATCGACTTCGAGATCAATCGGACCGTGCAGCTTTCACTTGGCGTGCGACAGGACCATAGCCCGGACTTCGACAGCACCTCAGGCCGCGTCGGACTTTTGATCAACATCGATTGATCGCTAGAGGCCGCCGGCTAGCACGTCTCCCGCCGTGATCCTGGCGGACCGCACCGGACGGCGAGCGCCAAATACCGGTGCTTCTCGGCGCACGATAGATTTGCGGGCTGCGAGCCTTCTCGGGCCCACGTTCGGCGGCGGGCTTGGCGTGGAGCCGACGACCGTTTCCGGTACACCCGGCTCGAGCTGGCGATACTGGACGTTGACCTGCGCACTGCTGACGCGTTGGTCGGCGCGCAGGCGTGCGAGGACGGCCGCTATGGGTCTCGAATCTGGCACGACGTAGCGAACGACACGAATACCGAGTGTGGGCAGGGGGAGCTTACTCACGAGCTCGAGGTTGTGCTCCTTCGCTATATCGGCTTCGACGCCGTCGGGCGCAGAAAGCGTGAAGGAAACGAGCACAAACTCACTCGATGCGCCGTCATCGATCTCCGTCTTTGCCGCGATCTGCTCGGCCTCCTCGGCGTTCGCCGGGTGGTCGTACGCCGTCCCGAAGGTCATAAGGGCGGCGCAGATGGCAGCGAATCCGCAGCGAAGCCCTCGGCTGCCGTCCTTCGCGCCGAAGTGGGCCAGGAGCTCGACTGACATTCCCATCGTCATCATTGCGGACGTCATCCTAGCACAGGATGTCATGGGGCGAGAAACCATGTCCGAGTAATTCGCAAGCCGGACGCAACTGCTTTGTGACAGTTCAGCTATATTGCCGAGAGGGATTTTATCGCGCTGCAGTAGAACGTCAGGTGTCCCATGCACAGCCACGCCAGCTTTGCGATTGCTGCAAGCCTCTGCCTTCTCTCGTCGGTTTCTATCGCGCAAGAGAAGCCGGCGGAGGCGCCGCCGCCCGTCACGCTGTTCACGAACGCGCGGATCTTCGACGGCAAGAGCAAGGCGCTCTCCGACAAGATGAACGTTCTCGTTCTGGGGAACCTCATAGCGAAGATCTCCGCAGAGCCAATTTCGACAGATCGTAGCGCGAACACGACGATCATCGATGCCGGCGGGGGGACCTTGATGCCCGGTCTCATCGATGCGCACTGGCATTCGATGTTTGCGACGTCGCCGCTGGGGCTGGCGTTGAACGGCGACTTCGGTCATCTCGTCTTACGTGCGGGCAAGGAGGCCGAGGCGACGCTGATGCGCGGCTTCACGAGCGTCCGCGACATGGGCGGTCCCGTCTTTGGGCTCAAACGCGCGATCGATGAGGGGACGGTCAACGGGCCGCGGATCTGGCCGTCGGGTGCGTTCATCTCACAGACCGGCGGTCACGGCGATTTTCGCAGCCCGCATGACATTCCGCGCGCGGATAACGCGCCGCTCACCCATTCGGAGCAGGTGGGTGCAACCGCAATCGCCGACAGTCCCGACGAGGTGCGCCGGCGTGCGCGCGAGCAGCTCATGCTGGGCGCGAGCCAGATCAAGTTAATGGCCGGGGGCGGCGTCTCGTCGATGTACGATCCGATTGACGTCAGCCAATACACGGAGGCCGAGTTCCGGGCGGCGGTCGAGGCCGCAGAAAACTGGGGCACGTACGTTACGGTGCATGCTTATACACCGCGGGCCATACGAACTGCGATTGCAGGTGGCGTGAAGTGCATCGAGCACGGGCAGCTCGCGGATGAGGCGACCGTCAAGCTCATGGCAGAGAAGGGCATCTGGTGGAGCCTGCAGCCGTTCCTCGACGACGAGGACGCCATACCGCAGCAGGGTCCCAACCGTGCGAAGCAGCTCGAGGTCTCGGCCGGCACGGCGCGGGCCTATGAGCTCGCGAAGAAATACAAGATCAAAGTCGCGTTCGGCGTCGACAGCCTCTTCGACCCGAGGAGCGGGGCACGCCACGGCAAACAGCTCGCCAAGCTCGTGCGCTGGTTCACGCCGGCCGAGGTTCTCAAGATGGCAACCGCCGACAACGCCGAGCTGCTGGCGTTGTCTGGTCCCCGCAGTCCTTATCCGGGCAAACTGGGGGTCATCGAAGAGGGCGCTCTGGCGGATCTCGTCCTCGTCGACGGCGATCCGATTGCAGACATCACGCTGGTTGCGGATCCGGCGAAGAACTTCGTCGTCATCATGAAGAACGGGAAGATCTACAAGAACGAATCGGGCGGGGTGCCTTAAGCATCAAGCGATCCGGGCGCGGTTCATGGCCCGTCGCGCCCTGAACTTTTCCGGTGCTAATCCTACATGCTCTTGTGCCGCGCGAAGATGTAATTCCCCCATACGGGGGATAGTGACTCGAGGAGCGGCGTGTTAGGGGTCAATTCAATGCAACTAAAGCAATAACGACGCGTCTAGAGATTTCTGATCGGGGGGACAAACCTTTCCAAGGGAGCGTCCCATGCCAGCAAACATCATTTCCACGATCGCTCAGGTCTTCAATTCCGACCTTGTGGCCCGTATCGCTTCAAGCCTCGGTCTCGATAAATCGATGATCGACAGGGCGTTGGGCGCCGGCACGCCGGCGCTCCTCGCTGCACTTGGCTCGCTAGTGTCGAGACCGGGCGGCGCCGCCGCGGTCAATGCGGAAGTTGCGCGTCAGGAGCCTCAGCTCTTCCAAAATCTGGGTCCGCTGATCGGCGGCGCGAACATGAATACCCGGATCGATGCCGGCTCGAGCACGCTGAAGTCCCTACTGGGCAGCCAGACCATGTCTCAGGTGGCCAATGCGGTCAGCCGGTACTCCGGGGTCGGAGAGGTCGGCACGACGAACCTCATGGGCCTGCTCGGGCCAATTGTGATGAGTGTGCTGTCAGATCAACAGCGCAGCAGCGGGCGCAGCGCCGCAGACATCATAGTGGCTCAGAAGGATAACATTGCGCGGGCACTTCCGGCCGGCGTGGCCGACGCTCTCGGCAAGACGGGCATGCTGGATTGGTTTGCCTCCGGCGCCAAGGCCCCGGAAAGCTCTTATCAGCCTCCCCAGCAAGGCTTCGAGTTCCAGCCGGCAAAAGGCCGTTCAACACGAAAGGATGGGCTCGGTTCGGGCTCGAGCTGGATCATACCTGCCCTTGCCGTCCTCGCTCTCGGCCTCGCCTGGTACTTGCTCTCCGGGCCGAGCACGACGGAAGTCGCCAAGAGCGTTCCACCCCCGCCGAAGGCTGAGTCCCCCATTACGACGGGCGCGCTTCCGGAGCCGCGGCCGGTCGCATTCCCGTCGCTCGCCAGCCTCTCGGGGGTCAAGATCGGTGATATCGACGTTGGATCCGAGGTAACGTCGGCGATGAACGGCATGCGCGATGCTCTAGCGGGAATCCGTGACGAAGGGACCGCGAAAGCGGCACTCGACCCGTTGAAGCGTTCCGTGGCGGATTTCGAGAAGGTCAAGGGGCTGGCGGGCCAGCTCACGCCCGAAATGAGGTCGACGCTCGCCAGTGCCATTGCCTCCGCCCGGCCAGCGATCGACGGGCTGTTCGAAAAGGCGCTCGCGATCCCGGGCGTCGCCTCGCTCATCAAGCCGACGATCGACAGCATCCGTTCCGAGCTCGACACGCTCGCTACAGCGTGACGGGTGGCAGCGGGGTCTTGCACAGGTGCGGCGCTGCTCTGCCCGGCACCGCACGATAAATCATATCGATCAAGGGAGTGCCACAATGGCGAACAAACAATCCTTCAGCCCCGATGAATGGAACAAGATCATGGAGAGCGTTGCGCTCTCCGGCATGGCCGTGACGGCGGCCGATCCCAGCGGCCTCATCGGTCTCCTGCAGGAAATCTTTTGCCAGCGCCAACGCGCTCATCAAGGCGAAGTCGGATGCGGGAACGGGCGAGCTCATCAAGGCGGTTATCGCCGAGTTCGAGACCTCAGAAGGGCGGAGCAATGTTCGCGAGGCCCTCAAGAAGCGTTTCGGCGATGCCAAGCCGGCGGATATCGGTCAACGCTCGATTGCTGGTCTGCGCGAGGTGACGGCACTTCTCGACAGCAAGGCGCCCCAGGATGCGGCGGCGTTCAAGCAGCTGCTCAGCACGATCAGCAGCAAAGTTGCCGACGCGGCGAAAGAGGGAAGCGTGCTTGGTTTCGGTGGCCAGAAGGTCAGCGAGGCGGAGAAAGCAACCCTCACCGACATTGCAAAGGTGCTCGGCATCGCGGCTTAGTCCGCTCCTATTTTGGCTTAGATCAGGCTACGCGCTAGAGCCGCTCAATTTGACCAGCGGCGAGGAGCGGTCGCGTGGTGATGGCCGTTCCCCTCACGCGAGGAATTGCCGCGAGCTGTTACGTCGCTCTGTGATCGGCGATCTCGTAAAAAGGGATCTTGAAAGAGCAAGCTTCTGCTCCGGGCGGCAGCACTCTGCGCCCGGAAGGTTTCGCCCTCAGTCTGGCTCGTTTAGCGCGTGGAGCGCGAGCGCGAACCACCGTTGCCACCGTCGCGGCGTCCGTCCTGCAGTTCCGTCCAGGATGACATCGCGGCGGCCCAGCTCTTCTGCCACATGTCGGCCGTCTGCATCCAGAACTGCATCGGGTTCATGGCCATCGGGCCGAAATCCGGCATGCCTGGAAGCTTCGCGCCGACCGGGATCCCGGGTAGCGCCTGGAACTTCTCCAGCATGGCGGTCGGCATGGCTATCGCGGAGCCCGGCGACTTCACCTGCTGCTCCCACACATCCATCACCTGATCGAGGATCTGCAGCTGCATCTTGGACGCGGTTTCGATCTGGCTCCTCGCCGCATCGACAAACTCGGCCGGCCAGCCCATTGCCTTGGCTGCCGCTGCCATCTTGTCGAATACGGCGCCACCGTTGCGCTCGGCGCTTTCGGCAAGCTCGCCGCGCCACTCCGAGAGTGCATCGAATGCGCCGACTACGGCCTCGCGGGCCTCTTCGTTAATGCCCAGTCCACCTGACCCCGCGGGCCTGGCGCGTGCGCTCGTCTGACTTGCTGTCATGCGTGAGCCTCCTCTCCGAGTAGCCCACCCCCGTAGTTAATCTTCGCACATGCGAGGGGTCAGTGCCAGCCTGGAATTCCCAGTGATTCCGGCCTCGGCAAAGGGTAATGCGACGCAGGAAACGCCCCTTTTGCGGCGCGAGGGCAAGTGCTAAGCACGCGCCCATGACCGATACCTCGCTGATCCGCAACTTCTCCATCATCGCCCACATCGACCACGGAAAATCGACGCTCTCCGACAGGCTGATCCAGCTCTGCGGCAACGTCACCGACCGTGAGATGAAGGACCAGATCCTCGATTCGATGGATATCGAGCGCGAGCGCGGCATCACGATCAAGGCGCAGACGGTGCGCCTCGACTACAAGTACAAGGACGGCAAGACCTATCAGCTCAACCTCATGGACACGCCGGGGCACGTGGACTTCGCCTACGAGGTGTCGCGATCGCTGGCCGCCTGCGAGGGCGCGATCCTGGTCGTCGATGCCAGCCAGGGCGTCGAGGCGCAGACGCTCGCCAACGTCTATCAGGCGCTCGACAACAACCTCGAGATCCTGCCCGTTCTGAACAAGATCGACCTGCCGTCGGCCGACGCCGACCGCGTCAAGCAGCAGATCGAGGACGTGATCGGCATCGATGCATCGCAGGCCGTGGGCGTCTCGGCGAAGACCGGCCTCAACGTGGCCGCGGTGCTCGAAGCGATCGTCGAGCGCCTGCCGCCGCCCACGGGCGACGCGAACAAGCCGCTCAAGGCGATGCTCGTCGACAGCTGGTACGACGCCTATCTCGGGGTCGTGGTTCTGGTGCGCATCATCGACGGGGTTCTGACGCGCGGCCAGAAGGTGCAGATGATGGCGACGGGCGGTCATTATCAGGTCGAGCGCATCGGCATCTTCCGGCCGAAGCAGGAAATGCTCGCCGAGTTGGGGCCGGGTGAGGTCGGATTCTTCACGGCCGCGATCAAGGAAGTGGCGGACACGCGCGTCGGCGACACCGTCACCGACGAAAAGAACCCGACGCCCGAGCCGCTGCCGGGCTTCAAGCCGGCGCAGCCGGTCGTGTTCTGCGGTCTGTTTCCTGTCGATGCGGCCGACTTCGCGGACCTGCGCGACGCGATGTCAAAGCTCCGGCTCAACGACGCGAGCTTCTCCTTCGAGATGGAGACGTCGGCGGCGCTGGGCCTCGGCTTCCGCTGCGGCTTCCTCGGGCTCCTGCATCTCGAGATCATCACCGAGCGTCTCGAACGCGAGTTCAACCTCGACCTCATCACGACGGCGCCATCGGTCATCTATCATCTGTACCTGACCGACGGGTCGATGATCGAGCTGCACAACCCGGCCGACATGCCGGACACGGTGCGCATCGATCACATCGACGAACCGTGGATCGAGGCGACGATCCTGGTGCCGGACGACTATCTGGGGTCGGTGCTCAAGCTCTGCCAGGACCGGCGGGGCCGGCAGAAGCAGCTCACCTACGTCGGCAGCCGCGCCATGCTCATCTACGAGCTGCCGCTCAACGAGGTGGTGTTCGACTTCTACGACCGGCTGAAGTCGGTTTCGCGCGGCTACGCCTCGTTCGACTACCACATCAAGGGCTACGAGGAGAACGAGCTCGTCAAGCTGTCGATCCTCGTCAACGACGAGCCGGTCGATGCGCTGTCGATGATCGTGCACCGGAGCCGGGCCGAAGCGCGCGGGCGCGCCATGTGCGAGAAGCTCAAGGAGCTGATCCGCCCGCATCTGTTCAAGATTCCGATCCAGGCGGCCATCGGCGGCAAGGTGATCGCGCGCGAAACCATCAGCGCGCTGCGCAAGGACGTGACTGCCAAGTGCTACGGCGGCGACATCACGAGAAAGCGCAAGCTGCTCGACAAGCAGAAGGCCGGCAAGAAGAAGATGCGCGAGTTCGGCAAGGTCGAGATCCCGCAGGAGGCCTTCATCGCCGCGCTCAAGATGGATGAGAACTGAGAGGGATTTGAGTCGGGAACGCTCTGAGCCTTCGCGCTACTGCGGAGCTTCAATAGGGCCTGCCCCTCAGCGGTCTCAAGCTCCTTGAGATCGAGTGTCCGTCGTCGTCGGGAGTAGCAGGTTTGAACCAGCCTTCGACAAGGTCGAGTTACTCCGGCGAGCGTGCCCTTCGTCTTCCAGAACATGAAGCGCCGCGTGGGCACTAGATGATCAACGACGCATGCACGTCCTCCGCAGCTCCTCGTTAGTGAGGATCCTGTGGTCGCGTCGATCTTGGCATCACGGCGGCAGCTGCGAACTTTGCCTCGAGTGAGATTGATGGTGCCGTCCTTGCCCGTGTCGATCGTCGTGCATCGCGTCTGCAGCGCTGAGCTGCGCCGGTGCAGATGAGACGTCGAGGCAATTGCGAACTTCCGCTGAGGACCGCGATTGCTGCGCACCGATTGAGCGTGTCGGCCTTCATGACACCGTTTCCTCGCTCTGTGACAGGCGTCTGTAGCACGCGCATCCGTCCGGTTATCGCGCGTCAGGCGAGTATTAGGTCGTTGGAATTTTCGGAGGAATGGTCAGTGGCTCCAGAAGCGATTGACCGGGCATTGTTTGCAGGCGCTGCGTTCGCAAATGCCGCCGCCTCGGCGCTTACAGCTTGAACCGGCCTTCAACGATGGCGAGATACTGGTCCTTGTTGAGCTTGCGCTCCTGTCTTCCAGAAGTAGAACTGGTGACCCAGGCAAGGTGTAATGTCGTCGCAGAAGTGTCACTCGCCCACCCAGTTCAGTATTGATTGATCGACGCCGAGTCGGGATTGAGGTCTAGTTTGTCGAAGGACTTCGCTGCCGCAGCCTTGGCGTCACCGAGGCTGATGGTTCCGTCGCCGTCGGGGTCGACCATCTTGGACATTCAGCGGTACATTGCTGCGCCAGCACAGTTGGCCGGCCAGCAGAAAAACGAGAGCCTAGTGCCAGCATCAGGCTCGCTGCACGTCTCCGGAAAATGCTCCTCATTCGTGACGCGTTTCCTCTCGTCACCACGCTGGGTCTCCACCATACCTGATTCCGATTTCGAGGGCGCGATCGATTGGCCATGCGCCGTTCGACGCCGCTTCGGTTGCAATAGGTAGCTCGCCTTTGCGGGGGCGTTGAGCAGGATCAAGCTGCCGAAAACAACGGCACACGATCGCGTTACCGGCCATCAGCAGGCGGGGGTTGCCATGCGAAGGGCTCCGACTGAGCGGCATGAGCGAGGACAGCTCCCATGTAGGATCCGATCGCCGCCGTGCAGAGTCCATGTGCTCGCATGGTGTCGCGCCGATCTGCTGAAGGGTCAGAGAGCAGACGCTTTGATATGCCGTAGCAATTCATCGATTGCGGTCGCGTTTTGTCGTGCTTGCGGGCTCGTCCCGCAAGGCCGATCCGATGCTCGCGGATTTCGCGTATCCGCATCCCGTCAAGCAGTACGAGTTCACGTCGCAGGGCCAGAAGCTGTCGATGGCCTACATGGACGTCGCGCCTTCGAAGCCCAAACGGCAAGACGATCGTGCTGCTGCACGGCAAGAACTTCTGCGGCGCGACGTGGGAGGGCACGATCCCGCGCGCTCACCGGCGCCGGCTATCGCGTGATCGTCCCCGATCAGATCGGCTTCTGCAAATCGTCGAAGCCTGCCGCCTACCAGTTCAGCCTGCACCAGCTCGCGGCCAACACGCGCGCTCTGCTCGCGTCTCTCGGCGTCGAGAAGCCCATCGTCATGGGACACTCGATGGGCGGCATGCTCTCGATGCGCTACGCGCTGAGCTTTCCCGACGACATCGAGCGCGCTCGTGCTCGTCAATCCGATCGGGCTCGAGGACTGGAGCGCCAAGGGCGTGCCGGCGCGCACCGTCGACGAGCTGTTCGAAGCCGAGAAGAAGACCGACGCGGCGAAGATCAAGGCCTACCAGCTCAAGACCTACTACGACGGCCAGTGGAAGCCCGAGTACGACCGCTGGGTCGATATGCTGGCCTCGATGTACAGCGGCGAAGGCGGCGAGGCGGTGGCGTGGAACCAGGCGCTGACGTCCGACATGGTTTTCACGCAACCGGTCGTGCACGAGATCGCGCGCATCAAGACGCCGACGGTCCTCCTCATCGGCGAGAAGGACACGACCGCCATCGGCAAGGACCGCGCGCCGCCGGAGCTCGCCAAGAAGCTCGGCAACTATCCCCTGCTGGCGCGAGACGTGGCCGGCAGGATCGAGGGCGCGAAGCTCGTCACCTTCCCGGAGCTCGGGCATTCGCCGCAGGTCCAGGACCCGGCGCAGTTCAATGCAGCGCTGCTCAAGGCCTTGGACGGTCTCTGAAAGGCGCTTGAACCCGGCCCGGAGGCGCCATATCAGCGACCCATGAGCCACGAGGGAGACCCCATGTCCGATCGCCTGAGCCCGCCCGAAGCCCTGATTTACGCCATGGTCGCGGTGTCCGCCGCGGACCGCAAGATCAGCGACAGACGAGATTTCGCGCATCGGCTCGATCGTGCGCGAGCTGCCGCGCCTTCCTCAAGTACGACGGCGACTGGCTGGCCGGCGCGGCGCAAGAGTGCGGCAAGCTGCTCGACAAGCCGCATGGCTTCGAGAAGGTGCTCGAGGTGGTCAAGAACAGCCTGCCGGCTCATCTTCACGAGACGGCCTATGTGCTCGCGGCGGAGGTCGCGGCGTCCGACCTCGAGCACCATGACGAGGAGGAGCGCTTCCTGGCGATGCTGGCGGCGAAGCTCGGTCTCGACAAGCTCACGTGCGCCGCGCTCGAGCGGGCGGCGAAGGCGCGCCACCAGAAGGTTTGACGTTCTTCGCAAGCTTTTCACAGAAGGCGGCGATTGCGTCCGCGGCGGCGGCGAGATTGGCGTCATGGGTGCGTGGCCGGCGCGGCTTCAGGTCGTGATCGCCATCGGTGCAGCCACTCAAGGCGGATCGATCGCGAGAGTGCATAGCCGGCGACCTCGCTTCGCGTGCCGAACGGGTCGCGCTCGCCCTGGACGATCAGCGCGGGACAGCTCGAGCGTTTCGAGGTGGCTCGTGCGGAGCTTGTCGGGCTTTCCAGGCGGGTGGAACGGATAGCCGAGGCAGACGAGGCCGGCGATAAGGCCCTCGCTGTGCAACGTGTCCGCGACGAGGCTCGCGACACGGCCACCCATCGACTTGCCGCCGATGACGAGGCGCTGGCCATTTTTTAGCGAGGCGGCGAGGCGCCTGACGATCGCCGTCGTACTCGGGGATGAGAAGCTCGGCCTTGGGCGGCGGCTTGCGCGTGCCCGTCCGCCGCGCGGCCATGTAGGCAAACTCGAAGCGCGAAACCCGGAGGCCGCGCTCGACGAGCAGGGCCGACATTTTTTCCATGAACGGGCTGGTCATGGGTGCACCTGCGCCGTGGGCCAGCACGATGTGGCAGCGGGCGCTGATCCGGACCTGTAGTCAGGAGCTCGCTCGGCATGTTCGGCCTGCTGGACCCTCCTGGACAAAGACGCTGCTTGGCGGCATCTGACTAAATGTCGTGGGCGCGCCAGGGTGGAAATGGAAACTAGCCGGATGGCAGACCCATGCAACTTTTCGACGGTTTGAGCGAGACGACGTTTCGCCTGGCGGCGTTTCTTGCCGTGTTCGCCGTCATGGGCGCGCTCGAGCTTCTTATTCCCAAACGCCGTCTCAAGGCAGCCTAAAGCGCGCCGATGGCTGACCAATTTGACGATCGTCGGTGTCGACAGTCTGCTCGTGCGCCTGATGGCAAGCCTCGCCGTGCCGCTGGCTGCGGTTGCCGCGGCGTTCTATGCCGAGCAGCAAGGCTTCGGACTTTTCAATTGGACCGTCTGGCCGCTCTGGCTCGAGACCCTGCTTGCGCTTGCGGCTCTCGATTTCGCACTCTGGCTGCAGCACCTGGCTTCGCACAAGCTGTCGCTGCTGTGGCGGCTGCATCAGATGCATCATGCCGACGTCGACATCGATGTCACGACGGCGATCCGCTTTCATCCGATCGAGATCGGGCTCTCCATGCTGTGGAAGATCGTCTGGGTGCTGGTGCTCGGTGCGTCGCCGCTGGCGGTGCTCCTGTTCGAGGTCATCCTCAACGGTGCGGCGATGTTCAATCACGCCAACGTCGCCTTGCCAGCGTGGCTCGATCGCGCTCCTACGCCAGCGTAATCGTGACGCCCGATATGCACCGGGTTCACCACTCGGTCCTGCGCCGCGAGCACGACAGCAACTACGGGTTCAACCTCTCGATCTGGGACCGTCTTTTCGGCACTTACACGCGCTCAGCCGGAGAAAGGACACGAGGGGATGACCATAGGGCTTGCGCCCTACCAGTCCGCAGACCCCACCCGAATCACCTGGAGCCTCGTTTTGCCCTTCAAAGATCTGCCAAAAAGGGATTGATGGTCGCAATTTGGCCCCGCGACGGGTTAGGATGCACCAGGACTGATTTGCTACGGGGGCCCATGCCGTTCACCCGAAGCGTAGCGCTGTTCATAGTCGTGTCTTTGCCGCTGGCTCTCGCCTCCGCGTGGGCTGAGGAGGCGTCGCGCGTCCTGGCAGGGTCCAGCTGTCGGCAGCCGCAGAGGCTGCGGCGGCCAAGGCCAATACCGCTGCCACCAATCCCAGTACCGGCGCTGCGTCGGCGCCGCAAAGACCAGCTGAACCGGCCGCCACTCCCTCCACCAGCACGCCATTTCCGGTTGCGGCGCCCGTGCTCCCGCCGGCACCGGTGCCGGCGAAGAAACCCGAATCTGTCACCGGCGGCTGCGCCGGTGACGGCGGCTGCCGTCGCCGTCACCCACGCCCGCGCCGCCTGCCGCGTCCGCGGTAGCGGACCCCCAGGAGAAATCCGGCGAGGATCCGCCCAAGGCCGATGCTGCGCCCGCCAAGGACGAGAAGGGTGCCAAGGGCAAGAAGCCGACACCCGCCAAGGAGCTGTTCGGGGCCGCGAAGACTGCCGGCACAGCTCGCGTCGCGCGCGATCGGCTGGTACGCCAAGGGCTGCCTTTCGGGTGCGAAGGCCCTCGCCATCGACGGGTCCCGCCTGGCAGGTCATGCGGCTCTCGCGCAACCGCATGTGGGGCCATCCCATCCTGATCTCGCTGGTCGAGCGGCTGGCGACCGAATCCAAGGAGAAGGACGGCTGGCCCGGGCTGCTCGTCGGCGATATCGCGCAGCCGCGCGGCGGCCCGATGACGTCGGGACATGCGAGCCATCAGGTCGGGCTCGATGCCGACGTATGGCTGACGCGCATGCCGGATAAGCGCCTCACCGAGAAGGAGCGCGAGGACCTCTCGGCCACCTCGATGCTGGCGGCGGACGACATCTCCGTCGACCCGAAGGTTTTCGGCGAGGGTCAGGTGAAGCTGATCAAGCGCGCGGCGTCGTACCGTCTCGTCGAGCGCGTGCTCGTGCATCCGGCGATCAAGAAAGCGCTGTGCGCAGGCCGCCGGCACGGACAGCGGCTGGCTCGCGAAGGTTCGACCCTACTGGGGCCACTACTATCACATGCATATCCGCATCGGCTGTCCGAGCGGCTCGAACATTTGCAAGTCGCAGCCGCCGCCGCCCGGCGACGACGGGTGCGGCGCCGAGCTCACCGATTGGATCAAGAAGATCACGCCCAAGAAGACCGTCGAGAAGGCGCCGATACCCAAGTCGGACAAGCCGGTGGCCAAGAAGAAAGAGATCACGCTCGCCGATCTTCCGGCCGAATGCCGGACCGTGCTCGCAGCGGGCGAGGCAAAGCCTGCGGCTGCTGCCGTCGCCACGGCCAAGGAGACGCCCAAGCCGGCAGCGAAGACGTCGTCCAAGAAGACGGCCGCCAAGAATTCGGCAGCGCAGCAGTAAATCCGCCCTTCGGCATCGCCTGAGCATATGCGAGGCGCCGGCAAAAAATGCGCGTACGTAAGGACTTCGGTAACCACTTGTTCAGTACCGTGATGTACAGCATCGGCGGTGACCAGTTCTGCGGCCGCAGAGAGCGCAAGCTGGTCCCGGTGCAGGCCGGCTCAGACCGCGTGAATCAACTCGCGAAGGATGAGTGAAAATGGAGTTCCTGGATAAACTGTTCGGCGATGTTTCGCCTCTGAAAAGCTGCAGATGGGCCGGAAGCGCAAGAATGTGGGCGACGAAGCGCAGCGGTCGACGGTGCGCAAGCGCCAGCGGATGACGGACGGCTTCATCTGGTCCGAGAGCATGCTGAAACCGCAGGGCCTGCACGATCAAGGACATGTCGGCGCTGGGTGCGCAAGTCGACATCTGGAACGACGAGATCAAGGCGTCGCTGCTGCAGGGCTCGCTCAAGCTCTATTCGTCGTCCGACCGGCAACGAGGTCGACTGCAAGATGACGTGGCGCAAGGGGAACTCGGCCGGCCTCCGGTTCACCAGCGGCTTTCATGCGCCGACGCGGAAATACGCCTGAGACGACTGTCAGGCGGCTGCCCCGCCTCAGGTGCCGAGAAAGACGGCGCGGATATATTCGCGGTAGAGGAGCACCTGACGCGGCAACGCGGCCTTGTCGTGCGTGACCTTCGACAAGATGATGCCGCCATCGGCGATCACGGACAGCATGTCGGCGAGATCGTCGAGGTCGACGGCGAATGCGCGGGGGATAACGCCCGGCAATGAGGTCCAGGCGCTCGCGAAAGCGGCGGCGCCAGGCGAGCACGGCGGCCGCGTTCAGATCGCGTACCTCCTTGTCGAAGAGGCGCTCCTGATAGCAGATCGGCGGCGATCAAGACAGCCGGGATGTCCGCCCGGCAGATCGGACAATAGCTCCGACGAGCATCTTGAGGCCGACGAGGAAGCCGTGCAGCGGGTCCTCGTTGAGCTCGTCGGCGCGGCGGAAGAGATCGTCGAATAGCGCGTCCTCGCGTTCGATGTAGCGGACAAGGAGCGCCTTCGCGAGCTCGCCCTTGTCCTTGAAGTGGTAGAAGAAGCCGCTCTTGGTGATGCCGACGGCCGCAATCAGCTCCTCGATCGACGTGCCGGCGAAACCCTTCTCGAGCACGGCCGTCTCGGCGACGTCGAGGATCCGGTCTCGCGTGTCGCCAACCTTTCGATTTTGGGTCTCCAGCATGGTGTCGCTCTCGAATGACCGTGCGCAGCACTGTACCACGGGTACAGTTGACGCGTTCCGGGGGCGCGCTCGCGAGCCGGAACGGGGACGCGCGCATCATCTATCTTTCTGATCTTTCAGCAAAATGCATCTTCCTTCGTGAGGTAAACCGCAAGTCGGCTAGAAGGAAGAGACCGCCATCGGCATGTTCCGCGTCAAGCGCACCTCCGCGCAGGACATGTAGGAGAATGCACGATGGCGAAATCCACAGAACCCAAGTACCGCGACCGGCTCCCCCAGATGAACGGGCAACTGTTTCTGACCGACGGCGGCCTCGAGACGACGCTCATTTTCCACGAGGGCTGGGAGCTGCCGTGCTTTGCGGCTTTCCCCTTGCTCGAGAGCGAGAAGGGCCGAAACGCGATCCGGAAATACTACGACCGCTATATTCCGCTGGCTCTCGAGCACGGCATGGGCTTTGTCCTCGACGGCCCGACGTGGCGCGCCAATCCGGATTGGGCGGCAAAGATCGGCTACGACCGCAGTCGTCTGGCGAAGATCAACCACGACTCGATTGCGTTCCAGGCGGAGATTCGCGATCGCTACGAGACGGCGCGCTCGCCGATCGTCGTGAGCGGTGTCGTAGGCCCGCGGGGCGACGGCTACGATCCCGGCCAGGTGATGAGCGTGGACGAGGCGCAGGCCTATCACGCGTGGCAGGTCGGCATCTTCCGCGATGCCGGTGCCGACTACGTCTCGGCCTACACGCTGTCATACGTGAACGAAGCGATCGGCTTCGCGCTCGCGCTCAGAGGCTGCGGCCATGCCGTATGTCGTCTCCTTCACGGTCGAGACGGATGGACGACTGGCGACCGGCGAGGGGCTCGGCAGAGGCGATCGCTGCCGTGGATGGAGCAACCCGGCATGGGCCGGCCTACTACATGATCAATTGCGCGCACCCGACGCATTTCGATCATGTGCTCGACGGGCATGCCGCGTGGATGCAGCGCGTCAAAGGATTGCGCGCGAACTCGTCGAAGAAGAGCCACGCCGAGCTCGACAACTCACCCGAGCTCGACAGCGGCAACCCCGAGGAGCTCGGCCAGCAGTATCGCGAGCTCTTGAGCCGCTTCCCGCACATCAACGTGCTCGGCGGGTGCTGCGGCACGGACCACCGGCATGTCGGGTGCATCAGCTCGGCGTGCCGAAAGGCGGCTTAAGTGAGTCGCCGCGTGGCCCGTGCTCGGAGACGACGCCGTCTAGAGCACGGCTCCCGGCCGCACCGGCGGGTGGCCAAAGGGCCGCCCGGCTCGGTGTACACCTTGGCGGCAGGTACCGAGACGATCTCGTTCTCGGGCCATCTCAATGCCGAGAGCTTGCCGCCGAAGCAGCAGCCGGTGTCGATGCAGATCGTCTTGTTGATCCATTCGGCGTCGGGGACCGGCGTGTGGCCGTAGACGATCGCGGTCGCGCCCTTGTACTCGGCGGCCCAGTGATAGCGGACGGGCAGGCCGAACTCGTCGGTTTCGCCCGACGTCTCGCCATAGAGGCAGAAGCTTCGCACCTCGCTCGACGTCCGCCCAAGCATCGGCTCCTTGATGCCGGCGTGGGCCACGGCGAGGTGCCCGTCCTCCAGCCAGACGTGGCTCGGCAAAGCGGACAGGAAACGTCTTGATGCGTGCCCGGAACTCGGGGCTTTCGCCCTCGAGCTGCGCGGCCGTGCGGTCGAGCCCGTGGCTCATCTTCACCTGGCGGCCATCGAGCCAGCGCAGGAACTTCACGTCGTGATTGCCCGGGCACGGCGAGCGCATGGCCCGCTTCGGCCAAGGCCATCACAATCCGCAGAACGTCGGGCGAGCGCGGCCCGCGATCGACGAGATCGCCGACAAAGAGGAGGCGCCGTCCAGACGGCGCGGCGGTCTCGATGCGGCGTCCACGCTCCCCAGCGTGGCGAATGCGCATAACCCAGCCTGCCGAGCAGCTCCTCGAGCTCATCGGCGCAGCCGTGAACGTCGCCCACGATATCGAAGGGCCCTTTCAGGCCTCTCATGTCGGGGCTTGGCGGGGCTGCCGGTATTTGCGTGGGTGTCGTCATGAAGGTGGCAATAATCCGCACGGTTGTTCGTTCCGCGCGTCCGTTAGGCCATGATGAAGTCCTGGACAGGGCGTCTCGGCTTCGGAACATCGGTGACAAATCGGCGCAGATGCTCGAGGCCGCGCGGCGCCGGGCCGCCGTAGGCCCAGTCGAGAAGCTCGACTGTGTGGACGATCGGCAGGTCCAGGTCGCCGCGCAGCTGGGTTATGCAGCCGATGTTGCCGGCGGCCACCACGTCGGCGCGCGTCGAGCGGATGTTCTTGATCTTGCGCTCCTTGAGCTCGTCGGCAAGCTCGGGCTGGAGAATATTGTAGGTTCCGGCCGAGCCGCAGCAGATGTGCCCCTCGGGAACGTCGGCAACCGCAAAGCCTGCCTGCTTCAGGAGGAATCGCGGCTCGTCGTGGATGCGCTGTCCGTGCTGGAGCGAGCACGCCGAGTGGTAGGCGACGCGGAGCGACGACCAGCGGTCCGGCGCGCCAAGCTCGTACTCGACCAGGAACTCGGAGACGTCCTTGGCGAGGCTCGAGATCTTGGCCGCGCGCTCGGCGTAGGCCGGGTCGTCCTTCAGCAGGTAGCCGTAGTCCTTGACCGTCGTGCCGCAGCCAGAGGCGTTGACGATGATGGCGTCGATCTGGCCCTTGCCCATCTCCTTCGACCAGGCGTCGACGTTGCGGCGGACCTGACGCTTGGTCTCGGCCTCGCGGCCCATGTGATGGACGAGCGCGCCGCAGCAGCCGGCGCCGTTCGAGACGACGACATCGACGCCGCGCCGGGCGAGCAGGCGAATGGTGGCGTCGTTGATGTCGGAGCGCAGGACCTGCTGGACGCAGCCGGCAAGCAGAATGACGCGTGCGCGCCGCTCGCTCTTGGTGACGGCGGTGCCGGGTCCATCGTACTCGGGTGCCGGCGGCATCAATGTCGAAGGCGCGAGCGAGATCATGGCCGCGAGCTCCTTCAAGCCGAAGCGGCGCAGGAGCGGGACGAGCGCGCGGCCGAGTGGCGCAAGCTTGAGGGCAAGGCGGAAGCGGTTCGGGTAGGGAACCAGGAACGCCGAGCAGATTGCGAACGGCGCGCTCCCTGAAGCTGCGCGGTCGTGGTCTCCTCGACGTGAACGCGCGCCAGGTCGATCAGATGCATGTAGTCGACGCCGCTCGGACACGCGGAGACGCACGACAGGCAGCTCAGGCAGCGGTCGAGATGCAGGCGCACCTTGGGGGTCGGCACGCGCTCGCGCTCGAACATGTCCTTCATGAGGTAGATGCGCCCGCGCGGAGAATCGCGCTCGTCGCCGAGGACGACGTATGTCGAGCAGACGGCCGTGCACAGACCGCAGTGGACGCATCGCTTGAGGATGCGGTCGGCCTCGGCGAGGCGGCGGTCGGTGAGCTGCTCGGTCGAGAAGTTCGTCTGCATCGTCAGTCTTTCGATAGGCGTGATCGGGCAAGCTCACCAACGCGAGCTGTCGCACTTCTACATCGTGGCGTACATGCGGCCAGGATTAAAGAGGTGCAACGGATCGAAGGCGTCTTTCAGTCCGCGCGTCAGGCGCTCGGTCGCGGGCGACTGGGGCTGGAATACGTCGACGAGCCGCGGACCGAATGATCGGCGCGAATGAGCGTGGCATGGCCGCCATGGATGGCAACGGCGCGCCGGATGTCGGCGGTTCCCGCGTCGGCGGATGCCGGCGTTTCGAGCCAAATGAGGCCGCCCGACCAGTCGTAGAAGGCCTCGGCGGGCATGTGCCGCTTGATGTCGCTGACGAGCTTCGGCGCCACTTTCGGCGACGTAGAAATCCGCCACAGGTGCGTCGTGTCGTAGGGCATGAAGGACAGGCGCCTCATGTCGCCCCAGAACTGCAGCGACTTCTCGAGGTTGAGCTCGATCGGCTCGCCGAAGGCCGCGAGCGCCTCCTTGAGGCGGCCCTTGCGGTAGGAAATCGAGCGGGTGAAGTTCTCGATACGAATGGCGGTGAGCGATTTCTTTTCCGCTCGCAGCTCGGATTGCTTGAGACGGCGCGCAAGGCCATCGGGCAGGTGCACGGTGCCGGAGACCTCGAAGGGCAGACCCAACGCCGTGCTCATCAGCTCGACGGCGAGATCGTCCGTCAAACCAGGAAAGACGAGGGTCACAACGTCATCGGGCAGAGGCAGAACCTTGAAGGTCACCTCCGACATGACGGCCAGCGTGCCCCAGCTTCCGGACAGGCCGCGCGCCACGTCGTAGCCGGTGACGTTCTTCATCACGCGCCCGCCGGACTTGAAGAACTCGCCGTGCCCATTCACGGCGCGAAGCCCCAAGAGGTAGTCGCGGGCGGAGCCGGCAGCGATGCGGCGCGCGCCGGACATGTTGGTCGCGAAGACGGCGCCGATGGTCTGAATGCCGGCGGGGGCGCCGAGCACGGGGCCGAGATCGATGGGCTCGAAAGGGAGCATCTGTCCGCGCGAGGCAAGCTCGACCTCGATCTGGGAGAGCGGCGTGCCGGCGCGCGCCGACATGACGAGTTCGCTCGGCTCGTAGAGCGAGATGCCGCGCATGCCAGCGGTGGTGAGCGCGATGGGCGCCGACACCGGGCGGCCGACGCCGCGCTTGGAGCCCGCGCCGATGATCTCGGCGGGGATCTGGCGCTCTGCGAGCGCCGAGATCATGCTTTTCAATTCCCACTCGGTGGCGGGTTTCAGGATCTCGTCCACGCGAACGCTCTCCTTAGGCCGCCGCAGCTGCGCCGGCGGCACGCTGCAATTCCGCCTCGCGGCGCGCCATTGCGGCGGCAACGGCGTCGAGGGGGAAAACCTTGCCGGTGTTCAAAAGCCAGTCGGGATCGAACACGGCTTTGATGCGCAGCTGCACCGCGAGGTCCGTGTCGGAGAACTGGACGCGCATCAAGTCGCGCTTCTCGATGCCGACGCCGTGCTCGCCGGTGAGACAACCGCCGACCGAGACGCAGAGCTTCAGGATCTCGGCGCCCGCCTCCTCCGCCTTGTCGGTGTCACCGGGCTTGTTGGCATCATACATCACGAGCGGGTGCAGGTTGCCGTCGCCGGCGTGGAAGATGTTGGCGACCTTGAGCCCGTGGCGCGCGCAGATCTCGGAAATCTTCTCGAGGACGTGGGGGAGATGGGTGAGAGGGATCGTGCCGTCCATGCAGTAGTAGTCGGAAAGGCGACCGACGGCGCCGAATGCGGCTTTGCGTCCCTTCCAGATCTTGGCGCTCTGCGCGGGCGATGAGCTGACGACGATTGCTTGCGGGTTCAGCTCCTCGGCGATGCTCGAGATGTAGGCGAGCCGGTCGGAGATCTCCTCCTCGGAGCCCTCGACCTCGATGATCAGCAGGGCCTCGACGTCAAGCGGGTAACCCGCCTTAGCGAACTCCTCGCAGACCTTGATCGCAGGACGGTCCATGAACTCAATCGCGACCGGGATGATGCCCGAGCCGATGATGCGCGCGACGCACATACCGGCCTTGGCGCTACTCTCGAAGCCGATCATCATCGGGCGCGCGCCTTCGGCGGCGCGCAGGATCCTGACGGTGGCCTCGGTGACGATGCCGAACTGGCCCTCGGAGCCGACGATCAGCGCGAGCAGGTCGTAGCCCTCAGGCTCCAAGAACGGGCCGCCGATCTCGACGATCTCGCCGTCGATCAGCACGATCTTTACGCCAAGCACGTTGTTGACGGTGACGCCGTATTTCAGGCAATGGGCGCCGCCCGAGTTCATGGCGATGTTGCCAGCGAGGGTGCAGGCGACCTGGCTCGATGGGTCGGGGGCATAGAAGAAGCCGCCGCGGCCGACGGCCTCCGAGATCGCGAGGTTGGTGATGCCGGCCTCGACCCGCGCGAAGCGGTTCTCGTAGTCGATCTCCAGAACTTTGTTCATTTTGGAGACGCCGATGACGACTGCATCCTCACTTGGCAGCGCGCCCCCCGACAGCGATGTTCCGGCGCCGCGCGCCACGACCTTGATGCCATTTACCTTGCAGTATTTGAGAACCTTCGAGACCTCCTCGGTTGTGCAGGGCAGCACGACCGCAAGCGGCATACGCCGATAGGCGGTGAGAGCATCGGTCTCGAAGGCGCGGCGGCCGTCCTCGTCGGCGATTACGGCATTGGCGCCCACCAGCGATTGCAGATCACGGACAATCTCGCTGCGTCGGGCCAGCACGGGCGCATCAGGACTTGGCAGCTCGATGGATGGCATCCTAAACTATCCTTTGTTCAGTCCTTTGCTCCGTGTGCGACGCTATCGACCAAAGTCGTGCTGTCACTCACGGACTAGTGCAACTAGACTCGATCGGCGGCGGAAGTGTTGAGCTTTCTCTCCTTTTAGGTACCTGTATCGACATATTTTTGTCAGATGCAGGGGCGGGCACCATGGGGAGGGAATTGACTGTAGCGGCCACAAGAGCTGCTCATGAGGACATATCAGTGACGACCATTAGCGATTTCGATATTTTCGCACGCGTCGCCAGGACCGGCAATATGTCGGCAGCCGGGCGAGAGATGGGAATTTCCCCGGCTGTCGTTTCGAAGCGCATCAGCCTCCTCGAAGAGAGAGTTGGTGCGCGCCTTTTTCAGCGCACCACGCGCCAGCTGACGCTGACGGAGACGGGCGAGGGCTACTTCAAACGCGTCGCTCGACATCCTGAGCCTCGTCGCAGAGGCGGAGGACTTCGTCAGCCGCCGCAACACGAGACCGCGCGGGCACCTGAAGATCACGGCGCCGACCTCTTTCGCACGGCTGCACGTCGCGCCACATCTGCCCAATTTCGTGGCCCGCTTTCCGGACATCCACCTCGACTTTCATCTCACCGACAATTTTGTCGACATCATCCGCGAAGGGTTCGACGTCGCCATCCGTATCGGCGAGCTTCCCGATTCCTCGCTCGTCGCGCGCAAGCTTTCACCCGACAGGCGCGTGATTTGCGCGGCGCCGTCGTATCTCGAGAAAGCAGGCATTCCGAAGACGCTGGGCGACCTCGATGCTCACAACTGCCTGTCGGCAGGTGCGCAGGACGTGTGGCGGCTCGAGGGGCCGGAAGGACAGCGCCACATCCGCGTCAAGGGCAACATCCGCTCGAACTCGGCCGAGCTCATCCGCGAGGCCTTGCTCACCGGTCTGGGGCTCGGTCTCAGGAGCATCTGGGAAATCGGCGCCGAGCTGCAGAGCGGCGCGCTTCAGGTCGTGCTGCCCAAGTATCGCGGCTCCTCGAAGGTGGCGATCTACGCCGTCTATCCCAGCCGCGACTTCATGCCGGCGAAGGTCAATGCCTTCATCGAGTTCCTGTCGGGCAACTTCGGGGTCGAGCCTTACTGGGACAAGAGCATGGAAATCGCCGATCTCGAGGCGCCGCCGGACGAGGTCAAATCGGGCCGCCGCCCTATAGCGGCCAAGCCGAGCGCCGCAAAGAAGCAAGGCCTGCACACCGACGCGCACTGACGCGGCTCTACGCCATCGCCAACAAATGATCGCCGCGCGCGCGTTCCTGAAGTAGCTTCCCGTCACCAGCAGACTTTGACGGGAGCTCGAGGGTGGAGCCGCGCGTAGGTCTTTTCGTTACTTGCCTCGTCGATCTCCTGCGCCCCTCGGTGGGGTTTGCGGCGGTGCGCCTCATCGAGGCAGCCGGCTGCCGTGTCGAGGTCGTCGAGGCTCAGACCTGCTGCGGTCAGCCCGCCTACAATTCGGGAGACCGGGAGAGCGCCCGCGAGATTGCGCTGGCGACGGTGCGCGCCTTCAGGGGATACGATTATGTCGTCGCACCATCGGGATCGTGCGCGGCCATGCTCAAGCTGCACTACCCGCGGCTGGTCACCGGTGCCACGGAAGACGCCGAGGAGGTCCGCGCCTTTGCAGATCGCGTTCACGAGCTGACCTCGTTTCTCGTCAATGTCCGGCAAATGACGAGCGTGCCAGGGGCGCTGAAGGCCCGCGCTGCCTATCATGATGCCTGCTCGGGCCTGAGAGAGCTCAAGATCGCTGCCGAGCCGCGGCGGCTTCTCGGCACAGTCGAGGGGCTAGAGCTGGTCGAAATGGCCGAGAGTGAGACCTGCTGCGGCTTCGGCGGTCTTTTCTCGGTGAAGTATCCCGAGATCTCGAACGCCATGGTCGAGAAGAAGGCGGCGGCCATATCTCAAGCCGGTCCGGACATCGTCCTCGGCGGCGATCTCGGCTGTCTCGCCAACATCGCGGGCAAGCTCCGGCGCGCCGGATCGACGATCGCCTGCCGGCACGTGGCCGAAGTGCTCGCCGGGGAGCTTTCCGATCCGCCCATTGCCTATCCCGGCAGCCCATGACGCCCACGACGCGCGACTTCAAGGCGAACGCCCGCACCGCGCTTGCGGATCCTCAGCTGAGGCGCGCGCTCGACGGATTGCCGGGCGGGCTCGTTGCGCAGCGTGCGGCAGCCAAGGCGCGCCTTCCGGAGTTCGAGGCGCTGACGGCGCACTGCCCGCGACATCCGCGATCATACGCTCGCTCATCTCGACCTCTATCTCGAGGCATTTGCCGACAAGGCCGCGACTGCGGGCACGCACGTTCACTGGGCGAAAACCGCCGCCGAAGCACGCGACATCATTCTCGGACTGTGCCGCGCCGAAGGAGCCAGGCTCGTCGCCAAGGGCAAGTCGATGGTCTCGGAAGAGATCGGCCTCAACGCGCACCTCGAAGCGGCTGGCCTGGAAGTGGTCGAGACCGATCTCGGCGAATATCTCGTGCAAATCCGCGGCGAGGCTCCGAGCCATATCATCGCGCCCGCTATCCATCTCAGCCGCGATCAGGTCGAGGCGGACTTCCGGCGCCGCCACACGCACCTCCCGGCCGACCGGCGCCTCGACGAGCCAGCCGAGCTCGTCGCGGAGGCGCGCGGCGTGCTGAGAGAGAAGTTTCTCTCCGCCGACGTCGGCATCACGGGTGCGAACTTCCTCATCGCCGAGACGGGCTCGGCCGTCATCGTCACCAACGAGGGGAACGGCGACCTGACGTCTCTCTTGCCCAAGGTTCACATCGTGGTCGCTTCCATCGAGAAGGTCGTGCCGACGCTCGAGGATGCGGCCGTGCTGCTGCGCGTGCTCGCCCGGTCGGGGACCGGCCAGGAGATCACGGCCTACACGAGCTTTCTCACCGGTCCTCGGCGGGCGAGCGACCCGGACGGGCCACGTGCTTGCCATGTGGTGATCGTCGACAACGGCCGCTCGGCGCTGCTCGGAAGCGAGTTTCGCGAGGTCCTGCGCTGCATCCGGTGCGGCGCGTGCATGAACCACTGCCCGGTCTACAACGCGATCGGCGGGCATGCCTACGGCTCGGTCTACGCCGGGCCGATCGGCGCCGTGCTGACGCCGGCCCTCATCGGCATCGGCGAAAGCAGCGATCTCCCGAACGCATCGAGCTTCTGCGGGCGTTGCGAAGAGGTCTGCCCGGTGAAGATTCCGCTGCCCGGGCTGATGCGACGCTGGCGGGAAGCTGCCTTCAGCGGCGGCGAGATGCGGCCGGTGCAGCGACTTCTTCTCGGGGCGTGGGCGTATGCGGCCAAACGACCGCGCCTCTATCACATGCTGGCGCGGTTTGCGGCGGCCATGCTCGGTGCCGCCGGGCGCTCGCGCGGCGCATTTCGCTTCCTGCCTCTCGGGCGAGGCTGGACGCGCACTCGCGATTTCCCGGCGCCGCAAGGGCGGACGTTCCAGCAGCTCTGGGCGGAGCGCCAGAGAGGGTTGCCGCGATGAGCCGTGACGATGTCCTAGGCGAGATCCGGGCTCGTTCCTCCGGGGCTCGGCCGAGGGAGATCGCGAGCGTAAGCGCGCAGTCGGAGCAGCGGCTCACGACGCCGCCTCGACATCAATTGCCCGCAAAGGCGATGCGGCCCGCTTCGCAGCTCTCAGCGCAATTCGTGTCCTGCCTCAAGGATCAGTCGACAGCGGTGATCGAAGCGGTCTCCGCGGAAGAGATTCCGACGGCCGCAGCGGGTTTCCTGGCGAAGGCGGGCGCGCCGCTGCGTTTGCGCTTGGGGACCGATCCATGTTTGGCAGCACTTCCCTGGGAGAAATCTGCCGGCCTCGTGCGGGTCGAGGCACCGGCGCATGCAGATGACAACGCGACGCTGTCGCATGCGATGGCCGGAGTCGCGGAGACGGGTACGCTCGTGCTGATCTCCGGAGCGGAGAACCCGACGTCGCTCGCGTTTCTGCCGGAGATCCACATCGTTGCCGTCACGCGGGGCTCGATCGTCGGCTGCTACGAGGAGGCGTTCGATATGGTGCGCTCGCGCATGGGGAGGGCCGTGATGCCTCGCGCGCTCAATCTGATTTCCGGCGCATCGCGGACGGGCGACATCGGAGGGCGTATCGTGATGGGCGCGCACGGGCCGCGCACGCTTTGCGTCATCATCTACGATGAGGGCAGCAAGAAAGCTTAAGCGTCGGTCAGGCGGTCCTGTGTGCGCTTGCGGACGGCGTCGGCAACGCCCCACCATGCTTTCGAGCGGCTGGCGTCTCCCTGCTGACGATGCAGGAGTGCGAAAAAGTCGGCGACCTCCGCCGCGTAATTTCCATGACGGCCTTCGAGCACGGCTGCCATGAGCTCTGCCTCGGGCAGCCCGCTTGCGGGGTCGGATGCGTGTGAACTGGTAGCCATGTCGTACCTCAGGGCAGGTTAATAGCGCTGAGGAAGCAAGATCGACGCCAGGAATAGGGCCAGGCTTTCCGTGCCGTTTCCCAGCGGAAATTCGACGGTTTTTGCGATCGGGCCGGGGGAGGCGCTGAGCGCTGTCTCGTAAAGGGACTGCAAGGGGCGATCAGGGGCGAGCGCTATGCCCCAAATCGAGCCGAGTTAACGCACGCACGCTCAGTTGGCCGGCAGGCCGGTGCCTGGCATGCTTGGCGGGCTTGCGGCGTATCCGAACGTGCCTGGATCGATCTTGGGATCAAGTTTGAGAGATGGCGATGCGCCAGCGGCTGAAGCTTGGACCGGCTTCGGAGTTGGCTTGGCGGCCGGCAGGGCCACCGCTGCGGCATTTGTCGCGGCCGTGCCCGATGCCGCCGATGCGTCGGCGGCTTGCGGCTTCTTTACCGTCTTGTTGCCGCGCGCTTTGCGGACACGTGGCTTGCGGCCGTTTCCACACTCCCAAGCGGCAATCATCTGCTTCATGTTGGTGACGCCCTTGGCATCGGCCGCCACCGGCATGGTGTCGATATCCGACGATGGGGTGAAGAGCGTCTTCCAGCCGTATTGCTGGAAGCCATGTTCGAGCAGGCTTGCGGCGCGGATCGTGCGATCGGCGCCCGACGTCTCGCCGAGCACGACCGCCATCAGCTTACGTCCGTCGCGGGTTGCGCTGGCGACGACGTTATAGCCCGAGTCACAGATGAAGCCGGTCTTCATGCCGTCGGCGCCCTCGAACGAGCGCAGCAAGCCGTTGTGGCTGCCGATGAAGATCTTGCCGATGCGGGCGTCGCTCATGGACCAGTACGCGGCGTACTCGGGGTAATCCCTGATCACCGCGCGCGCGAGCCGAGCGAGGTCACGGGCCGTGGTCATCTGCTCCGGCGCAGGCAGACCGTTCGGATTGACGAAGTTCGTGCGCGTCATGCCGAGGCGCCGCGCGGTATCGTTCATCTTGGCGACGAAAGCCTGCTCGCTGCCGCTGACGGCTTCCGCCAAGGCGATCGCCACATCGTTTGCAGACTTGATGATGAGAGCCTTGAGCGCGCTGTCGACCAGGAGCTGGGCGTCAAGGCGAGAGTCCGAGCTTGCTCGGGGGCTGCTGCTGTGCGTTGGCGCTGTAGGGGATCTTCTGCTTGAGCTGTAGCTTTCCCTCCTTGATGGCCTCGAACACGATGTAGGCCGTCATGATCTTGGTCAGCGAGGCAGGGTGCCACTGATTGTCGAGGTCCTCGGCGTAGAGGATCTTGCCGTCGGCGGCGTCGAAAAGGACAGCAGGTCCGGCAGCGACGCGTTCGGTGCCCGCAAACATGGCGAGCATCATGAAGGCGGCAGAAACAGCTGTTGACGCGCATGGATCCTCGTTCGGCCGTGCGGCGAGGGTTCGCACCTAGCACATTCGTGCGATTTGCGGCAATCCGCAGGCCGCGCAATGTCCACTCGGTGTGTGTCTCAAGCCTCAGCCGTCCGCGATATTCACACGCCGCTGGGCCAACGGATCAGGCCCAAGGACGCACGGTTGCGGCCTTCGCCTCAAAGTCGGTGATCGACCGCTCCTTCTCGAGCGTGAGGCCGATATTGTCGAGGCCGTTCAGGAGACAGTGCTTGCGGAATGGATCGATCTCGAAGCGGATCACGCCGCCGTCGGGGCCGCGGATCTCTTGGGCTTCGAGGTCGATGGTGATGGTTGCGTTGGAGCCGCGGCTCGCGTCGTCGAGGAGCTTGTCGATTTCGGCCTGGGGAAGCTTGATCGGCAGAATGCCGTTCTGGAAGCAGTTGTTGTAGAAGATGTCGGCGAAATCCGGCGCGATGATGCAGCGGAAGCCGAAATCGAGCAGCGCCCACGGCGCGTGCTCGCGCGAAGAGCCGCAGCCGAAGTTCTCGCCGGTGACGAGGATCTTGAGCCTTGCGGTAGGCGGGCTTGTTCAAGACAAACTCGGCGATCTCTTTGCCCTGTCCCGGTCGTAGCGCATCTCGTGGAACAGCGATTTGCCGAGCCCGGTGCGCTTGATCGTCTTCAGGAACTGCTTGGGGATGATCATGTCGGTGTCGACGTTGCGCATCGGCAGCGGCGCGGCGACGCCCGTCAGCTTGGTGAACTTATCCATCGGCTCCTCTTTCGGCGCGGGGCTCAAGCGCGCAGACTGTCGGCCAGCGCCCGGAAATAACCCTCGGTGGCGATGAGCCGGTCGGTGTGGGCTCGCACCTTGACGGCGGTCAGGCTCTGCCGGATGCCTTGGGGAGCAAGCTGTTCGAGCCGCCTTTTAACGCCAGCTAGCTTTCGTCCGTCAAGATGGTGCCGGAGCACGCCCACGATCGTCTCGATATAGCCCGCGATACGGCCGAACTCGCGCAAGGCCTCGCGCGCGGCCGCATGATCGGTGGCGTCTGCTTCGAGGCGCAAGAGGGCGCCCGAGGCGCGGGCCAGCGTGGCGGCAATCTCGTCGGCGTATTTCGCCACCTTCTCGCGCCGCGAGCGGTCCAGCGCGCCGAGCGCGCCCGCCCAGCGGTGGAGCGTTTGCGCCAGCGCGAGCAGCTTTTTCGTGTAGCCGGAAAGGTGCATGCGGAGCCGCCCTCAACGCAGGTGGGGCGGCTTGCGAGCCTAAGTCACGCACAGGGAGCGGGGATAAGTGAGGCGCGCGTCGGCTCAGCGAATGCTCGGGTCCGCGTAGCACTGGCGCATGTAGTCGCAGCGGTGGGAGCCTGAGAAATGCATGCTGTCGCCCTTGGCGGGGGCGATGAACTGGCAGACCTCCTCGAGGCCGTCCGGCGTCAGCCAGCCCTGGCGGCGGCCGCGCTGCACGGCGAAGCAGTCGGCAGTCTCCTCGTCGGGACCGCGGAACTGATGGCCGCACTCGTGCGCGAAGATCCACTGCTTGACGGGTGTCGAGACCTTGTTCAGGAGGCGCGGATTGAGGATGAGAAATCCAGGATAGGCGGCGCCGTAGTCGTCGAGCTGGCTGTCGATCACGGTCGGCCGTTGGCCGCAAACCTGGGGACGGTTGTCGAGCTTCACCTCGCCCGGGGGCAGCACGTGCGCGTCGCCGCCGACGTGCGCGACGTACTCCTCAGGAGACGGCACGTCGTCGGCCAATGCAGCACCGGAAACGAAAAGGGCCGTAAGCCCTGCAAGCATCAGATACCAAAGGCGAACAATGTTCACGCGAGCACCTAGGCTTTGTCGTCTCTGGAGCGGAAACAGGTTCACGGCCACCATCGCCTGAAAAAATTAACAATACAAGCAACGGCCCGAGCATAAGTGGTGATAGACGGCCCCTTTGGTCAGCGGCTTCTCAAGCGACCGCCTGGGCTTCGATTTCTTCCATATCTGCGTCGGAGAAGCCGAAATGATGGCCAATCTCGTGCACGAGCACATGGGTAATAATCTCACCCAAGGTTCTCGTCGCTATCGGCCCAGTAGTCCAGAATTGCGCGGCGATAGAGGACCACCATATCCGGCTCGCGTGGCAAATCTGACACGCTTTTCTTGTCGAGGCTCAGGCCGTGATAGAGCCCGAGCAGATCAAGCGGGCTTTCGATCTCGAGCTCGTCGAGGACCTCGTCGATGGCAAAATCCTCGACGCGGATCACGAGATCGCTGCAGACCTCGCGGAACTCGGGTGCAAGGCGCTCCCAGACGGCGCCGGCAATCACCTCGAAGTCGGCGAGCGTCGGCGCCACCGCGTTCTTCCAGTCGATCGCGTCGGCCATGTCCGGTTCTCGCCGTTGATTGAGGCACGGGCTCGCAGAACTATGCGGTTCGCGCGTTCTTGAACAGCCCCGAGAAAGTCGCAAGGGCGATGGCGTCCCACGCGATGTTGTCGACGGGTGGGTGCATGCTCGATGTTGCACAGGCGGTGCGTGGGCGCCGAGCTAGGCAGGCGCGCGGTCTCTGGTTCATGTTTTCCGGCGGGGAAAACTCAGCTCGGAGTGGTCCTGGTTAACGGGCGGATCTCGCAGCGGTTGCGTGACCCATGTCAATGAATAGCCTCGGGAAAGAGCGCATGTAGATGAGGCACCTCGAGTGCCGGGTTGAGGCGCGGCGCCGACCGCACTTCACCCTCAAGCCCGGTGGCGGAGACGCTGCCGGGCTTTTTGCCGCATCTCTTTTGTTAAAAAGCTAGGTCACTTACGTATTCTAAATGCTTGCCGCCTAACAAGGAACTCAGCACAACTCAGGGCGTTTAGCGAAGGCTCCGAAGGGCCTTCGCACGGCCGTTCGCACATCTCCGCAAATGGAGCTCCAAAGGTCCTGTCAACCGGGCGTCGCCCGGGGCGCCGGCGTTTCTCTTTCGTCTAAGCGGCCAAAGCGCCGGAGGTCCAAATTGATCGCGAGCTTGTTCAAAAAGTCAGAGGTGCTCGAGGAGCAAGAGGCGCCGACGCCCAACGTCGCCGTGCGCTGGTATGCGTCGAACGAGAGCAAGCGCGAGCTGCTTTCGCTCAGGCATGAGGCCTATCACAGGGCCGGCCTTATCAAGGAATCACCCTGGGGGATCTTCGCCGACACCTACGACGAGCTTCCGACGACGATCACCGCCGGGCTCTTCAGAGGCGAGCACTGCCTGTCGACATTGCGCCTCAGCTATTTCACGGCGGGATCCGATGGATCGTCGCTGCCGTGCGAGAAGGTCTACCCCGAGATCGCGGCAATCAAGGCTCAAGCGCAAGGCACAATCGTCGAGCTGTCGCGCCTCGCGATGGATCCCACGATCACGAATACGCGCTACCGTGCGCGGCTCTACGCGGCGACCATCCGCGCCGCGGTTCTCGCCTGCCTCGCCACCGACGCCAAGCAGCTCCTGGTCGCAACACAGGTGAAATGGCGCAAGTTCTACGAGCACGTGCTTGGGTTCGAGATCGTGGCGCCGCCGCAGTTCTATCCGCCTGGTGACGTGCCCGTTGTGCTCCTGTCGCATCCAGTTGACGGCGCACTCGAGCGGCGCTTGATGAAGAATGCGTTCTTCAAAACGGGTGACGGCGAGCTCGACGAGGTTCGTGCCCAGGTCGCGCCGCTTCTCGGCAGAAGCTCCAACTAGATCGTCTACGCTCCGAGCCACATGGTGAGCTTGTCGAACCATGAGGCTGAGCTTTCCACCTATTCCTCATCCTTCGACAAGCTCAGGATGAGGGCGTCGTGGAATCCATCGCGTCTGCTCAGTTGCCCCACGTTCTGATGTCGACGAAGTGGCCCTCGAGCGCGGCAGCGGCAGCCATCTCGGGCGAGACGAGGTGCGTGCGGCCCTTGTAGCCCTGGCGGCCCTCGAAGTTGCGGTTCGAGGTCGAGGCGCAGCGCTGCTCCGGCTTCAACTGGTCCGGGTTCATGCCGAGGCACATCGAGCATCCGGGCTCGCGCCACTCGAAGCCCGCATCCTTGAAGATCTTGTCGAGACCCTCGGCCTCCGCCTGCTCTTTGACGAGACCCGAGCCCGGCACGATCATCGCGTAGGCGAGACGGCTCGAGATCTTCTTGCCGTCGACGATCGCGGGCGACCTCGCGCAGATCCTCCATGCGGCCGTTGGTGCACGAGCCGATCCACACCACGTCGAGCGGGATGTCGGTCATCTTGGTGCCGGGGGTCAGGCCCATGTACTCGAGCGCGCGCACCATCGACGCGCGCTTGCCCTCGCTCTCCACCTTCGCCGGATCGGGAACGACACCGGAGATGGAGACGACGTCCTCGGGGCTCGTGCCCCAGGAGACGATCGGCGGCAGCTTCGCTGCGTCGAGACGCACGACGCGATCAAAGTGCGCGCCTTCGTCGGTGTGCAGCGTCTGCCAGTAGTTCATCGCCATCTCCCAGGCGGCGCCCTTCGGCGCCTTGGGACGGCCCTTGATGAAGGCATAGGTCTTCTCGTCGGGCGCGATCATGCCGGCGCGGGCGCCGCCCTCGATCGACATGTTGCAGACTGTCATGCGCCCTTCCATGGAGAGCGCGCGGATCGCCTCGCCCGCGTACTCGATCACGGAGCCCGTGCCGCCCGCGGTGCCGATCTCGCCGATGATGGCGAGGATGATGTCCTTGGCGGTGACGTGCGGCGGCAGCTTGCCGTCGACGGACACGAGCATGTTCTTGGCCTTGCTTCTGGATCAGCGTTTGCGTGGCGAGCACGTGCTCGACCTCGCTCGTGCCGATGCCGTGGGCCAGCGCGCCGAAGGCGCCGTGCGTCGATGTGTGGCTGTCGCCGCAGACGATCGTCGTGCCGGGCAGCGTGAAGCCCTGCTCGGGGCCGACGACGTGGACGATGCCCTGGCGCTTGTCGAGCTCGTGGAAATACTCGACGCCGAAGTCACGCGCGTTGTTGGCCAGGGTCTCGACCTGGATGCGGCTTTCGACGTCGTCGATGCCGCGCGAGCGGTCGGTCGTCGGCACGTTGTGGTCGACGACGGCGAGCGTCTTCTCGGGCGCGCGGACCTTCCGGCCCGACATCCGCAGCCCTTCGAAGGCCTGCGGGCTCGTCACCTCGTGCACGAGATGGCGATCGATGTAGAGGAGGCAGGTGCCGTCGGGCTGCCTGTCGACCACGTGGTCGTCGAAAATCTTGTCGTAGAGCGTCTTTGCCATTGCCCGGCTCAGGTTTCAGGGGATGTCGGAGATCAGATAGCGCTTCGCATGCCTGCTTGCAAATCAGGGCAGATTTGCGCGCCGATAAGCGGCATCGGTGGCGTCCGATGACGGCCAAGAATCCTTGAGCCGGGGCCCAAAAGGAGCCGGGCTTGGGCCCGGCTCAAGGTTTGGCCAGCGCTCGGCCGGCAGGTGGTGGCAAATAACCCGCCGGACCGCGAGCCGGGTAGCCTTATGTACGCGCTCGAGCTCGCTTGGATCAGTGGGTAGGATTACTTTCGTAGCATTCTTGCAGAATCGTAATGTTACAATCTGTCGGCTGCGGCTCAATCCTTCCACTGGCGCGCCTTGGCGACGAGGAAGTCGCGCAGCACCTGGACCTTCTTCGAGGTCTTGAGCTCCTCCGGATAGACGAACAGGATCGGCAGCGACGGCGGATCGATCTCGGCCTTGGTGAGCACCGGAACGAGGTCGGTCTCGTCCTCGGCCATGTAGTCGGGGATCATGCCGATGCCGATGCCGGCGAGGATCGCGTACTTGATGGCGACGACGCTGTTGACGCGAAATGCCGGGATGCGCGGGTCGCCGCCGTCGCGCCCTGCCGTCTCGAGCCAGCCGATCGAGGGCAGGAGCTGCGGAGGCTGGCCGCTGTAGGAGATGATGCGGTGACCTTTGTCGAGGTCGGACAGCGTGTCGGGCGTTCCGAAGCGGCGCGTGTACTTCGTCGACGCGAGTCGGGCGCACCTTGGCCGTGAAACAGGGGCCGGCGGATCAGATCCGATTGCTCGGGCTCACGCGTCCAGATGGCGACGTCGGCGGCGCGCATGGCGATGTCGATCTGGTCGTCGTTGAGGACGAGATCGACACGGATGTCGGGGTAGAGGTCCATGAACTCGCGCAGGCGCTGCGACACCCAGACCGTTCCGAGGCCAACGGGAGACGCAATCCTGAGATCGCCCGAGGGCTTGGTCGTCGTGTCGGCGAGGAGCGTCTCCGCCGTCTGCAGCTTGCTCATGACGTCGGCGACGGTCTGGTAGAGCATCTCCCCCTGCTCCGTCAGCACGAGGCCGCGGGCGTGACGATGGAAGAGCGAGACGCGCAGATCCTTCTCCAGAGCCGATACCTGACGGCTCACGGCCGACTGGCTCATGTGGAGGGCTTCACCCGCATGGGTGAAGCTGCCGGCCGCGGCGGCGGCGTGAAAGATCCTCAACTTGTCCCAATCCATCGAGACTACTCCAGGCCCGAGGTCTTTCCGCCTTAGTTCGATCGCGGAAAAACCCCAGCTCTTTGTTTTGTCGTGCTTCTTATCGGAAAACCGGTTCCCACTTTTCCGGAAGCACTCAAGAGAGCGGGCCGCCGCGCACACCGCGCCGGTCCGAAGATAGGAGGCTCTCCCGTGCCCAAGACTTTTCTGATTATTGCCGAATTGGCTTCGAGGGGTTGGACAAGAATACGCTGCGGCTCGCGAAACCGCAAAGTCGCGGCCTGCGCCACAGTGTCGTTCTCAGGGGACTTTTGCGTCCCGAATTCTGAACGCTGAGTGAAGCGGCGGGCTGATTAACCTTTGCTGGCGTCTCATTTTTTGAGGGCCGAGACGGGCCTCGCTTCACTCCGCAGCCGCGTCGCGGCCGTGCTCGCGTGCTCGGACAGGTAGCGCTCGGCTTCGAGCGCGGCCATGCAACCCATGCCGGCCGCTGTGACGGCCTGACGGAACACCTCGTCCTTCACGTCGCCTGCTGCGAATACGCCGGGGATGGAGGTCGCCGTCGAGTCGGGCGCGGTGATGATGTAGCCCGACGGCTTCATGTCGAGCTGGCCTTTGAAGAGGTCGGTCGCCGGCGAATGGCCGATGGCGATGAAGACGCCGTCGACGGAGTGCTCGGTCACCTTGCCGGTCTTGACGTTCTTGAGCTTGACGCCGGTCACGGACTTGGGCGAGCCGGTGCCGACGATCTCTTCGAGCGCACTGTCCCAGACGACCTCGATCTTCGGGTTCTTGAACAAGCGATCCTGCATGATCTTCTCGGCGCGGAAGTGATCGCGCCGGTGCACGACGGTGACGCGCTTGGCGAAGTTGGTGAGGAAGATCGCCTCCTCGACGGCGGTGTTGCCGCCGCCGACGATGACGACTTCCTTGCCCTTGTAGAAGAAGCCGTCGCAGGTGGCGCAGGCGGAGACGCCGTAGCCCTTGAAGTGCTCCTCGGACGCGATGCCCGAGCCAGCGCGCCTGGGCGCCGGTCGCGATGATGAGCGCGTCGCAGGTGTAGTGAGTCGCCCGAATCGCCCTCGAGGCGGAACGGGCGCTTCTTCGAGATCGACCTTCGAGATGTGGTCCATGATGATCTCGGTGCCGACGTGCTCGGCCTGCGCCTTCATCTGCTCCATGAGCCAGGGGCCCTGGATCACGTCGGCGAAGCCCGGATAGTTCTCGACATCGGTCGTGATCGTGAGCTGGCCGCCCGGCTGGATGCCCTGGATCAGCACCGGCTTCAGCATGGCGCGGGCGGCATAGATCGCGGCCGTGTAGCCGGCGGGGCCCGAGCCCAGAATCAGGACTTTGGCATGCTGCTTCGGCTTGCTCATGGATCGGCGTTCCTTTGACCGGCCCCAGTTCGGGGCTCCCCACATATAGACATCGCAAGGCGGATTCGCGAGCCCGCGCGCGGTTCACCAAGTGCATATCGACAATGCCGAATAATGCTCAGTCTATTCAGCGTCTTAGATACGCAGCCGGGGCGCGGTCGGATCACGGGCGTGTGAGATAGGCCACGGCGGCGCGAATCACGGGCGGGGCGAAGAGGATGTTCCTGTGGCCGAGGCCGTCGAAGGCCATGAGCTCGGCCTTGGGGCATGCGGCCGCAATCTCCTCGGCGTTGCGGAAGGCGACCTCGTGGTCGTCGCGGGCAGTGGATGATGAGCGCCGGCCGCCCGTAGCCGCCAGGAGCCTCGCTGCCGTGAAGTCGACGATCCGGCGGTGGGCGATGCGCTCGAGCAGGCGCTCATAGTGACGCTGGGCGGCGGGCTCGAGGCCGAGCGTTTCGCCGTATTCCTTCGTCACGCGCGCAAACGGTTCGGACCGGAGACGAGCACGTAGCGCTCGAAGGGATAGGAACGCGGCATCGGCGCGCCGCCCTCGCCCGCAAGAAGCGAGGCGAGGCAGCCCATGGAGTGCGCGACGACGAAGCGGATCGGCCCGAGCGCCTCCGCGACCTGCAGCAGCGCGCGTGAGCAATCGATCAGGCTCGCGCGTTCGCGCGTGCTCTTGCCGTGGGCCGGCTGGTCGAAGAGGACGACGCGAAAGCCCGCTCGGCGGAGCTGCTCGGCGAAGACCGCCATGAAGGACGCTTCGCTCGTCCAGCCGTGAGCAACGAGGACGCTGCCTTTCACGCTGCCGGCATCGGGCTCGAAGACGTACGCCTGGGTCGGACCCTCGGATGTCGGAACGCTAATCCATTCGGCGTTGCGAAGGTGAAAGCGAGCGCGCTCGACCAGAACGTCGTGATCGTCGCTGCGCCGCTCGGAGATTTTCGGCGTGCAGAAGCGCCGATAGGCGACGTCGCCATCGCGCGCCGGCGCCGAATGCTCTGGCGTGAAAGGGTGTGCGAACTGACGTAGCGGTTTGCGAGACATGTTGGAAGCGGGTCGTAGAAGCCCTGATGCAGAAGATGCGTCTCAACGAAAGAGTGGTAATCGACCTCGGCCCGCGGCGGCAATGGCACACAATGCCCGATCGCTAATATATTGATTTCTAATAATTTAATAAATTTTTCGGAGCCAACGTCGCAGCGACCGGCAACCTCACGCTCGGGCCAGCATTCGCCGAGCATTGGGAGGCTTAAATCAGCTTAAGCGCCTTGAGGCTGGCGTGGCCGGCCTTGCCGACGATGATGTGGTCGTGGACGGTGACGCCCAACGGCCGCCCGGCGTCGACGATCTGCTTCGTCATGTCGATGTCGGCGCGCGACGGGGCGGGATCGCCCGAGGGATGATTGTGCACGAGGATGATGGCCGTCGAAGCCAGCTCGAGGGCGCGCTTCACCACCTCGCGCACGTAGACCGGCGTGTGATCGACCGTCCCCTGTCCCTGCACCTCGTCGGCGATGAGGCGGTTGCGCTTGTCGAGGAACAGGATGCGGAACTGCTCGCGCTGCTCGTAGCCCTGTGCCGCCTTGAGATAGTCGAGCACAAGCGCCCAGGACGAGAGCAGCGGCCCGGCGGTGATCTCGGACTTCATGAGGCGGAGGGCGGCGGCACGCAGGAGCTTCAGCTCGGTGATCACGGCCTCGCCGGCGCCGTCGACCTCCTTGAGGCGCGTCTCGGGCGCGTTCACGACCTCGGCGAACGAGCCGAAGCGGGCAATGAGGCGCTTGGCCAGGTCCTTGGTGTCCCGGCGTGGGATGGCACGGAAGAGCACGAGCTCGAGGAGCTCGTAGTCGGGGAGCGCTTCGGCGCCGCCCTTGCGGAAGCGGTCGCGCAGGCGCTGGCGGTGGCCGGTGTGAAGCGGGAGGCCAGCGTCGAGGAACGAGCCTTGGATGCCGCTCGCCAGAGTTGCCGCCGTTCGCATCTGGTCCTCGCCGCTTCGGCATGACCAGGACATCCTCGCGCTCAGGCCGCGCTCAGGATCGGGCAGTCGAGCCCGGCGGGCGACATCGTGAAGACCTCGCAGCCGGTCTCCGTCACGCCGACCGTGTGCTCGAACTGGGCCGAGAGCTCGCGGTCGCGCGTGACCGCGGTCCAGCCGTCGGCGAGCACTTTCACGTGCGGCTTGCCGAGATTGATCATGGGCTCGATCGTGAACAGCATGCCGGGGTGCATAATCTCTGCCCTCGCCCTCCTCGCCGTAGTGGAGGATGTTGGGGCGATCGTGGAATACCTGTCCGAGCCCGTGGCCGCAGAAGTCGCGCACGACGCTGCAGCGCTGGCTCTCGGCAAAGGCCTGGATCGCTGCACCGATGTGGCCGGTCGACTGCCCGGGCTTCACAGCCGCGACGCCCTTCTGCAGAGCGCACGTAGGTGACCTCGATCAGGCGCTCGGCCCGGCGGCTGATGGCGCCCACGGGGTACATGCGGCTCGTGTCGCCGTGCCAGCCGTCGACGATGAGCGTCACGTCGATGTTGATGATGTCGCCCTCGCGCAAAGGCTTGGGGCCCGGAATGCCGTGGCAGACGACATGATTGATGGAGGTGCAGATGGCCTTGGGGAAGCCACGATAATTGAGCGGCGCTGGAACAGCGTTGTGGTCGAGGGCGAACTCGAGCACGCGCACGTCGAGCTCCTCGGTCGTGACGCCCGGCTGCACGAAGGGGGTGATCATGTCGAGGGCTTCAGCCGCAAGCCGGCCGGCCTTGCGCATGCCCGCGAAGGCGTTGGGGCCGTGTCGCCTGATCTCGCCGCCCGTGCGTGTCCTGAGGCGGCTTACTTCGACGTTGGACATGGAGTTGATCCGAGCTCCCTAGACCATCGAATATTTAGTGCAAATCGTCGGCCATGCAACGCATAGTGGAATGCGGGTCTCAATATAATGAAAACGGCGGCCTTGAGGGCCGCCGTTCCGTCTCAGAAATCTCGGCTACGCCGGGCTCGCGCGCGGATGCTTGTCAGCTCTTGGCTTCTTCTTCGGCAGGCACTTCCTCGGCTGCGGCCTCAGCGACGAGGCGCTGTGCGTTGCCAATCCAGTCGTCTTTCTCGATGCGGCCGCCGAGCTGGAGCGTCTCGTCGAGATTGGCGATGTCGTCGTCGGAGAAATTCGCGATCTGGTCGAAGCGGATGCAGTTGAGCTGCTTCAGACGCGCGGCAAGGTCGGCGTCGATGCCCTTGATCTTGGTCAGATCATCCGGTTCGCCCTTCGGCTTCTTGAAGCCCTTCCAGGCCGCGTTAAGACGGCGCGCGCGCGCGTCGGTGCGCTCGAAGATGCGGGCGGCCTTACCGCGACGGCCGCGCAGGTAATAGAGCTTGGCGCGGCGAACGCGGCCGCGGCGCAGAACCTCGATCTCGGCGATGTAGGGCGAGTAGACCGGGAAGACGCGCTCGACGCCTTCGCCGTAGGAAATCTTGCGGACGGTGAAGCTCTCGTTGATGCCGGCGCCGGAGCGGGAGATCACCACGCCCTCGTAGGCCTGCAGACGGACGGTGCGGTCCTTGCCCTCGCCCTCGATCACCTTGACCATGACCTTGACGGTGTCGCCGGGAGCGAATTCCGGCACGGCACGCTTCGCCGTGATGGCCGCCATCTGCTCGTGCTCGAGCTCTTGGATGATGTTCATTGGTTCTTGTTCCTTGATCGCATCATGAGCAGAGGAGCAGCGCCGCCTGTCCAAGACAGGGCGAGTACGGCTCGTGCGGCCCTTATGGGCAACCCTCAAGTAAGGGATTTGGCGCCCTGATAACCGAAATGCCGCGACTTGTCGATATGGTCGTTGCCGGATCCTGAGACACCTCTATTCTTGCCTATGCTTGGTGCACATTGGATCGGCAAGGAGCGGGCATGGATTTATTGCGTCTCGGGTGGGTGTTTGCACTTGCGGGTGCGGCCATCGGGCTGCTTCGAGCTCTACTATTTCAGCGGTGGCTACGAGCCGCGCCAGTGGCTGCCGATTGCTCTTTGGGCAGGCTTACCCATGCCGCTCACGGCGTGGATCGGCGGCAAGCTCGCCCGGAGCCATCCGGCGCAGCGGATCCTCACAATGGGTCTTGGATGGGACTGGCGCTCGGGCTGTTCGGGCTCTGGGACGTCACGCTCGGTCCAGGCCGGAACGAAAGCCTTAATGGGCTTGATCGTCGTGACGATGCCCGCCTATCAGATCGCGCTTCTGGCTCCGACACTCATGGCGATGTGGCTTGTCGGGCGCCGGGATGTCAGCGCTTCGGCTTCAGACGAGCCCAGAGGTCAGGGCGGCGGGCGCGCGTAAGGCGCTCGGCCTCGTCGCGGCGCCATTCGGCAATCTTCTTGTGATCGCCAGAGAGAAGCACGTCCGGGATCGTGCGGCCCTCCCACTCGCGCGGCTTCGTGTAGTGCGGATACTCGAGGAGCCCGTCCTCGAAGCTCTCGTGAGCGAGCGACGTCGCTTCGCCGACGACGCCAGGGATGAGGCGCACGCAGGCGTCGATCAGAACCATGGCCGCTAGCTCGCCGCCCGAGAGCACGTAGTCGCCGATCGATATCTCGCGGATCTGGCGGGCCTCGATCACGCGCTCGTCGATGCCCTCGAAGCGGCCGGCGAGCAGCATGACGCCCGGTCCCACCGCAAGCTCGCGGGCAATCGCTTGCGTGAGGGGCTCGCCGCGCGGCGACATGTAGATGAGCGGGGCTGCGGGCATCGACGCTACGCGCGTGATCGATCGCGGCGGCGAGCACGTCGGCGCGCATCACCATGCCGGCGCCGCCGCCGGCCGGCGTGTCGTCGACGGCGCGGTGACGGCCCGATCCGAAATCGCGGATCGCAACCGTCGTCAGCGACCAGAGCTTAGCGGCAAGGGCCTGGCCCGCAAGAGAGACGCCCAGCGGTCCCGGAAACATCTCCGGAAAAAGCGTGAGGACGGTCGCCCGCCAGGGCGGCCTGCCGTTGCTTTGTGGGATGTGGGGCATAGCGTCAGGCACACGTCATCGGCTTGCGGAGCGGAAACTTAGCCCGTCCGGCTGTGGCAGAGATACGCGGTCTCAAGTCACTCGGGGAGAGTGAAGAGCGAGGGCGCGATGCTTGCGGCCCTCCGAGAGGACGTCGCCCAGGAGGGCGAAGAGCGCGCTTGCCCGACGCGCGATTACGCGGGATGCGCGCCACCGGCACGACTGCGACAGCGTGTCGAAGTGGTCCTCGAGGCTGTAAAGCGTATCCGGCATGCCATTCTCCATAGACCAGGAGAATGACGGTTAAGAGATTAATGTCCGGTTACAGTTAAAGAGTTCAGGCGGCTGTGTGCCGGCAAGGCCCCATGAGTGAGGCGTCCTCAGACGCCCTCGACGACGACGATGTCGATCGTGCCGGCACCCTGGCGCAGCTTCTTGGCTTCGGCGTACTCGGGGGACTTGGCATAGCCAAGAGCGGCGTCGTAGCTCGGGAACTCGAGCACGACATTGCGGGCGACGCCGTTGCCTTCCATGATCTCGCAGCGGCCGCCACGCACGATCGGTGTGCCGCCGAACTTCTCGAGCGCGATTTTCGACTTGGCGACGTACTCGCCCCACTTCTGGGGGTCGGTTACGGTGGCGTGCGCGATCACGTATCCCTTGGGCATTGCTCGTCCCTGACTGTCGCTTTCGGCCACGCCGAGCGCGGCGTTTCCCGTCGCACGCGCTTAGGACGACAGATCGGCCAATATTTCAAGCCGAAACGAAAGCGCCCCGCCCAGGCGTAGCGGCCGGGCGGGGCGAAGAGTCTTAGTGCCTGCGGGCTTAGTAGTTGTTCCAGCCCAGGCCCCAGGCGCGGGAGGGGATCGCGCTCACGGTGCAGCGGGTGACGGCCTCGTAGCGGCGCTGGGGAGCGAACGCCTTGCCGCGGCTGGTTGTAGTTGTCCCAGGACGAATCGTCGTCGGCGATCTTGCGGCAGAAGACATCCTTGCCCTTGGCCGTGAACCAATACGAGAAGCGTGTAGCCATAGCGGTTGGCGACCTTGTCGCGCCAGTTGTGGACGGCCTCGAGTGCGTGCAGCGTTCTGGTTCAGCGCGGCACCTTCAGCGGCGACACGCGGCAGCATGCGGCCGAAGTCGCGGCCGTCGCCGCGGTTGGTGTCGGCGAAAGCAGACGGAACTCCGACGAGCGCGGCCGACAAAACGAGGCCAGCAGCACCGGTCAGAAACGTGGTCTTGAAAGTCATAGTCGCTCTCCTGTTGGCACGCGGCGGGGTTCGGGTTGGGTCCGCCGGTGCATGCAGAGGAGAATAGGGGAGGCTCGCTGAGGGCTGTCTGAACGGTCGATTTAGGCAGCGTTCATCTTGCGAAGCCGGGTCGTCCGCGCCCACATCAGGCGGTTCCGCTTGAGACTTTTGCGTGAGCCTCGCGGATGTGATGGACGAAGGTCTCGGCCGCGGACTTTGGGATCGTCGGCCTGGGTGATGGGGCGGCCCGACGACCACGTGATTGGCGCCCGCAGCAATGGCGCTATCGGGGGTCATCACCCGCTCCTGGTCGTCGGTCGTGCCGCCCGCGAAGTCGGATGCCGGGAGTGACGATGAGGAAGCTCGGCCCGACTTCGGCGCGGATGCGCGCCGCCTCCTGGCCGGAGGCGATCACGCCGTCGAAGCCGGATTCGAAGGCGAGCCTGGCGCGATGCAGGACGAGCTCGGCGGGCGCCATGCTCGAGCCCTGCTGTTGCAGGTCATCGGCGGTGAGGTTCGTCAGAACGGTCACGGCCAGGAGCTTCAACTGGCTGTCGCCGCTGCGCCCGGACACGGCCGCTCGCAGCGTCTTCAGATCGTGGCCGTGAACAGTCAGGAAGTTCACGCCCAGCTCGGTCGCGTTGGCCACGGCGCGCTCGACGGTGTGGCCGATGTCGAGGAGCTTCATGTCGAGGAAGACGCGCTTCTTCTCGCGGCGCAGGTCGCGGGCGAGGTCGAGGCCGCCGGCGAAGAGGAGCTCGAGGCCGACCTTATAGAACGATACCGTATCGCCGAGCTTGGCGATGAGGCGGTGCGCCTCGTCGGCGGCAGGCATGTCGAGGGCGACGATCAGGCGGTCCTTGGCGGTGGTATGGGTCATGAGGGCCTTCGCGGGGCTCGTGACCTATCCATGCAGCACGTGGGCGGCGCGGGCAAGCTTCTGGATCAGGCTCTTGAACTGCTCCTGGGCGTCCTTGCTCTTCAGGTGCCCGTGCTCGTCGTAGGCCTCGGCGGCGCGCGGGTACGGCGAACTGATCGGGCAGCACGAGCGCGCCAAGGCCAAGCTCGAGCACGGTGCGTACGGTGTTAAGTCCGCGCAGCCCGCCCATGCCGCCGGGTGACGCCGAGCCGAGCGCGAAGACGCGCGTCTTGAAGACCGCGATCGGTCGGCTCGCCCTCGGTCTTGATGCGGCTCACCCAGTCGAGCGAGTTCTTGAGCAGCGGCGTGATGGAGGCATTGTATTCCGGGCAGGCGATGAAGATGCCCGGGTGGACCTTCATCAGGGCTTCGAGCTTATGTGCATTCTCGGGGATGCCTTCGCGGTTCTGGAGGTCGGCGTCGTAGAGCGGCATCGGGTAGTCGCCGAGGTCGACGAAGGTCGCGGCGATGCCGTTCGCCTCGGCGATCGTGGCGCCGAGCCTGGCGAGACGCTTGTTGTGTGATCCTTCGCGCGCGCTGCCGGCGAAGAAGAGGAGCTTGGTCGCGTTTTTCATGGGTGCCGACGGTGAGTTGAGCGGAAAGGCGGTGGGCCGTGTCGAATGCTAGCTTCCTTTGCCCTCGAAGAAATCCTTCACGCGGGCGAAGAAACCGGCGCTCTCGGGGCTCGTCCCCTTGTGGCTCTCGCGCTCGAACTCCTCGAGCAGCTCGCGCTGCTTGCGCGTGAGGTTCTTCGGCGTCTCGACCTCGACCTGGATGTACATGTCGCCGACGACCGCCGAGCGCAGCACCGGCATGCCCTTGCCTTTCAAGCGGAACTGCTTGCCGCTCTCGGTGCCTTCCGGAATCTTGACGCGCGTTGCGGTGCCGTCCAGCACCGGAACCTCGATCTGGCCGCCGAGGGCCCCCGTCGTCATGGAGATCGGCACCTTGCAGAAGATGTCGGCGCCGTCGCGCTGGAAGAATGTGTGCGATTTGATGGAGAGGAAAATATAGAGGTCGCCCGGCGGGCCGCCGCGCATACCCGCTTCGCCGTCGCCGACGAGGCGGACCTTGGTTCCGTCCTCGACGCCGGCAGGGATGTTGACCGACAGCGTGCGCTCCTTCATCACGCGTCCGGCGCCGGAGCAGGACTGACAAGGGTCCTCGATGACCTCGCCGCGGCCCTGGCATGTCGGGCAGGTGCGCTCGATGGTGAAGAAGCCCTGGCTCGCGCGCACCTTACCCATGCCGCCGCACGTGGGGCAGGCAGATGGCTTGGTGCCCGACTTGGCTCCGGTGCCGGAGCATGTTTCACATGAGACGCTAGTCGGGACCCTGATCTCCGCGGCCTTGCCCGCGTAGGCCTCGTTCAGCGTGATCTCCATGTTGTAGCGAAGATCGGCGCCGCGCTCGCGCCCGTTGCGCGCGCCGCGGCCGCGCCGCCCGCCCATGAACTCGCCGAAGAGATCGTCGAAGATGTCCGACATCGAGGAGGCGAAGTCGGGACCGAAGCCGCCGCCGGGATGGCCGCGGCCGCCCATGTCGAACGCGGCGTGCCCGAATTTGTCGTAGGCCGCGCGCTTCTGGGGGTCCTTCAGGGCCTCGTAGGCCTCATTGAGCTCCTTGAACCGCTGCTCGGCTGTCTGGTCGCCGGGATGGCGGTCGGGGTGGCAGTCCTTGGCAAGCTTGCGAAAGGATGCCTTGAGGTCGTTCTCGCTCGCTGTGCGTTTGACGCCGAGCGTCTCGTAGTAGCAGCGTTTTGCCATTTAGCGGCAGTCCACATCGATTGGCGGCCACACCCATTTTATCCCGCCCATCATGCCGGAGGCTTGGTTCCGGCATGAGGATGGTGAGTTAGGGCGGGAGGGGTGGGCAGAACTGCTGTTACGGGGCCAAGGGGCTCCCCTCGCCCCTACCCTCCCCAAGAAGGGGGAGGGAAAAGCGAGACGTGTCAAGCCGACTTCTTCTTGTCGTCCTTGACTTCCTCGAAGTCGGCATCGACGACGTTATCAGACCCGGCGGCTCCATCACCACCCGAGCCAGGTTCGCCGGCCTCCGCTTCGGAGCCTCCCTTGGCACTATAGATCGCCTCGCCGATCTTCATAGCGACCTGCGCCAGCGCGGTGGTCGACGACTTGATCTTGTCGGCGTCCTCGGACGCAATCGCCTCCTTGGTCGCGGCAACGGCCTTCTCGATGTCGTCCTTGACGGCAGCCACGGCCGCGTTCGAGGCGTTCTCGGAAAGCTGCTTCTCGGTGGCGTGGACCAGGGCCTCGGCCTGGTTCCTGGCTTCGACCAGCTCGCGCTTCTTCTTGTCGTCGGCGGCGTGAGCCTCCGCGTCCTTGACCATGTTCTGGATCTCGGCGTCAGACAGACCGCCCGAGGCCTTGATGCGGATCGACTGCTCCTTGGCCGTGGCCTTGTCCTTGGCAGAGACGTGGACGATGCCGTTGGCGTCGATGTCGAAGGTGACCTCGATCTGCGGCACGCCGCGCGGCGCCGGAGGGATGCCGACCAGGTCGAACTGGCCCAAGAGCTTGTTGTCGGCTGCCATCTCGCGCTCGCCCTGGGAGACGCGGATGGTCACCGCGTTCTGCCCGTCCTCGGCGGTCGAGAACACCTGGCTCTTCTTGGTCGGGATCGTCGTGTTGCGCTCGATCAGGCGTGTGAACACGCCGCCCAAGGTCTCGATGCCGAGCGACAGCGGGGTCACGTCGAGGAGGAGGACGTCCTTCACCTCGCCCTTCAGCACGCCGCCCTGGATGGCGGCGCCGACGGCGACCACCTCGTCCGGGTTGACGCCCTTGTGGGGCTCCTTGCCGAACAGCTGCTTTACGACCTCCTGCACCTTCGGCATGCGCGTCATGCCGCCGACGAGGACGACCTCGTCGATCTCAGCGGCCTTGAGGCCGGCGTCCTTCAACGCCTGCTCGCAGGGACCTTTCGTCTTGGCGATCAGATCGTCGACGAGGCTCTCGAGCTTGGCGCGCGTGAGCTTCATCGTCAGATGCTTGGGACCCGACTGATCGGCGGTGATGAATGGCAGGTTGATCTCGGTCTGCGCCGACGACGAGAGCTCGATTTTCGCCTTCTCGGCGGCCTCTTTGAGGCGCTGCAGCGCAAGCTTGTCGTTGCGCAGGTCGATGCCCTGCTCCTTCTTGAACTCGTCAGCGAGGTAGCTGACGAGCTTCATGTCGAAGTCCTCGCCGCCGAGGAACGTGTCGCCGTTGGTCGACTTCACCTCGAAGACGCCATCACCGATCTCGAGGATCGAGATATCGAAGGTGCCGCCGCCAAGATCGTAGACGGCGATGGTCTTGGCTTCCTTCTTCTTGTCGAGCCCGTAGGCGAGCGCGGCGGCCGTCGGCTCGTTGATGATGCGGAGCACCTCGAGGCCGGCGATCTTGCCGGCGTCCTTGGTTGCCTGGCGCTGGGCGTCGTTGAAATAGGCGGGGACCGTGATGACGGCCTGGCTCACCGTCTCGCCGAGCTTGGCTTCGGCGGTCTCCTTCATCTTCTGAAGGATGAAGGCCGAGATCTGCTGGGGCGAGTAGCTCTTGCCGTTGGCCTCGACCCAGGCGTCGCCGTTGGGACCCTGGACGATCTTGTAGGGGACGAGCTTCTTGTCCTTCTCGACCATGGGATCGTCGTAGCGGCGGCCGATCAGGCGCTTGATGGCAAAGAAGGTGTTGGTCGGGTTGGTCACTCCCTGGCGCTTGGCGGGCAGGCCGACCAGGCGCTCTCCATCGTTCGTGAACGCGACGATCGACGGGGTGGTGTTGACGCCCTCCGCGTTCTCGAGAACGCGAGGCTTGCCGCCTTCCATCACGGCAACGCACGAGTTCGTGGTGCCGAGGTCGATGCCAATGACTTTTGCCATGTCTCCGTATTTCCTCTTCGTTGCGGCAGACCGCCTGAACCCATATCTGGCTGGCGTCCAGGAATTTCGTTAGGCCCCGATAAACGAGGCTTCAGCGCCGGTCCCCTAGGAGATCGATTGAACGATGGGCGGTTATATAGGGTCGTCTTTTCGGCGCGCAACGGGCACGGATCACCGCCCCGTGATCAATTTTCCCCTAATGCGTTAAACACTGCTCACGCGTGGCTCTCGGGCCGCGGCTTCTCCGGGATCCTTCCAAAGCGGGCCTTTGCCAGACGGTGAGGTGTTTCGTGAGAGTGTTAAGCAGGCGGCGCATCGGGGCGCCGAAGCTCTTCTGCCATGTGTCGGTTGACGGTGCAATTGGCCGGTGGGCCGTTCATCCGGCATCCCGGGACGGGCACGCATCACTTTGACGCCTCCAGGAAAACACGGGGCTTACCCTATATGAGGTCAAAGTTCAGCCGGTGTTCACTGCAACTGTTGTATAGAACCGGCTTGGCGACTGACGAATAATCGCCGCCAAGGCCGAGGTAATTTCGGAGCTCGGGTCAATGCGTTCACAGCTCAAAGAGTTCTTTTCGTCGCTGATGCTGGCGCTTGCTTTCGCCTTTCTCTTTCAGACGACGGCGTTCGCCACGTTCTTCATCCCGTCCGAGAGCATGGTGCCGACACTCGAGGTCGGCGACCGCCTGACGGCCTCGAAGTTTGCGTACGGCTGGAGCCGCTACTCGCTGCCCTTCGGCTTGACGCTGCCGGCCTCCCTCGGCGGCAGAGTCCTCGCGCAGGCGCCCAGCCGCGGCGACATCGTCGTGTTCATTCATCCCAAGTCCGGCGAGCGGATGATCAAGCGCCTCATCGGGGTTCCGGGGGATCGGGTCGCGATCAAGGGCGGCCGCCTGTGGCTCAACGGGACAGAGGTGCGGCGCGAGTTCGAGCGCATCTACAAATATCGTGATCAGTATGGCTCGATGGTGGAGGTCGCCCAATACAAGGAAATGCTGCCGGGCGGTGCGGAGCACGCGATCGTCGAGCGCACGCGGCCTTTCCACCGGGAGGACATGGCGGAGATCGTCATTCCGGCTGGACACTACTTCATGATGGGCGACAACCGGGACAACTCGGCGGACAGCCGGTTCCGCGAGATGGGCCTCGTGCCTTACGAAAATCTCGTGGGGCGCGCGGAAGCCATTCTCTATAGCTGGTATTCCTGTCAGCAGGAGCCGGGTGCTGAATGCTCGGAAGGCCGGCGCTTCGCGACTCGCCTGCACTGACGTTAGCGGAGAAATGCGGAGCTAAGCCGGGTCGCTGGTCGGCGCTTCGTCCGGGCCGGTAGCCGCATCGGGCGCTTCACCGGGTTTCGTGGCCTTCGGTCCGCCCTTGGCAACCACGACCATGGCGGGGCGCAGGACGCGGTCCTCGATCAGATAGCCCGGCTGGAAGACCTCGAGGATGGTACCGGGGGCGACGTCGAGGTTCTGCATCTCCATCATCGCTTGGTGCTGGTGCGGGTTGAACATCTCGCCCTTGGGAGAGACGCGCTTCACGCCATAGCGCTCGAGAACGTTCAGGAACTCGCGCTCGGTCATCGATACGCCTTCGACGAGGCTCTTTAGCGCCGAGTCCTGCTCTGCGGCGCCCGGCGGCACGGCCTGCACGGCGCGCTCGAAGTTGTCGGCGACGGTCACCACGTCGCGCGCGAAGCGGGTGATGGCATACTTCGTCGTTTCCTCCTTCTCGCGCTCGGCTCGCTTCCTGAGGTTGTCCATTTCGGCATGCGCGCGCAAAAGTCGGTCGGTCAGATCGTCAATCTGGCCCTTCAGCGTGTCGATGGTCGCTTCGAGGTCGGCCGGGCTCTGCTCGGCCGAGCCCTGGCCATCCTCTGCGCTAAAATCGGGCGCGGCGCCCTCAGGTTTCTTCGTGTCGTCGGCCATTGGTTCTCCGCGAACTGGCAGTGAAAGGGGGGCGGGCGTGGCTCGGCTCTCGTTATGAGGCTCGCGGGCTTGCCTTCTCGGGCCCGATATCGACTCTAAAACAGGAAAAATCAAGTCAGGAGGCGGCTCACGAGCTTTGCCGTGTAATCGACCATAGGAATGATGCGGGCGTAATTGATGCGCGTCGGGCCGATGACGCCTAGGACGCCGACGACCTTGCGCTCGCCGTCATGGAATGGCGCGACGATGAGCGAGGAGCCCGATAGCGAGAAAAGCTTGTTCTCCGAGCCGATGAAGATGCGCACGCCCTCCGCGTGCTCGGCGAGCCCCAGAATCTGCACCAGGTCGCGCTTCGTCTCGAGATCGTCGAAGAGCTGGCGGATGCGCTCGAGATCGTCGACCGCGGTAAGCTCCTTCAAGAGGTTCGACTGGCCGCGCACGATCAGGCTCTTTCTGTCGGCGAGCGACCCGGACCACTCGGCGAGGCCGGCCTTGATGACCTTCTGCGTCAGCGTGTCGAGCTCGGCCTTGGCATTGCTCAGCTCCTGCTCCACCGAGGTGCGCGCCTCGGCGATCGTCATGCCGCGGATGTGGGCATTCAAGTAGTTGGCGGCCTCTGTCAGTGCCGAAGGCGGCAGGCCGGCAGGAATGTTGATGACGCGGTTCTCGACGTTCTGATCCTCGCTGACGAGAACCACGAGCGCTTTCGTCGGCTCGAGGGGCACGAACTCGATGTGCTTGAGCCTGGCGACCTGTTTCTCGGCGAGTACGACGCCCGCGCAATGAGAGAGCCCCGAGATCATTTCGCCGGCTTCCACCAGCAGCTGATCGATCGATTTCGAGCGCTTCACAGAGATCTGCGCCTCAATCTGGCGGCGCTCCTCATCCGCAAGACCACCGACCTCGAGCAGCCCGTCGACGAAAAGCCTGAGCCCCGACTGCGTTGGCAGGCGACCCGCGGACGTGTGTGGCGCAAAGATCAGTCCGGCCTGCTCGAGATCCGACATGACGTTGCGGATCGAGGCCGGGGAGAGCGACATTGGGAGCGCGCGCGACAGATTGCGCGAGCCGACCGGTTCGCCGGTCGTAAGATAGCTGTCCACGATCTGGCGCAGAATGGCGCGCGAGCGTTCGTTGAGCTTGGTGAGTTCGGTGACGCTTTCGGTCATCACTTCATTGTCGCTTCGGGAGGAGCTAACACTATGAAACGGTGTATCTCTTCGTCAATCCGCATGGACTCTTGCAACTTCCGGTTCCCGCGGACAATTCCGACGGACCTTAACGATTGGGTCTGCTTCTTGCTCAGGTCGTTGCGCTGACAAATCATAGGGTGCCGTTCCGCCGCAAGGCCGCCGATCCTTCATGATTGACATCAGAGCCCGGGTGCTGACTGTTGCGTCGGAAACCCATGTCGGACTATCGATCGGCTGACCCGCCGGTATGGCGGAGCTTGGCGCCGCGCGGCGGCGTGCGGAGTTGCCGGGAGCTTGGCCCCGAATATCGGTAAATACAAGAACGAGAACAAGATGCGACCCTCCAAACGTCAGCCCGATGAACTACGCCGCGTTTCGCTCGAGCGTGCGGTCTCCATGCATGCCGAGGGCTCGTGCCTCATCAAATTCGGCAACACGCAAGTCTTGTGCACGGCCAGCCTCGAGGAGCGGATTCCGCCCTGGCTCAAGGGACAAGGCCGCGGCTGGGTGACGGCCGAATACGGGATGCTGCCGCGGGCCACGACGGAGCGGACCCGGCGCGAGGCGACGGTGGGCAACCAGTCGGGCCGCACGCAGGAGATTCAGCGCCTGATCGGGCGCGCGCTGCGCGCCGTCGTCGATCTGCCGAAGCTCGGCGAGCGACAGATCTCGATCGACTGCGACGTCATTCAGGCCGACGGGGGCACGCGCACGGCGGCGATCACGGGGGCCTGGGTGGCGCTCTACGACTGCATCCAGTGGATGAAGGTACGCGACATGGTCAAGGACGGTGTTCTCAGAGACCATGTGGCCGCGGTCTCATGCGGCATCTTCAAGGGCACGCCCGTGCTCGATCTCGACTATGCGGAGGATTCGAACGCGGAAGCGGACTCGAACTTCGTCATGACGGGAGCCGGCGGAATCGTCGAGGTGCAAGGCACGGCTGAGACGGTCGCCTTCAGCCAGGAGAGCTTCGACGCGCTCATGGTGCTGGCACGGAAGGGCATCGCCGAGCTCATCGGACTGCAGAAGCTGACGGTGGCGTGAAAGAGGCAAGCGGCACTAGGCATTAGGCAAGCGGCAAGAGTGCCAGAGCGAGATTCTATTGCCGTGTGCCGATTGCCTCTTGCCGGGTAATGACATGAAACCTGCAGGCATTCTGGAAACGGTTCTTTATGCCCACGACCTCGGCGGGATCGAGAGATTCTACCGCGACGTGCTGGGGCTCGAGCCGCACTCTCGCGTCGAGGCGCGCCAGATCTTCTACCGGCTGCGGCAAGCCAGATGCTGCTGATCTTCAATCCCGACGTGACGGAGCGGCCACTACCAGCCAATGCCCGGCTTCCCGTGCCGCCGCACGGCAGCTACGGAGAGGGGCACGTGTGCTTTCGCGCGTCGGCGGCCGAGATCGAGCGGTGGCACGCTCATCTCGAAGGCTTGGGCGTCGAGATCGAGGCCGACTTTGAATGGCCCGACGGCGGGCGATCGATCTATTTTCGCGACCCCGCCGGGAATTGCCTCGAGTTCGCGGAGCCCAAGATCTGGGGCCTCGAATGACGCCCCGCCTGCAACGCGGCGATCGCCTCGTCGTCGCAAGCCACAACCCCGGTAAGGTGTGGGAGATCAACAAGCTCATCGAGCCCTACGGGCTGGCTGCCGTTTCCGCGGGCGAGCTGGGCCTCACCGAACCGGCCGAGACGGAGACCACGTTCGAAGGCAACTCCAGGCTCAAGGCGGTGTTTGCCGCCAAAGGCTCCGGTTTGCCGTCTCTCGCCGACGATAGCGGTATCGAAATCGCGGCCCTTGGCGGCGCACCGGGGGTCTACACGGCAGACTGGGCCGGCCCGAAGCGCGATTTTTCGATCGCCATGCAGCGCGTTCACGACGAACTCGCCGCGCAACAGGACTGGAAAGGCGATCCGCTCACCGCCAACTTCATCTCGGTGCTGTGCCTTGCCTGGCCGGATGGCGAAACCAGCTTCTTCGAAGGCAAGGTCTACGGCCACATCGTTTGGCCCCCGCGTGGCGGCAACGGTTTCGGCTATGATCCGATCTTCGTCGCCGAAGGCCACACGCAGACGTTCGGGGAAATGGAGCCGGCCAGCAAATATGCCATCTCGCATCGGACTCGCGCCTTCGATCATTTCAAGCGGGACTGTCTCGATGCCCCCGGCTGACATCGAGCCAGGCTTCGGGGTCTACATTCACTGGCCGTTCTGCGCGCAGAAGTGCCCGTATTGCGATTTCAATAGTCACGTGCGCCACGGCGGCTGGGACGAGGCGCGCTTTCTCGCCGCCTACAAGCGCGAGCTCGATTACGTCCGGTCGCTCTCAGGTCCCCAAGCCGTTACCTCGATATTCTTCGGCGGCGGGACGCCATCGCTGATGAAGGCGGAAACGACGGCGGCCATTCTCGATCATATCGCGGGGCTATGGACGATCGACGCGAATGCGGAGATCACGCTCGAAGCCAATCCCGGCAGTGTCGAGGCCGGGCGCTTCAAGGGCTACCGGGCCGCGGGGGTCAACCGCGTCTCGGTCGGCGTGCAATCGCTCCGCGACGAGGAACTGAAAAAGCTCGGCCGTATTCACACCGCCGCCGAGGCGAAGGCGGCTCTCGATGTTGCCCGCAATACCTTCGACCGCTTCTCGCTCGATCTCATCTACGCGCGCCCCGGACAGACGCCGGATGCCTGGCGCGCGGAGCTTGAGGAGGCGCTTGGCCTCGCCGGCCAGCACATGTCGCTCTATCAGCTCACCGTCGAACCGGGGACACGCTTCGCCGACCTCTATGCGCTGGGCAAGCTCGCCGTTCCCGAGGGAGACGACGCGCTGGCACTCTACGAGGTGACACAGGAACTCGCGGAGGCCGCGGGGCTTGCGGCCTACGAGATCTCGAACCATGCGGTGCCGGGCGAGGAGAGCCGTCACAACATGCTCTACTGGCGCTACGGCGCCTACGCGGGTGTAGGGCCTGGCGCACATGGGCGGCTCGTGTTCGCAGATGCGCGCCATGCGATGGCGACGGAACGCAATCCGGAGCAATGGGCCGATCGTGTCGAGCGTATGGGGCACGGCTTTAATGAGGTGGCCCCACTCTCGCGCCAGGAAGAGGCCGACGAGATGCTCCTGATGGGGATGCGGCTCAAGGAGGGCCTCGATCTTGGCCGCCTGTCGAAAGTTACCGGCGTACATTTGCGCCCGAGCGTGCTTTCCGCACTCGAGCGCGAGGGATTGATCGAGCGGGCCGATGTGCGCGAGACTTTCCCCGATGAGATCCGGGCCTGCGTCGGACCGGGTGTTCGCCCGGATATCACATACGCAAATGTTGCCGGTCGTATTCGCGCGACGGATCGTGGCCGCTTCGTCCTCAACGCCATCATCGCCGAGCTGGCCGCAGCCATGGAAGCCGCGTAAGCGCCACGCCGTCGTCCTTCGGCAGGCTCCGGGTGAAAGCTCAGGATGAAGGACTTCAGCGATATTCACTCAGCCATCATTGATGCTGCACGACAGCCTCATGGTGAGCTTGTCGAACCATGAGGCGGGACAGACTGCGTCTAATCACGCGGGAAATAACCCGTCTCAATTTGCGGCTCCAACCGTAGTCACAGCAAACACAAGTTAGCTCCAAGTGTTCAGCGCGACGCAGTTCGCACGCGGTAGGCGCAACGATTTATCAAGAGGTCGAGACAATCATGCGCGCTTGAAAGCCTGGATCTCGATTGAGTGCGTTTCCGGATGCTTTCAACTTGTAAGCATACGTGAAGGAGACCACGATGAACTTGAGGACACTGACTTGCCTCGGTGCGCTCGCTGCGATGGCCGTACTGATCGCCATGCCGGTTCGGCCGGTGACGGCTGCAAGCAACACGATGGACGCTCTCGATCCCGACAGAGACGGGACCATCGACATGGCCGAGGCGCTCTCGGCCGCCGGCAGGGTGTTCAATCGCCTAAATCCCGACAATGACGGCACGCTCGATTCGCGCGAGGCCGCGGGACGTCTCAATGCGGCAGCCGATCCGGACGGCGACAAGACGATCGACGCCAACGAATACATGGCGATCGTCATGACCCGATTCAAAAGAGCAAACCCGGACAACGACGGCACGATCGACGACAGAGAGCTGCACAGCCCGGCCGGTCAGGCTCTTCTGCGGCTGATCAAGTAGCTGCGGCTGACGTCTGCTCGACTTTCGCGCAATTCATGGGTCTGGCCGCTCACTTCGGGCGGTCGGACTTCTTCTGTTTCCACCGCAGCGCGCCAAACCGCTAGGGAATGGGCACCCTAACGTTAGCATTGCGCCACTTCGCTGATGGACAACTGGGTCCGTGGCCACTATTCAGCGGCCCATGATGAAACGCCTCTACGATTGGATGATGCGCTCCGCGCAGCACGAACGCGCTCCGCAGGCGCTGTTCTGGGTCTCATTCATCGAGAGCTCATTCTTCCCCATCCCGCCGGACGTGATGCTGGTGCCCATGGTGCTGGCGAACCGGCTCAAGGCATGGTGGTTCGCGACCGTCGCCACCATCGGATCCGTCATCGGCGGCGCGTTCGGGTATGCGATCGGTTACTTCGCCTACGATACGATTGCCCTGCCGATCCTCCAGTTCTACGGCAAGGCCGAGAGCTTCGGCGAGTTCGCCGCGTGGTTCAACGAATGGGGCGTGTGGATCATTGTCATCAAGGGGATGACGCCGTTTCCCTACAAGGTGCTGACGATCACGGCGGGCGTCACGCACATGCCGTTCCTCGAATTCATGCTGGCGAGCGTGATCGCGCGCGCCATGCGGTTCTATCTGGTCGCAGGCCTCCTATATTTCTTCGGTGAGCCGATCCGAGATTTCATCGAGAAGCGGCTGAGTCTCGTCACGACGGTGTTCGTGGTGCTCCTCGTCGGCGGGTTCGTGGCCATCAAGTACGTGTTCTAGCGTGCGCGTGGAGGCGCCAATGTTCGTTCCGGTTAGCGCTGAAAAGTCACCAGCCTACCGTTATGGCGGCGCGGCGCTCTTCCTAGCCGCTGCCGTCATCCTCGGCGCGCTCGGTTTCGAGTACCTCGGTGGCTATCCGCCCTGCCCGCTTTGCCTCGAGCAGCGCTATGCTTACTACGCGGGGATTCCGCTCCTCTTCCTCGCCATGGCGCTCGTCGCCGAGAAGCCCAAGCTGGCGGCGTTCGTGTTTGTCGTCGTCGCCGTCGCCTTTCTCGCCAATGCGGGCCTCGGGGTCTATCACGCGGGCGCGGAGTGGAAGTTCTGGCCGGGGCCGGATACGTGCGCGGGCAGCCAAGGGCTGCCGGCATCCGCCAGCGATTTGCTCAAGGCCGCGGAAGAAGCGGTCGTCGTTCGCTGCGATGAAGCGGCAGTGCGAATCGCGGGCCTCTCGCTCGCAGGCTGGAACGTCATCGCATCGTTGCTTGCATTTGCACTTGTGCTCAGAGCTGCCTATTTGTCCGCCTTTGAAGTCATAATTCTATCAATCGATTTCAATGACTTAGGTTATCAACAACCTCTCTCATCGCTCTCCGATCCGGGCAAAATACAAGCGGCACTAGGCGCTTGCGCGCGAGTTGTGTGTCTTGTTCGCCCCTCGTCAATGGAATTTCGTGGACCTGACAAGATTGTGCCCTCGGGTGGTCACAGTGCCACGCGATAACTAGATCATTCGCGGAACACACGATGAATCCTCCGAGTACACGGTGCGTTCGCGAGTGAAGGAGTGAGTGGTGCAAAAGTATCTGCGTATGCCCACGGTGCAGTCGTCGCCACGGCAGATCTTAGGTTCGAGTTTGTCGCGTTCTGCCTGCGTCACGGAGACGGGCTCATCTGCTCCCGACTTCGCCGGGCAACCTGCTCGGAGTGTGAGCTTGAGTAAGCGTAGCGTTGGTAGCGTAAAAGCGTTGTTGGCGTTGAGTAGCGTATCGCGTCCCCCAGTAAGTGCGTTTAGCCCCTCCCCCAAGAGCACGCTCCTCGGCGTGTTCCAGAAGTTGCGGCGAGCCGCTCGAGCGAACAGGTTCAAGCGTATCTCAGGGCGGCTCGCGTCCTCTGGCAAGGCTCGAGTTCATTTGCTCAAGACGTCAGTGTCGCGTTTCAGTCGCGTAAGTCTCAACTAGTTCCTGCGTTCCCCGTATCGCGTTGCGTTCCATCGGTGCCCGCCAGCCCCCGCCGGCGGGTTCAGATGGCCCCATGTCAAATGAGAGTGTGAGGCGTCCAATGATGTTCGAGTTGAGTGCGTGGCGTCCCCTGCACGACGTTGTGGGCCAAGTTCTCGCTCAAGCCGCTCCGCAAAGCGTTCCGCCTGTATCGGCGGAGACACGCGTGAGCGCTCAGGCAGTCCACAATGCGGAAAAGGAATTCGGAGGCGCGACGCGCCTCCGCCGAGTTGGCAAGCATGCCTAGGGCCGAGACTGTAGTCATCTATGGCATCACATGTACCGGTCGCGCGTAGTGATGTCGGGGCGCTGGGTATGCTTGCCGCCATTCTCTGAAAGCCGGGCGCGGAAGCCCGCGTTGGTTCAAGTCACCATGTTGGAGGCGATCACGTGATTCCCGAGTACATCAATCCGCTGCAGTGGCATCAGGCAATTGGGATTGCCCGTCAGTCGTGCGCGCGCTTCTTCCGCGACGGTGGGTCGGCCGCCGATGCGATGCGTGCGTTCGGCGTCAGCGCGGAGGGAATGCAACCGGCCGATTGGGCCAAGGCGGTCGAAGCGATCGCGCGCGTGCTTTGCAAAGCGCCCGAGCGGCGGGCGGCATAAACCACCTTACCGTTGTGACGCGGCCGGAAGGCTGCGATTTGAGAGGATGATCGCGCCGGGCCCCGTGCCTGGCGCGATCGTCGTTTTCTGCTCGTGCTTCTTGTCGGAAGACCGGTTCCCATCCCGGCCTTCGCCGGGACAGGCTTTTTCCGGAAGCACTCTAGGGCTCGAGCTCGGTGTCCCAATAGAGGTAGTCGAGCCAGCTGTCGTGCAGGTAGTTGGGCGGGAAGAGCCGCCCGTTGCGGTGGAGCTCGAACACGGTCGGGCGGTACGGCATCTGATGCGGGCGCATGCCCGATTCGGCGGGCATATGGCCGCCCTTCGTCAGATTGCAGGGCGCGCAGGCCGTGACGACGTTGTCCCAGCGGGTCTGGCCGCCGCGCGAGCGGGGTACCAGATGATCGAAGGTCAGATCCTCGCGCGCGCCGCAATACTGGCAGCTGAAGCGGTCGCGCAGAAAAACGTTGAAGCGGGTGAAGGCCGGGTAAAGCGCGGGCTTCACATAGGTCTTCAAGGAGACCACGCTCGGGAGCCGCATCTCGAAGGAGGGGCTGCGCACGTAGCGATCGTACTCGGAGACGATGTTGACGCGATCCAAGAAGACGGCCTTCACCGACTCCTGCCAGCTCCAGAGCGACAATGGATAGTAGCTCAGGGGCCGGAAGTCGGCGTTGAGAACCAATGCCGGAAAGGCTTCCGGCGCGGCAGCATGAGCATTCACGAGCTTGCTTCCATTCGGTCCCTATCGAATCAGGTCTGCCTCCCTTTTGGGCTGCCGGATACTAGCGGCGCATGTCAGCTCTGTGAAGCTCCGCAATTGCCAACAATTTCAAGGCTATTCTGACTTCTCCACAGGCCGATGCGCGGGTGCGCGGCATGCGGATGCAAGTGCTCCAAATACGAGTGCGGGGCGGCGTCGGACCAGGTCAGCGCCGTCGCTCGTGGGCGTAGTAGCTCCACAGAAGCAAGGCGGCGACGGAACGCCAGGGGCGCCAGCGCTCGGCGAGCGTCTCGATCTCGGAAGCGTCAGGCCGCGACTTCAAGGAAAAGGCCGACTGGGCCGACAACTGGAGTGCGAGATCGCCGGGCGCAAAAGCGTCGGGACGGCCTAAGCAAAACATGACGTAGATGTCAGCGGTCCAAGGTCCGATGCCGCTTACGGCGGTGAGGGCTTCGCGTAGGTCATCGTCGGAGGCACGTCGAAGGCGCTTGAAGTCGAGCGTGCCGTCGATCACGGCCTCCGACACGGCGCGCAGCGTCCTGATCTTTGGACGCGACAGCCCCGCGCCGCGAAGCTCGGCATCGGAGAGCGCGGCCATCACCTCGGGACGGAAGGGTTTCACGACGCCGACGGTGCGGCGCCAGATGGCGGCGGCGCTCGCAGCGGAGAGCTGCTGCGCCACGACGATGCCCGCGAGCCCCTTAAATCCTGCAGCCTGCCGGCGCAACGGCGGATCGCCGACGAGATCGTGCAGGCGGCGCATCGTGGGGCAAGCGCGCCGGAGCGCGGTGACGGCGGTGCGGATGTCATCCGCACTCGCGAGCGCCCGTACCGCGCTCTGCCTCTCCTCCACAACTCTTCGCATTGCCATAACAGATCTACGCTCTCACTTGCTTTCGTATGCGGGTACACCAACGTAAGTTCAAGCGTGTGCTGTTGCTGAGCGCTAGCGGCGGAGTGCGGACCCATGTTGCGCGCATCGAAGGCCAAGGGAATTGCGAGCCTCATTTTGCTTGGTTCACTGACGGTTTCAGGAGAAGCGGCGGCGGGACGGGTGAAGCTCAAGGACTGGTCGACGGTCGAGAACGAACGCTTCGGCTTCCTGCTCGCCTATCCCGGCAGCATCTTCACACCGAGAGAAGGGGCTTCGCCGGAGGAGGGCCAAGTCCTCATCTCGCGAGACGGAAACGCGCGTCTCCTGGTGGCCGCGTTCGAGAACGAGAACGAGGCAACGCTCGAGGAATATCGCGATCAGCTTCTCTCCGAAAACTACAACGGGGCGCAGATCGACTATGCACCCGTGAAGAAGAAATGGTTTGTCGTCTCGGGGACGCGGGGCGAGATGCACTTCTATGAGCGCGTGAGCTTCACCTGCGGCGGCAAGCTCATCAACAGCTGGGCACTGCTCTATCCTGCAGCGGAGCGGGGTCTCTACGACCGCGTCGTGGAAGCGATCGCCCAGAGCTATACGCCGGGAGCGGGCCGCTCAGGAGAATGCGACTGAGAGGGCTTGCGCCTCACGTTCGAGCGCTCTAGGGCGCTTGCCCCATGAGCGTCCGCCAGCCCGTGTTCCGTTTCGCGCCGAGCCCCAACGGCGAGCTGCATCTCGGGCACGCGCTGTCCGCGATCGTGGGCTACGAGATGGCGCAGCGCACCGGCGGGCGCTTTCTCGTGCGTATCGAGGATATCGACGTCGAGCGGTGCCGCGAGGAGTTCGTGGCGCAGATCTTCGAGGATCTGGCGTGGCTCGGCATGCGCTGGGAGGAGCCGGTTGTGCGGCAGAGCGCAAATTTCGGCGCCTACCGCGCGGCCGCGGCCCGCCTCGAGGCGATGGGACTGCTCTACCCGTGCTTTGCGACGCGGACGGAGATTGCGGACGCTGCGCGCGATTTGCCTGATGCCCGCGATCCCGACGGCGCGTCGCTTTATCCGGGTCTTTACCGCGGGCTCGATAAAGCGGAAGCGGAGCGGCGGCGTGACAGCGGCGAGCCCTTCGCGTTGCGCATCGACATGGAGCGGGCGCTCCGAGGCAGCGAGTGACATTCTCGCGGGACGCAGGCTCACGTTCTACGGAGATCGACAGCGCTGGCCGTCCGAAAGAAATCGAGGCCAAGCCCCGAGCGCTGGGGCGATGCGGTGATCGTGCGGAAGGATGTGCCCGCGAGCTATCATCTCGCGGTCGTCGTCGACGATGCCGCCCAGGGTGTGACGCATGTGACACGCGGGCAGGACCTTCTTCCCGCAACCGGTCTGCACAGATTGTTGCAGGCGCTACTCTGGCTCGAGGAGCCCTTCTATCATCATCACCGGCTGGTGACAGACGCCAACGGCCGCAAGCTGGCCAAAAGCGAGCGCGATACTTCGCTTCGCGCTCTCAGGGCCCAGGGCGCGACGTCCTGAGGAAATCCGGGCCATGATCGGGCTTTGAACGCTGTCGAGCGGCTCTGCGGGCACAGGGCAACTATGTTTTCCTACTGGTTCAGCAATGCGTTAGAAATTATGGTTCATGTTGCGTAGTTGTTCCTGTGGGTTGCGGACCAGTCGTGGTGTGAAGCCGGCATCGAGACCAAAGCGGAAGGCCCGATCGGCGGCAAAGAAACCGCCGACGCAGCCTCGCGCGCGCAAACGGTCCGCCCCCCGCGCAGGCAAGAGCCACGCTCGCGCCGCGGCGCCCAGGCCGCTCAGGCGAGGTCCGCCGAAGCAGGCGCCTCTGGCGCGTGCCATCCTCCATTCCTTCGATGACCGGCAGACGCTCGCGCTCCTTATGCTGCCGTTCCTGCTGATGGCGACAGGTATCGGCATCAGCCAATCGATTCGCACTATTCCGGACCACGGCGGCCGTGAGGTCGCAATTCATGCCCCGGCATTCGAGGGGGGGTCCCTTGAGGCGGCATCGCGCCGATCGATCTCATCGGTCCCCCGCGTGGACCTCCCGCAGGCGGCGGTTGCGCTTCCGGTGCTCCCACCCGTGTCAGCGCCGCAGGCTCAAGCGATGGCGCGGACCCGAGGCTCTGCCTTCGGGTGAGGTTCCGGCGCGAGACGTTGCAGCGGGCGACGGCGATTCTGCCGGCGGGGATGTGCGTGGCTCAAGCCAGAGCGCCCGCAGCACCCGCGAGGCCCAGCGTGGAATTGGCAACTGCCGATCCGGCGGAATTCGGCCGCAAGCTCGCCGCGGTGGCGCGCTCTCAGACCGAAGACTTCGTGATCTACAACGACAAGTACCGGCGCATCTCCTATCCGATGGGCGATGTCTCGCCGCTCTTCGGCGTGTGTACGGATGTTGTCGTGCGCGCCTACCGCGCCATGGGGCTCGATCTGCAACTGCTTGTGCATCTCGCCCGCTCCGGCTCTGGCGACACCAGCATCGATCATCGGCGGACGGAGGTTTTGCGGCGCTATTTTGCGGCCTATGGCGAAACGCTCCCAATAAGCCAATTCGCCGAAGACTATCTCCCCGGCGATATCGTCACTTATTACCGGCCGCAAAATCGTAGTTCGAGTGCGCATATTGCGGTTGTATCGGACGTAATTGCAGCTTCTGGGCGGCCGATGATCGTGCATAACAGGGGTTGGGGTCCGCAGCTCGAAGACGCGCTTTTCGTCGATCAAATCACCGGCCACTACCGGTATGCAGGAGAAAAGCTGCCCGAGGGGGCGAAGCGCGAATGGGCGCAAAATCAGCCCAATAATAGAGAGCTGCCGGCCGACGACGCCCGGGCAATGCAGGCATCCTTCGGAAACGCGCCGAGCGAAGCCAGCCGATTTTGATCGGCAACCTCCGCATTCATAGAAAAAATACCATAACCGCTCATTCTCGAAGGCCACAGTGTCCAGTTTTCATGGATCTCGGGTCGGCAAATGAGCTTGTCTTTCGGCGCGAATAAGCTCAGCCATTTTATTCCGCCTCATTCCGAAAAGATGAGTGATGGAGCCTTGCGGGACGTTTCGGAGTTAATCGCTTGGGCAAAGAGGACTTTGTCACAAACGAGAGCAGAAACGGACATGGCTTCACTCGCACTACGCCGCAACGACCTGGGGCTTAGGCGCCTGGAACTCTCAAGCCAGGCGGCTCTCAAGGAGGCGCAGCGTACGATCGAGGGAGCCAAAGAGTGGCTCCAGGGCGCGTTTCAGGAAATCGCGATCGGATGGTTCTCCGGTCGGTACGGTCTCCCCATCCCTGCAGCCCTCGCGCGGCTATTTGCAAGGGACGAGGCTGCGCCGGTTGCAGTGCAGCTGCATCACGCCATAGCGGCGCAGATCCCGAGCGAGATGCAGTGGGTGAGGACGGCAGAGATTTTTGCCAGCGCGACGTCGGGTGCGAGTGCGGCGGTACGGCTGCACGCCGCCGCCGCCGAGCAGATCGATGCGGCGTCTTATGCGTTCGACCTTCTGCTCGAAGAGATCGGGCCGCTGATGATCTACACCAAGGAAGACGAGGAGCTCGAGGTTCGCCGCTACGAGCGGCCGGCGGCTCGGGTCGCCGCTATCCAAGCAGCCGCGCCAGAAATCTCCTGAACACGCCGCAGCGTAGCTCAGTCCGTTCGCTGGCCGGGAACGGCGGAGTATCTCGCGCCGGCATCTATCGCGCTCGGTGCAGGATCAACGACATTGCTGGCCATTGCCTGCACCTCGAGAACAGCAAGGCCGCGCTCCGAGGTACCGTCGGGAAGGAACCGCAATATGCCGTCGACGCCGTTGTAGCCGGTCGGACGAGTGAGGTTTGCGGGGGTATAACGCTGTCCCGGCGGGTTCGCCGACAGTGCAACGGCAAAGCCCACGGCGTCATAAGCCAGACTGGCGAGCCGCGGCGGGGCGGATCCGAAGGAGCGCGAGAAGCGGCCCGAGAAATCCTGCCAGCCGTGCGGGTCAGGGCCAGGATACCAGCCACCGACCAGAGCGGCATTACGACCAACGTTGGGATATTCCCAGGCGCCGGTGCCGAGAAGCTTCACGCGGGTCGTGTTGATGCCGGAGTAGGTGATGAGAGGCCCCATATGCGGCAAAACCTCGGGCCCGCCGGCAAGCAGCAGCGCGTCGATGGGTAGGCCCGAGTCCTCGCGCTGCTTGATGGTCTCGACCATCTGCTTGGCGGGGGCGAGCATGGCGTTGGCGTCGAGAGAATAGAAGTCGAGTGCGGCGACAACGCCGCCCGCTCGTGCGACGGCGGCGCGAAAGGCCGGCTCGACGACCTTGCCGTAGGCGTCGTTAGGGACAAGCGCCGCGAACTGCCGTTTGCCTTGGGCCGCGGAGAACGCAACGATGCGCTCGATCTCCTGCTCCGGCAGGAAGCTCATGAGGTAGACACCGTTGCCGCCGACCCTTCTGTCGTTCGAGAAGGTGAGCACCGGCACGTTGGCCTGGCGGGCGACGGGTGCGACACTCGCCGTGGCGCTGGCGGTCAGCGGACCAATGATGATTTCGGCGCCTTCACGGATCGCCTCGTCTGCCGCCGCTGCCGCGCCGACGGGCGTGCCCTTGTCGTCTTTGACAATGAGCTGAATGAGCGGGTTGTCGAACTCGAACAACGCCAGCTCACCGGCCTGCTTCATTCCCTTGGCGAGCATGGCGGTCGGCCCGAAGCCGCACAGCGGCAGGAGCATCGCGATGCGTAAAGGCTTCTTCTCGGCGACCGGCGCCGTGCCGGCGCTCGCGTTGCCGAGCGTGGACGTCGTTTGTGGATTGGAGCCGAGACTTGTCGCGCACGCCGCAAGCACAAGGGTGCAGAGCGCAGCCGCAATCTGCTGCGCGAACCGCAGATTCCGTGTTGCTCGCGTCGCCGTGCGTGAATGTCTCAGTTCCCCCAGGGCTGTTGCTATTGTTCCCGATTGCGAGAACTCAATGGCACGCGAGCGGCCGTCTCGCCGACCCGACCCGATCTCGCCCTTCGAACTCGATAGACCGCGATAGGGCTAACGAGAAGAGCTTTCGGGCCACTGTACACGAAATATGGCCTGGAGATTCCACGGTAATCAGGCGAGATAGTTATTATGGTGCGCCCACGCCGCAGGCACTTTGCGGTGGATTTGTGTGCGTTTTCCCGACGAGGTTCGACACGTGAGTGAACGCCCGCGAAAAGGTCCGAGCGGCAGCCCTGCCGAGGGTGCGGGTGCGGATAATGGAGGAAGAAAAAATCTCGCCGCGCGGGTCGGCGCCGAGATCGGACGACTCGTCGAGCCGCCGCTCAAGCCCGGCCTCTATCTCGTCGCTACTCCGATCGGAAATCTGGGCGACATCACGCTCCGAGCGCTCTCGGTTCTGGCGCGGGCCGACATCGTCTACTGTGAGGATACGCGCCACAGCCGCACGATCTTCTCACACTTCGGTATCGGTGCAACGCTGCGCCCGTATCACGAGCACAGCGACGAGGAACAGCGCGAGCGCGTGGTTGCGGAGCTTGCGGCGGGCAAGGCCGTGGCGCTCATCTCCGATGCCGGAACTCCGCTCGTTTCGGATCCGGGATTCAAGCTCGTGCGCGAGGCGGCAGCGGCCGGGCATACGGTGATCGCGGTTCCGGGTGCTTCGGCCGTTCTTTCGGCGCTCTCGGTCTCGGCACTGCCGACGGACGCATTCTTCTTCGCGGGCTTTTTGCCGCCGAAAGAGGCGGCACGGCGCAGCCGGATCGCCGAGCTCGCGGCTGTACCCGGAACGCTCGTGTTCTTCGAGGCGCCGTCGCGCACCGGTGCGGCGCTTGCCGATATCGCACATGTACTGGGTCCGCGCCCCGCCGCTGTCGCGCGCGAACTGACGAAGCTGCACGAGGAGATCGAGCGCGCACCGCTCGACGCCTTGGCGGCAAGCTTTGCACAGCGTGAGCCGAAGGGTGAGATCGTGATCCTCGTTGGTCCGCCTCTTGCCGCCGAGGTCGACGACTCGGCGATCGAGGAGCGGCTCGGGAAAGTGCTGCCTGCCATGAGCGTGCGCGATGCGGCGAAAGCAGTCGCCGAAGCACTCGGTGTGCCCAAGGCGCGCGTCTACGATCTTGCCCTGAAAATCAAAGGCGGCGGGTGACGCGCGCCGGATTTCAGAGCTTCGGACGTTTCTCTAGTGGTCACCGAGGCGATCGGGATATCGGGCCATGGACAATATTGCCCAGGAGCGGAGACGCCGGTATCGGCGTGGACATCTCTCCGAGTGGGTCGCGGCGGCGTATCTCACGGCCAAGGGATATCACATTCTCGCGCGGCGCTGGAAGGCACCGGGCGGGGAGATCGATCTCGTCGCCGCACGCGGCAGGCGCCTCGCCTTCGTGGAGGTCAAGTACCGGCTGACACTCGCGGACGCCGAGGCATCGATCACGCCGCGCCAACGCAGCCGCGTTCGACGAGGCGCCAGCCTCTGGCTCGCGCGCCATCCGGCCTACCAGGCGCACGAGATTGGCTTCGACCTCCTCTTTCTGCTCAAGCGGCGCTGGCCGATGCACATCAGAAACGGCCTTTAGGGGTGTGGTGGGACCGCATCCCTCGGGTCTTCACGGCGACACGAATTTGTGAAAAGTCAAAGTTGCGCACTACTTGCTACAATGTAACAAGTGCGAACGCATGGATGCCATGTGACGAACAATAAGGGCTGACGACGCCCGCAATGGGAGGAAGACGATGAAGGCACTACTTACCGCGGCCGCGATGTCCGTAGCCCTTGCCGCGCTCGGCGGCGGCGCCGATGCCGCGAGCCTCGCGTCCGGCAAGAAGCTCGAGGTCAAGGTCAATCCGAAAACTCTTCCCGACGACCGTGCCGCCCTGTGGGCGAAGTATGGTGGCTGGTGCGCGATCAGCGAATGGCATCCAGCGATCGCCAAGTGCGAGGAGAGCAAGGACGGGGATACGGAGTTTCGTACGCTGACGCTCAAGGACGGCGGCGTGATCAAGGAGAAGCTCTTGAACCGTACCGATCTCAGCTATCGGTATGCGATCACGGAAAGCCCGCTGCCGGTCAAGAATTACGAGGCCCAATTCTCGATCACCCCGGATGACGACGACGAGGACGAGATCAATATCGTGTGGGCGGCGACCTATGACGCCGAAGGCAAACCCGATAAGGACGCGCGCGGCGTGATCGACGGTATCTTCAAGGCCGGCCTGGACAATATCAAGGCTCTCCAGGGCGCGAAGCCCGACGATGATGACGACAAGGCGAAGTAGAGCGCAGGCTTTAGGCTGCTTCCTCGCCTTGTTGATTACTTGGCGTTGGAGACCTGCGTCTTGCGGCGGCTCACTTCAGTCTGCGAAACCTCGCCGGCCGAAACCAGGGCATTGACGCAGCGCTTCGAGAGCTTGGGGCCCGCAGCGCGCATGCACTGGCGGAGTTCCTGGCTGCCGACTTCATGCTGGCTGCAGTAGGAGAAGTAGTCGGACATGCAAGCCATCTTGACGGCGGTGCTCACGGCACCGGCCTGAGACGTCTGGATGGCGAGCACACCGAATGCGAGGGCGGTGGTCAGGACACCACGGAAGGTGGCGGACTTGCGGTTGGTTACTGCGGTCGTGGGCTTCATTGGAGCCTCCATTGTGCGTTCCATGACCGCAGATTTAGCAAGGGTGACGCTGAACCGCTGTCCCGTGGGTAACTCCAAATAGAATCAGTGGAATTGCCGAATAAGGCCTTAACCAGCGACCTGCTTCGCCGACGGACTATCCGCCTGCTGCGCTGCGAGGGCCTGCGAACGGGTCGAAAACACTGGGTGGGGCACGGGCGGAGTGGAACGGTTAGGGCACCTGCCGTCTCATTCCGCTGACGGACGGCGGGAGTCGGGCTAGGGTGGAGCAGCAACCAGAAAAGAAATGCGATGAGGAATGCATGAGCCGCCTGTATAGGCCCCAGCACCGCGAGCTTCAGGATCATTTCGACAGCCGGCCCATGGCTGATCGCATCGAGGCTATCGCCGCCAAAGGCGAGATCGACGACGTGGCGCGCGCTTTCATCGAGAGCCGCGACATGTTTTTCCTGTCGTCGGTCGATCACAAGGGGCGGCCGACGGTATCCTACAAGGGCGGCGATCCGGGCTTCGTAAAGGTCATCGACCCAGGCACGATCGCGTTTCCAAGCTACGACGGTAACGGCATGTACTTCTCGATGGGCAACATCAGCGCTAATCCGGAGATCGGTTGTCTTTTCATTGCCTTCGATCGTCCATTCCGCCTCAGACTGCAGGGCCGCGCGGAGGTCCTGCGCGAGGGACCGCTGCTCGGGTTGTTCAAGGAAGCCGAGCTTGTCGTGCGCGTCGCCGTAACCGACGTATGGATGAACTGCCCGCGCTATATCCACCGCTACGAGAAGGTTAAAGCCTCACGCTACGTTCCCAGGGCCGATACCGAGACGCCGCTCTGCGAGTGGAAGCGCATCGATGCGATCCAAGACGTGCTGAGGCCGTACGAGGTGGTGGCAGTCGAAAGGGCCGGCCAGATCACGATCGACGAGTGGATGGGCCACGTCATGGCCGGCGACGACAAGGCGTAGCCGTCGTCTCAATGTGCGCCGTCCTCGGGCCGTTAGGTATGCTGCGAACCCAAAGGGAGAAGGGCGCGGTCGCTGGCCGATTGTAGGGCCTTCGTCGTTTAGAGCCATTGTCGATTAACGATCCCGAGCACTCTCCGAACTTGGCGCTAGCGTGCATGCGACGAGTGAGGGGCAACGCGCTATAGTCAAGAAGCCGGGAGACTGGAGATTGCCATGCTCAGGATCATGTCTGCGTCCATCGCCCTATCGGTTGCCGCCCTCGCCCTCATGCTCAGCACCCAATCAGCAGGTGCGGCACCCGCAGTGACGTCCTCCCTTTTCGCCATGAGCTCGATGACCGAGGGCGGCGCCTCGCCGGTGGGCTATCGCCGCTTTTATGACGACGACTACTACGATCAGGTGCCGCCGTCCTATTACGCGCCGCGCGTCTATGGATATGTGCAGCGCTACGGCTACGGGCCTCCGCCGCCTGCGGCCTATCCTCCCCTCTACTTCTACGATTGGGGACCGCCACCACGCCCGTCGAGCTGCGGCAAATACCGCTACTGGGACGGCGAAGCATGCGTCGATGCGCGGTTCCGGCCGCCGTACGTCGGCCCGCGCTGGTAGGCGCCGAGACGCCCTCTGAGGTGCGCAGGATTTTCTGCCGGTATTTTGCGGGTCACACACGTGCCAGTGCTGGTTCTTTGATTGTCCTCGCGCGCAACGTGCAGTGCGAAAGGCCTACGAGAGGGACGTATAACCGGGGCGTCGCACGAAATCATCCATGCGCGCGGCCAAGGTGGCGGACAAGGTCCGCAGGGAGCGTGCAGAGAACTAGCTGCACGTCTGATGTAACTCCTTGTCCCAATGCTCATCGTGGTGGCGCCGACAACGGGGCTATAGTGCGCTGACGGGGGAGAACGGAGTCGACCATGCATATAGTTTCTCGCTCAGTGCAATGCGGCCTCATCGCGGCCGCCCTCTTCTCCTTGAGTGCGCAAAGCGCGACCGCGGCGTCTGTTCCCGCCGCGGCGCTCGCTTCCATGGCGAATGCGGCCGAATCCATAGGCCCGATCCAAGTCGTTGAGCGTTTGTATCGTCCCTATCGTTATGGATATGGGTATCGTCCCTATCGCTATGGGTATGGGTATCGTCCGCGGGTCTATGGCTGGTCTTCTGAGGCGACGCGGCCTGCCGGAGTCTACCGTCCGCGAGTATATGGATGGACATCGCGGCGGTGGAGGCATTGTGGTGAGTTCTTCTATTGGAACGGCGACCACTGCGCCGATGCCCGGCTGCGGTGAGGATCTTGCCTTAACGGCGGCCTTCGGTGGATAAGGGGCTGACCCCGGTTCGAGACTTTGGGTTTGGCCGCGATGTCGGTGCTCGTTTTCTTTGTCGTCCTCGCCTGCCTCGGCGCCGCGACAATCCTTGGTCTCTACCTGTCCGCCACGACATCGAAGGCGCATCTCGACGGTCGGTCGAAGGAGGTCATTCACGGCTTCATGGGTGTGATCGCGCATCTCATAGCGGTGGTGCTCGGGCTCCTCATCTTTTCCGCGAAGACCTCTTTCGACATCAAGGACAGCGAATTCAAGCACGCCTCGGCCAAGGTCGTGCTTCTCGACCGCGTGCTCGCGCACTACGGGCCGAGGGCGCAAGGGGCGCGCGACGCTCTTCGGTCCACGATAGAGAAGAAACTTGCGGTGCTCGAGCCCAGCAGAAAATTGGGGGCGGAGAAGGGCAGGCGCTCGTTCGTCTCCATCGAGGACGTGCAGGACAAGATCCGCGCACTCGCGCCAGAGCACGACGGTGAGCGCTGGCTGAAGGAGCGGGCGCTCGCAGTCAGCGGCGACATTGCCCAGGCACGATGGTTCCTCTTCGACGAACTGGACAGCACGATACCGAGCCCGTTCATCGCCATCATGGTGTTCTGGCTGATGCTGATCTTCTTCAGCTATGGGCTTTTCACGCCGCGGAACGTCACGGTGCTCACAGTGCTGGCGCTGTGCGCCGTGTCGCTCGCGAGCTCCGTCTATCTCGTTCTCGAAATGGACAATTCGCTCGAGGGTCCGATCTCGATCTCAACCGAGCCGCTGCACAAGGCGTTCGATGAGCTTGGCCGATAGGTGTGCTGCGGCGCTATTTTTCGGCGGCAGGCGGGCAGTCGGGGCCGATGTATTTGCCATCGATGGTGACGCCAAGCGTGGACGCCGCGTTGGCCGGTGGCGGATCAAACGCTATCTTCATCACCGCGTGGTAGCGCGTGGAGAAGTCGCCACCGAAGACGGTGCTCATGGTCTGCTTGCCGGCTTCGGTGGTGCAGACGACGTCGACGATGATCTCGCTGCCGGCGGGCGTGATTTTGGGCTCCGAGCAGCCGCTGCCAGAGGCAGGCGCTGCAATGCTGTCGTCCGGACCTATGCAGGCCTGGGTCGTGGTCATGCCAGTGGCCGACGAAACGGTGACGATCTCCCAGTGGCCGGGCTTGCGCTTGGGAAGCTCCTCAGTGGCGGACGCGGATGAGAGCGCCGTCATGCCAAGAAGTGCGCCAAGGAGCTTGGCCGTTCGCATGAGTTTCATTGCTGTGGCTGGGCTGGACGTCATCTTCGATCAGGGCCGGAATGTCGTTTGACAGAGATCACCGCTGCGGCCAACGCCAATGGCGTGCCGCGGCTGGCAAAAGCCAGGGGGAAATATTCCGGCTAGGGACGGGCGCGCCTGCGGGATTTCTCCGGCTCAATCGTCCAGCATGCCGAGGGCGGCGCGGCGGTCTCCTGGCTTCAACTTCATGAACAGCGAGCGCGCCTTCTTGACGTCGCGCTCGGCGCCGCTCTCGGCGGCTGCCTTAAGGGCGAGCGTGGTCGGATGATCGACGCCGCAAATAAACGCCAGGGCCTTGGCTAGGCGCCCCATGGTCGCCCTATCGATCGTCGTCTCGTCCATTCGCCATCCCTTTTCGAACCGTCCGTACCAATATTTTCCAAGCCGCCGGACGGCTTGCCCGAGGCCCCAAGTCCCGTGCTAAGGCTTCGGCCCCGGCCTACCCATGCCCTTGGACAATCCTATGCGCCTCAGCATCGCCTGCCAGATGGACCCGATCGAGCGGATCGATATCCGCGGCGACTCGACGTTCGCGATCCTCCTCGAGGCGCATCGGCGCGGGCACGACATCTTCTACTATACGCCGCCAAATCTTGCGCTGCGAGGCGACAAACTCCTGGCGCGCGGGCAGACGCTCTCCGTCCAGGACAAGGCCGGCGATCACTACAAGCTCGTCGGCTCCGCGGGTCGAGGATCTGAGCGCGTGGGATGTGGTCCTGCTCCGGCAGGATCCGCCCTTCGACATGGCCTACATCACGACGACGCACCTGCTCGAGCGCATCCACCCGAAGACGCTGGTCGTCAACGATCCGGCACAGGTCAGGAACGCGCCCGAGAAGGTGTTCGTGCTCGATTTCCTCGATCTCATGCCGGCGACGCTCGTCACGCGCTCGCTCGAGGACGTGCAAGCCTTCCGGCGCCAGTACAAGGACATCATCTTGAAGCCGCTTTACGGCAACGGCGGCGCGAGCGTGTTCCGCATCCGCCCCGAGGACACGAACCTCGGCTCGCTCGTCGAGCTGTTCCAGACGGTGTTTCGCGAGCCGTTCATGGTCCAGGAGTACCGCCCCGAGGTGCGCCGCGGCGACAAACGCATCATCCTCGTCGACGGCGAGGTCGCGGGCGCCATCAACCGCGTGCCGGCCAAGGACGAGACGCGCTCGAACCTGCACGTGGGCGGCACGGCGAAGCCTGCCAAGCTCACCAAGCGCGAGCGCGAGATCTGCGCGCGTCTCGGGCCGGAGCTCAAGCGCCGCGGGCTCCTCTTCACCGGCATCGACGTGATCGGCGACTACCTGACCGAGATCAACGTGACGTCGCCCACGGGCATCCGCCAGGTCAAAGCATTCGGCGGCAACGACATCGCCGCCATGATCTGGGATGCGATCGAAGGCAAGGTCGCTCTGCAGCGCAAGAGCTGAGACGACCGATCGCCGCGTGGGGCACGTAATTTTGGTGCGCGACGATGGATCCAATTCGGGGTCATGTTGGTTAATGGGCTGGCCGAAGCTCGTTTCGCGCCTCAGGAGGCCGCCAACATGAAACAGATTTTCGAGCAGCTCATTCAGCTTCTGCAGCAGGGCATCGCTGCAATCTTCCGCTTCGTCGAACTGGTGTGGTCGTGGACGATCGGGCAGGTGACGCGGGTCACCGAGGTGCCGTGGGGATCGTGGCCGCTGTGGAAGCAGATCATTCTCATCATCATCGCCGGCGCGATTCTTTATGTGCTGTTCCGGGCCGGCAAGGAGCTGTGGGACGCAGGCGAGAAGATCCTCGCGGGATTTGCGAGCCTCCTCGTGGTGTTCGTCAAAACGCTGCCACTCATCATCATCGCCGGGCTGATCGCGGCGGGCGGGCTCTGGATTGTCAACAGCGTCGATCTCGAGCGCGTGGCGGCCTATCTGCCGCAAGGCGCGCAGAGCGCGCTCAACGGTGGCGCCGAGAAGCCGAGCGCACAGCCCTGATCACGATTTTGCGGGTCGCGCCCACGGATCGTAAGTCCCGAAGGTCCAGCAATGGCCTTCGGGATCGCGTGCGGAGTAGCCGCGCCCGCCGTAATCCTCGTCTTTCAGCGGCATTATGATTTCGGCGCCGGCAGCAACCGCGCGGGCATGGTGAAGGTCGGCATCATCGACGATGACGTAGATCGACTGCGTCGACCGACCTCCGGCCGTGTCTGGCATCGTCATGTAGCGCTTGCCGAACTCGCCCTTCGCGTGGGGTCCGAGCATGATCATGCCGTTCCCGAAAGTGAGCTCGGCGTGGATCACCTCGCCGTCCGGACCGCTGTAGACGGCATGCTTCTCGAAGCCGAAGGCAAGCACGAGCCATTCGATTGCCCGGTCCGCGTCCCGATAGGACAGGCAGGAGATCACATTTGTGGTGGTCGTCTTGGGTCTGGCAGACATCGAAATCTCCTCGGCCCTGTCGCAGAGGCGGAGATTATGTTCACTAAATGTTCTGGTCAAGGCTGCTGACGAAAACTGTCTCGAGCGGGGGAACCAACTCGTGGCGGGCGCGTTAGCCTCGCATCCCCGCAAGAGTTCCCCCCTCCCCATGCGGGGTCACGCGAGCAAGCCCCCTAGTCCCCCACTAGGGGGCTATTTCGTGCGTGTGCATGATGCGTAAGGTCTGGCTCCGCTGTTGGGAAAATATCCCGATCATGATAGGAAAAATTCCTAATCCGAGCCCGAGGCACCCGATGAAGACCGCAAAGCCTGCCGTCAAGAATAAGAGCAGAAGCAAGACCAAGAGTGCCAAGAGTGTGAAGACCAGCAGCAAAAAGAAGCCTGTGGTGGCGGCTGGTCTGCCAAAGCTCGAGCCCGATCACCCGAACTTCGATACAATTTTGCTGAGACGGGCACGGCTCGAAACCTATCGCGAGCGCAGGCGCAAGAACCGCCCCGATCTCATAGCGAAATAGTCAGCCTCACCTTGCCCACATGATCGCAGCCAGCGCGATTGCCTTGAGGCGGTCGGGATTGTGCTCGCCGTTGTTCATGGCGCGGATCAGAGTGTCCGTAACGCGCCGGCGGACAACCTGATCGTTGTGATGGGCGCCAGCTTCGTGCCCGGCACGCTTCAGCTCGTTCCAAGCCGCATCATAGGCTGTGTACGCGATGTCCGTTAGCCCGGGATCGAGTGCCGCGAACGGGAGCATGTGCCCTTCGTCTCCATTGCCGCCAGTGGTTGATCAGCCTTGCCAAGCCTCATTCAAACCATCGGGGAATTCGTGGCGGCCGTCGATATGTCCACTTGGACACTAAGGTTGCCGGCTCCACTCCCCGGTGTGCACAACAACCGTAACACCCTGTAAGCGCGCGTTGTTCCGCGGTCCGTAGGCGCGTGAATTTGCGTACAAGATCGGCACGGGCGTTAACGGGTGCTTAAGGATTGAGAGGTAGACTTAAAGCTTCGTCGCACGGCTACGCACCGTCGATCCTTCCCAAGAGCCCCGGATGCTTCCCTGCATCTGGGGTTCGTTAGTTTTTGAGGCAGGTGCATCCGCGGGCAGCCCGTCCGAGGCTCCCCATTTCCGCAGGCGACGGATCGTGCGCGACCCCTTCGTTCATTGCGTGGGCGATCGGGGGATGTTCGATGTACGGGACCATCGCGACCGTGGCGTTCGTCGGCGTCGAGGCGCGCGCCGTCGAGGTGCAAGTTCGCGTCACCCCGGGCGCGCCGGCCTTCATGCTTGTGGGCCTGCCCGACAAAGCCGTCGCCGAAAGCCGCGAGCGGGTGCGCAACGCCTTGCATGCGGTTGGGCTCGGGCTCCCCTTCAAGCACATCACCGTCAATCTGGCACCCGCCGATCTGCCGAAGGAAGGCAGTCACTTCGATCTCGCTATCGTGCTCGGGCTCATGGTGGCGATGGAAGCAATCGCGCCGGATGCCATCGAGCGCTTCGCCGCCATCGGCGAGCTGGCGCTCGATGGGTCGATCCGCGCGGTTCCCGGCGCGCTGCCGGCGGCTATCGGCGCCAACGCGCTCGGTAAAGGCCTCATCTGTCCTGCGGAATGCGGGCCTGAGGCAGCCTGGGCGGGAGAGGATGTCGATGTGCTCGCGGCGCCGCATCTACTCTCGCTGGTCAATCACTTCAAGGGCACGCAGACGCTAGCGCGGCCGAAGCCCAATCTCGAGCGCAACGAAGCATCACTCCTGGATTTGCGTGATGTGCGCGGGCAGGAGAGTGCGAAGCGCGCACTCGAGGTGGCAGCTGCCGGCGGCCACAATCTCCTGATGATCGGCCCGCCGGGCTCGGGAAAGTCGATGCTCGCGGCGCGACTCCCTTCCATCCTGCCGCCACTCAGCGCGGAAGAGATGCTGGAAGTGTCGATGGTGCACAGCCTCGCGGGCGAACTCATGGGCGGCAAGCTCGCGACCGCGCGTCCGTTTCGCGCACCGCATCATTCGGCAAGCATGGCCGCGCTCGTGGGCGGGGGTACGCGTCCGAAGCCCGGAGAAGCAAGCCTTGCGCATCTGGGTGTCCTGTTCCTCGACGAGCTGCCAGAGTTCCAGCCGGGCGTGCTCGACGCTTTGCGCCAGCCGCTCGAGACAGGCGAGGTCATCGTCGCGCGCGCCAACCATCGCATCGCATATCCCGCTCGCGTGCAGCTCATCGGCGCCATGAACCCCTGCCGGTGCGGGGGCGGTACACCGGGACAGAGCTGCAAGCGCGGACCACGCTGCGCGGCCGACTATCAGGCGCGCATCTCGGGGCCGCTGCTCGATCGCATCGATCTCCAGATCGAGGTGCCGGCCGTCACGGCCGCCGACCTGGTGCTGCCGGCGCCGTCCGAGGGCAGCGCGGAGGTGCGGGCCCGCGTTGCGTCAGCGCGTGTGCTTCAGCGCGATCGCTTCGCAGCGCGGGGCGCGAAAGGCGTGCGCACGAATGCCGACTGCTCAGGTCATCTGCTCGAGGAGATCGCCAGGCCGGACGACACGGGCCTTGCGCTGCTGCGCCAGGCAGCGGACACGCTCTCCCTCTCGGCGCGAGGGTTTCACCGTACGCTGAGGGTGGCGCGGACGCTCGCTGACCTTGAGGGTGCAGATCAAGTCGGTCGCCTCCACGTGGCTGAGGCGCTTTCGTATCGAGGCGAGACGTTGAGACAGACGTCGGCAATCGGCAAGCGGCATTCGGCAAGCGGAAGAGACGGCCAGATATGATCCGGTCCTACCAGGATCTGAGAGTGTGGCAGGCCGCAATGGACTTTGCTGCCGAGACTTACCGCGCCACTCCGAATCCCTCAGGCACTCCCGTCCGAGGCCTGGTTGATCAGCTGAGACGCTCAGCTGTTTCAGTGCCGGCCAATATTGCCGAGGGATACGGCCGAGAGAGTGCCAGGTCCTATGCCCAATTTCTGAAAGTTGCCCGCGGTTCACTCAACGAGGCGGAGACCCACATTCTTCTTGCGGCACGCCTTGATCTGATCGAGCCCGATGTCGCGAGGAAGCTCCTAGCGAGCACCGAGAATATCTCGAAAATGCTCAATGGTCTGATTCGATCCATCTCGGCGAGGCATCAAGAATTTAAATCCGGCTGACGGCTCGCTTGCCGTCTGCCGAATGCCGCTTGCCCTATTACTTGATCCCACGCTGGATCTTCGCGGCCTCGACCGTGTTCTGCAGCAGGCAGGCGATCGTCATCGGGCCGACGCCGCCGGGCACGGGCGTGATGGCGCCCGCGACCTCGGCGCATTCGGCATAAGCCACGTCGCCGACGAGCTTCGTTTTGCCATTCTCGGCCGGCACGCGGTTGATGCCGACGTCGATGACGATGGCGCCGGGCTTGATCCAGCCGCGCTTCACCATCTCGGGACGGCCGACGGCGGCGATGACGATGTCGGCGCCGCGCACGACGCCCTCGAGATAGCGCGTCTGCGAGTGGGCGACGGTCACGGTGCAGCTCTCGCGCAGCAGGAGTGCGGCGACCGGCTTGCCGACGATGTTCGAGCGGCCGATGACGACGGCGTCGAGGCCCTTCGAGGTCAGGCTTCACCGACTTGGCCAGGATGAGCGAGCCCTTCGGCGTGCAGGGCACGAGCGATCGCTCGCCGACCCAGAGGCGGCCGACGTTGACGGGATGGAAGCCGTCGACGTCCTTGTCGGGGTTGATCGAGTTCAGGACCTTCTCGGCATTGACGTGCTTGGGCAGCGGCAGCTGGACCAGGATGCCGTGGATCTGCGGATCGCGGTTCAGAGCTGTCGACGAGCGGCCAGGACGTCGGCCTCGCTGGTCTCGGCCGGGAGCTTGTGCTCGACGGAGTACATGCCGACCTCGACGGTCTGCGGCGCCTTGTTCTTGACGTAGACCTTGCTCGCCGGATCCTCGCCGACGAGGACGACCGCGAGGCCCGGCTTCAGGCCATGGCTCGCCTCGAGCGCCTTCACGTCGGCTGCGACCTGCGCGCGGACTTGTGCGGCAATGGCCTTGCCGTCGATCACCGTGGTCATTGACGTTTCTCTCCCTTACTCGTCTTCTTATGCGCTTATTCGGCCCAGTCTCTCTTGCAGCCGGTCCTTGAGCTCTTGAACCTCGCCCACAATCTTGAGCGACTTAACTCGCGACTTGCCCCCGCCGGAGACGGTCACGCTCGTCTTCGGCACACCGAGCCAGTCCGCCAAGACTCGCTCGACCGCCTTGTTCGCCTCGCCCTCTGAAGCCAGGGCGCGGACGCGTGCCTTCAAGGCCGGACCTTCAGCGGTGGCCTCCAATCCTTCGATTGCATCTAGAGAAGATTTGGGCGTGAGGCGCACGCGCACGATGACGCACCCAGGGGCCTCGCGCCAGGGCAGGCCGGCCCCGGACATCACACGAAGAGCTTGGCGATGTTGGGGAGCACGACCTGCTGGATAAAGAAGCAGAGCAGGAGGAGGACGACGGGGGAAATGTCGATGGCGCCGAGGCTCGGGAGTGCGTTGCGGATGGGGCGGAGGACGGGCTCGGTCACTGCGCTCAAGGCCTGGTGGAGCGACCTGACGAAGGGGTTGTACGGGTTGACGACGCCGAAGCCCATGAGCCAGCTCAGGATTACGCTCGCGATCACGATATAGACGTAGAGGTCGATGAGGTAGCTGATGAAGCCGAGCAGCTCGATCATGGTGCCGTGTCCCCGTTCCAAATAGCCCATGCAGGTCTAACGGTTGCGTTGGCGAGCGGCAAGCCGCGGCGCCGTTTCTCCCCGGCGGACAAGCCGGGTGCGTTTCTTGACAAGGCTCAGGCCCCGCCCCTAAATGCCGCGACCCATGCATCCCTGTTACCCGGCGGGGCCGTAGCTCAGATGGGAGAGCGCTGCAATCGCACTGCAGAGGTCAGGGGTTCGATTCCCCTCGGCTCCACCAACGTTTAGCCGTGCCGCTGTTGCCTGGCGGCCCTGCCATTCCGGGATTTTGGGCTTCAGAGAATATCTGTCGTTTCAGGGCCACGCGGCGTTCGGTGTCTGCGGGAGACGCTGCGGCCGGTCACACAATCTCCATGGTGGGCAGCAAAGTCGGCGTGTGGGGACGACAAACCACAAAGGGAGGAAATCATGAAAAAGCTGCTCACTGCCGTTGCGCTCTGCGGACTACTTGGATTGTCGGCAGGCTTACTGTCGCAGCCTGCGATTAGTGCCGACGACGCGAAGGATGCGGCGGCAAGCGGTGGCTCTGACAGCGGCGATGCGAAGGCGCCGCCGGCGGACGAGGCCGATACGTCGAGCATGGGCGCTGAGCCGGCGGCCGATCCGGCGCAGGGCGATGCGCCGCCGGATGACAAGGGCGCAGCCGATCCAGACGGCGCAAAGGAATAGCCGGAGCTCGTGGCGAGCTTCCAGGCGAACGGCGTCGGGGCCTCCTCGGCGCCGTTTTTGTTAGGGGACACGGAAGGAAGCGTGGATGAGGCGGACCGGATGGATACCGGGGGGCTGTTTCGTGCACGGCGTAAATTCCGCGGTACAGCCGGGCCGCTTGTGGGGCGCCCGATAATCTCCTAAAAGCCGTCTGGAACTCAGGCGGACATGCTTTAGGGTTGTTCGCCAGTGGGTTCCGCAAGCTGCCGTAGCTCAGTGGTAGAGCACTCCCTTGGTAAGGGAGAGGTCGTGTGTTCAATCCACACCGGCAGCACCATCCGCACGCGCCCGCACACGGCATGGATGGCAATCGATTGGTGAAAAATTCCGGAACCTTTTCCACGACCCGCGATTAGATACCCAGACGGATGCAACAGCATACGTCAGGCGCCGTAACGGGTGCTGGGCCACTCGGGAGCTTCGGCTCCCCGGCGGCTTTGTCGTTTGGACCAAGCCCGCGTCCCACGGTCGAACGAACTATTAAGCATGGATCGCGGAACGGCTCCCGCGCGCGGCGGCAGACAGGAATTTCTCTGGTCTTGACCGGGCTCGCTCGTGCTACCTAATTGGCAGATGACGGTCCGTATCGGGACCCCCTGCTCAAATTGACCTTTAGAATCATCCTGCTCGCAGTGATCCAGAGGCGCGGCTCGCGCGTTTAGATTGTGTATGCCGGGAGGTGTGTCCGTGGAGTCTCCGCTTCATCCCATGAAAAGCAAGTTCATCAAGACGGCTGAACCCGAGTTCGTGCGTCCGAGCCGCGCCGAGGCCGAGGAGGCCGTGCGCACGCTCATCCGCTGGGCCGGCGACAACCCGGAGCGCGACGGGCTCGCACGAGACGCCGCGACGCGTGGCGCAAGTCGTATGAGGAGTTCTTCCGCGGCTACGACCAGGATCCCGAGGCGATCCTGAAGAAGACCTTCGAGGAGATCGAGGGCTACGACGAGATGATCGTGCTGCGCGGCATCCGTTTCGAAAGCCATTGCGAGCACCACATGGCGCCGATCATCGGCCGCGCCTGGGTGGGCTATGTGCCGAACGGGCGCGTCGTCGGCATCTCGAAGCTCGCCCGCGTCGTCGAGGCCTTTGCCAAGCGCCTGCAGATCCAGGAGAAGATGACGGCGCAGATCGCCAATACGATCGAGAAGGTGCTGCAGCCGCAGGGCGTCGCCGTGGTCATCAAGGCCGAGCACCACTGCATGACGACGCGCGGCGTGCATAAGCCGGGCACCGACATGGTGACCAGCCGCATGCTCGGCTGCTTCCGCGACAATGCGCTGACGCGGCAGGAATTCCTGTCGATGATCGACTAGGCCGGACTGGCGCTCAGCTTCGGCCTATCCCTCGGAATGGTCTTCGGTTATCTCAGGCGTATAGCCTGAGAGCGGAGGCATGCGCCGTGAGCATCGCACTGATCCAACGACGAAGACCGTCCTGATCACCGGCGCCTCGAGCGGCATCGGCAGGGCGACGGCCGAGCTTTTCGCCGAGCGCGGCTGGAACGTCGCCGCGACCATGCGCGCGCCGGAGAAGAGCGATCTCGGCATCGGGAGCCGGCCGCATCAAGCTGTTCCGGCTCGACGTCACGGACAAGGCGTCGATCGAAGCCGCGATCGCCGAGGTGATGGCCGCGTTCGGGCGCATCGACGTGCTGGTCAACAATGCCGGCTACGGGCTCATCGGCCTGTTCGAGGAAATGAGCGAGGCGCAGGTGCGGCGCCAGATCGACACCAACGTCATCGGCATGATGAACGTGACGCGCGCCGTGCTGCCGCATGATGCGCGGCGCAGAAGTCCGGGCGCATCGTCAACGTCGGCTCGGTGGCGGGGCGCATGACGCTGCCGCTCTACACGCTCTATTGCGCGACGAAGTGTGCCGTCGAGGGCTTCTCGGAAGCGCTTGGCTACGAGGTCCGCCAGCACGGCATCCAAGTGAAGATCATCGAGCCGGGCGCGATCAAGACCGAGTTCTTCGGCCGCTCGTTCGACGAGCCCGAGGGACCGAGCGTGCGGGACTACGGCTACTGGGGCGAGCGCGTCTTCGCCAACATCAAGGCGAAGTGCGCGGATGCGCCGGGCCCCGAGCTGGTGGCCAAGAGCATCTTCAAGGCGGCGACAGCCTGGCCCGGCTGGCGCATACGCTACAAGCCGAACGGCGTGGCTCTCTGATCTCTCGGCCGGTCGCTGGTGCCGGCCGAGATCCACACGCGTGTCGCACGGTTCCTGCTCGGAGCGTGGTAGCCGGCAGTCGAACATCGGTTAGTCGTCGTCCTCGGCGACTTCGTGTCTCAGGCTCGGGACAGGCCGTAGTCGACGCGGACGAGATAAAGGCCCGCGGCCGGGGCGACCGGTCCGCATGCGGTGCGGTCGCGGGCTTCGAGCACGCGGCGCATCTCCTCCGGCTGCCACTTGCCCTCGCCGACGAGCTTCAGGCTGCCGACCATCGAGCGCACCTGATTGTGCAGGAATGAGCGCGCCGAGGCCGTGATGCGAATCTCGAGCCCTCGACGTCGACGTCCAGGCGGTCGAGCGTGCGCATGCGGCGACTTGGCCTGGCACTGCGCGGCGCGGAAGGTCGTGAAATCGTGGTGGCCGATGAGCATCGCGCGCGGCCTCGCGCATGGCGTCCGCGTCGAGGCGGGTCGGTCAGCCACCAGACGCGGTTGCGGTCGAGCGCAGGCGGCGCGCGCCGCGTCAGGATGCGATAGAGGTAGTGGCGAGCCGTGGCGCTGAAGCGCGCGTCGAAGTCGCTCTCCGCTGGCGGCGCACTCGAGCACGACGACGGGCTGCGGGCTTCAGAGTGAAAGTTGAGCGCCTCGCGGACGCGGAGCGGGTCCCAGTCCTTGGCGAGATCGAAGTGGGCCACCTGGCCGAGCGCGTGCACGCCGGCGTCGGTGCGGCCGGCGCCTTTGACGACGACGGTTTCACCTGAGAAGCGGTGGATAGCCTCGTTCAGCGCGCCCTGGACGGATGGGCCATCGGCCTGGATCTGCCAGCCGACGAACGGCGTGCCGTCGTACTCGATGGTGATGCGGTAGCGGGGCATGGGCTCGTCTCAGGACGGCACGAAGCGCGCCATCACTAGACCATGATCGCGTCAGGCCCAACCAGCCCGATGCGGTCATGCGTCTGCGCTGACCGTCTTCGAGCTGCCGGTTATGCTGGCCGCGTCATCTCACGCGATGCGGTCTCCAATACCAACCCGCCGCGCCGGCGTCATCCTCCGAGCCGCTGCTGCCGCCCGCTCCGCTTACGGAATTACGCGTAAAGCGGGGATCTATGTTTGGACCGAGTAGGCGTAGTAGCCGAGGCTCAAGGGGGTCGTGCCGCCGGGATTGACGATGACATGCTGCTCGGACGGAAGCGGGCGGAAGACGCGAACGCCTTCCTCGATGGTCACTGTCGCGCCGTAGACGGCACGCGGCTCGATCCGGGTGGTGTAGGAGTCCTGGCCAGAGCCGGTGCTGCGAGCACGACCGGCAGACCCGCTGCGGCGGCGATGGCCAGGTAAGAACGCAACATCACATGCTCCATGGGTTGCAATGGGCGTGAACTGAGTGAAGCATTGTTTAGGCCAGATGCGGCATTAACGCGCGAGCGACCGTGGGCCATCCTTAATCGGCGGCGCTTAACGCGCGGGCATTAAGGCGTGCGGTTAAGACGATTGCGAGCGCGGGCCCTTGGGCAGCGCGAAAGCCGCGCAGGAATTCGGCGGCGCTCATGGCCCTCTTGCCGGCGCGCTGGACCTCGATCAGGCGGACGGCACCGTCGCCGCAGGCGATCGTCAGCGCGTCGTCGAGCACCTGCCCCGGCGTCTCCGCCTCCGTCCGCGATGGTCGAGCGGATGAACCTTGACGCGCTCCTTGGCTCCGCCCGCGGGCGTCGCCTCGAACCAGGCGCCGGGAAACGGCGACAGGCCGCGAATGAGGTTGTGGACGTCGCGCGCGGGGCGCGTGAAGTCGATGCGCGCCTCGCTCTTGTCGATCTTGGCCGCGTAGGTGACGCCTTCCTGCGGCTGCGGCGTGAAGCTTGAGCTCGGCCGCTCTCAAGCTCGCGCCAGGGCGTCGCACGATGAGCGCAGCGCCGCGGCGCGCGAGCTCGTCGTGCAGCTCGCCGGCCGTCATCGTCGGGCGCGATCGGCACGGGCTCGCCGTGGCGCAGACGGGGCCGGTGTCGAGCCCTTCCTCCATGCGCATGATCGTGACGGCCGTTTCCGTGTCGCCGGCCATGATGGCGCGCTGGATCGGCGCGGCGCCGCGCCAGCGCGGCAGGCGGGAGGCGTGCAGATTGAAGCAGCCGAGACGCGGCGCATCGAGCACGGCGCGGGGCAAGAATGAGGCCGTAGGCGACGACGACGGCGGCGTCGGCGCCGAGGGCGGCGAAGGCCTCCTGCTCCGCTGCGCCCTTGAGACTCTTCGGCGTGCGGACCGGAATGGCGTTCGCTTCGGCAAAGACGTGAACCGGCGACTTCTTCTCGGCCATGCCGCGGCCGGCCGGACGGGGCGGCTGCGAATAGACGGCGACGACCTCGTGTCCGGCGGCGACAATGGCCTCAAGCGTCGGAACCGAGAAATCGGGCGTTCCCATGAATACGATCTTGAGCGGCATCAGGGGTACCCCGAGAGGTCAGAGGTGGGCCGCAGAGGCCGGCCTAGAGCGGGGCCTCGCCGCGCGCCTGCTTCTTCAATCGCTCTCACCACGATGTCGCGCTTCAGGCGCGACAGGAAATCGATGATGAGCTTGCCGTTCAAGATGGTCGATCTCGTGCTGGAGCGCGGTCGCCAGCAGGCCCGTCGGCCGCCAGCTCCTGGCGCTTTCCCGTCACGGTCGACGTAGCCGACCGTCATCGGCCAGGGACGCTCGATGTCGAGCCGGAAGTCCGGGATCGACAGGCAGCCTTCCTCGTGCACGCGCATCTCGGAGCCCGTCTTGCAGGATTTCGGGATTGATCAGCGTCAGCGGCTGCGGCGGCTCGCCTGTCCTCGGAGACGTCGAGCACGACGAGCCGCTTCAGGACTCCAGACCTGCACGGCGGCGAGACCAACGCCCGGCGCGTCGTACATGGTTTCCAGCATGTCGTCGGCCAGCTTCAGGATCTCGCCGATCGACCGCTCGACGGGCGTCGAGACTTTGCGCAGCAGCGGATCAGGAACAGTGATGATGGGAAGGATTGGACATGCCTGTGAAATAAGAAAGTCGCGCATCCGGGTCAATCGGCGCCGGTGCAACTTCGCCACACGACGTGCCTGCATTATCGTTAAGCACGAAAAGCTGTGCGCAGCGTGACGGTATGTAGCCAACATTACTGGTCGCAAACCCCAAGCTTGGGGCTAGCATGGGCTCGGGCGCCGTTCGGGACACGCGATGGAAGAGGTTCTAGATCGCGTTCATTCTCGGCCGCAGGGAGTGGGTCGCCCTGCCCGATCTCGGCATTTTCGCCATCAAGGCGAAGGTCGATACCGGCGCCGGACCTCGGCGCTGCATGCCGATGACATCGAGCCGTTCGGCTCGGCTCCAAGCGCCGCGAGTGCGGTTTCGCGTGCATCCGGTGCTCGGAGCGCTCGGAAATCGAGGTCGAGTGCGAGGCGGCGCTGTCGGCAACGCGCGATATCACGAGCTCGAGCGGCGACACCGAAAGCCGCTTCATCATCGAGACCAGGGTCCGCATCGGCAATCGCGACTGGCTGATCGAGCTCGGCCTCACCAACCGCGAGGGCCTCACACATCGGATGCTGCTCGGGCGGCAGGCGATCCGGCCGGGCATGCTCGTCGATCCGGCGAACTCGTTTCTGCAGCCGAGGCTGAGCCCCAAGCTCTACGGCGCTGACCGGGCGCAACGAACGCCGTAAACCGCGCGGAGATCGAGGTCAGAGGCCAAGCACCTCGAGCGTGCGGTTGACGTTCGTCCTGTCGAAGCGGCGCTCCGCCTTGAGGCGAGCCGCGCGGCCAGGCGCCGGAATGACATCGGGGCGCTTCAGGAAGCTCTCCATCGCGGTCGCCAGCGCCTTGGCGTCGCCCGGGGGGACGAGGCAGCCGCTCACCATGTCGTCGACGGTCTCGCGGCAGCCCGGCGGTGTCGGTCGTGATGACGGGCCGGCCGGTTGCCAAGGCTTCGAGCACGGCCGAGCGGCATGCCTTCGACGTGGGACGGGTAGACGAAGACATGGCAGACGGCGAGCGTCTTGCGGACATCGTCGAGCGAGCCCAGGTACTCGAGCGCGCCTGCCGGCGGCTGTGAGCGTGTCCATGGTCACGGCATCGGGCCCCTTGCCGAGCGGGCCAGCCAGGAGAAAGCGGGCGCCGTTGGCGCGCGACTTGAGATCGCGCGCGGCGAGCCGCGTACTCCATGACGCCGCGCGGGCGCTCGAGCCGCGCCATCATGAGAAAGACGAGGCCGTCGTCATGGGACGGGAGAGGCTTCGATGCGTAACGGCGAAGATCGACGCCCGCTCCGGGACACCACGACCGTCTGCAGCCCCTCCGGTATCAAGCCCGACGGCCGAGATGCGGCGATGGTCGTCCTGGTTGTGAAAGACGACGGCGTCGCTCGCGCGCATGGCCTGCGCGAAGCGGCGGCTGAGATATGCCGTCGACGCCGTCGCGGGGCAGGCCGTTGCAGAGGCTGACGACACGCTTCACTCTTGGCGCGCCGTGCCGCGATCGCGGCGTCCACCATGGCGCGCAAGCCGAAGCCCATGGCCACCTGGGGCTGCCAGTCGCGGAAGATCGTCGACGAGCTGTTTCGTCAATTGCCAGTCGGCCAGGAAGGGGATGCGCGGGGAATCGACTTCCACGGCGCGATGCTGGGCGCCGAGATCGCGCAGCATGTGCACCGCGCGCGATTTGGCCGGGGGCGTTATGCAGAGCACCCGGTGGCCGGCGCATGATTGCATCGAGGATGAGACCGTCGCGCAGAGGCGATGATCGATTCTGCCGACGGCGCGACGAGGGCGAAGCGCAACGAGGAGGCCAGCGGCGAGGACGTAGCGGCCATTTCTCAGTGCAACGTCTGCGAGGCAGGCTTCCAGGCGCTGTGCGCGCTGCTCGGCCTCGGACGAAGCGGCCGCGTGGCACATAGCCTTCGACGGTACGCACCAGTATCGCCTGGATGCTGTCCTGATCGCGTACCGCCATGGCGGACTTCAGGAGATCAAGCTCGCGCTTGAGATTGTCATAGGACAGGAACGGCTCGTCGGATTTGAAGATCCGCGGGTGCTCGGTCGTCGTCGTGTGGACGCCGATCAGAAGCTCTTCGTAGAGCTTCTCGCCGGGCCGCAATCCCGTGTAGGAAATGGCAATGTCTCCGACCGGGGTTGGTCGTCGCTGCGCACCTCGAGCCCCGACAGGTGGACCATGAGGCGCGCGAGATCGTCGATCTTCACCGGCTCGCCCATGTGAAGGACGAAGACTTCGCCGCCCGTGGCCATTGCGCCGGCCTGGATGACGAGCTCGGCGGCTTCTGGAATGGACATGAAGTAGCGCGTGACATCGGGATGGGTGACGGTCACCGGGCCGCCCGCTTGGATCTGCTTGCGGAAGCGGCGCACGACGGAGCCCGAGCTGTCGAGGACGTTGCCGAAGCGGACCATGGTGAACACGGTGGTGACGTTTGGCTCGCGGCTTCGGCTTGCAGCACCAGCTCTGCCAAACGCTTGCTCGCGCCCATGATGTTGGTCGGCCGCACGGCCTTGTCCGTCGAGATGAGAACGACGCGCTCGACCGCGAGCTCGCGCGCGCATTCGGCGATCACGCGCGCGCCGAATACGTTGTTGTGCAGGCCGACGATCGGATTGTGCTCGACGATGGGAACGTGCTTGTAGGCGGCGGCGTGATAGATGGTCTCGATCTCGTGGCGGCGGATCACGTCGGAGATGAGGCCGGCATCGAGGACCGAGCCGAGCACGGTGTCGATCTCGGGCCGGCTGTCTGTCGCGGGAGACCGGCAAGGGTCTCTCTCACTTCCATGTCGACCGTGTAGAGGGCGATCTCGGAAAAATCGAAGAGTACAATCCGACGCGGGCGCTGTCTGATGATCTGGCGGACAAGCTCCGATCCGATGGATCCGCCCGCTCCCGTGACGAGAATGGACTTGCCGTTGGTGTTGCGTGCCAATAGCTCGGCATTCGGCAGGACGGCGTCGCGGCCAAGCAGATCTCCGACCTCGACGGGCCGCAGGTCGTTGATGCCGACACGTCCCGACGCGATGTCCTCATAGGCCGGCAGGACCTTCACCTCCAATGGGAAGCGCTCGAGCTCCTGCAGGATCCTTCGACGCTCACGCCGCTGTGTGCCCGGAAGGGCGAGCAGGATCTCGCGGACGTTGCCGCGCTCGATCAAGCGCTCAATTTTCCCTGGCGGGAAGACTTTGACGCCGGCAACGTACTGTCCCCAAATACTGGGAGAATCGTCGATGAAGCCGATGATTTCACGGTCTCCGGCCCGGCGTACGGCCTGCAGCAGCTGGACACCCATCGGACCCGCGCCGTAGATCAACGCCGGCTTGCGAGTTCTTTCGCGGAGCTGCGTCGGAATGGAGATGCCGGCGCTCTTCAGGATGATGCCGGCCATTTGCCGGTTCAGCGCAATCAAGCCCGCACCAAGCAACGCGTAGAGGATGATCACCACGCGCGGCACACCAAGCTGGCCGGACATGAACACCAGCAAGCGACCAGAGCAGGACCGAGGACCCGACGCTGAGAAAGATCTGTATCGTGCCGCGGAAGCTGATGTAGCGCGTCACGAGGCGGTAGAGGCCGGTGTAGGAGAACGTCAGGATGGTAATGACTGGAGCCGCCAGGAGCAGGGCTGCACGTGCCGGTCTGCTCAGGCACAAAGGGCTTCTCGTATCGCAGCGAGATGGAAATCCACAGCGCGACGCACAAGCAGCAGAAAGTCCACGCTTACGAGGACAAGACGCTTCTGATAGCGCGGTAGCTCGACAATCCATGTCCGCCATCGCGCACGCAGATCCTTCGTCTCAGCAATTGAAATCGTCACCGCAGTTCCCTAGCAGTATGGATTTCCCCGAAGGACATCAAATGTCGGATGCATATAGGATCAAGACTTTACAGCGTTTGTTTGATACGCAACAGGGGCGCGAGCGTTGTCCCCGTCGAAATATCGGAGAAGGAAACTTTTTTCAGGAGCCATTACCGGCGGTTCTGGGCGAGAGCTCGTCGATCGTGCGGTAGCAAAGCACGACTGCCAATACTCCAAATAACGTTGCGCTCAGCATGTAGCCGATAAGCACGCCGCTTGCACCCGCGAGGGCACTTCCGGCGATAACCAACGGAATGGTACCGAGCGTGGCGCGACCCCAGTTCAGCAGCGTCGAGTAGTGCGGCCGCCCCAGTGTGTTGAATGCTGCATTGGAAACGAAAAGAGCGCCAAAAAATGCGAACAGCGGCGCGAGCCAGCGGCAGAAGAGGAAGATCAGCGCGGCGGACTCTCCCGGTGGCGTGGAACAGGTCGACGAGCGGACCGGCGAGCAAGGCCAGGAGCAGCCCACGCGAGCGCGGTGAAGGCGACGTTGACGGCGAGCGACAGCGTCAGGGACAAGCGCATGCGATCTCCGTTTCCAGCGCCATAGTTCTGGCCAATGACGGGTCCGATCGAGCCGGAAAGCGCATAGATGGCGCCGAACGCCACGGGCATGATGCGCCCGATGATCGCCCAGCCGGCGACGGCGCTGTCGCCGTGGACGGCGATGGCCGAGGTGACGTAGGCCATCGAGACAGGAGCCGCGATGTTGGTCAGGATCGCCGGGACGGCGATTGCGGTAAAAGGGGAAATTCCCGCGAGGAACGGTTTGAGACGCGGCCGCGCCACGAGATCGTGCACGCGCATGACGCCGTAAAGGCCGACGATCATGACGACGACGCGCGCGAGAAGCGAGGCTATGGCGGCGCCGTCGATGCCGAGACCGAAGACGAAGATGAAAATCGGATCGAGGGCCGTATTCACGACCGCGCCCCAAAGCGTGACGTGCATGGCACGGCGTGCATCGCCAACGGAGCGCAGGATTGCCGAGGACGTCATGCCCAGGGCGACGAAGGGCAGCGACGGGATGAGGATGCGAAGATAGCCGGTGGCTGCGGCGTGCGAGGGCCCGCTTGCGCCGATGATCGTCAGCAGCCACGGTACGGCGAGCCAGACGACCAAAGCGGTGAGCGACGACGCCGCGAGCGTCGCGAGATGCGCATTGACGGAGAGCCGGCGGGCCTTGGTCGTCAATCCGGCGCCGATCGCGGGCGAGACGAGCGCTGATGCGGCGATCGACAGGCCGATGCCGATTGAGATGGTGAAGAACATGATCGAGCTGGCATAGCCGACGGCGGCGACGATGGTCTCGTCCTTGAGCCAGGAAAGAAAGGCGATGTTGGCCAGGTCGCCGAGGAAGATGGCGCCGAGACCCAGGCCCCCGGTGCCGGCCATGACGAGGATGTGCCGCAGGAGCGAACCTGAGACGAACTTCGGTGGCGGCCGCGCGATGCGCGGGGACCGGAGGTTCTTGGCTATCAAATCATCTCTCATGCCTGGTGAATGGCGCGCGCCAGGTCCGTTGGTTCGGCGTTCAGCTCGGGCGTTCGTCCGTGCCGACTGGTCCATGCGGAGCGGAGCTCAGAATTGCACTGAGCGTCGCATTACACGCGCTTGCGCGCCTTGATGGCCGCAGCAAGCGTTCCTTCGTCGAGATAGTCGAGTTCGCCGCCCATGGGCACGCCCTGAGCGAGGCGGGAGACCGTGACACCGGTCGCCACCAGCAGTTCAGAGATATAGTGAGCGGTCGACTGCCCTTCGACGGTCGTGTTCAAGGCGAGCAGCACCTCTTTCACCTCGCCCAAGCCCGCGCGCTCGACAAGGCGCGCGATGTTGAGGCGATCGGGGCCGATGCCGTCGAGCGGCGACAGGTGCCCGCCGAGGACGTGATAGAGGGCGTTGACGACAGAGGCGCGCTCGAGTGCCCAGAGATCTCCCATTTCCTCGACGACGACAATGAGAGACCGGTCGCGCCGCTCGTCACGGCAGATCGTGCACGGCGCGACGGTGTCGAGGCTGCCGCACTCGGGGCATTCGACAATGGTTTGGACCGCGGTGCTCATCGCCTCGGCGAGCGGGATCATGAGCTCGTGGCGCTTCTTGAGCAGGGCCAGCGCTGCCTTGCGAGCCGAGCGTGGCCCCAGGCCCGGCAGCTTGGCAAGCAATTGGACGAGCCGTTCGATCTCGGGTCCTGCGATCTTCTTCAATTCACACCTGTCCGGCGGATCATCGGCGCGACCTAAGCACGGCCTATCCGCGTTGTCATGGGCAGGAGGGGCAAGCGCTCGAGCCCTGCATAAGGCACCGCAATGCCCAGCCTGACGCAAGGCTTGTCCGGTACCTGTGGCTACAACCACGAATCGGTTCAGCGGCCGGTGTGACGGTCTTCCAACGGCGAATCACCCGAGTTTACGGGGGTCACTATTGTTCGAGGCACGAATCGGCTCATGCTTCCGGTGGCGAGGGAAGAAAGCACCGCCCCTGGGCCGGTGGGCAGGTCGCGTGTCAGCTAGAGGGACGCTTCGGTGAGGCCGATCATCCGAACGAGCAGCGTATGCTTGCTCATGGCGTCTACATTGTCGGCAGGCTGCGGCCTCAATCCCGACGACGTCGGTTCGGTCCTTGCCGGTGCCATCAAACCCGATGCCTTCGCGAAGCTGCAGGCCTACTATGGCGCGAAGCAGCGCACGTCGCAGGAAAGCGCCGCAAGAGGCCGGCCGGTCCCGAGGCGAAGCTCCGTCGCCACCACAGACCCGGAGGCCGACACGGATTACACGACGGCCAGCAAGATGCCGCCGCTCACGGGCGACAGGCAAAAAGCCGAGGCGCCGGCCGGCACGCCCAAGTCGTCCCCGGCGGTCGTAGAACCGAAGAAGCCGGAGCCTACTCAGGCCGTGGTGAAGGCGCCTCCGGTCATCGTGGAGCCCTCGAAGGCAGAAACGCCTAAGGCAGCCGTCAAGGTCCCTCCAATTGCTGCCGAGCCGAAGAAGGCAGAGCCAGCCGTAGCAACGGTCAAGGCACCACCGGTCATTGTCGAGCCGGAGAAGCAAAGCCGCCGGTAGGAGGTGAAGGCGCCTCCCGTCATCGTCGAGCCGAAGAAGGTGGATCCGCCGCCGGCGGCCGTACAGCCACCACCGGTGATTGTCGAGCCGGCGAAGCCAGAACGGAAGACAGCGCCGGAGACCGTGCCGCCTATTCTCGCCTCACGACCGAAACCGGAGCAATCGGCGAAGACCGCGACCGCGCCAACTGCGCCTCAATCGGCAGCCGAGAAAGAAACCCAGGCGACGGCGGCCAAAGCGGCTCTTCCTGCCAAGGCCGCGGCCAAGCCGGAGCTTTCGGCAAAGCGAAAGAAAGGGCGCTGGGTCGCGGTGTCGCCGACGGATGCCGAGCTGGCGGCGGCTGCTGCGAAAGCCCCTGCGCTGCCCGCGTTAACAGCAAAGCCAGATCTGCCTCCTGCGGGATCACGCAAGCAGTGGGTTGCCGTGCCGCCGTCCGAACGAGAGCTGCCGGAGGCAAACGCGAATTCGCCCGTCTATGCCTTGCCGCCGACGGAGACAGGCCCGTCGCCATCCGCGGTCTCAAGGCAACTCGCTGCTCCTGCTCCCCCGGCGGAGACAACGCCGCCGCCGTCCTCCGCTAGCTCGCGGCCGACTGCCGCGCCGCCCCCCACGACGGCCGCGCTGCCCCCGACTGCAAAAAAGCCGGCATCGGAGACTGTGAAGCCGAAGGAGCAGCTGTCGTTTCGTGAGGAGTGCCTTGCACGCGCCTCGGAGCAAGCGTCTGGGAACGATGTCCAGGACGAGGGTGTGTCGCTCGACGAGAAGCTCGCGATCGATGCTCTGTGCCAGCGCGTGCTTCAGCGCACGGCGATCGATCCCGCGGGGGCGGGGATCGGGCGGTAGTGTGCAAGAAAGATTGAGTTGCGCCAGATTGTCGGTGCGATGACAGCGCCGGAAGTAAAGTTGGTTGCGGGGATAGGATTTGAACCTATGACCTTCAGGTTATGAGCCTGACGAGCTACCGGGCTGCTCCACCCCGCGTCACCACTTCGTCACGGACGTGACATAGGCGCGAAATGCTCGCCCGCCAAGCCCGTTCGCTGCAAGCCATCCCAAGAGATATGGTCCGCAGAGTAAAAAGGCCGCCCTTCCGGGCGGCGTTGGCGTGGTCTATAGCACGATTTTCACGTTTGGGAAGCCCGACTGCACCGCCTTGAGATTGCTTGCTGCAAACCCTTATTTTTCGTCGTAAACGAGGCGCGCGCCGATCGGGCATAGGCTGCCCTGCGCTCATGGCGCGCGCCACAGGGACGATCTCACCTATAATGCTGCTCGCGCGTCTGCTTTCCAGGGCCTGGCCCCGGGCGTTGACAGCCGAACCAGTCAGCGGCCCATCCGCGGCCCAGGCCAACCCGAGAATTGAGCAGGAATGACGCCAGCCGATCGAAGCCAAGGTGGACTCAGGCCGCGAGCACCCGGCAGCGAACCTCGAGGAGACGTTCGTTCTTTTCGACAACGGCTCGGGGCGCGGCGCGCCGTCACTCCTGTTCAGCGAGCCCGAGATGATCGTGTCGGCGTCGAGCCCCGATCAGGTTCCTGATGCGCTCGACCGGATCGAGCGCGGTGTAAAGAGCGGGCTCCACGCTGCCGGATTCTTTGCCTACGAGCTCGGCTATGTGCTCGAGCCGAAGCTGCGGGCGCTGCTGCCGGAGGGGCGCACGTTCCGCTGCTCTGGTTCGGCCTTTACAAGGGTCCGCGGCAGATGACAGCGGCCGAGGTCGAGCATTGGCTCACGACCCACACGAAGAGCGGCTCCTACCAGTTCACGTCGGTTACGCGGGCGTGGGACAGCGCGGCCTACGAGGAGCGCTTTGCGGCCGTGCGCGAGAAGATCCGTGCCGGCGACATCTATCAGCTCAACCTGACCTTCAAGGCACGCTTCCGGCTCGAGGGCTCGCCGCTCACCTTCTACCGCGATCTGCGCCAGCGCCAGCGGGTCGCCTACGGCGGTATCGTCGATACGGGAGCCGTCACTGTGCTCTCGGCAAGCCCCGAGCTCTTCATCGAGCAGGAGGGACGCGTTATATCGACACGTCCCATGAAGGGCACGTCGCCGCGCGGAGGCACGCCGGAGGCCGACGCCGAGATGCGCGCCGTGCTCGCGAGCGACGTCAAGCAGCGCGCCGAGAACCTCATGATCGTCGATCTGATGCGCAATGATCTCGGTCGCATCGCCGAGATCGGCAGCGTAGGCGTGACGGATCTGTTCACGGTCGAGACGTTCAGGACACTGCACCAGCTGACGTCGGGTGTTTCGGCGACGCTGAAGGAAGGCGTCGGCCTTCTCGATCTCTTCAAGGCGATCTTTCCGCCGGGCTCGGTGACGGGCGCGCCGAAAATACGCGCCATGGAGCTGATCCGCGATTACGAGACAGAGCCGCGCGGCGTCTACTGCGGCGCCATCGGACACATCGCGCCCGGCGGCAAGTCGCTGTTCAACGTGGCGATCCGCACGGCGGTCGTGTTTCGCGACGGCCGCGGCGAGATGGGTATCGGCTCGGGCGTCGTCTACGATTCTGAGGGCGCGAAGGAGTACGCCGAGTGCCTTCTCAAGATGAAGTTCCTGACAGACCCGCCGCGCACGTTCGAGCTCATCGAGACGCTGCTGCACGAGGCGGGACAAGGGTATTGGCTGCTCGACCGGCATCTGACGCGTCTCGCGGCGTCGGCAAAATACTTCGGCTTTGCCTTCGACGAGGCGGAGATCCGGACGCTTGCTCGAGCGCGAGGTGGCGGGCCGCAAGTCCGAGCGTCTTCGCGTTCGCCTGCTGCTCAAGGAGGACGGGACGAGCACGTCACGTCAGTGCCTGCAGCCTGCACCAAAGCCGGAGGCGTGATGCGCTTTGCCGTCTCCACCACCCTCTCGACAGCGCGGACGCCTTCCTCTTCCACAAGACGACGCGGCGCGAGCTCTACGACCGGGAATGGCAGCACTACTCGGAGACGATGGGTGCGGACGAGGTCATCTATCTGAACGAGCGCGGCGAGCTCGCGGAGGGCAGCCGCACCAACATCTTCATCGAGCGAGACGGCGTGCTGGCTACGCCTGCGCTTACGTCCGGACTGCTTCCAGGCGTGCTGCGCTCCGAGCTCATTGCGACGGGCAAGGCCGTCGAGCGGGTGCTCAAGCTCGAGGATCTCAAATCGGCCGATGCGGTCTATCTCGGCAACTCGGTGCGCGGTCTTGTGCCGGCGCAGCTCATCGGCGCAGGCGAGCCGCGCCGCTCGAGTCGTCCGAGGGGGCGCTATCGCGCGGGACTAGTTCGGCTCGTAGTTCGGCTTCGCGCCGCGTCGATGACGGCCGCCGTCTCAGGCGTGCTGCCGCTGACGGCAGCGATCACGAAGGCAGCCGCAGCGAGGGTTAGGACGACGGCAAGGATGATCTCTCGCGCCGAACGGCGTACGCGCCGTGCAAGATGTCCGACTGCAATATCCGCGTTATCATGCGGGCATTTGGCTCGGGTGAGGGCCGAGATGCCAGGGTGCCTAGCGTCGCGCGACACAAGCGCACATTGCACGCCGAGGCTGGCGGCAATCCGGCAGCAGGGGCGCCTGGCGCCAGCTCGAAGGGGCTGGCTCTTCGCAATCGCAGCGCAGTCTAGAGGCCGCGCATGATGCAGCCGAAGATCGAGAACGATCTGGGCGACGAGCAGCACCCAGAATTCCTGGCCTGTGATGAAGGGAATGCTCGCCGCGAAGAAATAGGTCACGAGGGCGAGGACGGTCAAAATCACGGAGATCATGAACGTCAGGATGCCAGGGGACTTCAGGGCCATGTGTCTCTTCTCCGCTCGAACCGGTACCGCGCGGTCCAGCTGTTTAGAGCGGCTCTAGCTCCGTGCAGCCGACTCGCACCTGGCGGGCTTATAGCAGGCGAAATGCGACGCTGGCAGAGGTTTGGCAGCAACACTGTGGATGACACATGCGATGGAACGCAGCATGGGAGCGGGCTGAGCGCGCGCGCACAAAAATCAGGCACAGCGCATAAAGCCTACGGCTCTCAAGACGTTGAGTCCGAATGAGAGGCGCGTGTGGCGCGCAGGGTGCTGCGCTCATGTGCGCATGTGGCTAAGTAAATTAGGTACCGCGTTCGACCGTGTCCGAGGCTCCCCAGACAGGATCCACGCAATGCATCGCACGTACTGGATCGCCGTTGCGCTCGCCGTCGTCCTGCCGCAGCAGGCCGGCGCTGTCAGTGAAAAGGTGAGGAAGGCCTGCAGGGACGACTACATGACCCACTGCAATACGTTGAGGTGGGGAGCGACGAGCTCAAGCAGTGCATGCGGAAAGGCGGGACGTAAGCTCTCGAGGTCCTGCGTCGACGCGCTCGTCGAGGCGGGTGAGATCTCGCGCAAAGAGGTCGAAGACCGCAGAGCGTCGGGACACTAAACCTGGACGACGCAGGTCTCGAACCGCCGGTCATGGTGGGCGGTTCAGCTCAGGCAATGCGAGCGGTCGCTTGCTATCGGGGCTTTCTAGTAGGGCTGCATCGCAAAGAAGCCGCCGCCGAGATTGGTCTGGATCTCAAAGCCAGGCGGCTTGTCGCCCGGAGCGAAGCTTGCTTCCGGTGCCGGCGTGGGTTCGGGCGCCTTGCTGGCAAGGGCAGGAGGCGGCGCAGGCTTGAAGAGGGTGGAGGGGCTTGCCGCCGGGAATCCGGGCGCCTTGTTGTGCCGCGCACTTGCCGGTGGTGGCATTCTGCTTTGCGGTGCATCAATTGGGTGCCGGTTTAACCGACGCGGCCTTGCGGCGCCCGCCTTTGGCAGCGCGGCGACGGCATTCTTTTTAGCGGTCTGCGGCGGCTGGGCTTTCCGACTTGCCGAGACAGTCTTTTTCGGGCGTGCGGCTGTTACGGGCGCGTTCGAGGATGGTTGCTTGGCGACGCCTTTTCCTTTGGCTCGCATTTCCACGTCGAGCGTCTCTATCGGCGATGCGTCGGGTACGATGGCGGCGCTCTCGACGTACGTCTCGGCGGCGGTTGTTTCGAGTGCATGAGGCGCGGCTGACGGAAATATCTGTCGGCGGCTCGATCGGGGTCGGGGGGCCCACCGACGCCGGCGCTGGTTCGGGACCGACCGGCTCCGTCTTGATCGGTTCGGTCGCAACGGGTTGAGTATTTATCTGCTCCGTCTCGGGTGCGGTGTCGGTGACTCCGTCGCGTCGACAGGTTCGGCGTTTTGCGTAGCGGCTGCGGCCGGTGCTTCCGAAAGCGTTGATGCGTTTGAGAGCGGCTCAGTTCTGATCCAATCCGTCGTGGGCACAGGGTCGGCAGCCGTCGAAGCGACTGCGGGCGAGGAATCTCTGCGCGGGAGCCTCGCCTGGTGCTGCCAGAGACGATGGCTGGCTCGCTTCGACGGCTGTCCGTGGCTGCCTCCGGCTGCGCAGCGGCGGTGTAGGAGACGCTGCTGTCGCCGGAATTGCCGGGTGCCGCCGGCGAGCGGGCGCGAGCTTCAGCAAGGTTTCGCAGGCGCTGCCGATACAGCCTTTGGCTTCCCAGGAATTTCAGACGCGTCGTCCTCAGGCTGCGGGCGCGGCACGCGCTGGAAGCGGCCTCCTCGGGCCGGATCTCGGCAATGGCGGGAATGGGCCGCTCTCGGGCGTGCGCGGCGTGCTGGCATAGGCCCAGGCGCCGATGAGCGCGACCGCCATGAGCAAGAGACACATCTCGGGGTAGTGGGACCTCAGTGCATCGCCCAATCGGGACGGCTCGCGCATGGCCGTCGTTTCGACAGACGCCGGCAGTACATCCTCGACGATTGCGGAATGCGTCGTGGCGGAAGCGCCAAGGGCTGCAGCGAGCGGATCGTAGATGTGTTGTGACATGCTGCTTGCCACGCTCTCAGAGCCCTGATCGCTGCTCTGAGGCTCAAGGCCACCACGCGCGACTTCGATCTTCGCGGCGAGGGCGACGACGGTCGCTATGGCAGCGGCGCCTTCATCGTCGATCTCTGCTTGCGGCATGCCGGCCTCTGCCTCGAGACCTGCGATCGATGGCGACGGGGACTGCGTCGCTGCACCGTCGTCGAGCCCAGCTTCCAGGGTGCCGGCCTCTGTCTCGATATCCACGATGGATGGCGACTGGGGCGGCGTCGCAACGGCCATTCTCTCCGACAGCCAGTGACAAGTCGGCCGCTTCAGACCTGCGCCGAACGACGGCGACAGCGGCCTCGGCGCTTCGACTGGCTCAACGCAGGATTCAGAGCCGGTCGGGTCGATCGGAATGCTCGTACTCGACGTCATGGCGGCTTTCATGTGCAAAGCAAGCGGACCGTCGGCTCTCAGCCGCTCGCGCGCCCCGTGAATTCATTTTTTCGATATCCGAGGAGCGTCAGTGCGACGCCTCTGCCGGCGAACTTAAGTCTCAAGCCGCTTCTGAGGCAGGTTCATCTATGATCTTGGTTTACACTGACAAATTGGCGCCACAATCGAACTGTGGCGCCGCAGGTTCATACCTGCAAGTCGATGCAATGCAGCGTTCATAGCTGCGGCTGTCTTGGTGATCGGTGCTCAGCTAGGGCGTCTTTCGATCCGATGGAATCGGATCGGACGCCCAGGTTCCGCTGTCGCATTTTCTGCGACGAACCGGTGTCCACCCCGGATCGTAGTCCGGGGGACGGCTTTGTCGGAAAATGCTCTAGGACGGCGCTAGCAGTATACGCTGCCGTCGAGCTCGTCGGGGACGAAGCTTCTCTGGAGGAGCTCAATGACGGCGATCAGCGGCGCGCCGACGCGATACCATTCGCCGCGGATGAGCTCGTGTCTCAGCACACGCTTCAGGCGATAGACCTCGTGGCGTTCGGCGGCGGACGTTCCATAGAGTGCGAGCCGTTCCGGGTTGCCTTCCTGCAGTCCGCTGAGCAGGTCGCCGAGCTCAGCCGATTCACACCAGCCGATGAACATCGGTGAATTTGCGGGCAGCTCCGAGATCTCCATCGGCTGGCCGTCCTCGTGGCGCGTCGGGCCGATCAGCACGAGGCGCCCTTGCGACGGTGGCCGGGCGTGGCGCTCGGGAGGCGGCGCGCAGTTTTTCGGTCTCTTCGATGAGGAGGTCGGTCAGCCGTGCAATCATGGCGGTCCCCGTTGCAGAAGCGCGTCGGGACCTAGACTTCGAGCGAGTTGGTAAACGAGCGGTAAAGGAGCGGGCGCAGCTCAAGCGCGCAGCGCGTTGCCGCGCGCCTTTTCCGCAGCCTGCCGAATGGCGGCGATGTTGGCGGCGTAGGCGTCGCGCGTGCCGCCCTTGAAGACGGCCGATCCGGCGACGAGGACGTTGGCGCCGGCGGCGGCAACGAGCGGCGCCGTCTCGGGCGTGACGCCGCCGTCGACCTCAATGTCGATCGGCCGGCTGCCGACCATCGCCTTGACGCGGCGGATCTTGTCGACGACGGAGGCGATGAAGGCCTGGCCGCCGAAGCCGGGGTTGACGGTCATCAGGAGAATGAGGTCGAGCCGGTCGAGGACGTGCTCGATCGCACTCTCCGGCGTCGATGGGTTGAGCGATACGCCGACCTTCTTGCCGAGCGCGCGGATGGCCTGCAGCGAGCGGTCGAGGTGCGGACCGGCTTCGGCGTGAACGGTAATGATATCGGCGCCGGCTGCGGCAAACGCCTCGAGATAGGGATCGCAGGGCGCGATCATCAGATGGCAGTCGAAGATCTTCTTCGACGCGCCGCGGATCGCCTTCACGACCGGGGGTCCAAAGGTGATGTTGGGCACGAAGTGGCCGTCCATCACGTCGAGGTGGATCCAGTCGGCGCCCGCGGCGTCGACGGCGCGCACCTCCTCGCCGAGACGCGCGAAATCGGCGGAAAGAATGGACGGGGCGATGAGGATCGGCCTTGTCATAGGGCGCTACTATCAAAACTCGCCGCGGCGGTCGACGGCTTTCCGTGACTTCTACCCGTCAGAAGAACGTGCGGCGCTTCCTTTCGATGAGCTGCAGGATCATCGGCGTCAGGATCAGCTGCATGGCGAGGTCGAGCTTGCCGCCCGGGATCACGATCGAGTTGGCGCGCGACATGAAGCTCTCCTGGATCATCGACTGCAGGTAGGAAAAGTCGATGCCGCGCGGGTTCTTGAAGCGAATGACGACCATCGATTCGTCGGGCGTCGGAATCCAGCGGGCGATGAACGGGTTCGACGTGTCGACGGTCGGGATGCGCTGGAAGTTGATGTCGGTCTCGGTGAACTGCGGGCAGATGTATTTCACGTAGTCCGGCATGCGGCGCAGGATGACGTCGGCGACCGCTTCCGCGGAGTAGCCGCGCTCCTCCTTGTCGCGGTGGATCTTCTGAATCCACTCGAGGTTGATGACGGGCACGACGCCGATCTTCAGGTCGGCGTAGCGCGCGATGTTGACCCTCTTGGTGATCGCGGCGCCGTGCAGACCCTCGTAGATCATGAGATCGGTGCCGTATGGGATCTCCTCCCAGTCGGTGAACTTGCCGGGCGGCACACCATAGAGCTCCGCCTCGGCAGCATCGTGGACATAGTGGCGGGCGCGGCCGGTGCCGATCTCGCCGTAGGTCTTGAACAGCATCTCGAGCTCGTCGAGCAGATTGGCGTCCTCGCCGAAGTGGCTGTAGCTGTCAGGTTGCCGCGGCTTGCGGCCTCTGCGGTCGCCTTCTCCATCTCCTCGCGGTCATAGCGGTGAAAGGCGTCGCCCTCGATGAAGACCGCGGAAATCTTCTCGCGGCGGAAGATCTGCTCGAACGTTCTGCGCACGGAGGTGGTTCCGGCGCCAGAGGAGCCCGTTACCGAAATGATGGGGTGCTTGGCGGACATGTCGGCTATAATTTCTGGTCGGAAGTGGTCGCTCTCAGGTTCTGAACAGGCCGCGCCGTGCGAACAGCGGCGATCGCTCGCCGGCTCCGTGCGGCTCGTGGTGGAGCCTGACCACATACTCGACTTCGGTCTTCGAGCCGGTAATGAATGGTACGCGTTGGTGAATCGCGCCCGGAACAAGGTCCAGAATGCGCTCGTAGCCCGTGGAGGCGGCGCCGCCGGCCTGCTCGACGATCCAGGCGATGGGATTGGCCTCATAGACCAGCCGCAGGCGGCCCATCGTATAGTTGTCGCGCAGATCGCCGGGATAGAGAAAGATGCCCCCGCGCGAGAGGATGCGATAGACGTCGGCCACCGGGCGAGGCCGTCCAGCGCATGTTGAAATTCTTGCCGCGCGGGCCATCCCTGCCGCGCAGGCAGTCGTCGACGTAGGTGCGTACGGGCTCGTCCCAGTGGCGGTAATTCGAGGCGTTGATCGAGTACTCGCGCGTCGCGGGCGGGATGGCGACCGACGAGTGGGTCAGCAAGAAGTGACCCGTGCCGCGGTCGAGCGTGAACATCTGCGTTCCCTGACCGACGGTGATCGCGAGCGTGGTGTAGGGTCCATAGACGGCGAAGCCTGCCGCGAGCTGGCTGCGTGCCCGGCTGAAGAAAGCTCGAGGTGTCGTTGCCGTTGGCGCGTGCGGGCAAGACCGTGAAGATGGTGCCGATCGACAGGTTGGCGTCGATGTTGGACGATCCATCGATCGGATCGACGGCGACGGCGAGGGGCGCGCCCGGATTGATGGGGAGCGCCCACTCGAGCTCCTCGGAGGCAAGCGTCGCGACAGGAGCGCCCTTGAACGCGGCCACGATGAGGTCGTTGGCGCGGACGTCGACGTCCTTTTGGGGGTCGGCTCCACTCTGCTTGCCCGTTTCGGAACCCAACGCACCAGCGAGAGCGCCCCTTCCGACGAGGCACGATATTTGGCGGCAGGCCTCCGAAAGGCGGATGAGTGCAATGGCTATGTCGGCGCGCGCCGCGTCGCCTCGCGCCCAGCGGTCAAGGTATTGGCCCAGCTCGATCGTGTCAGTGGTTCCCAAGAGCCCTCCCCGAGCTCGCTAGCCTCAGCCCAATTCTTTGTGGCTGTTTGTGGCGTCCGGTCATCTCCTAGGGTGACGGCGAGGACCAAGCGCAGATGTCCATTCGACGGTGCTCGAGGCGCCGACGCAACAGCCATGTTGCCGTGGAGACTAACCATTTGCGCGTTAATGGTGTAGCGCTGGTGATCCGCCCTTTTCCTCCCCGCGAGGATATGTAATTTTACGCGAGTTATTATTTTTTGCGCAATCTTAGATTGCGTCATCTAGTCTAAGCATAAGCCGCCGCGGGTCCAATGATACGCCGACATCGACCAGCTCGCCCGCAGCTTGGTTGCCCGCGTCGCGCACTCATTTGCGTGCGTTCGGCTGCCGCTCGCGTGGCAGCCCTTACAGGGCTTATTAACGTGCTTGCGCTTGCGGGGTCCTTCTACCTCGTTGCTTGTCTACGATTGCGTGCTGCCGGCACAGAGCGTGTCTCTCCTCATCAATTTGTCGCTGGGGGTGGCTGGTCTTCATATTGTCCACGGCCTGCTGGACGTGCTTCGCAGCCGTGTCACTGAGTTGCAGCGGCGGCGCGTTCCACGCCGTCCTTCGAGACGATGTTTTCTCCGCGATCCAGCTCTTGCCACTCAGGGTCCAACGCATTCGCGACCCGTTACTCCCGATCCGCGACCTCGATCAAATTCGCGCGTTTCTCTCCGGCGCCGGCGTGGCAGCACTGCTGGATCTGGTGTGGGTGCCGGCGTATCTCGCCGCCGTCTATTTTCTGGACGCGGCTCTCGGTCTTTTCGCGCTTGGCGGCGCCGTCCTCGTAGCTTCTTTGGCGCTCCTCGCCGACGCTATGACTGCGGGTGCCCGCCTGGAGACGGTAAAGCGCAATGCCCTGCGTCTCGAATTCAGCGAGACGGTAGCACGGGACGCGAAAGCCGGTCGCGACGCGCGGCTCGGCACGCATTTGCGAAGCCGGTGGCGCGAGCTCAGCGACGCACACGCTGCGCACTACCAGATCGCGCTCGATGCCGCGGGTGCTTTCGCCGGCGCATCGAAGGCCGTGCGTATGATCGTGCAGTCGGGTCTTCTCGGATTTGGCGCCTATCTGCTGATGCGCGCCGATATCTCCGCCGGTTCGATGATGGCGGCCTCCATCTTGATGTCGCGCGCATTGGCGCCGATCGAGGTGGCAAGCATGCACTGGCGCAGTTTGGTCACGACACGGCAGAGCTATCGCCGACTGTGCGCACTCTTCGAGGCGCTCGAAGCGGAGCGCACGCGCTCGCACCCCGAGTGCATGAGTTGGGGGGTATCGACAGGCTGTTTCACGTTGTCGACGTCAAGCTCAGTGCAATCGGCCACAGAGACGACGTGCTGAGCACGACAGCCAAGTCCACTCCACGCATTGGCGGCGGTCTCGCGTTACAGGCGGCCGATGCTCGAGTAGTTGAAGCCCGCCGCGCGCGCGGTCTCCGGCTGAAAGATATTGCGCAGGTCGACCAGCACGTCGCCGGACATCAACGCGCGCACGTCTTCGAGGTTCAAGGCCCGGAACTCGTTCCACTCGGTCACGACGACGAGTACGTCGGCGCCGGTAGCGGCCTGGATCGCGCCGTCACACCAGTTCACGCCCGGCAGCATCGCCTCGGCGTGTTTGCGGCCCTGCGGGTCGCAGGCTCGGATCGTAGCGCCGCGCTCCTGCAGGAGCGGCACGATGACGAGGCTCGGTGCGTCGCGCATGTCGTCGGTGTTCGGCTTGAAGGTGACGCCGAGGATGGCGATCGTCTTGCCGCGCACGGATCCGCCGGCCGCCTTCTCGATGCGGCTCGCCATGGCGATCTTGCGCTCGTCGTTGACGCGGTTGACCTGCTCGATGATCGACACCGGCACCTTCGCCTCGCGGGCGGTGCGGATGATGGCAGAGACGTCCTTTGGGAAGCACGAGCCGCCGTAGCCGGGGCCCGGATGCAGGAACTTGTCGCCGATGCGGCGGTCCTTGCCGATCGCGCTCGCGACCTCCTGCACGTCGGCGCCCACCTCCTCGCACAGGTCGGCGACCTCGTTGATGAAGCTGATCTTCAAGGCGAGGAAAGCGTTGGCAGCGTACTTTGCGAGCTCGGCGGATTCGCGAGCGACGAACATCACCGGCGCGTTGCGGATCGCGAGCGGCTTGTAGAGGCGCTGCATGACCTCGCGGGCCCGATCGCTGTCGGTGCCGACGAGCACGCGATCGGGATGGGTGAAGTCCTGGATGGCGGAGCCCTCGCGCAGGAACTCGGGATTGGAGCAGACGGCGAAGTCGCCGTCGGGGCGCGCGAGCTTCAGCCGACGCTCGATCTCGCGGCTCGTGCCCACGGGAACGGTCGACTTGGTCGTTATGACCGTGAACCCGTCGAGAAACGGCGCAATCTCCTCGACTGCGGAAAATACGTACGAAAGGTCGGCGTGCCCGTCGCCGCGGCGCATCGGCGTGCCGACGGCGAGAAAGACGATGTCCGCTTCGCGAACTGCAGGGCCGGCCTCCTTGGTGAACAGCAGGCGGCCGGCCTTCATGTTGCGCTCTAGGAGGTCGTCAAGGCCGGGCTCATAGATCGGAGAGATGCCGCGGCCAAGCTCGGCGAGGCGGGCCTCGTCCTTGTCGACGCAGGTCACGGTCCAGCCGAACTCGGAAAAGCAAGCGGCGGAGACCAGTCCAACGTAGCCGGCGCCGATCATGCAGATCTTCACGCTTGTTCTCCTCGGGGGCGAAAAAGTGCGGACTTCGAGGTCCGATTCCCCTAGGAATGGCCCCGTCCGGGCCCTTCGCTAGCGTAGAGGTCCCGAGTCGCGCAATATTCTTGTGTGCCGTTGGCAGATTACGGGATGCGGCAAAGCGCATCTGGCCGTCAGATCTTGAACTCCTCGATGTTGCCAAAGGCTTGGCGGAGCGCATCAGACCAGGCCGATGACAGTTTCTTGAAGTACTCGTCGTCCTGTCCGATACGCTTCTCGCGGCGGACCTCGAAGGTGTCGCGCTCGTAGATCAGGATATCGATCGGCATGCCGACGGAGAGGTTGGATCTCAGAGTGGAATCGAACGAAAGCAGGACCAGCTTCGCCGCCTCGCCGAGGCGCATGTCGGGACGCGCGACGCGATCGAGAATCGGCTTGCCGTACTTGTGCTCGCCGATTTGCAGGAACGGCGTGTCGTCGGTCGCCTCGATGAAATTTCCTTCGGCGTAGATCTGGAACAGGCGGGGACGCTCGCTCGGCGATCTGGCCGCCGACGATGAAGGAGGCCGTGAAGCCGGCCTTGCTCATCTCGAGCGCCGCACCATCGGTCTTGCGAACCTCGCGCACCGCGTCGCCGACGAGGCGCGCCGCACGGTACATGGACGAGACGGTGAAGAGCGAGGTCGTATCGGGCTCGTGCCGAGCCCAGCTGCTCGTTCAAGATGCTCACGACGGACTGGGTGACGGCGAGGTTGCCAGCCGAAAGGAGCACGATGACGCGCTGGCCCGGCTACGCGCCAGAAATGGAGCTTGCGGTACTGGGCGACGTTGTCGACGCCGGCGTTGGTACGCGTGTCGGCGGCAAAGACGAGCCCGCGGTCGAGCCGCAGCGCGACGCAATAAGTCATCGCGAGCGCCTTTCCCGTGGTTGCGAGTTACTGCTGAGCGTCTTGCTGCTCAACTTCGACCCTGACGTCAAGAGCCTCGCTCTCGCCGCCGCGCTGGGCGCCGCGGATCGGCGCTGCGGTACTGGCGTCGAGACCGCAGGCGAGGCGCACGTAGCGCTCAGTAGGGCACATGCCGTTGGCGGGGTCAAAGCCGACCCAGCCGAGGCCGTCGACCCAGGCCTCGGCCCAGGCGTGATGGGCTTCGGAGGGCGCGAGCGTACCGGAGAGGAAGTAACCATTAACGTAGCGGGCCGGCACGCCGAGCACGCGCGCCGCCGAGATGAACACGTGGGCGTGGTCCTGGCAGACGCCCTTGCCGTCGGCGAGCGCCTCGGCAGCGCTCGTATGCTCGTGGGTGGCGCCGATCTCGTAGTCGATGGCGTCCCGGACGGCACGCATCAGGGCGTGAAGGCCGTCGAGGGAGTCCTTCATCTCCTTGCCGCAGACATTTCTCGCCAGCTCACGGATGCCCTTGTCGGGCGCCGTCTTCGGTGTCTCGCGCAAATAGACGCGGACGGGTGCCGGCTCGGGGGGGCCGCGGAAGATGCCGCAGGTGTCCATCGTATCGACGACGCCCGAGGCGACGATCGAGATGCCGTCATGCGGTCGCGCTGACGCTGGCGAGATGCACGATATTGCCGAACCCGTCGCGGAATTTGAGCGCCTTCTCGATGCCCGGGGCGTCGATGGTCCAGCTCACGATCTCCTGGCCCTCGAACGATGGCGGCGTCAGGCGCAGGCTCTGGATCGAGTAACGCGCGGCGGTCGAGTAGGTGTAGGTCGTGTGATGGCGGATCTCGATCAGCATGCGCGGCCTCAGGCATTGAAGTGATAGGCCTCGGAGATCTCGTGGCCGACGCGATTGTTGCGGGCGATGAAATCGGAGAGGAACTCGTGCAGCCCCGACTGGAAGATGGTGTCGATCTCGCCTTCGTCGAGAAGGGTCAGCGTCGTCTTTGCGGTATCGAGGCACGGCTTCTCGGCGCCGTAGAGGCGGACGAGATCCTCGAGCGAGCCGTCGATCTCGCCGTAGCAGGCGCGCAGCGAGCGCGGCATGGCCCGATTGAGGATCAGGTAGTCGGCGATTTGCCAAGCGCGGTAGCTGTCCTTGTAGACCCAGCGATAGCTGCGGTGGGCGGAGACGGAGCGCAGGATCGCCTCCCACTGCACGTTGTCGATGCCGCCGCCGACCATCGTGCTCGACGGCAGGAGCACGTAGTACTTCACGTCGAGGATGCGCGCGGTGTTGTCGGCGCGCTCGAGAAAGGTGCCGAGCTGGCTGAAATGATAGGTGTCGTTGCGCAGGATCGTGTTCATGAGCGCGCCGCGATAGGCCGCCGAGCGCTCCTTGATCCAGTCGAGCAGCTTCGGGAGGCCGTCGGAGGTCAACGTGTGCGGCTTGATCGACTGGAACTCGATCCAGGAGCTGTTGAGGCTCTCCCACATCTCGCGGGTCAGCGCGGTGCGCTGGGCGCGGGCGTTCTGACGCGCCGTCGCCAGGCAGGAATGAATGCTCGAGGTATTGGCCGGATCGAAGAGGAGGTAGTTCACGACGTCGCGCGCGTTGAGCGCTTCGTTCTTGGCGAAATAGCCGGCCGCGCAGCCGGCGCTCTCGAGCGTCGAGCGCCATTCCTGGTTGGTGGCGTCGCCCGTGCGCGGCAGCAGCGCGATGCGGTAGCCGACCTCGATCAGGCGCGCCATGTTCTCGGCGCGCTCGACGTAGCGCGAGAGCCAGAAGAGATCGTTCGCCGTTCGACCTAGCATTTCGGTGTGCTGCCTGTCTGGCGTGCCGCCCGTGATCAGTCCTGCAAGACCCACGTGTCCTTGGTGCCGCCACCCTGGCTCGAGTTGACGACGAGGGAGCCCCTCTTCAGCGCCACCCTCGTCAGCCCGCCTGGCACGAGGCGCACCTGGTCGCCAACGAGAACGAACGGCCGCAGATCCAGGTGGCGAGGTGCCAGGCCGTCGTCGACGAGGGTGGGACACGTCGAAAGGGCAAGCGTCGGCTGGGCGATGTAGTTCTCGGGCCTCGCCTTGAGCTTGGCGCGGAAGGTCTCGATTTCCTCCTTCGACGCCGCCGGGCCCACGAGCATGCCATAGCCGCCGGATCCGTGGACTTCCTTCACGACGAGCTCGCTGAGGTGCTCAAGCACGTACTTCAGGCCGTCGGGCTGGCGGCAATTGTGCGTCGGCACGTTGTTCAGGATCGGTGCGCGTCCGAGGTAAAACTCAATGATCTCAGGAATGTAGCTGTAGATGGCCTTGTCGTCGGCGATGCCGGCGCCGGGAGCGTTGACGATCGTGACCTTGCCCGGCGCGATAGACGTCGAAGATGCCGGGCACGCCGAGCAGCGAGCCCGGATCGAAGACGAGGGGATCGAGGTGTAAATCGTCGACGCGGCGGTAGATCACGTCCACCTGGGTCAGGCCCTGCGTCGTCTTCATGTGAAGCGCGCCGTCGAGGACGACGAGGTCGTGGCCTTCGACCAGCTCGACGCCCATCTGGTCGGCGAGGAAGGAGTGCTCGAAATAGGCGCTGTTGTAGATGCCCGGCGTCAGAACGGCGATGACGGGATCGCGATCGAGACCCTCGGGCGCGACGCTCTCGAGCGTCTGCAAGAGCTTCTCGGGATAGACCTCGACGGGGGCGACGTTGTTCCTGGCGAAGAGATCCGGGAACATGTGCATCATCGTTTCGCGGTTCTCGAGCATGTAGGAGACGCCGGACGGCGTGCGCGTGTTGTCCTCGAGCACGTAGAAGTCGTTCTCGCCCGTGCGCACGAGGTCGATGCCGATGATGTGGGAATAGATGCCGAGCGGCGGATCGACGCCGATCATCTCGGGCACGAAGGCACTGTTCTGGATGATGAGCTCCGGCGGAATTCGCCCGGCCTTCAAAATCTCCTGGCGATGGTAGATATCGTACATGAAGGCATTGAGCGCGCGGACGCGCTGCTCGATGCCGGCCGTGAGCCGGCGCCACTCGGCTGCCGAGATGATGCGCGGAATGATGTCGAAGGGGATGAGGCGCTCTGCGGCGTCCTCGTCGCCGTAGACATTGAAGGTGATGCCCGTGCGCCGGAAGAGCACTTCGGCTTCGGCGCGCTTCCTTTTCAGGTCATCGACGCGCAGCGTTCCCAGCCACTCCGCCAAGCGCGGCATAGGGCTCGCGGACGCCTTGTCCGAGCCCGTTCATCTCGTCGAAGGCTGGCTGCAACATCGCGCCCCGAATTTGCTCCATGCGTGCTGTGTGGCAAGAGCCGGGCCAGTCTCGACAACGGCGGGAATTCAGGCGATCGGCGCCCTGTCATCGGCTCTCTTTGCCCGCTTTCCAGGCACATGCCTTTGCGGCAGGCAGCAGTAAGATGCGTTTTTGATCGCTGCGAGATCAAGCATCGCATTTGTATCCAAATAAGGCTCGTGGTGCTTGCGTTACTCGCAAGAAGGGCCCGGCGTGCGGGTGCGCGCCGGGCCCTTCCCTCAGAGGGATGCTTATTGCCTTACGACTTCGGCAGGAGAACGTGGTCGATCGAGTGGATGACGCCGTTCGACTGCATGACGTCATAGGTCGTGATGTTGGACCAGCCGCCCTTCTCGTCCTTCAGGATCACGTTGTTCGGGCCGTTCATGGACGCCCACAGCTTGCCGCCGGCGACCGTCTTGAGCTCGGCAGTGCCCTTGCCCTTCTTGATCCAGAACTTGAGGTCATCGAAGGTCACGCGGCCGGCGACGACGTGATAGGTCAGCACGCCCGTGAGCTGGCCCTTGTTCTCGGGCTTCGAGCAGCGTGTCGACGGTGCCGGCGGGCAGCGCGGCAAAGGCCGAGTTCACCGGCGCGAAGACCGTGAACGGGCCCTTGCCCGAGAGCGTTTCGACGAGGTCCGCGGCCTTGACGGCGGCGACGAGCGTCGTGTGGTCGGCGGAGTTGACGGCGTTCTCGACGATCGTCTTCGACGGGAACATTTCCTCGCCGCCGACAATGACGGTGCCCTTGGCGAGGGCGGGAAGCGCGAAGGCGATCGCGCCGGCAAGCATCAGGCCTTTGAGTGTCTTCTTCATCGAAAGTACTCCAATTGCGTTGGTTTCAGATCAGATCGCTCGCGAGAGGAGCCGGTCCCAAATCTCGTTCGAGACCCCGACGTGATCACCCCTCGTGATGAGCCGAGCTACGGGGCGTCGCGCAAAGCCGTTTCGCATCCGGCGGGACTATATTTTTCGTGTTTGGTGATCCGATTGGCGCAGGGCTCCGTCCGGCGGGTGCTGCGTTGATGGCGGCGGCGTCTTGACAACGAGCTGGCTGCGCGCCGATATTTCTCTCATGACAGAAATAACAGTAACTAAGCAAAAGATGCCGGCCGCGGTCGAGCGCTTCGTCGTGCACTGGGGCGAGATGGGCGAAGTGTGGGGCGTCAATCGCTCGGTCGCTCAGATCCAGGCGCTGCTCTACGTGGCGGAGCGAGCCGCTCACCGCGGAGGACATCGCCGAGCGCCTGCAGGCTCGCCCGATCCAATGTGTCGACGTCGCTGCGCGAGCTTCTGTCGTGGTCGCTGATCCGGCGCGTGCCCGTGCTCGGGGACCGGCGCGACTACTACGAGGCGGAAGCCGACATGTTCGAGATGGTCCGGCGCATCGCCCAAGGGCGCAAGGCGCGCGAGATCGATCCGGCAATCGCCGTGCTCAGAGCCTGCGTCACGGATGCGCGCGCGGATCCGCAAATCTCAGACGCCGTCAGGAAGCGCTTCCAGTCCATGCTCGAGTTCACGGAGGGCGTGGGGCGGAGCTTCGACGAGATCATGAGGCTGCCGACGCCGGTGCTCGCCAGGCTGATCAAGATGGGCGGCGCGGTGGCGCGCTTCGTCGGCGGCGTCGAAAGCGAAGAAGCCGACGAAACGGTAGCGCGTCGCAGAGGGATGTCATGAGTGCCGCAGAAGACCTTGCAGCGACGAGACGTGGGGCGGAGCCAGCGCCGTGGCGTGAAGCGGGAGGAGGGCGGGCTCGTCGATCTGCGTTTTCGCGCGCTCGTTGGCGAGGAGGCATGGGCGCGATTGCCCGAGGCGGTGCAGCGACGCTTCTCGAAGCGTCTCGGCACCGGGCGAGGCGATCGTCTATCAGGGCCAGGTCACGGCGACGGAGCTCACGCGCGCCGGCCGCGTACTCGCGTTCCTTGCGCGCGCCATCGGCGGGCCGCTGCCGCTGCACGAATGGCGCGACCGGCGCGGCGGTCGTGATCGTCATGGAGGACGCGGCGCTCGGAGGCCAGAGCTGGACGCAGGACCTATGCGCGGCCGGGCCGTTTTCCGCAGGTCGTGCATTCGGCGAAGCGCTTCTCGGGGCCGACCGGGCTCGAGGAGTACGTCGGCTGCGGTGTCGGCATGACGCTCAGGGTCACGGTCGAGGATGGCGCGCTGTTCTTCCGCTCCGAGCGCTACTTCCTCGAGCTCGGCCGCGTACGGGCCTACATTCCGCGCCGCCTCGCGCCCGGGCACGATGGAGATCGTCCATCGCGAGGAAGCGGATCGCGGGGCCGGCGGCAGCGCATTCTCGTTTCGCCTATCGCTCACGCATCCGCTGTTCGGCCAGCTGCTGCATCAAGTCGCCTATTTTCGGGATTCTTGAGGCCGTCTCTGACCCTTGCACGCGAGCGCGACGCGGGCTAGAAGCCAGGGCTTCGCCGACAAGGCGCCACGGCTTCCGGAGAGGTGGCAGAGTGGTCGATCGCGCCGCACTCGAAATGCGGAGTACGGGCAACCGTACCGGGGGTTCGAATCCCTCCCTCTCCGCCATTTGCCTGCCTTGAACTCGGCTCGGGCTAGGTAGCCACCAACAGCTTCTCGAGGTCCAGCGGGCGCGTGAACATGGCAAGCTGCCCGTCGGCAGAGCGCGGCCATTCCGATTCCGGCCTGTCCCGATAAAGCTCCACGCCGTTGTCGTCGGGATCGCGCAGGTACAGCGCCTCGCTGACGCCGTGGTCACTTGCGCCCTCTAAGGGAATGCCAGCCGCGTGCAGCCGGCGTAGCGCGTCGGCGAGGGCCGCCCGGGTCGGATAGAGGATCGCCACATGGAACAGCCCCGTCGTGCCGGGAGCGGGCGGGGCTCCGCCTTTGCTCTGCCAGGTGTTGAGGCCGATGTGGTGGTGATAGCCGCCGGCTGAAATGAACGCGGCCTGCGAGCCATAGCGCTGGGTCAGCTCGAACCCCAAGATGCCGCAATAGAACGCCAGCGACCGCTCGAGGTCGGCCACCTTGAGGTGGACGTGGCCGATGCGCACCCCTGGATCGATGCCGGCCGATTGCGGCGTGGAGGCTTCGTTCGTCGGTTTGCTCATGCCTTCCTCGTTCCCGTGGCAGGCGCAGCTCTCACTATTGTTCGCGCTCTTCCGGCTGCATTTCGAGCTCGATCAAGTTCAAGGCGTCGCAGGATGGCGACGGTCACGCTGCGGCCGATGCGCTTGTCGTCGAGCACGCGGAAGATATCGTCGATGCCGGTTATGGCCTCGTCGTCGATGCGCACGACGACGTCGCCGGGACGCAAGCCGGCGCGGTCCGCGGGGCTCGTTCCTTGGATCTCGCGCACGGCGACGCCGCTCTTTTGCTTGAGGCCCGCCTGATAGGTCGCGCGGGCGGCAAGGGGCACCTGCTCGCCGACGATGCCGATGCGGGCGCGCCGGACGCGGCCGTGGGCCAGGATCTGCGACAGCACGTGGAGAGCCGTGTTGGCGGCAACGGCAAAGCAGATGCCCTGCGCGCCCATGATCATGGCGGTGTTGATGCCGATGACCTCGGCACGCGAGCTGACGAGGGGCCCGCCAGAGTTGCCGGGGTTCAAGCCGACGTCCGTCTGTATCACGTCGCCGATGAGGCGGCCGTTCTCAGCCCGCAACGAGCGGCCGACGGCGCTCACGATTCCAGCCGAGACCGAGGACTGGAATCCGAGCGGGTTGCCGATCGCGATCGCGACCTGTCCTGGCTTCACGCGCTTGGAGTTGGCGAGCACGGCCGAGGGCAGGTGCTCGTTCGTCTCTCCGCGCAGCACGGCGAGATCGGTGTCGGCGTCGGAGCCCAGCATGCGGCCAGTGAACGAGCGGCCGTCGGCAAGCGTCAGGCGCATCTCGCGCGCGCCTGCGACGACGTGGTTGTTGGTCAGAATGAGCCCGTCGGGCGAGACGATCACGCCCGAGCCGGCGCCTTCCGCCGGCCGGCCGCGCCGCTCGCCCTTGACGCCGACGTGCACGACAGCGGGCGCGACCGCTTCGACGGCGCCGACGACGGCTTCCGAGTAAGCGTCCAACAAACTGTCGTCACTTTCAGTCGATTGTGCGTAGCCGCTGTTTGAATTGGCGGCCTTACCGGTGAGGAAGCTCAGATTGAGCATGATTGATCTCTCTCATTGACGGCGCCATGCGCACATATGGGGAGCGATCGCACGTTCCGCTACACTGTGCGTTCACAGGAAGCGGAGCAGCTCTGCAACGGTTGCATGCGGGGCTTCCTCGGGCACGAAATGGCCGCAATCGAGCGCCGTGCCGGTGACTTCGGAGTGCGACTTCTCACGCCACGTCTGCAAGACGTCGAACTCTCTGGCGATTGTCCCGCGTGCTCCCCAGAGCGCGAGCAGTGGCATCGGTGAGGCGGCGGCCGGCCTTGTCGTCAGCCGCGTCGTGCTCCAAGTCGATGGTCGCCGCTGCGCGGTAGTCCTCGCACGCGGCATGAATAGCAGCTGGATCCTTGAAGGCGGCGAGGTAGGCAGTGATGGCCTCTTCTTCAAGAGCGCCATCCGTCTTGCACCAGCTCGCGAGTGTGCGGCGGAGATAGAATTCCGGATCGGCGCCGATCAGCCGCTCGGGAAAGTCGAAGGGCTGAATGAGAAAGAACCAGTGATAGTAGGCCTCGGCGAAGTCGCGGTTCGTCGCGGCATACATGGTCGCCGTCGGCGCGATGTCGAGCACGGCGAGGCGCTCGACGGCATGCGGATGGTCGAGTGCCAGGCGATGAGCCACGCGCCCGCCGCGGTCATGGCCCGCGACGCGAAAGCGCTCAAAGCCGAGCGCGCCGCATGACGGCCGACCTGGTCGGCCGCCATGGCTCGCTTCGAATAGGTGGCGTGATCGCCCCCGCCCGCAGGCTTGCTGGAGAGGCCGTAGCCCCTGAGATCGGTGGCGACCACGGTGAACCGCTCCGCCAAGGCCGGCGCGATTTTGTGCCAGCAGACGTGGGTCTGCGGGAAGCCATGCAGCAGGAGAAGCGGCGGCCCGGAGCCCGCCATCCAGGCTGCGATCTCAATGCCGTTGCCGGTTGGGATCGTGTGTGATGTAAAGCCCTCGAACATGCGGCCGGCCTCTCGCGCGCTCAGAGCCTAGCAATCTCAACGAGTCTGGGAAGCTTGCATGAAGCTCGTGCGGTTTGGTGCCAAGGGCGCGGAGAAGCCCGGTCTCGTCGATGCGGACGGCGCTGTTCGTGATCTCTCGGCGCACGTGGCCGACATCACGGGCGAGACGCTGTCGCCGGCGAGCCTGGCCAAGCTGCGCGCCATCGATCCCAAGTCGCTGCCGCTCGCGCCTGAAGGCGTCCGTCTCGGCGCAGCCCGTGGCGCGGCTCGTGGAGCTTCATCGCCGTCGGCCTCAACTACGCCGACCATGCCAAGGAGACGGGCCACGAGATCCCGTCCGAGCCGATCCTCTTCAACAAGCTCGGCAACACGGTCTCGGGTCCGTTCGACGACGTGCATCTATCCCAAGGACGCCGACCGCATGGACTGGGAGTTCGAGATCGCCTTCGTCATCGGCAAGCGCGCGCGCTACGTCGAGGAGAAGGACGCCTGCGACTACGTGGCGGGCTACTGCGATCTGCAACGACGTGTCCGAGCGGCGCTTCCAGATGAAGCGCAATGGCCAGTGGATCAAGGGCAAGGCGGCAGAGACGTTCGGTCCGCTCGGCCCGTGGCTCGTCACGACCGACGAGATCGCCGGATCCGCAGCAAACTCAAGATGTCGCTCAAGGTCAACGGCGAGGTGAAGCAGCAGGGCTCGACGTCGACGATGATCTTCTCGATCCCGTACCTCGTCGCCTACATCACGCAGTTCTGCGTGCTCGAGCCGGGCGACGTCGTGACCACGGGGACGCCGCCGGGCGTCGGCTCGGTCATGAAGCCGCCGCAGTATCTGAAGGCCGGCGATGTCATGGAGCTCTGGATCGAGGGGTTCGGCACGCAGCGTCAGACCGTCGTGCCGTTCCGTCCGTGATCGGGCGCGCCTGACACTCAGCCCAGCTCAGGCGATTTCCGTCACGTCGGTCACCTCTGACGGCATGGGCGCCGTGGTGTCGGCAAGCGGCCAGCGCGCTTCCGCGACGCGCGTTCCGCCGCTACCCGAAACGCTCACGTCCCTGAACCCGGCCTCGATCAGCTTGCCGGCGATCAGGTCGTTGTCGGCAAAGCTTTGCAGCACACCCAGCGAGATCGTTGCCCGGTAGCGCTTGTCCTGGCGCAGGGTGAAGGTCGGCATATCGAGGCTCCTCGTCGGGACGACAGGCTTGCTCCGCGAGCAAGGGATTGTAGCCGACGGCTCCGGCGGCAGTCGAGCCGCCGCCGGCTTCGGAGCTTGATGGACCGTCACGAGGCTTTCTTCACCTCGATCTTCTTCGTCTGCTTCTGCACCTCGGGCGGCTTGGGCAAGCTCACCGTCAGCACGCCGTCCTTGAAGGTCGCGCCGACCTTTTGCGGATCGATGTCGAAGGGCAGCGTCATCGTGCGCTGGAAAAAGCCGTAGGAACGCTCGGTGCGGTGATAGATGCGGCCCTTCTCGTCCTTCTTCTCGTCCGCCTCGGACTTCTTCTCGGCCTTGATCGTCAGCTGATCGCCGGAGACCGTGATATCGATGTCCTTCTCCTGGACGCCGGGCAGGTCGGCTTTGACTGTAAGCTCGGCCGGGGTCTCGCTGACGTCGACGCGCAAGGCGAGGAGGCCGTCGCCGCCGCCGGTCAAGCGCGGGAATCCGCCGGCGAAGTCGGAAAACAACTCGTCCATCTGGGACCGGAGCGCGCGGAAGGGATCGATCTCACCCTTGCGCTCGCCCCAAAGGGCGGGAAGCCATGTATCTCTCATGACAGATACTCCATTGGTTTGTGTGGTTCGCGGGCAAGTTAATCGTGCGGCCCAGGCCTGCATTGACGCCCATCAAACGGGCTCGGAGGCGCGGTCTCCACGGACTTAGATTTCGGTCTGCCGTTGACGGCAATCAAGGCCTCTGCGGCGGCATCGCCCCACGTTGACTGCTGATCCGCTCACGGGAAGGGCTTTGCCATGACCTACAAGACCATCCTCGTCCATTTCCCGGATGAGCGTGAGGCTGCCGGGACTGCTCGCGCCGGCTATCGGCTTGGCACGGCGGTTCGAAGCACATTTGAAGGGGCTCGCCGTGCTGCCGCCGCCGATCATCGAGCCGGCGCTCACACCGGGCGGGGGAACGGTCGTGATCGAGAGCCACCGCAAGGCCTTTGCCGAGGAGGCCCTGCGCATGAAGGAGCAATTCGAGTCTGCGACGCGCGATGCCGGGCTGAGGGCGGAGTGGGTCTTGGACGATGCGCAGCCCTGGACCGTGGGGCGCAAGGTTGCGGAGCACGCACGGGTCGCGGATCTCGTAGTGATCGGGCAGGCCGATCCCGAGTGGGCGGTTTCGGCGATGACGGAGGGGCCGGAGGAGCTGGTGCTCAAATGCGGGAGACCTGTTCTCATCGTTCCGAGCCGAGGCAATCATGTGGATGCGGGCCGGCGTATCGTCGTCGCCTGGAACGGCCGGCGCGAGGCGGCGCGTGCCGCGTTCGATGCGCTGCCTCTCCTCCAAGCGGCTGAGAGCGTGCGCGTGCTTTGGATCAGGCCGGACGACAGCGGGGAAGGAGGTGACGTGCCGGCGGCCGATCTGGCGACGGCGCTGGCGCGCCACAACGTCCGCTGCGAGGCGGCCGAGACCGCGCGGCTCGAAGCCGGTGTCGGAGAGACGCTGCTCGCGTCCGTGCGGGACGCACGGGCCGATCTCCTGGTGATGGGCTGCTATGGCCATTCCCGGTTCAGGGAGCTCATACTCGGAGGCGCGACCCGGCACGTTCTCAAAGCCATGACGGTGCCGGTGCTGATGTCGCACTGACCGGCTGGCAGCGATGAGACTTGCGACCTTCAATCTTGAAAGCCTCGATTTGCCGCCCAAGGCGGAGGTAGCGCTCGAGGAGCGCATCGATCTTTTGCGGCCGCAGCTCGAGCGGCTCGAGGCGGACATTCTTTGCCTGCAGGAGGTCAACGGCCAATACCGCAAGGGCGCCAGCGAGCGCACGCTTGACGCACTCGACCGGCTGCTCGCCGGGACGGATTACGCCAGCTTCGCGAGATGCTCGACGGCGGGACCGGGCGGTCGCGGCGTCGCCGACGTGCACAACCTCGTCACGCTGTCGCGATGGCCCATCGAAAGCCATCGCGAGATCCGCCATGAGCTCGTGGCGCCGCTCGCGCACCGCATGCTGACGGCGGTGCCGCCCGAGAGCTCGCCCGCGAGCGTCGGTTTCGAGCGGTCCATCCTTTGCTGCGACGTCAGAATTGGCCAGGAGCACAAGCTCACGGTCTTCAACGTGCACCTGCGCGCGCCGTTGGCGACGGCGATCCACGGCCAGAAGGAAGCGCCCTTCGTGTGGAAGAACGTCTCGGGCTGGGCCGAGGGATATCTCCTCTCGGCGTGGAAGCGCGCGGCGCAGGCACTCGAGGCGCGCATGACCGTAGACCGACTGCTCGACGCGGACGCGCATGCGGCGATCATCATCGCCGGCGACTGCAACGCGGAGGACCACGAGACGCCGCTCAAGATCCTGGTTGGGGCGGAGGAGGACACCGGCAATGGGGCGCTCGCGGCGCGCTCGCTCATCGTTCTCGACCGCTCGCTCGCGGCCGACCGGCGGTTCAGCGTTCTGCACCATGGCCGGCCGCAGATGCTGGATCACATCCTCGCGAGCCGCGTGCTGCTCGGGAGCTTCCGGTCCATCGAAGCGCACAACGAGACGCTCGGCGATGAGCTGGTCGGCTACGGCAAGACCTGGCATGCGGCGGGATCATATCATGCGCCGCTGGTCGCGGAGTTCGCGCTCGACTAGTCTGAGAAGAATCTCACGTGGGGCCAGAAGCCCGGATCAGCGAACGCTGAACTTGAACGGCACCGAGACGACCATCGGCGCGCTCGCCATGTCGCCCGGCATGGGCGGGAACGGCGCCGCCTTGTCGATCGACGCGACGGCCGCATCGTCAAGCATCTTCGAGCCGGAGCTTTCCGTCACCTCGCGCGAGACAAGCTGGCCGGACGAGTCGACCGTGAAGCGCACGACCACGGTGCCGGCTTCGCGCGAGCGCGGGTTCACCTTCTTGCTGCTCGAGATGCTGATAGAGCTTGCCGCGATAGGCGGACAGCGCCGTCGCGTCGCCGCCGGTCTTCTTCGCGCCCGAGGCCTTCTGCTCGTCGACGGCCACTTCCGTCTGCTCCACGGTGGCGACCTGCTGCGGGTGCGGCTCCTCGAGCTTTTCGGGTTCCGGCTCCTTGACGATCTTCTCCTGCTCGGGGCCGGATTCGGAGCCGATGACGTGCTGCACGTCCTCCTCGACCGGCTTCACCTCCTCGACGGGAGGCCTCGCCTCGCTGATCTCGGTCGGGGCTTCGACCTCCTCGGTCGTCACTCCGCCTCGCCGAGTCTGGGCAAAGCCCTCTATCGCGATGCCCTGCTCGATGACGAACATGTCGTCGCCCGAGCCGCTGTCGAGCGCAGCGCCGCCCGGCGTCACGAAAAAGAGCGCCACGAACGCCGCCGTGAAGCGCGAGCGAGAGGACGATGTGAGGGCGCGAAGCGTCATGTGGGCGGTCAGCGGCTCGATTGACCTCAGGGCGCAGCTTTCGGCTTCGGCTGCGACAACAGCGAGACACGTCCGTAGCCGCTCTCGCCGACGCGGCCCAGGACCTCCATGACGTCGCCATAGGCGATTTCTTCCGTCGGAGCGGACGTAGACGACGGCGTCGCCTTCGTGGCACGCAACTCCTTAAGCTTCGGCATCAGCTCCTCGCTGCGTCACGAAATCGTTGCGGATCTGAAACTTGCCGTCAGCGGTCAGCGAGACGATCATCGGCTTTTTCGACCTGGCCGACGCGCGCCGCCGAGGTGTTCGGCAATTCGACGCGGCACGCCCGCGACCATGAGCGGCGCCGCCACCATGAAGATGATCAGCAGCACCAGCATCACGTCGACCATCGGCGTGATGTTGATCTCGGCCATGGGCCGATAGCCGCCGTCGTCGTCGTCGTCGGCATCGAACCCGTTCGTGCTCGACGGCCATTCCCATCAGAACGATTTCCCTGCGCGCAGCGGCTCAACGGTCGCCTTGGGGTGGGCCTCGCCCTGGTGCTTCGAAAACTTCCTGGCGATCTCCGAAATCGACGTGCCGGCACGCGCGGCCGCGCGACCGAGCTTCACGGCAAAGTGGTTGTAGGCCATGACGGCGGGTATGGCCGCCGCGAGGCCGAGTGCGGTCGCGAACAGGGCTTCGGCGATGCCGGGCGCCACGATCGCCAGGCTCGTGTCCTGCTGCTGGCCGATGGCGGTGAAGCTGTTCATGATGCCCCACACGGTTCCGAACAGGCCGACGAACGGTGCCGCCGAGCCGACGGTGGCGAGGAACGGCAAGCCGACCTCGATTCTCTGCAGCTCGACTTCAGGGCGGAGCGCATGGCGCGCTCGAGACGGGCGCGCAGGTCGCTGCGGCTTTCGCCGCGCTCGGCGCCTTCCTCGGCTTCCTGATGCGCGGCTTTGAGCAGGACGCCGGCGACGCCGCTGGTCGGCTCGGACGTGGCTGCGCCGCGTGCCGCGGCCTCGAGCTTTCGTACATCGCGGTTCAGAAGCGAAAGGCGGATGAGCTTCTCGAACATGATGGCCCAGCACGCCACCGACGCGACAGACGAGGGCGAGCATGACGCCCTTCACGACGACGTCGGCGTTGAGGATCAGATCGTAAATCGAGAACGTGTGTGGCGCCACGGGGCGGTCCTTCTTACTTCGTCAGTTGGACGGAAGTGAGCGACTTGACGGTGATGCCGGCCAGGCAGTCATTGAGCGGACCGTCGTCCGACTTGCACTCGACGACGTCGTTGATCAGAAAGCTGCCGATCTTGTCGCACGCAACGCCGTCGAGATCGAAGAGCTTGACGGCGCGCTTCGAGGGCTTGAGCGGCGCGAGGTCGATGGCGAACCGGCGTCCGATGACGCCGTCGGGCTGGAACAGGACGAGGTCGAGCTTCAGGGCCTGGTACTGGGTCGTGCTCTCGTTCTTGACGACGAGGTAGGCGCGGCATCCGTTGCCCTGCGGCTCGAGCTTGTTGAGCTCGACCGTTAGTCCGGCCGGCTCCGCGATCGCAGCCGCGCAGAGGCAAGGAAAGGCCAGTAAGGCGATTGCCAGCTTGTGGCAATGCGCTCTGAGGAATACCAGCAACAGGCTCCACGGGCCGGAACCACGCACGCCACACCTCAACGGACCCAAAAGTGCCTCCTCGCCGGTATGCCACTCATTGCTTGGTGGACATTTTTGATAAGTTTAGCAGACCCCGAGCAAAGTCTGGAGCATTCAGCAGCAGAGCAACCGTCGATGACCTCTAGTCGTTAACTTTACTTGTGAAGTCAAGAACAATAAGGCGGTCGCTACGGCTTCATGTCTTGCACTCGGCCGTCCTGCCCCGATCGGCTGCTGAATATGGCGTGTCCCTCCTACTAATCAACGGTTTTGGCGATCACGCGGCATCGCATTCGATTGAATTTACCGTGTTGGGGAGCCGTACAGCGCCGATAGGGAATTTTTCCCTACCTATCATGGGAAATATTCCCGATCTCTTATCCTCGCGCTGGCGCCTGCGGGACATTCTTCCCGGGTTCTATGCAGTAATTTTCCCAGTTCAAATGAGATGCTGTCCAAGTCGTGAATTTTGCTGACGGACGGCCGCTTGGACACATGTCCAGATAAGTCGAATCACGCTTAATGCGCGCTTACGGAGGATTTCAAGGATGAGGTCGCGCGTCACGTAGTGCGTCAGAACGAGCCTCGCTGGGGAAACTGACACATGAAGACGAAACTTCTGGCGCTTGCTCCCATGTGCGCGATCGCCCTGATGACGACGGCGGCGCACGCGCAGCAGACCAACGAGACATCACCGCCGACGCCGCCGACCGGTCAGGCCGCTCCTCAGCCCGCACAGCCAGCGCCTCCCGCAGCCGGTGCACAAGACCAGCTGCCCGAAGTCGAGGTCATTCAGAAGAAAGAGCCGGTGGCGGCCAAGAAGGCGCCCGCTCCAAAGCCAGTTGCCAAGAAAGCTCCGCCGCCCGAGGCGACGCCATCTGTGCCTCAACCTGAGGCGGTTGCAGGGACCGGCGGCATCGACAGCGGGACGGTCCAGATGTCGCCGCTCAAGGGGAGCGAGATCCCGATCGAGAAGGTGCCGAGCGCGGTCGGGAGAGCGACGGCCGCCGATTTCGCCCGCACCGGCGACGTGCAAGCGACCGACGTCCTGCAGCATACGGTGCCAGGCGTCATCCTCAGCGACGCGCAAGGCAACGTGTTCCAGAGAACGCTTCAGTACCGCGGCTTCGACGCGTCGCCCGTGAACGGCGCGGCGCAGGGCATCGCCGTCTATCAGAACGGCGTGCGCATCAACGAGGCCTTCGGCGACATCGTCAACTGGGACTTCCTGCCGTCCAATGCCATCGAAGGCATCACGATGGTCGGCGCCAACCCGGTGTTCGGCCTCAATGCGATCGGCGGCGCGGCGACGATCATCATGCGGGACGGGTTCAATTTCCAGGGCACCGAGGTCGACATGCGCGCCGGCTCGTACGGCCGTGTCGGAGGATCGCTTACGACCGGTGGCCGGAGCGGGGCCTGGGGTGCGTTCCTCGCACTCGAAGGAATCAAGCGATGACGGCTTCCGCGATTTCTCCGAATCCGAGATCCGGCGCATGTACGCGGACCTCGGCGTGAAGACGAGCGAGGCCGAGTTTCATTTGAACTTCACCGGCGCCAAGAACGAAGTCGGCGTTACGGCCGCGGCTCCCGAGCAGCTTCTCGACCTCGGCTGGAATCGAACGTTCACGTCGCCGCAGACGACCGACAACGAGATGGCGATGATCTCGCTCAACGGCGCGGTCAAGGCGACCGAGACGATGAAAGTCTCGGGCCTCGCCTACTATCGCAAGTTCAAGCAGAAGCACGTCGACGGCAATATCGTCGAAGCGGTCGACTGCGGCACGGTCGGCGGGACGCCGGGCGAGCTCTGTCTCGAGGAGGAAGAGGCCGAGGATCAGAATGGCGATCCGATCCTTCTTGCGGACCTCGGCGTCGATCCCGAGGATCTCGGCTCGATCGATCGCACGAGCCAGGACGCAAACAGCTTCGGCGGAGCGGTGCAGGCGGTCGACAAGTCGCCCCTGTTCGGTCTCCCCAATCAGTTTCTGATCGGCACGAGCTACGATCACGGGCGCGTCAAATACGGTGCCGGCAGCGAGCTCGGGTTCTTCGGGCCGAAGTTCGTCGTCAACAGCTTCGGCGATCCGGTCTTTCTCACGGAGCCGGATGATTTCTTCCCGCGCGCGCTCACGACAACGAACGACTACGTGGGCGTCTATTTCTCGGACACGCTCGACGTGACAAGCCGGCTCGCCCTGACGGTCGGCGGCCGCTACAACTACGCCCGCCTCGATCTCCAGAACAACAATCCAGAGGAAGGCGAGGAGGACAAGCTCACCGGGACGCACACGTTCGAGCGCTTCAATCCGATGGCGGGCGCGACCTACCAGATGGCGCCCGGATTGACGCTGTTCGGCAGCTACTCGGAAGCCAATCGCGCGCCCACGGCTGCCGAGCTCGCCTGCGCCGATCCGGAGGCGCCGTGCCTGATCGAAAGCTTTCTTACCGCCGACCCGCCGCTGCAGCAGGTCGTCAACAAGACCTATGAACTGGGCTTGAGGGGCGAGCTCGCTTCCTGGAACCACGACCGGCGGCTCGAATGGACGCTCGGCGTCTTCCACGCTCTCAACGAGGACGACATCATTCCGGTGTCGGCTCCCACACAGGGCCGCGGCTTCTTCCAGAATGCCGGCGAAACGCTGCGCGAGGGCGTCGAAGCGGGGCTGCAGTACACCGAGACGCGTTGGACGGCTTACGCGAACTACGCCTTCGTCGATGCGACGTTCGAGGATACGCTCGAGCTGTCGTCGCCCGACAATCCTGCGGCGGTGGCGTGCTCCAACGGCGTAGCCGACGCGCTGTGCGTCAATGTCAGGCCCGGCGACAGGATTCCCGGCATCCCGCAGCACAGATTCAAGGCCGGCATCGACTATTGGATCACGCCGAAGTGGAAGTTCGGCGGCGATCTGGTCGCGGCCAGCAACCAGGTGTTCTTCGGCGACGAAGGCAACGACTCACCGACGCTCGACGGCTACGCCACGGTCGACCTGCACACGAGCTACGACGTGACGGATCACATCCAGGTCTACGGTCTCGTCGACAACGTCTTTGACAGCCGCTACGGCCTGTTCGGGAACTACTTCAACCTCGAGCTTGCGAACAATGCGGGCGCGGCCGGCGGCCTGCCGGACGACTTCTTCACCGACTCTCGGACGATCACGCCCGCCCCGCCGATCACGGCCTACGGCGGCGTTAAGGTTAGGTTCTGATCTGATCCCGTCGGGGGCTGGCACGGCATCGTGCACGGTGCCGGAAGCACAGCTCGGATGATGATTTTTGTACTGATATTCCGGTTCAGTCGGGAATTTTTCCCTATTGATCTGTCTAGTATTTCCCGATGTTCTGCTGCCACATGCGCCCGACAATTGCGATGACTTTGCCCAATGTGTGACGGGATAATGTTGACGGTTTTGATCCGCAGTCCCTTAGCAACATTGTACCGGGTCGTTGATCGGACCTAGCGAAGGCCGCGCCTCGAAGCGCAGCACCACCGATCGCGGAGTACCGGGGGTAGTTGAGTATGGGGAACGTGGGGCTATGTGGTTTGTGCGTAGTGCGCTGTGTATCGGCGCAGCATTGATACTTCTCGTCCGCCGCAAGCGCGCAGACGACGGAGGCTCCCAAAGCAGCTGAGCCGAACGCCCCTGCGGCGGGAGCCGAGCAGCTTCCCGCAGTCGAGGTCGTCCAGGAGACGCCGGTTCAAAAGGCCGCTCGCGCCAAGAAGAAGGCTGTCGCCGTGTCGCCGCTCAGCAGTGCGCCGGCCGAGAGCGCGCCGCTGGCCTCAGAGCACCGGCCGAAGTGGCGCCGATCACGGTGCCGAGCGCGGTGACGAAGGTCACGGACACCGAGATCGAGCGCGAAGGCACGGGGTCGATCCAGCAGGCGCTGCAACAGCAGGTGCCGGGCATCATCATTTCCGACGCCGCCGGCAACCCGTTACGCGCGGAGGTCTCCTACCGCGGCTTCGACGCGTCACCGGTCAGCGGGCGCGCGCAGGGCGTCGCCGTCTACCAGAACGGCGTGCGCATCAACGAAGCCTTCGGCGACACGGTGCAGTGGGACGTGATCCCGAGCAACGCCATCGCCTCCTTGTCGGTCGTCAGCAACAACCCGTCGTTCGGCTTGAACGCACTGGGCGGCGCGATCAGCATCCTCATGAAGGACGGCTTCAGCTACCAGGGCGGCGAGGTCGACGTCATGGGCGGCTCGTTCGGGCGCCGCCAGGTCGGCGTTCAGGCCGGCGGATCGAGCGGCAATGCCGGCGTCTATGTCGCGGGCGAGGGCATCAAGGACGACGGCTTCCGCGATTTCTCGGACAGCGAGGTCAAGCGCTTCTACGGCGATGTCGGTCTCAAGGGCAGCTTGGCGGAGTTCCATTTCAGCCTGACGGCCGCCAACAACGATTTCGGCGCCACGGCGGCCGCGCCCGTCGAGCTGCTCGATCGCGACTGGAGCAACACCTTCACCTCGCCTCAGACCACCGATCTCGAAGTCTTCATGCCGACGATCTCCGGCTCGGTGAAGGCGACCAACACGCTGACCTTCTCCGGCGTCGGCTACTACCGGCACTACAAGAACAGCGTGGTGGACGGCAACGTGACGGAGATCGACGCAGTGCGACGGCAACCCGGCATCGACCAAGGTACCTCTGCCTCGAAGGCGATGCACGAGCGAGCGACGGTTACGCGATGCCGGACGGAGAACTCGATCGATGCCGATCGATGCTCGAAGATCCGCTCGGCTCGATCGAACGTCTCAACACCGACAGCAAGAGCTGGGGCGGCAGCCGTCGAAGGGCAGGAGAAGACGCCGCTGTTCGGACGTCCGAACCTGTTCATCGCCGGCGTCTCCTACGATCACGGCCGCTCCAACTACACGACGTCGAGCGAGCTCGGCACAATCGGTCACAAGTACGTCGTCGACGGCTCTGGGATCATCGTACGGCGACGCCGACAACGAGGTTGCCCCTCGCGACCTCGATACCGAGAACACCTATTGGGGCCTCTACTTCTCGAACGCGCTCGACGTGACGGATCGCCTGACGGTGACGTGTCGGCGGGCGCTACAATCACGCCACCATCAAGTTGGAGGACAATACGGGCGATTTCCCCGACCTCAACGCCACCAACAAGTACGAGCGCTTCAATCCGATGGCGGGCGCCAACTACAAGCTGCTGCCGGGCCTCTCGGTCTATGGCGGCTACTCGGAATCGAACCGCGCGCCGACGCCGGCGGAGCTCGGCTGCGCCGAGCCAGAGTTTCCGTGCCTCATCGAGAGCTTCCTGACCGACGACCCACCGCTGGAGCAGGTGGTCGGGCGCACGGCCGAGATCGGTCTGCGTGGACAGGGCTTCTACAACGGCGGCCAGTTCACCTGGGGCGCGGGGCTGTTCCGGACGCTCGCGTCCGATGACATCCTGCCCATCACTGCAGACAATCGCATCTTCTTCGTGAATGCCGGCGATACCCTGCGTCAGGGCGTCGAGCTGTCGGCGACGTACGAGACGCGCAAGTGGAACGTCTACGCGTCCTATGCCTTCGTCGATGCCACGCTCGACAAGTGCTCGCAGCCCGACGACGAGGGCCAGTGCGCCTTCCTTGACGAGGGCGATCGCCTGCCGGGCATTCCGCGGCACCGCTTCAAGGCCGGCTTCGAGTATTGGCTGACGTCCAAGTGGAGAGTTCGGCGCCGATCTCGTGGCGGCCAGCAACCAGCCGTTCTTCCCCAACGAAGTCTCCGACGAGCCGAAGGTCGCGAACGAGACCCTTGCGCGGCTATACGCGCGTGGACCTGAACACGTCCTACGACATCACCGACAAGATTCAGGTCTATGGTCTCGTCAAGAACCTGTTCAACCAGAAGTACGGCCTCTACGGCACGTACTTCGATACCGAGGAGGTGAGCGCGGTCGATGAGGCGCTCGGTGGTGACGGCTTCGAAGATCCTCGTACCATTTCGCCGGCGATGCCGTTCGCGGCGTACGGCGGTGTGAAGGTGAAGTTCTAGACCAAGTCTGTCCACTAACTCGAACATGCGGCGCGCTTCTCTGCGGAGGCGCGCCGCTTTTTTGTTTCGAGCGGCAATGACTGCCCATCGGGAAATGGTTGGCAATCTCGAGAGACAACAATTCCCGAAAACCACGTAAGTATCGGTACTTAGGTGCAACACCGTCAGTGAAATTCCATTACCCGAGTAAAGTCGGGAACTTGATCCATTGTCCCCTCGGTAAGGCTCCCATAGTGCGTTTCCTTGTGCCGTTCGCTGTCAGTCGCGGCACGGGGGAGTGGGTAAAATGTGTGCGTACAAAAAAACGACACTTGCGTTGCTATTGGGATTTGCCTGCGTAACGACGACGGGAGCACTCTCGCAAGAGGCGGCCAAGCCGGCCGAGCCTGCGGCGGGTGCCGGCCAGGGTCAGTTGCCTGAAGTCGAGGTGATTCAGAAGAAGGCGCAGCCGGCGCAGAAGGCCGTAACCAAGAAGGCTCCTGCGGCCAAGAAGACGCCTCCTCCCGAGACCGCCGCACCGCAACCGGGTGCCCCCGCAGAGCCGACTTATGCTGTGGCACCGGCGCCGGGCGCCGTGACCGTTGCGCCATTACCCGGCAGCGAGGTGCCGATCGAGAAGATCCCGCGCGGCGTCACCAGCCTGTCGTCGGCCGATATCGCCAGAGACGACTCGGTCATCATTCAGGATTTCCTGAACAACCGCGTGCCGGGCGTGGTCGTTGACGATCTGCAGGGTAACTCATTCCAAACCGGGGTCCAGTACCGCGGCTTTGAAGCCTCTCCGGTCAATGGTCTCCCACAGGGGCTCGCGGTCTACCAGAACGGCGTGCGCATCAACGAAGCCTTCGGTGACACAGTAAACTGGGACTTCATCCCCGATAACGCCATCGCCGATCTTGCGATCATGGGCTCGAATCCCGTCTTCGGATTGAATGCCATCGGCGGATCTCTCGCGATTACCATGAAAGACGGCTTCACCTACCAGGGCGCCGAAATCGATACGCGCTTCGGGTCTTTCGGCCGCAAGCAAGTCGGTATCGAGGCGGGCACAAACAAGGGCGGTTTCTCAATCTACGGCGCCTTCGAGGGCATCGACGATGACGGGTTCCGCGACTTCTCCGATGCCGAGGTTCGCCGCGGATATGCCGATCTCGGCTTGAAGACCGAGAACTCGGAGTTCCACGTCAACTTCACGGGTGCGGACAACAGTGTCGGCGTAACGGCCGCGGTGCCTCCGGAGCTGCTGGCCTTTGGACGCGAGCGCACGTTCACGTCGCCGCAGACCACCGACAACGAAATGCAAATGTACTCGCTCAATGGAACGGTGAAGGCGACACCTACGCTCACCTTCTCTGGTGTGACGTACTACCGCCATTTCAAGCAAGCGCATGACGACGGCAACATCGCCGAGTTCGAGGAGTGCGATGGTGGTGATTGGCCTGTGCACGGAGGATGGCGAAGAGATCTTTGCGGTTGGTGCTCCGGGCGAGCACATCGATGTCGATGCTTTCGAGGATCTCGGGCCGCTCGGCTCGATCGACCGCACGTCGCAGGATGCCAAGAGCTACGGAGTTGCACTGCAGGCAGCAGACAAGTCGCCGCTGTTCGGGATGGGCAACACGTTCGTCATCGGCACGAGCTACGATCACGGCAAGGTCGAGTACACGGCCTCGAGCCAGCTCGGCACCTTCTTGCCGAGATTCGTCGTTGCCGGAACCGGCCCTCAGCTGACCGGCCCCAGCACCATCACGCCGCGCGCTCTGTCGACGTTCAACGACTATTTCGGTCTGTACGCCGTCGATACGCTGGATTTGACCGATAAACTCTCGCTGACCTTGGGCGGGCGCTACAACTACGCGCGCGTCAAGATCCAGAACGACGGAGAGCCAATACTCGACGATTTGAACGGCCTCAACGAGTTCAATCGCTTCAATCCCTCGGTGGGCCTGACTTACACGTTCAATCGAGGTCTTTCGGTCTATGGCGGCTACTCGGAGGCAAATCGCGCGCCGACAGCTTCCGAGATCGCCTGCTCCGACCCGGAGAACCCGTGCATCATCGAAAGCGCGCTCGCATCCGATCCGCCGCTCGAGCAGGTGGTCTCGAAGACCTGGGAAGCGGGATTGCGTGGCGAGCAACTCTTCCAAGCAGGCTTTGAGAAATTGGAATGGAGCTTCGGCGTTTTTCGGACTGACAATTCCGACGACATCATCCAGATCGCCAACTCGCAGCAGGGGCGCGGCTTCTTCGCCAATTTCGGCGATACGCGACGACAGGGCTTCGAAGCGGCCGTCTCTTATCGCACGCCTCGCTTCTTCACTTACGCCACCTACGCCTTCGTCGACGCAACGTTCGAGTCGTCCGGCATCATTCCGTCCGAGAACAATCCGGCGTCGGAGGAGTGTCCGGTCAGCGAGGAGCCTGATCCGGGCGAAGAAGAGCCGACCTGTGTCTTCGTTAGGCCTGGAGATCGATTGCCCGGCATTCCGCGCCACCGGTTCAAAGTGGGCTTTGACTACCAGATCACGCCCAAGTGGGTCTTTGGTGCCGATCTCATTTCAGCCAGCAACCAGATCTTCTACGGCGACGAGGGCAACGACAACACGCCGCTCGCCGGGTACTACAAGATCAACCTGCACTCGTCCTATAATATCACCGATAATATCCTGGTTTACGGACTGATCGAAAACCTGACGGACCAAGAATACGGTATCTACGGCACATACATAAACGTGGAGGCAGCGAACGGAGCAGCGGTGGCAGATCCATCGCTGAACGGCGAGGATACGTTTGCCGAGGGCAACGCAAAGACGATCACGCCCGCAATTCCCTTCGCGGCTTACGGCGGCGTGAAGGTGAGGTTCTAAGAGCCAGGTTTCGTCCCGGGCGGTGCGTTCTCATTCTCCCGTGAGGCGCGCCGCCCTCGGAGCGAACAAAACGGAAAAACGGGAAGAGTTAGCAATTGCATTCGGGTAATTATTCCCTAATTTCCTCAATACTTACGGATACTTATCTACAACGAGAGTACGTAATCTGCTCCTGCGCGGCGGATCGGGAACTTCATCCATTGTCCGATCCGCAAGCGTCCCATAGTGCGTTTCCTAGTGCCGGTTAGTCAGTCGAGGCACTGGGGAGTGGGGCGTATGCGTATCGACAGAACAACAACACTTGCGTTTGTGCTTGGCCTTGCATGGCTGTTTCCCGAGGATTTGAGAGCGCAGGAGGCCGCACAGCCGGCGCCGCCCGCCGCCGGGGCGCAGCAGGGCGATCTGCCGGAAGTCCAGGTCATTCAGAAGAAAGCCCCGGCAGCTCCAAAGGCGGCTGCCAAGAAGGCGGCTCCCGCGGCGAAGAAATCGGCTCCGGCAGCGGCCGAGCCCGCATTTGTTCCGGCCGAGACCGGCGAGCACAGCACCCGGCGGCAATAATCCCATCTATGGCGCAGCTCGGAGCGGCGGCGCCGCGGCACGGGCTGAGAACGGCTCTACCTCGCCGATCAACCCGACAAGCATCCTTCCCGGCAATCTCGAAGGTTTTTCTTCGGCAGGGAGCCGCGTCGACAGCTCACAGCTCGACCAATTCGAACCGCGCACGACGAACGATGCGCTGACGCGCGTACCCGGCGTCAATGTCATCAACGATGACGGCTTTGCCCGTCATGGCGGCATCGGCATTCGCGGCTCGCCTCCCCGTCGTGGCCGCAAGGTGCTGCACCTCGAGGACGGACAGCCGATCAACATGAGCGTGTGGATCGACCCGTCGGTGCACTACATACCGCCGCTCGACCGCGTGGAGAGCATAGAAGTGCTGCGCGGCACGGTCATCACCCAGGGGCCGCTCAACAACCACGGCGTCGTCAACTTCCGCAATCTGTCGCCATTCGGACCCAACGAGACCGAGATCGGCGCCTCGATAGGCTATACGGAAATGGACTCGCGGGGCGGCGGCGAGAGCGATGACGACCGCTGGGGGCCGTCGAATACGCGTCACTTCCACACGCGACAGGGCATCGGCAACGTCGGGCTTGTGTTCTCCTACAGCGGCGCCGAGGTCGACGGCGCGTGGGATACCGAGCGGCTTCGCTACAACGACTTCTACGGCGCGATCGGCTGGAAGGGTATCAACTCTGATCTGACGTTCACGGCAGTTCACTTCCGTCAGCGGGATAACTACGACGAAGCCAACCTCGAGGGCGAGGAGGACGGCGGATTCGGCAACGCTGAGGCGGCCTTCTTCGGCCAATTTGGACATTGCAAGACCTGCTTCAATCCCGGCTCGGTGTACAACACGTACAACGCCGACGTGACGAAGCTGCAGCTCGTTCACAACTACTATGCCGACGACACGACGACGATCACGTCGCGCATCTACGGCTTCGATCATCGACGCGACCGCTATCAGAATTTCCAGGGCGGCGATCCGGGCGAGGCCGCGGAGGAAGGCCTGTCGAATTCCCCAGTTATTGTCGATGACGAGATCTTTGTCCCTGAGGGGTCTATGATCGGCCGGCTCAGAACCTACGGCCAGGTTGGTGCCGAGGTACGCGCCGAATTCGCCGATCGTCCTTTCATCGGAGGGCTGCGGCAAACCATTCAGACCGGCGTCCGCTATGAGTTCAACGACTTCACAAACCGCAACTTCTTTGGCGACCAAGACCAGATTCTGGAGGACGGCGACGAGGATGGCTTGACCACGTTCCGCACGCATTCTGATGCGAATGCCATTTCGGCCTTCCTTCAATCCACGATCCACTTCACCAAGAACCTCGACGTAACGCCAGGCTTGAGACTGGAGCATTACCGGGTCTCACGCCTCACGACGGCCTCGACGATCGAGGAGGGCGAGGGCGAGGAGATCGACGACGACAAATGCGAAGATGAAACCGACGATGCGATCGAGGATTCCGACTGCTTCGAGATCGGCGGTTTTGACGGTGAGCGAAAAGATGAATCCTTCGACAAGACACACGTGCTGCCCGGCATATCGTTCGCCTACTCGGCCTTCTTCAAGTCGACGATCTACGGCGGCTACCATCGCGGTCTGACGACGGGCGTGCTGCGCGAGCCCAAGGCGGCGTTTCCGCCCACCGACGAGCTTGGCGACAACTTCCAGGTCGGACTGCGCTCGTCAGCAATCCGCGGCGTGACTTTCGATTTCGCGGCGTTCCACCACAGTATCGAAAACTTCCAGATCAAGGGGGCAAGCACCGACGGGCAGGGCGACAACATCTATGGAACTCTGGACAAGGTGCACATCAACGGCTTTGAGGTTTATGGCCGCGTTGATGGCAGAGCCTACACCGGCGGCCCCCTCAATGTGTTTTTCGAGGGCAACTACACGCTATCGGACGCGAAGATAAGGGAGGGTAGCGTCTTCGCGTGCGTGGACGAGGATTGCGATGATGTCGAGGAAGTCGATGTTGCCGGCAATCTGGTTCCGGAAGTCTATAAACACTTCGCCAATCTGACGCTTGGCGTCGAGCATCAATCGGGCTGGGATGCGAGCGTCTCGTGGACCTATCGCGGTGCGTTCTTCACGGACGAGGAGAACACCGCCTTTGGCGCCGATCCCGAGGGCGAGGATGGGGAAGTGCCGGATGTCTGGCTGCTTTCGGCCCGCATCGGCTACAAGATCCCGAATACGGGCGCTAGCGTCTTCCTTGCTGGCGACAACCTGACGGACGAGCTCTACATCGCCGACCGTGAGGACGGCATCAAGCCGGGCCAGGGCCGGACGGTCTGGGCCGGGTTCAAGTACAGGTTCAACTGACCTAATCGCACGACACTTCTCCCGTCTGCGAAAAAAGAGAGGACGCGGTGCTCATCCGAGTGCCGCGTCCTCTTCTACATCATGTGAGGAGCACGAGGATAAGAGAGCCAGCCGGCCTCAGGCGCGGCTCACGTGCGCGGTCCCGAGCCCGATGTCGTAGGTGCAGACCAGGCTCGCGCGGTCGGACGGCGTCAGCACAAGATAGGGGTTCCGGTAGCGGGCGTTCCAGAGCTCGTGGTCGACCTCCCAGACGTAGACGCTGAGGTTGCTGTCGCCGATGACGAGCTTGATGGCGGAGGCGTTGCTCCAATTGACCGCAGAGGTGCGCGCATCGCGGGCCGGCTCTTTCTGGCAGGCGGCGACGGCGCGGTCGCGGTAGGCGGCGACGAGCGCTTCTTCGGTCGCCGATCTATAGACGGTGTCCTGGGCCCAAAGCTTGAGGCCCGCGAGCAGCGCGAGCGCAAGTACCAGCAGCCTCATGGCGGAGACCCCCTTTTGCTGCATGCGGCGGGACCAAACGACGGGTCGCCTTGCCGCGGCATTTTGACTGGAGTTCGCAGTCGCGAAGTGTGCCCCAGCATGGTGAACAAAGCGTTAGGCCGCCCTCCCATGGCTCGAGACGCTTGTCAGAGAACGGTCCTTGCGGCAAAAGCGGCAGGAATTCCGAGAAACGCCGAAGACGGGGGAGGACACGTCCCATGAGCAAGAAGAAAATTCTGATCACCTGGCCTCTGCCGGAAGCCGTCATGGCCCGGGCGCGCGCGTCCTACGACGTCATCGCGCACGGGGACAATCCCAAGATCACGATCGACGAGATTGCTCGAGACGGCCAAGACGGTCGACGCGCTGCTGCTCACGCTCAACGAGAAGTGCCGCAAGGACGTGATCGACAAGATGCCCGAGAACATCAAGTGCATCTCGACGTTCTCGATCGGCTTCGACCACATCGATCTCGACGCCTGCAAGGCGCGCGGCATCAAGGTCGGCAACGCGCCGCACGGCGTGACGGTTGCGACCGCCGAGATCGCCATGCTGCTCCTGCTCGGCTCGGCGCGGCGGGCCTCGGAAGGCGAGCGCATGGTGCGCGCGCGCGCCTGGCCCGGCTGGCAGCCTCTGCAGCTCGTCGGCCAGCGGCTCGACGGCAAGAAGCTCGGCATCTACGGCTTCGGCAAGATCGGCCAGGCGCTGGCCAAGCGCGCGCGCGGTTTCGACATGGAGATCCACTACTACGACATCTACCGCCAGCCGGTGGAAAAGGAGAAGGAGCTCGGCGCGACCTACCACGACAGCCTCGACAGCCTGCTCCGCATCTCGCAGTTCTTCTCCATCAACGCGCCGTCGACGCCGGAGACGCGCTACTTCTTCAACAAGGACGTGATCGAGAAGCTGCCTCAGGGCGCCATCGTCGTGAACACGGCGCGCGGCGACCTGGTCAAGGACGAGGACATGATCGCGGCACTCAAGTCGGGGCGCCTCGGCTATGCCGGTCTCGACGTGTTCGCAGGCGAGCCCGCGATCAATGAAGGCTACTACGACTTGCCGAACACGTTCCTGTTCCCGCATCTGGGCTCGGCGGCGATCGAGGCCAGGAACCAGATGGGATATGAGGCGCTCGACAACATCGACGCGTTCTTTGCGGGGAAGGATATGCCGTTCAAGCTCGCTTAAGCTCTCGCGCGTAGTAATGGACCTTTAGTCTTTCATTTCCCGGTGCGGACCGGAGCCCGGCGCGGCCTTTGAGCGGCGCCGGGTTTTTTCTTGCGCAGGCGTTGCCTCAGAGCTGCGTCTTCAGACGCCTGCTTCTCGGTAGCGCGCCGAGCTCACGCCAGATGGCCTCTTCGAGCGAGCCTTCCTCGACGTGGCCGATCTCACTCGGCAGGAGCCAAGAAGAGCCAGAGTCCGACTGCTCGGCTTCCTTGGCTTTTGTGTATTCATCCTTGTGCGTTGGAGGGACTTGCTTGGTTCGTCCCGACAGGCCCGTGCTGGTCATGTGACGCTCCTAACTGCCTTGCGAGTTGGGCCAGCCTTGTGGGGGCGGGGCGACGCGGGCGTGTTTACGGACGGCAACGGCTTGTAGCCGATCTCGCGGAGGACTTCGGCAAAACCCGCTTCGCGGGCGCCATCCTCGCCGAGCGCGGCGACGAGCAGGAAATAGGCGCCCCGGAACGATTGAAGGGCGGCGTCGACGAGCGCTTCGCTCTTGGTGTCCTGATAGAGGAGCGAGATGTAGTTGCAGTAGGCAAGCCAGAGGTGGACGCATAAGCCATCGCTGCGCATTCCCCAATGCGTCCGCAGCTGCTCGGCATTGAAGTCCACTTGTCGGCGGCGCGCCTCGGCGATGATGTCGATGATTTCCGGGGCGGCATGCCGGGCCTCCGACAACGACGACAGGATGACCCAGTTGTTGGGGCGCTCGGAGATGACGACGCGCCTCAGCGCCTCAAGGTATTTCTCGAACGCCTCCCGACGCGTCATGCGCGTGATGTCGATGGACAGAAAGGCGTCGGCGTCGCGCTTGAGGGAGCGCTTCAGCAGCGCGGCCAGCAGTCCCTCCTTGTTGCCGAAGTGCCAGTAGAGAGTTGGTGCGGAGACCTCTGCCAGCTTGCAGACTGCCGACACGCTCAACGCACCATAGCCCTCGCGACCGAGCAGGTCGGTCGCGCAATCGACGATGCGCTCGCGAATGTCCGCGCTATCCGGTCGAGAGGAATTGGCATTCGTGCGGGCGCCGATACGTCCATTCTTCGGGTTGTCGCGTGCCATGGGCTCGAAAACTTTATATATCTAATGATCGCTATAGTACATATAGCGATCGATATAGATAGTCAAGCGCGTGACGACGCACGGAGCGCCTAGCGGCGAGTCTGCGGTGTTCAGGCTGACGTGAAGCGGTGGGGAGCGCGCTTCACGCCGCCAACGCTTGACGCGTGCTCGTAGCCCACAACTCGATCTTCGCCATATCGGGTGGCTCGCCGTCGCGCAGGATGCGGCGGCCTGCGGTGCTCGCTGCAAAAGCCAGCACGCCGGCTGCGAGCTTGTCCAATTCGACGACCGCGATCGCGGCTGCGTCGCGGTAGCCTGCGCCGACGAGCAATTGCGCGGCGGTGCCGGTGAGCCCCGGCACGGCGAGGACGAGGCGGGTTTGCGCCTGCCAGTCGGCGACATCCTTTGCCTTGATGTGGGAGGAGCCGAGCTGTGTCGCGACACTTGCCGGGTCGCCGGCTAGGAGATCGGCGACGGTCGCGATGCCGAGCGGAGCAAGCCGCTCGGCCATGCGCGGTCCGATGGAGGGAGCGTCGACGACATCGTCCGCCATCTTGAGGCGCGGCGCCTGCTCTCGGCGCACGGCTTCCAGGCGGGCGGAGAGGGTCGGCTTGGCTGCGGTCTTTTGCGGGGAAGGCGCGGCAACAGGAGAGGGGGGAGGCGCGGCGCTCGCGCGAGACTTGGACCCGGGCTTCGTCGCGGCCGGCTTCGCAGCGGGCTTGGTGGCGCTGCTCCGGACCTCGGCGACATGGAGATCGCGCACGGCGCGGTCGTCCTCGGGCAGGTTCCGCTCGACGGTGCCGGTGGCTTTCAACTCGTCATACATGCGGAGCACCTGCTCGCGATCAGCTCTGTCGGCGAGCCTGTTGGCGAGCGTCTTCATCGGGATGTCGAGAGTCGCGAGCACGGTGTCGAGCCCGAGGGCGACGTCCGGGGGCGAGACCTTCGCTTCGGCAATGGCGCGCGACAGCACGCCGGCGAAGAGCGCGGAAGCGTAGCGAATGAGGCCGCCGATAATGCGTCTCGAGACTGCGTCGAGCCCTGCCGGCGGATCGACGACGCCCTGGTTGATGTCGTAGTGCGCGAGGCACTTCTCATAGTAGGCGTTGGAACGGAGCGCCGCGGCGCGGAGCATTTCCTCGAGCCAGTCGTCGCGCTCCGGAATGGCGATCTCGGGCACAGGGTCACCGGCCGTGATCGCGACCAGGTTCTCATAGGACTTTGCCGTGCTCCATTCGAAGGCGCGGTGAATCGAGGTCTCGGCCTCGGACTGGCCGGTGTGGAACGGCTGCACCGGATCGGTGACGTAATGGCTGAGCACGCCGGCGGCGTTGACGGCCGCGGGCCAGTCGGACGCCTGCAAGGCGGCGACGGTCTTGTCATACCAGGCGCGCGCGGCGGCGGGGGCGCCGCCCCAGAAGCCGTCGCGCGGATGGAGCACGTGGTTCTTGAAATCCTTGAACACGTCGTCGGGAGCCTTGGCGCCCGCCATGTAGGTCGCGGCGTGCTTGAGGAAGAGGCGCTGCCAGCGCTCGGCGTCGGGGCTTTCGAGGCGCGCGAGGGCGTCGAGGGCGAGCTTATGGTGCGTACCGCGCGCGTGGGCGGCATAGAGGACCTTGAAAAGAAGGCTCATCGGCATCCCCGGTTTGCGAGCGTGGACAGAAGCGGAAAGAAGTGGACCGAGTCGCACACGGAGCGAAGGTTGCGGGCGTGAAATAGCTGTTCATTGCGGGCGGGGAAGCGGGGCAGGAAAGCCCCTTACCCTCGCGGCTTGGTGAGCCCGAGGTGATAAACGATAGGGGATCGGGGCGCGGGATTGCCGCGGGAGTCCGCATGTATGTAACGAAGGCGCATCGGCTGAAGGCATGTCTCCGACATGACGCCCCGCTCACATGCCGGAGGCATGTCTCCGACATGACCCGAGCTTTGCGCCGGAAGAAGCCAAACCCCGGCGTCACGCACCCTTCTTAGCCGCAGCTTCTCCGGTGCCGATGTTGCCACCGGCAGTGGGCAGACGCTCCGGGAGGGAGACGGAGTGCGTGCTCCGCGCATCCCTCGGGACTCGGACCCGCCCCTCGCTATCCAGACGCCTCTAGAAGACGACCCCGGTGGAGCGGATGAGGGGAGTGTAGTGGGTCATAAAGGAGCGGGGATTAGTTTGAGCGCCCCCACTCTTCAGCGCGTCGCCATGTGGGCAAGGAAGGCGATCAACGCGTCGACCTCGGCGTCCGGAAGGCCTTTCTCGTCGAACCCGACCATCTGCTGGCCCGGCCAGTTGCGCACGGCCTTCGGGTCCCTAATCACAGCCCTGATTCCGGACGGCGTCATATAGGTGGTGACGTTCATAGGCTGGCCCAGATCGGGACCGATCTCGCCCTGTCCAGCACTCTTCATGCGATGGCAGGGCATGCAATTTTTTATGAATGCCGCTTGCCCCTTTCGCTCGGCGGCATCGTCCGGCAGCGCAGGATCGACCGCCAATTGAGGCCAGCGGCGCACCGGATCCTCGACGCCGGTCAGGCTTGCAAGCGCGAACGGCCACTGTTCGGCGCCGACGCCCGAGCGCTCCGGATGCTCCCAGACAAGGTAGAACGGTCCGCCGCTCACTTTCTGCCCTGGCAGGTTCGACCAAGGCGCGTCCGGATCCTCGACTGCGACCCAGGCCACGGCACCACCCGATGCGCCCTTCATCACGAGCGATACCGGTACCTGCGAAACGAAGCCGTCGCTCGCGCGCGCTTCGATCGTAGCGAAGCCCGCGCTCGAAGCATCTCCGATCAATCCGAGGAGGGGCACCGCGCGGTACGTCATGGCGCGGTGGTAGGACACGTCGTCGGGCACGGTGAGAGATGTCGCATCGAGTCTCGCCAGCAGCTCGGCGGCCGTGATGCGCTTCGCCTCGCCGCCGAACGACAAGGTGAGCACGCGCTCGGCGGCGAATGAAGGCACGGCGCCGAGGCCCAGCGTACCGAGGAGCATTGCGATAAGAAGCATCAAGAGCCGGAACCGCATGAGCATCCCCCCGTGTCGGCTGTTGTTATATGCGAACACCTTAGGACATCTTGCCGGCGCCAAACTAGACAGTTTCACTCCCGCCTCAAAGCGGTCTTCAGCGCTTGAGACCCGCGAGTCCAAAGATTTGTCGAATTGCCAGTGACTCAATATGGCCTGTGGTTGGACAGTAGCGGAGAGAGGGACATGGCGAGCCGAACGGCTGTCGTGAAGTGGTTGCTCGAAGGAGATCCGTCGATCCGCTGGCAGGTCATGCGCGATCTCAGCGGTGAGCCCCAAGGGGTCGTAGCCGCCGAGCGGTCGCGCGTTGCCTCCGAGGGCTGGGGCGCAGAGCTCCTCGCGCGCCAGACATCCGACGGCCACTGGGGCGACGACCAGGAGCACGGCTGGATGACCACCAATGACGCCCTCGCGCTGTTGAGGGATCTGGGTGCGGATCCGGCGGATGAGAAGGTCCAGAGAGCGATTGGCCTCGTCACGGACCGCATCACCTGGTGGCAGCTCGACGGCCGCCCCTTCTTCGACGGCGAGACCGAGGCCTGTATCAACGGCAGGATCCTGGCGGCGGGCGCCTACTTCGGCGAGGACTGCGATGGCCTCGTCAACCGCCTCCTAGGGGAGCAGCTCGACGACGGCGGCTGGAACTGCGAGGCCCCGCCGAGCAAGCGATCCTCGTTCCACTCGACGATCTGCGTCCTCGAAGGGCTGCTGGAGTTCGAGAAGGCGCTAGGGCCAACCACGGCATTGACGCACGCCCGAGCTCGGGGTGAGGATTATCTCCTCGAGCGCCGCATGCTGAGATCGGTGACGTCCGGAGAGGTGATCGACAACCGCTGGACGCGCTTCGCCTTTCCGCCCGTGTGGCACTACGACGTGCTGCGTGGGCTGGACTACCTGCGCAGCGCCGGCGTCAAGCCCGACGAACGGGTGGCCGAGGCGGTCGCGGTGGTAGAGAAACGGCGGCACCAGAATGGGCGGTGGCCGCTCAATCATATCCACGCCGATCACACCAAGCGGCTATCCTTCGATGTGGAGACAGACGTCGGCGAGGCCAGCCGCTGGAACACGCTGCGCGCGCTGCGCGTGCTGGATTGGTATGGGAATCGCTAGTCGCGCAAAAGCCGCTCAACACCCGCGCCAGATGCGCTTGGCGGCACTCGCATTCATGTAGCGGAAGCCACGGTTGGGGAAGCCGCCGTTTCGGTTCACCCATCCGGCCACGTCACGTGAGTGCTGGGGCGTGAAGCGCTTCACGAAGCGCATCGGGCCGCCGGCGGTCGGTTGCTCGAGTACGAAGCCCTTGTGAAAGCCGAAGCGGGCTTTCTTCGTGACGCAGACGCTGCCGCGCGCCTCGTCGGCGAGAATTGCGCACGCCGACAAGCACGGACCGTTGATGACGACGCGGCGGCCGCTCCTCTTAATCTCGCGCGCGGCGGCCTTGAAGGCGCCGACCTCGCCGCCCGAGTTGAACGAGACAACGCACGGGTCGCCGTCGCACTTCAAGACGTCGGAAACGACGTCCGCGCGGGCGGCATGCGGTGTCGCCAGGAGGCCTAACGCTAGAACAAGTGTGTAGCTCGATTTCATGGCGCCTCTCCGAGGGTGAGATGCGCACGCCGCCAGCGCGCGCTCCGAAATCGCCGCATCAATTGCTTATCACTCTTGTTGAGCACTGCCGCAATATTGTGGCGCGGCCATCCACAGGGCGCTGAACGCGCTACTCGGCGTGCGACCGGCAACACCGCTCGGACTATTGAACACGTGCCAATCCAGCTCGTTCGGCACTAGGCGGCGGCGTTTCATGCTTTGCGGGCGCTTCGCTCCAGGTGATCGTGGCGGTAGTCGCTGGGCGAGAGCCCGAACTCCGCCCTGAAGCGACGGCAGAAGTGGGAGAGGTCAGAAAATCCCCATGCGTAGGCGATCTCGCCGATCGTGCGCTGTGTTTGTGAGGGATCTTCCAGCGCACGGCGGCAGTGATCGATGCGGCGCGCGAGGATGAGACGCTCAACCGATGTGCCCTGCCGCGATAGCAGTGCATTGGCATAGCGCACACTGATTCCGGCCGCGGCCGCCGCTGACGCGGGATCGAGGTCGGGATCCGTAAGCCTGCTCTCGATCGCGGACCTGAGGCGGAGCACCGTTACGGCTTTGGTGCTCGACAGCGCGGGCCTCACAGCGCTTGGATCGGCGGACAGAGCCAGGGCCGCAAGGTCGAGCACCTGCTCGGCGATCTGGCTACTCGCCGCGGGGTCGAGAGCGTCGATGCGCCCGGGGAGGAGCGTCATGAAACCGGACGCAAGGCCACCCACTCCATGGCCGCTGCCCCGCACGGCGTACGCCGTCAGCTCCGAAGTGACCCCCATGCGAGCCGTCCAAGCACGGCGCGGGATCTTGAGCATGATCTGCTTCCACCGCGCACTGTTGAAGCAGGCATTGGCACGCCGCGAATCGAGGACCGCGAAATCCCCGGGGTGAAGGACAATCTCGCGGCCGTCCTGACACGAGGTCTGGCTGCCGGCGAGCTGCAAGCAGAGATAGAAAGCTTCGTCGTCGCCGCGGGCGACGTCGCGCTCGGTGCGTTCTGACGCCTGCAATCCGGCGCTCTCCATCACCGAGACTTCAATATTTGCCAAGGGCGCCCACAGGATCGTCGCTTCGAATGTCGAAGGCGGTCCCACCTTGCATTCGTGACTGGCGAAGGCCTTGCAGGCGACGTCGTACCAATAAGTGAGCCGGTCGCGCGGATGCACGCCCGCGGTCGTGAAAATCTCTTTCATGGGTCGTCCCCACGCCAGAAAAGCTCGATCATAAATTTGTGCCGCTCGCGCGGTGAAGCGCAGGCGCCCGCTTACTAACAGCAGTTTGCGGCAAGTGTCTGTTGGGCAACTGAAGCACGATGCTTGGGCTATACGCGGCGGCTTGGCGTGAATCAGCGCTGCGCGCACATGTCTGCACACACATGGGTCGCCGCTCTACGCAACCTACAGCGCGGCCTCACCTCGTCGTCAGCCTCGTGTGCTCGCCTCGGCGGGCTTGCCGGCGAACAGCCAATAGGCCGCGGCAATGAGGAAGATCGAGACCGGCTTCACCAGCATCTCCCAGGTGAGCGCGTTGTCGACCTCGGGCAGGTCGGTCGCGAAGTCGACGACGAGGTAGACCAGGATCACGCCGACGAGCGTGTTTTTCAGCTCGTGCACGCCTTCGACGCGCATCCAGGCCGGCAGCTGGTCACGCTCCGCGGGATTGAGATCGAAGACGAAGCCGAAAGCGATGGCGTAGGCGAAGATGACGAGCACGAGGCCGAACAGGAATGCGTCGGTGCCGCCCATGATCCAAGGGATGATCTGCTTCATGTCCTGGTCCGCGAACAGTGCCGCTGCCGCCTCGATCATGCGCCAGCAGCCGAGCCACAGCATGAGGAGCGCGCCGAGCGCCGTGCCGAGGGAGGCGATCAGCATGATGAAGCGCAGCGAGATGGCGAACTTGATCATGGCGGTTAGGTCCCCGTCGCGGGCGGCAGGCGTGTGCCCGACCGGTGCGCAATTTATCAGGGGGCGGTGCGAAGTGCTCCCGCAATTCTGGACTTCACCACAGGAGAAGCGGCAGGCTGCGCCAGCACGGCGGCAGGAGCCCGCAGGGTGAGCAGCTTTCCGGAGAGAGACATGCTCGATCGCATTCAAGACGGGCGCACGGACCTCGTCTTCGACTACGTGGCGGGAAGTGGTGCCGCGAATGCTCGGGACGGCAATGGCGTTTCCCTCATCCAATGGTGCGCCTACTACGGGGACGTCAGCGCCATCCGGTTTCTCATCGGCGGAGGCGAAAGTCTCCGCTCGCTCGGGCCCAACCTGGATCTCAACGGGGCGGCATTCCACGGGCACTGGAGGCTTTGCCAGTTCCTGATCGAAAACGGCGCGGACGCCAACTTTCCGCTCCCCGACACGGGTGAGACGCCGCTACACGCCGCCTTGTGCAAAGCCAACCGGCCGTCGACTGAGCATGTCGCACGAGTTCTTCTGGCGGCTGGCGCCGATCCCAACCACACGACGAGGGCCGGTGCAGCGACGGGAAGCTTCATGCGTGATGCCCGCACGCGAGGCGAGACGCCGCTCCACCGCGCCGCAGCCTTCGGCACGGAACGCGTCATCGATCTCATTATCGAAGCCGGCGCAGCCAAGGACGCCAAGGACGTGGCCGGCGACACGCCACTGGCGTGGGCGAGCTGGCATCTCAGGCCCGCCGCGATCATCCGGAAACTCTGCTACGGCGACTTCTCGATTCATCCCGATGCGCGCTGGACCGGAGATCACGGCTCGGGTCCGACGGGCCTCGATGCTGCCCTGCTTGGAAAGCCTCATATTTGAGCAACGCGCGAGCGTCGCGAGCCGATCGAGGCGTCGCACTCGGAGTGTCGCCACCTTATAATGTGATGGGGTAGGCGCATCGCGAGGGGGTCCGGCATGCCGGCGGAAAGAGCGAGTGCAATCATGGTTGGAGGAGGGCGGCCGGGTGTGCCTTCCATCGGCCTCGTGCTCGGCGGCGGCGGCGCGCGGGGGCTCGCGCACATCCTGATGCTCGAAGTGTTCGACGAGCTCGGCCTCAGGCCCAAGATCATCGCCGGGACTTCAATCGGCGCCATTTTCGGCGCGGCCTATGCGTCGGGGCTCGCGGCCGCCGACATCCGCGCGCACACGGTCGACGTGCTGACGCGGCGCTTCGGGCTGGTGCGCGACCTTCTGTTTGCGCGGGCGCAAAGCGGGTCGGGGTTCTGGAACATCTTCTCGGCGCGTAGCGCGCTGCTTGCTCCGAGCGCGCTGCTCGACGTCGTGCTGCCGCGCGGGGTGGCGCGCGATTTCGCCGACCTCGAGATCCCGCTGCGCATCATCGCCAGCGATTATTACGCGCTCGAACCTGCGGTTCTCTCGTCGGGGCCGCTCAGGCGCGCGGTGGCGGCGAGCATGGCGCTGCCCGCCATCTTCGAGCCGGTCAACATCGACGGGCGGACGATGATCGACGGCGGGCTGACGAACCCGCTGCCGTTCGACGTCATCGAGGGAGAGGCCGATATCCTGGTCGCCATCGACGTCACGGGCGTGACAGTGCCGTCGGAGAAGCGCGCGCATCCGACCGCGCTCGAGGCCGTTGTTCGGATCGTCGTTCCTGTTCGAGCGCTCGATCGTGCGCGAGAAGCTCAAACATCGGAAGCCGGACATCTATATCGATGCGGGTACGGGACGGTTCCAGGCGCTCGATTTTCTCAAGGTGCGCGACATCCTGGCGGCGGCAGAACCGGCGAAAGAGAAGCTCAAGGGCCAGCTCATGCGCATGCTCGGGGCGGAGGTGCTGCCGGTGCTGGCGCAGCCGGCTGTGCCCGGTGGCGCTGCTCGAAACGGAGGTCAAGCCGCGGCGGCGATTGCTCAAGCGGCTGAGACCGCCGGGGCGCAAGCGGCGCAATTAGTCCCGCTCTCTCCGCGAAAGCGGGGAGAGGGGTAGTCATTCACGGCGCTCGGCAAAGAAGGATTTGAGGAGCGCGGCGGCCTCGGCTTCGCCCATACCGGGATAGATCTCGGGCGTGTGGTGGCAGGTTGGTTGCGCAAAGACGCGGGCACCATGCTCGACGCCGCCGCCCTTGGGATCCGGTGCGCCGTAATAGAGCCGCCGAATGCGCGCGAACGAAATCACGGCGGCACACATGGGGCATGGCTCGAGGGTGACGTAAAGGTCGAAGGTCGGAAGGCGCTCGGAGCCGACCCTTCGGCAGGCGTCGCGGATGGCCAGCATCTCGGCGTGGGCCGAAGGATCGGCGAGCTCGCGCGTGCGGTTACCGGCCTGGGCGACGATGCGGCCGTCGGGCGCAACGATCACCGCGCCGACCGGCACCTCGCCGCGCCGGGCCGCCGCCTCGGCTTCGAAGAGCGCTACATCCATGTGGCCGAGCGGTGCTCTCAGTGTCATAAGGGCCTCGCAGTCACGGATTCCCTATCCGCGTATGCGGGCCGGGGAAAGCAAGAAGGATCACATGCGCAAATCGTTTTCCGGTCAACGCCCGCCACGAGAAGAGCGTGAAGATCGGCGCCCGAAAGGACGCGGCGGCCCGGGTCCGCGCGAAGAGCGTGACGACCGGCGTTCGAAAGGACGTGATGGGTCGCGGCCGCATAAAGAGAGCGACGACCGGCGCCCCAAAAAGGGTGGCCCGCGGCCCCACGGCAAAGGCCGGCGCGTGCCCGCCGGTCCGCCGGCCATCACGGAGCCGATGCGCATTGCCAAGGCCATGGCGCGAGCGGGGCTCGCGTCGCGACGCGAGGCGGAGCGCTGGATCGCAGACGGGCGGGTCAGCGTCAACGGCAAGGTTCTCAAGACGCCCGCGGTCGAGGTCGGGCCGAAGGACCGCGTGCTGGTCGACGGTAAGCCGCTCCCCGTCTCCGAGCCGACGCAGCTCTGGCGCTACTCGAAGCCCAAGGGTCTCGTCACGACGCACAACGATCCGCAGGGGCGGCCGACGGTGTTCGAGAGCCTGCCGCCGGGCCTGCCGCGCGTGGTGTCGATCGGGCGCCTCGACTTCAATACGGAAGGCCTCCTGCTGCTCACCAACGACGGCGAGCTGGCGCGCCACCTCGAGCTCCCAGCGACGGGCTGGCTTCGCCGCTACCGCGTGCGCGCAAAGGGACGCGTCATGCAGGAGGAGCTCGACAGGCTCAAGGATGGCATCGAGATCGAGGGCGTGAAATACGGCCCGATCGAGGCCACGCTCGATACCGTGCAAGGCGCTAATGCCTGGCTTACGGTCGCGATTCGCGAGGGCAAGAACCGCGAGGTGCGCAAGGTGCTGGGCACCTTCGGCCTCGAGGTGAATCGGCTGATCCGCATCTCGTTCGGTCCCTTCCAGCTTCTCGATCTCGAGCCGGGGCAGGCGGAACATGTGAAGCGGCGCGTGCTCGGCGAGCAGCTCGGGCCGCAGCTCGCGCGCGAGTTCGGTCTCGTCGATGAGCCGTCTCAGAAGCCTCGCACAAGTCGCGCCAAGGGCGGCAAGGCGGGCGAGCCGCCGCGGAAGCCGCGCGAGACATGAGGGTGGTCGGCGGGAAGTTCCGCGGGCGAGGGCTTGTGTCGCCGGAGCACGAGGGTCTGAGGCCCACGGCGGATCGAGTGCGCGAGTTGGTCTTCAATATTCTTCTGCATGGGATCGAGGGCTTCGACATCGAAGGTGCGCGGGTGATCGATCTTTTCGCCGGCACGGGCGCGCTCGGCATCGAGGCGCTGTCGCGCGGAGCCGCCTATTGCCTCCTCGTCGAGGAGGCGGCGGAAGCGCGCGCTCTCATCCGCACCAATGTCGAGACGTTCGGGCTTACGGGCGTGACCAGGATTTTCCGCCGCGATGCCACAGACCTCGGGCCGGCGGGCACACATGGAGCCGTTCTCGCTCGCGTTTCTCGATCCGCCCTACGGCAAGGGCCTCGGCGAGAAGGCGCTCGTTTCACTCTCGGATGGCGGTTGGCTCGCGCCGGGCGCGGTGATCGTGCTCGAGGAGCGTGCAAACGCGAGCGTTGAATTGCCGAAGGGTTTCACGGAGCTCGACCGGCGCAGCTACGGCGAGGCGCAAGTGATCTTTGTGCGCTATGAGGGGTGCGGCTGAATGTTGGGTTACGCGCGGAAGCGTGCGTGCGAGGACTGGTCCTTTCGTCTATGGCCGCGCTAACCCAACCTACGGATTGGGAGAATGGAAATGTGCAGCGGGGCGGACAATCATGTCCGGGAAACAGGGTTTTCAGCGGATACAGGGTATCCTCTGGGCGTCACCAATTCCGACGGATCGATCAAATTGAGGCGCACTATCCGAGATTGTGGAGCCAACGAGGTCGCATTTCAAATCACCCATCAAGGCGTTCATCGCACCGTAAGGGCTGCTGAAATGTTCCTTGTTGAGGGCTTGACTCACGTGGTGAACATCAACGCCGATCACTTCGCATCGAGACTACTGAAAAAGCCTTTTGCGGATTGCGAAGAACTCGCGGGCCCGCTCTTCGAGCGAATTAGTCAGGCTGTGAACGAAGTCACCCGCCTAAAATTTGGATGTGAAATTGGCGGTAGGAAGATCACGTATAAGACCCGGTTGGTGGATGACAACGATGTAGAAATTTCTAAGAGCGTTCTCTTCGACGATTGAAAGGTGGGGTTCGAATGGGGTTGCGTGGAGAGGCGAGTAAGTAGGTTGGGTTAGCGCGGCCATGTGCGCCAGGGGAGTTTTCGGACGCACATTCCACGCGTAACCCAACAAAGGAGCTCGCCGCGGTGATGGAATGTTAGGTTACACGCGGAAAAATGCGATGCGTAGATTTTGACGGACGTGCCGGCCGCGCTAACCCAACCTACGGGTTGGGCGAGAACAGAGCGGCGCCCGCGCATCCGGCAATGATCAGAAGCACGCAGCCGGCGAAGACGAATGCCCTCGGTCCTTTCGAAGCCATGCCAAGCGATCGCAATCCGATCTCAGGGACGAGCATCGACACCGTGACCTTCGCCAACAGCAGCCAGCCGTAGATGGTCACGACGATGGCGGGGCCGTGCCAGATTTGGTGGAGAGCGACAATCAGCAATGCCGCCCAGAGCTCGAGCGTGAAGGTGCGGGTGATCACGCCACGGGTTCCCTCAGCGTGGAGTCCGGTGAAATAGTCGACCCACATCTGCGGCTGGACAATGTGCGAGAGACCCATCACGACGCAGCTCATGAGCATGACCAGCTGGACGAAGGACGGCGCGTCCGAGACGAGACTCGACATGAAAGATATCCGCATGGCGACCGAAGCGGATGCCGGTCTACCCTAGATGCGAATGATTTGCAACTAGATCCGAAGATGGCGCTACTTGTCTGATTTTGTGTCGGCGATTCACGCGAAATCCTGACAGGGGATTTCGCGATCGGGACACTACGAGGCGCGCGCCTGATAGCGCGACCAGTCGACGCCGGCGATCTTGTCGTTGGCGCGGCTCTCCTGCTCGACCTTGCGGCGGTCGCTCGAGGACTTCTCCTCGATGGCGATGATCTCCTCGGGGGCGTACCCTTGAGTGCGAAGGGCCTTGCCGAGAAGTGACGCGGTGGGGTGGATGGAAATCACGCTGTGCTGGACGTCGCCCTCGACGAAGGCGCCCTCCATCAGGTGTACGATGCTGGCCTTGATCTGGCCGACGATCTGGCCTTCGACGAACAGCTCGCGCGCCGTGACGTTGCCCAAGACATAGCCGTCGCGGCCGATCTCGAGGCGGGAGCAGACGAGATCGCCTTCGAGCCAGCAGTCGATGCGCATCGTGCCGGCCGCATTGAGCTTGCCGCGAACCACGCTGCGTGTGTCGAGAACCAGCATTGGGCTCACCTGCTGTTTTGAATGTCGTGCCCTCTGGCGCGCCGAGTTGGACTTCACTCCCTCGGCGTGGTTGCAGGAAGGCGGAATGTTGTCCCGTCCAAGGAAATTTTTCGCGATGCAACGGGAATAAACAGTGGAGCTCAACCGGCACCCGCTTGTGCAGGGTCCGGCAATGCAACGCGATTCTCCGCGTTATGGGCCGGCGTTCCACGACAAGACGCGCATGCGGCTAAGATCAGTGTGCCGGGCTAATTAATTCTTTGTTGCCGTTGTAACCGCCTTCGGATGACGCACGGAAACTGTCGTCAGATGACGAGGGTAAATTGCCAGCACGTCCCAGCGATTGCGCGGCGGTAAGGGACGAAGGCAATCCGTCGCTGCTGTCAGACGGGGGATTTGCACCCTCGCTCGTTCCGAACAATGCAAATGGGGCGCTGCCACTGCTGAACGGCGGAAGGACGGCGGCGGCGTCGCTGCTCGTCTCCGCGGGCGGCGAGGACGAACTGGCGCCTCCCGTCGGCGGCGTGTCGACGCCGCTTCGACTAGGCGTCACCGGACGCGTCTCAGATTCTGTCCCCGGAGGCAGACCGAAGTTGGCTGGGAGGAAGACGCTAGGGGGCCGGGACTTGACGATCGCGTTCAACGTTTCGGTACTCGGCGCACCGGGCTGCTTGTCGGCTTGCGGCAGCGCTTCTCCTGCGGTGGCGGCCGTTCCGACGCCGGGCGGAGCTCGCAATGCGAGGTCCGATACAGTCGCTTCCGATGAAAACAGCGCCTTCAAGCTCGATGATCCCATAGAGGCGACAAGCTGCTTGATCGCTTGCGTAATATCCGGGCGCTTTGCGGCGCAGCGGGTCGCGGCACGGCCAAGTCCCATGCTGAGCGACACGACGTGGATGGGCTTGGCGTTCTCTGTCAGCTTGATCAGTGCATGGACGGTCGACTTGTCGCTTGCGGCTAGGCGCTGGACTTGGGCCGACATGGCGGGACCGCCCGCCGGATAGCGCTCCAGCAGCTCGGTGGGATCGGCTAGAAAAGCTTCGATCTGCGATTGGTCGAGGCCTGTTGCGGCGTTCAGGCAGGCGGTATCCGACAAGGCGCGATCGCCCGCATTCACCAGCAAGAGCGCCGCGAGGGCAGCTGCGCAAAAAACACGGCCAATATTCGCTTTCGGCAAAACGCACACGGAAAGCCTCCTATGTGCCGACAAGCGCCAATCGTAATTATTTACAATAACATGGTCTCAAACTCCGTGCACAAAGATTCACGCGCATTTACGCGTCACAGATGAGGCGCTGGCCGGCGTTCAGCACATAGCTCGGGTGCCGATCAGCGCCGCCCAAACAGCCGTTCGATGTCGGAGAGCGCGAGCTCGACGTAGGTCGGGCGGCCATGATTGCATTGGCCGGAAAAGGGCGTCGCCTCCATCTCGCGCAGAAGTGCGTTCATCTCGTCTGCCGACAGGCGGCGCCCCGCGCGCACGCTGCCGTGGCACGCCATGCGGGAGCAGACGGCCTCGAGGCGGTCGCGCAGCGCCGAGCGGTCGCTGTCGCCCAGGATTTCGGCGGCGAGATCCTTGACCAGGCCCTCGACGTCGGCGTCACCCAGAAGCGCCGGGACCTCGCGCACGGCGACGGTGGCGGGCCCGAAGGCCTCGAGCACGAGGCCAAGCTCGGCGAGCTCGACGGCCTTCTCCGCGAGCGCTGCCGCCTCCTCGTCGCCGACCTCGATGATGGCGGGGATCAGCAGGCCCTGGCGGGCGACGCCGCCGTTCGAGAGCATCGTCTTCATGCGCTCGTAGACGAGGCGCTCGTGGGCCGCGTGCTGATCGACGATGACGACCGAGTGGCGCGTCTGGGAGACGATATACGTCTCGTGTAGCTGGGCGCGGGCGGCGCCGAGCGGACGGTCCAGAAGATCGGGCGGGGACGGCACTCTCGCCGGCGCGCGCATCGGCGGAGGGCTCGTCGAACCCGGCGAACGGGCGCCTGCATCGCCTCGGCGAAGCCGGGCGAGATGTAGCGCTGCGGACGAGGTTGGGACTGGTCGCTTGCCGTACTCGCGCGATCCTTGGCCCGCATGAGCCGCAAGTGTTTCGAGCGTGAGCGCGCCGCCGCGGGCGCTTGCGCGGTGCCCCGCCTCACCGAGCGCGTGCTGCAGGCCGCCGATCAGAAGTCCGCGCACGCGTCCCGCATCGCGAAAGCGCACCTCGGCCTTCGTCGGGTGCACGTTGACGTCGAGATCGGTTGGCGGGAGCTCGACGAAGAGCGCGAGCAGCGGATAGCGGCCCTTGGGCAGGAGGTCGCCGTAGGCGGCGCGCACGGCGCCGACGAGGAGCTTGTCGCGCACCGGGCGGCCGTTGACGAAGAGGTACTGCTGGCCCGCGTCGGGTCGATGCAACGTCGGCAGGCCGGCGAAGCCCGATACGCGAATGCCGTCGCGCTCGCCCGAAACGGCCAAAGCATCGTCGAGAAACTCGCGGCCCATGATGCGGCCGAGGCGATGGAGGAGGCCGTCGGCCGTCTTCTCGACACGCGGCAGGCGAAGGCCGGTGCGCTCGCCCATGGTGAGGGAGAAGCCGATCGCGGGATGCGCCATGGCGAGGCGCTTCACGGCTTCGGAGACGGCCTGGTTCTCGGCGCGCTCAGATTTCATGAACTTTAGGCGCGCCGGCGTTGCCGAGAAAAGATCGCGGACCTCGACGCGCGTGCCGGGATTGGCGCCTGCCGGCTTCAAGCTTGCTTTGGCGCCTCGGTCGACGACGACCTCAAAGGCTTCGGATGCGCCGCGGGTGCGGGACTGGATCGAGAGGTGCGCGATGGCGCCGATCGACGGCAGGGCCTCGCCGCGGAAGCCGAGGGTGCGGATTGTATCAAGGTCATCGTCGGTGAGCTTCGACGTGGCATGGCGCTCGACCGAGAGTGCGAGGTCGGACGGGATCCATGCCGTGGCCGTCGTCGGTGACGCGGATGAGAGACAGGCCGCCGCCGCGGTCACGACCTCGATCTCGCGCGCACGAGCGTCGATCGCGTTCTCGACGAGCTCCTTGACCACGCTCGCCGGACGCTCGATCACCTCGCCCGCAGCGATGCGATTGACCGTCTCAGGCTTGAGCTGGCGGATCGCCATGCGCCAGGCTCCCTTAAGAGTTGCGCTTTCGTTTGGCTGCGGAGATCAGCGTCTCGACCGACTCGGCGCGCCTCCTACAAGATAACCGGGAGCGCGGCGGAGGAATACCGCGCACCCGGCAGGGGCTGCCAACGTGTGGACAAGCGGCGTGAAGCTACTGCAGGCCCCAGGCCTCGATCGTGCCCTGTCCTTTAAGCGTGAGCTTGGAGCGATATTTGAGCTCGATGCGATCAATGTAGCGACCGCTCCACCAGCCCTTGAGATCGAACGGCGGCGTGGTCTGGCCCTCCTTGAGCTGGGCCGATACCGGCACGTTCTCGGCCTCGCCGTTGCCGTAGATCGACGCGCACGCCGTAGATGCGGAGATCCTCGCGCCGCGCCGTGAAGCGCAGCGCCTTGAGACGTCCAAAGCGATCGCCGACCTGAATGACGTCGCTGTCCTTGGAGAACATCGAGGCACGCTGCGCACCGAGCAGCGCCCAGCCGCGATTGTGGTCGCGATAGCCGCCCAGCCGATCCAGTCGCGCGCGAAGTCGCCGTAAACCTCGACGACGGCCGGCTTGCCGCCACCGGGCCGCGACTGGTAGACGAGCTCGATGTCGCGAATGAAGCGGTCGCCCTTGAGATCGATGCCGCGCGTCTGACTGTTGGCGCGAATTTCGGTCTCGATGATCTTCCTGTCGCGCTCGCCATTGGCGTAGGTCACCGTGATCTCGCGCAGGAAGATGTCGTTGTCGAGCACGCGGAGCGCGATGTGATCGAAGCGACCGACCTCGGGTCCGACGGGGATCACGTCGCGGTCGCCGCGGAAGTCGACGGTCTGGGCGCCGAACAGAACCCAGCCGCGCGGAATCTGCGGGTCCGATGCCTGCCCACGGCGGCGGAGCGCGCCGGTCAGGCTCCTCGAGGCCAATGAGCTCCACGGTCTGGCGTCCGGGGCGAAAGCCCGGACGCTTCCAGAGCGTGACGGTCTCGATGCGCCGCGCCTCGCCGCTGAGATCCAGCGGGCGGCTTTCCTGTCCCGGCATCAGGCGCTCGACGATATTGTAGGTCTGCCGCTCGCGGTTGCCGTACTCGATCTCGACACCACCCGTCGAGCACCGGGCCGTCGACGGGACGAAATTTTATGGCCGCGAAACGTCCTTCACGGCGACCGACGCGGAAGACGACGCGGTCGTTGCGGATGTCTATCGTCTGGCTGTCGATGACGCTGAACTGGCCGCCCCGAGGCGGCTCGGGCCTCAGTACACCGATGAGCTGCACATTGATCATTCCCGGCCGCAAGCTCGGGCGTTTCCATAGCGTGACCTGCTCGACGCCGCGTAGATCGGCGTCGATGCCGATCGGGCGGCTTTCGGCGCCGGGCGGAACTCGGTCGATGATTTCCATGTTCATGCGCTTGCCGCCCTCGAAGATGATCTCGACGGAGCGCAGAAGCATTCCGTCATCGGAGCGGAAGCGGATCTGATCGAGGCGTCCTTGTCCAGGCCCGAGGCGGAAGACAATACGCTCCTCGCGGTTGTTCACTCTCTGATTGCCAATCACCTCTGGATCGCGGGCTTCGGCGGCCGAGGCGGCCATCGCCGCGGCGATGGCGAGGACTGCACCTGCTAGTTGACGCAACACGGCGTCCCTCCTTTATTTTCTTTGGCTATTTTCTTCGGCGAGGGCCGCACTTGCGGGCGGCCGATAATCCGTGTTCACAATTAGAGGCCGACCGCGCCCAAAAAAAGACAGGGCCGGAGCGGCCCTGTCTCGGGGAGGGCGCTCGCGAATGATGTTCAGTGCTGGCCCCAGATCTCGACCACGGCGGGCTTGCCCTCGATGACGCTCTTCAGACCCTTCATCAGATCGAAGCGCGAGCGGTAACTCGCCTCGATCACCTTGATCGGCGCCTTGCCGCCCTTGAACTCGAGCGGACCGTAGGGCGTGCCGGGATCGACGCGCTCGCGCATCGTGAAAACCTCGTCGGGACCGGAGAGGAACTTGACGCGGATCTCCTTCAGCGTGATCGCGCGGTCCTTGGCGGCGATGCGCAGGCGCGTGAAGCCGCCCTCGTTCTCGCCGACGCTGATGGTGTCGCGGTCGAAGCCGGTGAAGCCCGCCGTCTGTGCGCCAAGCAGCACCCAGCCTTCGTTATATTTTCGGCCCTCGCCGTTCGCGCCGAGCCAGCCCTTTGCATATTGACCGATCACCTCGACGCGTGCCTGACCCTTGAGACTGGGCTGAGAGCGATAGACCATCTGGATCTCGCGGATGAAGCGGTCGCCCTTGAGTTCGAACCACTGCGTCTTCTTGTTCGCCTTGATCTCGGCGTCGACGGCGACATCTTCTGACTCGCCGTCGACGTAGATGACCTTGAGCGAGACGATGTGAATGTCGTTGCCGAGCACGCGCAGGCGAATGCGGTCGAACTTGCCGAGCTCGCCGCCGACCTTGATGACGTCGCGGTCGAGCGCGAAGCCGACATTCTGATAGCCGAACATCACGTCGTTACCGTCCTTGACGGCGCCGGGTGCGGACGTGTCGGGTTTTGCGCTTGTGTCCGCTCCGGCGATGTCGCCGGTCGCGGCCTTGGCGCGCGCCATCCTGGCGCCGTTGCCGGTCTGGATGCCGAGGACGTCGAGCACGATCTGGCCCTTGCCGGGGTCGTTGGTGACGTGGACGCGGTCGATGAAGCGGTCGTTGTCGTTGTCGCCGATGGGATGGCTGCGCTCGCCGCCCGTCAGCGTGAAGGGGTGGTCCTCGTTGTGGACAGTGCCGTCGGCATAGATGACCTGGACGCGGGCGATGCCGGTCGAGCCGCTCTTCGAGCGCAAGCGAACCCCGCGGTAGGCGCCGCGGGCCTTGCTGACAGTCGATGGCGACGCCGCTCGAGGCGAGGTCCACGTTCTCGGTGCCGATGACGATCAGCTTCTCCTCGGCCGCGGCGCCGGTCATCGGGCCAGCGAGCACGATGGCCAAAGCGGCCAATACGAGCTTACGTAACATGGGAACAATGTCTCCAGATGATCTTGTAAGCCCCGGCATCGGAGAGTTCTCTTACTGCAGCAAGGGTGGCAAGAAAAGGCCAGCCGGTAGCTTCATGTCTCAATGGGGATAAGGGTGGCCGAACTGGGCAACGTCAAAGGCGCGATCGCAGAGTTGCGGGAGCTGCTTCCCGGGCGCGTCGAGACAGGCGAGGCGTTGCGGCGCCAGCACGCCAACACGGTGAGCGGAATTGCAAGCGAGCCTCCCGACGCTGTGGTGTGGCCGCAGACGACCGAGGAGGTGTCAGACGTCATTCGCATCGCCTCGCGGCATCGTTGCCCGGTCATCGCCTTCGGTGCCGGGAACTTCGCTCGAGGGACACGTCAACGCGCCTCATGGCGGCATCTCGCTCGACATGAGCCGCATGAACCGCATCGTCGCCGTCAATGCGCGCGATCTCGATTGCGTTGTCGAGGCCGGCGTGACGCGGCGCCAGCTCAACGAGCACCTGCGCGACTGTGGTCTCTTCTTCCCGGTCGATCCTGGAGCGGAGGAGGCGACGCTCGGCGGCATGGCCGCGACGCGCGCATCCGGCACGAACACTGTGCGCTACGGCACGATGCGCGACAATGTCGTCAATCTCACCGCCGTCATGGCGGACGGCTCGGTTGTGCGGACAGGCGGTCGGGCGCGGAAGTCGGCAGCGGGCTTCGATCTCGCGCGGCTGCTCATCGGATCGGAAGGCACGCTCGGCATCATCACCGAGCTCACGCTTCGCCTCCATCCCGTGCCGGCCTCGATCGTCGCCGCGGTCTGTCCGTTCGCATCGATCGAGGGCGCGTGCAACGCAGCCATCGAGGCGATCGAAGCGGGGCTTGGCCCGGCGCGGATCGAGCTTCTCGATGCGGTGCAAATCGGCGCCGTCAACATCCACTCTAAGCTCGCACTCGAGGAGGCGCCGACCCTGTTCGTCGAGTTCCATGGCACGCCGGCGGCAACGCGCGAGCAGGTCGAGACCTTCGGCGAGATTGCGCGCCAGCGCGGTGCGATGCGCTTCGAGTGGGCCGAGGACCATGAGGAGCGGAGGCGCCTGTGGAAGGCGCGCCATGACGCCTATTGGGCGGTGCGCACTGCCTGGCCCAGTAAGACGACACTCGCGACCGACGTCTGCGTACCGATCTCACGTCTCGCCGAATGCGTTCGTGAGACTACGGACGATATCCGCCGCTCGGGGCTCATCGCGCCGATCGTCGGACATGTGGGAGACGGAAACTTTCACGCGATCCCAGTCTTCGATGCGGAGAAGCCAGAAGAAGTGGCTGCGGTGCAGGCCTTCGTCGCGCGCCTCGTCAAACGCGCGCTGGCCATGGACGGTACTTCTACAGGCGAGCACGGTATCGGAGAGGGAAAGATCAAGTACCTCGAAGAAGAACTCGGCCAAGGCGTCGAGGTCATGCGGCAGATCAAGCGCGCCCTCGATCCAGCAGGAATTCTCAATCCGGGAAAGGTCTTTCATGCTTTCGGATTAAGTTGATCTTGGGCGTCAACTTCCGAGATGCTTCCGACATTTCGAGGGATTTAATCGACGTTCAGAACAAATTAGCGGCCGTTCGACGGCCCGTCGCAGCGCAAGGCGGTCCTTTATTTCCAACAACTTGCCTTGAGTGCTCAGCTGATATGCAATTGCGAGGAAGGACTTTCTCCAGGACGGCGTCAACTTCCGTCTGTCGCAAAATGGGACGCGAAATCTTTACGAATGCGAAAAATATCTTCGAAGAGGTCTTGCTATCAACTCGGAGTTGCGCTGGAATATGGGCTCGAACGTGGCGCCGTCCCACCTATCCCCCTAGGGGCGTCACGGTTCTTCAAGCCCGCAGCCCACCCCCGGCTGCGGGCTTTTTTCGTTAGCCGCGCAGCAGTGTCGTGCGTAGGCCGATTATTTATGTGATCACAGACTGACGTTCGTGATCACAATCCGTCGATGACGATGGCGAGACGGGACGCCAGCCCGCCGCCTGAGCCTCTTCCTCGCTGCAGAACCATCGCTCGCCGCGCGCACTCACGACACGCACGCTGTCATAGGCGGGTGACCAGGGGAGCACATAGACGCGAGAGCCGGACGCAGACGCGACCCTTGATCGGACAGCCCTCGGGCGCGGCACGGCGCGCCTCCTCCCAGCGTTTGGCGCGATACTCGGCCGGGCGCTCGGGCTCGCCTGCCCATACTCCGGCGCCCGCACGTCGTGCGTCACTCTCCTCTGTGGCGTAGCGCGAGAAGAGGCCCTCTGCTCGGCGAACACGTGGCCCTCGCGCACGAGCACTTCTGCAATGTCGGCGCCGCGCACGGTGCAGTGTCCGGTTTTTGTCCCGTCGTCGCGTCGTTCCCGTGAGATCGCACGACACGCGCTTGCCGCGGATCGCGCGCGCGAGCGCATCCTTGGCAGCCTCGCCGCAGCGCCAGCGCTTGTCGCCGCGCAGGCATTGCTGATCGCGCTCGGGTGCCTCGATGCCGTCGAGCGCGACGGTTGCTTCGGCGAAACGGAGGCTGTCGCCGGTCACGGCGACGGCGCGCCCTTCGAGCGTCGACGACGGATCGCGTCGCGGTGTCTCGGTGCGCGACGCCGAGCGCGTCGGGGCTGATCCGTCCATGCGCTCCATCAGCATCCAGGCGCCACCGGCAATCAAAGCGACCAAGACAACAAGCGCAAATGCGCCTGCGTGGCGTGCGCTCGAGGCGGTCGAGAACCGGAATTCGCCGCAGCGCATCTCCGGCGCGCGCGAAGAGTGCCGTAACCGGCGTGGCACTCGCGCCAGCGCCGGCTCGGCACGAGGCGCGGAACAAGCGAGGAGGGCAGCGCCCGCGAGCGCGATCGCGGCGGCCGTCATGTCCTGGCTATCGAGGCCGTTGGTCAAAACGCCGAAGACCGCAGAGATGCCGGCTGCGGCGGTCATCAGCGCGAGGGGAAGCTGAATGGTCGGCTGGCGGAGAAACGCGAGGACGGGCTCGACAGGCGTGCGGCATGCGAGCCCGACCATGCGAGGGCCGGTCCGAGAAGTGCGACAGCGCCTGCGCAGCAAGGCCGACAAGCCTGCTCCGAGATATGCGATGACGACGGACAATCCGGCGGCCGTCTTCTTCAGCGCAAACATCATCGCCGCGCCCGTGCGAAGTGCTGCAACCTTCAATCCGGCTCCGGCCTTGAGGAGGAGGCGCTGCAAGACCGGACCGAGCCAGGCCAGGAAGGACGCGGTTCCGTGGGCCGCGGCAGCTGGCGCCGCTCGCCGCGGCGCTGGCGCTCGCCCGGCCCGCCTGCTTCACGCCGAAAACCGCGGACGCCTTGGCGTCCTCGAGCTTCTGGCGGCGCTCGCGGCGGCGGACGAGGATCTCGGTGCGCACATACTCACGCCATTCGAAACCCTGGTTTCGTTTGCGCCATGGGAACAAGGCCGGGCCTCCGCTGCTGATCTCGGCTCTGATACGGTACGGGTTGCGTGGCGGGGACGTGCCGCAAAAAGCCGCGTCGGCGGCAGCGCACATCCGACGCACGGCCTAAGACCCTGGCCAGCAAAGATGGCGGTCCTTGGGCTCAAATCATGACAATCCAAAGCGCAAGTGGCGCCAATGCCCCTGCGACGGACCGTAAGTAGACTTGCGCGACGGGCGGAGATAAATTGCGTCGCGCCGGGGTCTCGAACTCATAATCGGCTTGGGAGACAAGCACATGAGCCATGCTTCGATGGGCATTTCGGGGCGCACTGCGGCGGCGCTCGCGGCCATCGCCTTCTTTTCTTCCTCGTACAGGCGTTTGCCGACTTCGATCCGCCCGCGCGGCCGAAGATCGACTGCATCGAAGCCCGGCAACCAGAACAAGCCGGCGTGCAAGAACAAGCACGGCGAGCTCGTCGGACGACGAGATCTACAACGCGGCCTACTGGATGGCGCGCAAAGGACAGTATCGCGAAGCGCTGGTGTTGCTGGCGCGGGCCAGAGAATCACGACGATCCGCGCGTACTGAATGCCACCGGGTTCGCCACGCGCAAGCTCGGCGACGTCGACGGCGCGCTGCCCTATTACGCACGTGCGCTCGAGATCAATCCGAACTATGCGGTCGCGCGCGAGTATCTGGGAGAAGCGTTCCTGGCGAAGGGCGATCTCAGGAATGCGCGCGCGCAGCTCGGCGAGATCGAGCGGCGTTGCGGGAAGACCTGCGCGCCCTATGCGGAGCTCTCAAAGGAGATCGCGTCGTACGAGGTGGGGCACGCGAGCGGCGGGCAATTGTGAGCGGGCGAGCATCTGACTTAAGAGTGCGAAGGCGCTTCGCGACAGCGCAGGTCAAAACAAAAAGGGTGGGAACAATGACGGTGTCTGCGCTCAAGCTGGCGAAGGGTCTTTCCGCGATCGCGGGCGCACTGGCAATGACGGTCTCGGCGGCGAGCTTCGCTGCCGAGCCGGCGCAGCTCTCGAAGGACGTCGGGCCGGCAAGCGCCGTCTGCGACGGGATCGCGAAGGGCAGCGCGGCGTGGACAGCGTGCGTCGGCACGGCGACGACGGCGATGCCAGACCGTGAGCTCTTCTATGCGGGCTACTGGCTCGCCAAGAACGGACAATACCGCGAAGCGCTCGGCTATCTCAACCTTGCGCGCGTGAAGGACGATCGCGTGCTCACCTACATCGGCTTCGCGACGCGCAAGCTGGGCGACGTGGACGCGGCGTTGCCGCTTTACGCGAAGGCTCTGGCACTCAATCCGAACTACTCGGTGGCGCGCGCCTATCTGGGCGAAGCGTTCCTAACCAAGGGCGAGCCGGACAAGGCCAAGGCCGAGCTTGCCGAGATCGGTGATCGCTGCGGGACGACGTGCGCCGAATACGCCGACCTCTCGGGCCACATTGCGCGCTATGAAGCGGGTGCGGCGAAGAAGGGCTGAGGAATTCTCAGCAAACCGGAAGTCTGACCTGAATGGTGTCGCCCGGATGCACCGCGACTAACGCGGCGCCGCGTGGGCATCGGAATAACGCCAGCAGTACAGCGTTGTCTCTGCATCTTACAAGCGTTCCCCGCGAACCATTCGGGGGGCGGCACGGCCTGCAGCTTTTGTAGATCGTTCTGCACGGCCTAGGACACCCTGGCACTGGCCCCTCTAGCCGGGGTGTCCGCCATCGCGTTCGATCGGAGGCCCCTTATTCGCGTCTGTGAATTGCCGCCGCGGGCGCATGCCGAAAGCCCCGGATGTCAGGGGAGGCACCCGGAGCTCTTGGCAGAAGCTCGCATGACGGAAAACCTGAGGCGAGCAGGATTGAGCCTAGTCCGGATTGCCCTAAGGCCGGCTTAACAAGATCAGTAGTCACGCATATTTTTTTGCGCGCTAGGGTAGAAAGATTAGTTCGTCGCGGCGCGCTGGATGGGGTTGGCCCAGATGCGCACGACGCCGTCGTTGCCAGCGGAGACTATGCGCTCGCCGTCCGGCGAATAGGCCGCGGCATTCACCACGGCTCCGGCGTGGCCGACGATCGTGCGCAACGTGCGCGCGCGGTTGACGTCCCAGATGCGCACCTGGCCGTCGGAGCCCGCCGAGACGAGCGTGTCGCCCGACGGCGAGAAGGCGAGCGCGCCGACGCGACCGCGATGACCATAGAGGCGGCGCATGAGGCGGCTCGAGCCGGTTGCCCAGATGCGGATCGAGCCGTCTAGCCCAGCGGACGCCAGCCACTTGCCGTTCGGCGAGAACGCCAGCGTGGTCACGAAGTCCTTGTGGCCGCGATAGGTGCGCACGCGATCGAACGTGTCGAGGTTCCAGAGCTTCACCATCTTGTCGGCGCCGGCGGAAGCGAGAAGCGGCGCATGCTGGGCTGACGTGAACGCGACGGCCTGCGCGGCGCTGTCGTGGGCGTCGAGCACCTGCACGGGGGCCGACGTGTTGGTGGTGTCCCAGAGCGCGACCTTCCAGTCGTGGCTCGCGGCGGCGAAGCGGTCGGGGCGGCCGGCGAAGACGAGCGACCACACCTCGGCCTCGTTGCGCTTGAAGGTCGAGATCTTCTCCGCGCGCTCGATGTCCCAGAGCACGATCTGGCCGTTGGCGTGGCCGGTCAGCGCGCGCGTGCCCGTCATGGCGAGCGCGGTGGCGGGGCCGTCGTCGAGCTCGATGGTGCGCACGAGGTTGCCGCTCGCAGCGTTCCACAGCTTGAGGCGCGCGTCCTGACCGGCGGTGACGATCGAGCTGCCGTCCTCGGTGTAGGCGAGGGCCGTGACGGGGCCGACATGGCCCTTGAGCTCGGCGAGCGGCTTCAACTCGGGGATGGCGGCGGTTGTCACGGGGCGCGTCGAGGCCGACGTCGACGCCGGTGCCGCGGCTCTCGTAGCGGGGAAACTTGTCCTGGAGCGCCACAGCGGCGCTGGCCACGCCGACGCCGATCAGGAGCTTGAACAGGATCGGCTGCCAGCGCGGCGCACGTGCCGATGCGGATGGGACGCGGCGCGCGGCGGCTTGCGGCGCTCCTTCGCCTCCTTCGCTTCCTTCTCCTTCGGCGACCTTCTTCGGCTCGGCCTTGGGCTTTGCTACCTCGGCCTTGGGTCGCAGAACGCGCGGGATCCTTATCGGCGCGGGCGGTGGGCCTTCGAGCTTCACCGTTCCGGCAGCCGGTGTAGCGGCAGCCGCTGCGGGCTGCGGAGTGGGAGCAGGCGGCAGGTGTCGCGGGCGTTTCAGGCTCGTGCTTCTTTGCGGCGCGGCTTCTTCTTCAGCGCGTCGAGAAAATCGAGCATGCCGCCCTTCGGGCCCGGAGCGTCGGGCGGAGGCGGCACGATCGAGGCCGGATCGGCCTTCTTCTCGGGCGGCACCGGGACGAGCGCCTTGGCTTCGTTGCGACCCTTGCGGATGGGGAGCGTGCGCGAGAGCCAGCCCGCCTGCTTCTCCGGCTCGGGTGCGAGGAGTGCGCCGCGCCAGGCGGCGACCGACTGGGGCCGCGCCTCGACGTTCAAGGCGAGCGCATGGTCGATGGCGGCGAGGAATCCCGGGCGGTAGGCGGCGAGCGCGGCCTCGCGCGCGGAAACGTACTCGTCCTTCACCATGCGCGACGGGCTGTCGGCGGGGCGCTTGCCGGTCACGGCATGATAGAGCGTGGCGCCGAGCGCGTAGATGTCGGTCCAGGGTCCCTGCTGTCGGCTCGTCTCGGCATACTGCTCGTAAGGGCTGTAGCCGGGCTTCACCAGCGCGGAAACCGTTTTCGAATGCGAGGCGATTTCGCGGCGGGCCGAGCCGAAGTCGATCAAGACTGGTTGGCCGTCTTTGCGAATGATGACGTTGTCGGGGGCGATGTCGCGATGGAGGAAGTCGGCCTTGTGGATAAGCTCGAGCGCGTCGAGCAGTGGGGCAATGATGCCGTCGAGCTCCTTCTGGCGCGGGGCGCGGCCCAGGCCTTTGAGCCAGGACTTGAAGCTCAGGCCCTCCTCGAAGTGGAGCACCATGTAGCCGGTGTTGTTCGCCCTGAAGTAGCGGTAGACGCGGACGATGTTCGGGTGGTTGAACTTGGCGAGCGTCTGGGCTTCCTCGATGAAGCGGTCGAGGCCCCAACGATAGTCGCCGGCGCAGTCCTGGGAGCGCGGCGCGGCTTCTATGCCGCCTGCACGCGCTGCAAAATCGGAGGGAAAGTACTCCTTGATGGTGACGCGGCGGTCGAGCGCGATCTCGTCGGCAAGATAGGTGATGCCAAATCCGCCGGCGCCAAGCATGCGCTCAATGCGGAAGTCGCCGACTAGCTCCGTACCGCTTTGTAGAGCGATCAGATTGGCCATCTCGTCTCTGCGTTGACGTTCCAGAGTACTTCCGGAGCAGAGTTGCGGCGCCGTATCAACGCCAGATTCAGAGCCCCGCCTATCACACCACCTCCAGCGCCACTTATGAAGCAGGAATGTGGCGGGGAGGCGGGTGATGCGACCGGAATGAGCAAATCTCTTGGGGGCCCGTGTTTCGGCCATGTTGCTGCCGCAGAGGGCGGGGAACATTCGCATCGATTCGTGTGGCGGGAAATGAATATGACACCGGCATGGCCGGCGATGATGTGCGTGCTGGCCGCACTTGTGGCGGTCGCAGGGCAGCCGTCCATCGTCAGCGCGACCGAGGGCGTTCCTGGCGCGGCGGCGCCAAAGCCCGCTCTGCGTGCAGAAGCTCAGGCGGATCTCGTCAGGACCGGAGACGCTTCCGCGTCTGAGGGTGAGACGTCGGATGCTCCGGCGCTGAGCCTGACGGCGGTCCACGACTGGATGGTCGCGAGCTACGAGCGCGCGCCTGCCTTACTGCTCGGTCTGGCTGCGCTGCTTGCGGTGCCGCCGCTGGTGATGGCTGGGGTCGTGCTCAACCGGCGCGGAACGGTCGCCGCCGGGGGAGATATGACCCAGATGCAGACACAGATGGTCGCCAAGACGCGTTCGAAACCGGAGCGGCGCCAAGGCGTTACCGAAGGACCGCGGTGGCCGACGGAGGCATGGATCGAGATCGAGGGCGCCGACGAGGCCAAGCGACACGGCATCGGCCGCACAATCGTGCGCATTGGACGCGACGGCGACAACGATATCTGTCTCAACGAGATGACCGTACACCGCTATCACGCGGCGGTGCATCGTACGGAGGACGCTGACTTCGTGATCACCGACCTCTCGAGCGAGGGCGGTAACGGCGTCAAGGTCAACGGCAAAGCGGTCGCCGAGGTGCGCCTCGAGGACGGCGATCTGATCGAGCTGGGTGTCGCTCGGCTCAAGTTCATTGCCAAGCCGGCCTGAGCAGCCGGCGGAGAACACGGAGAGAGTCCCGCGTTGCGACCGAGCGAGGCGGGACTGCGGAGGACAATATGGAAGAGGAGCGTCAGATGGCGATCAGCAGTGGGCCGCAAGGCCAACGCCCGGGCAGGTTTCTGGGATCATTGAAGGACGCACTCGTCGCGGCGAGCCGTGACGACACTGGGCAGGTGCAGCAGCGCGTCGCACAGGCGGCCGAGGAAGCCGCTCAAGCCGTGAAGCCCGATCCCGATGCGACGCAGATCATCCGCAAGGACGGCGCAGCAAGCCCGAGCGCCGCGGAGGCCGCTCGCGAAGCGCGTGCGTCGACGACTGTGCCCGACGACCGGCATGTGGAAGCCGATACGCCGCCGACGACGCGCGTCGTTCGCGGCGGGGCCGCCGCGCCCAAGGAAGCTGCCGCGGCCGACGGCTCGTCGCGCACGACACTCGTGCGCGGCAAGATGCAGGTGAAGCGCGGGGCATTCGACCAAGATCCGGTCGTCGGCTGGCTGGTCGTCGTCGGCGGGCCGGGCATCGGCCAGTATCGTCCGATCTTCGAGGGCAACAACACGCTCGGGCGCTCGACGAAGAACCGCATCGCCATCGATTTCGGCGACGACGCGATCTCGTCGGAGGAGCAGGCCTACATCCGCTACGATTCATCGGATCGGTCGTTCCTTTTCGTGCCGAACCTCAGTAAAACAAATGTCGTCTCGCTCAACGAGAAGCGTCCGACGGGCGCGGTCGAGCTGGCGCAGATGGACGTCATCACGATGGGCCGGACGCAGCTCGTCTTCGTGCCGTTCTGCGGACCGGATTTCGATTGGTCTGCTTTGAGTGAACCCAAAAAGGACTGATGCTGGCTTTCGAGCATGCGAGCCGCGCCACCAAGGGGGCGCGGAGCTACCAGGAAGATACCGCCCTATTCTGGCCGGGAGAGGATCCATTCTCTCCCGACGGGGCACGTGCGAACGGGGCTGAGATCATGGCCGTGCTGGCCGACGGCATGGGTGGTCACGCCGGCGGGGCGCTTGCAAGCCGTATGGCGTGCGAGAGTTTCATCAAGTCGTTCTCGGGTCAGAACGGGCCGAAGCGCGAACGGCTCAAGTCCGCGCTCGAGGCGGCGAACCAGGCTATCGCCGCAACCGTCGAGGCGAACCCCGCGCTCACCGGCATGGGCTCGACGCTGGTCGGCGTCACGTTCGGCCCCGATGGCGTCGAGTGGGTGAGCGTCGGCGACAGTCCGCTCATGCTCTTCCGGCGCGGAGAGATCGCGCTCCTCAACGAGGACCACTCGCTGGCGCCCGAGCTCGACAGGCTCGCGGCTCAGGGGCGCATCTCGGAAGACGAGGCACGGCGCGATCCGAGGCGCCATATGCTGCGCTCGGCGGTGACCGGTGACGAGCTCGACCTCGTCGACCTGTCGCGGCGGCCGCTCGCGGTGGAGCCCGGCGACTACATCATATTGGCGAGCGACGGGCTGCAGACGCTCGAAGCCGGTGAGATCGAGCGCGTGGTCGCGGCCTATGCCAGCGACGGAGCGTCGGCGGTGGCGAACGCTCTCATTCGCGCGGTCGAGGCAATGAAGGATCCGCACCAGGACAACGCCACAGTCGTCGCGGTGCGGCCGCTCCCGGCAGCAGAGTGATCTGCAAGCTTTCGATTAGGTTCACCCTTCATCCTTCGACAGGCTCAGGATGAAGGGACGGTGCGCCGCAGGCTCATGGTTGGACAAGCTCACCATGAGGATGTCGAGTGGGACCGCTAGGTGAGCGCGGCGTAGAGGCGCTGGGCGGCAGCGATCATCTTGTCGATGTTGCCCTCGGCCGCGAGATACGACTGCGTGGCCGTGCCGTAGTCCTTCTGCTCGATCTCGCGCACCATCTTGGCGATGCCGGCGTGGGCAGCCTCGTCGGCGCTCTTCAACTCGGAGAAGGCCGGGTTATTGACGATGGCCGGGTCCGACACACTCGCGGCCCATGCAGCCAAGCGGCGGCCGGCGCAGGACTTGGTCTCGGGCGAGGGCTGTGCGAGGCCGACAAGCGTCGCCGCGCAGCGGCGCTTCCAGGCCGCTGCCTCGCCATGGAGCGCGATCATCTCGGCGGCAGGCTGGCCGGAGCTGCGCACGTCGCTCAACGCTTCGATCGCTGCCTCTTCCGCCTTGACGAGACGTCCGAGCGAGGTCGTGATCTCCTGGCGCAGTTTTTTCGCCTTTTCGCTGATTGTGCTGACGCTCGAGGAGATCTCGCCGCTCGAGGCCTCCTGGCGCATGATGTGGTCGGCGAGCTGATGCATGCGCTCGGCGATCGAGGAGATATCGTGGCCGAGGCTCTCGGCTTGCGTCTCGGCGAGACGCGCCTTCTCCTCGCCGCGGGCGACGGCGGCCACCGAATTCGGCGGTCACCTTGCGGATGGCATCCATGCCGGACGACAGCGTCGTCAGGCGAGCGCGGATGTCGTCGGTTGCCTTGGCGCTGTCGCCCGAAAGCTTCTTCACCTCGTCGGCGACGACGGCGAAGCCACGCCCTGCCGGGCCGGCACGCGCGGCCTCGATGGTGGCATTCAAGGCAAGAAGGTTCGTCTGGCGGGAAATCGTCTCGATGGTCCCGGCCATCTCGGCGATCTGGCGCACGGCCGCGTCGAGCTCGCCGCAGCGCTGGGCGATCGATCCGACCTGAGTGGCGATCTGGCGCATGGCCTCGCCCGTCTGGCGCATCTCGGAAATGTTTCCTTGGACGCCGTCGCGAACGCGCGCGGCGTCGGCGGCGCTGGACTGGCTCGTCTCGGAAATCTGGCCGATAGATTCGGCGAGCTCGGAGACGGCGCCGCCGATCGCGGTCGAATTGTCGGCGATCTGTTGGACGTCGTAGGTGATCCAGCCGATGTTGGCGCCGGTTCCGGACACCTCCGACGAGAATTGAGCGAGGCGCGCGGCCGCGGCCGTTTCTTTCTTCGCGTGGGCGCGAACGAGGTCGAGGACGGCGCGGCGGACCTCGGGGCCGAGGTGGGCGGGTATGCTCTCGCCGCCGCGCACCAGCACTTCGATGGCCGAGGCGATCTCATGGTCGGATGGTGTTTTCTTTGCTTCGTCAGATGCCTGAGCGGCCTGCGAAGCAGGCTGCGTGCGCCGACTAGATGAGAACATGCCTGCTACCTTACTTGGAGATGGCGATCGTCAGGAATCGGTCTGACTAGTCGCCGCGCGGTCTGCTGCCTAACGAGTAAACATCCTCTCCTATGTAGTTAGATCGTTCGGGTTAATCGACGGTGAATTAAGACGTGCTCATGCCTGTCTCGGAGCACGTCCCAAGGGCCTCGCAGCGCGGCAAGCTCGGCGCGAGGGACGCGTGCGAAGATCGTCTCCCCGACATTGAATGTTGAGCGGCTTGTCATCGATCAATGCCGCCAGCTCAGGCCTTTATCGATCGAACGGACCTTCGGAATTGACCGGCAGGAATTCTCTCCACGGGCTCTTCGTGACGCGGCTCAGGCGGCCGACGCTTACGCACGCCTTCGAGAGGGCACTCGATGACGCACGCTTCGACGCGCCCCTCGGGAGCGATAGCGACGCGGACGCCAATCAGTCCGAAGGCCCGGCGCAAAAATTTCAGAGCGCGCTCGAGACGCTGCCGGAGCTTGCGGGCTCATCCAAGTATGTGGGGGCAAGCTCGCTCGCGGCGGCCTACATGGCGGAAGCGGAGCAGGCCGCCGAGACACCGAAGCCTCCCCGTGAGCCTCCGCGCGCGCCGCGCACCGAGCGGCCGCAGCCGGCAAAACGGCCGCAGCCGATCAAGCTCAGGCCGGGTCTTGCGGTGCGCGATCTCAAGCGCTTGCGCCGCCAGTATGCGCTCGACAATCATCCGGATCGGGTGCCGGTCGAGATGCGCGAGGAGGCCGCCCGCGTCATGGCCGAGGCCAACGCCGCGATCGACAAGGCGTTGAAGCGGGCCGGACGGGACTGACGTCCAAAGGCGGGTCGCTACTTGCTGAAGCCGCCGATAATGCCCTCGCCGCCGACACCGATGTATTCGCCGTTGATGATGTCCTCCCAGCGGAAGGCGGCATAGAAGTCGGCGCAGTTGCCCATGGCTTCCTCCGGATAGGCCCGCATGTGCTCGACCTGGCCATCGAGGAACCAGACGGTGATGAAGTAGTCGCCGTCGCGGCGGGCAAAGAGATGCTCGATACTCTGTATGAAGTCGCCGCGGCGAATGCGGATGCGCTCGAGGAAGTGGGGGCAGTACTGCCAGGCCTGGCGGTTGCCGTTGACCTGGATGTAGTCGGGGGGGCCGATGACGGATTGCAGCTCTGTCTGGTTCATGCCGGGTGCGATGGCACGGATGCCGTAGATGCGCTTGGGCTTACGATGCTTGCCCGCTGCGGTACCCTCCACCGTATCCGTTTCCGTACTCGTTGTCCTATCCGCGGCCGCATCCCCGCCTACGTCCGCCGCGTTCGCGCTCGCGACGATCAATGCCGCCAAGGCCAAGAGCGCGACTGCGCAACGCGATGCCGCCAGAGCAAACGCGCCGACCGTGCCGTGTCGCATGTCCCACCCTTCCGCAATGAACCCTACGGAGACGTCGGCGCCACGAGAAGCGTGTGCCGGCATCGAAGCCCACGCGCGGAGGAGGGCGCGGCGGGTCACGCTGCGACGCGCATTAGAGGTGTGCGGACTTGCGCCAGGCTTGAGATCGGCACTCGCGGCTGTGATCTCTTTCCGCCACACCTCAAGCGCTATTCAATTCAGCGTCCGAGAAATCCTCAGGAAATCGTTGCGTCCACCGGCCGGCTCACTGCAAACAATTAATAGTGGGTTACGAGTGATTCGAGGGGGACCGATGGGCGGGGGAACATCAGATGATCGTCGTCGTCGACGAGCGTGCGACCGTCACGCAAGGCTATACGGCATGGTTTAATCGAGAGGGAATCTCAGCCTGCGGCCTCGCTCCCGGCGAGTTCGACGGCTGGGTGCAGACGGTATCGGACCCCGACGTGCTGGCGGTGGAAGCGTTCCTGCTCGGTGCCTGCGGCAATCGGGGGGCGCTCTCCAAAATCATAAGACGGAGATCGAACTCCGCGGCCATCATCGCGATGAACGAGGACCGGTCGCTGGAAGAGACGCTCGACCTTTTTGCGGCGGGCGTCGATGACGTCGTCAGGAAGCCGATCCACGTCCGGGAGATCATCGCGCGGATCAAGGCCATCCGCCGCCGGGCCAGCGGCGCGCCGGACTATTCCGACGTCGGCGAGATGCGCGTCTACTTCGACGGCCGGGACCCCGAGATCAACGGGGAGGTGCTGCAACTGCCGCGTCGCGAGCGGCGCATTCTCGAGTACCTCGTCTCCAACCGCGGTTGCCGCATCAACAAGACGCAGATCTTCAACTCGGTCTACGGCCTGTTCAGCGAGGACATCGACGAGAACGTGGTCGAGAGCCACATCAGCAAGTTGCGCAAGCGCCTGAGGCACCGGCTCGGCTACGATCCGATCGATTCCAAGCGCTATCTCGGCTACCGGCTCGTGCTCGACAATGCGGCGGAAAGGCGTTCGGAAAGCGGCGCGCGATCCAGCTTCGCGCAAGACGCAAATGCTCTAATCGAGGGATCAGAGCATTTTGCAAAGGAACCCGCTGGATGAGTATTTTCGGCATGATGCGGACGGCGACGTCCGGCATGAATGCCCAGTCGAACAGGCTGGGGACCGTAGGCGACAATATCGCGAATTCCTCCACAGCCGGTTACAAGCGTGCTTCCACCGAGTTCTCGTCGCTGATCCTCGAGTCGGGCAGCGGCGAGTACAACTCGGGCAGCGTCGAGACCGAAGTGCGCTATGGCATCAGCCAGCAGGGCGGCTTCGACTTCACGACCTCGGCAACCGATGTCGCTATCAGCGGCAATGGCTTCTTGATCGTGTCGGAAGGCACGGATGCAGGAGCCGCAGACTACCTCACGCGCGCAGGCTCGTTCGTCAAGGACGGCGACGGCTACCTTGTCAACTCGGCGGGCTTCTACCTGTTGGGCGTTCCCTGGACCAACCAGAGCGCGACGCCGACCATTCCGTCCAACGGAACCTCCGGCCTCTCGGCGGTGCAGATCCAGACGCTGTCGCTGCAAGCCGTGCCGTCGTCGTCCGGCACGTTCAACCTCAACCTGCCGTCGACGGCGACGGTTGTTGCTGCCGGCAGTCTTCCGTCGGACAACGTGGTGACTTCGACGTACACGGCGAAGAGCTCGCTCGTCGTCATCGACAATCTCGGCGCGCAGGTGACGCTCGATATCTACGCCACGAAGACGGGCACGGCACCGGACACCTGGGAGATCACCGTCTTCGATCAGGCAGACGCGGACCCGACGACGATCTTTCCGTATACCGGTGCTTCAGCGACCCCGCTCTCGAACGTGACGCTGACGTTCGATGCGCTCGGAAAGCTCGATTCGACGGTCCCCAGCCCGACCTCGATCACGCTTACGGTTCCGAACGGCGCATCGCTGACCTTGGATATGGCAGAGACGACTCAGCTCGCGACCACGTTCCAGGTGCTCGAGCCGAAGGTCGACGGCAGCGCGCCGAGTGCGGTCGATCGCGTCGAGATCGACGACACGGGAACGCTCTATGCCGTCTACGAGAACGGCCAGCGCGAAAAGAAGTTCTTGATCCCGCTGGCAACGGTGCCGAGCCCGGACAATCTCATTCCGAGAGCCGGCAACGTGTTCGATCTCAGCTCGGACTCGGGCGACCTGCTCGTCGGCGCGGCGGGCACGGCAGGCTTGGGCAATATCGTTCCCAAGGCACTCGAAAAATCGACGGTCGACATCGCCTCCGAGCTCACCGACATGATCGAGGCGCAGCACAGCTTCACGGCCAACTCGAAGGTCTTCCAGACGGCTGCGGATCTGATGGAGGTTCTCGTCAATCTGCGCAGGTAGTCGGTAAAAGCGTTGGCGCCGTTCCGGGAAAGAAAGCCGTACTATGGGCCTTACAACCGGTCTCAGCATCGCGCGGTCAGCGCTTTTTACGTCTGCAGACCAAACGTCGATCGTCGGGCGGAACGTCGCCAACGCGGGGACGGCCCTCTATACGCGCAAGTCGGCAAACGTCATCAGCGTGCCGGGCGCCGGCGCGCGCGTCGTCTCCGTCTCGCGCACGTCGGATACGTCGCTCCTGCGCAATCTGTTTGCAGCCAACTCTGACGCGAGTGCGCAGAAGGCGCTCCTCGATTCGCTCAATCAGCTCGATCAGACGGTCAATGATCCGGAACTCGATGCGTCGCCGGCGGCGCTGATCAGCAAGCTTGCGGACGCCGTCCAGCAGTATGCCTCGCAACCCCATAGCGAGCTCTCGGGTCAGGCTGCCGTCACCGCCGCGCGCAATCTCGTGACATCGCTCAACAGCTCGAGCGACGTCGTCCAGAACGTCCGGCGCGACGCCGACGCGGCGATCGCGGACGCGGTCGGTCGCATCGACAAGCTGCTTATCCGGTTCGAGGCGGTCAACAATCAGATCGTGACCGGGACCAGGTCCGGCACCGACGTCTCCGACTACATGGACACGCGCGACACGATCCTGAGTGAGCTGTCCACCGAAATCGGGATTCGCACGGTCGAGCGTACCGATAACGACATGGCGATCTATACGGATAGCGGCATTACGCTGTTCGACAAGTCTGCGCGGTCGATCTCGTTCGACCGCTCGCTCAGTCTGGCGGCGGGCTCGGTCGGCAACGCTGTCTACATCGACGGAGTTCCGGTCACCGGCTCGTCCGCGACGATGCCGATCATGTCGGGGCGAATCAAAGGCCTGGTGGAAGCGCGCGACGAAGGCGCGCTCGTCTATCAGCGGCAGCTCGACGAGATCGCGCGCGGGCTGATCGAGATCTTCGCGGAAAGCGATCAGAGCGCTGCGCCGTCGCTTCCGGACGTGCCGGGCCTATTCACTTACCCCGGTGCACCAGCGATGCCGGCCACGGGCACGATCGTGAACGGGCTCGCGAGCCTCATCTCGGTCAATGCCAACGTGGATCCCAGCCAGGGCGGCGTCGCTGACGCGCCTACGCGATGGCGGTATCTCCGATCCGCTGGCACCCGAGTACATCTACAACACGACCGGCAAGCTCCAGCTTCTCCGATCGGCTCAGCGAGCTCACCAACAAGCTCAATCAGTGCGCGCGCGTTCGACGGCACGAGCGATCTCGATGCCAGTGCGACGATCTTCGATTTCGCCTCGTCGTCCGTCGCCTGGCTGCAGGAGGCGCGCAAGATCGCCGACAACGAATTCGAGTATCGCGAAACGCTCTATCAGCGGTCCACCGAAGCCTACTCGAAGGTGACGGGCGTGAACCTCGACGAGGAGATGACGATCCTGCTCGAGCTGGAGCGGTCCTATCAGACCTCGTCGAAACTCGTTTCCGTGATCGACAGCATGTTCGATCAGCTCGTCCAGGCGGTGGGCTAGTCCAATGAAAACCACGCAGATCTCGACGCAGGCCATCTCAGAAGCGACCCGGTTGTCGCGGATGAGACTTCAGCTTCAGTTGTCGGACGGCCAGAAGGAGGCGACCACCGGACGGCTCGCGGACGTCGGCCAGGGGCTCGGATACCTGACCGGGCGTTCGGTGTCGCTGCGCCAGGATCTCGACCGGCTCAACACGTTCAAGGATACGAACGCGATCGCTACGACGCGGCTACAGCAGACGCAGACGGCGCTCGAGGGCATCGCAGACCTCGCACAGGAATTCATCAGCACGCTCGTTGCCGCCCGCGCCTCGGCGGCCAGCGCCGAAGTTGCGGTCGCGGACGCCAGGACGAAGCTGATCGCGCTCACCAGCGCCATGAACAACGCCGCCAACGGCGCGTTCCTCTTTTCGGGCATCAATACCGACGTCAAGCCGCTCACCGACTACTTCGAGACGCCGACGCCTGCCAACCGGACGGCGGTGGCGACGGAATTCACGACGCGCCTTCGGACTGGCGCAGGGCGATCCGGGCACAGAGCTGATTACCGGCACGGACATGACAGCGTTCCTCAATGGGCCGTTCAGCGCCCTCTTCGACAGCACGAACTGGACCACGACGTGGTCGTCGGCCTCGGACCGGAACATCACTTCGCGCATCAACAACAACGAGCTCATCGAAACGTCGGCGAACGCCAACAATCAGCGGCATCCGCCTTCTGGCCAGTGCCTACACGATGGTTGCCGACCTCGGAGCCGAGACCCTGAGCCAGGACGCATTCCAGGCTATCGTCGACAAGGCGATCGCAGTGACGGGTGAGGCGATCGGCGACCTGACGCAGCTGCGCGCCGCGCTGGGCACGAACGCAGGAGCGCATCGAGACTTCGAACCATCGCATGTCCCTGCAAATCACGATCATGACCGAACACGTCAATCTTCTCGAGGGCGTCGATCCCTTCGAGGCTTCGTCACGCGTCAACGCGCTGCTCACGCAAGTCGAAACCGCATACGCCCTCACCGCACGACTGCAGCGGCTCAGCTTGATCAACTATCTCTGACGTCACGGCGCCGGCGAGCCGGCGGGGGAAACAGGACTGGCAGGATGTACAAGTTCTACTACGGTGAGGTTCTCGACGAGGCGCCGCAAGGGCAGCGGGAGCGCGAGCGCACGGCGCTCGAGCGGTCGATCGAGCTGCTCGAGAAGGCGGAGGAGAAGGGGACGAGCTCCATCGAGTCCGTCGAGGCCTTGCATTTCGTACGGCGGTTGTGGGGGATCTTTGTCGAGGATCTGGCGAAGCCCGAGAACGGGCTGCCACAAAAGCTCAGGGCCGATCTGGTCTCCGTGGGGCTCTGGGTGATGCGTGAGACGGAGGAGATTCGCCATGGCCGGTCGAAGGACTTCAAGGCGATCATAGAAGTCAGCAAGACAATTTCAGAGGGACTCCGATGAGCAAGAGCATTCACCTTTCGCTGCGCGCTGACGAAAGGCTCTTCATCAACGGCGCAGTTATCAAGGCCGATCGGCGGGTGTCGATCGAGCTCATGAACGACGCCACCTACCTGCTCGAAAGCCAGGTGCTCCAGCCCAAAGACACGACGACGCCGTTGAGGCAGCTCTATTTCGTCGTGCAGACGATGCTGATGGACCCGCGGCACGTCGAGGCGGCGCGCCAGATGTTCGAGATCTCGTACACCTCGCTCATGCTGGCCTTCTCAAACAAGCAGATCCTCGCGGCACTCCTGGCGGTGCGGGGCCTCGTCGAGAAGGGAAGCGTTCTCGAGGCGCTGACCACGCTGCGCGGACTTTTTGCGCTGGAAGACCAGATCCTCGGCAATACGCCTGCCGCTCCGGTCAGACTCCTGGAGGCAGTGTGATGGCAGTCGATGCAGTACTCGGCGCGTCACCAACAGCTAACACCAACACGACGACGAACGACGCGGCCAAGGCGGCGACGGTCGACTATGACGCGTTCCTCAAGCTTCTGGTCGCTCAGCTCAAGAACCAGGATCCGACCAATCCTACGGACTCCGCCGAGTTCATGGCCCAGCTCGCCTCGTTCTCGACCGTCGAGCAGGGCATCAAGATGAATACGAAGCTCGACAGCATGATTACGTCATTGGCGCTGACGCAGGCCGACGGCCTGATCGGCAAGACGGTAACCTCTTCCGACGGGAAGATCTCGGGCGTGGTGGATTCGGTGCGTATCGTCAGTGGCGGCGCGGTCGCTCTGCTCACGAACGGCAAGCAGTTGCCTCTCGAGGCGGGCATTACGGTGAAGGCCAATGAACCCAGCTGACGCACTCGATATCGGCCAGGCGGCGATCTGGACGGTGATAATCGCCTCCGCGCCCGCGGTGGCGGGGGCGATGCTAATCGGCATCATCATCGCGCTGCTCCAGGCCCTGACCCAGGTCCAGGAGGTCACGCTGACCTTCGTGCCGAAGATCATCGCCATCCTGCTCATCATGTCGTTCACGGCGCCGTTCGTGGGCTCCGTCATCTTCACTTTTGCCGAGCAGACCTACGCGCGCATCCCGAACGGGTTCTAGCGCTGACGCGCTGAGCGAGCAGGCTTCGCTCCCCGCAAGCGGGGAGAGCTGTTGGGATGGCTACCGTGCGCCGCACCAACCTTCGCGCAAGCTTCGTTCGCCAAGCTCGCAGGCCTCGCCGCAGTTTCGAGGGTTTGATGGCCACGATTGCCGCCGTTCAGGGGAAGCAGGACCGCGACGGCGCGCGCGACGTCGGCTTCGCCGTCGGCATCATCTTTATCCTGACGGTTCTGTTCCTGCCGCTGCCCGCGGTCATGATCGACGTCGGGCTCGCGTTCTCGATCGCGTTCGCGGTGCTGATCCTGATGGTCGCCTTGTGGATCCACAGGCCGCTCGAGTTCTCCGCCTTTCCGACCGTGCTTCTGATCGCGACGCTGCTCAGGCTCGCGCTCAATATCGCGACGACGCGGCTCATCCTGTCGAACGGCGCCCAGGGCTACGACGCGGCCGGGCATGTGATTGCCGGCTTCGCCAACTTCGTCATGGGCGGCGACTTCGTCATCGGCACGGTGGTGTTCGTCATCCTGATCACCGTCAACTTCCTGGTCATCACCAAGGGTGCGTCGCGTATCGCCGAGGTCGGCGCACGCTTCACCCTCGATGCGATTCCCGGCAAGCAAATGGCGATCGACGCCGATCTCTCGGCAGGAACGATCGACGAGAAGGAGGCGATGCGGCGCAGGCGCGAGCTCGAGGAGGAGAGCGCCTTCTTCGGCTCGATGGACGGTGCGTCGAAGTTCGTACGCGGCGACGCGATCGCCGGCATCATCATCACGGCAGTCAACGTGTTCGGCGGCATCATCATCGGCGTCACGCGCCATGACATGTCGCTCGGCACCTCAGCCGACGTGTTCGTGCGGCTGTCCGTCGGTGACGGTCTGGTGACGCAGATCCCGGCGCTCATCATCTCGCTCGCTGCCGGCCTCCTGGTGTCGAAGGGCGGCACGCGGGGCTCCGCCGAGATGGCGGTTTTTGCTCAGCTCGGTCACTATCCCCGGGCGCTCTCCGTCGCCGGCATGGTCGTGCTGGCGCTGGCGCTTGCACCCGGCCTGCCGTTCATTCCGTTCGCGGCGCTGGCCGGGGTCATGCTGTTCATCGCCTACACGATCCCGCGCAAGCTCGCCGAGGTGCAGGCGGCCGAGGCGGCCAAGGTCCGCGATGCGGAAGCGAAGACGCAGGAGGAAGCGCGCCAGTCGGTCAAGGAGCAGCTCAGGACGGCAGAGGTCGAAATCTGTCTCGGCAAGCAGCTCGCGACCGCGCTGCTCGGCTCGCAGGGCGAGCTGGCGCACAGGGTCGGGCGCATGCGGCGCTCGTTCGCCAAGCAGTACGGTTTCGTGGTGCCGGAGATCAAGATCACGGACGATCTCACGATCGCGAGCAAGACCTATCAAATCAAGATCCACGGCACGGTCGTCAGCAGCGAGGAGCTGAGGATCGGCGACGTGCTCGTCATCACGGGCGACGGACCGGTGCCGGACGTGCCGGGCGACGAGGCGCGCGAGCCGGCGTTCGGCATGAAGGCCATTTGGGTCTCGGAGATGTTCGCCAACGCGGTAAAGCGCGAGGGCTTCAATCCCGTCGACCCGATGTCGGTGATGCTGACGCATCTGCGCGAGGTCATACGCGGCAATCTCTCGCAGCTCCTCTCGTACAAGGACATGCGCGGCCTGCTGGATCGGCTCGAGCCCGAATACCGGCGCCTCGTCGACGAGATCATTCCGTCGCAGATCTCGTACTCAGGCCTGCAGGCGGTGCTCAAGCTCCTGCTTGCCGAGCGGATCTCGGTCAGGAACCTGCATCTCATTCTCGAATCCATCGCCGAGATCGCGCCGCACGTGCGCCGCGCGGAGCAGATCGCCGAGCATGTGCGCATGAGGATGGCGCAGCAGATCTGCGGCGATCTCGCGGACGGCGGCACGCTCAAGGTGCTCCGCCTCGGCAACCGCTGGGACCTCGCGTTCCATCAGAGCTTGAAGCGCGACGGCAAGGGCGACGTCGTCGAGTTCGACATCGATCCGAGGCTCATCGAGCAGTTCGGCGGCGAGGCCTCGAAGGTCATCCGGGGACTCCTGGATCAGGGACACCAGTTCGTCCTCGTCTCGGCCCCCGACGCGCGACCCTACGTCAGGATGGTGACCGAGCGGCTGTTCCCGACGCTGCCGGTGCTGTCGCATCTCGAGATCGCGCGCGGCGTGCAGATCAAATCGCTCGGCACAATCTCGTGATCCCGATCACGGCAGGAACGGTCTTTCTCACGTTCATGGTTTTCTGCAGGATCGGCGGCTGCCTCATGCTGATGCCGGGGTTCGCGAGCCCGCGCATCCCGGTCCACGTGCGGATCTTCATTGCGGTCGCGGTGACGCTGGCTCTGGCGCCGCTGCTCGTGCCGTCGCTCACGGGCGAGCTCAAGGATCTGGCGCCGGCGGTCATGGCGCAGCTCCTCATATCGGAGACGCTCATCGGCGCCGTCATCGGCCTCATGGGGCGCATCTTCATGTTCGCGCTGCAGTTCATGGGGGTTGCCACCGCCTCGTTCATCGGCTTTTCCGGCATGGCGGATCCGCCGGTCGAAGAGGCCGAGCCGGCGCCGGCGGTCGCGACGATGCTGACGCTCACGGCAACGGTGCTCGTCTTTCTCACGGGGCTGCATGTCGAGATCTTCAAGGCGCTTTCGGCGTCCTACTCGGTGCTCAAGGTCACGGATCTCTTCGACACGCGGTTTGCGCTCTCGAAGCTCACGGACACTGCGTCCGACGCGTTCTTTCTCGTGGCGCAGCTCGCGAGCCCGTTTCTCGTCTACTCTCTGATCATCAACTTCCTGTTCGGGATCATGAACAAGCTCGCGCCGCAGATCCCGGTGTACTTCATCTCGTTCCCGTTCGTGCTGGCCGGGGGGCTCATCCTTCTCTACTTCACGTTCGGCGAAATCCTGCGCCTGTTCGTCACCGGCTTTCAGACCTTTCTGGCCAATGGGTGAGGCGCCATGAAGGACCGGGCCCGGGCTGCCGAGCGTATCGTCAACGTGCAGAGGCAGTTGCACCGTATCGAGGAGCTCAAGTATGCCCAGATCCAGCAGAAGCTGGTGCAGGCCGAGACGGATCAGCTCGAGCTCACGCGGGCGCTGTCCGAGGATGAAGCGCTGCACGGGCTGTTCGTCGACATGACGGTGCGCCGCCTGATCGCGCTCCGGCAGGAGGCGGCGCGACTCGGCGTCGAGCTCGAGGAGCAGGCAAAGGCGCTGATCGAGCATGGCGGGCGGCTCAAGAACGCCGAGCGCTTGAGGGATGACCTCGGCGTTGAAGTGCGGCGCGTGGACGAGCGCAAGGAGCTCGAACGGATCCTCGAGGTGACGCTCGCCAGGGGGGACGCAAGCCTCAAGCAAGACCGCTGAGTCATGCTCAGCCAAACGGTGGCTTGAGGACTGATCAATTTGCCCGTCAATCTGTCGCTAAGCTCGGCCATTCAACCCGTGTCCACGATGGCGACGGCGGGTGCGAAGACGTTCGCGCCGAAATCGACGCGGGACGTGCCGAAAGAGTTCGAGGCCTTCGTGCTGCAGACCTTCATCCAGGAGATGCTGCCGAAAGACGCCGAAGGCGTTTACGGGACGGGGATTGCCGGCGATATCTGGCGCTCGATGCTGTCGGAGAAGCTCGCCTTCGAGGTTGCGGAGCGCGGCGGTCTCGGCATTGCGGACCAGGTTCGAGATTCAGAAGCGATAAAGGGCATGCAGCAACCGGGCGTGACCGGTAGATCGGGTGTCCCGGCGCCGGATGCTCAGACACAGAGCCCTGCGGCGTCTGAAACGTCTGCGGATGCCGCCGCCTCAGGCTGGCGCGCGATCGTCGAGCGGAGCTAACCCGTGCTGCAGCGAAATCCATATCAAGCGCCTTCGCAGCCCGCTCCTGCGGGCGCAACGGCGGCTGCTCGCCTCCGAGCGGGGCAGGCTCGTGGCCAGCGGCGCCATCGAGATCGTGATCCAGCGGCTCGAGGAAGTCGTCGATCAGGAGACAGCGGCCTTGAAGAGCCGCAAGGCGGTCGATCTCAAGGACTTCAACGACCGCAAGAGCCATGCGCTGCTCGATCTCTCCCGGGCGCTTCGCCAGATGCAGGCCGGCGGAGCAAACCAGGCGCATCTCAAGAGCCGTCTCGCAGACCTGCGCGCGAAGCTCGAGGTCAACCGCCGCGTTCTGCAAATGCATCTCGAGGCCGTGCGCGAAGTGTCGACGACGCTCGCTGACGCGATCCGCGAGCAGGACTCGGATGGGACCTACAGCCCGTCGGTTCGCATGGCCTACAAGACGTCATGATGAAGCTTCTCTTCGTCGGGATCTGGGCCTGCGCGGTATCGCTCGGGGCGACATACGGCGTGATCCAGTGGAAGATGAGCCAGTCGGGCGCGCACGCGGCCGAGGAGGGCCCCGCGAAGCTCGCGGAGGTGAAGACCAAGGCCATCAACGTGCCGATCATCTCCGACGGCGCCGTGCAGGGCTACATCATCGCCCAGTTCGTGTTCACGATCGACTCCAAGATCATGAGCGAGATGCCGGTCAAGCCCGACGTCTATCTGCTCGACGAGGCGTTCAAGACGATCTACGCCGGCGAGAAGGTCAACTTCCGCCAGATGAAACGGCAGGACCTGCCGGCGCTCGCCAAGCAGCTCGGCGAGAACGTCAACAAGCGGCTCGGCGCCACACTGGTGCACGACGTGCTCATCGATCAGTTGAGCTACGTGCCGAAGGAAGAAGTCCGCGGCGGCGCGAAGAAATCCTAGGATGCCCGCCTGGAATTTGTATTGTCCGGCGTACTGCTCGCATCGCTGTCCCCCATACACTCCGCCATGCCTGCGTCATTGCGGGACCATGCTCCGCATCACGGCGGAGCCGTGCTCCGCACGGACGATAGTGGCATCCATCCAAGCCAGATTATCAATCCCCACTTTGGGATTGGACAGATCCCCGCCTTCGCGGGGATGACGGCTGGTGCATCTAGGCGCGCCCGGACGGCTTTGCGCCTTCCTCCTTGGGTGGTGGGGTCAGTGCGCGCGCGACCTCCTGGAAGGCGTCCGTGCTCGCCGCGTCGCTCGAGGCTCTGCTTCATCACATCATAGATCTTGGGTACGAGATCGATGGCCTTGTCGAGCTCGGGGTCGGCGCCGCGATGGTAGCCGCCCATGAGCCGCAGGTCGCGGGTGTCCTCGAACTGGGCGATCATGGCGCGCAGCTTCATGACAAGGCCGCGCTGTTCGGGCGTCCAGACCGCGTTCGCCAAGCGCGACACGGAGGTCAGGACATTGACCGCGGGGTATCGCCCCTGGTCGGCGATCGCGCGCTCGAGGACGATGTGTCCGTCGAGGGTGCCGCGGATGCTGTCGGCGATGGGGTCGTTGTGGTCGTCGCCGTCGACGAGCACCGAGAAGACGCCGGTGATCGAGCCCATGCCCTCCTCGCCGGGCCCGGCCCGCTCGAGGAGCTTCGGCAGCTCGCTGAAGACGGACGGCGTATAGCCGCGCGCGACTGGGGCCTCGCCGGCAGCGAGCGCCACCTCGCGTGTGGCGTGGGCGAAGCGGGTTACCGAATCGACGATGAGGAGCACGTTCTCGCCGGCATCGCGGAACGATTCGGCGATCGACAGTGCCGTCTTCGGCGCCAAGCGGCGCATCATGGGACTTTCGTCGCCGGTCGACACGACGGTGACGGCGCGCGCCACGGTTCTGGAGAAGGGCATCCTCGAGAAACTCGCGCACCTCGCGGCCGCGCTCGCCGACGAGTGCCAGCACAACGGTATCGAAGCCGCGCGAGCGGGTGAGCATGGAAAGAAGCGTCGACTTGCCGACGCCGGAGCCCGCAAAAATGCCGATGCGCTGGCCGGCGCAGAGCGGCGTAAAGAGATCGAGCACGCGCACGCCGGTTTTCAGGGGCGCGCGAACCCTGTGGCGCCGCATCGCGGCCGGGGGCTCGCGATCACACGAGAACTCGCGGTCGCCTTCGATCAGCGGTCCGCCGCCGTCGATCGGAGCGCCGAGGGCGTTGATGGCCCGGCCTTTCCAGGATGGATGCGGGCGAAGGCTGACGAAGCCGTGCCGCCAGGCGGTGTCGCCGAGGCCGGTCTGGATGGTCGCCTCGAAGGGTTTCACCGTGGCACCGCTCTCGTCGACGCGCACCACCTCGGCGAGCTGGGAGCCGGCGCCGAAGCCAAGGCTCACGCACTGGCCGAGCTTCAAGTGGCGCGACAGGCCGGAGACGCGGAAGTAGGCAGGCGTGACCTGCGTCACCACGCCGCCGATGTTGACAAGCGAGAGAGTTGCGGCGGCGCGGCCGACGGCCTCGGCCAAGGCTTCGAGCTCATGGCGGGGGCGTGAGGCGGGGGAGTGGTCGCTCTCGGTTGCGGCTTCGCTCTCAGTCATGACGGCCTAACCCGAGGTTTGCGCGCATCAAGGAGCGCGGCGGCTCAATCGCGAGAGCGGAGGCTTGACGCACGGGCTTTCGCTAGCCCGTCTCGCCGAGGGTCCGGATGGCTTCGTTGAGCGTGGTTTCGGTCTGGCGTATCGAGCCGCTCACCGAATCGAAAGCGCGTTGCACCATGATCAACTTGGAGATCTCCATCACAGGGTTGACGTTCGAGCGCTCGACGAAGCCCTGGTTGACGCCGACCCTGTTGAAGTCGAGCGCAGGCGTCGCCGGCTGGTCCGGGATCACGCCTGAGTTCTCGTAGCGGGTTGAGATTTGCCGTTTCCGGGATTGTGAACAGACCGAGCGCGCCGATCTGGCGGTTGCGCTGCGAGATCGTGCCGTCGGGCGCAATCGACGGCGCGCCGGCGGCGGGGTTCAACTGGACGGGCGAGCCGCCGACGTCGAGCACGGGATAGCCGTTGAGCGTCTGCAGCTCGCCGGTCGGGGTCATCTTCATGCGGCCGTCGCGGGTGTAGATGTTTCCGGCCGGGGTCTGGATGGAGAGCCAGGCGTCGCCCTTCACGCCGACGTCGAAGGGATTGTCGGTCTTGACGAACTCGCCGGTCGAACGGGAGAGATAGGTGATGCCCGGCGAGACGAATGCCGTCGGGTCGGCCGTCGAGCTCGAGATCAGCTGCTCGAACTTGATCTCCTCGGCGCGGAAGCCCGCCGTCGACGAGTTGGCGACATTGTTCGAGATCGCCTCGATGCGCCGCATCAAGGCCATCTGGGCGGACAGCGACACGTACAGGCTAGATTGCATTCAATTGCCTCCGAGCTTGAGGTTCTGGAGGCTCGCGAGCACGCTCGCGCCGATGCCCGCCTCGAGCGGCTGGCCGAGCACCAGAGCATTGGCCTGAGAGGACGAGCCGTTGTTTGCCTCCCACATGGACGTAAAGCGGGTGATGAAGCGATCGAGCTTCCTCGCATCCTTGAAGTCGGCGACGTTGATGCGCTTGGCCAGATCGGCGGCCTGCTTGTCGATGTCCTGTGCGGAGGCTTCGGCGGGAATGTTGAGTGCCGTCTGTACAACCTGGAGCAGGGCCTTGTCGGCAAGTATGCCGAGCGTGCTTGTGATCTCGGGCGCCTTGCGCGCGAAATAGAGTGCGAGGCGGACGCCCTCGTTATTCTCGCCCGCCTGCTGCTCGAGCGTTTGGCGCACATAGCGGTCGACGGTGCCTTGGCGGGTGGCATCGAGAATGGTCGTGCTCTCGCCTAGGCCTGCGAAATCGAAGACCTTGGCGAACTCCCGGTAGCGGCTGTCGGTCAAGCTGTTGGCGAAGCTGTCGCTCTTGGCGACGCCCTCGGTCAGCACCTTCTTCATGAAGGCCTTGGCGTAAATCATGTCCTCGAGGCCGAACGCCTTCATGGCGTAGCGGTAGACGCGGTCGTTCTTGATGAAGGCGTCTACGGACTTAATCTTCTCGATCGTTGCCAGGTAATTCTTGCTTTCGCGGGCCACCTGAGGCTGGCGAGCCGTGTTGGAGAGCGACCGCGTTAAGTCGGCGCTAACAATTCTGTAGCTTGCTGAGGTGGTGACCACGGCGCTCTAGCCTTGCGAAGCAGTGTCCAAATTGTGCGCAAGGCGCCTTACCTCAAGCTGACTTATGCCCGTTCAGCGCATGCCGGTATTGATCAGGCTCGCACAAGGAGGGCGCCGTTAGAAGTGTTATGACGAACGCAACCCGCGAGGCGCACTCGTGACAATTCTCCTCGGTCTCGTAATCACGCTGGTCTGCATGCTCGGCGGGTTCATGGCCATGGGCGGCCACGTCATGGTCCTGTTCCAGCCGTGGGAGTTCGTGATCATCCTCGGGACGTCGCTCGGCACGTTCATCGTCGCCAACCCGATGAAGGTGATCAAGGACACGATGAAGGGCTTCGGGGAGGCGTTCAAGAACAAGGCGCCGACCAGCCGCGAATACCTGGACGTCCTCGGCCTCCTCTACACGCTGATGCGCGAGCTTCGCAGCAAGCCGCGCAACGAGGTCGAAAAGCACATCGACAAGCCGGAAGAGTCGGCGATCTTCCAGAAGTTCGCGAGCGTGCTTGAGAACGAGAACCTCACGATCTTCATCTGCGATTACTGCCGCCTGATCATCATCGGCAACGCCCGCACGCATGAGGTCGAGGCGCTGATGGACGAGGAAATCCAGACGCTGCGCTACGACAGGCTCAAGGCCTATCACGCCGTCACGGCCGTCGCCGACGGCCTGCCGGCGATCGGCATCATCGCCGCTGTGCTCGGCGTCGTCAAAGCGATGGGCGCGCTTGCCGAGCCGCCGGAGGTGCTCGGGCATCTGATCGGCGCGGCGCTCGTCGGCACGTTTGCCGGCATTTTCTTTTCGTACGCCGTCTTCGGTCCGATCGCGACAAAGATCAAGACGAGCCGCGAGAAGCAGATGCGGCTCTACATCATGGCCAAGCAGACGCTGCTCGCCTTCATGAACGGGGCCATGCCGCAGGTCGCGGTCGAGTACGGACGCAAGACGATCTCGGCCTACGAGCGGCCGACTATCGACGATGTGGAGCAGGAGACGGTGGGCGGCGGGTCTGGCGAAGCCAAGAAGGCGGCATGATAGCAAAGTGCGCCTGACGGCTAAGGAATCGGCACAGATCTCGAGTCCCGGCGCCCAACACATGATCTGGAACACTCTGACGTAAGGTGAGTTTCGATGAGCCAAGATCCAGGTACTGAAGTCCGCCCCGCTGCCGCGGAGCTAGCGACCGTGGCCGAAGGGCTGCCGGAGGCCGCGGACCCGGCTGCGCAACTCTCGAAGATGAGCGACGTTCCGCAACGGCCGCGTCATCTCGAGACCGTCATGCAGATTCCGGTCTCGGTGAAGATCGTGCTGGGCTCCGCGACCATGCCCGTCGCCAACGTGTTGAAGCTCGGGCGCGGCGCGGTCGTGCCGCTCGACCGAAAGGTCGGAGAGCCGGTCGACGTCGTCGTCAACGGCCGCATCGTCGCGCGGGGCGAGGTCGTGGTGCTCGACGAGGACAGCTCGCGGTTCGGCGTCTCACTCACCGAAGTGATCGGCATCTCGGGTCCCAATCGGGCTGCCTGACGGCCGGATGGCCGTCGGGCAAGGTTTCGGGCACCGGCACCTAGCACAATCGCGGCGACCACGAAGGTCCGGAACTCTCTTCTATGGCCGAGACATACGACAAAGAGAGTAAAACCGAGGAGGCAACGGAGAAGAAAATCCGTGACTCGGTCGAGAAGGGCCGGGTCCCGTACTCCAAGGAAGCCGCGGCGCTGGCGTCCATCATCGCCATCCTGGCCGCTATCATCTTCCTGCTCACTGGCAACGTCGTCCGACTCAGGTTCTCGCTCGAGACCTTCATCGACAATCCCGGCGAATTCCGCCTCGAAAGCAGCGCGGACGCGGTGGCGATCATGCAGGCCGCGCTCTCGGATGCGGCGCTTCTGCTCTTTCCGGTGCTGCTGGTCATCGCCATCGGCGGCGTCGCCGCCTCGCTCCTGCAAAACCAGCCGCAGATGGTGCTCGAGCGAATCACGCCGGAGCTGTCGCGCATCTCGATCACAAAGGGGTGGACGCGCATCTTCGGCGTGCAGGGCATGGTCGAGTTCCTGAAGTCGCTGTTCAAGGTGTCGATCGTCGGCGCGGCCGGATACATGGCGCTCGCCTCGTCGCACAAGGATTTCATCAACGCGCTGTTCATGGAGCCCTCCGCGGTTCCGGGGCTCATTCAGACGCTCCTCGTGCGCTTTCTGTCGGCGGTTGCGGTGGCAACCACGGTGCTCGTCGCGGCGGATCTCGTCTGGTCGCGAGTCTCGTGGCGCCGCGACCTGCGCATGAGCCGCCAGGAGGTCAAGGACGAGCTGAAGCAGACGGAAGGCGATCCGCTCATCAAGATGCGCCTGCGCTCGCTGCAGCGCGACCGGTCGCGCAAACGCATGATGGCGTCGGTGCCCAGAGCGACGCTCGTCATCGCCAACCCGACACACTATTCGATCGCCCTGCGATATGTTCGGGAAGAAGGCGGCGCGCCACTCGTTCTAGCTAAGGGGAAGGATCTCATCGCCCTCAAGATACGCTTTATCGCCGAGGAAAACGGGATCCCCATTTACGAGGACAAGGCGCTGGCAAGGTCGCTCTACGACAAAGTGGAGGTCGAACGCATGATTCCGCAAGAATTCTACAAGGCTGTTGCCGGAATCATCCTGTTCCTCGGCGCGCGTGGAAAGCCTGCCCGGCCGGTGATGTAAAGGATTACGAGAATGCTGAAGCAAGGGAGAGACTATACTCGCGAGCGCGAGAAGGCGCTGGCGGAAGGCATGCGGGACGTCGCGTCCGAGCTCCGCCTCATCGATCCGGCGGATTTCATCGCTTTTCTCAGGACCGAGCAATTCGGAAACATCCGCAGCCTGGTCAATTCATCGACGGAAATGTTCTTCAGGCCGGGCACGATCAGCTTCGGCCTATCGGGAGAGGTCGATCTCAAGTGGGGCTCGCCGCCCTGCGTCTCGCTCGACATGGAATTCCACAACATGAACGTCTCGCGCCTATTTCCGCCTCATCCTGCAAGAGGTGCAGGCCGGCATCGACATCAGCTACGTCTCGTTCGAAGGCGGATCGGCGGATCCGGACGAGAACACGCGGCGCCTGATCGAGGCGATCGCGGAAGCGCGCCTCGTGCCTGCGGCCGCGATCGGCCTCGAGAGCGTCGCACGCACTTAGAGCTGCAGAGCAGTCAATTGAGCTTGAGCTCGGTCCCGATGAGCTTGAGCTCGCGGGGCTTGATCAGCTTGGTATGCGCAACGAGAACCCGAAAGAGCTTGCCTTCGAGGTTTCGCGTCCAGAAGTCGAGAAAACTCGCGAGCTTGGGAAAGCGCGGGTGGAGATCGTAGTCCTGCCAGATGTAGCTCTGGATCAGCGCCGGGTGGTCCGGCAGGCGATAGATGATTTCCGCCGTCGTCAGGCTGTAGCCGGCGACCATCGAGGTGAAGTCTCTGTCGGGTGTGGTCAAGGTTCGCTCCTGCGTCCGATCGAGCGCAAGCACATACAAGACAAGGATATGCGAGATTCGCGACAAGAAAAGAGGGTTTCTTTCGCGATATCAATCGTGTAGCAGCCAGTGTTGCGGTTTGCTAACAGTGGCGCCCTTGCCGTCCATCGACAAGCGCGCCGACAGACAGCCGAGGTATGCTCAGGAATGCTCACCTACGCGAACGCCGCTGATGCTTGAAACCGCACTCACCAGCTTCACGACATTCTTCGCGACGGTCGGCCCGATCGAGGCTGCGGTGTTCTTTGCAACGCTGACGCCGAGCCTCGGCGCATCCGAACGGCGCTGGATCGCGGTCAAGGCGACGCTGATCGCGACCGGCATCCTCGTCTGCGGCGACGCTCGCGGGAGGGCCGCTCTCAGCGAGCTCGGCGTGACGATCCCGGCGCTCCAGACCGCAGGCGGGATCATCCTGTTCCTGATCGCGCTCGAGATGGTGTTCGCGCGGCCGATGAGCGCCTTCAAGCTGACGCCGCCGGAGGGCGCGGAAGCGCAGACCAAGGACGATCTCGCCGTGTTCCCTCTGGCGACGCCGCTGCTCGCGGGGCCTGGTGCGATGAGCGCCGGCATCCTGCTCGCGGCCAATGCGGACGGCAAGGCGGCGTATCTGACGATCATCGTCGCAGCGCTCGCCGTCGTGATGGCGGCGACGCTGGTGCTGCTCCTGCTCGCGCACGAGGTCACGCGCATGCTCGGAGTGACTGCGCAACGCGTGCTCATGCGCGTGTTCGGAATCCTGCTGGCCGCGATCGCCGTCCAGGCTCTCTTCAACGGGCTCGAAGCGAGCGGTCTCTTCCCATCGAACGCCTGAGCGGCGCTACGAAAGCTGCTCTCATCGCTGCGCTCCAGCGCAACAGGCAGGCCGCGCATGCACCGCGCGAGGCTCGCGGCGCCCTTCAATCACAAGGTTCAGACAAGGGAAGCCTTCTACAACATTCAGGATATCCAAACGGGGCGGACCATGGATCCTGTTAACATTTTTGCTGTCGCGTCCCAGCACAACCGCTGGCTCTCGATCCGACAGTCGGCTGTCGCCCAGAACATCGCGAACGCGAACACGCCCGGCTACAAGGCCGTCGACGTCGAGCCGTTCGAAGCCGCGCTCGATTCCACGCGCCTCACGATGGCCAGAACGCGTCCCGAGCATCTCACGCCGTCGGGCTCGCCGGCCGCCGACGGCGAGATGGTCGAGGATGCGTCCTGGGAGATCGTGCATTCGGGCAACAGCGTCAACTATGAGCAGCAGCTCATGAAGTCGGGCGAGATCGGCGGCGCGTTTGCGCGCAACACCGGCGTCGATCAAGGCGTTTCATCGCATGCTGATGGCGAGCGCCCGGTGATAATCGATGGCTGATCCGATCCAGACTGCGATCAAGGTTGCCGGCTCCGGCATCGAGGCCCAGTCGCGGCGCATGCTGGTCGTGTCCGAGAACCTCGCCAACGCGAATTCGACCGGCAAGACGCCGGGCGCCGATCCCTACAAGCGCAAGACCATCAGCTTCGTCAGCCGAGCTCGACCAGACCGCGAACGCGCAATTCGTCAAGGTGGATCGCGTCGATCTCGATCGCGCGCCGTTCCGCATCGAGCACGATCCGAACCATCCGGCGGCGGATGCCAACGGCTACGTCAAGCTGCCCAACGTCGACATGCTCGTCGAGCTCGCGGACATGCGCGAGGCCAACCGCTCGTATGAAGCCAACATCCAGGTGGTGAAGCAGGCGCGCTCGCTCATTTCGATGACCATCGATCTGCTGAGGAGCCAGTAATGCTGAACGGAGTCAGCCGCACCAACAATGACGCCAAGCGTCGGCACGCCCGGCGTCGCGGGTCCGATCGCAGGCGCCGATCACAGGCGCCACGCCGAGGACGGAGCCGCTGCCGAGCGACTTCGGCGCGGTGCTCGGGCAGATGACGATGGATGCCATCGGCGTGCTCAAGACGGGCGAGGCAATGTCGATCGCGGGTGTGCGCGGGGGCGCGACGACGCAGCAGGTCGTGGAGGCGGTGATGGCCGCCGAGCAGACGCTGCAGACCAGCGTCGCCATACGCGACAAGGTGGTTTCGGCCTATCTCGAAATCAGCCGCATGTCGATTTGATGAGTGAACCGAGGAACGCGTCATGAGAGCACTTGCGATCGCTGCCACGGGCATGAATGCCCAGCAGACGAACATGGAAGTGATCGCGAATAACATCGCGAACATCAACACGACGGGCTTCAAGCGCGCGCGCGCCGAGTTCACCGATCTTCTCTATCAGGCCGAGCGGGTCTCCGGCGCACCGACGCGCGGCGGGCAGGAAAGCGTGCCGGAAGGCGCCTACGTCGGTCTCGGCACGCGCACGGCGGCGATCCGCAACCTGCACATCCAGGGCGCGCTCACGCAGACCAACAACAAGCTCGATCTCGCGGTCAATGGACGCGGCTGGTTCCAGATCGCGGGCGCAAACGGCGAGCTCTTCTATACGCGCGCAGGCGCCTTCAACAAGAATTCGCAGGGCCAGATCGTGACGCTCGACGGCTACCAGGTGCAGCCGTCGATCACGATCCCGCAGGATGCCAAAGACATCGTCATCAACGAGAGCGGCGAGGTGTTCGTTACCACCGACGCGCAACGCGACGCCGACGAACCTCGGCCAGCTCACGCTCGCGACATTCGTCAACGACACGGGCCTCGAGCCGCTCGGCAACAATCTCTACAAGGAGACGGAGTCGTCGGGGACCGCGACGGTGGGCGTGCCGGGCGATCCAGGCTTCGGTGCCGTTCACCAGGGCTACCTCGAGCACTCGAACGTCGATCCGGTGAAGGAGATCACGGAGCTCATCTCCGCGCAGCGCGCCTATGAAATGAATTCGAAGGTCATTGAGGCCGTCGATCAGATGTTCGGCACGGTCTCGAACGGGATCCGGTAGTCTCTTAGGAGCGTGAGCCTTGTCGATGCGACTGCGATCTTGGGCGGCGGGCCTCACCGCAGGCTTCGCTTTGGCGTTCGCGGCGGGCCCGCTCGCCGCGGCGGAGCAGGCGCAAATCCCCGTCCCTCGCGCCGTGATCTATCCCGGCGAGGTGATCGGCGAAAGCCAGCTTATCGATCGGCCCTATCCATCGGAAGCGGTGATGGGTGCATCCGTGTTCGCGAACCGGACAGGGCTCGTCGGCAAGGTCGCCAAGCAGACACTTCTGCCCAACGCACCCGATCGGCATCGGCGCCGTCCGCGAGCCGTTCGCGGTCAAGCTCGGCCAGCCGACGGTCGTCGTGTTTCAATCCGGCGCGCTCACCATCTCGGGAACGGCCGTGTCGCTGCAGCCGGGTGCGATCGGCGACACCATCAGCCTGCGCAACAGCGATAGCGGCACGACCATCCGCGGGTCATCCAGGGGGACGGAACGGTCCGCGTGGGCCTGCCATGACGCGACGCCTTCTCATGGCACTGCTGGTGTCGCCTGATCGCGTCGGGCGCCGATGCCGCGGCGCGCATCAAGGACATCACCGCCGTGCAGGGCGTGCGCGCCAATCAGCTCGTCGGCTACGGCCTCGTCGTCGGCCTCAACGGCACGGGCGACAGCCTCAGGAACTCGCCGTTCACCGAGCAGTCGCTGCAGTCGATGCTCGATACGATGGGCATCAACATCAGGTCGGCGAACTCGCGCACGCGCAACATCGCGGCCGTGCTGGTGACGGCCGACCTGCCGGCGTTCTCGGGCAAGGGCTCGCGCATCGACGTCACGGTGTCGTCGCTCGGAGACGCGACGTCGCTGGCCGGCGGCACGCTCGTGCTGACGCCGCTCTCGGGCGCAGACGCGGCGATCTATGCGGTCGCGCAGGGGCAGGTTTCGATCAGCGGATTCTCGGCCCAGGGGAAGGCCGAGTCGCTCAGCCAGAACACGCCGACGGCGGGTCGCATCGCGAATGGCGCGCTGGTCGAGCGGGAGGTCATAGGCAAGCTCGACGACGAGGAGATGCTCATCCTCGAGCTGCGCAACCCCGATTTCTCGACGGCGGCAAAAATCGCGGACACGATCAACGCCTATACGCGCAAGCGCTACGGCAAGCGAACGGCGCGCGAGCAGGATCTCAGGAGCGTCACGCTCAAACGGCCGGCATGACGTCAGGGCGGCGCGCTTCCTCGCTGAAGTCGGCGAGCTATTCACGGAGCCGGACGGTCCGGCACGCGTCATTATCGACGAGACGGACGGGGACGGTCGTCATCGGACGCGACGTCCAGATCTCGACGGTCGCGGTTTCGCACGGAAGCCTCACGGTGCGCGTCACCGAGAGCGCAAAGGTCTCGCAGCCGGAGCCGTTCTCGGACGGCGAGACGGTCGTGACGCCCGAGAGCTTCGTCACGGTCAATCAGGAAGGCGCGAATCTCGCGATCATGGGCGGGACGAACCTCGAGACGCTGGTCCGCGGTCTCAACATGATGGGGCTCAGGCCGACCGGGATCATCGCCATTCTGCAGGCCATCAAGACGTCGGGTGCGCTGCAAGCTGAATTGGTCGTGCAATGATGCGGCGGGGCCGAGAGCCATGGTCGGCGGCGAGAGTTGCTCTCGGACCGGCTCGGCGCGACGACGGCGGTCGTGGCGGCTGCAGGCGCGTTCTCGTACGCAAACGGTCTCATTCCGAGCGTCGCCGCGCAGCCGCGCTGGGACGTGATCGTGGCGACGACGATGGGCGGCGATCTGGCACAGCGTCTTGCCGTTCCGCTATTCGGCGCCGTCCGCCGGCGCAGACTGCCGCTTCCGTGACCAGCACGCCTTGGACGACCGCCACAGTCTCGCTGGCTTCCTGTGCCCAAGCTCTGCGCTGCAGCCCGTTCCCAAGGGGCCCTGGAGCACGATCGTGACTGGAGCGCGTCAACGATGAGGTCGCCAGTCACGGGCGCCGGCAGGCTTCAAGCGCGTCGACGAGAACGGCGAGCAGACCTGCGCAGGCGCCGCCGGCCGAGCAGACCGCGACGCCCGCTCCGGCTGCGGCGGGCGATGCAACTGCGCAGCCTTCCGCCGCGGCCGCCGCCGCAGCACAAGCCGCTCGAGTCGCTGCCTCCCGATGCGACGGCCGTGCAGCAGTACTGCTTCAATACGGCCGATCCGGCCGCGGACGCGCGTTTCGCCTGGCAGGCGAAGAAGATCAGCGACATGGAAGCCGAGCTCGAGAAGCGCGTCGCTCTGCTCGAGACGAAGACCGAGGAATTCAAGATCGTGGCTCGCGCGACGCGACGAGTTCTCGAAGAAGGCGCAGGAGAAGCTCGTCGCCTTCTACACGCGCATGCGTCCCGATGCGGCCGCGCTCCAGCTCGCGGCCATGGACGAGGAGACGGCGGCGGCCGTGCTGATGAAGATCGATGCCAAGGCGGCAAGCGCCGTCATGAGCGAGATGGATCCGGCACGTGCGGCGAAGATCGCCGGGATCATCTCGGGGGCGGGCGAAGATCCGCGCCCGAAGCCCCCGCAAGCCACAGGCCGATGGAGCGGCTCCTGCAAAACCTCAGGCCGAAGGCGGCGCGACGACGCCCTCCGGAACGCCGGCAGACAGCGGCGCGGCAGCGGCGCAAGGACGGAAGTCATGAAGCGCCTCACCATGTCGTTGCTGATGCTACTGGCCACCGCGGCCAGCGGCTGCGCCACGGATCCGCGCGACATCAATCGCGAGCCCGCACTGACCGCGGTCGGCTCGGGACTGCTCGCGGACAGGGTGCCGGTGCCGAGCGAGCCGACGCCGCCGCCCACCTACAAGCCGGGCAATTCGATCTGGCAGGACGGCAGCGCCGATCTTTTCCGCGATCCGCAGGGCGCACAAGATCGGCGACGTCGTCACGGTCAAGATCTCGATCAACGACAAGGCCGAACTCGACAACAACTCGAAACGGTCGCGTGACCAGAAATCAACTTTCAAGCCCGAACTGACGTACGACATCAACGTAGGCAAGCTTACACACATCTGGCGACGGCTCGATCGATGCTAAGGTCGATTCGAAGACGGAGACCGACAGCAAAGGCGGAATCACGCGGTCGGAGAACATCGATCTACTCGTTGCGGCCATCGTCACGGGTGTGCTGCCCAACGGCAATCTCATCATCAGCGGCAGTCAGGAAGTGCGGGTGAACTTCGAAGTTCGCGAGCTCAGCGTGGCCGGAATCGTCCGTCCGCGCGACATCTCGACAGAAAACACGGTTGCATATTCCAAGATCGCGGAAGCGCGGATCTCCTACGGCGGGCGGGGGCGGATCACGGAAGTCCAGCAGCCGGCGTGGGGCACGCAGGTGTGGGATATGATCACGCCGTTCTGATAGGGGCGCGCGACGATGGCGAAGGCCGCAAGATCCAGTGACGAGCCTAAATCGTCGGGGGGCATCGCCGGCATCCTCATCGTGACGCTGCTTGCCGCCGGCGCGGGCGGGGGGTTCGGATTTTATCTGAGCGACTTCCTCAAAACAGAGGAGCCGCCCAAGAAGACCGCGCAAGCAGCCAAGAAGGACGAGGAGAAGCCCAACCCCATGAAGGGCGCCAGGGTCGTCGAGATGACGCCCATCATCGCCAATCTCGCAGAGCCCAAGTCGGCCTGGATTCGCATCGAGGCGTCGCTCGTCGTCGACGGCGAGCTGGAGGAGGTCCAGGCGCTCATGCGGAAAAATCGCCGAGGACATCACCGGCTATCTCAAGACCACGACGCTGGTCCAGTTCGAGGGCGGAAGCGGATTCCAGAACCTGCGCGAGGATCTCAACGAGCGCGCCCGCCTGCGCGGGGGCAAAGACGTCAAAGAGGTCATCGTTCACGGGGTCGTCGTCGAATGAGCCGACTGGCCGTCCTCGTCGCTGTCGATCCTCGCTTTCGCCGTCATCGGCCCGTCGATCGCGGCGGCGCAGGGGATCAATCTCGACACGCTGCTGCCGGCCGGCGAGACGACCGTCAGCGGCCGCATGGTGCAGATCATCCTGGTCGTCACCGTGCTGTCGGTCGCGCCGGGCCTGCTTATGATGGTGACGTGCTTCACGCGCTTCGTGATCGTGCTGTCGCTGCTCAGGGCGGGGATGGGGCTGCAGACGACGCCCGCCAATCTCATTCTCATCAGCCTCGCCCTGTTCATGACCTTCTACGTCATGGCGCCGACGTTCGACAAAGCCTGGCAGAACGGCTTGAAGCCGTTTATCGAAAATAAAATTTCGGAGGAAGAGGCGTATACGCAGATTACTCAGCCGTTGCGCGAATTCATGCGCGCGAACGTGCGGCCGAAGGATCTCGAGTTGTTTGAGGATCTCGCGGCCGAGCGCTTCCCGACCAAGCCGGCGGAAGGGCCGGAGGGGGAAATCGAGCTCAGAATCCTTATACCGGCATTCATGATCTCCGAGCTCCGGCGCGGGTTCGAGATGGGTTTTCTCGTCGTGCTGCCGTTTCTCGTTATCGATATGATCGTTGCAACTCTGACCATGTCGATGGGCATGATGATGCTGCCGCCGACGGTCATGTCGCTGCCTTTCAAAATTCTATTCTTTGTGCTGATCGACGGCTGGAATCTATTGATCGGCGGCTTCGTCCGCTCATTTCCTTAATTCGCCATTCACCTCGATCAGCGACCGTAGCGTCCGTTAGCCGGTGCGGATGTATCGGCAGTTGCGGCAGCCTCCCGTTAACCACGAGTCAACCATATTCCGAGTAGATGATTCGTTGATGGCAGGTTGGGTCTGGGACTTGACCCTTAGGCAAGGTGCCGCTCTGCCATGCCGGCCGATTTCGGTATGGCCCAGGTTGCGTCACGAGTGAAAAAAGGTATGCGCAAATGAGTAGCATCAATACGAACCTCGCGGCGATGACTGCGCTGCAGGCCCTCAACCACACTAACTCCGACATGCTCAAGACCCAGAATCGCGTCGCAACTGGTCTGCGTGTCTCCTCAGCTTCGCGACAACGCCGCCTACTGGTCGATCGCGACGACGATGCGCTCGGACAGATCGGCATTGTCGACGGTCTCCGACGCCCTCGGGCTCGGCGCCGCGACCATCGACACGGCGGTCTCCGGCCTCGACAACTCGATCTACGCTCGCGAGCCAGATCAAGACCAAGCTCGTCGCGGCGCGCGCGCCCGGCATCGACCGCGCCAAGGTCCAGAGCGAAATCACGCAGCTTCAGGCGGCGCTTCAGAGCACCGTCGATTCGGCAAGCTTTTCGGGCGAAAACTGGCTCTCGGTCGAATTCGACGGGCACCACGACCAAGAGCCTCGTGGCTTCCTTCTCGCGCGACAGCGCGGGCGCGATCACGATCGGCACCATCGACGTCGACATCGGCGCGACGGGCTCGATGCTCATCGATTCGTCGGGCGGCGGCGCCGGCGTGCTCGACCAGTCGCGCACGGTGACGAGCGGCGGCACGTATACGGTCCTCAATCTCGACATCAGCGGGCTGACGGATGCCGACGGCTGATCTCACGGATCTCGAGGACTATATCGCCGGCGTCGACGCTGCGATCAGCTCGATGACGGACGCAGGCACCGGGCTCGGCGCGGCCAAGTCGCGAATCGACCTGCAGAAGGACTTCGTCTCGAAGCTTATGGACGCGATCGACATCGGCATCGGCCAGCTCGTCGACGCGGACATGAACGAAGAAGTCGACCCGCCTCCAGGCGCTGCAGGTTCGCCAGCAGCTCGGCGTGCAGGCGCTCAGCATCGCCAACCAGTCGGCGCAGCAGATCCTGCAGCTCTTCCAGTAAGCGCTACGCAAGCGATTCGTTTTCACGAAATAAGGCCGCGCTCCTGCCCGGAGCGCGGCCTTTTAAATTTCTTCAGCGGGCTGTCCTAGGAGTTAATTTCCATTAACTTTTCGGACCCCAGCTCCCCTCGTACGAGCGGGATATATTCAGTTTAGTGCTTATTTCCGCATCATTTTGCACTTCGGCGCGATAGGCGGGCAGTTTCGCCGGCGGGACATCGCAATCCGATCATGCGATGCAGGCCGGCGCCACTGAACGGCGGGCGCTCTATTTTGGTTCGCCGTTTAACGGTTCAGTAATTGCGGGACAGTATTTTACGTCCAGGTAACCCCAGATTGGTGCTGCGTCATACCGTCGGGACCAGACGCGTCCGTAGAGGAACTGAACATGGCGAGCATCAATACCAACATTGCAGCGATGACCGCGCTGCAGGCGCTCAATCAGACCAACAAGCAAACGCTGATTACGCAGAACCGGGTCTCGACGGGTCTGCGCGTCGGCACAGCGGCGGACAACGCCGCCTACTGGTCGATCGCGACGACGATGCGCTCAGACCGCATGGCCCTGTCGACCGTGCAGGACGCCCTGGGCCTCGGCGTGGCGACGGTCGACATCGCCGTCGCCGGTCTCGACAGCTCGATCAAGATCGCAAGCGAGATCAAGGCGAAGCTGGTCGCAGCCAGAGCGCCGGGTCTCGATCGCGGCAAGATCCAGAGCGAAATCACGCAGCTGCAGAGCTCGCTGCAGAATGCCGTCGAATTCGGCCAGCTTCTCGGGTGAGAACTGGCTCAAGGTCGACTCGACCGGGCCGACGACCAAGAGCCTCGTCGCATCGTTCTCGCGCGACAACACCGGCGCGATCACCATCGGCACGATCAGCGTCGACATCGGTCCGACCGGCTCGATGCTCATCGACTCCTCGGGCGGCGGCGCCGGCGTGCTCGACCAGTCGCGCACGGTGACGAGCGGCGGCACTTATACCGTCCTCAACCTCGATATCAGCGCGCTGACGGATGTGCCGGCAGACCTGCAGGACATCGAGGACTATATCTCCGGCGTCGACGCGGCGATCTCGCAGATGACGGACGCGGCCACGGGTCTCGGCGCGGCCAAATCGCGCCTCAACCTGCAGAAGGACTTCGTCTCCGCGCTCATGGACGCGATCGACACGGGCATCGGCCAGCTCGTCGACGCCGACATGAACGAAGAGTCGACCCGCCTCCAGGCTCTGCAGGTGCGCTCGCAGCTCGGCGTGCAGGCGCTCAGCATCGCGAATCAGTCGGCGCAGCAGATCCTTCAGCTCTTCCAGGGCTAAGACATCAGACTAGGCATCATCGCTTAAGGCCGCGCTCCATGGGCGCGGCCTTTTTTGCCGTCGCAGACCCTTGAGCCGCGGCAGCTCGGCGAATTGCCAGTCGGACAAGCGAAAGGCCGCGTTCCTTCGGGAAACGCGGCCTTTTCTTTGAGTTTGGGCTCGCTCGGGCATGACCGGCGAAGCTCTTGCGATTTTTTCGCCACACCGGTTGTGGCAGCCTACCCCCCAACCGCAATGCTCGCGCAAGCTTGGACGCTGAGAATCTGTACGAATCGGTTAAGGGGCTAAGAATGAGCAGCATCAATACCAACCTCGCAGCGATGACCGCGCTGCAGACCCTGAACCACACCAACAAGGAAATGTTGGAGGTCCAGAACCGGGTCTCCACCGGTCTCAGGGTCGCGACAGCTGCCGACAACGCGGCCTACTGGTCGATCGCCACGACGATGAAGTCCGACAACATGGCGGTCTCGACGGTCCAGGACGCGCTCGGCCTCGGCGCCGCCACCGCGGACGTCGCGGTCACGGCGATGAACAGCGCCATCGACACAGTCAGCGAGATCAAGCGAAAGCTGGTCGCGGCGCGCGCGCCAGGCCTGGATCGCGTGAAGATACAGAGCGAAATCTCAGCGCTGCAGACGCAACTCGCGAATACCGCCGACTGCGGCCGTGTTCTCGGGTCAGAACTGGCTCTCCACAGACGCCACCGGTCCCGCGACCCGCACGATCGTCGTCCTCGTTCTCGCGCGACAGCGCAGGCGCGATCACAATCGGCACGATCACGTCGACGTCGTCGGAACCTCGGGAACGCTGCTTTTCGACACCTCCGGCGGCGGTGGCGGCATCCTCGATCAGACGCGCACGGTAACCAGCGGTGGCAGCATACACGGTTGCGACCCTCGACATCAGCGCGCTGACGGATTTGCCGGCTGATCTCGCCGACCTCGAGGATCTCATCAAAGGCGTCGACGACGCGTTCGCGCAGATGACGCGGGCGGCCACGTTCCTCGGCGCATCGCAGAGCTCGAATCGACCTGCAGAAGGACTTCGTGTCCAAGCTCATGGATTCGATCGACACCGGCATCGGCCAGCTCATCGATGCGGACATGAACGCCGAGTTCGACGCGGCTGCAGGCGCTCCAGGTTCGCCAGCAGCTCGGCGTCCAGGCGCTCGGCATCGCGAATCAGAGCGCGTCGCAGATCCTGCAGCTCTTCCAGAGGGCTAAGCACAGCACATCGATTTTTTACGCGGCCACGCAGCACTAGCGCGTGGTCTTTTTTTGTTTGGCCAACCCCGCGCAAGCTTCCGGCCGCAGAATCGCGAACGCCGTTATTGGCACTAAGCCGCAGGAGGGGTTGGGCTATCTATGTTCGGGCTTGAGCAGCTGGAAAGGCTATGGAGCAATTTGCTCGCGCTCGGCCCGCGCCGCCTCACTGCGCTCGCTGTTGTGGGTGTTGCCGTTTTCGCGTGCGGTGGGCTTCGGCAGCTTCTATTGGAGCCGGTCCGATTTCGAGACGCTCTACGGCGGCCTCAACGGCCAGGACGTGACGCGCATCGGCGCGGCGCTCCGAGAGGCGGGCATCCAGTTCGACGTCAACGCCGAAGGCAACAAGGTGATGGTGCGCCGGGAGGAGACGGCGCGAGGCGCGCATGCTGCTCGCGGAGAAGGGTCTGCCGTCGAGCTCGAACGCCGGCTACGAGCTCTTCGACAAGCTCGGACCCATCGGTCTCACGTCGTTCATGCAGGAGGTGACGCGCGTCAGGGCTCTCGAAGGGGAGCTGGCGCGCACGATCCAGTCCATGAAGGGCGTCAAGGCGGCGCGGGTGCATATCGTGCTGCCGGAGACGGGCTCGTTCCGGCGCGGGCGGCAGCCGGCGTCGGCATCCGTCGTCATCAGGACGGAGATGGCGGCCGATGCGACCGCGGCGCAGGCGATCCGCCACCTCGTCTCCGCCGCGGTGCCGGGACTGTCGCCGGACGACATCAGCGTCCTCAACACCGACGGCACCGTGCTCGCCTCGGCCGGCGACGGGGCGGGTGCCGGATCGACGCGGATGGTCGAGCTCGAGAAGACCATCAGCAAGGATCTCTCCGACAACGTCCGCAAGACGCTGACGCCCTATCTCGGCATCGACAACTTCGAGGTGAGCGTCGCGGCGCGCCTCAACATGGACAAGCGCCAGACGAACGAGACCAACTTCGACCCCGACTCCAAGGTCGAGCGGTCGCTGCGGGTGGTCAAAGAGACGGGGTCACAGCAGAACTCGACGAGCCGGACGCCGGTCGGCGTCGAGCAGAATATTCCCGATCAGGGCGCCAGCGGCGACGGCGGCGACCAATCGAAGCGCGCCAACGAGCGGCGCGAGGATCTGACGAACTACGAGCTCAACTCCAAGACGGTCTCGACGGTCAGCGAGGGCTACAGGGTCGAGGCGCTGACGATCGCCGTCGTCATCAATCGCAAGCGCCTCCTGGCCACGCTCGGCGAGTCGGCCGCGCCCGAGGCCGTGCAGGCCCAGATCAAAGAGGTCGAGCGCCTCGTCGGCACGTCGGCAGGCATCGACGTGAAGCGCGGCGACCAGATCAGCGTCGTGGCGGTCGAGTTCGCCGAAGACACGCAGCGTCGCGGACGGCATCGATACCGGCGCGCTCATGGCGCAGCTCATTCGAGCTGGCGTTCGGCCTGGTCAAGGCGGGAACCGTGCTCGGCGTCGCGTTCATCGTGATCTGGTTCGGCTTGAGACCGCTGACGCGGATGCTCATCGAGCAGAAGACGGCGGAAGAAGCCGCGGCGCTGGCGGCTGCCGGAATTGCGGGTGGCATCGACGGCATGAACGTCACCGAGGCCACGGCCGCGATCCTCGCGGCCGGCGGCAAGCCCGACAAGTCTAGAGCCGCCGAACCTCATCGAGGATCTCACGAGCGAGGTGCGCAACGTCTCGCAGAAACGCCTCGAGCAGATGGTCGAGCTCGATGAGGAGCAGGCTGCGGCGATCCTCAAACAGTGGATGCGGGAGCGGGCGGCATGAGCGCACTTCCCGTCGCACAGTATCTCAAGGACCTGAGCGGAGAGGTGGGCCGCGTGCGCGGGCGGCCGTCGTCGGAGCTCGCGTCGGAGGCGTCCAAAGGCGCCGATGCGGTGGCGCGCATGGCGGAAGCCTACGGGCGCGGTCTCGCGGAAGGCAAGGCGGCGGCAAAGGCCGAATTCGACGAGAAGCTGGCACAGCAGAGCAAGGTTGCCGAAGAGAGGCTCGCCGTGGAGCGCGAGAGATGGGCCGCCGAAGAAGGCGGGCGGCTCGCGGACCTCATCGCGTCGCATCTGGGAGCGCTCGAAGCGCGGATCGGCGATCAGGTGGCGAAGGTCTTGAAGCCCGTGTTCATCGTCGAAGTCCAGCGGCGCGCGGTGGCGGAGCTGGCGAGCACGCTCGAGAGCCTCATGTCCAACGGCGAGTTCGGCGAAGCTCACCGTCTCGGGTCCGGAAGACCTGCTCAAGATGCTGAGTGCCCAGCTCAACGTGAAGATCGGCAATGTCGTCTTCACGCCGGCCCCGGGGTGCGATCTTCACCTCACGGCTGACCAGACGGTCCTCGAGACAAGGATCGGTGCCTGGGCGGGCGCAATACAAAGGGAGAACGACATGAGCGCAGACGGCGATGCACCAGTTACTCACGAGGTCGTCATCGTACGCCGGCGCAGCGGGGGCGAGGACGAGGGACACCATGGAGGCGCGTGGAAGATCGCGTTCGCCGACCTGATGACGGCGATGATGACGTTCTTCCTCGTCATGTGGCTGCTCAATATTTCCGACAAAGAGAAGATCACGAAGATCGCGACCTACTTCAATCCGACGAAGCTCAGCGACAAGACGCCGAGCGTGAAGGGCGTACACGAGCCGCAGGAGGAGCAGGGAGACGTCGAAGGCGCCGACTCCAAGGAGTACCGATGCCGCCTGTCGACGGAGCCCAAAGAAGACCACAAGGCGAAGCTGGAGGAGGACAAGGGCGACGGCAAGGCGAAAAAGGGCGATCCCAAGAAGGCCGAGGAGGAGCTCTTCAACGATCCCTACGGCGTGCTCGCGCGCATGGCGCTCAAGGCGATGGAGCGCGGCGAGCTCGCGAACGGCGGCACGAAGCAAGGTGACGAGCTTCTGCCGGGAGGCGAGGCCTACCGCAATCCGTTCGAGCCCTATGCCGCGGACAAACCGCTCGCCGAGCAGCCTGCCCCCGCTACTCCCGACGCTGGCGGCGTGGAGGCGAGAGTTTCCGCCAAGACGGCCGAGGCCGAGGCGGCGAAGGAAGCCGCTCCGCCAGGTGCCGAACACCGCCCAGTCCCGCGAGCGCGACGCCGGCCGATCCTGCAAAGGCCGCGGAAGAGAAGGCGGCCGTCGACGGTCTCGCCAAGGACATCGTGAAATCGCTCGAGGGGCTGACGTCGCAGAACACGCCCAATATCGAAGTGCAAAAAACGGACGAGGGTCTGCTGGTCAGCCTCATGGACGATTTCCGCTTCGGCATGTTTGGGCTCTCGTCGGCGACGCCGGTGCCCGAGGTCGTCGTCGTCATGGAGAGGATCGCCAAGGTGCTGGCCGGCCGTCCCGGACAAATCGTGCTGCGCGGGCATACCGACGGCAGGCCGTTCAAATCGGGACGCAACGACAACTGGCGGCTGTCGATGGATCGCGCCCGCGTCGCCTTCTACATGCTGACGCGCGGCGGTCTCGACGAAAAGCGCGATCGAGCGCATCGAAGGACACGCCGACCACACGCTCAAGGTCGCTGGCGATCCCAATGCAGCGGAAAATCGGCGCATCGAAATTCTGCTCAAGGTGCCGAAGACGTGACGATAGTGAGCGCGGATCATTGTGATGCTCGGGCTTGCCCTTCTCTGGGCGCCGAGGCCCTGCGTCGCGAACGAGGCCGCGGCCGAGGAGGAAGCCGCGCCCGCGCACGGTGAAAGCGAAGCCAAGAGCGAAGAAGAAGCATGAGCCCGGAAGCGAAGGGCGAGGAGAAAGCGGGAGAGAGAGCAGGTCCGTCCGTTGCCCGATGCTGACGCCAGAGGAGGCGGCGAAGCAGCCGTTCGGGCTCGTGCGCACGCTGCGGTCGGTTCAGGACCAGATCGCACAAGGGAGTGCCAGCGCGCATGAATTCCAGAAGCGCTTTCTGGCGGAGCTCAACACCGAGATGCGCAATATGCCGTCGGAGACATGGGATGATCCGCGAAATGCGCGCGCTGCCGTCATCTTCGTGCTGAGCGGCGGTGATCCGCGGTTGGCCAACGATCTTCTGGGCCGTACGCCGCTGCCACCCGTCGACGAACGGCTGCTCAAGGCCGCGCTCGCCTTCGGAGAGGGGCGGGCGCAGGATGCGGTTCAGTTCTTCGAAGAAATCAATGTGCGGTCGCTCGAGCCCGGGCTGGCGGGCTTGGTTGCTCTCATCTACGGAACGCTCATCGGCAAGAAAGAGGCAAAGAAGGCCGATCGCGCTCTTCGACGACGCGCGCCTGCTCTCGCCCGGAACGCTGGTCGAGGAGTCGGCGCTTGCGCCAGGAGGTTCTGCTTGTCGCCCGCGAAGGGGACTTCGAAAAATTCGACAGGCTGACGTCGCAGTATTCGCGCCGTTTCGGCAAGTCGATTTACGCTCGCAACTTCCGCCGCCAGTTCTTTGCAGGCGTGGCGCGACAGGACTTCAAGCGGCACATCGGAGTGGATATCGCGCACCGAGGCCGAGCTCATGAAGCTGCCGCAGGCCGAGCGCGGAGGCGCCTATCTTTCGATTGCCGAGGAGGCGACGCTTGCGGGCAACGTCGCCATCGCAAGCTTCGCGGCCGGCAAGGCGGCGGAACTCGCGCGGGAGGGCAGTGCGGAAAAGGAGCGGGCGCATCTCTATGAGGGCGCCGCGCGTCTCGTCGGCGATGACTACGAGGCCGGAGCTCAAGGCGCTCAATGGGATTGCGACGCAGAAGCTTCGTCCCGCCGACAAGGAAATTCATGGGGCCGCTCTTTCGCTCGCGAGCCAGCTCCGCAAATGGCCGACGCCTCCTCGAGAAAGCACCGAGCCCATACCCGCGGGGGTCGCGCGGGCGCAGGATCTCATGTCCAAGGTCGACACTCTTCTTGCCGGAGGCGCGCAATGAATATGGCGGAAACTTTGGTTCCCAACAGGACGGCGCCGCCTCAGGGCGCGTCACGCGATACGCGCGTCAAGGACGACGGAGCTACAGGAGCTGCGACGCGGGGTGACGACGATTCATTCCGTGACGTGATGTCGGATCTTGCCGAGCGGGCCGAAGCCAAGCGCGGTGGCGCGCCGGGCCAATCCGGAGCGGCCGAGCAATCGGGTGCCGGTAGCCAATCCAGGTCCAAGGCCGCGCAAAGCGGAGCGGGCGAGAAGGCTGACGAGATGCCGGCGGCGGAACAGGGAGCTCGTGCGGACGACACGCTTTCTGCCGGCGAGGCCAGCTCGCTCCTGGCACAGATAGCGCTGGTGCTCGGGCCAGTCGCGGACGGTGCGCCGGCGACTGCACAGGGCGAGCTTTCGACGGAGTTGCAGCTCACGGCCAATGAGCAGGGTGCACTCAAGTCGAGCTGGCAGCTCTTGAGCTCACTGGCGAACGGCGGTGATGGGGAAGCGCAGGCGGGCGTGCCGGATAACGCCACGGCGCCGAACGCGTTGGCAGCCCTCAGCGATGGCATCGAGGAGACGACATTCGCCAATCTCATGGCAGCCCGGATCTCCGCGCGGCGAGGACACCGTGAGCGACACATCGTTCCCGGCGATGAAGGTCACAGTCACCGGCGAGGAGACGCATTTCGCGCCGGTGCAATCGGCGGAGAGCGCGCTCAGCCGCTTGCTCAACGGTGCCGCGGTGAACGCCGACGGAGCGCCGGCCGGCAGCACGGATGGTGCATCCGCTCCCGGGAGCGAGGACGCACTCGCGAAAAGCGCCGGCGGGGCGGCGCTTGCCACCGGAGAGGCGCCGAAGGCCGCGGCCGGGCTCGGCACGGCACTGGACTCGGGCGGCGGCAAAGAGGGCTCGGGAGGCGAGAGACGTCTCGGAGACGGTCAGACGCAGGGGCCGACGGCCGATCAGCAGGGCGGGCGCTCCGGCGCCATCATGGCGGCCGAGTTCCAGGCTCGCGGCGCCGAGCGGCGGCGCTGGGCCGTCGAGCGACGCGTCACCGGGCGCGCAGATCGCGCGCCGCATCGCAGCCGAGCTCGCCAACCCGGCGAGCCGGCCAGCAACCTCGACGTCGAGCAACGACGGCGCGGTGAAGGTGCTCCATCTCCAGCTCGAGCCGGCCAATATGGGCAGCGTCACGGTGCGCATCGCGCTCAAGGACAATGTGATCAGTCTCCAGGTGGAGGCCTCGCGTCACGAGACGGCGTTCGCCATCGAGAAGGACCGGGAGCTCTTGTCGAACGCGCTCAAGTCGGCGGGCTATATGGTCGACGGCATCAGCTCGCAGGCAGCGGCTGATCCGGCGCGGCCGAGCCTGCAGGCCCAGGCCGTTTCCAACGACGGGCAGATGTCGTCGTCGCTCGCAGTCGCAATCCGATTCGCAATCGGGGCTGGCGCAGTCGGGCCGGGGAAATCAGGGCGAGCAGGGGCGGCAATTCAGTGAGAACGGCTTCGCGCCGGCCTACAGGAGTTAACGAGAGCCGCGGAGAGGGCTCCCGTACGTCGAATGGTGCGCTATATGTCTAAGATCGTGCTCCACCGACAAGGCGAGTCCGTCCATGAGTATCATCCCGTTTCCAGTCATTCCGAGAGCGACTAGAGCCATGGCGAACGTAGGACTGCTTGGGCCGTACCGGCTCACTTTCGACGAGATCTCAAGCGCGATACCGAGGGTGTCGCCGGGGGTCTATCGCGCTGGGTCACAAAGGCCCCGACGGAAAATTCTATATCGATGTCGTGGGCAGGGCCGATCGCGATATCCGCGAAAAGCTGCACAACATGATCGGGTCAGGCACGCTTTTCAAATACAGCTGCACACCCACTACGGAAGCTGCCTTCCATAAAGAGTGCGAGCTGTTTCACGAGTTCAAACCGCCGGGCAACCGTCTGCACCCGGACAGGATTCCCGGAACTAATTGGGAATGCCCGCGGTGCCGGTTTTTCCGCCTTCAAGGGCTAGCAGCGCCATGATGTCGTTGAGGGCGGCCTGGTAGCCGTGATGCCAGTAGGCGCGCTCGGGCGTGTGCGCGTCGAGATGGCGCTGGTCGACATCGGTATAAGGCGCTTCCTCGTCGAGCCACTCGCGAATGCTGTCGCGCCGCTGGCGAAGCAGTGTGACGCTGTCTTTGCTGAACATGTTTGACGACCCTGACCCATCTTTTCTTTGCAGCCGTCCCGCCGGTACACATGCGGGCAGCCTCGCTCTTTCTACTCGATGGCGATTGAGGGCGATTTAGGGGTGCCGTCAGAGTTTTCGTCAAATTTTAGGTGTGTGCAGGCTCGATGCCGGTATCGGTGGGCCGGCAACGCGAGGCGCAAATGTTAGCAGCGGTTAACCCGCGTCAGCAGCGTTCGATCAGCGGACCTCGGGAAGGAAGTCGGCCAGGGAGCGGACGCCGCGGCGCTGCGCCGGCCTTGCTGCCTCGGGAGACGACTTGTCGGCGATCTCACGCGCAATGCGCGTGATCCAGACGTCGAGCAGCAACTCGGGATCGACGCCCTTCTTAACTTCGGCGACGACAGAAGTCCGCAATGGCCCGGGCGATGGCGGCGGCACGCTCTTCGCCCAAGGGCCTGGAAAGGGTACCGAGCGCCGAAATACGGGACAGAAGATGGGCTGGCAGCCTGTTCATGGCACTGCTCCTAAATAACAAGTAAAGAGAAGCAACCCCCGTGCCAGACCTCACACCAAAGTTCTGCGCTTGGTTAAGTATTTGTCTTTGGCGTCTGGCTCGCTGTGGGTGTCCGGTTGCGTCAGCCCGGCGCAAGGGGCGGCAGCTTAAAACAGTGCTCCCATCCTCCGGGTACGCCGCTATGAACAGCCCCTTTCTCAATGCCATACGAGCTTTCGAAGGCTTCACGCCACAGGCGCAGTGGGACTACGCACAGTTTTCGAACGGCTACGGCACGCGGGCGAAGTATGCGGGCGAGGTCATCGACAAGGCCGAGGCGGACCGGCGCTTCGAGGCGGCCGTCACCAACGCCAGGTCGGTCGTGGAGAAGCACGCGTCCGCGCGTCGACGACGGGACGAAGGCGGCGCTGACCTCGCTCACCTACAATGCCGGGGAAACGTGGGTGAACGAGCGGCCTCGGCGAGGCGGTGAAGCGCGGCGATCTCGACGCGGTGCGCTCGATCTTCGTGCAGTACAACAAGGCCGGCGGCGAGGTTCTCCCAGGGCTCGTGAGCCGCAGGGCGGCCGAGGCGCTTTGGATCGGCAACCCGGAGCTCGTCGGCGCCAATGCGACGGAAGTGATCGCCGCGGCTTCGGCCAGCATCGCGGCACAGCCCCAGAATCCTGAGAGCGCCCCGATAACGGCGGCGATGCAGTTCGCGGCTCGCGGGCTTGCATCCGGCCCTGCCGACGGGCGGCCCGCGCTCGGTGCTGCGGCCGTCGAGGCCGCGCAGGCGCAGGCAGAAGGCGCGGCCGAGGAGCCGGCGCCTGTCTTCACGTCGAGGAGCTTCTCAGATCTGGCGCGTCTCGTGCAGCTCGATAACGGTCACGAGCTGCTTAGGGCACGCGGCGATCAGGGCGAGGATCGCGACGGGACGCGCAAGACGTAAGATGGGGCCCTTGCATCCGCCCAATATGCGAGCGCACCTGGGCTCGCCGGTGAACAGATTCTCAGCGGGAGTATCTTGCCCCGCCGGCCATCGAAAGCCGGCGGGATTAATGCGTGTTAGCGCGTGCGGGCGATGGGCATCGCCGAGGGTGCAGGCCACTCGCGCTTGGCAGTTGCGAGCGCGGGCGCCGGATCGAGCTTGGGCACGGGCCGCGATACGGGCAGCTCGGCCGCCCCGCCATTCGCACCGCGCACGAAGAGCCCGCGATGCTCGGGATGGGCGACGAGGTCCGTCTTGAGGCCGATCAGGCTTTCCGAGGCGCCGAGCACGACGTAGCCGTCGGGAGCCAGCTGGCGGGTCATGCGGTCAGGATGTCGGACTTGCGCGCCGCGTCGAAGTAGATCAGCACGTTGCGGCAGTAGATGATGTCGAAGCGGCCGAGCGAGCGTGTAGTCCGACAGCAGGTTGAGCTGGCGGAAGGTGACCTTCGAGCGCATGGCGTCGCTGATCTGCCAGGAATCACCGATCTGATTGAAGTGGCGGAGCAGATAGGTCGTCGGCAGACCTCTCTGGACCTCGAACTGCGAGTAGATGCCCTTGCGCGCCTTGTCGAGCACGCCATCCGAGAGGTCGGTGCCCACGATCTCGATTTTCCAGCCGGCAACCTTGGCGGCGATGTCCTCGATGATCATGGCGAGGGAGTAGCCTTCCTGGCCGGTCGAGGCGGCTGCCGACCAGATGCGGAGGCGCTTCTCGTCGGCGCGGGCTGCGAGCAGTTTCGGCAGAATGGTGGAGCGAAACTGATCGAACGGCGTCTTGTCGCGGAAGAAGTACGTCTCGTTGATCGTCATCGCTTCGATGACGTCCTTGGCCAGCTTCGGCGACTGGCCTCTCTGAAGAAGAAGGACGAGCTCGTCGAGGCCCGAAAGCTTTTCGCGACGCACGATCGGCATCACGCGGCTTTCGACGAGGTAGCGCTTGCTTTGCTCCATAACGAGGCCGGAGTTGCGGCGCAGGAATTCGCAGAGGGCGTCAAAAGATTGGGACATTTTTACGCATCACGCATACTGAGGTTGAAGCAATTGCTATTCGGGCCTGACCGAGTAGCGATGTCTTGACATCCCGTGGACCTGCTCGTCGAGGCGTGGAGTAGCACACGCAGCGAGAAGCAAGCGCCCTACACCATCCCGATCTGCTCGAGCTTGGTGCGGATGATGTCCTGATCGAACGGCTTCATGATGTACTCGGTGGCACCGGCCTCGAGTGCACACAGGATTTTCTCCTTGGTGTTCTCGGTCGTGCAGAAGACCACCTGAGGCTCGTCGCCACGCGGCATCTTTCTGAGCCTGGTCAGGAAGTCGAGACCGCTCATGACCGGCATGTTCCAGTCGAGCAGGATCAGCTCGGGGAGCGTCTTCTCGCAGTGCTCGAGCGCCTGAGCGCCATCCTTGGCCTCGGAAACCTCGAATTCCATGCCTTCGAGGATCTGCTTGGCGATCTTGCGGATGAACGCGCTGTCGTCCACCACCAGAGCTTGCTTCATGTTACTCACCTTTTACTACTTCTAGGTACGCACGCAGCTTCTTCAGTTCGTTAGTTGGTCGTGTTCGCGAAGTCGAAGATGGCCGAGATGTTGAGTGCCGGGACCAGCATGTTGCCGACCTTGTAGAGATCGGTCATGAGGCGGCGAGCGGGCCGGATCGAAGTGGTTCGGAACGGGGACCCGCATCGAGGCATCGAGCGAGATCACGTCACCCACCTCGTCGACCATGAGGGCGAAGTTCTCGCCCTTGTGCTCGATGACGATGGCCAGCGCGTTCTGCAGGTTCTCGACCGGGATGCCGAGACGACGGCGCAGGCTCACGGCGGTGACGATCTTGCCGCGCAGATTGACGAGGCCGACGATGTCGACCGGGCCCATGGGGATCGGCGTGATGGATCCGATGCGGAAAATCGTCTGGGCGTGGAGCACCGAGAGGCCGAAAGCCTCGCCGCCGGCGAAGACGGTGAAGTAGCTCTCGTCGCCTGCGCTCGGGACGTCAGCGACGGCCTGCGCGGAGGCAGCTGTTTCTGCGGCGATCATGCTGCAAGCTCCATATCCAGGCCGGAGGCCTCAGCGCTCGCATCGAGCGTGTAGGTCAGGGTTTCGAGCAGCGTCTGGCGATCGTGCTTGCTGACGAGAGCAGCCATGCCGCTGTCGGTTGCCTTGCGGGTTGCACGGCTCGTCGGGTTCTTGGACAGGCCGACGACCGGCGTGCGCAGCGTGTCGCGCTTCTGCTGGAGCGTACGCATCAGGCCAGAGGCGGCGGCAGCCGGCATGTCGGTGTCGACAAGCATCGCGTCGTAGCTAGCGGCCTGAGCGAAGAGCTCGTTCAGATCCGCGGGAACTCCCGTCGGGCTGACGCTGTAGCCGGCGGCCGCCAGCGTCGGCTGAGAGCATGTCGCGGAGGAGCTCGTCGCCGGTGACGAGGAGCACGCGCTGAGGCTTCGTGCCATTCTTGGACGGCGGCTCGGCCATGCGCACGAAGTGCGACACATCGATGAGCTCGACCGCCTCGCCGCGGATCTCCGCGGAGCCGACGATGTCGGAGCTCGTGCTCGCAAGCTGGATCTCGAGCCGGTCCTCGATGATGTCCACGATCTCGTCGGCGAGGAGGCCGATGGAGCGCTTCTCCGTGGCGATGACGAGCACGGGGTAGGACGACTGCGAGAGGTCGGTCTGCTGACGAGATGGGCACGATCGGCATCAGGCGGCCCTGCAGCAGGACCATGAGGCGGCCGTCCGAGCTCTCGATCCGCTTGGTCTCGACCATCTCGATGCGCGAGACGAGAGAGAGCGGGAGAACCTTGGGCGCACCCTGACCGGCGCGGAACATGACAAGCCGGCGGCGCTCCTGCACGTTCTGATCCCGAGGCTGCTCGCGCTTCTTGTCGCTGCTCGACTTCTCGATGCCGAGGTTGGCGGCGATGCCGGCCGGATCGAGGATGAGGACGACCGAGCCGTCACCGAGGATGGTGTGGCCGCTGAAGACCTTGAGGTGCGAAAGCGACGCGCTGAGCGGCTTGACGACGATTTCCTGGATGTCGGCAACACCGTCGACGATGACGCAGAAGGAGTCGGTGCCGACGCGCATGACGACGGCAAGCTTCTCGCTTTCGGTGTTCTCCTCAGCAGCCGTGAGACCGCAGACATTGCGCAGCTCGACGGCGGGAATGACTTCCTCGCGCAGCTTGAGGACGAGCGCGTTCTGGACGTTCTGGATGAGGTCCTTGTAGTTCTTGCCGAGGCTGACGGCCTCGACGACCGATGTCTGCGGCAGCGCGAAGCGCTGGCCGGCGACCTCGATGATGAGGGCAGGCGCGATGGCGAGCGTCAGCGGGATCTTGAGCGAGAAGCGGCTGCCCTTGCCCGGCGTCGACGACAGCGAGACCGAGCCGCCGATGCCTTCGATGTTCGATCTGACGACGTCCATGCCGACGCCGCGGCCGGAGACGTTGGAGACGACGGCTGCCGTCGAGAAGCCCGGCTCGAAGATGAAGCGGTTGATCTCGTCGGGGCTCATGGCCTTGACGTCGGCCTCGGTGGCGAGACCCTGAGAAATGATCTTCTGCTTGATGCGCTCGGAATCGAGGCCCTTGCCGTCGTCGGCGATATCGATCGTGATCTGGCCGGCCTCGTGCGCGGCTGACACGCGGATCTCGCCCATCTCGGGCTTGCCCTTGGCAAGCCGCTCCTCGGGTCTCTCGATGCCGTGGTCGGCGCAGTTGCGGATCAAGTGGGTGAGCGGGTCGCGGATGACCTCGATGAGCTGGCGATCGAGCTCGGTGTCGGCGCCTTCCGTGATCAGGTCGATGTTCTTGCCGAGGCTGCTCGAGAGCTCGCGGATGAGGCGCGGCAGGTTGGCGTAGAGGCGGCCCACGGGCTGCATGCGGGCGCGCATGACGGCGTCCTGCAGATCGCTCGTCAGCGTCGAAAGGTGCTGCAGCGGCGTCTTGAGTACGTCGTCCTCTCGGTGGCGCGCGAGCTCGAGGAGCTGATTGCGCGTGAGGACAAGCTCGGAGACGAGCTGCATCATGCGCTCGATCGTATCGACCGAGACGCGGATCGTTTCCTGATTCGGATTGCCGCCGGATTTCTTCTCGGATTTCTCGGACGACTTTTCAGAAGCCCAGGCGACGGCTCCTTGGCCTTCTTGGCGGGAGCTTCTTGATCGACCGGAGCCTCAGCCTCGGGCGCCTCGGCAGCCTCTTCGGCGGGAGCCGCCTGCTGCGACGCGGCGCGGCCTTCGGAGCCGGCGCCGCTACCTCTCCGGGGCCGTTCGCGAAGTAGGCCTCGAGAGCGTTGATGATCTCACTGTCGTCGCCCGCCGGCTCGCCGCCCGTGCGCGCAATGTCCTCGATGATGGTCTTGATGCGATCGATGGCGGCGAGGATGAGGGTCACGGAGAGCTCTGTGGGGGGCGAGCCGTCGCGCAGCATGCCCATCACGGATTCGGCCGCATGGCCAACCTTCTCGAGGCGATCGAGGCCCAAGAAGCTCGACGTTCCCTTGATCGTGTGAACCAGGCGGAAAATGCTGGAGATGAGCGACTGGTCGGACGGGTTGCGCTCGAACTGAACGAGCTGCGTCTCCGCGCCTTCGATGTGCTCTGTCGTTTCTGTCAGGAAGTCTTTTAGCAGCTCATCCATGGCGGAATTCCCGGCTAACCTTATTTATTTTCTAGGCGACGCAAGGAATGAGCCGGTCGGCCATTCCCTGAGGTGATTCGGCTGCAGACGTGCGGCCGTTGTTGACGAGATCGGCGGCGCGATTGAGGGCGCTGCGAATGGCGCTCGAGGCGTTCTCGCAGAATTCCGAAACTCTCGAAGGATCGAGATCGCCGGTCTGACTGCGATGGGCGCGGATCACCTCGATGCTGGCGAGTGCCATGGCATTGATGCCGTCGATGATCGATTCGAAATCGCGGCGGAAGTTTTCGTCGAGGCCGTCATAGATTTGAGAGCGCGCGCGCGCTGCCGGGCAGTTGCGACTTGGCGAAGTACTCGCGGTAGGTGACGGGCTTCCATTCCAAGAGCTCGTCGAGCATCTCGGGAAGGAGCGTGGGGAGGTTCTCGATCAGCAGGAGAACCTCGTTGAAATGGTTCAGATAGTCGTTGGCAATTCCGGATGCCGGATTGACCAGGGCAGCCGCTCTTTCCTCGAGCGTGCCGTCTACCACGTTTGCCGAGTCTGTTATCCATCGTCCCCTGCGCACCGTTGGAGCTTCCGCCATTTTCTCAGAATGACGATACTCCGCTTAGGTGGCTAAGAAACGGTTACATAAGTCGGGCCATTTTAAATTCGGCCCATAAATTTTTGCCGATGCAAATCCAACTTATATAGAAAGATATAATCGTGTATCTCGAACATTTACGCGCATAAAGTTCTGCGTCGGATTTTGATTCAATAATCGTCAACGCCAATTAATTTTAATGCGCTGGAAAGGAAATCAGCGCGTCGTCGAGCCAACGATGAGGTCCGAGACGAATTCCTTCTGGCGATCGACGGCGGAGTCGACGACGAGCGCGAAGTGACCCTTGGATTGGGCGAGGCGGCACCAGAAAACCTTCTCGCCCTCGCATTCGACGGCGATGAGGCTCTGGGGATCGGCATTCCAAGCGAATAATCTGGCCTTCGCGCAGCTCGGAGATTTCGTCGAGCGTGAGGCTCGGGCCCTCGAGCACGCCTTCGAGGACAACGTCGGCCGAAACAAGCCCATCCTGCATTTTTCTCGCCCACTCGGGATCGACGCTGGTGGATTTCGAAGGAGCGGCCGCGCTCGAGGCGTTTTCTGATCGGATACAACGCGGATTGGGGAATGATCATGAACATGCGTCCGCCGTTGTCGAGAACCTGAAAGAGTATCTGCACCACGACGACGGGAATCTCGCTCGGGCCGAGGATTTGGAAATCGAGCTTGGATTCGACTTTCTCGAGATCGAAGATCACGGGCGAAATCGGGTGCAGTAAGCTCTTCAAAGGCCGGGCGTGACGATGTCGAAAACGCTTCGCGCGAGGCGAATTTCGAGCGGCGTGAAGGGACGATCGGTCTCGAACGGCTGCGTGCTGCCGTCGCCGCCGTAGGCGGCGTCGATCAGAGAAAAGATGAAGCGGCGGTCGAGGCCGACCAGGACCTGGGCGTCCCAGGCGCGGGCGTAATAGATGCCGGCGATGCTGTCCTCGTAGGATTCGAGGACGTCCCAGGAGTTGCCGGCCTCGAGCTGGTTGACGAAGAACGAGCAGGGAATGGTGCAGTATTCGCGGAAGCGCTCGGCGCAGGTGGCGACGAGGCGCTCGAGGATGTTGGTGAGGACGGGAAGGCGGTCGAGCGCCAGCTTGGGCGTCTCGAGAAGCTTCTCGGTGCCCGGACGCGTGGCGACGTTCTCCATGACCTCAGTCATTGCGTGATCTCCCCGCGCATTCTGAGCGCGTCATGCGTGTTGCATATGCTCTCGGTCCGCCGCCGGTGGGGCGAGCGCGGATCGCAACGGACCGGGAGTCGCGCTGGCAGGATGTAGGCGGAAACCTTCATCTATTCCTCCTCCTCATCCTGCGCGTTGAGCTCGATGACACCCTTCTCGATGAGCTCGAGGGCAAGGTCGGCGATCGCGCGGCGGGCCTTGGTGATTTCCTTGGTCAGCGGCTTCTTGCCGGTGGAGACCTCCTGCTCGATCATCCTGCGCGCGCGTGCCGGGACGGCCTCGAGGATCTTGTCGCGCAGGTCGGCGTCGGCACCCGTTGAGCGCCGATAATCGTGCGCTCGGGCGGCACCTGGTCGAAGAGCGCAAGCAGCGCGCCGTGTGTTGAGCTTGGCGATGTCCTCGAACGTGAACAGGAGGCTGCGAACGATCTCGGCCTCCTTGGGGCGGTGCGCTTCGAGATCCTGGAGGACCTCGTCCATGTGCTTGCGGTCCATCTTGTTGATGATGTCCGCGAGGCGGGCATGAATGGTGGGGCCCGAGTTGCGGGCGCTCTTGTAGAGAATGTCCTCTTTCAGGTTCAATTCCAGGAGCTTGAGCGGTGCCTCGAGGATCGGCTTGATCGACAGCATGCGCCGCATGACCTCGTTGCGCATCATGCGACGGTAGCAGACGCAACGTGCCCGCGGCGTAGGCCGGGCTCGCGCGCGAGAGCACGAGCGCGGCGATCTGCGGGTGCTCCTTGGTCAGATATTGGGAGAGGCTGTTCTCCGGGACCTCGCCGAGGCGCAGCCAGATCGATTGCAGCGATTTGCTGCGGACCTGAGACATGATCTCGTTGATCTGCTCAGGGGGGACGACGCCGTTCAAGAGCTGCTCGACCTCGTCGGCGGTCGCCATCAGGTCGCCGCCGCTCTTCAGGTTGGTGGCGAACTCCTCGATCAGCTCCTCGAGCACGGGCTTCGGGAACCGTGCCGAGATCGGATGCCGTCTGGGCGATGAGCTTGATGTCGTCTTCGTCGAAGTGCTTGAGCAACCTCGACGCGAGGCGCTTGTCCATCGAGAGGAGAAGGGCCGCGACCTTCTTGGCGCCGGCGAGCTTGGGCGGCGGCGGAGCCGGTCGCGCTACCGGTGGTGTGGCTTTGGGATCCGGTTGCGTCTGGGTCATCGCTCACTACTTGTCAGGTAAGAGGCTCTGGGCTCGGAGCTAAAGGCGCGCGGGACCTGCTCGCGCCGAGCGTCCTCGCGGAGCCAAATCGCCTTGCGGCTCGCAGGTTGATTAGCAGTTTTCAGTGATTTGCCTTGAGCGAGGCTGGTGAATTCCGGTTGCCCGATGCAACCTCTCGCGGCAATGCATGCGCATCTACTCGCGGGCGTGGGTGCTGAAGCAGCACGAGTGCCGCTGCCGGTTGCCGCACGCCGGTGGTCTAGGCCGTCGTGCGGCGCGAGTGTCATGTCGACGTTGCGGCGGTGGACGTCCTCATAAGGCGCGAAGTAGTTGATCCAGCCGGCCTGCAGCGGGCCGGCGATGACCTCGCGCAAAGGGGCGTCGCGCAGGGCCTGGATCGGCGGCGCATCTCTGGAGCGCGCGGATGTACTGCTGCGTTGCGCGCACGAGCGACTTGCCGTAGCCGCCGGCGGCGATGATGCCGGGGTCGCCGTGGTTGGGCAGGATGCGTTCGGGGCCGAGCGCCCAGAGGCGGTCGAGATCGGCAAGGTGGGCTCGCGAAGCCGTCGGGCTCGACGACGTAGGTGACCGTGTCCTCCATCGTGTCGCCGGCCAGGAGCAGGCGGCGCTCCGGCGAGCCAGATCACGGTGGCGTCGTCGCTGTGAATGTTGGCCTCGATCAGGTTCAGGCGGATGTCGCCGATCTCGAGGTCAAGCGCGCCCGAGAATGTGCGCGTCGGCAGGACGAGCGGGGCGATCGCGGGCAGGCCGTCGTATGTGCCGGTTTCGATCGCCTGCTTGTGCTCCATGAGGTGCGCGGCCGTGCGCTCGTTGGCGATGATCTCGCAATCGGCGAAGACGGCGTTGCCGGCGACGTGATCGAGATGCCAGTGGCTGAGGAGCACGGTGAAGCGCTGCGCGCCGTGCTCGGCGAGCGTGCTGCGGATGAAGCGCGCGTGGTCGATCGAGACGTGCGTGTCGTAGACGAGCGCATGATCGCCGTCGAGGATGGCGTAGCTGGCGATGCCGAGCGAGAGCGCGCCGTCGTCGACCCAGTTCTGCTCCCTCGGCGAAGCGGTAGCCGTCGACGCGGCCGTCGTAGAACGCGAAGATGCTCTCGGCGGGTCGGAGAACGCGCATGTGCTTCGTCACGGGGACGATCTCCTCGAGTGAGCGTCTCGCGCGAATGCGCGCTCCCGCTGGGACGAGGTGCGGACCCGGGTGCGCTCGACACCAAGTCCTATCGCGCGCGCCGCTCGGCGTCGATTGCGGTCGCTGACGCAAGCTCGTGCGAGCCGCGGCTCAGCAGGGAAGCAGGTTCATGCGGCGGGCGTAAGCCCAGCATGCCGTGACGAATGCCAGGTCCGCCGTCGATCGTCATGTCGCCGCCCAGATGGTAGACAGCGGGGCCACCGTCGAGAGCGTAGAAGTCGTCGGTGAGTGCGGACAGTCGTGCGTCCCAATCGTTCCAGCCTTCGTGGTTGTGGAAGTGGGCGTCCCGGCGTGCTCGGTGTCGCGGATAATAGGGCGAACCGAACATGGCGAGTCCGCGCTGTCAGCAGCGCGGCCTGCCGGTCGAGGTCAGCTCGCGCAGGGCCTCGTGGACCTCAAGCGCGATTGCGCCCTCGGAATTGTAGAAGAACTGATGCACGCCGCCGTTCTCGAACTCTCTGTTGAAGGTCGCGACGGCGAACAAAGTGCGCTGCTCTTTCGTGAGCGTGGAAAGCTGCCGATCGATCTCGGCGGGCGGCTGCCACAGGTCGACCTTCGCGGCCAGCGCGCTCGTCAGTAGCTCCAGTACGGTCACATGTCGCCGAGCTTCTCGCGAAGGCCTTCGACGCGCTGCCAGAGCGCTGGCGTGCGGTTCACAAGGCGATGATGGCCGCGGCATAGGTTTCTTTCGTGCCGAACTCCTTGCTCAGCGCGAGCAGCTTGTGGTCGAAGTCGTTCAGCTCCTGGCTGGCGGTAGCGTAGCCGAACGCCTTCTCGCGAACCGCGTGCTCGATCGGATAGGTGTCGCCGAAGAGTGCCATGGCGCGAGCGAAGAGCTCGTGCTCCCGGGTCAGACCCGTGTCGCGCAGCGCGTCGCGGATGGCGGCGCGAGCGCGCCGCCCTTCAAGTAGAAGAATGTGTGCAGGCCGTCGCGTCCCAAATTGTCCCAAAGCGCATAGAGGATCACGAGGCGGCGCATGTCGTCGTCGAGCGATGCGGCTTTCTCCAAGAATTTTGCTGGACTGGCGATCGTCGCCACGACAGCGTGGGGTCCGGCCGCATGACGACGAGGGCCCAGAAGGGAATCTCTGTCAGAGCTCGAAGCTCGATGACGTCGGTGAGTCGTAGGCGGCGAACTATGCGCCTTGCAGCCGTTGGCCTTGACGTCGGGCGACCACGACGGGATCGGGTACGAGGATGTCCTTGAGATCCGCGGCTTCTTTGCCGGCGTTTGCTGGTCGATCTCGGGCGCGGCGTGGGCGGGAATTGCGATTGACGAGCAGGCCTGCAAGCGCGGAGGCCGCCAGCGAGAACGGTCGCGCGTCCGGTCTCGAATGCGCATCGGTATCCCTCCCCGGCGCATCACGGCGCCGGCTCTTAGCAAGCTGGCTGAGCTAAAGTGTCAATCGGCAGTGGAGCCTGTTCCCCAGGGAACAGGGACCGCCGCTTATCGCCCTGCCGAGCTGCTCGTCGAGATGATCGGCGAGGCGAAGCGCAAGCTCGACGATGGTGAAGGTAGGGTTCGAGACGCCTGCGCTCGAGAAGACGCTGCTGCCGCCGATGTAGAGGTTCTCAATACCGTGCACGCGGCAGTCGCGATCGACGACGCCCGTCTTCGGGTCGTCGCTCATGCGCGTCGTGCACATGTGATGCGAGGAGCCGCCCTGCTCGCTCGTGATCGGCACCTCGCTCCGGCGTCCGTGACCCAGGGCTCGAGGCGCAGGCGTCCGACGTCGTGACGCGCGAGCGCGCGGCCGATCTCCTCGGCGGCGATCCGCAGCGTCTGGCGGTCGATGTCAGCGAGGTGCCAATCGAGCTCGAGCTGGCGCAATCCGAAGCGGTCCGTCGTGTCCGCCGAGCTTGACGCGGCTCGTCGCGGTTCACGGATTGGCCAATCACGGTCAGACACATTGGCGTCGAAGCACGCTTCGTCGGGCGTACGGCAGGGCTTGGGCAAGGCGCTCGGCGAACGGCAGAGCACACGACGCGCTGTCACGCTCGAGGGGCACGAGCTCGATCTCGAAGCTCAGGCAGCGGCGGTCGGCGATCAGCCGATCGCTCGCGATGTAGAAATTGACGGTCTGCAGGCGGCGCGGCCAGAATGGCGCGGCCGACGCCGATTTCGATGTGCTCGCAGAAATAGCGGCCGACCTGATCGTGCTGATTGCCGATGCCGATCGGAGATCTGTCGATTGGCATTGAGCAGGATGCGGGCATTCTCGAGCGCGCCGCAGCAGACAACGTAGTGGCGCGCGATGACGCGAAACGGCTCGTCGCGCGTGTACGCGCGAAACACTATGCCGGTCACTGCGATGATGTTCTCGGATCGAGCTCGATGTCGACGAGGTTGGCGTTGAGGCAGAGCGTGATGCGGTCGGAGCGCGCGAGCTCGTCCTTGTACTTCGCTCCGAACTGCACCGGGCTCACGCGGTAGAGCCGGGCTCGATCAGCTGCTCCTTACCGCGAAGATGTCGAGCACCGCCGCCGGCGGCGGGAGGTCGAGGATACTCGGCGGTGCGCTCAGCGTAGGCGTCGAGGTCCGTCTTCTGTGATCGGCCAGGCATTGAGCGGAAGTGCTGGGGCAGGGGCTCGAAGTCGCGCGCGTCGAGCGGGCGCGTGAAGCCGCCCCAGTGGTTCGACGAGCCGCCGAGATAGCGCAGCCGGCAGGCGTCGAGCGGATAGTAGGGCAGGCCGACGTTCTCGCCCTGATAGAGGTCCTGGGATTCGGTGGTGACGTCGAGGCCTCCTGCCTCCATCAATGCAACGCGGCGGCCTTTGGCGGCGAGCGCTAGCGCGAGCGTGATGCCCGCCGGTCCGGCACCGCAGATGCAGACATCGAAGATCGTGTCCTTGAAGGCGCCGTCCTGCACGCTGCTCGGCGTCAAGCAGCATGCAGCGCGGCCCTCTCGAGATCGCTCGCGCGCAGGATCCAGCCGTCGACGATGATGATCTCGTCCGGCAGCGTTCGGGCGCGCGCGTGGGCGGGCGTGCTGCCGCGGGCAGCGCGCGAGAAGCCCGGCCAGGAGTGCGAGCAAAGCGCCGTCGATTGTCAGTTCTTCCGATTGCCGCCATCCGCCCGACCGATCATTGTGTGAGCGAGCGAGCACGCTACGGCCGGCTTCACGCTGGGTCAATCCGCAGTTCCTCGGCCAGGTGACTGGCACCCGGGCTTGCATATTGAAAATACAGTTATATTCAGCCATTTAGCATGTTGCGGAGGGCTTTTTTGACCTGTGCCGAGCGGGACAGCGCCGCCAGGCTGCCAGTGCGATGGTCAGGACATCAGAACAACGGCGGCAACAAATCGCCGCTGCTCCTTCGAAACAGAAACAAACGGAGACTGCCATGACCACGAAACTGATCGCTGCTCTCGCCGCTTCGCTGATCGCCGGCTCGCTCACACTCACCTCGGCCGCTCAGGCCGGCGGTTGCGGTGGTGGCGGCGGCGGCATCCTATCGCAGCTCGGGCGTGAGCCAGAGCCTGATCGCTCGGAAGCAGGCGATTGCCGCCGCGCAGCGCCGCCAGGCCATCGCCGCACAGAAGGCAGCGGCCGCCAAGGTTGCAAAGGCCGAGAAAGTCGCCGCTGTCGAGAAGACCGAGAAGTCGGAAGAGAAGACCGCGGACGCGACGACGGAGACGACAGTCCGAGACCACGGTCGCTGTGGCCGAGACGGGCTGCAAGCGCTTCGTGCCGGCCATCGGCTCGACGGTCTCCGTCGAGTGCCCGCAGTAACCTGATCACAAGCGCGGCGCGGATGATGTCAGGAACTCCCTGGCACTCCGCGCCGCAGTTTTTTGTTGCTTCAAAGTACCGTTGTCGAAGGAGGCAGGCCTCTGGAGGATGCAGCCCGCTTCATGCCGGCGGCGCATCCTACGGTTTTTGCAGTGTGAGGCGAATCTTTTGGTCTGATCAAGCAATCGTTGGACGGCCTTCATACACAATCGAGAGGGGCAGAAGATGCAGCGCGAATTAAGTTATCAGGTCCCCTTTGAACGGCTGGCGAGGCTCAGTCGGTCGGCGAGTCGTAAGGCGTTCCGAACCGTTTGGTGGCTTACATGGCTCTTGCTTGCGATGCTTCTCGCGGCGGCCTTCGCTCTTATTGTCCACGGCGATGGGCTCAGCGAGTGGCTGAACAGAGCCGGCATTCCCGTTGGCGTCGAGTTCCTGTTCTTTCTGGTAGGCCTCATTTCCTTCGCCGGCGCATTGCTGCTGCGCAGACTTAGGATCAATCAGGTCAAAGGTCGTGCGAAATTCAACCAGATCATTCGGCTCACACAGGATGACGGCGGTCTTCGCTTCGCCACCGAGGATGTTGAGCATTATTTGAAGTGGCCTGGGATAAGCCAGCTACTGGTAGAGCACGACGGTGTCGTCGTCTCACACGGCAATCTGTTTTTCCTTGTTCCCGATGCGGCATTCGCCAGCGCCGGCGAAAGGCTCGCGTTCATCCGCGACGTCTACGGCCACATGAGCCAAGGCGCACGGCGCATCGAGCGAGAGGCATGTCCGTGCGGTGCTGAAGGATGGTGAGCAACGGCTCGGGGACCGCTGATTGCTTGCCGGCTGCTCGAGGCGGCACTGATTGCCGTACGTCGCTGAATGAGTGGCTGGGGGACTAGGATTCGAACCTAGACAGGCAGAGTCAAAGTCTGCAGTCCTACCATTAGACGATCCCCCAATGCCGGGATCGGACGGGGCAGAGACGCCCGTCGCAAGAGCCGCGATATAACAGGTAGGCCCCCGCATCGCAAGGCGCGGCCCTGCGGGGCCTTTTCACGCATGATTTCGGGCGCACAGCCGCAAGTTTCTGCTCGCCCTCGCCACATGCAGCGGTCGCCGAACAGGAAAGAGCACCCAGGGCAGGAGCTCGGGCCGGTACTCGAAGTGCATGGTGTCGTAGTGGTACCACCTGCCGCCCCAGATGAAGCCGTGCTTCTCGAAGATGCGCACGATCTCCATCGGAATCCGGTTCTTGTAGGCATAGCTGCCGTCCGCGCGCCGGCCTTGACCAGCGCCAGTAGTCGGCGTGCCTCGTTGCGATGTCGATGGCGATGCCGTAGCCGTGCGCGGAGGGCCGGTCGTGCCGGCGATGACGCGGCAATTGTAGGTACCCGGCCGCAGGGATCGAGATAAGCATCGAACTCGCCGGCAGCAGGTCGAGCTCGGCCGAGACGGCGGCGAGCTTCTCATCGACGCCGTTGACCTTCGTCACCATGAGACGCTGCTTGCGCCTTCTTCGGCAGCCAGACGATCTCGGTGAGGTTCTTCGCGACCTCGCCCTTGCGGCAGTCGCCGTACATCTTGTCGAAGAAGGCGAGGTTGCGGGCGCGGCCCGGGATCGAAGTTCTTGCTCGGGCGCGGCTTGCGGCGCCGCCCGCTGGATAGGGCACGGCGAGCATGTCCTCGATGTCGGGGTCTGCGAGCCAGGCCTCGAAAGTCTTCACACCTTTGCCGTCGTCGAGCTCCATGCGCGTGCCGTCGCGCCAGACGAGCGTGCTGCCGTCGATGCGCTCGAGCTGATCGGGATAGGCGGCGACGAGGTGATGCGAGCTTCGTCTGATGGTCAGCACCTTGCGCGAACGCTGCGGCCGCAGCCACGAGCGCGGCGGCGAGTAAAATGCGTAACCCCGTCGGCATGACGAATGCATCTTCCGGTTCGTGGACAGCGGAAAACAGTCTTAACGACGCCCAATGCCGCCGTCACGTCTCACACGTGTTTTCAACGATGTGCGCGCTCTTTCTTTACGGCGAGGGAACTGCTGCTAAAGTGAGCACAAGAATGCAGCCAGTAAACGCCTGAGGAGAGGGCTCACTGCGGCGACAAGCCGCCCGAGTCCGGACCAGGCCCTGGGGAAGCGACGTGGCCGGACTGCCAGACGAAGAGCGCGCGAGCCCTCCACGCCAAGAGCACGGCCCCCGCACCGCGGCGGCGCCGAACGCTCCGCATCCTGAAAGCTCCAAGTCCCACAACGGATCTGCGGGTTCGCCTCAGGCTAACGGCTATCGCTTCGGCCCTGTCCAAGCTGGCGCCGTAGCAGGCCGCGAAGCGCTGGAGCGCGAGAGGCAAGAGGTCTACGGCGCCCTCGATCTCGGGACCAACAACTGCCGCCTGCTCTTGGCGCGCCCGTCGCGCCGCGGCTTTCGCGTGATCGACGCGTTCTCGCGCATCATTCGTCTCGGCGAAGGCGTATCGCAAACGGGGCGTCTCTCTGATGCCGCGATGGGGCGCACCATCGACGCGCTCAAGGTCTGCGCCGGCAAGCTCTCACGCAATTCGGTGGTGCGGGCGCGCTGCGTCGCTACGGAGGCGTGCCGCATCGCCGAGAACGGGCAGGACTTCCTGCATCGGGTCGAGAGCGAGACCGGCATCAGGATCGAGCTTCTCGACCGCGAGGCGGAGGCGCACCTCGCCGTGTCGGGTTGCGCCTCTCTCATCGACCACCGCGCCGACTATGTGCTCGTGTTCGACATCGGCGGCGGCTCGTCGGAGCTCATCTGGCTCGATCTCAAACGATCGCGTGCGCGCGGCGGCGGACCGGAGCGGTTCGACGTCAAGACCGACATCGCGGCGTGGACGTCGCTGCCGGTCGGTGTGGTGACGCTGGCGGAGCGCTTCGGCGGCCATCATGTGACGGAGGAGAGCTTCGAGGCGATGGTCGCGCTACGTCACGGGGCTCGTCGCTCCGTTCGAAGCCGCAAACAACTTCCGTCCGCGAACGGCCGCCGCCAACATTCATCTCCTCGGCACGTCGGGCACGGTGACCACTGTCGCCGGCATCCAGCTCGGGCTGCGCCGCTACGATCGGGCGAGGGTCGACGGCTGCTGGCTCGACGTCGCGGCCGCGCGCGACGTGACGTACGGACTGCTGGCACGCAGCTACGAGGAGCGTGTCGCGGAGCCGTGCATCGGACACGAGCGGGCGGATCTCGTGCTCGCCGGCTGCGCCATTCTCGAAGCCTTGCTCAGGATGTGGCCGGCGCAGCGTCTGCGCGTCGCCGACCGGGGATTGCGCGAGGGCATCCTCACGACGCTCATGAGCGGAGGATGGCGTGTATCGCGCGGGGCGCCGTCGTCGTCGTCGCCACAATCCCGGACGCTGAGACCCACATGCGCATGAAAGGCAAGTCGGGACGCGGGGCGTCGAAATCCGGCCGCGGCAAGGGGCCGGGCGGGGGACAGCGCGAATTCGGCGTGCGCCTCAAGACGGCACGGAGCCGGACCGCGTCCTCGCAGCGCTGGCTCGAGCGCCAGCTCAACGATCCCTACGTCGCGGCCGTCGAAGCGGGAGGGGCTTCGGTCGCGCGCGGCCTACAAGCTTTCCGAGATCGACGACAAGCATCGCATATTGAAGCCGGGGCTCAGGGTCGTCGATCTCGGCGCGGCGCCGGGCGGCTGGAGCCAGATCGCGGCCGAGCGCGTGAAGTCGATCGAAGGCCGGGGCCAGGTCGTCGCGATCGACATCCTCGGCATGGAGCCGCTCGCCGGCGTCGCGTTCACGATGCTGGATTTCACCGACGAAGCGGCGGAGCCGCGACTCAAGGCGATGCTGCGGGACGGCGCCGCCGACGTCGTCCTGTCGGACATGGCGGCGTCGACCGTCGGTCACACGGCGACCGATCACTTGCGGATCATGGGGCTCGCGGAGGCCGCCGCTCACTTCGCGTGCGATGTGCTGGCGCCGGGCGGGGCGTTCCTGTGCAAGGTATTTCAGGGCGGCACGGAGCGTGAGCTTCTGGATCTGCTCAAGCGGTCATTCGCAACCGTGCGTCACGTCAAACCGCCGGCGAGCCGCGCGGGAAGCGCCGAGCTCTACGTTCTCGCGACAGGCTTCAAGAAGCGCTGAACGCTGAAAGGCCTCTTAGAAAAGGAAACGGCGGCCGCTTGCTCGACCGCCGTGCCAAGGCTCGCCAGTGCGCGAGCCCGTCTTCATCATCCAGTTAGATGATGTCGATCTCTGCCGGGAGGTAGCTCGTGACCTCGAGGCCGACTTCCTGCTCGCGCACGGCGGGCTTGGACCAAATCTTCATCTTGTTTCCTCCTTAGATGGTGTTCGGAATGCATTTCGAACGGTGCTTTATTATACGGAACGACGCATAAGGTCTAATTGTATTTTCCTTGTCATGCCATTAGGTAGCCTTATCCTTTGGCAACTGGGTCAGGCCGGTATTTGGCCGCCCGGCGGGGCCCCCAGGCCTGCCAGGCCCGCCCTTCCCCTTCCCCGACTCGGATGCTATAGGCGTGGCGACATCGCTGCCGCCGCAAGCCCTCTTGCGGCCGCGTTTTGTCATACCCTCTAAGGAGACCATCCATGGCGAAGAGCCCAATCGATAACGATTTGGGGCTGGCTCTGACATTTGATGATGTGCTCGTGGTGCCGGCGGCCTCCGAGGTCATGCCGAGCCAGGTCGACGTAGCGACGCGCGTAACGCGCTCAATCTCCCTAAATATTCCAGTTATTTCGTCGGCCATGGATACGGTTACGGAAAGCCGCCTCGCCATCGCCATGGCGCAGGAAGGGGGCATCGGCGTGCTGCACCGCAACCTCGCGCCCGAAGAGCAGGCCCGCCATGTGGCCACCGTCAAGAAGTACGAATCGGGCATCGTCCTCAACCCAGTAACCATCCATCCCGTCGGCCAAGCTCGACGAAGCGCTGAAGCTCATGGCGGCGCACTCGATCTCAGGAATTCCGGTCGTCGAGACGCCGAAGAAGGGTGACGGCAAGGGCCGCCTCGTCGGCATCCTGACAAACCGCGACGTGCGGTTTGCGACCAATCTCGAGCAGCCCGTCGCCGAGCTCATGACCAAGGAACGGCTGATCACGGTCAAACGCGATGTGAGCCGCGAGGACGCCAAGCGCCTTCTGCATCAGAACCGCATCGAAAAGCTGATGGTGGTCGACGACGGCTATCACTGCATCGGCCTCATTACCGTGAAGGACATCGAGAAGGCCCAGAAGCACCCCCACGCCTGCAAGGACGCAGAGGGCCGGCTCAGGGTCGCCGCCGCGACGACGGTCGGCGCGGACGGCCAGGAGCGCACGGAGCGCCTCATCGCGGCGGGCTGCGATATGATCGTCGTCGATACCGCGCATGGCCATTCGCGCGCCGTGCTCGACGCCGTGACGCGGATCAAGAAGCTCTCGAACGCGGTGCAGGTGATCGCCGGCAACGTCGCAACGGCGGAAGCGACGAGAGCGCTGATCGAAGCGGGTGCGGACTCGGTCAAGGTCGGCATCGGGCCGGGCTCGATCTGCACGACACGCATCGTCGCCGGCGTCGGCGTGCCGCAGCTGACCGCGGTCATGGATTGCGCCGAAGAGGCCCACAAGCACGACGTGCCGATTATCGCCGACGGCGGCATCCGGTTCTCCGGCGATATCGTCAAGGCGCTCGCGGCGGGCGCCGACTGCGTGATGATCGGATCGCTGCTTGCCGGCACCGACGAGGCACCGGGCGAGACCTATCTCTACCAGGGGCGAACCTACAAATCGTACCGCGGCATGGGCTCGATCGGCGCCATGGCGCGCGGCTCGGCCGACCGCTACTTCCAGCAGGAGGTCAAGGACACGCTGAAGCTCGTGCCCGAGGGCATCGAGGGGCAGGTCCCCTACAAGGGTCCGGTGGACGGTGTCTTGAACCAGCTCGTCGGCGGGCTCAGGGCCGGCATGGGCTACACGGGCTCGCGCACGCTTGCCGATCTCCGGGAGCGAGCCAAGTTCATCCGCATCTCGCCGGCCAGCATGCGCGAGAGCCATGCCCACGGCGTGCTCATCACGCGCGAAAGCCCGAACTATCCGGGCAACGTCTAGGTCACGCCCGAGGCGCAGGCGCGAAGAAGGAAAGCACGCGAAATGCAGCCGACCGCCATCCTCTATCCAGTCTTCGTTCAGGTCGCGCTGACGTTCTTACCTGCAGCTCTGGATGGGGCGCGAGCGCGTTGGCGCGCTGCAGCGCGGGGAGCGTGCAGGTTCCGGACATTGCGCTCGGCCAACGGGTCTGGCCGGTCCGTGCAACGCAAGTCGCCAACGCCTTTCACAATCAGCTCGAGCTTCCGGTTCTGTTCTACGTTCTGGTGGCATTCGCGCTGATCACGAGCCGCGTCGATACCGTGCTCGTTGCGCTGGCGTGGGTCTTCGTCGGCTTGCGGCTGTGGCACGCGTTCATTCACACGACGCACAACAACGTGCGCCGGCGCTTCTACGTCTATCTCGCCGGCGCCGTGGTGCTGATGGCGATGTGGACCTATTTCGCCGTCCAGCTCATCCTCGCCGGTCCATAATGCGCACCGGCGCACGCATGAAGGCCGCAGTCGAAGTGCTGGCGGACATCCTCGACAGGCACAGGCCGGCGTCCGCGGCGCTCGCCGACTGGGGCAAGGCGCATCGTTTCGCAGGCTCGGGCGATCGCGCCGCCATCGGGACCCTCGTCTACGACGCGCTTCGGCGGCGGCTGTCGCTCGCGGCGCAGATGGGCAGCGAGACGCCGCGCGCGCTTGTGATTGCGGCCGCGCCGCGCGCCTTCGCTCTCTCGGAAGCGGAGGTGGCGGGGGCGGCCGACGGATCCGAGCATGCACTCGAGCCCCTGACCGAAGAGGAGCGGGCGCGGCTCGAAGGCGGTCTCCCTGCGGAAGCGCCGCCCCACGTCGCCGCCGACGTGCCCGATTGGCTCATGCCGTCGTTCGCGCGGGCCTTCGGCGACCGCGCCGTTCGAGGAGGGCGCCGGGCTCAGCACGCGAGCGCCGGTCGACCTGCGCGCCAACACGCTCAAGGCGACGCGGGACAAGGTCGTCACGGCGCTGTCGCATTTCGGCGCCGTGGCCACGCCTTTCTCGCCCGTCGGCGTGCGCGTCCCCGCTCCCGCGGGGGCCGGAAAGAGCCCGCACGTCGAGTCCGAGGCAGGACACGGCAAGGGCTGGTTCGAGGTCCAGGACGAGGGCAGCCAGATCGCGGCGCTGATGGCCGGCGCGGGGCCGCGCAAGCAGGTGCTCGACCTCTGCGCGGGTGCGGGCGGCAAGACGCTCGCGCTCGCCGCGCTGATGGAGAACACGGGGCAGGTCTATGCCTACGACGCGGACAAGGGGCAGCTGCGCCCGATCTTCGAGCGCTTGAAGCGCGCAGGCGTGCGCAACGTGCAGGTGCTGGAAGGGGGCGACGAGGCCGCGCTCACGGCGCTCGGCGCACGCTTCGACGCCGTGCTCGTCGATGCGCCCTGCACCGGCTCCGGGACCTGGCGGCGGCGGCCCGACTCGAAGTGGCGCTTGAGGCCCGAAGCCATCGTCCAGCGCCAGAGCGAGCAGCGGCTCGTCGCTCGATCTCGCGGCGAGCCTGGTCAAGCCCGGCGGGCGGCTCACCTACGTCACCTGCTCGGTGCTGCCGGAGGAGAACGGCGACCAGGCGGCGTGGTTCCTTGCCGCGCATGAGGGTTTCCGGCTCGTCCCCTACGCCGAGGTGTGGCGGGAGGGCTTCAAGACCGAGCCTCCGGTGTCGGCCGACGGCCGCGAGGACGCTCTTCTTCTCACGCCGGCCTCGCACGGCACCGACGGCTTCTTCGTCGCGAGCTTCGTAAGAGAGCGCTGAGGCTGGCCTCGTGCCCCCGTGCCACGGACCCCCCACAAGAAGTGGGAACTCAAAAGTTGTCACTTGCATTGCCGTAATCGTGAACTAAGTATCGCGCGCTGCACGAGGCCTTGGGTGGTCTGACGTGCGTCCGGCCGTTGGCCGGTGTCGGGGGCGAATCAATTTTTCAGCGCCTCCCCGCCGCCGGGTAGCCAGCGGCCCCGGACAGATCCTGTCTCTGGAGGACAGTCGTCCATCATGGCCCCAGTGCCAAAGGCTAAAAAGCCTAAGCGGCCGTCGCCGCGCTCCTGTCTCGGTCCGGTTGCGGATCTCGAGCAGCATCTTCCCGCCGAGTGGTGGCGCAAGCTCTTCAATGCGCTCTACGTCAAGACCGACGGCGATGTCGTCGAGAACAACGAGAACACGCGGCGCGAGGTGGACTTCATCGTCGCGGCGGCTGCCATCCAGCCGCACAGCCAGATCCTCGACCTGTGCTGCGGGCAGGGGCGCCATTGCCTCGAGCTCGCCAGGCGCGGCTTCAAGAACGTCACCGGCGTCGACCGCTCGCGCTATCTCATCCGGCTCGCCAAGAAGCGGGCGCAGAACGAGGGTCTCCAGGTCGTCTTCAAGGAAGGCGACGCGCGAAACCCGCGACTCCCCGAGAGCAGCTTCGACTGCGTTGCCATCATGGGCAACTCGTTCGGCTACTTCTCGAACAAGCAGGACGACGAGAAGGTGCTGACGACGGTCGGCAAGCTCCTGCGCCCGTCGGGCCAGCTCGTTCTCGACATCACCGACGGCGCCTATATGGCCGATCACTTCGACCGGCGCTCGTGGGAGTGGATCGACGAGCATCATTTCGTGTGCCGCGAGCGCTCGCTGTCGGCCGACCGCGACCGGCTCATCTCGCGCGAGGTGATCGTGCACGACGAGCTCGGCGTCATCGCCGACCAGTTCTATGCCGAGCGGCTCTACACGCGCGACGGCATCGCCAAGCTGCTCGAGAAGTGCGGCTTCCGCAACGTCCGCCACCACGGCAATGCCGAGGCGCTCTCGGATCGCGACCAGGATCTCGGCATGATGGCGCGGCGGCTGTTGCTGTCGGCCGACGCGCCGCAGCTTCCGGCCCGCAAGCCGCGCGGCAAGCTGCAGCAGATCGACGTCACGGTGGTGATGGGCGATCCGCGGCTGCCCGATACGGTCAAGCTCGGCGGCACGTTCAATCCGGAGGACATGGAGACGATCAAGCGCCTCAAGGACGCGCTTTCGGAGCTTCCCGCCTTCAAGTTCCGCTACCTCGACAACCACGCGACGCTCGACCGCGATCTCTCCGAGCTTCGGACCGATCTCGTGTTCAATCTCTGCGACGAGGGCTTGAACAACGATCCCTTCAAGGAGCTGCACGTTCCGGCGATGCTCGATGCGCTGGGCATCCCGTACACCGGCGGGGCGCCGGCCGCGCTCGCCGCCTGCTACGACAAGGGCCTCGTGCGCGCGGTCGCCATGACGCTCGACGTGCCGGTGCCGCTCGAAACCTATGTGCGCACCGGCGACCAGGGCGCGACGCTGCCGTCGGTGTTTCCGGCGCTGCTCAAGCCCAACTACGGCGACAGCTCGCAGGGCATCACCAAGGACGCGGTGGTCAAGAACGAGAAGGCGCTGCTCGACTATCTCGACAAGCTCAGGATCGAGTTTCCGAAGCGGCCCGTTCTCGTGCAGGAATTCCTGACGGGAGCCGAATACTCGGTGGCGCTCGTCGGCAATCCCGATCAGGGCCTGCGCGCGCTGCCTCTGCTCGAGGTCGACTTCTCGAAGCTCGATCCCAAGCTGCCGAAGATCCTCGGCTACGAATCCAAGTGGGAGCCCGACCAGCCCTTACTGGACGCAGATCCGCTACCAGGAGGCGACGCTGCCCGATCAGGCGCAGCAGCAGATGATCGAGCACTCGATGCGGCTCTTCGAGCGGCTCGGATGCCGCGACTATGCGCGCTTCGATTTCCGGGCGGATTCCAAGGGGGAGATCAAGCTCCTCGAGGTGAACCCCAATCCCGGCTGGTGCTGGGACGGGAAGGTCAACCTGATGGCCGGCTTCCAGGGCATGCGGTATTCGGACCTGCTAGGCCAGATCCTGCAGGCCGCCGTCGAGCGGCTCAACATCGTCGGCAAGCCGCAGGCGCAGCCGCAGACCGAGGCGGCGCAGTAATCACATGTAAAGCGCTTGCCGCGTCAGGCGGCCTTGTCGGCGACGGCTTTCGATGCGGGGGCGTTCGGCTCCCAGGCTGCGACCTCGACCAGCGTCGCCTCGACGGACCATTTGCCGGTGCGCCCGCCGTCCTGGGCGTGCTCGTTCATGATCGCCTCGAACTCGGCGCGCGGGATCAGGCGGAAGCCCATGGCGTCGATCGTCGGGGTGAAGTCCTTGCCGTCGTTCAGGACGTAGCCCCACTTGGCGAGATGGTAGTTGAAGAAGTGCGAAGCCCATCTTCGAGGTGTTGGGCTCGTGGCTGAACTGGGACTCGGTGACGAACACGCGCCCGATCGACAGACCGTAGCCGCCGCCGACGAGCTCGCCGCCCGTGTTCCAGACCTCGAAGGAATGCGCGTGTCCGCGCCGATGGAGATCGGTGTAGAGCCGCATGATTTGGGGCGTGATCCAAGTCAGCGAATGGCGATTGTAGCTGCGGCGTCCGGCGCAGGCCCTGATCACGTCCTCGAACGCGTGGTCGAAGGTGACACGGTAGCACGCCTTGCTCATGTCGCGGCGCAGGCGCTTTGAGATGTGATGCTCGTCGAAGAACAGCACCATGCGCTCCTTGCGAGTCCACCATTTCAATGGCCCGACGTGGCACCACGGGAAGAAGCCGAGGCGGGCGGCGGCGAGCACAGTTTCGGCTGAGGCATCACGACAGACGCCGCCGAACGTATCGGGGCGGGGCTCGGTGCGGGAAGGGACCGGTATGCGGGTTCCGCCGCGTAACAGGTCGCGCGTGACGTGCCAGAGGAGATGCGGAATATTGCCAACGCGCCGCGGCATCAGGGCGTAGGCCGTGCCCCAAAGCCAGCGGTGCAGGCGCGCGCTCGTGCTTTCCCGGAACAACTCATCGCTTGGCAGTTGGGCGGCATCCGGCGTCGCTGCGAGCGGCGCCGGCATCGAGGTATCTTGCGCTGGCATCTCAATCTCCGCCGGCGTGAGCTGAATTTAGGTCGCTCGCGGAACGCACTTGCGCCCTCGGCTCTGTCGAGAAGGGCCGAAAATGCTTGCCATTGTCTTACGGCGGGCCGTGCGCCCACGCAGGAAGGCGTTTCCCCCACCGCTTGAGGTTAATTAATTGTCAGCGCCGGGCTCGCGGCGTCTATCGCTAGGCCTTCAGGAACAGGTACTGGAAGGCGAGCATGGCGGCGAAGGAGAGCGTCACGGCAATCGCCCACGGCGCTCGAGGACGCGTTGCGGTTCGCGTCTGGGATCAGCTCGGCAAAGACCATCCAGATCATGGCTCCGGCGGCCACGCCCAGGCCCACGGGCAGGAAGGGCTCGAACGTCCGCACGAGCAGATACGCCGGCACGGCCATGATCGGCTGCGGCAGGCTCGAGAAGACGCTCCACAGAGCGGCCTGCCACACCGGCGTTCCGCGCGGCACGAGCACGAGGCTGATCGCCAGGCCCTCGGGAATGTTGTGGACCGCGATCGCGGCGGTGATGAAGGCTGCAAGCTCGCCCGTGCCGCCGAAGGATACTCCGACGCCCACACCCTCGGCGAAAGAGTGGGCGGTCATGACAGCGATGATGAGGAACGCCTTGCGCGCATCGCGGCCCGCAAGGTGCGCGATCTCGAGGTGGTCGCGCGCGCGGATGAAGTGCTTGCCGGCGATGATTCCGGCGAGCCCGATCAGCATGCCCGTGATGGCCCGCGTGGGGCTCAGCGCCACGCCTTCGGCGATCAGGCTATGGGTGGCGGCAAACATCAGTCCGCCCGCGACGGCATTCGCCATCGAGACCCAGAAGAGGCTCATCGAGCGAAAATAGAGGAACGGCAACGCGCCAAGTCCGGTCGCGAACGCCGTCGCCAGGGCGGCGGCGAGCACTGTCCACACATTGATTTCAGGCACGACCGGCCCTCCCGCCGAGCGCTTATTTCTTCTTTCTGATATCGCATGGGCGGGTCTATGCCTTGCGCGGTGTCAATGGTAACGCATCAAAAATCCGCGCCGGGACGACAGGCTCACACCGCAACCAGCGTCTCGAAGCCGCCGTAGATCAGGCGCTTGCCGTCGAAGGGCATCTTCTTTGGATCCATCATCTTCGCCAATCGCGGGTCCTTCATCACCTTGGCGTTGACGCGATCTCGGTGGGCACGCGACTTGAAGACGATCCAGGAGAAGACCACCGTCTCTCCCGGCTTGAGCTTCACGCTCTGCGGGAACGAGGTGTGCTTTCCGACCTTCACGTCCTCGGCGATGCATTCCTTGACCTCAAGCGCGCCGTGGTCGCGCCAGACCTTGCCGGCCTTCTTTGCTATGGCGCGATAGGCGGCGATGTTCTTCTTTGGCAGTGGAATGACAAATCCGTCGACATACTGCATTACGCTCTCCTTTGATTGGCTTCCTCGATCATGATGTCTCGGCGGGCGACGGTCCAGTGCCGCAGGCAACTGCACGTGCGAGTAGGAACTCGCGCTCGCGGGTATTGCGCGTCATGGACGCAGCGCGCTCGAACTCCTTCCGCGCCTCTGCGGAACGGCCGAGCTTCAAGAGCAGGTCGCCACGGACGCTCGGCAGCAGGTGATAGGACTTGAGCGCCGGCTCGGCGTTGAGCGCGTCGACGATCTCGAGGCCGGCGGCGGGACCGAACAGCATCGAGAGCGCGACAGCGCGGTTGAGCTCGATGATCGGCGACGGCACGATCTCGGCGAGCTTTCCATAAAGCCCGACGATGCGCGCCCAGTCCGTCTCGTCGGCGGTGCGGGCGCGCGCGTGACACGCTGCGAGGGCGGCTTGCAACACGTAGGGGCCCGGCGCGCCGCCGAGCCTTTCCGCACGCTCGAGTGCTGCAAGCCCGCGCCGGATCAGGAGCTGGTCCCAGCGGGCGCGGTTCTGATCGAGAAGCAGGATGGGCTCGCCGGAGGGGGTCGTGCGCGCGCCGAGCCGTGAAGCCTGGATCTCCATCAGCGCGACGAGCCCGTGCACCTCGGGCTCGCCGGGTGCAAGCTCGGCCAGGATGCGGCCCAGGCGCAGCGCCTCTTCGCAAAGCTGGGGCCTGATCCAATCGCTGCCGCCAGTGGCTGAATAGCCTTCGTTGAAGATGAGGTAGATGACGGAGAGCACGGAGGCGACGCGCTCGGCGAGCTCTGGACCGCGCGGGACCTCGAAAGGAATGCGCTTCTCGGCCAGCGCGCGCTTGGCGCGGACGATGCGCTGGGCGATCGTCGGCTCCGGGGTGAGAAAGGCGCGGGCAATCTCCTCGGTGGTGAGGCCGGCGATGAGACGCAGCGTGAGTGCGACACGCGCCTCCTGCGCGAGCGCGGGATGGCAGGCGGTGAACATGAGGCGGAGGAGATCGTCGCCGATGTCGTCGTCGAGCGCGGCGTCGAGATCGGGCGCGACCATCTCGTCCGCTCCGACGTTGCGGGCGATCTCCTCGTGCTTGCGCTCGATCAGCTTGGCGCGACGGATGCGATCTATGGCGCGATGCTTGGCGGCGGCCATCAGCCAGGCGCCCGGCTTGTCGGGGATACCGGATTCCGGCCACTGCTCGAGGGCGACGACGAGGGCGTCCTGGGCCAGCTCCTCTGCCAAACCCACGTCGCGCACCATGCGCGCGAGGCCGGCGATGAGCCGAGCCTGCTCGATGCGGAATACAGCCTCGATGGCCTGATGTGGATCGGCAGCCGTCACGGCTGCCGATCACAGCATCATCGCTCAGGAGCTGCAAGGCTCACCGTCGGGAGGACAACCGGGACCCTCGAACATCTGGCGTACCTCGGTCTCGCCTTCCCATTCGGGCCAGTGCTGCCGGTGAAGGTCCATGAAACGCATGGTCCATTCGATGGCTTCCTCCTTCGTCTTTACATCGAACACTGCATAGCCGCCGATCACCTCCTTGGCCTCGCTGAATGGGCCATCAGTGACGCTCAGCTTGCCGCTCGACAACCGTACGCGGTAGGCGCCCATGTTGGTCGGCAGCAATCCGCCCATGTCGACCATGACGCCTGCCTTTTTCATTTGCTCGCCAAGCTTGTCCATCGCTTCCATCAGCGACTGAGGTGGAGGCCCCAAGCGGTAGTCCTCGGAAGATTTCACCATCGACATGAATTTCATTTTCATCTCCATCGTTGGTTCGTGAGCCGCGGCAGATGAAGCCGGCTCTATGATCCCGTCGAACGGCGCGCTTTGATATCGACACGCCACGAGGATTTTTCTTACGCGTCGAGTGGGCTACTTGCCCTTCAGCTCCTTCTCGAGACGCTTGTGGTGCTCGATGGCCTCGCTCTCGCCGAAGTCCTCCATCTCGAACAGCTGGCGGATCTCGATCTCGCTGTCCTCGCTGTGGGGATTGGGGCACCGCTTCATCCACTCGATCGCCTCGGCCTTCGATTTGACCTGGATGATCCAGTAGCCGGCGACCAGCTCCTTGGTCTCGGCAAAGGGGCCGTCGATGACGGTGCGCTTCGAGCCCTCGAAGCGCACGCGGGCGCCCTTCGAGCTCGACTGGAGGCCGTTGCCGTCGAGCATGATGCCCGCCTTGACCATCTCCTCGTTGAACTTCGCCATGTCGGAGAGCAGCTTCTCGGAGGGCATGATGCCCGCTTCCGAGTCCTTCGTCGCCTTCACGAACACTATGAAACGCATTGTCTTTCTCCCTTAGATTGCCAGTTTCCGGAGCCGGGCTACTGCCTGCTCTACCCAGACGACGAACGGCAAATGCCGAAATCGACATGGGGAGCGAACTTTTTTTGGGCGAGGCCGGAAAAACCGCAAAAAGCGCGACCGCGGCACGGCTTGACGCTCTCTGGCGCCAATGATCTATGGGGCCGCTCAGGCCCGAACGCCGCGGAGCAATCGTGACCGACAACGTCCTCATCATCGATTTCGGCAGCCAGGTGACGCAGCTCATCGCGCGGCGCGTGCGGGAAGCTGGCGTTTACTCCGAGATCGTGCCGTTCAACCGGGCGGACGAGGCACTTAAGCGGCTCAAGCCGAAGGCGGTCATTCTTTCCGGCGGACCGGCGTCGGTGACGGCGGACGGATCGCCACGGGCGCCGCAGGTGGTGTTCGAGGCAGGTTTGCCGATCCTCTCCATCTGCTACGGCCAGCAGACGACAGCCGTGCAGCTCGGCGGCGTGGTCGAGGGCGGGCATCCGGCGGAGTTCGGCCGCGCCGACGTCCTGATCAAGGAGAAGAGCGCGCTCTTCGACGGCGTCTGGGAGGTGGGCAAACGCTACCCGGTCTGGATGAGCCACGGCGACCGGGTGACGCGCATGCCGGAGGGCATCACGGTCAAGGCGACGAGCGAGAACGCGCCGTTTGCGATCGCGACCGACGAGGCGCGGCGCATCTACACGACGATGTTTCACCCGGAAGTCGTGCACACGCCGGACGGGGCGAAGCTGATCGCGAACTTCGTGCACAAAATCGTTGGGCTGCCCGGCGACTGGACGATGGCGCATTTTCGAACCAGCGAGGTCGCCAAGATCCGCAAGCAGGTCGGGCCGTGGCCGCGTGATCTCGGGCCTCTCGGGCGGCGTCGACAGCGCGGTCGCGTCGGTGCTGATCCATGAGGCGATCGGCGATCAGCTCACGTGCATCTTCGTCGATCACGGGCTGCTGCGGCAGGCCGAGGCCGAGGAGGTGGTGTCGCTGTTCCGCGGGCACTACAACATTCCGCTCGTACACGTCGACGCGCGCGAGCGTTTCCTTAAGGCGCTCGCCGGCGTCGAGGACCCGGAAGCCAAGCGCAAGACGATCGGCGCGTTGTTCATCGACGTGTTCGAGGAGGAGGCGAGGAAGGCTGGCGGCGGCTCCTTGGCCGGCGCTTCGGGTGCCGACACAGCACCAGCGCAGTTCCTGGCGCAGGGCACGCTCTACCCGGACGTGATCGAGAGCGTGTCGTTCACGGGCGGGCCGTCGGTGACGATCAAGTCGCACCACAACGTCGGCGGGCTGCCCGAGCGCATGAACCTGAAGCTCGTCGAGCCGCTTGCGCGAGCTGTTCAAGGACGAGGTGCGTGCGCTGGGGCGCGAGCTTGGCTTGCCTGCCCATTTCATCGGCCGGCATCCGTTCCCGGGGCCGGGGCTCGCGATCCGATGCCCCGGCGCGATCACCGAGGAGAAGCTTGCGATTTTGCGCAAGGCGGACGCGGTCTATCTCGAGGAGATCCGCAACGCCGGGCTCTACGACAAGATCTGGCAGGCGTTCGCGGTGCTGCTGCCGGTGCGCACGGTCGGCGTCATGGGGGACGCGCGCACCTACGATTACGTCTGCGCGCTGCGCGCGGTGACCTCGACCGACGGCATGACGGCCGACTACTACGATTTCTCCCACGAGTTCCTGGGGCGCACGGCGACGCGGCTCATCAACGAGGTGCGCGGTATCAACCGCGTGGTCTACGACATCACGTCGAAGCCGCCGGGGACGATCGAGTGGGAGTAGGGGATGGCGTAGCCTGGCGTAGGTTATCTCTATATTTCGCATTAATTGCAGCGATTTGAGGTCAGTTTTTGGCGCTGTCTCGAAGTGCGTCATCAACTGGATTGTCTGTTTGTCAGCGACAATTCCTGCTGCGCTTCGAACGTCGAGCAAAAAAATTTGCAGAACGATGTCGATTTCCGGCACGCTCGTTCGTCGTCCATATGCGAGGCCAAAAGGGCCGGCACAAACAAGGAGACAGACGATGCGCGTTATGGTGTTCGCGAAAGCCGCTGAAGTCAGCGAGAACAGCGTGCCCCCCACGACCGAGGCGTTCGAGGCGATGGATCGGTTCATCGAGGAACTGGTCAAGGCCGGTGTCTTCGTGGCCGCCGCCGGTCTCAAGAATACCAACCAGGCCAAGCGCATTGTCCTCGATGGTCCGGGCCGCACGGTCATCGATGGGCCGTTCGCCGAGACCAAGGAGCTGATTGCCGGCTTCTCGATCTGGGAGGTCAAGGACATGGACGAGGCCGTGGCCTGGGCTAAGCGCTCCCCCAATCCCATGTCGGGCCGGAGCGAGATCGAGATCCGGCCGTTCTACGAGGCGGCGGATCTGGCCGAGTTTCTGACGCCCGAGGAACTCTCGGCGCCCCGCGAAGGGGAGCGCGGGAAGCTCGGCGTCGCCTGAGACCGTCGGCTAGAGCCGGCTTGCCTCCCCTGCGGCCTTGGCCGAAAAGGCGGTATGACCACAGGCGAGACGCACAAGGCGATTGAAGCGATTTTTCGCATTGAACGGGCCAGGCTCATCGCGGGCCTGGCCCGAGTGCTGCGGAATGTCGACCTTGCCGAGGTGCTGGCGCAGGACGCGCTGGTCGTTGCCCTGTCCGAATGGCCCAAGACCGGCGCTCCGGCCAATCCGGGCGCCTGGCTGATGGCCGCCGCCAAACGGCGTGCCATCGACGCCCTCCGGCGCGACAAGATGCGCCGGCATGCGGCACGACAGAGAGGAAGTGAGCCATGGAGTATTCCGTTAGCGTTGCTCGCATGCAGACTCAGCCGATAGCTGCCGTGCGCCAACGGATGCGATCCGTGGACATACCCACGGGCTTCAAGCAACCGCTGGACAAGGTCTGGGAATTTCTTCGGCGGCATCCCGAGCTTCGCGACGGAGGGCACAACCTCTTCCTCTACCGGCATGACATGGATGCCAGCGGTGCAATAACGATCGACTTCGGCGTGCAGGTTACGCATCGCTTTGAAAGAGATGGCGAGGTCTTTGGCTCGAAGACACCTGTCGGTGAAGTTGCCTCGACGATCCATCTTGGACCGTATGACCGGCTCGGAGAGGCGCACGCGGCCGTGCACGCCTGGATCGCCAAGAACGACCGGCGTGTCGGCGATTGGAGCTGGGAGATCTACGGCGACTGGAACAGCGATCCGAACAAGCTCGAAACGCATGTCGTCTACTTACTCGAATGAAAAGCTCCGATCCAGAATTGCCGCACGGGTTCTCGCGCGTGCCGCCGGGCAAGCTCGCGAGCGCGGTCACGTGCCTTGAGATGCGGGAAAGGCCGGCGGACGATGCTCCCAAGGTCGTGGGCTTGTCCCTGTCACGCTGGGAGGGGGACGATCTCGACGGCTACCGCGCCCTCTTCCGCGCGGTCGGAGAGGACTGGCTGTGGTTCTCCCGTCTCGTGCTGTCCGACGATGAGTTGCGCGGCGTTCTCCGCGATCCCGGTGTGGAGACCTACGTGCTCTCGAACGGAGACGGAATGATCGGCCTGGTCGAACTCGATTTCAGAGAGCCCGCGGAGTGCGAGCTCGTCTTCCTGGGCCTGATCAAGCAGGCGCTCGGCAAAGGCGCGGGACGCTTCCTGATGGATCGTGCGCTTTCCATCGCCTGGTCACATCCGATCAAGCGGTTCTGGCTGCACACGTGCCACCTCGATCATCCAAAGGCGCTGGCTTTCTATCAACGCTTCGGACTCCGGCCCTACGCGTTCTGGGTGGAAGTGTTCGACGATCCGCGGATTGCCGGGGTGCTTCCGCGCACGGTCGCTCCGCATGTTCCTATTTTCGATTAGGAAGCGCACAGGGAGGCACCTTTGGGAATGACACCTACTATGTCCGATCAGTTTTCGCTTCCGGGGTTCGACGACGCACTGCCCAAGAAGCCGCTCATTGATCAGATCTTCTTTGCCGTTCGCCCCGATGAGGAGACCGCTGCACGTATCGCCGAGATTGTGCGGAGGCTGTGCCTTGAGCATGGATTGAGAGGCAAGCCGCTTCCGCCAGAGCGCCTTCACGTCACGTTGCGCGGCCTCGGCGGCTACGACGGTACGTCGCAAGACGTCGTCGTAGCAGCAAAGGACGCCGCGGCGGCCATCGCGATGCCGCCGTTTAATGTCGCGTTCAACAGCATCATGAGTTTCGGGGCGGAGAAGGAAAGCGCCCGCTGGTCTTGTGCGGAGATGACGGTGTGGCCGGTCTTTTTGAACTTCAGCGGGCGCTTGGCGTGGCGATGACAAAAGTGGGCCTCGGACGCTTTGCGATGTCGTCATACACGCCGCACATGACGTTATTGTACGACGAGCGCACCGTCGCGAAGCAGGCCATAGAGACCTTTGAGACCTTTGTCTGGCCAGTCCGTGAGTTCTTCCTCGTGCATAGTCTTGTCGGTCAGGCGCGGCACGAGGTGCTTGCGCGGTGGCCGCTTCGGGGTTGACTTTAATCCGTAACGCGGGAGCTGGTCTCCACCCACGTCATCCCGGCGCAGGCCGGGATCCACGCCAGATTGCAGCGAACATTCCTCGCAGAAAGTTGGGTGCGCCCAGCAGCGCACTCCCTTCTTGGCGTCGAGTGAGAGGCGCTCACGTCGAGCCCGTGGAGACTTGCGTGGGTCCCGACCGTCCATGCGAAGCATGGCTCCGCCATGAGCGGGCATGACGGATATGGGTTGATGATTGTCACGCACAAAAAAAACGGGACAGGCGTGTGGGGCCTGTCCCGTTCAATGACGTCTCGATCTTGGTACGCAGATACTGCGAGACGTTAAGTGCGACACCCTCGCCGCCTACGCGGGGACATGAGCAGCGTGTGTCGCTGTTGGTGAGACAACGATCGGGCTCGCGATTTATTCTCGGGCTCACTCACGCGCCTGTGGATAACCCTCAAGCCGCGCCGGTTTCTCCGGGGTCGGCACAAAGAATCGTTATCTTTCATGAAGTTGGACAATTCCCCGGGGCCGAAAAAGAAAGAGCCCCTCGGCGGGGGAGAGGGCCGAGGGGCTCGTAGACGCCGGGTCGTGGGGGTCGGGGGGAGGAAGGACCCGGCGGGGAGTGCGGAGAGAGCGTCAGGGAGCGTGGGCCCGTCGTGCTCTCGATGGTCCTGAGTATGCCGGGGGCCCGCGTCCGGCGCTGTTCCGTGCGTGACAGGCTCGAAAGTCCCGCTTCGGCGGCCTCCGTGCTCAGTATTTGCAGCCCAATAACGTTACCGCCGTCCGGGCCAATGGTCCGGTCCCTTTGCGGGCTAGGGTTGGCGGATACGACGAGGGGTTGCCCATGCTCAGACTGGCGATGGTCTCCTTTGTTTGGCTCTTGGCGTCTCACGGCCCGCTGGCCGCTGAAATGTGCCTGCTCGCGCCCGGTGAGGGGGCGACTGCCGAAGGCAAGCTCGTGGTCAGCGAGGGGGCCTTCATCCTCGAGATGGAGGACGCGATGTGCCTCCCCGCGGACGATGAGTCCGACCGTGTCGGACCGACGCAGAGGCTTCACCTCGCGCCCGACGGCGAGAAGATCCAACAGGCGCTCGAGCTGCACACGGGGAAGGCGATCAGCGTGCGCGGAAACATGTTCGCGATGCACACTGAAGATCGCAAAGCCCCGCTGGTCATGATGACCAAAGAGGTCACAGTGAAGTAGGGCGCGGCCGCTCTACTTGACGTAGGCGATGAAGCGTCCGGCAATCATGATCAGGAGCCAAAGGACGAGCGAGAGGGCGGCGGAAACGCGCGCGGTCATCGGCGCGGCGACGCCCTGATCCCAGGTGGTGACGGAGGCGCGCAGCCGGGTCTCGAAAGATGCGGCGTTGATCCCAGCCAAAAAAAGCAAGAATAGCTTCGCCTGCATGGCGGGATTGACGGCGAAGTCGACGGCGCCACCGATGAAAAGCAGCACGCCGCTCGAGAACGCGGCAACGAATCCGGTCCAGACCCACGGCTTTACGTGATGCCAAAGTCTCGAGACCGGGAGCTCCTTGTTCAAGCCGAGCACGCGTAGATCGAAGATGGCGATGGCGCCGAACAGAAGGGCCAGGCCCAGGACGTGCGTCGTCTCCAGGAATGGATACACCCAGATCGACTCGCGGATATTGATGGCGAGGTTTGTCGCCGCGACGCCTTCCCAGAACTCGTCGGAGAAGGGGTTCATGGGCTACGTCATCGCGCCGTGCGGCGCATGGTGGCCGAGGGACCGCCAGAGATGGAGATGCTCCGCAATCCCATCGCCGCCGAGCCGTTGCGCGCTCGCCAGCCGCTCACGGTGACCTTGGCGCCCTGCTTGAGAGCGCTCGGGGTGATGCCCTTGCCCTGCGCCGTCGAGATGCTTTCGGTCTCGACCGTCCAGGTGGCCGAGGCAGCTTGCACCTCGAAATGGATGTGCGGGTTGGTGAAGCTCACCGAGGTGACGACGCCCGAGACGGTCACGAGCTTGGCGGGGTCGTACTTGGTGACGAAGGTGTGGTGCGCTGCGGCGGGAGGAGCGAGTGCAAGGAGCGCAAGAGCGAGGAACGCGAGGACGGAACGCGGCATGGGAAAGCCCGGACAGGTCGCTTCTTCAGGAGAAGCTCTGGACGGCTAACAAGAAAGCGGTCCGTCCGCTAGATCGCTCGCAGCACAGAGCATCGAGAATCGCCATGAAAAAGGGCCCCGGGCGACCGCCCGAGGGCCCCAATCCGGCGGGGCCGACTATCAGCCGGCTGCCGGATCTTAGTAGCCGTGGCTCAGGCACTTCATGTACTTGAGCTGCCAGAACAGCTTTCCAGTCTTGAGCCACTTGTATTTGTAGAGGCTGCAGTCGTCGTAGGTGGAAACAAAGAGGTGGCTGCGCAGCAAGCGGTGCTTGCAGAAACCAGCGCCTCGGCCGCGCCGATGGTGCCCATCGCGGCGACAAGTGCCGCGACGGCGCCGAGCGCTGCCTTCTTGGTGGTGCTCATGATCATCTCCATTGTGAGCTTGCGTCTGCTCCCGGCAGCAAGACCGGGAGTCCGAAACCGGCCGGGCTTCGTGCCGGCCTTTGCTCTCGGATCGCCAGCTAACGCTGCCGAGCAAGATGGAGCTGTTCCTGCCGGGACTCGCGGCCTGTGACGGTTTGGCAACGGTCGAGGGGAGAGCATGCTTCGCCGGAGCTGGTGGCGATCTGGCATGCGCTCTGAGGATTGCGCGCGAGGTCGGGGATCTAGTCGAGGTCGGCGACCTCGGCGGGGCCGCCGCCCTTCATGCGCTGGGTGAGGGTCGCCTCGATGAACTGGTCGATGTCGCCATCGAGCACGGCGTCGGGGCTGCTGCTCTGGGAGCCGGTGCGCAGGTCCTTCACCAGCTGATAGGGCTGCAGCACGTAGGAGCGGATCTGGTGGCCCCAGCCGATGTCGGTCTTGGCCGCCTGGTCGGCGGTGGCCTTCTCCTCGCGCAACTTGAGCTCGACGCTCGTAGAGACGCGCCTTGAGGCGCTTGAAGGCGATGTCCTTGTTCTGGTGCTGGGAGCGCTGCTCCTGGGCGAAGATGACGATGCCGGTCGGCTTGTGCACGAGGCGCACGGCCGAATTCGGTGCGGTTGACGTGCTGGCCGCCGGCGCCGCTCGAGCGCGCGAAGGAGATGTCGACGTCGGCGGGATTGATCTCGATGTCGATCGTGTCGTCGACCACCGGATAGACGGTGACGGAGGCGAAGCTCGTGTGGCGGCGCGCGTTCGAGTCGTAGGGCGAGATGCGCACGAGACGGTGCACGCCGGCTTCCGTCTTGAGCCAGCCGTAGGCGTTCTCGCCCTCGATCTCGAGGGTGGCGGACTTGATGCCCGCCTCCTCGCCGGGGCTCTCGTCGACAAGCTTCACCTTGAAGCCGCGCCGCTCCGCCCAACGCATGTACATGCGCGCCAGCATCGAGGCCCAGTCCTGGCTCTCGGTGCCGCCGGCGCCGGCGTGGACCTCGACGTAGGTGTTCATGCCGTCGGCCTCGCCCGACAGCAGCGCCTCGACGCTCTTTCGCTGCACCTCCTCGTCGAGGCGCGCGAGCGCTGCCTCGGCCTCGGCGCGTTACGGCCGCGTCGTCCTCGGCTTCGCCGAGCTCGATCAGCGTCACGTTGTCGTCGAGCTCGCGCTCGAGGCGGCGGAAGTCGGTCAGCGCGCGCTCGAGCTGCTGGCGCTGGCGCATCACCTTCTGAGCGTTTGCCGGATTGCTCCAGAGGCTCGGATCCTCGGCGCGCTTGTTCAAGTCCGCTAGGCGGGCCGATGCGCTGTCCGGGTCAAAGATACCTCCTCAAGAGGAGGAGGGCCTCTTGAATTGAACTCGACGAGTTTTTGCGCTTCAGCGCGCATCGGTGCCTCCCAACTGGAGAAAACGATTTTGGGGAACTGCGGTCACATATAGGGGCCGCGCGCATCCATGTAAACGCGGCGCGCATCGTGACGCACACCGGATCAGTGGCCAACTGTCCTTCGTTACCAGACGCCGCCGCGGCCGGAGCCGAAGCCAGGAGGGCCGGACGGGCGCGGGGCCCAGCCGTCGTCGGTCTGCTGAGCGGCCTGGTCGTCGACAAAGCCCTGGCCGGATGCGGGGTCGGAGAAGCCGATCACCGAATAGGCGTCGTCAGGCTCCTCGTCGGGCTTGAACGCCTCCATGATCGCGGTTGCGTCGCCCGGCGCCGCGCGCAGGCCGGTGTGCGGGTTCACGCGTACGAGCTTGATGCCGGGCGGGATGCGGAAGGGGATGGGCGGCGTGTCGCCCAGCGCGAGCTTCATGAACTCGCCGAAGATCGGCGCCGCGACGTGGCCGCCGGTGTTGCCTTTGCCCAAGGGCTTCGGCGTGTCGTAGCCGACGAAGACGCCGACCACGAGGTCGGGCGTGTAGCCGATGAACCAGGTGTCCTTTTCCTCGTTCGTCGTGCCGGTCTTTCCGGCGAGCGGGCGATTCAGGGACTTGAGCGACGTCGCGGTGCCGCGCTGGATCACGCCCTCCATGATCGACGTCATCTGATAGGCGGTGTGCGGGTCGATGATCTGCTTCCTGTCGTCGGCGATCTCGGGCTCCTCCTGGCCCGTGCCCCAGGCGTCGGCCGTGCAGCCGGGGCACTGGCGCGCGTCGTGGCGCCACACCGACTTGCCCCAGCGGTCCTGGATGCGATCGATCAGGGTCGGGCGCACCGCCTTGCCGCCGTTGGCGATCATGCAATAGGCGGTCGCCATGCGCAGCAGCGTCGTCTCGCCGGCGCCGAGCGACATCGACAGCACCGGCATCAGGTCGTCGTAGATCGCCGAAACGGCTTGCGCGTACTCGGTGATCAGCGGCATGCCCATGTCCTGGGCGAGACGGACCGTCATCTGGTTGCGCGATTTCTCGATCCCGACGCGCAGCGTCGAGGGGCCGGCGGATTTCTCCTTCTCGTAGTTCTCGGGCTTCCAGATGTCCTGGCCCGGGCCCTGCTCGATCTCGATCGGCGCGTCGAGCACGATCGAGGTCGGCTTGTAGCCGTTGTCGATTGCCGCCGCGTAGACGATCGGCTTGAACGACGAGCCGGGCTGGCGCTTGGCCTGGATGGCGCGGTCGAACTGGCTCATGGCGAAGGAGAAGCCGCCGACCACGGCGAGCACGCGGCCGGTGTGCGGATCCAGGGCGATCAGGCCGCCGCCGATCTCGGGGATCTGCATGAGCGACCAGACGCCCGCGAGGTTGCTCTCGTCCTTCGGCGCGATGTAGATCACGTCGCCGGGGGCCAGGATGTCGGTCACGGCCTGGGCTGCGGTCCGCTTGCCGAGCACCTTGGCCCACTTGACCTCGTCGAAGGTGATCTCGACCGCCTGACGCTCGCCGGTGAGGGAGCCGTCCTGCTGCTTGCGGCGGGCTTCAAGACCGACGACGGCCTTGGCCTTCTCGGCGGAGAGCACGACGCCGAGGCGCCAGGGCGCGATGTCGGATGGGCTGTCGATCGCGCCGAGGGGTTTGCCCCAGTCGCCGGCGATGTCGATCTTGGTCGACCGGCCCGCGCCAGCCTTGCTTGCGGTCGAACGCGACCAGGCCGTCGATCAGAGCCTTGCGGCCGATCTGCTGCAGCCTGTGGATCGAGGGTGGTGCGGACGGAGAGGCCGCCAGCATAGAGCTTCTGCCTCGCCGTACTCGGAGAGGAGCGAGCGGCGGACCTCCTCGGCGAAGATACTCGGCGGCGAAGATGTGCGCGCCGCCGGTCCGGAAGTTGACCGTCAGCGGCTTCTGCTTGGCGGCGCGCGCCTCCTCGTCGCGTGATGTAGCCGTTCTCCTCCATCTGGCCGATGATCCAGTTGCGCCGCTCGGTGGCCTTCTCCTTCTGGCGGAACGGATGGTAGTTGTTCGGCGCCTTGGGCAGGGCCGCGAGATAGGCGACCTCCTCGATGGTGAGGTCCTTGAGCTCCTTGTTGAAATAGGCGAGGCCCGCCGCGGCGACGCCGTAGGCGCCGATGCCGAGGTAGATCTCGTTCAGGTAGAGCTCGAGGATCTTGTCCTTGGTGTAGGCGCGCTCGATGCGGATGGCGAGGATGGCTTCCTTGATCTTGCGCTCGATCGTGCGGTCGCTGGTGAGCAGGAAGTTCTTCGCGACCTGCTGGGTGATGGTCGAGGCGCCCTCGGCGCGGCGGTCGCCGCCCGCGCATCTTCGTCTCGGCCAGCTTGAAGACGGCGCGGGCGATGCCCTGCAGATCGAGGCCGCCGTGCTCGTAGAAGCGCTTGTCCTCGGCCGACAGGAAGGCGGCGATGACGGTCTTCGGGATGGTGTTGATGGGGACGAAGATGCGCCGCTCGCGCGCGTACTCGGCGATCAGCGAGCCGTCGTGCGCGTGGATGCGCGTCATGACGGGCGGCTCGTACTTGGCGAGGCTCTCGTAGTCGGGCAGGTCCTTGCGAGACGCGCCACAGCAGGAAGCCGGCGCCGGCCGAGCCGACGATGAACAAGACGACGAACGCGCCGAAGCCGAAGCCGAGGAAGCTCAAGAGAAAGCTCTTGCGCCGCCGTCCACTTCTGTCTGGGCTCAGCCGGAGGTGGGAGTATGGGGGCTCGCATCGCCTCTTCCGCTCGAGGGGCCTACCTTCAATGCGCCTTATTGCGCTGCAGCAAGCCCTGGATCAATGCGGCAGAATACCATGGATTGTGGCATCAGGTCGTCGCTGAAACCTTTGGCGTTCCCACATTTTCGGCTTTGCACAGGCTGTCGGCCGTCAATGCGGGCAGCGTCGGATGCTAGCGGCGAGGCCTTCTTGAAGGATTAACCACTCCAGTCGGTCGCGCGGCCCGACCGTTTGCGACACGCGAGAAACGCGGCGGTTCAGGGCGTGCTCACCGTCCGCTTGGCGAAATAGGCATCGACGGCGGCCGCGATGGAGGCGGCCGCCTGCTTCTGCCACTGGGGCGTAGTTCAACAGCTTCTCGTCCTCGAGGTGGCTCAGGTAGCCGAGCTCGACGAGCACGGACGGCGCATGCGTCTGCTTCAGCACCTTGAAGGCTGCCGAGCGCTGGGGATCGCGAGAAAGCGTCAGGGAACCCTTGAGCTTGCGAACGAGCACGTTCGAGAAATCCGCCGAGAAGTTGGCCGTCTCGCGTTTCATGAGGTCGAACAGGATGTTGCGGACCTGGTCGGAAGCCTCGCCTGTCGGTCGCAATCAAGCCCGCCGACGAGGTCGGAGGCGTTCTCCTTCTCGGCCATGAGGCGGGCCTGCTCGTCGGAGGCGCGCTCGGAGAGGGTATAGACGGTGGCGCCGCGGATCGACTGTGTGTAGCCGGCGTCGGCGAGCGAATCCGCGTGCAGCGAGATGAAGAGCTCGGCGCCGCTCTTCTGCGAGGCCGCGAGGCGCTGATCGAGGGAAATGAATACGTCGGTGGTGCGCGTCATGCGCACGTCGTAGCGGCCGCTGGCAGAAAGCGCCTTGCGCAGCTCCTTGGCGACCGCGAGCACGACGTTCTTCTCGAGCAGATGCGTGGAGCCGATGGCGCCGCCGTCGATGCCGCCGTGGCCCGGGTCGATCATGATCGACCGTCTTGCCGCGGTTCTTGGGCTTGGCGAGCACTTCCTCTTTGATGTCCGGCTTCGGGTGGGCTTTTTCCTGGCGCGCGGCGCCGGTTCCCATGCCGAAGACCTCGGGCGCGGTCGGGAAGCAGGTCGAACGTAAAGACGATGCCCTTGCCGCGGGCGGCGGCGGCCATGGCGGCGCGCTCGATCCGGACGGGCCCGGTCGTGTCGATCACAATGCGTGCCTTGCCCTCGGCGAACAGGCCGTAGCGGAACGTCTTGACGAGACCGCGCTCCTCCCGGCCGGCGATCGAGGGCAGCTCGAAGGTGACGTCGGGCAGGTCGACGACGACACGGTAGGGATTGGCGAGCGTGAAGATCTCTGCCGTCACCCCCTTCGACAGCTCAAGTCGAAAGCTGGTGCGCTGCTCGTCGCCATCGAGGCCGGCGGCGGTCGCATGGCCGACAGGTGCCTTGGCCGGCGGCTGCGGCCTTCTTCGGCTCGGCGGCGGCAGGCGCCTCGGACGGCTGCGGTTCTCGGCCGAGGTCTTGGGAATGACCGTTGTCGGCCACTCGGCAGCCGGCTCCCTGAGCCTGCGGCGCTCCCGCAACAGGCGCATGGGCAACCGCAATGAGAAAGGCGAAGCCGCTCAGCGCCCATCGCCAGAATGCGCTTCCTGCCATTATGCCAGCCGCCTGCCCCGAGGATACCCCAGTACCCTGAAAAGTCGTTCTGAACCTGAATGTTAGCGCAAAGATGGCTCTGCAATCCCGGCCCAGGGCGCGGGTGCGAGATACTCCGGGCCACCGTCTCCCTTATATCACTCTTGCTTGCAGGGCGGCGAACCCTTACAAATCTACCTCGCATCCCGTTGAGTGAGTCCTCTTGAAGCGATCGCTTTTGGCTGGTGGACACTCGATCGGTTCCGGTCGTCTTGCCCCAGCCCTGGATCGCAGTCTTTGCAAGAGGACGGTGCACGCGGAACGACGGCATAGTGGCGGCCGCCTGTTGATCGGAAGCTTCGGCGCCTCGGTCGTTTTGTCGACCTGAGCGCGTTGCACCGGAAACGTTGCCTCCTTTCTGTCGCGAGCCAAGGGCATTCTCGATCGTGGTGCGTCGCGCGCGCGTCCGGTGCCAGGGAAAGGGGCACCGCGCGCTGCGAGGGATGAGCGGACCGGCTACGATACCGGCCATTTCCGCGCCGGACTGCGGAACGCCTCCCAACCCTAGGATATACGCCGACCACGGCGAATTGGCTCTGCCGTATCAAAGCCAGAGCTCGGTCGCCAGACTGGACTACGAGGATCATGCAGAACGAACGCACGTCCTGCCTCTCTGCCGCCGGGTTTGCCCAAACCCGGCGACCGTTGGCGTCCGACCCATCGGATGCCGGGCAAGATGCGCGCCCGACACTCAACCCACACTCTCCACATCTCAGCCAACCAACAAAGGCGCGCGCCATTACGTGGCCGCTTGTCGCCCCCGGCTCGAGAGCCGGGACAGGTGGGCCGCAGAGCCCGCGCGCGAAGGATAAAAAGACATGGCAAACAACAAGATGCTTATCGATGCCACCCACCCCGAGGAGACTCGGGTGGTGGTCTTGCGCGGTGGGCGCGTAGAGGAGTTCGATTACGAGAGCGCCGCACGGAAACTGTTACGCGGAAATATCTATCTCGCGAAAGTCACGCGCGTCGAACCGTCACTCCAGGCAGCTTTCGTCGACTACGGCGGAAACCGTCACGGGTTCCTGGCCTTCAACGAAATCCATCCCGACTACTATCAGATCCCCATGGCCGACCGGCAGGCGCTCCTCGACGAGGAAGCGGCCGCGGAAGCCGAGGAGGAAGCTGCCGCGGACGCACGCGCTGAGCGCATGGCGCGGCGCAGGCGCCCGCGGTGGTGAGGCGCAGCAATACTCTCGCGACGAAGGGGGCGAGCCCTCCGAGGTCGTCGAGAGCGACTGTGAGATCGAGAGCGCCGGCGGCGAGCGACGATGAGATGGCGACGACCGCGACGAGCGAGCCGACCACGGCCGCGCTCGAAGCGTCGGCCGACCGACGACGTCATCGTCGAGGAGGTTGGCAGAACCCGAGCCTGCCGGAGGCTTCGAGCCGACGGGAGAACGTGAGGGCGAGGCCGAGGAAAGGTCAGACGCGGCAGAAGATGCTGCGGCCGACGGCGGCGATGCCGTCGAGGCCTCGGCCGAGGGAAATGGTGGCTGCTCCAGCCGCTGAGCGGCGAGGTCCAAGAGGTCGCCAGCGGAGCGCCGGAGGCGGTCGAGCAGGCCGGATCCGAGGATGCGCTCGAGGAATTGCCGTCGCGTCCGCGCCGGCGTCCGAGAAGCTACAAGATCCAGGAAGTGATCAAGCGGCGCCAGGTGATCCTGGTGCAGGTCGTCAAGGAGGAGCGCGGCAACAAGGGTGCTGCGCTCACAACCTATCTGTCGCTGGCCGGCCGCTACACCGTGCTCATGCCGAATACGGCGCGCGGCGGCGGCATCAGCCGCAAGATCACCAACCCGCAGGACAGGAAGCGCCTCAAGGCGATCGCGGCCGAGCTCGAGGTGCCGGAGGGCATGGGGCTCATCATCCGCACGGCGGGCGCGGCGCGCACGAAGCAGGAGATCAAGCGCGACTTCGAGTACCTGCTGCAGGCTCTGGGAGAGCGTGCGCGATCTCACGCTGCAATCGACGGCGCCGAGCCTCGTCTACGAGGAAGGCAACCTGATCAAGCGGTCGATCCGCGACCTCTACAACAAGGACGTGGAAGAGATCATCGTCGCCGGCGACGAGGCGCACAAGGACGCCAAGGACTTCATGCGCATGCTCATGCCGAGCCATGCCAAGAACGTCATGCTGCACCAGGAGCCGGAGCCGCTGTTCACGAAGTTCGGCATCGAGCGGCAGCTCAATGCGATGTTCAGCCCGTACGTGACGCTGAAGTCCGGCGGCTACCTCGTCATCAACCAGACGGAGGCTCTGGTCGCCATCGACGTCAACTCGGGCAAGGCGACGCGCGAATTCTCGATCGAGGAGACGGCGCTCAACACGAACCTCGAGGCGTCCGACGAGATCGCCCGGCAGCTTGAAGCTGCGCGACCTCGCGGGCCTCATCGTGATCGACTTCATCGACATGGAGGAGAAGCGCAACAATCGCGCGGTCGAGCGCCGCCTGAAGGATGCATTGCGCTTCGATCGCGCCCGCATTCAGCTCGGGCGCATCAGCCACTTCGGGCTGATGGAGATGAGCCGCCAGAGGCTCCGGTCCGGCGTGCTCGAAGGGTCGACGTCGCAGTGCCCGCATTGCCAGGGCACCGGCATCATCCGCTCGACCGAGAGCGTCGCGCTCGCGGTGTTGCGCGGGCTCGAGGACGCGCTCATGGCGGGGGCTCGCACGTCGCTCGTCGCCACGACGACGTCCTCCGTGGCGCTCTACATCCTCAACAACAAGCGCCACTTCATCAACGAGATGGAGACCCGGCACGGGATCTTCGTGGCGGTGCAGGCCTCCGACAAGCTGCAGGGCGCGAACTTCACGATCGAGAAAGGCCATGCGCCGGCGCAAGCGGTCCGCAGGCCCGAGCGCGCTGCCGTCAACATGGACTGGGGCTTCGAAGGTGAAGGCGCGGAGCCGGTCGAGGCCGAGCCCGAAAGCGAGCGGCGAGCGCGAGGTTGCGCTTTGCCGACGGCGGCGGCGAGGCGCGTCCGCGCGACGAAGGGCATCACCACGGCAGCGGCAGCAGCGAAGACGGCGGGCGGCGGCGGCGGCGGCGGCGCGGGCGGCGCGGCGGCGAGCGCCTGCGCGACGAGCCGCGCGGCATGAGCAGCCAGCCGCGCGAGTTCGAGGCGGCCGGCGTCAACGGCGAGCATTCGGAGTTTCCCGACGAGGCCGGCGGCGCGGAGGACATGCAGGCCTCGGAAGGTGACATGGAAGGCGGCGGCGAGCGCGAAGCGTTCGGCGGTACAGAAGGACGCCAGGACGAGCAAGGCGCCCGGCGCCGCCGCAGGGGCCGGCGCGGCGGACGACGCGGACGCGATCGCGGCGGCCGTCCTCAGGAAGCACGGCAGGAGGGCGAGGCGCCAGAGGGCGGGTTCGCCGAGGACAATGATGGGCAGCCGATCGCGCGCGAGAGCCGGCCACAGCGTGATCAGCCTTCCGCTCGCAGAGAAGAGCCTGACACACCGGTTGCGCCTGAGAAGCCCGCGAGCGCACGAGCCGGTCATGAGCCGCAGCCCGTTGCGCGAGGAAGCGGCGACGCTCCGACGCGATCGCGGGCTCGTGCGCGCGCAACACGGCGACGTCGGGGGAGCCGAAGATCGAGCGCGTCGTCGTCAAGCCCGATCAGGTTGAAAGTAGTGTGGCGACGGATCCGGGCGTTCTGACGTCGGAGCCGACACGTCGCGGCTGGTGGCAGCGCCGTCTTGGCAGCGAGTAGGCTATTCAAATTGGTCATTCGCGATCGAAAAGGCCGGGCAAACGCCCGGCCTTTTTTTGCGGCAGTTGGCAGATGATCAGCGCGCGTTTGGGCGCGCTTGCGTCATCCTCGACTCCGAGGTGCGACGGATGGCGCAGAGGGCGTGCCACACTTTGAACACAAGGGGTTGGTGTTACGCCTTCTGACGCCGGGTTAACCGGGGAGAACGGGTCGTCGCGACGTAGTTCGTGTCGTGTCCCGTCGGTTGCGGCGTCATAGTGCAATAGTCGGGTGAGCAACTACCGAGATCTTCTGGATTCTAAAGCGTCAATCCCGGACCCGGTCGTCCGCGGCATGACGAAGAAAATCAGGCGCCTTCATCGTTACGATTGCGCCGCCGCGCATGAGCGCACCGGAAGATCTCCCTCAGGGAAAATAAGGAGTACCCATGCGTAAGCAGATTGCTACGGCTTTTCTTGGCGTTTGCCTTGCAGCAATGCTCGCGACATCAGCGGAGGCGCGCCTCGACCATGGCCTGGTGCCATCGCTCTACGATCAGGATTCCGTGACGCGCGCCAAGCCCAACCGCGCCCAGAACTTCAAGTCCAAAGCCTCCAAGCGCAGTGCCTACAAGTCGACGGGCAAGCGCCAGGCGCGTTCCTACAAGCGCAAGAATTACGCCAGCAAGAACATCAACAACGACACGAAAGTGTACGGAACGCTTCAGTCGCGCGCCGTGACCGCCGTACGCAACGAGGCCGGCGGCGGCGGTGGAGGCAGCGGAGGCAATCGCGGCTGCCTGCAGCCCGCGGCTAGGGCACTGCTCGATCGCATCGAATCGCAGTTCGGTGCCGTGCAGATCGTGTCGACCTGCCGTCCCGGCGCCACCATCCGCAACACCGGCAAGCCGTCCAAGCACCGCTACGGTCTCGCCGTCGACTTCGATGCGGGCGGCCGCAAGGGCGCGATCGTGCAGTGGCTGATCGCCAACCATCACTCGGGCGGCACCATGACGTATGCAGGGATGAGCCACATCCACGTCGATATCGGCCAGCGCTTCGTTTCGCTCGGGTTCGGCGGCGGGCGCAAGCGCATCGCGCGCAGCTAGGCGTAGTCACCAAGCAACGTCCATTCGGGGCGGCACCGCAGGTTGGTGCCGCCCCTATTTTGCGTTGTGCTCATGGTTGCGCGTCTCGGCGCTCTGCGGGTGAGGTCATCGCATATGGCGAGAAGCGCTTGACAGGCGCCCGTTGGCTTGTATTTAACCGATAGGTTACTTAACCGATCGGGCAAATACGAAATGGCGCTGGATACCCTCAGCACGACGTTCGCAGCTCTCGCCGATCCCACGCGGCGCGCCATCCTCGCGCGTCTCGCGCTCGGCGAGACGTCGGTCTCGGAACTGGCAAAACCGTTCGACATGAGCCTTCCCGCCGTCTCGAAGCACCTCAAGGTGCTCGAGCGCGCGAAGCTGATCACGCGCGGCCGCGAGGCGCAGTGGCGGCCCTGCAAGATCGAGCCCGAAGCGCTGAAAAGCGTCGACGAATGGCTCGAGTCCTACCGGCGCTTCTGGGAGGAACGGTTCGATCGGCTTGATGATTACCTGCGCGAGCTGCAGGCCCAGGAGAAGGGCGAGAAGCCCGCCAAATCCGCAAAGGGAGTCAAGAAGGAGAAGAAGCGTGGCCGCAAGAAATAGCGCGAGCGCCCAGACGGCGCAGCACGAGTTCATCATCACGCGCGTCTTCGACGCGCCGCGGGCCCTGGTGTTCGAGGCCTGGAGCAAGCCCGAGCACCTGGAGCGCTGGTGCGGGCCACGCGGGTTCACGATCCCCTCCGGAGAGATGGACTTCCGTCCCGGCGGCGCATGGCGCTCGTGCCTGCGCTCGGCCGAAGGCGTCGATCACTGGGTGGGCGGCGTCTATCGCGAGATCGTGCCGCCAGAGCGGATCGTCTTCACGCATGCGTGGGAGGACGAGGCCGGCAAGCCCGGGCACGAGACCGTCGTGACGCTGATCTTCACGCAGTTCGGCGCGAAGACAAAGCTCACGCTGCATCAGGCCGGGTTCACCTCTACCGCTTCACGCGACGGGCACGAGGGAGGCTGGTCGGAAACACTGGATCGTCTCGGGAACTATCTCCCCGGATTGGGTGCGTAGTCGAGTTCAAGTGCAACGGAGAAAGATCGTGGACGCAATCGCAAAGCAGAAGATGACGTTGACGCTGCCGTCGGATCTCGAATTTCAGGTCACGCGGGCATTCGATGCGCCGGTCGAGCTCGTATTCCGGGCTTGGACGGAAACAAAGCACATCAAGCACTGGTACGGCTGCGAGTTGGCCGAATTGATCAAGTGCGATGTCGATCTCAGCGTCGACGGCGGCTACCGCTACACGATGCGCCATGCCGGCGGCAGTGGCACGATCTTCGGCGTCTATCGCGAGATCGCCGCGCCGAAGCGGCTCGTCTACACGCAGGGCTATGTCACAGACGGCTTCCTCAGCCCGAACGCGCTCGTCACCGTGACGTTCATCGAGCGCAGCGGCAGGACGACGCTGAGCAGTCTGGCCGTGCACTCCTCGAAGGCGGACCGCGATGCTCATCTGGCGTCGGGTGTCGAGCAGGGTGCCAAGTCATCGCTCGACCGGCTGGAAGCCCATATCCGCACCATGGCGTAAGGCGGAAGTTGGCAACAATCCCGGAGAACGATCATGACCGCAATCGAGACGACAAAGGAGTTCATCTACAGCCGGACCGTGGACGCGCCGCGCGATCTCGTGTGGAAGGCGTGGACGGAGGCCGACCGGCTGGCGCAGTGGTGGGGCCCTAAGGGCTGCACGATCCGCGTCGCCAAATTCGAGCTCAAGCCGGGCGGCACGTTCCACTATGCGATGCAGTTCAAGCCGGGCCACGACATGTGGGGCCGCTTCACCTATCGCGAAATCGTGCCGACGGAGCGGCTCGTGTTCATCAATTCCTTCTCGGACCCGGAAGGCGGGCTCACGCGCGCGCCCTTCAGCCAGCTCAACAACACCTGGCCGCTCGAGGTTCTCAACGTTCTCACGCTCAGCGAGGAGGGCGGGAAGACGACGCTCATGCTGCGCGGCAGCCCCATCAATGCGACCGACGAGGAGTGCAGGATGTACGTCAGCATGTTCGAAGTCGATGCGCGGCGGCTTCGGCGGCACGTTCGACAAGCTCGAAGCGTATCTCAAGACAGCGTGAGGACGGAGACACACATGTTCAAAGTGATCGGCATCATCGGCGCGCCTCTTGCTAGTTGCGGCCGCCGTCGTGCTCGTGCTTGCGGCGATGAAGCCAGACACGTTCCGCGTCGCGCGCTCGGCCAGCATCAAGGCGCCGCCGGAGAAGATCTTCCCGCTCATCAACGATATGCACCAGTTCAACACGTGGAATCCCTTCGAGAAGAAGGATCCCGGCAAGGGCACCTACAGCGGTCCAGCGAGCGGGAAAGGTGCGTCGTACGCGTGGAAGAGCGATCAGCTCGGCATCGGCAGCATGACGATCGCCGACAGCGATGCGCCGTCGCGCGTCGCCATCAAGCTCGACTTCGTGAAACCTTTCGAGGCGCACAACGACGTCGCGTTCACGTTCGTACCGAAGGGTGAGGCGACTGAGGTGACGTGGGCGATGAGCGGTCCCGTGCCATTCATGGCGAAGATCATCCACGTCATCATGGATATGGACAAGATGGTGGGCGGCGACTTCGAGGACGGTCTCGCCAACATGAAAGCGCTGGCCGAGAAGTGAGCGCGAGAGACAAAGAGCAGACGAGCTGGAGAGGAAACCCGAGATGCCGAAGATTTCTCACAAGATCACGCCGTTCCTTTGGTTCGACAACGATGCCGAAGAGGCGATGCGCTTCTATTGCTCGGTCTTCAAGAATGCGAAGCCCGGCACGATCACGCGCTACGGAGACGCCGGGCCAGGCCCCAAGGGCAGCGTGATGACGGCCTCGTTCGAGATCGAGGGCCTGGAGATCACGCTCCTCAACGGCGGGCCGATCTTCAAGCTCTCGGAGGCCGTGTCGCTGCACATCGCCTGCGAGACGCAGGCGGAGATCGACTACCTCTGGGAGAAACTTTCGGAAGGCGGCTCGAAGAGCCAGTGCGGCTGGCTCAAGGACAAGTTCGGTCTCTCCTGGCAGGTCGGCCATGCTCACTGGGCGGAGATGCTCGACGAACCGATCGGCAGCGCCGGCCGAGTCATGCAGGCTGTGATGGGCATGACCAAGATCGATCTCGCCAAGATCAATGAGGCTGCGGCGGGAGGAAGCCGGCACAGCGAGGTGAGTGCGTGGAGACGAACTGGAGCCGATACGGGACTGGATACGCTCGAGCGCGAGCTCGTTATCACGCGGCTCATCGATGCGCCGCGGGAGCTCGTGTTCAAGGCGTGGACCGACACCGCGCAGCTCGCGCAGTGGTTCGGGCCCAGGGATCATCCGGCGGTCAGCGTCGAGACGGACGCGCGTCAAGGCGGGAGCTGGCGCGCAGCGCTGCGCTCGACCGCGGACGGCCGGCTGCTCACGCTCGGCGGGACATTCCGCGAGGTGGCGCCGCCCGAGCGCCTCGTGTTCACGTTCGCGTGGGACGAGGAAGGCGAGCGCGGCCTCGAGACGCTGGTGACGCTGACGTTCGCCGATCGGGGCGGCAAGACGCTGATGACGTTCCGGCAGACGCCGTTCCAGTCGGTCGGCGAGCGCGACGGGCATCGCGGCGGCTGGACGAGCTCGTTCGAACGGCTCGACGAGCATCTTGCTTCCATCGGAGGGTCAGGATCATGAGCGCGAGCACGCAGACGAAGCTGCCGAACGAGCGGACGGTCACGATCACGCGCGTGTTCGACGCGCCGCGCGAGCTCGTGTTCCGGATGTGGACCGAGTCCGAGCACATGGCGCAGTGGTGGGGTCCGCAGTGCTTCACCAATCCGGTCTGCGAGATCGACGTACGGCCGGGCGGCAAGATCCTATCGACATGCGCGGGCCCGATGGCACCGTGCTATCCGATGACGGCATCTTCCACGAGGTCGTCCCGCCTGAGATGCTGGTGTTCACGCCATCGCGCGAGGACTAGAGGGCAAGCCGCTGCTCGAATCGCGTGACGACCGTTACGTTCGTCGCGCAAGGGCAAAAAGACGAAGCTCACCGTGCAAGCGACGGCCAAGCGGCCTCGCGCCGATCGCGCCGCAGATGCTGGCCGGCATGGAGGCGGGCTGGACGCAGAGCCTCGACAAGCTTGCGGACCTGCTGGCGAAATCAGGCGTGTAGAGGGGACGGTGATGGAAAGCGCACTCTTCGGTATGACTTTCTCGTCCGCGCTCGGCGCGGGGTTGGTGGCCGGCATCTTCTTCGCTTTCTCGAATTTCGTGATGGGGGCGCTCGGGCGCGTGGCGCCGGAAGCCGGCATCTCCGCCATGCAGTCGATCAACGTCGTGGTGCTGAACCCGGTGTTTCTCGGCCTTTTCATGGGAACGGCCGCGCTCTCGCTCATCCTGGCGGTTGCCGCACTCATGAGGTGGTCGGAGCCGGGCGCGGGCTATCTCCTGGCCGGGGGCCTCCTCTATCTTCATTGGCTGCTTTCTCGTGACGATGTTGGGCAACGTGCCGCTCAACGACAGCCTGGCGGCGGTCAATGCGAGCAGCGACGAGGGCCGGCGCGTGTGGACGCACTACCTCTCAGCGTGGACGTGGTGGAACCACGTGCGGACGGTCGCGTCGCTCGCGGCGTCGGCGGCGTTTATCGCGGCCTGATGGTGTCGCCAACTGAATATTGCGTGCTCGTGCGCGAACACTTAAGCGGACGCTTGACTAATTCGGGCGCGACGCGATACTTAAGCGGATGCTTCAGCAATCCGCGCCGCTCGATCTCATGTTCCAGGCCCTCGCCGATCCGTCGCGCCGCGTGATGGTGGAACGTCTTTGCAGCGGGCCGGCTTCTGTCAGTGACCTTGCCAGGCCGCTCGACATGACACTCTCGGCGGTGGTGCAGCACCTGCAGGTGCTCGAGGCGAGCGGCCTTGTGCGCTCGCAGAAGGTCGGGCCGGGTGCGCACCTGCCAAATCGAACCCAAGGCGCTCCGGACGGCCGAGCGCTGGATAAACGAGCGGCGCATGAACTGGGAGCGCCGGCTCGACCGGCTCGGCGCTTTTCTCGACGAGACGAAACCGAAAGACGAGTAGAGGAGTAAGCCATGACCCAACGATCGGTCACGCATGCCACCTTCACCATCGAACGCACGTTCGACGCCAAGCCGGCGCGCGTGTTCGCCGCGTTCGCAAGCGTGGAGGCCAAGGCGCGCTGGATGTTCTGCCACTCGGAGTGGGAGACGAGCGAGTTCGAGATCGATTTCCGCGTCGGCGGGAGGGAATACCTGCGCACGGGGCCTGAGGGCGGCGAGGCGCACATCATGAGCGGCATCTATCACGACATCGTGCCCGACGAGCGCATCGTGATCTCGTTCTCGATGCATCTCGACGACGTGAAGATATCGGTCTCGCTGGTGACGATCGAGCTCAAGGCGGCAGGTGACGGCACGCGGCTCGTCTTCACCGAGCAGGGCGCGTTTCTCGATGGTTACGAGGACGTGGCGGGACGTGAGGGCGGCACCGGGACCGCGCTCGACAACCTCGAGGAGCTGCTGCGTAGCGAGCGGGCCGCGGCCTGAGACCCCAACGGCAATCAGGAGAAGTGAGGAGTAAGTCATGACCGAGCGGTCCGTGCATCACGCCACGTTCTTGATCGAGCGCACCTATGATCATCCGCCGGCGCGGGTGTTTGGCGCCTTCGCCGATCCCTGCCGCCAAGCGCCGCTGGTTCGCGGAGGGCGACGGCTGGAAGATCGAGACGTTCGACGTCGACTTCCGCGTCGGCGGCTACGAGCGGAGCCGATTCCGCTTCCTCGACGGCCCTCTCGTGACCAACGACACGGTCTACCAGGACATCGTGCCCGACGAGCGCATCATCATCGCCTACGCCATGACGATCGCGGAGAAGCCGATCTCATGCTCGCTGGCGACGATCGAGTTCAAGCCCACGGGCAAGGGGACGCGGCTCGTTTACACGGAGCAGGGCGCCTTCCTCGACAAGCTGGACCAGGTGGCCGGACCGCGAGCACGGGTGCGGAGAGCTTCTCATTGCGCTCGAACGGGAGCTCGAGGGCACGAAGACGGGGCGTAGGCCCGGTGGCCAGGTCCGCATTCGAGGAGTTTCAGGCATGTCGCTCACGCTCTACTTCCATCCCCTGTCGTCGTTCTGCCAGAAGGCGCTGATCGCGCTCTACGAGAACGACACGCCGTTCAAGGGGCAGCTCGTCGAACCTCGGCGACGAGACCTCGCGCGCGGAGTTCAAGAAGGTCTGGCCGATCGGCAAGTTTCCCGTGCTGCGCGACGACGCGCGGAACCACACCGTCCCCGAGTCGAGCATCATCATCGAGTATCTGGCGCAGTACTATCCGGGCAAGGCGCAGCTGGTGCCCGGGACGAGGACGCCGGCGCGGCAGACGCGCCTCCGCGATCGCTTCTTCGACCTCCACGTCCACGTGCCGATGCAGAAGGTGATCACCGACCGGCTGCGGCCCGAGGGGAAGAACGACCCGCACGGCGTCGAGGATGCGCGGGCGCTGATCAAGACGGCGCTCGGCATGATCGAGGAGGACATGGCGGCGAAGACCTGGGCCATGGGCGAGGACTTCAGCATGGCCGATTGCGCGGCGGCGCCGGCGCTCTTCTACACCAACATGATCGTTCCGCTCGCCGGAGACCTACAAGAATACGGCTGCATATCTGGATCGGCTGATGAAGCGGCCGTCCTATGCGCGCGCTCTCAAGGAGGCCGAGCCCTATCTCACGATGGTGCCGAAGGAGAAGGCCTGATTTCGACGGACGCGCAATCGTCTCGGCGCTACTCGCAAATGCCGTGACGGCGGCGCGGGATCAGATCGAGATGGAAGTGATTGCGGTGCGGGTCGTTGGCCTCGGGGCCGAGCACCGTGCCGAAATCCTTGCAGGCGCCGTCGTGGATGGCGCGCAGGAATAGGTTCTCGGCGGTCGGCTTCGGCGGATCGGCCGGCAGGCGCCGTGTTCTCGGCGGCAGACTTGGCGTCGGCGGCGCTTGCGGCAGCGTCCTTCTTTGCCGGAGATGAGCGTCAGCGAAGCCTGGCTTACCGGCACGGGTCGCTTGTCGCTGTGAGCGGTGTCCGCGACGTCGGCTTTGTGTTTTGCGTCGGTGCCTTTGGCACGCGCGGCTTTCGCGTCCGCGGCGACCTTGGCCTTGGCTTCCGCCTCGGCCTTTGCCTTGGCCTTGGCGAGCCACTTTATCACGCTCCGTCAGACCCCAGCCGCTGAGGACCTTGATCGTGCGTCCGTCGGCAAGCTTGAAGCCGCCGATGTCGATGGCATTGGCGAGGGCGTGCTGGCTGAGCTTTGCGTTCGGGAGGCTGTAGACGTTGCGGCAGGAGTATCCGGAGGCGTTGACGATGGCGGTGACTGAGGATTTGAGTCCGGCTCGCGTGCCTTCGGCTGCAGCGTGGATTTGATCCACTTGTCGAGCGCCACGACCATCGGGCAGTTGATGTCGACCGGCGGGTCGAAGACGACCTTCTTATCGGATCCGAGGCTCTTCAGACGCACGGGCGCCGGGAGACCGCACTCGCCCTTCTTGATGGGCTCGAGGTATTCGACCTCGGCGGCGACGCCGGAGAGCAGATGCGTGCACTGCTCGGTGGCGTTCGCGATCTCTTCCTTCGGCCATTCGTCTTTCGGTGGCTCGGCCGGCTGGGCGGTAGCCGGGGGCTCGGCTGCAGGGGTCTGAGCGGCAGGAGCCTGGGCTGGAGGTGTCCTCGCGGCGACGTTCGCCGGCGGCGCTGGGCTGATCGGGAAGGGCGAAGATAAGCGGGACGGCGGCAATCGCCAGCGCGCTCGCCATCATCAGATGCGACAAGCCTGCCGACAAAAGGGAGACTGGTTCTTCTCTTCGTGTCATGGCCGTCCCATTGCCATTGCCGAAAAGATCGCGCCGTCCGCGCGGCAACCGGGCTCGAGAGTTTGCGCCGGAAGCATCTAAGAAACCCTTAGAAAGGATGAAAAAGACTTAGATAAGACAGATATATGCTCAAAGGAATGAATGCGGGAAGTGCCTTCTCTGTTGGTCTTTTGGAGCATGTGGAGCATCAGATGGACGCTGCGGCTCGATGGCCCCTCATCCTGGCTGTCAAGGAGGGGAGCGCATGCCCAATTGTTGCGATAGGTCACGTGTGCGATAGCGTGTACGGCGCTACGTATTGGCGTCGGGCACGCAAATGTCGCAATGCGTCTGTATAAGGGCTATTTGGATCTTAGCGGCGGTCGCGAGGCGCTGCGCAACCCTTGGGAGGCCCTATGTTCAAGAAAATTCTCGTTGGTCTGGTCGTTCTCATCGCCGCGTTTGCCGGCGTCGTAGCAATGCAGCCCGCCGAGTTCAGCGTGAGCCGCACGACCACCATCGCGGCACCGGCCGGCGACGTGTTCGGTCACGTCAACGATCTCAGGAAATGGGATGCCTGGTCGCCGTGGGCGAAACTGGATCCGGCCGCGAAAGTCGCCTTCGAGGGGCCGTCCGCAGGCAAGGGTGCGGTATTTACCTGGAGCGGCAACGAGCAGGTGGGCGAAGGGCGCATGACGGTGGCGGAGAGCCGGCTGGCCGAGCACGTCGCGCTCAACGTTGATTTCGTGAAGCCGTTCGAGGGGAGGAGCACATCTGAGTTCTCGTTCAAGCGGGAGGGCAGTCAAACGGCGGTGACGTGGACCATGGGCGGCCATCATGATTTCATCGGCAAGGCCATGTGCCTCATCATGAACGGGCAGAAGATGATGGGTGGCGAGATGGAGAAGGGGCTCGCGAATTTGAAAGCGGTGGCGGAAGGTGGGAAGGGGTAAGATGCTTGGCCTGCTTTCAGGACGAGGAACTTCTCGATGACGGACGAAAAGACCTGGAAAGAGAAATTGACGCCGGAGCAATATCGCGTGCTTCGGGAAAAGGGGACCGAGGCCCCGTTCAGCGGGGAGCTGCTGAACTCGGATGCCGACGGCATGTTCACCTGCGCCGCGTGCAGCAATGTGCTGTTCTCGTCCGAGGCCAAGTTCGATTCAGGGACGGGCTGGCCATCGTTCGACCAGGCGCTGCCGGGTGCGGTCGAGTATCACAGCGACACGTCGCACGGCATGGCGCGGACGGAAGTCACCTGCGCGCGTTGCGGCTCGCACCTGGGTCATGTGTTCGACGACGGGCCGGGTGACAGCGGCAAACGGTATTGCATCAATTCGGTGTGCCTGAAGCTCGAAGAGACAGTGACGCACCCCGGATTTCGCGGCGGCACTATCTCAATTTGACCGCAAGGATCGGGGTGCGCTGGTGCGGCAGGCGCAATAAGTTCGGGTCACGATTAACGCCGACCAGGGCACGTGCATGACCCGAACATTGGAAAAGCCGCGAAGCGTGAAAGCGAGGGCGAAGGCCGCCAGCGACGACGCACGGTGGGCGGCGGTGGTCGCGCGCGACAAAAGTGCGGACGGGGGTTTCGTTTATTCGGTCGCGACGACCGGCGTCTATTGCCGCCCGTCGTGCCCGGCACGGCTCGCGAAGCGGACCAATGTGACCTTCCACAAGACATGCGCCGACGCGGAGGCGGCCGGCTTCCGCCCGTGCAAACGCTGCAAACCTAGGGAGCGTTCGCTCGACGAGCAAAACGCGGCGAAAGTGGCCGAGGCGTGCCGCCTGATCGAGACCGTCGACGGGGAGCTTAAGCTCGAGGAGCTGGCGACGGCCGCGGGTTTCAGCCCCTACCACTTCCATCGCGTGTTCAAATCAATCGCCGGCGTGACGCCCAAGGCCTATGCGATCGCGCATCGCCAGAAGCGCGTCCGCGACCAACTCAAAAGGAGCAGATCGGTGACGGAGGCCATTCACGATGCCGGGTTCAACTCGAGCGGCCGATTTTATGCGAACTCCTCCGAGGTGCTCGGCATGACGCCCACCGACTTCCGTGCGGGGGGCAAGAACACGGAGATGAAATTTGCCATCGGTGCGTGCTCGCTCGGCGCCATCCTCGTCGCTGCAAGCGACAAAGGCGTGGCCACCATACTTCTCGGCGACGATCCAGGGGCATTGCTGCGCGACGTGCAGGACCGTTTTCCGCACGCGCGCCTCATCGGCGGCGACCGTGCGTTCGAACAACTCGTCGCCAAGGTGGTGGGTTTTGTCGAAGCGCCGCGGATAGGGCTCGACCTGCCGCTCGACGTGCAGGGCACGGCATTCCAGCATCGCGTGTGGAAGGCGCTGCGCGACATTCCAGCCGGCAAGACCGCGACCTATGCCGAGATCGCGCGGCGCATAGGCGCGCCGGACGCGGCGCGTGCAGTCGCGGGGGCATGTGCGGCAAACAGAATTGCCGTTGCCATTCCGTGCCATCGTGTGGTGAGAAGCGACGGCAGTCTCTCGGGCTACCGCTGGGGTGTCGAGCGCAAGCAGGCGCTGCTCGATAAAGAAGCGCGGATCGCAAAGGCAAAGCCGTGACGATCACTGTCGCGGCATTCTACAAGTTCGTCGCCGTCGAGGACTGCGAGCGGTTGCGCGCGGAACTCAAGGCGCGATGTGCGCAAGGAGGTATCAAAGGCACGGCGCTGATTGCGCGCGAGGGGCTTAACGCAACGCTCGCCGGTGCGCACGAGGAGATCGCGGGGCTCCTCGACTGGCTGCGTGCCGATCCGCGCTTTGGCGATCTCGCGGTCAAGGAGGCGGTTGCGTCCGTACGTCCCTTCAAGCGTCTCAAGGTCGAAGATCAAGTCCGAGATCATTCGCTTCGGCGAGCCCCAGGCAGATCCGAACGAGCGCACCGGCACGCGCGTTGCGCCACAAGACTGGAATGCGCTCATTCGCGAGCCGGGCGTCATTGTGGTCGATACGCGGAACGCTTACGAGGTGGATGCCGGCACCTTCGAAGGCGCCGTCGATCCTGCGACGCGGACCTTTCGCGATTTCCCGCAGATTCGTCGCGGCCAATCTCGATCCGGCGCTGCACTACAAGGTTGCAATGTTCTGCACGGGCGGCGTCCGTTGCGAGAAGGCGTCGGCGTATCTGCTCTCAAAGGGTTTCCGCGAGGTCTACCAGCTCGACGGCGGGATATTGAGCTATCTCGAACGCGTGCCGGCCGAGGAAAGCCTGTGGCGGGGCGAATGCTTCGTCTTCGACGAGCGTGAAACCGTGGGCCATGAGCCGGACGACAGTTGACGTGACGCGGCCAGCGACAACACCGGATCTTTTCGACTTGCATAGCCGACCGCCGAGGCATGAAGTGCTGGGACCGGGAGCAGTTCTGCTACGCGGGTTCGCGCTCGAGCGGGAGGCGGAGATCTTGACCGGGCTCGATGCGGCCGTCGCCGCGGCGCCGTTCCGGCACATGGTGACGCCGGGCGGCCAGACCATTTCGGTCGCCATGACCAACTGCGGCGCGCAAGGGTGGATCACGGATCGGCGCGGTTATCGCTACGAGCCATGCGATCCTCTGAGCGACCGGCCTTGGGCTCCCATGCCGGATGTATTCCGCGATCTGGCGGCGAGCGCGGCGGCGGCTGGCGGCTACGAAGGTTTCGTGCCGAACGCCGGTCTCATCAATCTCTATGAGCCCGGGGCACGACTCACGCTGCATCAGGACAGGAACGAGGGCGACTTCAGCGCGCCGATCGTCTCGGTGTCGCTGGGGCTCCCGGCGAAATTCCTGTTCGGCGGCCTCAAGCGCACGGACAAAGTGCTACGCACTATGCTCGAGCACGGCGATGTGGCGGTGTGGGGCGGGCCGTCGCGGCTCGCCTTTCATGGCGTCGATGCGCTCAAGGACGGGCAGCACCCCGTCATGGGACGGCGGCGTATCAATCTCACGTTGCGCAAGGTTGCGTGAGCCGCGCAGGTTCACTTATGTGCGCGATGGCAGGGCAGGTCCCAAAACGGGCGGGTCGCTTCGGCGTAGGCGTCGCCTCTGCCGACGCCTAAGTCCTTGAGCGTCTGGTCGTTTAGTCCGAGCAGATTGCGGCGCTCGCGCCTCACGGCGAGCGCGCGCTCGAGCGACAGAAATGCACGCGATATCAGATGTACGGCGCTTGCGGGCTCCTCCCAAGACCGCGATTGTGCGCATGCGATTTTCGACATTGCGATGCTCCTTCGCTCGCGACCCATGCGGTCACCGGAGCGCCGTGTCTACGCGCCTCTCTTGCATAACGAAATCGAATGTTATTTATATCCTGCATAACTATGCGTTAAGCAGCGGATCGACCAATGCATCGGGATATCGACACAGCGCTGTTGCGCGCGTTCGTCGCCGTCGTCGAAACGGGCAGCGTGACGGGGGCGGCCAGGCTGCTCAACCTGACGCAGGCCGGGGTGAGCCAGCAACTGAAAAGGCTCGAGGAGCTGTTCGGTACGGAACTCTTCGAGAGACAGCACAAGCGTCTCGTTCTCCGGTCGAACGGTGAGCGTTTGCTCGCGCATGCGCACAAGTTGATTGCGCTCAACGATGAGGTCTGGAGCGCAATGAGCGCGCCGGCCTATGAGGGCGAGGTGCGACTTGGTGTGCCGCATGACCTAGTGGGTCCCTACCTGCCGCCCATCCTCAGACGTTTCGACAAAGCCTGGCCGCGCGTCCGCGTTTCCCTCAAGTGCACAACGACGCCGCAGCTGCTCGATCAGCTGCGGAAGGGGGGCGTCGATCTCACGCTGACGACCGAGCAGCGATGCGGAGCGAACGGGGAGACGCTACTCGAGGACGATCTGGTCTGGGCCGGAGCAAAGCGCGGGTCGGCGCACACACGCGACCCGCTGCCGCTCTCGCTCGGCGACGACAACTGTGAGTTCCGGCGCTACGTGCTGAAGGCAGTGCGCGATGCCGGGCGCGACTGGAGGCCCGTGTGCGAGGTGAGCAGCATGGAGCCTTTGCTGGCCTCGGTCGACGCAGACCTCGCTATCGTCCCGCTTCTCAGGACCACGATCCCGCACTATCTGGATGCACTCGATGGTGAAAAGCACCTGCCGCACCTGCCGAAGTTCATGATCAACATGTACCTGCCGCCGGCCCGTCAAAGCGAAATCGCCGTCGAGCTGGCACGCCATATCCGCCAGGAGTTTGCGGCACGCAGGTATCGGCAGAACAGGCAAGAGCAGCCCGGCCGCTTGCGTCGGACGGCAGCCACCTCGGCTATGCCGTAAAGTTGATCGACAGCAAGTCGATAGCGCCGTTCTCAGAAGGGCGCCAACGGCCCATTGTATTGAGGATCGCCCTCCTTGGTATTGGCTGGTCCGGATGATGCCACGGGCGGGTCAGCCGGCACCATATAGTCAGCTCCGTTCGCGCTGGCCTGGGCGCGCGCAAGTTGTTTTCTCAATTGGGCGACGCTCTTCCAGGCCTGGTCCTTCAAGGCACGCTCGCGACTGATTTGCTCGCGGGCCTCCCGACTTGCGCGTTCGGCTACCTCTCTAGCGGTCTGCTCTTGCGCCAGCTTTTCTTTCAATTCAGCCGCTTCGTCTTCGCGGGCGGGACGTTCCGCGAGATTCTCCTTGGAGGTCGATGCAGGAGGCTGCTCCGCGGCGGCGTGAGCCTCTGCGGTTTGCCGCGCCAATTGCGTTTTGAGCTCGGCGGCCGCGCGCTCGGCAGCTTCCTTCGCGCTCCGTTCGCGGCTGAGTTCGTCACGGGCCTGCTTGGCGGCCTTTTCAGCGGCGGCATGTGCCACTTGCTCAGCGGCCAAGATCGATGTCGCTTGCTGTGCCGCCCGTGCGGCTTCGTTTGCGGACTTCGCCTGCGCGTTGATTTTCTCAGCGGCCTCAAGGGCGCGGGCCTCGGCTTCCTGCGCGGCGCGCTCCGCGGCCTCCCGGGCAGCTCGTTCGCGAGCGAGCTCGTCGGCGGCAATGGGAGCGGCTGAAAGAGATGTTTCAGCGCCGGGCGCGACCTGCGGATCCGATCCGCCGATCCAAGCCGCAGCCACGGCGGAGGTGACGATGGTCGCGAGCAAGCCGCTCAAGATCGCCCAGCGGGCGCTGGCGCGTGCGGTGCTCGCCGGCGGTGCCGGCGGCGCAATTCGGCGCGGCTCATGAACGCTCGGGAGTACGCGCTTCGCCGTGCCAGGGATCGTAGGTGCCGAAGCTCCAGACATGGCGCTCGCCGTCGCGGCACGAGTAGCCGCGACCACCCTGGCCGAAATCGCTCGATGTCGAGGACGATCTCGGCGCCCGCGGCGCGCGCCCTGGCATAGTGTGCGTCGGCATCGGCGACGACGATGTAGCAGCTCTGGCTCTCGGTTCCGCTTGGCTCGGCGGCTGATGCCGCAACTCCGGCAGTCACCGGCTCCACCATGATCATGGCGTTGCCGAGCGTCAGCTGTGCGTAAAGGATCGTACCTCTGTCAGCGGTGACGCTGGAGCCGCGCTCGAAACCAAAGGCCTCGCCGAGCCATTCGATTGCGCCCGCGACGTCGCGGTAGCGCAGTAACGGCATGAGAGTTGGCGCAATAACTTTGGCCGTTGCAGTCACTTTCCACCTCCGAAATACGCATCACGGGGAAGCGGATGCCATGGGACGATGTGCAATAAACGAAGTAGCGGCCCGAATAATCCCGGCGCCGAACACGGATCAGTTGAGTGAGGTCCCCCAGCTCCGATATCTACAGTATACGTCATGTAGCTATGATTGGTGGCTCGTTTGCCACATTGCGGGCGTCGTGGTCGCGTAGAGAAACTGTCCACGCGAGGCATGCCGGCGGCCGGCCCTTGCGTTGACGGGGCGCTCGACCCCATCTACCGTCCGGTGCCGATGACCAGGCACATTTCCGGTGTCGATCTTCGCGGGATTGCGAGCTATTTCAATAGCATGAGACATACGTTTCCGGATTCTGCCTTGAAGGCGCTGATGGTCCTCGCGGCCATTGCGAGTGTCGCCGCCGGTACCACTCCGGCGGCCGCGCAGGGGCTGCCGCTCATTCGCGACACGGAAATCGAAGTCGCTCCTCAACGACTATTCGCAGAGCATCTTCAAGGCCGCCGGGTTCGGAGGCGGCCGGGTCGCGGTGCGCATCGTCAACAACGAATCGTTCAACGCCTTCGTGGTCGACGGCCGCAGCGTTTACATGCACACCGGGGCGCTCATGCAGGCGGAGACGCCGAACGAGGTGATCGGCGTTCTGGCGCACGAGTCCGGCCATATCGCCGGCGGCCACATGGCGGCACTCAGGGCCCGTATTGCCAAGGATCAGACGCGCGCCCTGCTGGTCCAGATACTCGGCATCGGCGCGATGATCGGCGGCGCGGTCGCGGGTGGAGATTCCGGAAAGGAGATCGGCAGCGCGGGCCAAGGCGTGATGATGGGCGGCAACGAGCTCATCATGCGCAGCCTTCTCGGCGAGCGCCGCTCTCAGGAATCAGCGGCCGACCAGGCCGGCCTAAAATATCTCGATGCGACGCAGCAGTCCGGGCGCGGCATGCTCGCGACCTTCGAACGCTTCGCCGGACAGGAGCTTTTCTCGGACGCGCAGAAGGATGCTTTCGCGCGCTCGCATCCGGTTGCCACCGATCGCCTGGCGCGGCTGCGTCAGCTCGCGGAGTCGAGCCCATACTTCAACGTCAAGGACCCGCCGGCGCTGCAGCACCGCCACGACATGATGCGCGCCAAGCTGCAGGGCTACATCGAACCGCCGGCCGCCGTGTTCAACCGCTATCCGATGTCGAACATGAGCCTTCCCGCCCGATACGCACGGGCGGCGGCGCGCTTTCGCATGGGCGGTCAGGGCGCGCTCGAGCAGGCGCTTGCCGATGCGGACGGTCTGATCCGTGAGCAGCCCAACAATCCCTATTTCTGGGAGCTCAAGGGTGACTTCCTGCAGAAAGCCGGCCGCCCCGCCCAATCGGCGGCGGCTCTCAAGAAGGCACTGCAGCTTATGGGGGGCGATGCACCGCTCATCGGGGTTCAACTGGCGCAGGTCTTGATTCAGACCAAGACGCCCGGCGCGACCGACGAGGCGATCGGGCTTCTGCGCAAGGCCACGGCGCGTGAGCCCGACAACGCCACCGCCTACAATACGCTTGGGCAAGCCTATTACGACAAGGGGCTGATGGCGCAGTCCGAGCTGGCGCGCGCACAGGGGCTATTCTATTTTGGCGCACTCAAGCAGGCGCAGGAGTTCGCGAAGCGGGCACAGGCGGGCCTCCAACCCGGCACCCCGGAGTGGGTGAGGGCTGACGATATCGTCAACTACAAGCCGCCGACCTGATCGACGCAATCCGCCAACGAGCGCATAATCGCCGTCCGGCTTCCATAAACGGAGTAGACATGTCCCAAGAGGAACAAGACAAACCGGCTGCGGCTTCGCAAGGGCGCTTGGGAAGCACGCGCATGGGCGCCATCGTGCTCGCGCCCCTCCTGCTGCTGCTCGGCGTCGGCTTCCTGGTCTGGGGTCGCGGCAGCGACGCTACTGTGGCAGGCACTTCGAACGGGACCAGTCAGCTGGTTGGTGCCAACAGCAGCCAGTTCTCGCCCGAGCAGAAGCAGGCCATCCAAGGCATCGTGAAGGATTATCTGGTCACGAACCCGGAAGTGTTTCTCGAGATCCAAGCGGCGCTCGAGACAAAGATGGCAAAGGACGAGGCCGAGAAGACGAAGGCGATGGTCGCGGAGCACGCGAAGGAGATCTACCGCCATCCCAACGCGCCGGTCGCCGGCAATCCCGACGGCGATATCACCGTCGTCGAGTTCTTCGATTACAACTGCGGCTACTGCAAACGCGGTTTCGGCGACGTCGCTAAGCTGATCGAATCCGACAAGAACGTGCGGGTCGTGTTCAAGGAGTTTCCGATCCTGAGGGACGAGTCCGAGCAAGCCTCGAAGGTCGCTCTCGCGGCGCGCATGCAGGGCAAGTACTGGGAGGTGCATCGCGAGCTCATCGCGACCAAGGGCCTCGTCAACGAGGCGGTGGCGCTCAAGACCGCGGAGAAGCTTGGTCTTGATATGGTTAAGCTCAAGGCCGACATGGCCTCGCCCGAGGTCAAGGCCGAGATCGATCGCGTGAAAGAGCTCGCCAAGAAGCTCTCCATCAACGGCACGCCGCACTTCCTTGTCGGCGATCAGGCCATCGGCGGGGCGCCCGAGAACCTCTACGACCTCCTCAGCAAGGACGTCGCCGACCTCAGAAAGTCGGGTTGCTCCTACTGCTGAAGGCCGCTCGGGAGCCCTGGTGTACGGGCGCCGAGCACTCTTTCGCAGGTGCGGGAAAGCTGCTAGAGGGAGACGTTCGTGGCGTCCCCCCGGGCCTCGGTGCACGCCGCGTTCCCTGTTCATCCTTGCCGAGACCCAGATCCCCAGACCAGGACCATGGCCAAGCCCGTCTTCGTCCTCAACGGACCCAATCTCAATATGCTCGGCGTTCGCGAGCCCGAGATTTACGGCCGCGAGACGCTGGACGACGTTCGCAAGAAGGCGGAGGCGCGGGCCCGTACACTTGGCATCTCGGTCGATTTCCGGCAGTCGAACGTCGAAGGCGAACTCATCGGCTGGATGCAGGAGGCCCGCGGAAAGGCTGCGGGCATCGTGCTCAATGCCGGGTCGCTTACGCATACTTCTATCGGGTTGCTCGATGCGCTCTCGGCCGCAGAGCTGCCCGTCATCGAGGTGCATCTATCGAATATCTTTCGCCGGGAGAGCTTCCGGCAGCATTCCTATGTTTCGCTCGCGGCCAAGGGTGTGATTTGCGGGCTAGGTTCCAAAGGGTACGAACTTGCGCTCGAGGCTATGGCAGACTTGATTGCCTAGACAAACCATGGCTCAGCGCAAGAGGCGACCGGCAAGAAGCCGATTAAGAAAGGGCGAGTACGTATGACGGCGAAAGATGAAGCCGAGAAGCCAGCTGCGGAACAGCAGATCATCCGCGATCTCGCCCACATCTTGAACGAGACCGGGCTGTCCGAGATCGAGATCGAGAAGAGCGGGCTCAAGATCCGCGTCGCGCGCACGCTCACTGTCGCTGCCGCATTGCCTGCGGCTCATGCCGTGCATGCTCCGGCTGGCGGGCCGGCACCCGCTGCTGCCGCCGGGGCAGCGGCCGGCGATCCGGCCAAGCATCCCGGCGCCGTCAAGTCGCCCATGGTCGGGACCGCGTACCGGTCGCCGGAGCCCACGGCGCCAGCCTTCGTCGATGTCGGCAGCAAGGTTCAGCAAGGCGAGACGTTGTTGATCATCGAGGCCATGAAAACGATGAACCAAATTCCGGCTCCGCGCGCCGGCACGGTCACCGCCGTTCTGTTCGAGAACGGCCAGCCGGTCGAGTTCGGCGAGCCGCTCGTCATCATTGAATAAGGGAGAAGAGGCAGGCGGCACGCGGCAGTCGGCAATCGGGAAGAAGGATCCGAATGCCGCGTGCCGAGTGCCGGATGCCTGAAAAAGAATGTTCGATAAGGTTCTAATCGCAAACCGGGGTGAGATCGCGCTGCGCATCCAGCGTGCGTGCAAGGAGCTCGGGATCGCGACCGTCGCCGTCCATTCCACGGCGGACGCGGACGCCATGCACGTGCGGCTCGCGGACGAGAGCGTCTGCATCGGATCGCCGCCCGCTTCGGACAGCTACCTCAACATTCCGCGTCTCCTGGCCGCCTGCGAGATCACCGGCGCCGACGCAGTGCATCCGGGCTACGGCTTCCTGTCGGAAAACGCGCGCTTCGCCGAGATCCTGGAAGAGCATTCGATCACGTTCATCGGCCCTACCTCCGAGCACATCCGGATCATGGGCGACAAGATCGAGGCCAAGGAGACGGCCAAGAAGCTCGGGATTCCCGTCGTGCCGGGCTCTGACGGCGCGGTCGCGAACGAAGCCGAGGCGATGAAGGTCGCCAAGCAGATGGGCTTTCCCGTGCTCATCAAGGCCACGGCGGGCGGCGGCGGCCGCGGCATGAAGGTCGCCCACACGGCCGGCCGACCTCGGGCTCGCGCTTTCGACCGCGCGCGCGGAGGCCAAAGCGGCGTTCGGCAACGACGCCTGCTACATCGAGAAGTATCTCACCAAGCCGCGCCACATCGAGATCCAGGTGCTCGGCGACGGGCAGGGCAACGCCGTCCACCTCGGCGAGCGCGACTGCTCGCTGCAGCGGCGGCATCAGAAGATCCTCGAGGAGTCGCCGTCGCCGGCGCTCAATCAGGCCGCGCGCCAGAAGATCGGCGAGACGGTTGCGGCGGCCATGCGCAAGATCAAGTACCGGGGTGCGGGCACCGTCGAGTTCCTGTACGAGGACGGCGAGTTCTATTTCATCGAGATGAACACCCGTCTCCAGGTCGAGCACCCGGTCACGGAGGCGGTCACGGGCATCGACCTCGTGCTCGAGCAGATCCGCGTCGCGTCGGGCGCGCCGTTGGCCTTCACGCAGGACGAGATCACGTTCTCGGGCCATGCCATCGAATGCCGCATCAATGCCGAGAACCCGCGCACGTTCCGCCCATCGCCGGGCCAGATCACCTACTGGCATCCGCCGGGCGGATTGGGCGTGCGTGTCGACAGCGGCGTCTACCAGGGCTACCGGATCCCGCCGTTCTACGACAGCCTGATCGGCAAGCTCATCGTTCACGGCAAGAACCGCAACGAATGCCTGATGCGCCTGAAGCGCGCACTTTCCGAGTTCGTCATCGACGGCATCGAGACCACGATCCCGCTCTTCAACGAGCTCATCCGGCAGCCCGACATCGCCAACGGTCTTTACGATATTCACTGGCTCGAAAAATTTCTCGGAAAGTCATAAGCTAGGCGACCGGTGCCATTGGGCAGACGAAGGGAGCCAACCGCTTCATGACGTCGCGCGACGACATCATGATCGAGATCACGCCGCAGGTCCTGCTCAAGGCCTACAGTTGCGGCATCTTTCCCATGGCCGAAAGCGCAGACGATCCGGCGCTCTATTGGATCGAGCCGCAGCATCGCGGCATCCTGCCCTCTCGATCTCATGCACGTGCCGCGCCGTCTCGCGCGCACCGTGCGCGCCGGGATCATGCGGGTCACCTTCGACACCAACTACGAGGGCGTCATCGAGGGCTGCGCCGCGGGACGGCCCGGTCGGCGCTCGACGTGGATCAACTCCCGCATCCGCAGCCTCTACCGCGATCTGTTCAATATGGGGCACTGCCACACGGTGGAGGTGTGGTCGGAAGAGCGTCTTGCCGGCGGGCTCTACGGCGTGGCGCTGGGCGGAGCGTTCTTCGGCGAGAGCATGTTCTCCTACGAGCGGGACGCGTCCAAGATCGCGCTCGTGCATCTCGCGGCCCGGCTCGTGCACGGCGGCTTCACGCTGCTCGATACGCAGTTCGTGACCGACCATTTGCGGCAGTTCGGAACGATCGAGGTCGACCGCGACGAGTTTCATCGCCGGCTCGAGGCGGCGCTCAAGGTCAAGGCGGATTTCTCGCGGCTCGAACGCGATCCGGAGCCGGCGCGCGTGCTCGACATCCTCGACAAAGCGCGGACGCGTCCGCAGACGCGCTAGTCAGGCTTCCCAAGGACATCGCAATGGACGGCGACGGCAAGGGCTCCGGAGGGGATGCGATCGCTCCGGCAAGGCCGGGGGCGGCGTGTCCAACCACTCGCGCTCATCGAAACTCTCGGGCTTCGCCGACTACGCGCTGCTCGACAGCGGAGCGGGGCGCAAGCTCGAGCGCTTCGGCGCGGTCGATCGTCGACCGGCCAGAGCCGCAGGCGCTGTGGCGGCGGCGCCTTCCCGATCGCGAGTGGGGCAATGCGCACGCTGTCTTCTCGGCCTCGGGCGAGGACGACGAGAAGGGCAAGTGGCGCGTCGACAAGCCCGTGCCCGAGAGCTGGCCGGTCAAGGTGCGCGGCGTGACGATGCTCTGCCGGCTGCAGGGGTTGTGGCACCTGGGTCTATTTCCGGAGCAGCTTCCGCATTGGGAGTGGATGCTGGCGCGTCTTGCCGCCGTCAAAGGCGAGACGCCGCGTGTGCTCAACCTCTTCGGCTATACGGGTGCGGCGTCGCTGCTGGCGGCTGCAGGCCGGCGCCGAGGTTACGCACGTGGATGCGTCGAAGAAGGCCATCCAGTGGGCCAAGGAGAACCAGGCCGCCTCCAAGCTCGAGGCGGCGCCGGTGCGCTGGATCCTCGACGATGCGGCGAAGTTCGCAGCGCGCGAGGTGCGGCGCGGGCGGACCTATCACGTGATCCTCGTCGATCCGCCGAAGTTCGGCCGCGGCCCCGAGGGCGAGGTTTGGGATCTGTTCGCCGGGCTTCCCGGGCTCCTCAGCAATTGCGCACAGCTTCTGGCGCCATCGCATGCGTCGATGGTGCTGACCGTCTATGCCATCCGCGCGTCCGCGCTCGCCTTCGATCAGCTTTGCCGCGATGTGCTTGCCGAACGCGGCGGGTCGTTCTCGTCGGGTGAGCTTGCGATTCGCGCCGAAGGCGGCCATGCGGTGCCGACCTCCCTCTTCACGCGGTGGACATCGACATGAGGGGCGTCCGAAGACCATCACCAGCCTCACCAACGAGCGCGTGAAGGCGATCCGCGCGCTCGACATGAGGAAGGAGCGCAAGGAAACGGGTCTCTTCGTCGCCGAGGGCGCGTCGATCCTGGTGACGGCGCGCGACCGGGGCTTCGTGCCGGAGACGCTCGTCTATCAGGGGGGCGTCGCAGGCGGGGGGCGTTGCGCGTGAGCTTATCCAGTGGGCGCTCGCGCAAGGGGTGGAAGTGCTCGAGGTGTCGGAGGCGGTGCTGGCCAAGCTCGCCTCGAAGGACAATCCGCAGAGAATGCTCGGCGTGTTTCGCCAGCGCTGGGCCGAGCTGCCGGCGCCTGCAAGGATCGCGAAGGATGCCGTGTGGCTCGCGCTCGAGGAGGTGCGCGACCCGGGCAATCTCGGGACGATCGTGCGCACGGTGGATGCTGTCGGATGCGGCGGGTGTGATCCTGATCGGCAATTGCTGCGATCCCTTCTCGCGCGAGGCGATCCGCGCCACGATGGGCTCGATCTTCGCCGTGCCGCTGGTGCGGGTGAGCCGCGGAGCAGTTCCTCGCGTGGCGCGCCGGCTGGCCGGGCGAGGTCGTGGGCACGCACCTCGAAGCGAATGAGGATTTCCGCAAGGCAGCCTACAAGGGGCCTGTGCTGCTCGTCATGGGGAGCGAGGGGCCGGGGCTCTCAGAGAGCCTCACGCGGAGCTGCACGAAGCTGGTCAAGATTCCGATGGCGGGCAAGCTCGACAGCCTCAATCTTGCGGTTGCGACCGCGCTTACGCTCTATCAGCTCCGCGGACCGCACCTGAAGATTTAGTAGCTCGGCGGCTAGATGCACCGTCCGCCGTCGACCTCGATGGCGATGCCGGTGATGAACTCGGACGCGGGATCGGCGAGGAAGACGGCCGCGTTGGCGATGTCGGACGGCTTCGAGAAGCGCCCGAGCGGGATGCCGGCGATGAACTTGGCGCGGTTCTCCGGCGTGTCGGGCAGCCCCATGAACTCGGTGATCATGCCCGTCTCGCCGATCACCGGATTGATGGCGTTGACACGGATCTTCTTCGCCGCGAGCTCGACAGCCATCGACTTTGTGAGCGTGATCACGGCGCCCTTCGAGCCGTTGTACCAGGTGAGACCGGGGCGCGGGCGCAGGCCGGCTGTCGAGGCCGTGTTGATGATCGAGCCGCCGCCGCGCTTCTCCATCTCGGGGACGGCGGCGAGCGTCGAGAGGTAGATCGACTTCACGTTGACGGCATAGATGCGGTCGAACTCCGCCTCCGTCACGGTCATGAGCGACTGGTTCTTGTGGGTGATGCCGGCGTTGTTGACGAGGATGTCGAGGCCGCCGAAAACCTTCACAGCGGCGGCGACGAGGCCGTCGACGTCGGCCTTCTGCGAGACGTCGCAGGTGAAGGGCACCGCCGCCGTGCCGATGCCGCTCGCGACGGCGGCCGCGCCCTTCGTATCGAGATCGGCGACGACGACGCGGGCGCCTTCGCGCGCGAAGGCTTCAGCGATGCCGCGCCCGAAGCCGGACGCGGCTCCCGTCACGATCGCGACCTTTCCTTCAAGCCGCATCGATCAGCGCTTTCCGGCCGCCGGCGGCATGGCGGCGCGGGCGGCCTCGGCGCGGAAGGGACTTGCCGGATAGGTGCCGAGCACGCGCAGCTCGGCGGCGAAGAACGACAGCTCCTCGAGCGCGAGCTGAACGAGGCCGGTCGGCGGGGTGGCCTTCGATGTCGGCGAAAAACATGGTGGCGTTGAAGGAGCCTTCGAGCTGATAGCTCTCGAGCTTCGTCATGTTGACGCCGTTGGTGGCAAAGCCGCCGAGCGCCTTGTAGAGCGCGGCCGGGACGTTGCGGACGCGGAAGATGAACGTCGTCATCACGGGGCCGTTGCCGGGCTCGGCGTCGTCGGGCTCCTTGGCGAGAACGATGAAGCGCGTCGTGTTGTGCGCCTCGTCCTCGACGTCGCTCTTCAGGATGTCGAGGCCGTAGATCTCGGCGGCAAGGCGCGAGGCGATGGCGGCCAGCGTGGGATCGGCGGAATCGCGGACGATGCGCGCGGAGCCCGCGGTGTCGGCTTCGGGCACGGGGGTCAGTCCGAGCTCGCGCAGCGCCTTGCGGCACTGGCCGAGCGCATGCGTGTGGCTCAGCACATTCTTGATGGTCTTCAGCGTCGCGCCCTTCTTCGCCATGAGCTGATGGCGCACGCGCAGGAAGTGCTCGCCAACGATGTAGAGATCGGCGGCGGGAAGCAGGTGATGGATGTCGGCGACGCGGCCGGCGACCGAGTTCTCGATCGGGATCATGGCGAGGTCGACGTCGCCGGATTTCACCGCGGCAAGCGCATCCTCGAACGTCGGGTAGGCGACCGCTTCGAGGCCGGGATAGGCCTCGGTGCAGGCCAGATGCGAGTTGGCGCCCGGCTCGCCCTGGTAGGCGATGCGGCCCTTGGCTGCATTCGTGTTGGCGGATTGGGCGCGCGAGGAGTTTGGCATCGGACCGGGGCTTCGGGACGGCTTTTCTGGGAGCGGCTTTTGGGCCGGAGCTAGCCGCGCGGTGACTGTCCGCGTGGTGATTGGGCGCCACCATCGAGGAGTTGGCGAGCGCGCTCGAGATCGGCGGGAGTATCGACACCGAGCGGAACGGTGTCAACGACGGTGACGTCGATCCTGAGGCCGTTCTCGAGGGCGCGCAGCTGCTCGAGGCGCTCTCTGATCTCGAGCGGGGAGGGCGGCAAGGCAACGAAGCGCTCGAGGGCTGCGCGCCGGTAAGCATAGATGCCGATGTGATGGTAAAGAGGCCCTTCGCCGTGGGGGGCGGTGGCGCGCGTGAAATAGAGGGCGCGCATGCGGCGCTCTTCGGCGAGCGGGGTGGCGACGATCTTGACGACGTTCGGGTTCGTGCCCTCGTGCTGGTCGGTGATCTCGGCGGCAAGCGTCGCGATGTCGGGGCCTTTGGCGGAGAGCGGCTCCATGCATGCCCTGATGAGGCGCGGGTCGAGCGTCGGCAAGTCGCCCTGCAGGTTGACGATGATTTCCGCCTCTGCGTCGGGATCGACGTGGTTCAAGGCCTCGAAGATGCGGTCGGAGCCCGATATGTGATCGGCGCGCGTCATGACCGCCTCGCCGCCGGCGTCGCGAACGGCGTCCATGATCGCATCGGTGTCGGTGGCGACCACCACCCGGCCGATCTCGGCGGCGCGTGCACGCCGCCAGACGTGGATGATCATCGGCTCGCCGGCAATGTCGACCATCGGTTTCCCGGGGAGCCGCGTCGCCCGCATCCGCGCCGGAATGACGATCAGCGCATTCGACATGGATTTGTTGCTCTTTTTTTGGGCCCCGGGGGTGAGGCGATCTAGCTGTGGAAGCCTTGATACGAAGCGTTTAGACCAGACCTAAGCCGGGTTGCAAGGCGGGGCCGAATTCCTATAGATGGGCTCGCAATTAAGGGCGTCCGGCACGGCGTGGCGCTTTGCGGCGCGCGCGAGCGTGGTCTCAAGCGGAGCGGTCCGGCGGCGACCGGTGCGGCGCAGGGTGGAGCGATGATAGATTCCTTCGAATTTAGCAAGATCGCGGGGGCGGTGCTTGCGGCGCTTGCTCGTCATTTTCGCCCCCAAGACAATCATCGACATGTGGCAGCAGGGACATCACGTAAAAGAGGCGGGCTTCACCTTGCCTGCGGCGACCGAGCAGGCGGCCCAGCCGGCGGCCGGGGGTGAGGCTGCTACGGGCGGCGGGACGGCGGCGTTCGATGCGGCCGCGGTCGTCGCCATGATCGGGTCCGCCAAGCCCGACAACGGCCAGGCCACCTTCAAGAAATGCCTCACGTGCCACAGCGCGGACAAGGCGGCAGCCAGCAAGGCCGGGCCGAACCTGTGGAACGTCGTCGGCCGCAAGAAGGGCTACGCGCGAGGACTTCGGCGGCTACTCCGAGGCCATGAAGACGAAGGGCGGAGAGTGGACGTTCGTCGACCTTGCGGGCTTCGTTCACAACCCGAAGGGCTGGCTCCCCGGCACCAAGATGGTCTTCCAGGGCGTTCCCGACCCGCAGGACGTGGCGGACCTTCTCGCCTACATCCGCACGCTGGCCGACAGCCCGGCGGCGCTGCCCAATTGATCGGCATCCGGCCGCCATATGGCGGCTTTTGAACACGTAGGAGCAAGGCCAACCCGGGGTCGGTCCATGTTGCCGATCTTTAATCCGGAGGGCCAGGAAACCCATGCTAGGTACTGCCCCAATGCGGCTTTCTGCTGCGTATAGTCTGGGGCAGCCCTAACAACGGAAACTTCCGCGATGGCCGCATCCTTACGCTTCTCCAACCGCTCTGCGGCTGCACTACTTTTGGCTGCGGCCGCGCTCTCTCCCGTCCCGGCCGCCGCTGATCCCGAGGGCCAGACGCGCCACCACGCGCTATCGCTGATCGGTGAGCCGAAGTTCCCGGCAGACTTCAAGAACTTCGACTGGGTCAATCCCGACGCACCCAAGGGCGGCACGGTACGGATGGCGGTCGCGGGCTCGACGTTCGATTCCTTAAACCCGTTCTCAGTCCAGGGGATGCAGGCCGCGGCAGTGGCCATAATCTACGACACGCTCATGGCGCAGAGCCCGGACGAGGAATCGACCGAGTACGGGCTCGTCGCCGAATGGGTCTCCTACCCTCCGGACTACTCCTCGGCGACGTTCGGGTTGAGGCCCGAGGCGCGCTTCCATGACGGCAAGCCGATTACGCCCGAGGACGTCATCTTCAGCCTCGAGGCCCTGAAGAAGGCGCATCCTCACTACGCGCGTTACTACAAGAATGTCGTCAAGGCGGAGAAGACCGGCGAGCACGAGGTGACCTTCACCTTCGACATGGCCGGCAACCGCGAGCTGCCCCACATCCTCGGACAGCTCTATGTGCTGCCGAAGCATTACTGGGAAGCTAAGGGCGCCAACGGCGAGCCGCGCGATCTTTCGAAGTCGTCGCTCGAGGTGCCGCTCGGCTCCGGACCCTACAAGATCAAGGAATTCTCGGCGGCCAACAGCATCGTCTACGAGCGGGTCAAGGATTACTGGGCCAAGGATCTGCCGGTCTCGGCCGGGCAGTGGAACTTCGACGAGCTCCGCTTCCAGTATTTCCGAGATCGCGTCGCCGCCTTCGAGGAGTTCAAGAGCGGCAAGTTTGATTTCTGGCGCGAGAACACTGCGAGCCTGTGGGCGACGCAGTACGACTTCGATGCGGTCAAGAAGGGGTTCGTCAAGAAAGAAGTCATTCCCACCGCCGGCGTGGCCCGCATGCAGGCGTTCGCCTTCAACTTGAGGCGCAAGCAGTTCCAGGATCCGCGCGTGCGCCACGCATTCAATCTCGCCTTCGACTTCGAGAACCTGAACAAGAATCTCCTCTTTGGCCAGTATAAGCGCGCCGGAAGCTTCTTCGACAATTCCGAACTCAAGGCGTCGGGCCTACCGCAGGGGCGGGAGCTCGAGATCCTTAAGGAGTATGAGAAAGACCTGCCTCCGGAGGTCTTCACGACCGAATGGAAGAACCCGGTCAACGAGACGCCCGCGGACGTGCGCAAGAACCTCGGCGAGGCCATGCGCCTTTTGAAGGAGGCCGGGTGGGAGGTGCGTCAGGAGACGATCGAGGATCCCAGACTGCGGTATGACGTGCAAAGCCTGGAAGGCCATTGGGCTCGGCTCCGACAAGACACAGGTCGTGCTGCGCAACGCGGCAGGCGAGCCGTTCACCGCAGAATTCCTGCTGCCCTCCGAGAGCCTTGAAAGACACATCGCCCTTTACATCTCCAACTTGGAGAAAATCGGCGTCAAGGCGACGCTGCGCGTCGTCGATCCAGCGCAGTACGAAAGGCGTGAGACGAGCTTCGACTACGACATCATCGTCGATGGCTTTCCGCAGTCGATGTCGCCAGGGAACGAGCAGCGCGATTTCTGGGGATCGGCGGCGGCCGATCATGAAGGAAGCCGCAATACCATCGGCATCAAGAATCCGGTGATCAATTCGCTCATCGACAAGCTCATCGCCGCGAAAGACCGCGCAGAGCTCGTCGCTATGACGCGCGCTCTCGATCGCGTCCTGCTGTGGAACTATTACGTCGTGCCGACCTGGTACAATCCCAACGAGTGGATCGCGGCCTGGGATATCTTCGGCCGGCCGGCAAAACTGCCCTCTCTTACCACTTCGTTCTCTCAAGTGTGGTGGATCGATCCGGCCAAACAGCAGGCGCTCGTCGCGGCACGCGGGAAGTGAGGGATATGCGCACGCCGGCGGCACTAGCGACGCTGTTTGCGGGGATTGTGGCGGCCAACGCGATGGTCGTGTCACCGGCGACGGCGGCCCCGCGGCACGGCATCTCGATCTTCGGCGATCTCAAGTACCCGGCGGACTTCAAGCACTTCGACTACGTCAATCCGGATGCGCCCAAGGGCGGGAAGGCATCGCAGATCGGGTCGGCGGGGCTTACGACCTTCGACAGCTTCAATGGCTATCATCCTGAAGGGTGATGCGGCGCAGGGCATCGAGCTTGTCTTCGATACGCTCATGGTGCGCGCGAATGACGAGCCGGATGCGGTCTACGGGCTCGTCGCGGAGACCGCTGACGTCGCCGACGACGGCATGTCGGTCACCTTCAAGCTCCGGCCCGAGGCCAAGTTCGCGGACGGATCGCCGGTAACGGCGGACGATGTGGTGTTTTCCTTCGACATCCTGAAGCAGAAGGGCCATCCGCGCATCACGGTGACGATCCGAGACGTGTCGAAGGCGGAGGCCTTGGACAGCTCGACTGTGCGCTACACCTTTCAAGGGCAGCTCGTGCGCGACCTGCCGCTGACGGTCGCCGGGCTTCCGATTTTCTCCAAGGCCTTCTACGCGACGCGCGAGTTCGACCAGACGACGCTCGAGCCGCCGCTCGGCTCCGGGCCCTATAAGATCGGCGGGCACAAGGCCGGCACGTACGTCTCCTATGTGCGCCGCGACGACTATTGGGCGAAGGACCTGCCGGTCAATCGCGGCCTCTATAACTTCGACGAGGTGCGCTACGAGTACTACCGCGACCGCGGGCTCGAGCTCGAGAACCTGCTATCGGGCAACTTCGATTTCCGCGAGGAGTTCACCTCCAAGGACTGGGCGACGGGTTATGACAAACCGGTGGTCAAGAGCGGGAAAGTCGTCCTGCAGACGCTTCCGGACGAGCGTCCGTCGGGAGCGCAAGGCTTCTTCATCAATATGCGCCGCGAGAAGTTCAAGGACATCCGCGTGCGTCAGGCGCTCGACCTCGCCTTCGACTTCGAGTGGAGCAACCGCAATCTTTTCTTCGGGCTCTACAAGCGCACGGCGAGCTTCTTCGAGAATTCCGACATGAAGGCCGCGGGGCCGCCGTCGCCCGAGGAATTGGCCTTGCTCGAGCCCTACCGCGACAAGCTGCCGCCTGAGGTGTTCGGCGAGCCCTACTCGTCGCCGGTGACGGACGGGTCCGGCAACAACCGTGACCAGTTGCGCAAGGCGGCGGCGCTTCTTGCGGAGGCCGGCTGGAAACAGACGCCGGAGGGCCTGAAGAACGCGGCGGGAGAGAAGTTCACGATCGAGATCCTGCTCTTCGAGGAGAGCTTCGAGCGTATCATCGGTCCCTATATCAAGAACCTGCGTCTGATCGGCAGTCGATGCCAACATGCGGCGCGTGGACCCGTCCCAGTACGAGCGGCGCGTCAAGGATTTCGACTTCGAGATGACGACGGAGCGCTATGCGTTGCGTCTCACGCCGGGAATCGAGCTCAAGGCGTTCTGGGGCTCGGAAGCGGCCAAGACGACGGGCAGCTTCAATCTGGCCGGCATTGCCGATCCTGTGCTCGACCATCTGATCGAGAAGGTGATCACGGCCAAGTCGCGCGCCGAGCTCGTGGCTGCAACGCGGGCCTGCGACCGCGTCCTCAGAGCCGGCCATTACTGGGTGCCGCAGTGGTACAAGGGCGCTCACAATCTTGCGTTCTGGAACAAGTTCGGCTGGCCGGACATCAAAGCCCAAATACGAGCGCGGCGCGCTCGACACGTGGTGGTACGACGCGCAAAAGGATGCAAAACTGAAAGCGAACTAACGGAGACTTGTTTCCGCCGATGGCCGCCTATCTTCTGAAACGCGCGCTGCTCATCCTGCCGACGATGCTCGGCATCATGCTGATCAGCTTTGTCATCGTGCAGTTCGCGCCGGGCGGACCGGTCGAGCAGGTGATCGCCAAGCTCAGCGGCTCCGATACGTCGATCTCGGAGCGCATGGGCGGAGGGAGCGATACGCTCGGCACCGGGAGCCAGTCGCAGCTCGGACAGGGGGCGGCAGAGACCGTGACCTCGAAATACCGCGGCGCGCAGGGTCTCGAGCCCGAGTTCATCAAAAGCCTCGAGAAGCAGTTCGGCTTCGACAAGCCGGCGCACGAGCGCTTCTTCCTGATGATGAAGAACTACCTGACGTTCGATTTCGGCAAGAGCTATTTCCGCGATGTGTCGGTCCTGGAGCTGGTCAAGGAGAAGCTGCCGGTCTCGATCTCGCTCGGGCTGTGGATGACGCTCATCACGTATCTCATTTCGATTCCGCTCGGCATCCGCAAGGCGGTGCGGGACGGCGAGCCCTTCGACACCTGGACATCGAGCGTGCTCGTCGTCGGCTATGCGGTGCCGGGTTTTCTCGTCGCCGTGCTGCTGCTCATTCTCTTCGCCGGCTCGTCGTTCTTCCAGTGGTTCCCGTCGCGCGGGCTGACCTCCGACAACTGGGACGAGCTCTCGCTCGGCGGGAAGGTGATCGACTACTTCTGGCATCTCGTATCTGCCGATGATCGCGATGGCGCTCGGCTCCTTCACGACGATGGTGTTCCTGACCAAGAACAGCTTTCTCGACGAGATCAGGAAGCAGTACGTGATGACGGCGCGCGCCAAGGGGCTCTCCGAGCGTGAGGTGCTTTACGGGCACGTCTTCCGCAATGCGATGCTGCTCATCATCGCGGGATTTCCGAGCGCGTTTATCGCCGCGTTCTTCTCGAGCTCGCTGCTGATCGAGACGATCTTCTCGCTCGACGGCCTCGGGCTTCTGGGGTTCGAATCGGTCATCAAGCGCGACTATCCGGTCGTCTTCGCGACGCTCTACATCTTCTCGCTCGTCGGGCTCGTCGTGAACATCATCTCCGACTTCATCTATACGATGGTCGATCCGAGGATCGATTTCGAAAGCCGGGAGGTTTAGCTGGTGGAGGCGCGCGTCCAAGACGTGACGATTGCCCGGCGCGACGGCACCAGCTCGTGGCTCGGAGGCCTCAAGGAGCGATTCACCCTGTCGCCGATCAACCAGCGGCGCTGGGACAACTTCAAGAAGAACCGGCGCGGGTACTGGAGCTTCTGGATCCTCATCGTGCTCTTCTTCGTGACGCTCTTCGCCGAGCTCATCGCCAACGACCGGCCCATCATGGTGAGCTACAGGGGCGAGCTGCTTTTTCCCGTGCTGACCGACTATCCCGAATCCAAATTCGGGGGCTTTCTCGCGGTCACGGACTACAAGGATCCGGTGGTCCTCGACGAGATTGAAGCCAACGGCTGGGTGCTCTGGCCACCCATCCGGTTCAGCTACGACACGATCAACAAGGACTACCCGCGCCGCAAGGGGCCAGGAGGACTTTGCCTCGGCTACCCCGCCCCGCCGCCGTGGGCGACGAGTGCCCCGCTCTGCGATGCGCCTCCCGATCAGATCGCGCGCTTCAACGCGCTCGGCAATACGAACTGGCTCGGCCTCGACGATCAGGGCCGCGACGTCGCCGCGCGCGTCATCTACGGCTTTCGCATCTCACTCCTCTTCGGTCTTATCCTGACGATCTCTTCGTCGGTCGTCGGCATCGCGGCGGGGGCCGCGCAAGGCTACTTCGGCGGCCGCGTCGATCTCTACTTCCAGAGGTTCCTCGAGATCTGGTCGGCCATTCCCTATCTCTATGTGCTTCTGATCATCTCGTCGGTGCTGATCCCGGGCTTCTGGACGCTTCTCGGCGTCCTGTTCCTCTTCAGCTGGACGGCGCTCGTCGGCCTGGTGCGCGCCGAGTTCCTAAGGGCGCGCAATTTCGAGTACGTCACGGCCGCGCGGGCTCTAGGCCTTTCCAACATCACCATCATGCGCAAGCACCTGCTTGCCCAACGCGATGGTGGCGACGCTGACGTTCCTGCCGTTCCAGCTCTCGGGGTCGATCTCGGCGCTCACCGCTCTCGACTTCCTTGGGCTCGGTATGCCGCCGGGATCGCCATCGCTGGGCGAGCTTCTGCTGCAGGGCAAGCGCCACCTCGAGGCGCCGTGGCTCGGCATCACCGGCTTCTTCTCCATCGCGATCATCCTCTCGCTCCTGATCTTCATCGGCGAGGCGGTTCGCGACGCCTTCGACCCGCGCAAGACGTTCAAGTGAGGAGGGAAGGTACGCTCGTGTCAGCGAAGGAAATCCTCGTCAACGTCAAGAACCTGTCGGTTCGAATTCCGCTCCGGCCAGAGCGAGAGCCGCGCGGTCAAGACGGCGTCGTTCCGCATCGGGCGCGGCGAGACGGTGGCGCTCGTCGGCGAGTCGGGTTCGGGCAAGACCGTGTTGTGCTCTGTCGATCATGCGGCTTCTGTCCTATCCGGCCGCGTCGCATCCTACGGGCGAAATCTTTCTCGACGGCAAGGACCTGCTCAAGGCCAGCCCCAAGGAGATGCAAAAGATCCGCGGCGACCGGATCTCGATCATCTTCCAGGAGCCGATGACGTCGCTCAACCCGCTGCACACCATCGAGCAGCAGGTGGGCGAGATCCTGAAGCTGCACCGGGGCATGGACGAAGCGGCCGTGCGCGGCGCGTGCTCGAGCTTCTGGCGAAGGTCGGCATCGCGGAGCCCGAGAAGCGGCTCGGCGCCTATCCGCACCAGCTCTCGGGCGGGCAGCGCCAGCGCGTGATGATCGCGATGGCGCTCGCGAACGAGCCCGACCTTCTCATCGCGGACGAGCCGACGACAGCGCTCGACGTCACGATCCAGGCACAGATCCTCGAGCTTCTGCGCGACCTCCAGCGCGAAATGCACATGGCCATGCTGCTCATCACGCACGATCTCGGGATCGTGCGGCGGATGGCCGAGCGCGTGTACGTGATGCAGAGCGGTGAGATCGTCGAGGAGGGGCAGACGGAAGACATCTTCAAGGCCCCGCAGCATGCCTACACGCGCCATCTGCTCGCGGCCGAGCCCAAGGGCAAGCCGCCGCACTACGACACGAGCGCGCCCGTCGTGCGTCGAGACCGACAATCTCAAGGTCTGGTTTCCGATCAAGCGCGGGTTTCTGCGGAAGACCGTCGATCACGTGAAGGCGGTCGATGGCTTGTCGCTCAAGCTGCGGGAGGGACAGACGCTCGGGCATCGTCGGCGAGTCGGGCTCGGGCAAGACGACGCTCGGGCTCGCGGTCCTGAGGCTCGTCTCGCTCGGAGGGGCCGATCGCCTACGTGGGCCGGCGCATCGACGGGCTGGCGTCGAAGGCGATGCGGCCGCTCCGCAAGGAGATGCAGATCGTCTTCCAGGACCCCTACGGCTCGCTGTCGCCGCGCCTTTCGGTCGTCGGAGATCATCGAGGAGGGGCTGCTCATTCAGAAGCCCGACCTCGACTACGAGCGAGCGCCGGCCAGTCGCGGAGGCGCTCAAGGAGGTGGGGCTCGATCCGTCGTCGCTCGACCGCTATCCGCACGAGTTCTCGGGCGGCCAGCGCCAGCGCATCGCGATCGCCCGCGCCATGGTGCTCGAGCCCAAGTTCGTCATGCTCGACGAGCCGACGAGCGCGCTCGACATGAGCGTGCAGGCGCAGATCGTCGATCTTCTGCGCGAGCTGCAGAGGAAGCACGACCTCGCCTACCTCTTCATCAGCCACGATCTCAAGGTCGTGCGTGCGCTCTGCAACTATGTGATCGTCATGAGAAACGGCAAGGCCGTCGAGGAAGGGCCGGCGGAGGAGATTTTCTCGGCGCCAAAGGCGGACTACACGCGCGCGCTCATCGCGGCGGCTCTCGATCTCAGGGTTGCACATCGGGGCGTGCTTGCGACCTGAACGGCGGCAGTTGTGGCTTAGCCGCGCAAGGGGCTTCAAAACCGCGTGCCTTTGCTCCATCGTATGGCTGCGCCGGCCGATTTTCCTTCCTTGCTTGGACCACATGCATCCAGACCACGCAGTTCGTTCCCGGGTCGAGGCCACGGTCGAGTCGTTGCGCTACTGGGTGCCGACGATCGCCGACGTGGCGCGAGTCGGCGAAAGCGAAGCGCCCGGGTATTGGCGGCTTGTCGATGGCGCCCGAGGTCGAGGGGGCGTGCTCCTCTCGAGATGACGCTCCACGACAATCAGCACTTCGATCTCGTCCTCGGCCGGCGAGCTCTACGAGGACCGCACGCTCGCCTCGCTCGAGCTTCTGCTACCCGCTCCTGCAAGCTGTCACGGAAGGACGGGTGGTGCAGACGGCGCTGGATCAGCTGTGCCACGGGCGCGGAGCGCGCCGTCGAGACGATCGTGACGCTTGCCGATGGATCGGTTTGGCGTGACGGGCGCACCAACGAGGCCGTCGCTGCGGCTATCCCGCGCGAGGCGACCGAGCGGCACGATCACCATTTCCTTCCCTATCGGCGGTAGCTCACGCCAACGCCACACGCGCGAGCCTCATGGTGAGCCTGTCGAACCATGAGGCGACCGTTGTCCCGTCCCCATCCTTCGACAGGCTCAGGATGAGGAACGGAAGCGCGCGTTGACGGCGGAGTATGCGAAGCGCGGGAAGACGCTTGATGGCCGTGATCTCAGAGCCCGCCTTGGCGATGCGCTGGGCAGCCTCGGGCAAGGTCTCGATCGTGACCGCCATGTGATGGGCGTTGGCGTGAACGAGCATCAGGCCGTCCGCCATGATGCCGACGTGCCCTTGCCAGAACACGAGGTCGCCACGCTCGAGATTGTCGAGCGCGTCGGTGACCGGAACTTCGGTGCCGAGCTCGGCCACCTGCATGTCGCTGTCGCGGGGGCAGGCGAGGCCGGCGGCCTCGAGCGAAACCTGCACGAGGCCCGAGCAATCGAGCCCGATGCGCGTGCGCCCGCCCCAGAGATAGGGTGTGCCGGCAAGCCGCTCGGCGACATCGACGAAGTCGCGAGCAAATTGCGTGCGCTCGCCGAGGTGGCGCGTGACGACGAAGCCGCCGCTCGCAAGGCGTGGAGATCTTGTCGCCGCGCTCCTTCACGCGGACGAGCGCGTTGATGGAGAGATGCATGAGCGGGGGCGATTTGATGTCGGGTGCGAGATGGACGAACGTGCCGAGGGCGCTGCACCCTGTGCGTCGGCTCGGACGATCTCGGTCGAAAGAGCGTCGGCAGGGATATAGCCGACGTACCGGTCGCGATCGAGCTGGACCCAGGCCCAGCCGCCGGCCTCGTCGTAGACGGTCACGTTTCGCCGAAGAGCGCTTCGGTATCGAGCGGTGCGGCGGGCTCCGGAATGCGGCGCAGCGGCACCGCAGCACGCACGACTTGCCGCTTTGTTCCGGGCGCAAAGCGCGTGGCCGAGGATACCTTGCCTTCGAGTCTCTCAGCGGCAAGATCCGGCCTGAATGCGTGACGGCGCGGGTCGAGCGCGACGGCGGGCTTCGGAGGCCGGCGGTGGCGCTGGCGTTGGGCGTGCTGCTTTCCGGCTCCTGGCTTGGTCAATGGCCGCTCTCCCGCTCGAGGATCGAGAACACGGCGCGGGCCGTCTGCGGCTCGCCTCCCTTCGGACCAAGCGGACGGGCGGCGGGACGCCAGCCGTAGAGATCGAAATGGGCAAAGCGCTTGGCGTTCTTGACGAAGCGCTTCAGGAACAGCGCGGCCGTGATGGCGCCGGCGAACGGCGCATCCCACACGTTGTTGAAGTCGGCGACCTCGCTGTCGAGATGGCGCTCGTAGCCGGACCACAGCGGCAGTCGCCAGACGGGATCGCCGATCGCCGTTCCCGACTTGACCAGCTCGGCGGCAAAGGCGTCGTCGTCGGTGAAGAGCGCCGGGATGTCGGGACCGAGCGCCACGCGCGCTGCGCCGGTCAAGGTCGCGAACACGAGCAGCGTGTCGGGCGTCTCGGCGTCGGCAAGCGAGAGCGCATCGGCGAGCACGAGGCGGCCCTCGGCATCGGTGTTGCCGATCTCGACGGTCTTTCCGGCCCGGCTCGTCAGCACGTCGCCCGGGCGGAACGCGTCACCGGCAATGGCGTTCTCGGCGGCGGGGATGAGCACGCGCAGGCGCACATCGAGAGCCTGGCCCATGATCATCTGGGCGAGCGTGAGCGCGACCGCCGCGCCGCCCATGTCCTTCTTCATGAGCAGCATGGCGGACGCCGGCTTGATGTCGAGGCCGCCGGTGTCGAAGGAGATGCCCTTGCCGACGAGCGTCACGGCGGGCGCGTTCGGCGCGACCGCCTGGCTTTTGCCATTTGATGTCGATGAGGCGGGGAGCCTTCGGGCTTGCACGTCCGACGGCGTGGATCATGTTGAAGCCGCCGGCGAGCAAGATCGTCGCCGACGATGGCCGTGACGGTGGCGCCGTGCTTCTGGCGCGAGCTCGCGGGCGGCCGCCTCGAGCTCCGCAGGGCCCATGTCGGACGGCTGGCGTGTTGATGAGGTTGCGCCCGAGCCAGACGGCCTCGACCATGTTGACGAGCGCGCGCTCGTCGACGCCTTGAGGAACCTTGAGGCGAGGCGGCGGGTCGCCGTTGGCACTCTTGTAGCGGCGGAAGCGGTAGGCCCCGAGCCCCCAGGCCAGCGCGGCCAGCTGCGGCTGCCGCACAGTCGGCCGGCAGATGGATAGACGCCGGGCGGCAGGCTCGCGGCAAGCTGACCCACGAGCAGCTCGGAGTGGCCCGAGGGATCGCCCGAGGTGCCGTTGCCGAGACCCAAGGCGACGCCGGAGATGCGACCCGACGCGCCGGGGACGATCGCCTGCTTCTTGGCGGCGCTCGTGAATCTCAAGGTTTCCAGCCAGCGGCGCTCGGCGTCGCCAATTCCGGGCTGCTGAGCGACGGGGCGGCTGTCGGAGACAAGCCAAATCGGCACGCTCGTTTCCGAGGAACCGGCAGCCAAGAAAACGTCCGAAGGACGAGGGATGCTCCCGCTTGGGGCATTGGCTGTCATTGGTGGAATTCTGATGTCCTCAGGAAATTTGGCCGCTTGGACGGCGCGTCACGGTTCGTGCAATATCATAAGCGAGAACGTCAATTGCAATTGCGTGGAGAGATTTTCGAGCATGGCGGGCGCTGATTACCGTCTTTTGATCGGCAACAAGGCCTGGTCGAGCTGGAGCTTGAGACCGTGGCTCCTGATGCGGCGATTCGGTGTTCCTTTTGAGGAGATCAACGTTCGGCTGCGGCAGCCCGACTCGAGAGCCCAGATCCTTGCCCATTCGCCGGCCGGCATGGTGCCCGCTCTCATCGCGGGCGACCTCGTCGTCTGGGACAGTCTCGCCATCATCGAGTTCGTGCAGGATCGCCATCCGGATCTCGCGATTTGGCCGAAGGATGGAATCGCACGCGCGGTCGCGCGATCCGTCTCGGCGGAAATGCATTCGGGCTTTCAGCCGCTGCGCGAGACCTGCGCGATGAACCTATTCGCGCGGACGCCGCTCGCCGAAGTTCCCCGACCGGTCGAGGCGAATATCCGCCGCATCGTCACCTTGTGGCGCGACTGCAGGTCGCGTTCGGCGGCAAGGGCCCATTCCTGTTCTCGGATTTCTCGGCTGCGGACGCCATGTACGCCCCCGTCGCCTCGCGCTTCAGGACCTATGCCCCGGATCTCGCCCGGTTCGGCGACGATGGCACGGCGCAAGCCTATGTCGAGGCCATCTTCGCCATGCCCGAGATGGCGGAGTGGGCGGAGGGAGCGAAGCACGAAGCAGCGGCCTAGATCCTCGGGCCTTCTGCTCAATCCGCCTCTACAACTTTCGTTATCTCTTATCTGCTGGTTAAGCCTTTCTTGAGGGCTGTCCCAGACACTGACAGCAACCGGCAAATTCGCCGGAATGTCAGTGCCTAAGGGAGAGAATGGATGGCGTTCGGCAATCCTGGCCAGCCGATGCTCGGAAGAGCAAGCGCGAGCATGCAGCTGTTGCCGCCGTCGCTGTCGTCGCGTCATCGCCGCGTGCCTGATGCTCGGCGGGTGCGCGCAGACGAGGCGGCGAGGCCGGCGACGGCATGTTCGGCATTAGCGGCGTGGCCAATATTGCGGAAGGGGTACCGCAAGACCCGCAGAAGGCCGTCGAATACCGGGGCAAGGAATACGCCGAGGATCCGCGCGATCTCGACAAGGCGCTCTCCTATGCGCAGAGCCTCAAGGTTGCCGGGCAGAAGCAGCAGGCACTTGCCGTTCTGCAGCAGGCGTCCGCTGCTCCACGGCAGCGACCGGCGGCTCGCCTCGGACTACGGCCGGCTGGCGCTCGAGCTCGATCAGGTCAGTGCCGCGAAGAAATTGCTCGAGGCGGCGGACGATCCCGCAAACCCGGATTGGCGCGTGATCATGGCGCGCGGCACCGTGCTCGCGAAGGAGACGAAGTACGCCGAAGCCATACCGTTCTACGAGCGCGCTCTGGCGCTCTCGCCCGATCATCCGTCGATCATGAACAATCTGGCGCTGGCCTACACGATGAACGGCGATGCGGCCAAAGCGGAGACAATTCTGCGGCGTGCAGCCGAAGCCGACGGCGCCAACGCCAAAGTGCGCCAGAACCTGGCGCTCGTGCTCGGCCTGCAGGGCAAGTACGACGAAGCCGTGAAGGTCGGCTCGGCGGGCCTACCGCAGGACGCGGCGCAGGCCAACACGGATCTGCTGCGCAAGATCGTGAAGCTCGAGCCCAAGTCTGAGCCCATCAGACGTGGTCGACGCAGGCAGACGCCGAGGCTGCGGCCGCGGTCGCGGCCGTCTGGAACGCGGAAGTCCTCGAAGGCGACGAAGTGGCGGATGGGATGCGGTCCCGGACGCGCCGGCTCCAAAGCCGGCTGCCGCTCCGGCGCCGACCGCTGATGGCAACGCCGACCGTTGCTCCGACGCCGGCCGTTGCCACCGGGGCAGGCGTACTGGCCCAGTGGCCGCACATCGCTGACGGGCATCAGACGACCGCGAACGATCTGGCCCCCCTTCTCGTCCCATAGGACGGACAGGCTTTCGCTTTCATCGGTCACAAATCGTCCGTGGGCGCGGGCGGTTTGGGGCTGAACATGCGCTTGGATTACGTCTCGCAATTGCGAATTCGGCCGAGACGAACTCTCGCTATGGACCTAGTACTAAAGTAGGGGATCGTTTCGACGTTCAGAAAAGCTTTCGATCATTAGCTGCCGTTTCTCGCAGGAAACTGGGCTCTCGCGGCTCTTTTCTCGGATTGCGCAAGTATTCAGCGGACTGCCTGCGTGTTGAGCGCTTTGTGCCTAACGGCTTCTCTTCAATTGACAGTCACAGCGCCATCTCTCCATCATGCCGGCTTAGACATGCTGGCTTCCAGCACAATGCCCTGGCTCCAGCGAGTTCTTGCCACCGCCGCTTCCGGATGTGGCAATCCTTACTGGGGGAGACCATGGCTCAATCTGACGATAAATCCGTCCTCGCCGAGGACGTGAAAGTTCTGCACGGCATGGGGTACGCGCAGGAATTGTCGCGCCGCATGCATGCGTTCTCCAACTTCGCGATCTCGTTCTCCATCATCTGCATCCTGTCGGGCGGCATCAACTCGCTCGGACAGGCGACTGCGGGCGCGGGCGGCATCGCGATCGGCCTCGGCTGGCCGGTCGGTGTGCTCATCTCCGGCGTCTTCGCGATGGCGCTGGCGCAGATCTCGTCGGCCTATCCGACGGCGGGCGGCCTCTATCACTGGGGCTCGATCCTCGGCAACCGCTTCACGGGATGGCTGTCGGCGTGGCTCAACCTTCTCGGTCTCATCACGGTTCTCGGCGCCATCAACGTCGGCACGTTCTACTTCTTCTTCGGTGCCTTCGGTCCTCAATTCGGCATCGAGGATACGCTCACGCACCGCGTGCTGTTCGTCGCCGCGATCACGGCGTTGCAGGCTCTCGTCAACCACTTCGGCATCGGGTTGACGATGAAGCTCACCGACTTCTCGGGCTACATCATTCTCTTCGGTTCCGTCGCCTTGGCAGTCGTATGCCTCATGTTCGCGGAGACCTGGGAGTTCGGGCGCCTCTTCACTTGGTCGAACTACACCGGGACTGAAGGCGCGAGCGCTGTTTGGCCGGTGGCGGTCACGCTCATTGATGGCCTTCACGCTCGGGTCTTCTGCTGCCGATCTACACCATCACGGGGTACGACGCCTCGGCCCATACTGCCGAGGAGACCGTGAATGCCTCGATGTCGGTGCCGAAGGGCATGGTGGCGTCGGTGTTGTGGTCGGGTGTCTTCGGATACCTGTTCCTGTGTGCCTTCGTGCTCATGATCCCGAACATGGACGAGGCAGCCAAGCAGGGCTGGAACGTCTTCTTCTGGGGCATGGGCGAGCGCGTGCCGGAAGGGATCCGCACGGCTCTCTACGTCCTCATCTTCATCTCGCAGTGGCTGTGCGGTCTCGCCACCGTCACGTCGGTGTCGCGCATGCTGTTCGCATTCTCGCGCGACGACGGCATTCCCGGCATCTCGAAGGTACTGGCGAAGGTCAGCCCGACGTACCGCGTTCCTGCCAATGCGATTTGGGCCGGATCGCTCCTGTGCGTGCTGTTCGTCTGGTTCACGTCCGCGATCACGATCGCCGGAGCGCCGGCCTACTCGATCGTCGTGTCGTGCACGGTCATCTTCCTGTTCCTGTCGTTCGCGGTGCCGATCGCGCTCGCGCTCTTCACCTACGGCACAGCGAAGTTCCCGAAGCCCGGTCCGTGGGATCTCGGCGGCGCCTCTCTTCAGGCTCGTCTGCGTGCTGTCGTTGATCTCAATGGCCATTATCTTCTTCGCGGGCATTCAGCCACCGAACGACTGGGCGCTGCCGATCACGGTCGGGTTCATCGTCCTGTCGCTGGTGATCTGGCTGCTGTTCGAGAACCGCCGGTTCAAGGGGCCGCCGATCGGCGCCGAGATTGCCAAGCGGGCAGCCGAGATCAAGGCTGCGGAAGCGGCTGTCGGCGGCGCTATCCAATAGCGTAGCCGCTCAGGAATGAAGAACGGGCGCGGTCGCTTTCGGGTGACCGCGCCTATTTCTTTTTCTTCTTCTCTTTCTTCTTCGCTCTTTCGGCTTGGCGATGGCGACGACGGGTGCGGCCTCGATGACGCCAGCGTAGTCGCTCTCGTCCTTGAGTTGCACGCCCGTCAGCTTGCGGCTGAAGGCCTCGCGCAGGAGCCACGCGACCTTGAAGGCGGCCTCGTCGTGGCTCAGGCCGCCGGAGCGGATGTTGGAAATGCAGTTGCGCTCGGCATCCTTGCGGCCGACGCGCGGTCCCCAGGTCAGATAGGCGCCGAGGCTGTCGGGGGACGAAAGGCCGGGACGCTCGCCGATCAGCATCAGGACGGCCTTGGCGCCAAGTATCTCTCCGGCGTCGTCGCCGAGCGCGACGCGCGCCTGCGAGGCAAGGACGACCGGCCCGAGCTTCCAGCGGTGCTTCTTCGCATGAGGGAGAAGCGCCGTGATCATGGCGACGGCATTGGCCATCACGCCCGTCGACGACAAGCCGTCGCCGACGACGATGAGAAGATCGGCGCTCGGTGCTCTCGTGCTTCGCGAGAGCGCATTTCGCGCGAGCGGCATCGAGCTTGCGGCCGAGATCGGGCCGGCGCAGATAGATGTCACGGTCGCTCGCTGCGCTTGCGACGCGGACGGTCGTCAGGCCGAGATCCGACAGCGCGCTCTCTATCGGCTCCCAGTCGATCGGAGTCTTAACCGCGTCGCGCGCCTGCGCGTGGGCCATCGAGAATTTCAGGACCTCGCGCGTCGGCAGCGCCGAGCCCGACCGCCCGAGACCAATGCGGGCGTCGGTAAAGCGGCGCAGGCTACTCCAGGGCTCCTCGCCGCTCATGCCGCAAGCCCCCGCGCGTGCTGCAGAAGGGGATGAGAGGGCGTCTCGGGTATGAGCTTGCCGGTGTCGTCGGTGACGCCGACGCGGCGCAGCCAGTCCTCGAACTCCGGTGCCCGCTTCAGGCCCAACGCCTCGCGCACGTAGAGCGCGTCGTGGAACGAGGTCGACTGATAGTTGAGCATGATGTCGTCGGCGCCGGGAATGCCCATGATGAAGGTGACGCCGGCGGCGCCGAGCAGCATCAGCAGCACGTCCATGTCGTCCTGGTCGGCCTCGGCGTGGTTGGTGTAGCAGACGTCGCAGCCCATCGGCAGGCCGAGCAGCTTGCCGCAGAAGTGGTCCTCGAGGCCGGCGCGGATGATCTCCTTGCCGTTGTAGAGATACTCGGGGCCGATGAAGCCGACGACGGTGTTGACGAGGAGGGGCTTGAACTTGCGGGCGACCGCGTAGGCCCGGGCCTCGATGGTCTGCTGATCGACGCCGTGATGGGCGTCGGCCGAGAGCGCCGAGCCCTGTCCGGTCTCGAAATACATGACGTTGTCGCCGACTGTGCCGCGCTTCAAGGCGAGCGCCGCGTCGCGTCCTTCCTTCAAGGCCGCAAGCGTCACGCCGAAGGAAGCATTGACCGCCTCGGTGCCGCCGATCGACTGGAACACGAGATCGATGGGCGCGCCGCGGTTGATCGCCTCGATCGAGGTCGTGACGTGGGTCAGCACGCAGCTCTGCGTCGGGATCTCGAAGCGGGCGATGATCTCGTCCATCATGCGGACGAGATCGATGATCGCGCCGACATTGTCGCTCGCGGGATTGATGCCGATCACCGCGTCGCCGCAGCCGTACATCAGGCCGTCGACGATGGAGGCGGCGATGCCGCGTCGGTCATCGGTCGGATGGTTCGGCTGCAGGCGGGCCGACATGCGGCCCGGCAGGCCGATGGTGTCGCGGAAGCGGGTGACGACGGACGCCTTCTTGGCCGCGAGGATCAGATCCTGGTTGCGCATGATCTTGGATACGGCGGCCACCATCTCGGGCGTCAGCCCGGGCGTCAGGCTCGTCAACGTCGCGGTGTCGGCGGCGTCGGACAGAAGCCAGTCGCGGAACTGGCCGACCGTCATATGGGAGACCGGCGCGAAGGCTGCGGCATCGTGCTCGTCGATGATGAGACGGGTCACGTCGTCGGCCTCGTAGGGGACGACGGCCTCCTTCAGGAATTGCTTCAGGGGGACGTCGGCGAGCGCCATCTTGGCGGCGACGTTCTCCTCGGCGCTCTCGCGCGGCGACGCCGGCGAGCACATCGCCCGATCGCGGGGGCGTGGCCTTGGCCATCAGCTCCTTGAGATCAGCGAACCGATACGTGATCTCGTGCCAAACCGTCTGGTACATGGCTCGCGCTCCTCTGGACGACAAAGCCTGCCCATCATAGGCGACGTGGCGGGCGGTCTTTCAAATGCGGAGGCCATGGGCATGAGCGATGATTTTTCGATCACCGTAGTGTGCCTGTTGCGGGGAGAGCAGGTGCGCCTTCTGAGGGTGTTAATCAAATTCTCGCTGCGAAGCTCTCGAGATGGCCGTGCGGAGGGATCGCGGCGTATCAGGTCCTTGAGATCGGCGAGATCGATGAACTGGTCTGCCTGGCGACGGAGTTCATCCGCTACTTTCGACGATGGAGCTTCAAGCGTCGAGACGACGGTGACGCTGCTTGCCGTTCTGCTGCAAGGCGGCGACGAGGTCGCGGAAGTCTGCTTCGCTCGAAAAGAGAACGATATGGTCAAGGGTCTCAGCAAGGAGCATAGCATCGACGGTCAGCACGACGTCGATATTGCACTTGATCCTGCGCCGCCCAGAGCCGTCCGTGAACTCCTTGGCTGGCTTGGTCACCACCGTATAGCCATTGTAATCGAGCCAATCGATCAAGGGGCGGACCGGCGAATACTCGTTGTCGTCGACGAGCGCCGTGTAATAGAGCGCGCGCACGAGGCGTGTTTTCCTTCGGAAGACGGCCAGGAGCCGCTGGAAGTCGATATCGAGGTCAAGCGCTTTCGAGGCCGCGTACAAGTTGGCCCCATCTATGAATAACGCCAGGCGCTCGTGCTCCGAGAAGTACATATTCATTTTGCGGTGCGCCGTATGCCGGGCGCACGCGGCTCGAGATGTCATCGCGGATCTGGATGGTCACCATCTGATCCGGCCAAAATCGGCTTGCGCTACATAACAGCCCGCTGTCGATTCTCATTCGACCGACGCAGCGCCGCGATTAGACTGACGCAGCACAACGGGCTAGACTGCCCATTGGTACAATCTGTGCGGGTGGGACATGGCGATAACCTACTCGACGAGCGTGGTTCGGCCTCGAGATCGGGTGGCCTACTGGCGCGAGGTCGTCAGTAGAAATCTCTTCCGGCATGAGTTCCGATCGAGCGTCGGGTCGGCGTTTCGAGGGGAAGTTCGGTTTCATTCGCTCGCCGGTTTGGGTGTTGCCGTATTCGACTGCGACCCATGCGAGGTCGCGCGAACGCGGCGCGATTTTGCGCACTGCAACTGCGACGACTTCGTGCTTTCCCTCCATCTTGCAGGGCGGCTGGTGATGTTTCAGGACGGCCGGCAGGCTCTCACAGAGCGCGGCACGTTTGCCCTCTACGATTCAACGAGACCGTGCACCATGAGTTTTCGCGACAGCACAGAATGCCTAGCTGTCACAATTCCACGCCGGGCGCTCGAGGCTCGTCTGGGTTCCCTCGCGGCATTGACCGCGTACCCGATGGGTGCTCGCGATCCTCTTTCCGGGCTGGTGTCGGGCTTCCTTGCCGCGCTTCCGGATCACATCGATGGCTTCGATGCGATCGCGGCGGCCAAGATCGCCGAGCAAACGCTCGACCTAGTGGCGATTGCTTACTCGGCCAAGACCGAAAGGCGCGTTGTCGCGCTCTCGTCGTCACGGGCAATCGCACTTCTCAGGCTGAAGTTAGCCATTAAGACCGATCTCTGCGATCCCGATCTCAAACCCGCTACGGCAGCCGCCGCGGCCGGCATGAGCGTCAGGTACGCCAACGAATTGCTGTCGCAGGAAGGCACGTCGCTCGAACGCTACATCCTGAGCCGACGCTTAGAGTGCTGCCGCCGGGCTCTGGAGGATCCTGCCCAGGCTCACAGGATGATCGGAGACATTGCGTTCGGCTGGGGGTTCTCGGACCTGTCGCACTTCGGCCGCCGTTTCAGGGCCGAGTTCGGTCTCTCGCCCCGCGACTATCGCGAGAAGGTGAAGAAACTCGATACCTAGACCGGGCTGTTGTGAAAGAGCGAGCCCCGGCCTTCCTTCGTGGGAAGCCGGGGCTCGACGCATCACCGACGCCTTACTGGTTACGCAGACCGCAAACGCCAACGCCACAAAGCTCATTAACTGGTCGCGCCGGCCGCTCCCTGCGCCTCAGACGAGGTTCCAGAAGCGGATGGCCGCAGGGCCCAGGATGACGACGAAAAGCACCGGCAGGAAGAACAGGATCATGGGCACGGTGAGCTTGGGCGGGAGCGAGGCCGCCTTCTTCTCGGCCTCGCCCATGCGAATGTCGCGGTTCTCCTTGGCCATCACACGGAGCGCCTGGCTTACGGGAGTGCCATAGCGCTCCGCCTGGACGAGGGCCGTCGCCACGGCCTTGACGCCGGGCAGACCGGTCCGCTTGCCGAGGTTGTCGAATGCCTGGCGCCGATCCTGGAGATAGGAGAGCTCGGCCGTGGTGAGAGAAAGCTCCTCGCCGAGCTCGATCGACTGAACCGTGATCTCCTTGGCGACCCTTCCGAACGAGGCTTCGACGGACATGCCGGACTGGACGCAGATCAGAAGCATGTCGAGTGCGTCGGGGAAGGCCTGCTTGATCGACAGCTGGCGCTTTTGGGCGAGGTTCGTGATGAACAGATTGGGCAGGTAGAAGCCGCAGAAGCCGGCGCCCATCGAGATCAGGAGCTTCATTATCGGCGCGTAGGCGACGTCCGCCACGAAGAAGAGGTAGACGAGTGCGATCACGAAAACGATCGGCGGCGCCGCGACGCGGAAGAACATGAAGGCGACGAGAGGCGCCTGGCCTCTCAAGCCCGCCATCTTGAGCTTGTTGCGCAGCTCCTCATTGTCGAACTGCGACCGCAAGTCGAGCTTGTCGACGATCTGCTGCATGTAGCCCTTCGGCGATTGGCGCAGCTTGGTCGTGCTGTGGCGGTCCTTGGCGGCCATCTCGGCGATGCGCGTTGAGCGCATCTTGTCGCGCTCGACGGCCATCGTCTTCATGCGCTGGGCCATCCGGTCGCCCTCGAGCAAGGGCATGACGATGACGAGCATGGTTGCGAAGACGGCGATCGCGGAAAACAGCGTCGCCAGGAACTGCGGGCTCATCACCGTGTCGACGATAGTCCATGTGTTGTCGCTCCGGTGCCGCGGCTAGAATTTGAAGTTGATCATCTTGCGCATGACGAGGATGCCGATGCTCATCCAGAAGGCGCCGCCGAGAAGGAAGAGATTGCCGGTCTTGGTTGCGAAAAGGGGCATGATGTAGTCGGGCGACGAGCCGTAGACCATGAACATGACGCCGGGCGGCATGGAGCCCAGCACGATGGCCGAGGTTTTCGCTTCCGCCGACAGCGCCTTGACCTTCATCGACATCTTGAAGCGGTCGCGAAGCACGCCGGACAGGTTGCCCAGAGCCTCGGACAGGTTGCCGCCGGACTGCTGCTGAATGGCAATGACAATCGCCAGGAATTTCACCTCCGACAGCGGCATCCTGAGGACGAGGCGGTCCATGGCTTCACCGAGCGGAACGCCGACACGCTGCTGATCGACGATCTCGGTGAACTCGCTGGCGATCGGCTCGGGGCTTTCGCGGGCGATGACCTGCAAGCATTCGTTCAAGGGAAGGCCCGATTTCACGCCGCGGACAATGACGTCGATGGCGTTGGCGAGCTCGGCGGTGAACTTCTTCTGACGCCGCTGGACGAGCCTTTTGAGCACGAACCGCGGCAGGCCGAGACCGCCAAAGATGGCGGCGGCGATGGTCACCATCGGCGACATAGCAGAATGGGGGAGCGTGAATGCGGCCAGGGCGGCGGCGACAACGCCTGAAGCGGCGCTTGCGATCCAAAAGCGTCTTCGGATCCTGCTCGAGGCCGGCTCGCATGAGCTGGACGCGCAGCGTCGCCTTTTCCTTGGCCTTCTGGCGCGTCTCGATGTCCTTCAGGCTATCAGCGACCTGCTTCTTGCGGCTGGCGGCAATCTCGGCCGCAGAGCGCGTCGCAACCTTTTTGGCGCGGCTCTCGGTTACGCTCGCGAGGCGCTTCTCTTTCTGCGTCTCACCGGAAAAGTACGGATAGGTGAAGGTGAATACGATCGCCGAAAACGCGGTCGCGGCGGCAAGAGCGGCGAGAAGCGGCATGAGGCTCGCGTCAAGCATTTGTCTCTCCGAGCGGGTTGCCGTTCTCGTCGCGGATCTCAGAAGCGGCGAGCGCCGCGGCCAGCCGTCCCTCCTCCTTGTAGTAGACCGCTCGATCCCAGAACGCGGGGCGGGCAATGCCCGTCGACCGGTGGCGGCCGATGAGCTTGCCGTAGGCGTCCTCGCCCGTGATCTCGTAGACGATGAGATTCTGCAGGATGATGGTCTCTTCCTCGATGCCGATGACCTCGGCCACATGGGTCACCTTGCGCGAGCCGTCACGGAGGCGGGACGCCTGTATGACGATGTCGATCGAGCCGACGATCATCTCGCGGATCGTGCGGATGGGCAGAGTGAAGCCGCCCATCATGATCATGGACTCGAGGCGGCTCAGGGCCTCGCGCGGGCTGTTGGCGTGCAGCGTGCCCATCGAGCCGTCATGGCCGGTATTCATCGCCTGGAGAAGATCGAACGCCTCGGGTCCGCGGACCTCGCCAACGATGATGCGCTCTGGGCGCATACGCAGGCAGTTCTTCACGAGATCACGCATGGTGATCTCGCCCTCGCCTTCGAGGTTGGGCGGGCGCGTCTCGAGGCGCACGACGTGAGGCTGCTGCAGCTGAAGCTCGGCCGAGTCCTCGCAGGTGATGATGCGCTCGTCCATGTCGATGGAGCCGGTCATGCAGTTGAGCAGCGTCGTCTTGCCGGAGCCCGTGCCGCCAGAGATGAGGATGTTGCAGCGCACGCGGCCGATGATCTCAAGAATGGTCTTGGTCTGCTGCGTGATCGAGCCGAACTTGGCGAGCTGGGCGAGGGTGAGGCGGTCCTTCTTGAATTTGCGGATGGTGAGGACCGGGCCGTCGATGGCGAGCGGCGGCGCGATGACGTTGACGCGCGAGCCGTCGGGAAGCCGGGCGTCGCAGATCGGGCTTGATTCGTCGACGCGGCGGCCGACCTGGCTCACGATGCGCTGGCAGATATTCATGAGCTGCTGGTTGTCGGCGAAGCGTACCGAGGTCTTCTGCGTCTTGCCGGCGACCTCGATGAAGGTCGTCGCTGCGCCGTTGACCATGATGTCGGCGATGTCGTCGCGCGCGAGCAGCGGCTCGAGCGGGCCGTAGCCCAGGACGTCGTTGCAGATGTCCTCGAGCAGCTCCTCCTGCTCGGCGATCGACATGACGACGTTCTTGACCTGGATGATCTCGCTTACAATGTCGCGGATCTCTTCGCGCGCGGCGGCGCTATCGAGCTTGGCGAGCTGGGTCAGATCGATGGTGTCGATCAGCGCATTAAAGACGGTCGTCTTGACGTCGTAATATTCCTCGGAATGACGGTGCTGGGTCTCGAGCGGCTCGGGTTGCGGGACAGGAGCCGCGGCAACGGGCGCCGCCGTCTGCTCGGCAGACCGCTGCGCGTTCTGGGGTGCGGGCTGCGGCTGGGGCAGCCGGCGCTCAGCTCCGGACTCGTTTGTTCTTCTGCCGAACATGTGCCGTTATTCCCAACGCGGAAGCTTGAGCTTTTCGAGGAGAGGGGCGAGAGCCGACTTCTTCTCGGTCTTCAGTTCCTTACGATGAGCAAGTGCCATGGCCATGCTGCGGAAGGCCTCGGCGGCCTTGGCGCTGGCGTTGAGCTCCTCGATCATCTGGCCGTTGTTGGCGGCCTGGCCGAAGGCCTCGCTGTCGAACTCGATGACGGCGAGCGCCTTCAGGCCCAACGCCTGCTCGAACTCGCGCGGCGTGATCTCGGGGCGCTTCGGCATATTGGCCGTGTTGATCACGAGATGGGGGGTCGTGTCGTTCTTGCGCGCGCTCTTCGCCAGATCGAGGATGTTCTTGGCGTTGCGGAGGTTGGCGAGGTCGGGCGCCGCCGTGATGACGATCTCATCGGCCTGCAGGAGCAGGCGTTTGGTCCAGCCGGTCCAGGTGTGGGGAAGATCGACGGCGACGAAGGGGACGTTCTGGCGCACGATGTCGATGACCGTCTCGCATGCGTCGGGCGCGAGGTCGTAGTCGCGATCGAGCAGGACGGGGGCGGCAAAGATCGACAGGTGCTGAGAGCAGGTCGTGAGCAGGCGGTCGAGCAGCACCTCGTCGAGACGCTCGGGACTCTGGAGCGCGTCGGCAATGCCCTGGACGGGGTCCTGGTTGAAGTCGAGGCCGGCGGTGCCGAACGCGAGGTCGAGATCGGCGATCACCACGTTAGCCTTCAAGACCTCGGAAAGCGTCCAGGAGACGTTGTGGCAGATCGTGGACGAGCCGACTCCGCCCTTGGCGCCGATGAAGGCAAACACTTGGCCGACGGGATCCGTGCTCGGGTTGTTGTAGAGATTGGACAGGCTCTCCATGAGCTCGACGACGCTCACGGGCGCGACCAGATACTCGGAGACGCCGCGCTTCAGGAGCTCGCGATAGAGAACGACATCGTTCACCGAGCCGACGATGACGACCTTCGTGCCCTGGTCGCAGTGCTGTGCAAGCTCGTCGAGATCGGCGAGGAGCTCGTGGCGCGCGAGAGACGATTCGAGGATGATCAGGTTCGGCGTCGGGCTTTCCTGGAAGTGCGCGACCGCGGCCGCAGCGCCGCCCATCTGGATGGTGACGTGCGCCTTCGTCAGGCGGCGGTCCTCGGAAGCCGCCTGGATGACATCGGCCATCGTGTCGGATTCGCAGAATGCCTGGATCGAAATGCGGGGTATGGGGCGCGCACGCTCGTTCAGCGCGCGCGACGGTGCGTCCTCGGCCGTGTCAGGGCCAAGCTGGTCGCCGGCTCCCATTTGTCCGGCGCGCTCGGCGGAATAAGCACTCTTAGTCATGATCGGCAAAGACCTCAGTTTGTCGTCTTGACCTTCACCCTCTCGTCTTCGGACTTCTTCGCGACGGTCAACTCGCCGTGCACGTACTTGCCCCAGACGGTGTCGCGGCGTTCGGCCGCGCGATCGCTTTCGGTGCGCGGGCCGAGCAGGTCGGCGGGGTTCGCGACCTGGGCGGCGAAGTTGTGCTGGTTGGCGCAGCCGAGGTTGGGGTAGGGCAGGTTTTGCGGCTCGTAGGCGAGGTTCGTCGGCCAGAGGCCGCACTCGGGACCGGTGGCGACATAGCGCAGATAGGAGACGCGGATCGGCGGCTCGCGCCCCTCCTCGGCCTGGTAGGCCTCGACGGCGATCGATGTCTCGGCGAAGCCGTAGTCGGACAGGATGCGGCGGATCTGGCGCACGGCATGCATGGCCGCGACCTCGTTATCGGCGCCGCCCGGAGCCGAGATGACGAGCCGGCTGTTGCCGGCGTCGCTGGCGCGGGAGCGGTCCGCGAAGGCCAGGACTTCAGCGCGCTGCTGCGGGGTCAAGCCCTGAGCGTAGCGGCCCACCTTGAGGGTCATCGTTTGCGGTTCTTGGGAGACCTGAATCGGGTGACGCTGGGCGGTGTCAACAGCGTGTAGGGGGCAACGGGCGGTTCGTCATAGAAGGTTCCTGCAGGCGCCCAAAGCGAGCGTCAGGAGCGAGACGGCAAGAGCCGCGCGCAGCGGCGTGCCCGATGCGACCGGTTGCAGTCTTTTCTCGGACTTCATCGGTGCGTCTCCAGCTCGTACGTTCATTCGACTATGAACCCGTAGTCGCCCTTGAGATCGCCTACAGGCGCGACGCTCTCGGTGCCGTAGATCTTGTTGAGGTGGCCGAGGAAGTTGGCCTTGCGATCGGAGGCTTCGCCGAGACCGTCCAGCGGCCGCGCAAGATCTTGTCGCGCGACCGGTTTGACGAGGTAGGGCGTGACGATGACGACTAGCTCGCTTTCCTGTTTGATGAAGTCGCGGCTGCGGAACAGCGTGCCGAGGACGGGCAGGTCCTTGAGGCCGGGGAAGCCGTCGATGTTCTGGCGGACGCCGTCGGTGATGAGGCCGGCGAGTGCAAGCGATCCACCGGACGGCAGCTCGACGGTGGAATTGGCCTGGCGTTTTTTCAGCGCTGGTATCGAGATGAAGTTGAGCGTCACGGCACCGAGATCGGTGAGCTCGCTCACCTCGGTCTCGATCTTGAGGCTGATGCGGCCCTCGGAGAGCACGGTCGGCGTGAAGGCGATGCCGACGCCGAACTCCTTGTAGGTGACGGTGGTCTGTCCCTGGCTGTCGACCAAGGGGATCGGGAACTCGCCGCCCGCTAGGAACTTGGCGGATTCGCCGGAGATCGCGGTCAGGTTGGGCTCGGCAAGGGTCTTGATCAGGCCGTCGCGCTCGAGCGCGCGCACGGCCTTGGTGATGGTGGTGTCGCTCGAGCTCCAGATCGCGTCGGCGCCCGAGTTGCCGTAAGGCATGGTCGCCGGCGTTGGTCGGTCCCTTATTGTAGAGGCCGAGGCTGCCGGCGGCGGCGCCGATCGTGGCGATGCCGGGCAGGGGGAGGGTTCCGAGGCCGGCAGCGGCAGTGAGCGGAAGCGCGTTCTCGGTCAATATGGCGGTCGAGAAATTGCCGGAGTTGATCGCCGCACCGAGGTTGACGCCAAACTGCTTCAAAAGCGAGCGCTGCACCTCGGCGACGACGACGCGTAGCATCACCTGCTCCTCGGCTTCGACGGAGAGCATGTTGATGACCTTAAGCTTGTCGCGCTTGTCGTCCTCGGGTGCCGGAGAGACGATGAAACGGGAGGCGATGTCGAAGGCGCGGCTCGAGTCGACGGGGTTGCGCACAGAGCCGGTCAGAATGACGGTCTCGTTCAGGATCTCAGTCTTGATGTTCGAGCCCGGCAGCAGGCGCTGGAACAGAGAGTTGAGCACGGCCGTGTCCTGCTCGACCGAGATCTCGAGCGTCAATATCTGCTCGCCATTGACATCGAAGAAGAAGGCGTTCGACTGCCCGAGCTTCTTGCCGATGAGGTGAACGCGGTTCGCCGTCTGCACGACGGCATCAACGATCTCGGGCGCGGATACCATCACGTCACGGAGGTCGCGCGGCATCTCGATCAGCAGCGCCTTGTTCTTGCCAAGGCGGATGGTGCGGGTTTGCGGCAGGGCGTCGTTGTCGCTGATGCGAAGCACCGAGTGATGGGTGCTCGCGCCGTCCGCCAGAGGCGTCGGCGGCGGCAGCGCGTTGGGTGGCGGAAGGCCATCCGCAGAGGCGGGATCTGTCCCCGAAATCAGCAGAGCGCAGGCGATAAAACCGCTAGCCTCCAGTACAGCGCGAAACCAGGACTTCTTTGCAGAAGTTCGCATCGTCAACAGCCTTCCGACGAACCAAGACTTAAGCAGAACTCAGTTCATGCCAAACGAACGCGACGAGACGCCGTAACGCGTTACGCCGACGGAGCGTGCGTCCGTCGGTTTCTCGAGCGCGTTGCCGGCGCTCGGGCCGGTCCCATCCGCATCGAGATCGGAGATTGAGCGCAGAGACAGGCTCAATTCTCCTTTGGTACTGCCGAGAGCCAGGAGCTCCGATTGGCGCGGAGTGAGCTCAAGGGTGGCCGTGGAGGCGTTGCCGTCGACGACTTTCTTGCCATCCTTGGTCTCGATCTGCTGACCGACGGCAAGAACGCGGACGTTGTTGAGGAGGGTGTCGCTGACGTAGTCCTCGGCACTATTGCGTCCCTTCACTTGCCGGATCAGGATCACATCGACGCGATCGTTGGGCATGATGAGTCCGCCGGCGGACGTCTCCAGCTTGATCTTGGTAGATATGGCGCGCATGCCAGCCGGCAGAATCGCGGCGAGCACGCCGCCTTGTCCGGCCTTGATCAGCTTTTGCGTCGTAATCGGCTCGCCAGCCATGATCGGGGTTCTGGCAATTGCGCCCGCCATCTCGCTCAGTGCGTCCGGCTGAGCGGCCCTGGTGATATAGCCCGTGGTCGCGGTCTCCTCGGGCCACGGCTGCCAGCGAAGCTGGTCTTGGCTTGCTATATGCCCGAGGCCGATGTCGGCGCCGGCGACGAGAACCTCGCTCGATTTAACATGCACCTCGACCGTCTTCTCGACTTGCGGCTTGTTGATGAGGCCCTTCACCATGATGAAGGCGAGAAGACCGGCCGATCCGGCGATGGCAATGCCGGTGAGCTGTGCTCTTTTCATCGCGCAACTGGTCCCTCATGCCGGAACGCCCACCATTCCGATGTCTGAGATTCAATCTGCGCGACAAACGTCAACGAGAGGTTAATCGGCGTCGCGAATTGGCGCGATCCGGGCGGGGTCGGGGCGACGAGGAGCGGCGCAGCAACAGGTCCTTCAGGACGTGAAGGCTGCGAACCATACAGTGTGCGGATAAATCCACAGGGCGCCGCCGGCAATGGCGAGGCCGTAGGGAATGCCGCTGCCGCTCCGGTGCAGATTCATGGCCCAGTCTGGGCCGGGCAGGGCTGTCGCCGGGAGCCTGCGATAGGCCAGGATGGCGAGAGCGAGGGCGCCGCCCAAGACGGCCACGAGCGCAAAATAGGTGATCAGAATATCTCCGTAGCCTATCCAGAGAGCGGCGACTGTCATGAGCTTAGCGTCACCGCCGCCCAGCCATCCGAACGCGAAAAAGACGATGCCTATGACCAACACCAGCGCGGCGGCACCGACGTGGGCTGCGACAACGTCGGGGGGAGGCCGGCTCGATAAGCCGCAAATGCGAAGGCTGCGGCCAAAACGACCGAGATGCGGTTGGGAATGGTCATTGTCAGCAGATCCAAGGCCCCGGCGAAGGCCATGGCAGCCGGAAAGATCAGCAGCAGCGCAGTCTCGAGCACGGAATCCACCTAGTCCCAGAGGTCGTGGCCACAAGCGCGGCGGAATGCCCGAGTGTCGCGCATGGCACTTAAACTTTTCTTAAGCTGCGCGCGGGTGTGCGCGGCGTGATTTGTGATCGCGCCGGTGCGGCGCGGCCTATTTCAGTGGGGCCGAGACAGCGGTCAAAATGCCATTGAGAGCTGTCTCGAGATTTGTGAGGGACACCACGAGGCCGAGCCCCAGGACGGTGGCGATGAGGCCGTACTCGATCGATGTTGCGCCACGTTCGTCAGAGTAGAACTTAGCTATGGGATGACGCACCGGGACCTCCAATGCAGCTCTTCGTCGGATCCTACCTTTGCGCGCGGGAAGCCGTCGTAGATGGCAGGTATCCGACGTTGGGGATTAGCGAGAGCAAAGAAAACGCCACCCGGGGTATGCGGCCCGGGTGGCGTTGAGCACAAGGGGGCCTTGCGCCCTCGACGCGATCGGCTGCCGGCCGCGGGGCCAGCGCTGATCTTACGAGCCGCCGCCAGCACCGCCGCCGCCAGCACCGGTGAGCGCGGTGCCGACGTTCCCAAACATCGTGTTGAGGGCGTCGCGGAGCGTGCCGAGGCCGGCGATGATGCCGACGCCAACGATGGCGGCGATGAGGCCGTACTCGATGGCGGTGGCGCCGGACTCGTCATTCAAAAAGCGGGTAACAATGGTCTTCATGGATCTACACTCCCAAAGTCGACTTCAAGCCAGTTCAGGGTGGGTTGCTGCCCGACCTCCGAACTCGACGCACACTACTCAAGGTGAGTTAATCCCATGTAAAAACCGGCTGTACGCCGCTCATATAATCTGTATATCGCCATTAACTTCCGTAATTCTGACGGCTTCGTGCCGTTGTTGTTTCGCGAGCCATCCGAATTCATTTGGTTATTAATTTATTATACTTATAAAATTCAAGTATATCTATCATATGCGTTGATTAATAAAATATTTTGTCTTGGCGTATCTTGTCTTTGCCTCCGTAGCGATGGGAGTAGTGCAGGCGCAATACGAGGCAAAAACTGCCTACGCTGCGATCAATCTGTCGGCATCCTTTCGTGGGCGGACGATCCGGACAGCCTGAGGCGGGACAAATTTGCCCCCGAAGGCGGTCTTGTTTCGATTGGGGACAGCGAAGCGACCCGCGGGAGAAGCGCGGACGTGCCCTTGTCGCGTGCCTTAGGGGGAGAAAGCGGGAGCTACTCGTATTTCCCGTGGCAGTGCTTGTACTTGTTCAGTCGCCAAAAATATCCTTTTATTTCAATATGTTATTATCAATTTTCCTGGATGTCTAGCTTTTGTCTAGGTCAACTAACTGGAATTCCTACGTATTTTTTCTAGACAAAGTGCACTTCATCCGTAGACTGATTATATGACTCTGACGAAGCAGGCGAAGACGCTCACCAAGCAACAGACGGAAGCTGTGCTCGCCTATTTATCTACGACCCGCCACCCCACGCGCAATCGCGTGATCTTTCTGCTCTCCATCAAGGCAGGTCTGAGGGCGAAGGAGATAGCAGGACTGACGTGGTCCATGGTCACGACATCTGACGGGACGATCTCGCCTGACATCGCCATCCACGATCAAGCGTCCAAAGGCAAATCGGGCAGATACGTTCCCATGAGCAAGGAGCTACGCCTCGCGCTGCATACATGGAAGGGCGAGTGCCCACAGGCAAATGCAGAGCAGCGCCTCATTCAGACAGAGCGCAGCAAGGCGACCTCATCGCAGGTGCTCATAAATATGTTTCGAGGTTGGTACAGTGCGCTGGGCTTCGAAGGCTGTTCTAGCCACTCAGGAAGGCGAACCTTCATCACCAACGCTGCCAGGCGCATATCGACTGTTGGCGGTTCCCTACGCGACGTCCAGGCATTAGCGGGTCATTCGTCACTTGCGACAACGCAGCGATATATCGAGATCAATTTGGACGCGAAAAGACGTGTCGTCGACCTGCCGTGAGCGACCGCGGCGTATAAATACATATGGGCCGTTGGGCCGCTATATTTTTTGAACGATCACGGCGCGCGTATAAACCAGCCACATATCGTTGGAACTTCGACCGTCCAACTTGGGTGCTAAGCGCTCTTGTTGAATGACTATTGCCTATTTCAACTAAGGGATTTCAGAAACTGATGATGACTACTAACGATAGAGACCTAATGATTGCAACACGACACTTCATACAGAATTTTAATTGGACCAATCCAGTGGCGGTCACACTTACGATGAAGCCAGCGATCTTCAAGGACGGAATGCTCGTCCATGCGACCTCTGAAGACCACTCCAAGAACCTGCACCACTTCCTCAATAAGCTGAACAAGCAGCTCTTCAGCGGCCTAGCCAGGAAAGGTTGGTTGCTCAGTGTCTTTGCTGTCTTGGAACGAGGAGCGCTGGGCCGGGATCACTATCACCTAACCCTAGACAAGCCGACGCACCTCACCGTTGAACAGTTCGCCAGACTGACTAAAGCCATCTGGCGGAAGACAACGTGGGGGCAGGACAGAGTTGATGTGTCCCGTGATGGAAACGAACGATGGATCAATTACATGACCAAGTTGAGGTCCAAGCCTGACTATGCTGACTCCATCGATTGGTTGAACACCTGTAGTGCGAAGACGCTTCTGAGCGCGATCAAGGTTCCGTTCAGGCTGAGGATGCGGCGCCTTCCTAACGACGAGCTGTCACACTTAGCGCGATATTACGGGGTGACAGCCATGGGAGAGTGACCTACGCGCGTGACGTTCCAAATGGAACTGTTGGCATCCAATCCAATTACCGCAGAAAATATATCAAAATACTCACGTGGTGATGGAGCGACGTACGCTTCGCAAATATTTCTCCATATGGAAACAGAACCGATTCGAATCAAAGGAATTTTAATGTCAGAGGAACGTAAGATTTTGTTGAGCTTGCCTCAGACCGTTGTGGATCAACTAGACGAGGCAGCGAAGGTCTTCAGCATGTGCCGACTGGATGTCATCAGACGATCGTTGGCGCGGGATTTGGATTTTGTATTGAACCACGAAATTCCTAAGTTGCGTCGTTGGAACGAAGAGATCGCCTCCGACTACAGTGGATGGGTCACGGGCAGTTTGAGGCGCTTGTAGTTTTCACCGGTGAAAGTATTATCGGTCTAGCTAGATACAAATGAAGATGCAATGACGCTGAAGCGTGACCTCCGCCTATCGATTTTCTCCGCACGTCTGGCACCACATAAGGCTGCCTCTGATTCTTCGCGGATGCCTCCGCTCTCCCAAGGTGCTGTCGCGCCCACACGGCGAGCGTTTTCCCAAGACGGTGACCGCGTCCGCGAGGCGACGTCCAAGGCCAGGATCCCCAAATCAATGGACATAACTCATGAATTGTTTGACATTGCTACGGACTTTGAGTTTCAAATCATACCCAATTCAATTTGATGACGACGATTGATGAGAAGCTGGATAGCAAGAATTCGGGTGCCGGAACGGCCCCCGGTCCGTATCTCGGTTTCAGTTTGCAGCCGGTCCGCCTCTGTGCTCGGCTGCTTTCAGCATCCGCAGACGACTTTGCTTCAACGGAATGCGTGGATGACGTCGCAATTCACCGTGCAGACGCCACCCATCTTCTAGAGCAGGACAAAAGCGCGCTTAGCCAAAATCCTGTGTCGGATTGGGCGCCCGACCTCTGGAAAACCTTCGCCAACTGGCTTGAGACGACCGAAAGACTGCACCTAGATCCGGCCAAAACCGACTACGTTCTCTTTGTCGCACCCGTAAAGACCGGCGCGACGGTCGCAGCCCTTCATCAGGCGCGGACGACCGAACAAGTTGAAGTGGTTGTCGCCAAGCTGAAGGAAGCTCTGGCCGCCAAACCGACTCGGCCAGTTTGTGCTGAGCACCTCTCGGCATTTCTGGATGCCGAGCCATCGCTGCGCGCGGCAATCGTCGTCAACTTTACTTTCATCTCTCAAAGCGACCCACTTCCGGAAATTCGCGACCATCTCGCATCATCTGTTTCTCCGGCCGTTCTTGATGATATCTGCGCGGCGGCAATCGGCTGGGTGCTTAAGACGGCCGATGCACAATTGAGAAGCGGGGCGCGTGCCGTCATTGCAGTCTCAGATTTCCGCGCGCGCCTGCGTGCAATCATCAAGCGTCAGGACCGGGATCACATCCTTAACAGTGTGGCGGCCGAGCCTGATACGGCGGCCATCGACGCTGAGGTGCAGCGGCGCATGTATATTCGCCAAATGGAACTCATCGGGTGCGAAAGCGATGAAAAGCTGCGAGCCGCCTCTGATTTTCTACGCGCCTCGACCGACCGCACGCATTGGAGCGACCGCGGGCTGGTCGATGAACAATCCCTCACCGAATTTGATGATCGCCTAAGGCGCCGCTGGACAAGTACGAAGCGCTTCGTTTCGCTTCAATCGGCGCTTTCCGAGGAAGCACTTGGTCAGCTTTTGCTATCGGAATGCGTAAAGCCTAACGGCGATCGCTTGCAAGGCATGGATGTTCCGCCGCACTTTCCCCCCGGGTCCGTTCACGCGCTTGCGGACAAGCTCAATATCGGCTGGCACCCGCGCTACAAAGATCTTTTGACGAAGCCAGATGGGGAGGATTCCAATGCCTGAGATGACGCTTGGACCACTCCCAGCCAAGGCGGAAATTGTTTTGAACGAAGCTCAGCTGGTTCAGAACACTGCCCTGGGAGCGGTGCTGATCTGGCTCTTTGTACGGGCCTATAACAGCACCGCAACACTGCCCTGTGTCCTGCCGCTGTGCTTTACGGTCTTGCCGATCCTCTTTCACCACGCAACGCGCAAAGAAGCAGAATCGACGTCGCCCAGCTCGTCACTGTCAAAATTTGTCGAGAAATTTGAGCCGAACCGCGAGCAGCTTTTGGCCGTGCATGACCGAATGCTGGCCATGCGTCCACTGTCCCTGCGGTCAATCCAGCTTGCATGCACCAGAGGCCTGATTGCCATCGCCGTTGATGATGCAGCCGTGCTGACGGTGCGGTCGGCAGCTGTCTCTAAACTGCAAAAGCCTGAGCGGCTGCGTGCCATGCTGCGGGCTGCCGAAAAGCTTGGCATCTGGTACGCGCCACATTCCCTTTCAAATATTTCCGGTAGTCTGCGGGTGTTCTTTTAATGAAGTTCGATATTCTCGAAATCATTCTCTGGTCAAAAGGTGGACATGCCCCGCGGCGAGTCGCGTTTAAGCCCGGCATGGTCAATATCATCAGCGGCGACTCAAAAACTGGCAAGTCTGCCATAATACCTATTATCGACTATTGCCTCGGCTCGCGAAGCTGCGCCATTCCCACCGGGACAATCCGCGATGCGTGCGCATGGTTCGGGCTGCTGATTGATACAGCCGAAGGAAAGAAGCTTCTTGCTCGCCAAGAGCCTGGCGACCACCAATCGACCGACAATATGTTTCTTCTTGAAAATGATGCTGTGGGCGTACCGGAAAGCATCGAAAGGCACAACGCCAACGCATCCCAAATTCGTGCGCTTCTCAACCGCATCTCAGGCACGTCCAATCTGGACCTGGACCCTGAAAGCCAAGCTATCGGCTCGTCACGACCCAGTATTCGGGACTTCATGGCCTTCGTGTTCCAACCTCAGAACGTCGTTGCCAATCCGGATGTGTTCTTCTTCAAAGCTGACACGACCGAGCACCGGGAGAAGCTGAAATCTATTTTTCCGTATGTTCTTGGTGCGCTTGACGCACAAACGTTGGTTGACCGCGCCCAGCTGGAAAGGCTGTCCAAAGAGCTTAAGCGCAAGGAGCGCGAGCTTGGCAATATCCGCAACGTCTCGGCGCGCTGGCAGGCCGACGCGAGGTCGTGGCTCGACCGCGCTCGTGAGCTCGGCTTGATTTCTGAAGTTCAAAGTGATCCGTCCGACTGGCCACAGCTCCTGAGTCTCCTGCGCGAACTTGCATCCCGGTCATTCGAAGATGCGAGGCCTAGTGCGGCGGCCGTCGATCAGGCGCTCAAGCAGACGTTGGAGCTGTTCGGCGAAGAGCGCCGCGTCTCAGGCGAGGCTTTTGAACTTCGCCAGCGCTACAATGAACTGAAATCTCTAAAAGACACGGCGGAGGCTCATGGCGGCGCACTGCAAATTTAAAAAGACCGTCTGTCGTTGTCAACTTGGCTCCAAGACCGGACCAGGGAAGACAGCGATCATGTGCTCGTTGATCCCCGCCTCGCCTCGACCGCAGAGCTTGACCTGTTGTGCCGCGCCCTCTCGGCGATCGAGGCCGACGCCCGCCGCCGACCGGCTTCAACAGAGACGATCGATCGCGAACTCGCGCGTGTGCAAGGATTTCTTAGCCAGAAGCTCGAAGGGCTTCAGGCTGTCCGTGCCCGGCTTAAGGCAAGCGAAGACCTCCGGCAGGCCACAGGGTCAGCTTACTCAATACCAAATATCGAACGCTTTTTGGGCCAGTTGCAGAACGCCGTTGAGACATACGATAATATCGGCTCGGACGGCGATCTGGCCGAGGAAGTCGATAGTCTGCGGGAGGAGGTTCGGCTTCTGCAGGAGCGGGTTGCAGAACATCTGATTCGTCGGCGGACCGAGCATGCGCTTCAGATTGTTCAAAAGATCGCAGCCGAAATCGTACCCAAGCTGGACTGCGAGTTCGAAGACTTGCCGATTGAGCTGTCGATCAACGAGCTTTCAATAAGGGTCGTTGGCCCCGACCGAAAGGACTGGCTGTGGGAGATCGGCAGCGGAGCCAACTGGCTTGCCTACCACATTGCGGTAACGGCAGCGCTACAGCGGTTCTTCCTGAAGAGCGTTCCTCACCCGGTTCCACATCTCTTGGTCTACGATCAGCCCAGCCAGGTTTATTTTCCGCGCAAGCTTGCCGAGGATCGAACGGACGACGGCGCAGACAAAAGTCAGCGGCCTCTCGCTGATAAGGACGTCGAGGCGGTGCGGAAGGTTTTCTCCGCGCTGTCGGATGAGGTCGAGGCGGCCAAAGGCAAGCTTCAGGTCATTGTTCTGGACCACGCCGGCGATGAGGTTTGGGGGAGTGTCAAGACGCGAGTCTGGTTGAAGAGTGGCGTGAAGGGCGCAAGCTAGTTCCTGTCGAATGGATTTCTGTCTCCACGGCTGAATAGGTCCCCTCATAGTGGGGGGCCAATAGCGGAGAAGGATTGCTGCCCTACTGTACAGCCCAGTGACTTATTGACCCGCGGTTTTGTACTGCCTGCCGCGGCGCCTCGGACGCGATAAATCTGTTGCACATGACCTTATCTGGTGGGCAGTGGCGTTGCTTTCCAATTTTGCTACTAATTTTCTCATGCCGCAGGCCTTCCCACCCGAACTCCGCGAACGTCTTCTCCGCCTTGCGAAGCGCAACAGCTTCAGCTGGACGGGGAGGATTAGGTACTTAGACTTTTGCAAACAGATATTCGACCTCGAGGCGCTGCCCTCCACCGATAGCCGGTACGATACCGCCCTCAGCGACATGTGGCAGCACACCCTGAACAACGACGACTGGGATGAAGATTACATCCTGGACGATGCTCGGTTCTCACCCCTCAAGATGACCGACGATCAATTCGGGAGCTTCATTCGGCTGGCTTTGGGAATAGATGCCCACACTGAAGAAGAGCTGGAAGCCTTCGGCAAGGTCATCAAACCGGTAGTGTCGGCGTTCGGCAAAACTTTGGTCCGCCGCAATGAGTATGGGATCTTCGAAGGCTTGGACATACGAGACGGTCGGAGCGGGGCAAATAACCAGGGCCGTGCACATTCCGCCAATCCAGCTGCGCTCGAACATGCTGGCCTGCACTTCCGGTCCCAACCGGAGATCCAACTTTTCGATGAACTCGTGAAGGCGTGGCTTTCTCTTGGCCCCCCTGCCCGTCTTTGTTGAGAAGGCGGCTGACAGAACCTACCGCCGGTGCGAGCCGGATTTATCGTCGTGCGCTACGGCATCTGGGCAGTAGTGGAGGTAGAGCGGAGAGAATTGGCACCACGAAACGCCACAGCAAGCGCATGCCCGGCTGCAAGGCTTCGAGGATCAGGGCGCCCGCGTCATCCGCGTGCCGGCCACTATCGCCTCTGGACCCGAGTGGGCAAGGCGAACGGTGGAATACATTGAGGAACGGTTTGAAAAGTTCAAACTGGCGCGGTAGCCGCTCATTGTTGCAGAGCCTGAAATCGCCCACTGACCACTGAGTGATCAAGCGCTCATCGATGTTTCATCAAGTCTGCGTGCGGTGTTGATAAGTACAATCTTTTCATCTCGCATCGATTTGGACATGGCAATGGCGGACGTCTTTATAAGCTACACAAAGCCGGAGCGTGAGCTAACCATGACGCTCGCACAGGGTTTGAAGGCGGCAGGCCTCACCGTCTGGTGGGATACAGAGCTGCTGCCGAAGGACGGCTTTCGCGCCAAAATCGATGCTGAGCTCGATGCCTGCTCAGCTGCGGTAATTATTTGGTCGGCCCAATCTGCCAATTCTTATTGGGTGCTCTCCGAAGCGGATCACGCATTGCGGCAAGGCAAGCTTGTCAACGCCCATCACACGGACATACGGCCGGACCATTTGCCCAAGCCATTTGGTCAGATTCATGCCGTGCCGGTCGCAGATACCAAGAGCATCATCAAAGCAAGTGAAGCACTTGCGGAGTGCTGAAGACAAGCGTGGGTCCATCTCCTCGACCGAGGCAAGCGCCATGGCGTTTATCAATGATGCGATTGAGGATGCGCTAAAGTATGCACCCCTGCTGCGCGAAATTGCAGACCGTGAAGTATGGGAAGACGATGAAGCGTATCCCGAAAGAACTGCTCAAGCTTGCAGAGCAAGTCTATACGCCGCTCCGATTGTTCCGCGAACGCCTGCCGTACGCGGAAATCACCAGCTATAAAGGCAGGCGTGTTGTCGAGCATCTGGACGGCGCGACGACTTATGCCCACCGGCAGATTTCCAAAGAAGTAAGCTGGCTGCGCTCATACGGCGACAGAGAGAGCGTCGTCATTGGCGCCCGCGGCGATCTCTCCGTCGCTGCCGCACGGTTGCTGGACGAAGTCGAACTGCCGAAATAGGTGCATCGCTCTATTCGTCGACGCTGCTTCAAGCGTCTGACAGCCACTTAGCAACCGGTATTGAGATTGGCATGTCCATAATCGTTATGAAATCTACATTAGCTAATCACGCTGAGCGATCCCACTGTTGGCCAATGATAATCTCACAGCCGCGCGCGATCCCGCCGTGCAGTCTCATTAGGAAAACCCACCCATCGTTGGAATCGTAACTTTGCGAAGACGTTTTTCATCGGTGAAATTCGGCAGAACAGACGTCCGCTTTTGGGTAAGATGCGGACATCGAGCGGTGGGGCTAGTTGAGTCTGTGATTGACCCGCAACCGTCGAACTCGCATTTCGCGTCATTCGTCCGGTTTCTCCCGCATGTGCGGGAATTGCTGCTTCGAGGCCCCACCCTCGCCGACGACCACGAACGGCGCCCACACGGATGGATGCGCAGCCCAAGGGCTTCTTTCGTCGCTCATCAAGGCTAGCATCGCGCGCCGAAATGCCTCCGAGCTGCCAATCGTCTTGTCCTTTCGCATCTCTGCGAACGTGCGGCTCGTGAGCATCGTGGCGGCGTAGGAATTCACCGGCCAGTGAGAGACGAGCAGGGCCCGTGCTCCAGCATAGAAGAAGGCGCGCGCGAGACCCGAGAGCGCCTCAGCGCCGGGCTCACCACCGCCCGCGGTGTTGCATGCCGACATGACGACCCAGTCCGCATCGAGCTTGAGCGCGGCCACCTCGGAAGCCGTGAGCAGGCCGTCATCTTCCTCGGTCGCAGTTTCGGGCGGTGACATGACCAGTGCGGGCTCGGCATGGACCTTCGCGAGCTGCGCGGTCTCGCCAGCAAGCAAGCCATGGGTCGCAAAGTGAATGACGCGGTAGTGACTGAGAGGGGCCTTCTTCAGGGCAGTCTCAGTCATGTCCTTGCCGATGACGATGCTGCTTCGGCGGCGCCCCGAGGCTCTTCGCCACGCATTGGAGTTCGTGCGCGGTGTCGGGTAGCGGGCAAAGCCTGCTGACAGCGGCTACGTCGGCCAACCCATCGCGAAAGAAGCTTGGCACCGCTTCCATAGCACCGGCTGAGCGGGTCTGCGCTTGAGGATGCTGCGGCGACCTGAAGTTCTTCTTCGCGGGCACTTGTCGGGAATGAAGACCTTGCCGCAGCCACGCTGACCAGGAGAGAACTGGATTGCCGAAACCAATGAACGGCTCGGGCGCGTCGAAGTCGTGGCGTTGCGGCGAAGGGCGGCGCAGGCTGGCGACCGAGGGCAAGGACAGTCAGCGCGTGATCGCGCGCGAGCCACGCGGCATGCCGATAGTCATCGGCCTCAGCGGTGATGCTGGGGCTTTCGTAACCAGCACCTGGAACGGCAAGCTCGTCAGCGCGCCCGACGGGACGAGGAGCACGTGCTTGTCCTTGATCAGAGTCCTCGATTTCACCGAACAGGGCATCGTAAAGCTCGTGCGACCTGGCGAGATCGAAAGGGAGCGGCTCGTTACGTCATGCAGCCCGTCGGGGCGCGATGACGCGCAGGTGGGCTTCGCGCAGTCCAGCTGGTCCATTTCGACTCGACCACTGCCACTCGCCGTCAAGATTCAACCGCAGCGGAGCGCTGCGACGCGCTCGCGAAGCACCTTGGTGCCGATCTCGCTCTTTACCCAGCGCATGTCGGTCTTGGTGACGACCCAGATGAAGGTCTCCTCCGGCGTCGGCTTCCACTTCGGGCGTGTCGAGGAACAGCACCAGCGCCTCGTCGGCGCGGAGCTGGGCCTGCACCTCCTCGACCGACAGCGGCTCCGGGCTGACGAGCGCGGCATAGTCGGGGAAGTCCTTGGCCAGCCGCTTGTCGATCTCGGCGATGCGCGCGTCGATGGCGGCAAGCCGCGCCACGTTGGCCGCCTCGGCTGCGTGTCGCGCTTGTCGGGCGCTTGCGACACGGCAGCGCTGCGCGCCGCGTCCCGCTTCTGCCATTCCGCGACCAGGTCCTGCCGTTCGCGGACGATGGCTGCAAGCGCGGGATCGCCCTTGGCGCCGCGCGCCGCCATCTGCGCCAGCGAGGCGGCGGCCTCCGAGCCTTGCGCCCATTGCGCGGTCTGGAACATCTCGCGCGCCAGTCCGCGGCTCGTGCCGCGCTCCTGCCGACGCGAGGCGATGCACCACCTTGACGAGCCCCCAGAAACCGATAGCTCGATTCGCTCCGCCTCACTCTTTCCCTTTCCCGTCAGGGCTTGGCCGACGTCGTCGTGCCGCGCTCGGCGCGGCGCACGATGACGCCCGTGCTGCGCCGCCAGAAGTCGGCGGCGCGCGCCCAGTCGCGCTGCACGAAATACAGCGCGGCCAGGTTGTTGAGCGACTGTGCCGACATCGGGGTGGTCGGGCCCCAGCGCCTTCTCGCGGATCGCGAGCGCGCGCTTGTAGAGCGGCTCGGCCTCGGCGTAGCGGCCCTGGGCGTCGATACAGCACGGCCAGGTTGTTGAGCCGAGTGCCGACATCGGGGTGGTCGGGGCCCAGCGCCTTCTCGCGGATGGCGAGCGCGCGCTTGGTAGAGCGGCTCGGCCTCGGCGTAGCGGCCCTGGGCCCGGTACAGCTCGGCCAGGTTGTTGAGCGACGGTGCCGACATCGGGGTGGTCGGGGCCCAGCGCCTTCTCGCGGATCGCGAGCGCGCGCTTGTAGAGCGGCTCGGCCTCGGCGTAGCGGCCCTGGGCTCTGGTACAGCGCGGCCAGGTTGTTGAGCGAGCGTGCCGACATCGGGGTGGTCGGGGCCCAGCGCCTTCTCGCGGATCGCGAGCGCGCGCTTGTAGAGCGGCTCGGCCTCGGCGTAGCGGCCCTGGGCTTGGTACAGCACGGCCAGGTTGTTGAGCGACTGTGCCGACATCGGGGTGGTCGGGGCCCAGCGCCTTCTCGCGGATGGCCAGCGCGCGCTTGTAGAGCGGCTCGGCCTCGGCGTAGCGGCCCTGCATACGATACATATCTGCCAGCAAGCCAATCGCCCTAGCATAGGTGGGGTGCTTATCTCCGTATCGCTCCTCTGTAAGCACGGCATAGCGTTCGGCGACAGGAATTGCTTCCGCATACTTGCCCTCTTCATAGAGCTGATTAACCTGAGCATTCAGCGCGTCGAGGTCATTCAATTGGGCTTGAGTTGCTACTGCGAGCCCCGCGACAAGGCAACCAAACGTTGTCGCAAACACCCACCGCCGCCATGCCACATGATCCATGGCTCCCTCCGCAATACGCATATCAATGGGTAAAGTGTGCTCCTGCCACATCGCGGCAGCAAGGCGAGATGGTCGGCTTATATTGAACCACGGACATAATAGCC
>CAWGEK010000012.1:0-203175 GCA_963821565.1 uncultured Alphaproteobacteria bacterium
GTCGTCCCGATACAGGTAGACTGGAGCCACTGCCCGATGCACCAGTTACAAAGTGTGGTGACACTTCCAATCGATCGACCTTCTACCTGTGAGCCACCCTACTATCGCTTCGCGTGCTTCCTGCCAGGTCAAGGGGCGGGCGGCTTCTAGAGGGGCGAGGCAGATGAAGCTGAAATGTAACGGCCCCACAACCAACCAGTATGCGCTGTGGTCGTCAAAGGAACCCCACTCGAAGTGCCAGTCTAACCATTCACAGGCGAAGGCGAATATCCAAGGCCAGTCCATCGCGGAGCCCCCCGAAAGATTCCGGTCTCCAGGCCGGGATTCTGGACATCGATTTCGGCATTTTCATTTGCAAACGACATCCGACAGTGGAGTTTCGTAGGTTTTGCATGTCACATAAAGAAGTTCACCCGGAGACAGAAGAAGCGCTCTGGGAAATCACAGCCTCACGAGCAATCGCGGCAGCGTCCCTCACGTCGGCGTATTCGAGCGTTGCGTTGTCGACGTAGTTCCGCTCTGGGATGCGCGGTGCGTGATCGGGGCCAAGCGCCGCAAGCGCAGACGGTGATCCGTGACCAGAAAAGAAACCTGCGAGAATGGTGCCCTTCGCCCGGTACTCCGGATCGGCGAGAAGCAATTCGTGCAATCGCCTCAGATGATAGTGCGGCACGGAGGCCATCAAGTGATGCGGAAGGTGGTAATCCATGCCCCACGGAAACACCGCATAGCGAATCAGAGGCCCGACCAGGAAAACGCGCGTATTCGTGTAGCGCCCGCGATCCGCATTGCCGTGCTGCACCCACTGACGAAGCATCATGAAGAGCGGAAACGCGGTGAAGAGCGGCAACATCCAATAGAGCCCAAAATGTCCCCACATGGGGCCGTGGCCTCCAAGCTCGAGGGTCGAGATCGCTCCATACAACGTCGCAAGATAGGAGATGCGGCCGATTAAGGTCGCGCGGTGCGAGATCACAGGTTCGAGCCGCGTCGCGGCAAACAGGCGCTCCGGAACTAGAAGGAGAGCACAGGTGGCGACGAGCCACGAGACGAGGAGCACCGCGATGGTCGTTTCGGCTGACGTCCTGTGCGCCAGCGCGTAAAGGACAAACGGCATCGGGACCGCGAACAGGAGGGCAATCCGCAGCGGCCATCTCGTGCCGGCCTGCGCCGGATCGATGTAAGCATGTTTCTCGAATCCCGCAGATGAATAGCGGGCCCGAATTAGCGTGTAGCGGGCGAGCCCTAGAGGCGAAAGCGTTTTCAGGAAGGCCAATGCGAGATCAATGTGCGGCAACGGAAAGTCGAGCCAATGCCCGCTATCCTTGAGCTGCGCGATGTCGGGATCGCGCTCGTGATCATTGACAAACTGGTGGTGCGCCAGGTGGTGGACGCGAAATTGATAGGTCGACGTGAAGATCGGAAACGCGGCGAGCCAGTCGGAGACAAGCTCGTTGAGCTTGCGGTTCTTGAACAGCAGGAAGTGCGTTCCCTCATGAACGACGCCGCCAAGCTGGTGCTGAGAGGCGCCGATCAAGACAATAGCGATGGTATTTAACAGCACAGACCAACCCCATCCGAAGCCGAGTGCGGCGATTTCCGCGCTGCCCCAAAGGGCTGTGGCGATGGTCGCGGCGATGACCGCATAGACCTGTGCGAGATAGAACCAGTTGGTGAGGTTGTCTCGCCCTTTGAGCATCTTCACGGCTTCGGCGTCGAGCCCCGACCCCTGCCGGCGCCTGGGACCGAGCGACTCCTGGGCGTTCTCTCTTGGCACGCCATCGTTTGGCGCCTTGCCAACAACTGTACTCACGATATTCCTCCCCCTGCCAAGGTCGCAGAGATAAGCGGGCGGCCGACCGCTGGCCGAGCAAGCTCGGCCTGCTGTACCGCTTCAGCTGGTTCGACATGGTTTCCGTCGATGTGGATTCGATGCCAGAGCTGTGTCGCCAGTACGCCGACCAGTCCCATTTGGGTGGCAAAGCGCGGCTTGGCTTCCAGTCCTTTCTCAAAGCTCTCGTAGATGGAACGCACTTTCTCGACATCGAAATAGCCGGTCTTTCGTAGCGCTGACGTGCTCATGAGATCGCGAACATATCCGGGGGGATTGTTGAAGATGCTCGCCGCAAAAGGGGCGCGAAACATGTGCTTGGGGCGAGTTGCAATCTCGGGCGGCAAATATCGCATCGCCACCTGCCGCAGGAGGTATTTGTCCTTGTTAATGCCTCTGAGCTTCCATCTCGGATGGATGCGCGCGAGAAGACGGATCACATCCTCGTCGAGGAATGGATATCTAGTCTCTACACTATTGGCCATCGCAACGCGGTCGCCCTTGTGATTGAGCAGGAGCCCGCCGAGATGAACCTTGTAGTTCGCGTAGAGCATTCGATTCAGCGGATGCCAGCGGCGAATGCGCTCGACGTCGAAGGCATAATCGTCTTGCGGCACAAACGATCCAAGCTGATGCTTCAGATCGGCGCTGTAGAATTGCCTAGCGCCAGACGAAACGAGACCGTGAAAAGCCGAGTAGGCGTTAAGCCCGCCGAGCATCGAGTTCGAAATCGCGCCAGCTGCCCGGAGATCCGGTGCGCAGGGACCAGATGGCGGACCGCACGTATCGCTGTATCGCCGAGATTTGCACCACCGTAATTCAACAGCCGCCGCAGCGCGTCCAATTTGAACCAAGGGTAGCCTGCGAGGCCCTCGTCGGCTCCTTCTCCGGTAAGTGCGACCTTGTAGCCCTGGTTGTGCACTTCTCGCGACAAAAGCCAGAGGGCAGCACATGACGTGTCGACCACTGGAGAGCTCGCTGCGGTGATCAGTTTGGGATAGGTCTCCCGGATCAAATCGGCGTCGCAGTCGACGATTGTCGGCGTAGTTCCGATGGCGCGACCTGTGGCGACTGCGTTCGAGGTCTCATCGAGCTCCGGGGTGGCTATCCGTATTGTGAAACTTGGAACCGAGCCGCCTCTGACGCGTACGGCCGCGGCCATCACGCTTGCCGAAATCCACACCACCACTCAAGTAGCCGACGACGGGGATGTCCGCACGGAGGCGCAGTTCGACGGCCCGGTGAAACGTGGCATCGAATTCGTCGATCAGATGCTTCGGATTCTCGGGATCATCCTCATCGCCCTCGTCGGGGAAATCGAGGTCCCAATAGCGTCGTTCAACGACGTCACCTGGTCTTCCACGAAAACCGAGCTGGATCTTTAGATAGTGTCCAGGGAGCACCGAGTGCACGCCGGCAAACATAGTGCGCCTTGCACCCATGCCCATGAAGCTCAGAACGTGGTCCAGGCCTTTCGGGTCGCAAACAGCCGGAATGAGGTCAGAGGCGAGCAACGCGCTAATCTCCGAGCCGAAGAAGAGTTGATTGTGCTGACGCGACCAATGAAGCGGGCAAATGCCGACCCGGTCGCGCGCGAGGAAGAGAGTGCGCCTATTCAGATCCACTAAGGCAAACGCGAACTGGCCCTTCAGGTGCTCAAACATCCCTTCACCGTACTCTTCGTACAGGTGGGGTATGATCTCCGTATCGGTATGAGTGCGGAAGACGTGGCCCTTTGCCGCCAGCAGGGCGCGTTGTTCGGGATAGTCGAAGAGCTCGCCGTTATAGATGACGGCAACTGTGCGATCCTCGTTGAAGATCGGCTGTCGGCCATCAGCCAGTCCGACGATCTGCAATCGTTGGTGGCCGATTCCAATTCCCTTGGCAAAGAACCAGCCGTTCTCGTCGGGGCCGCGGTGCACCAGCGCGCGCGTCATGCGCCGCACGGCACTGCGATCGGGCTCACGCTCGCCGCAGAGATCTATAATTCCAGCAAAACCACACAAAGAGGGCACTCCAATCGTGTCATATGGAAACGGCGCGCTGTCCTGCGATCACTGCGTCAAACGGCAGCGGAGTTTCACTTTGGTCGCGGACCTACCCTCTGCGTGGGCGCATGTCATTGAAGGAATGCTCAATGGCTGCGAGCAGTTCCAAGTCCATCTATTGAGGCGGCCGCAAGAGTTCCACTTACGGATTTGTAAATATGTGCCACGCGCCGACGGAGCCAAGGGTTGGCGCCGGCCAGTTCGGCGATGGGCACTGGTGCTCTGCGACGACATCTAGAGGGAACCCGAGGACTGCAGCTCGATTGCGATGATCATAAAGGATACGAGCAGTCCGGCCTCGACTTCGAAAGGATCGATGACGGCCCAAACGACAACGGCCAGGAGCCCGAAGAACGTACCGATACTCGCCAGAAACGCGTCTTGAGTCTCGTCTCGCATGCCAAGCCTCGCGGAACGTCGAGGCGTGATGGTAGTAAAGGTCAGCCACGCAAATAAGCCGATCCTGACAGAGAGCTTTCGGTGAGATGAGATACTCGGCGGAACCAGCAAAACGTTGCGCTTCGTTAACCGGCCAAGACTAACGCCGACCGGTGAGGGACCAACTACGAGGGCTACGATCATGTCGATCTCTGCAATCACATCTGTCGCGCCAGCGATGGCGAGCCGCCAATTGTCGGCTGAAAAGGCCGCGGACGATGGCGACGCCGACGACCGAACGAGGGCATCTGCTGCGAAGGCTGCCCCAATGAAAGTAAACGATGGCGATGCGGATGATCGCCAGGCAGTCAGTACAGCTGCAACGCGCAGCTCTGCCTCGGTTCAAGCGGCCCTGAGCAGCCTGGGCGCAGCGGAATGAGGCCCTTGCGGTCTCGGTAAGCAGACACTCTCGCATGCCTGGCCATCGAATGCCGGAGTGTCCTCGCCCCGAAGGCTCGCTTCCCGGTCTAGGACCCGTGCCTCACGGCGCAAGGACAGGTCAGGGTCACTCTGCTGCGAAAGCTGCGAATGATCGGTTGGCAGCTGCAGTCGCTGATGTGCCCCACTCGTTGCTCGAGCACGCCGGCGCTGGCAACGCACGGGGGTGAAGGCCCGGAGGCTTTGATTGCTCTTCCGCCCCGGCAGGAGGGCTGAGCGCGAGGCTCAGCATAAAAAAAGCGGCTATCTCAATCTTCATAGAAAGACCCCGCTGCTATCGCCTGCAGGTCTGCAAACGCTTTCACCAACCTTGTCACGACCGCACCGCGCATCCGATCCCAATTGCCTAAAGCTGAAAGCTGGCTGTCAGCTTCGCCAATGTGCGATGCGGCGAGATCGCGACAGACGTCAGTTCCACGAGAGAATTGAACGCCTTCCGGTGGGCACGGTTAATGGCTGATGCAATGCCCATTTCAATGGGTCCAGCGGTCCAGCTGATCGGGTACAAAGCTGACAGAAAGCTGTCAGCGCCGCGAACAATTGCTGGCACCCGGCGATGCTCGAACGCAAAGGGTCATGCGTACCTTTTACGAGCGTGTCAGTCGTCCCATGCTCGCGGCTGCGATAGGGGCAGGTCTCGTGGATGCGAGTTTTGTTGTTAGAAGATAGTGCGCGACTTAGAGACTTGCTCGGCGAGACGCTTCGGGATGCCGGCTATGGCCTCGATGTCATTCCGACCGCAAGCGAGTTTCGCACCGCTGTTGCCGCCGTGTCCTATGACCTCCTCATTGTCGACCTGGGACTTCCCGATGGCGACGGCATAGACCTCATAAAGGAGCTGAGGGCCGCCGGCAACGCCACGCCCGTACTCGTCATGACCGCAAGGGTGACGGTCACGGAGCGTATCGCCGGCTTGGACAGTGGCGCCGACGACTACCTCATCAAACCGTTCAACCACGACGAGCTCCTGGCGCGCGTGCGAGCGCTGTAGACCGTCGCGTGCTTAAAGTAAGAACCGGGGAAAATGGCGCCAAGGCGATTTTTGTCGAAGTGGAAGACTCAGGGCCGGGCATTGATCCAGTAATGCTAAACACTGTATTTGAAGCGTTTGTAACGACGAAGCCGAAAGGCATGGGATTAGGTCTCGCGATTTCCCGGTTGATTATTGAACGTCACGAAGGTCAACTTTCTGTCTCGTCAGCCCATCCACGGGGCTGTATTTTCCGGATTGCCTTACCCCAGAAAAATTTGCCTCACTGAGCGGAACTCACCGCCTTTGGCCTGCTTCCCTGAACCGATAACAGGCTGACTGAGCGAATCCGGCTATTTCCAACCTCGATTGAGGAGACAAAGGGAATGGCACGGAAGCGGTTTACGACGGTCCTCCAATGAATTAAAAGAATCACATGTGTCCCAACACGCGCTGCAAAGACGCGGAGCCTACGTCGCAGTCGAGGTCATATCGTCGACCACCCGGCGTAGGAACGTGAGAAAGGTGCTCGCCTCGGAATTTAGATTTGCAGCAAACAGCCTCTGCTCGAAGCTCAATGCAATTCGCGACGCGCTCGCCAAGTCGCGTCGTCCTTTGGCTGTAAGAGAAACAGAGTAGGCCCGGCGGTCCTTCGCCACTCGCAGACGCTGCAATAGATCCTTCTTGATCAATCGCCGGACAAGGTCCGCCATCGTTGAGCGATCAATGCCCGTTGCCTTGACCAAGTCTGTTTGATTGGCGCCTTCCGCCGTCGAAACCGCCGCCAAAACCAATAGCTGCCGAGACGTTATATTGAGGTCTGCCAACTCTTGATCGAGTGCCAGTCCGACTGTGCAGCGGGCTCGGTGGATCAGATCGTGCGCGGAGTTGCGCGTTGACATTGAGGTTCTACCGGGAATTGATCGAGGACGGGGGCGGCTGAGGCGGGCTTGCGTAGCGGGGATCCTGGCACTCTCGCGGTGCTAAGAACGACTACGCAATCTGCGATTAGCGAATGCGCGCGGTCATCCCCGTTCTGGGGGAGACTTGAGCCAGGTGTGTGAGGGCGCCGAGTCCGCTATGGGTCATGAGCTGACGTCGAGGTCGTTCGGGCGTGACGTCCGCTAGAGCCTCAAGAGCGGACAAGTATCGAGCTTGGAGTGAGGTCAGAAACCGGCCCGAGCAGACATCACGGCGCAAGCAAAGCGCCCGTAATCGCCAAATAGCCGCCGACAGCGGCTCCAATGCCTTGCCTATGGCACGCATCAGTGTCGAGATTTCTTGACACGTGCCCGCGCGCGTCCCTCGGCAGCTACACCGAGAAGTTTCGGGGTCACGTCCGCTATCAGGTCGCGAACGTTGAGACCGGGCGCGACGCGCTCATAGTCGCCGTCGAGCTCAAGCGACGAGGCGCCGTGCACGAATGTCCAGAGTCTGATGGCGATCTTCTCGGCATCCGCCGTGTGGCCGTGCTTGCGGCTGTAAGCCGCCACCTGCTCGATCACGTTCTTCAGGCACTCGTTGCCGCTCTCGTCGACCTGCTTGACCTTCCGGATCTCGGACTTGTGGCCGAACATGAGGCGGAACACGGCCGGCTGGCTGACGGCAAAGTTGAGATAGGAAGTTCCCATGGCCGTGATGCCGGCTATCGTGCCCGAGCCGACCTCGGCCACGGCCTTGGCGTTGGCGGCCGTGAGCTCCTCGAAGCCGCGCAACACGATCTCCTCCAGGATCTCCTGCTTGTCGCGAAAGTGCTTGTAGGGCGCGGCCGTCGTGACGCCGGCGCGGCGGCAGGCGTCCGCCAGAGTGAAGCCGTCAGGCCCGTGCTCGATCAAAAGCTCGCGCGTGGCGGCGATCAGCGCCTCGCGCAGATCGCCGTGGTGGAACCGTTTCTTCGGGCGCACGGCAGTCAGTTTTTGGGCTTGGGCCATGATTTTTTTCTCTGCGGCATAGGGCTGACGACTCAACAAGTTGGCACATCTAACTTAAGTTAGTATAATTAACTTTTTTGGCCTCGGCGACGATTTTGTCTTGCCAAGTTAGCGCTACTCACTTAAGTTAGCCAGACTAACTTACAAGAGCCGTTACAGCGATGGGGTCTTGATATGAGCGCGACATCGAGGTTCAACGACGATCGTTTCCGCAAAACTGCGTGGCCGCTATTGCTCGCCGGCACGTTGATGGCTGCGGCAGTTGGCCTCTCGGGCTGCAACAGTGAGAGCGCACCCTATGTGGTGGCACCCCAACCGGTTCGCGCCGCTTCGGTCGCGCTTTCGGCAGCGACGGAGACGCGCACTTATAGCGGCACCATCAAGCCGCGCTATGAAAGCGACCTCGGCTTTCGTGTCGGCGGCAAGATCGTCGAGCGTCTCGTAAATATCGGGGATACAGTCGCGCCCGGCACCACGCTCGCGCGGCTCGACGCCACCGACTATCGGCTCTCACACGAGTCGCCGAGGCGGAGCTCAAGGCCGCGCAAAGCAGCCTCAAGCAGGCAGAAGCCGACGAGCAGCGCTATGCGGATCTCAATAGGAAGTCCTGGGTCAGCGACGCGAGCTACGATCAGAAGAAGGCGGCGGCAGACGAGGCGCGCGGACGCGCAGAGCGGGCCAAGCGCGCCCTGTCATTGGCGCAGAATCAGCTCGACTATACCGATTTGCAGGCCACGGAATCCGGCGTCATTACAGCGCTTCCGGTCGAAGTCGGGCAGGTGGTCACGGCCGGGCAATTGATCGCCCGCATTGCACGCCTCGACGAGCTCGAGGCCGTTGTCTCCATTCCCGAAAGCCGGATCGACAACGACCGCAACGCCGCGGCATGCATGACGCTCTGGGCCGATCCTGACCGTGTCTATCGGCGAATCTCCGCGAGATTTCGCCGCAAGCCGATCCTCAGACGCGCACCTATCAGGCGCGCTACTCCATCATGCAGGCCGACGCCAGTATCGCTCTCGGCAAGACGGCGACGGTGCACCTCAGCTCCGCCGGAAGCGGCCAGAAGGCGAAGCTGCCGCTCGCCGCCGTGTTCAGGGACCAGGGACAACCATCTGTCTGGCTGATCGACGAAAAGCAGGGCCGCCTGATCAAGAAAGACGTGGAGGTGAGTTCCTGGACGGAAACCTCGGCGATCGTCTCAAGCGGACTTTCCACGGGGCAAAAGATCGTGGCGGCCGGCGTGCACAAGCTTGATGCCTCTATTCCTGTTCGCATCATCGAGGTCGTGCAATGAACGTGCTGTTCAAGCCCGAAGAGCCGGTCTCGCGCGGCAACGTCTCGGCCTGGGCCGTCGCCCATCCCGCGCTCGTCCACTTTCTCATTATCGTGTTCTCTCTCGCAGGCCTCGTGAGCTACCTTGGCCTCGGGCGTGCGGAAGATCCCACTTTCGCCATCAAGACTATGGTGATCAGCGCCGCATGGCCCGGCGCCACTGCCGAGGAGATGCAGGACCAGGTCGCGGACAAGCTCGAGAAGCGCCTGCAGGAGCTCGAGCTGTTCGACTATGTGAAGACCTACACGCGGCCCGGCGTCACCGTCATCCAGGTGCAGCTCAAGGACCAGGCACGCGGCAAAGCCGTCGAGGACGCCTGGTACCAGGTGCGCAAGAAGCTCAGCGACAGCCGGGCGTCACTGCCGCAGGGCGTGCTCGGACCCTCATTCAACGACGAATACGGCGATGTCTACTCTGCCATCTACATGCTGTCCGGCGCCGATATCTCGCTCGCAAAGCTCAAGGACTACGCCGAGATCCTCCGGCAGCGCTTGCTTCGGACGGAGGGCGTGTCGAAAGTCGATATCGTAGGCGTTCGCGAGCAGCGCATATACATCGAGTTCAGCCATAGAAAGCTCGCAACCCTCGGCATTACGCCGCAGGCTATTTTCGAGAGCGTCGCACGGCAGAACGCCGTGACGGCCGCGGGCACGATAGAGACCAACGCCGACCGCATCGACGTGCGTGTGACAGGCGCATTCAAGGGTGAAGCTGCCATAGCCGAGGTTCCGATCGAGGCCGGCGGCAGGACTTTTCGATTGGGCGATATCGCCAGCATCAAGCGGGGGTACGCCGATCCGCCGAGCAGCATCGTGCGCCACAACGGTAGCGAGGCGGTTGGCGTCGTCGTTGCCATGACCAAGGGGGCCAATGTTCTGGAGCTGGGCAAGCGGCTGGCAACGGCGATCGCGGACGCCAAGACTCAAATCCCGACGGGCGTGGAGATCGACCAGATCACGGACCAGCCGCGTGTAGTGGAGGAATCGGTCAGCGAATTCCTGAGCTCGTTCGTGGAGGCGCTCGGCATCGTCCTCGTCGTGAGCTTCATCTCGCTCGGATGGCGATCGGGGCTGGTCGTGGCGACGTCAGTGCCGCTGGTGCTCGCCATCGTTCTTGTCGTCATGTCGGTGGCGGGATTGAACCTCGACCGCATTACGCTCGGGTCTCTCATCATCGCGCTCGGATTGCTGGTCGACGATGCGATCATCGCCGTCGAAATGATGATGGTCAAAATCGAGCAGGGATGGAGCCGGATGCGTGCGGCAGCGTTCGCCTGGGACTCGACCGCCTTTCCCATGCTGACCGGCACACTCGTGACCGCGGCCGGCTTTCTCCCCGTCGGCATTGCACAGTCGACCGCGGGAGAATATGCCGGCAACATCTTCTGGATCGTCGGACTGGCGCTTTTCGTTTCGTGGGTGGTCGCAGTCTTTTTCACGCCCTACATCGGCGTGAAGCTGTTACCCAGCCTGGCCCAGCACAGCGCCAGCCACGAACTTTACGACACTCGTATCTATCGCGCGCTTCGCCGGGCGGTCGCATGGTCGGTGCGATTCCGGTGGGTCGTCATTGCGTTTACGCTCGCAGCCTTCGGAGCGTCCATCGCCGCGTTCACCCAGGTGCAGCAGCAGTTCTTTCCGACATCGTCGCGGCCGGAGCTCTTCATCGAGATCCGCATGCCGGAGGGCACGTCGATCGGCGTCACCGAAGCCGCGGCCAAAAAAGCAGAAGCGCTCATCAAGGGTGACCCGGATCTCGAATACTATACGACCTATGTCGGCGAAGGCTCGCCGCGCTTCTTCCTGGCCCTGAACCCGGTACTGCCGAACGAAAGCTTCGCGCTCATCGTCATGATGACCAAGGGCGCGGAAGCGCGCGAGCGGCTCAAGGCCCGCCTCGAGAAGCTTGTTGCCGACAACGTGATTCCCGAGGCGCGGCTGCGCATCGACCGGCTGAACTTCGGGCCGCCCGTCGGCTTCCCGGTTCAGTTCCGAGTGCTCGGGCCCGACGCCGCCAGTGTGCGCGACGTAGCCGACAAGGTCCGTGCCGCCATGCGCGCCAATCCAAACACGCGCGATGTGCAGTTCGATTGGAACGAGCAGAAGAAATCCGTTCGGCTCGAGGTCGATCAGGACCGGGCCCGTTCGCTCGGCCTTACGCCTCAGGACATCGCGCAAACCCTGCAAACGCTGCTCTCGGGCTACACCGTTACCGAGTACAGAGAAGGCATCGAGCTGGTGCCGGTCGTCGCCCGGGCGGTGAACGAGGAGCGTCTTGGCCTCTCGTCGTTCGAGGATCTCACCATACCAACGCGTTTCGGCGCGGCTGTTCCGATCTCGCAGGTTGCACGCGTGCACTATGAGTTCGAGGAGCCGATCCTGTGGCGGCGCAATCGCGATGTGGTGCTTACCGTTCGCTCGGATACCGCGCCGGGCGTCCAGGCACCGGACGTGACGGCGCAAATTAAGCCCGCCGTCGATGGAATCGCCGCGACGTTGCCGCCCGGCATGCGCATCGAGGTGGGTGGCGCCGTTGAAGAGAGTGCCAAGGCGAACGCGGCGCTGTTCAAGATCTTTCCGCTCATGTTTCTCGCCATGCTGACCATCCTCATGGTGCAGTTACAGAGCTTCTCAACCCTGTTCCTGGTGTTCTCGACGGCGCCGCTCGGGCTAATCGGAGCCAGCTTCTCGCTGTTGGCGTTCGACGCGCCATTCGGTTTCGTCGCGCTCCTTGGGCTCATCGCGCTCGCCGGCATGATCATGCGCAACACGGTCATTCTGGTGGACCAGATCGACGCCGACGTTGCCCATGGGCTCGCGCGCTGGGATGCGATCATCGAATCGACGGTGCGGCGGTCGCGACCGCTCGTGCTCACGGCGCTGGCTGCGATCCTGGCGATGATCCCGCTGTCCCGGTCGGTCTTCTGGGGGCCGATGGCCATCACGATGATGGGCGGCCTCTTGGTGGCGACGATCCTGACACTCCTGTTCCTGCCGGCGCTCTATGCGGCGTGGTTCCGAGTGCGCCGGGCTGCGCGGGAACCGGTAGGGGTGTTGCCGCAATTTGAGGCGTCAACGGCATCACCGCCGGCGATCGTCGCCTGAGTCTGAGCGGACTCTCGGCACCAGACGATCTGTTCGGCGGTACGGCGCCTTTCCGGTGCAATCAGTCCGCTTAGGGTCGTGAGCTGATCTATTGATCCCCGAGTGCATCGTCCGCAAGTGTCCCAACTGCAGACCAAGCGTGCGACATGCCTTCCTTCCGTCCGTCGCGACGCGTTCGGGCTAGATTGCGGTCTCGTTGACGGGGGAGGGGGCTGCCGGCGCTGGGTCCCATACTACCGATCTAGTTAGCTCGTTCGACGATGCATCCGTCGCTCTGCTGCGGCGTGCGCAACGCTGGTTTCTGCTACGCCAAACTGCCTCCGACTTCAGACATGCCGTGAGGTTTCGACGACGTTCGCTCAGGGTCAGGAGCTGACATTAACATTTGAGGGCCCCACACCCGCAGGCCGCTGAGTGCAAAGCAGGTAAAGAGGTAGTTTACGCCGGTCGCTCAATTTTTGCCGTCCGTTGAACCGCCCCAAAACGTCCGCCTGTTAGGCTAATCGCTGGTTATCCAGAGACCAAGGGAACCGGCAGGGAGCACATGGGCTATTATCGTTCAGCGTGGGGGCACGACAGCGGGACCGCTGAGTACTTTGACGATGCTTTCTGCGACTTCGCGGATGAGCTATCGCCAGTTTGCTGCGAGGCCGGCGGAGAGCTTCTCGACACCCAATTCAGTCTCGTTGGCTCAAGATCGCTGGAGTTTCCTGCTGCGCATCGGAGCTCAGCCTAAGCGAAAGCTCGAACCAGCGAGCGGTAACTCGACGGTTTAGCCGCTGAGTTACTTACTAAGCGCGGTGACATCAGCGAGCAAATGTTGTGCCCTTGCTGATCCGAACAGATAGGAGAGATCTTTTTGCAAGGTAAGATAGATTGCGATTGGCCGTACCAAGTCGCACTGCCCGCAGAAAGGTGTACCGATAAGAACGGTGAGATCTACCGCGCCTTCTGCAGGAGCCTAGGTTTGTCACTCGGCGAACGGGCCCATTCATTCCGTCGCTTCGACAGGCAGTTTCAAGTATTCTGCTTTGCGGAAAAAGAGGATGCTTTGATGTTCCTTATGCATTTCGGCGGCGAGACCATTGATCCAAAGTTGCAACTGAAGCGGCGATGATCAAAGCTTTGTGGGTCGACTGACCTCGATGACGTTTGTGTGCCACGTCCGCTAGTGCCTCTAGAGCGGACGATTGGTCGGCCGCCCCTGAGGTCCGAGAAGGATCATGGGCTGACCTCGACATTGTTCGCGCTCGACTTCCGCTAGAACCTCAGGAGCGGACGAGACGTCGTGAGCGAATGACGTCCGCTAAGGGCCAGAAGCAGAAGTCGTCGCGGCATTAGCGCGTCGTCCGATTAGCCCTCATCAGCAGACAGTTATCGGACTCGACTCTGGCTACCGGTAAGGGCCAGGAACAGAAGTCAGCTGTTTAAAGAAAAAATCCGTCGAACGCGTCTTCAGCGTCCTTCTTCTGTCCGGTTGCTAGGCGGAACCTCACCGCCGCTTGCTGCGCCTATCGCGCCGCTCGCGGACCTGGTTCGTGAACCGTCCCAAACACGCGATCCCAAAACGGTGTCGTGATGCCGAAGTTGCCGTCTTCGCGATGGTGATGGTGCAACGCGTGATGGCGCCGTGCGGGATAGAGCCATGACGTCGCCGGTAGGTTCCAGTGGTGGGCGGCGTGATGAACCAGCATATAGGCCATATAGCCCGCCAAGATCCCTGCCGTGATTCCGCTGGCGGCGACAAAACTCAGAGCGACGATGGGCATGAAGAACATCAAGAAAATAAGAGCAATGCCAATGATCGGCGGCGCCCCGATGAAGGCGTTGGGCTTAGCATGATGAGCGTCATGCAGCTCTATAAAGTAGGGAACGTTGTGATAGAGCAACCTATGGATCATGTACTCGAGCAAGGTCCACCCGGCGACGCCAGCGGCGACGCATAACACCCACTGTGCGCGTTGCGTCAAGGTGCCTTGCGTCAGGGCCGCAGCCGCGAGCAGCGCGATGAGAGCCATACTGATGAAAAAGTCCGCATAGTATCCGAATGCATTGAGCCGCATTGTCAGGGTCATCCAGTCCGCGTTGAACTTGCGGAGCGCGTATGTGGCGTTGGCACATTGCGCTTTCGTGACAGGGGACGAACAAGCCTAACCACCGGCGCCGAGGGCCAAATCAGGACGTCGCTCCGGCTCTTCCCTTCATTTAGGTCGGCTCCGGGTCATGAACTGACCCTCGGCGTCCTCCACACGCGACTTCCGCTAGTCTCCCAAGAGCAGTCAAGCCGTCAGGCGTCGCTGAGGTCCGCTTTGGGCCAAATGCTGACACAATGCAGCCATGGCGCTCGATCCACGCTAGGCTTCTGACAACCTGCGCTTACGCTGCTGAATTCATCTCATCGGACGCAACAGCGGGCTGCAGTTCCGAATTGGATGCAAGGAGATACTTGCGGGCAAATTCCCGAGCCGGCACCGGGCGACCGAAATGATAGCCTTGCCCCTCTCCGCATCCCATCAGCACCAGGGCATCAGCCGTTTCGCGGTCCTCAATCCCTTCAGCTGTCACATGCAGGTTTAGAAGTTTCCCAAGGCCGATCAGCGTGCTCACAATCGCTCCGTCATCCTGATGCCGCGTCAGATCGCGCACAAATGACTGATCAATCTTCAAGCGGGTCAGCGGGAACCGCTTGAGATGGGTCAGGCTTGCGTGGCCAGTGCCGAAATCGTCAAAGGCAATGGCCACCCCGGCTTGGCGAATTTCCCGGAGAATCGCGGCCGTCTCTTCGTTGTCCTCGAGAATGATGCCCTCGGTGACCTCCAGCTCGATCAGCGATGGGGGAACGGTCGCGGCGTTCAACGCACTGGCCATGATGCTTGGCAGATCGTGGGTATGAAACAGTGACGGGGCCAAGTTGATGCCGATGCGAATATCATGACCTGCGCGATGCCATTCCCCTGCCTGCTTACATGCGGCATTGATCACCCAACATCCAACGGGGTGTGAAAGCGGCATCGTGTCAAGCACCGGGAGGAACTCCGCAGGCGATACAAGGCCGCGCTCTGGATGGTGCCATCTTATGAGCGCTTCGGCGCCGACCACTCTCTCTGTCGTGAGGTCAACTTGGGGCTGGTAGAAGAGCTCGAATTCACTCTCCGCGAATGCACGCATCAAGTCTTTTTCCAGGCGGCGGCTAGCTTCGATTTTGCTCCTGAGCTCAGATCGATATGGAACGTGAGCGCCGCGATGACGAAGCTTCGCATCCTGCAGCGCAAGAGAAGCGTTCGCCATAAGCTCGTTGGAACTTTCTCCATCTCTAGGAAAGATGGCTGATCCGAGGCTGAGCTCGACTGTGAGGAGACGATCACCTAGGTTGACGCATACTTCGGCGAACTCGTCTGCAACGCTGTCGATTGAATCATAATCCGAGCCCGCTCGCTCCGACAGCGGCAGCACGACTGCAAACTCATCGCCGCTGATACGAGCGACGAAGCCTACCGGTGCGAGTTGATCACGCAGTCGCTCAGCTATGGCGCAGATGACATTGTCACCGCGATCCTGACCGAGCGCGTCATTGATGTCCTTGAAGCGATCGAGTCCAAGGAGGATCACCGCCACTTCATGATGCGCGGCCTTGGCCTTATCAAGCGCGCGCGCCAGCTCATCGTTGATCTTCAATCGATTGGCGAGACCAGTGAGAACGTCATGCTCCGCGAGGAACCTAATACGCTCCTCCTCACGCTTGCGTACCGAAATGTCGCGAAGGACCAAGCCATAGTGAAGAGCCTCGGTGTGATTCCAGCACGAGATGCTGGCTTCGAGCGCGAAGGTCTCGCCTGACTTGCGGCGCCCCTTGACCTCGAGCGTCCGTCCTGCAGCTTGCTCGATGCTTGCAGCGAGCACGGCATTGCCGTCACCGGGGCTGGAAAATTCGCTTGTGACCAACAGCGACGTGAACGGCCGACCAAGGAATTCATCTCGTTCGAAGCCGAAGATGTGCGTTGCGCTTGGATTCGAGAACGTGATGATGCCGTTCGAAGTCTGTGCACACGAGACCCTCGGAGAGCGACATCGTAACGTGCCGAAATCGGTTCTCTGCGATCTTGGCCATGAGGCCACGTAGATCCAACTCCTCGAAGCCGATCGCTGTTATGTACGCGGCCACGGCGACATGCCAGAGGGAGGTGTCGAGGAGCACGCCCCATTTGGTCTGGAGTATCGTGGCCAGAAGTTCCACGCCAACGGCGACCGCTCCCAGGAGAAGAGCGCGAGCGAGGTTCCCTGTCCGCCGCCGCCAGAACAGCAGAACGAGTGCGACCAGTCCGGCAAGCCCAGCTCCAGTTATGACCGCGCTAGTACGCGCAAGCGCACGACCCTGGATGAGAGATTCAGCCGCGAGCGCCTGCAACGTGGGTCCCGGTATGACCAAGCCGTTTGGGACGCTGATGCGATCACCCAGCTCTATTGCGGTCGCCCCGACAATGATCTTCTTGCCTCTGATCTTCTCGATGGGAGGGGTGCCATTGAGAACGTCGACATAGGAAAGCACTGGAACCGAATTCGCCGTGATCGCGAAGTCGAGGAAGAAATCGCCCCCTAGGATGTCGTAGACGCCGGCGAGCAAGGCGCCGATCGACGGCGTGAACTCACCGTCGAGTACCATTCCCCGGGAGTATCGGCGCACGAGCCCATCGGACTCAGTCACAACATTGGCCGTAGCCGGCCAGCTGTTCTTGCGAAATTCCGGAAGAGGTCGTGTGACGTCGGTGGCGCTCGTGCCGGTCGCATCGCGGACGCCCTGCATGAACGACGGCAGCACGACTGAGCCTTGAGCGTGCTCGAGAGCGTCGATAAAGGCCCGGTCAGCCGATTCCGATTGGCGCGAGCTAAAATCAACGTCGAGGACGATATCGGCGGCGCCTGCCCTCTCCAGCTTTCTGATCAAGTCCGCATGGAGCGTGCGAGGCCAGGGCCAAACACCGATCTTCTTAATAGACTGCGGATCAATGGCGACAAGAACTACGTTGCCCGTGGCATCGCGCGGAAACCAGCGAAATCGAGCATCCGTGAGTGCATGAAAAATCGCGCCTGAAGCGCCGCTGAGCTGGACAGCAGCCAGCGCGCAAAGGACATACAAAAGAACATAGAGATGTACCCGTCCCCCCTTCATGTGTGCCCCCTAAGTTCCTTCATCCGATGCTCGGTAAAGGCCACGCGAGACCGGAGACCGGGCGTTGGAGCGGCCTAACTGTTGCCTTTGCCTTTGCCCTTGCCTTTTCCGTTCCCGTTTCCATTGCCGTTGCCATTCCCATTTCCGTTTTCAGCATGCGCGGCGGCGCTGTTGCCTTTGCCGTTCCCCTTGCCTGCGCTGCTGCTGCTGCTACTGTTGCCGTTGCTGCTGCCGTTGTTGCCTTTTCCATAGCTCTTGCTCGCGCCATTGCCGTCGCTCAATGCGTCTGAGCTCCATACCGTCGCAACAGCGCCCTTCGATTTTCCGTTGGCGCCCGCCGGTCCGTGCACTGCGCGCGCGAACCCTTTTGTGGCTTTATTGACGTCTACCCTCACCTCGCCGATGGGGGCGGCGATGCGGATGGCACCATTTCTCGGGCGAGCCTCTGCATCCCGCTGCACGGACTTCATGGAGTCGCCTGGGCGAAATGCGCCCTTTCGCGCGTTGTCACCGACAGCCCGGACGTTGCGCCCGTTTGCGGCCGACTTGGGTGCCGCGAGGCCTTGGCGCGGAACCGGGACGCGGGTTACTCCTGGCGCTATCGGCGCACCTTGCTGAATCGGACTAAGCGTGCCGGTACCAGAGAGGTTCAGACCGCCGCGTGGGGAAAAGGCCACGTTGGCCGTCTGCCCGGGAAGCACGAGCGCAAATTGGCCGCTCTTGAAGTCCGAGACCTGGACTTTGCCCTCCAGAACATCAACCTTCGAGCCTGTGCTGTCGACGGTCACGCGAAACTGAGTGCCCTTGACCAACGCCGCCAAAAAGGGCGTCTGCACCTCGAAGTGCGGCGCATTCTTCTTCTCGACTTGGAGCACGATCTCGCCGGCCCTTTGAACGATGACGGTCTCGGCGTCGTTGGATTTGTCGGCCGGCACCGCAACAACCGAGTTCGGGGAGATCAGGATGGTTTCCTCGCCGCGCGTCAGGAGGACACGGCCGCTCCTGCCGGTACGGATCTCGTCACCGCTTTTCAACTGGCTGGTGGTGTCGAGCGCGGCCTGCTCAACTCCGGTTCCCGCAATCCACACATCGCCCGTCGCCTTTGCGACCTGCCAGGCCGGCTCCTGAGCGGCAACGCCCGATGCAAGAAAGAGCGTCAGCCCGCCTGCAGCGAGGAGGGTCGTCCACCGAGAGCCATGTGGGTTCATTGGAGGGGTACTCACTTACTAGACAGCCGGGAACGCGGCCAGAACACTGGACCCTCGCACCCGCTGGCTAACGAGTCCTTTCCTTAAGTCAGATCAACGACGTTCAGTGTGCCTAGTGTTAGGACTTCGTAAATCCGAACCGCCGAACGTCTCTAAAAGGAACTTTTAGCGGCGGGGATTGGCTTGTGCGGTTGGGGCTAGGGCTATCGCCCGCGGCAATAGCGACGGCGGCGCTCTTTCAATCGCCGGTATGGGCCGCCGACGCCAACCGCAGCGGTCAGCGCACACCTATCGAAGCCACGAGGACATACGACGCGGCGCAGTCACGTCGCAGGCCCGCCGCGCAGCCCACGTTCCCTGAACCCGCGGGTGACTCCTCCGGCATGGGGCCTGACGGAGGCGATACCTTCACGCTCGATTCCATCGATATTGAAGGGGCAACTGCAATTCCGCCTCAGGATATCGCGGCCGCTTACCAGAATTATCTCGGGCGGAGCGTCTCCATATCCGATCTCTCCGCAATCTCTCAGGCGATCACAGAGCTATACCGCAGCGCCGGCTTCAGCTTGAGCCGCGCCATCATCCCTCCACAGGACATCGCCAACGGGCGTGTTCGCGTGACGGTTCTCGAGGGCTACATCGGCGAGATCGTTCTTGACGGTGTTGACGATGATGATTTCGGCGCCCGCAGAATCTTGGCTCTCCTCCAACAAGAGCGTCCGCTGCTCCAAGCCGCCCTCGAGCGCCAGTTGCTACTCGTCAATGATACTCCCGGCTTGCGTATCGCCGACACCGCTCTTGAGGAGATGGGAGAAGCAACTGGGCGCTTTCGACTCGTCGTCACGCTAGAGCGCTGGCATCTCTTTCTGGGTATGGGAGTGGACAACCGCGGCACCACGGCAGTCGGGCGAATGCAGGGGTTTGTGGCTCCCGCTGCCAACTCACTGATCTTTGGTGGTGACACGCTCGGGCTCGCGCTGTCTTCTGTGCCCGATACGCCAAATGAGCTTCAGTTTGGTCGTGCTTTCTACGCCGCGCCGATTGGCAGCAACGGCGCACGCGTAGCGGCCAGTGCTACCTATGGCGAAATCTGGCCAGGAGACGAGCGGCACTACGATGATAATTACACGTCGACAGCACGCTTTGAGATCAAGGGGACTGTCGTACCATTGCGAACGCGGGACAAGTCGCTTTGGCTGCACGCAAGCGGCGATATCAGTGATGTCCGCGAAAGCGATGACGGCGGGCCGATCTCCGACGATCACATCCGCGCCTTGACGTTCACGCTGGATGCCGAGCTTCACGACTCCCTGCGCGGTTCGAACTATCTCACGGCCGTCCTCCGCCAAGGACTAAACATCCTTGGGGCTTCAACGCAGGACGACGCGTTGCTGTCCCGAGAAGACGGATCAGGCGAGTTTACCGTCGCCCAGATGTTCTATACCCGCTACCAGAACCTCGCAGAGCAATGGTCATTCAATTTCTCCGCCGCGGGCCAACTGGCCTCGACGGCGCTTCTCGCGCCTGAAGAGTTCTATTTGGGCGGCCCAACCTTTGGACGCGCGTACGACAGTGGCGAGATCAGCGGTGAAAATGGGCTGGCGGCCTCTCTGGAGGTGCGCTTCGACCAAGCGGTGGAGAATACATACATAGCTGGTTACCAGCTCTATGCGTTTGCCGACTATGGCGCGGTCTGGGATTTTGACACCGATGGCGACGAGCGACTTGAGCTCGCATCCGCGGGTGGCGGCGTTCGACTATTCATGCCCAATGATCTGCAGGGTGCTGTCGAATTAGCAGTACCTCTCGCGGGCGATCCCGCAGATAGCTATGCCGTGCGCGATCTCAGCATCTACTTCTCGCTGTCCCAATCTTTCAAGGCGTGCCGGGGAGAGGGATCCGCCTTCTGTCTGCTTCCCTGAGGCAAAACGCGTGGACGGCATTTTTGGCCCGACGAGCGCGCGACGCCAAAACACGTCCAGCCTTCTTCTGATCTCCAATGAAGTCAATGTCTGGTTTGGGTCATGAGCGGACCTCGACGTCGTTCGCGGACGACGTCCGCTGGACCCTCAAAAGCAGAGGAGCCCGTCTGTCGTTTCTGACGTCCGCTTTGAGCCATAAGCAGAAATGAAGGACGGCTCGGGGCGCTTGCGCAGGCGATGCCTCTAACGAGGTGCGCGAGGCGGGATAGATGCGCTCGACCACCCGCTTGATGGTAAGGCCTTGTACCAGGATCGAAAAGACAACGACGATATATGTGATGCTGAGGATCAACATCCTATAGGGCGTCGCGGGAAGCGATAGCGCGAGCGCAACCGAGATACCGCCGTGCAGTCCGCCCCAGGTCAAGATGCGTATGGTTCCCTCGCTGAATCTCTTGCCGAGGCTCAACGCGCCGATCGGGACGGCGACGCTGACATAGCGGGCCAACAGGACGACTGGAATCGCAAGGACCGCGAGCGATAGGTAGGGAAGGTTCCGAGCCAGGAGCAGTACCTCGAGTCCGATGAGAAGGAACAGAACCGAGTTGAGCAGTTCGTCGACAAGGTCCCAGAATTGGAAGACATGCTCGCGGGTGGTCTCGCTCATTGCAAACTGGGCCCCGTGATTACCTATGAGAACGCCCGCGACCACGACGGCAATGGGTCCAGAGACACCGAGCCGCAGCGCCAATGCATAGGTGGCGGCGACGAGAGCTAGCGTGATCATGACCTCGATGTTGTGCTCATCGAGCGTCCGCATCATTGCATAGGCGATGAGCCCGGTGGCAAGTCCGAGCAAAGCTCCACCGAGTGCCTCGGCGACAAACAGTCGGGCCACGTCCGCCGCACCTATCTCCTCACCATGCCCTGCCGCAACGCCTGCGACCGCGAGGAGGATCGTGAAGACGACGATCCCGACACCATCGTTGAGCAGGGACTCGCCCGCGATCATGGCCTGTAGCGAGGCCGGCACGCGCACATGCTTCATGATGGATAGAACTGCGATCGGGTCCGTCGGAGAGATTAACGCTCCGAAGACGAGCGCCCAGATAAGAGGAAGCTCGATCCCGAGCCCCCGCGCGCCCGCCCACATGAGGACGCCAATAACTATAGTCGAAAGCACGACGCCGAGGGTCGCCAGCGAGCCGATGGCCCATTTAGCGCGCGAAAGCTCCGACAGGTCAACGCGAACGGCTCCGGCAAAGAGCATCGCCGAGAGGAAACCGTTGAGCAGAACATTGCGGAAGTGGACGGTTTCCAGGAACCCGCGCATCACGGAGGCAATGCCAAGGCTGGGCCAGGCGACCTCCGCTGCGACTATCACAAGGGAAGCCGCCATGGCCATCACGACGAGCCCGATAGGGTGCGGCAGCTTCAGGTAGTTGTGATTGATGTAGCCGAAGATCGCGGACAGCGTGAGCAGGCAGGCGACGATTTCTAGGACGGTCATGCGACTCTTTTTCATGCAGTCGCTGTCGAGCTGGCGAGCTATTAGTTGGTAGACGACGGGAAACGTCTTACCCGTCACGTGTATCCGCTAAGTCCATCGCACCAGAGAGAGCGCCACGAGCTCAACGCAGCGATTAAGCGACGTGGTTACGTCGAGAGAAGACGAAAACAAAGCGGATGAGAGGCAAATCTAGTTGGCGCTGAACTTAGAATATGCTGGCAGGCCATGAGAAGGCTAGCTTTCTCCTTGAGTTGCCAGCTCCCCCATTCGGGGGACAAGAACCTCCCCCGAGATCAAGCTATAAAGCTTGCTAGCTGCCCGCGTTTATGTCTCCCCCGTCTACGCGCAGGCAGTTAGGGGGCGTAGGTGCGACCTGTCCCTCCGTCGGGGTTGGCGCCCAGCGGCAACAACCACGCCTTCGCAGCAACGGTCAGCTCGTCGCGCAGCAAGAATGCATGGCGCACAACAAGGGTCAGTTCGATCTTGTCGGCGTGCTGGCACTGCTAGTTTGTCGAGCGCGGGAGGCATCGCGCCATGTTAAATCCCACCTCTAGCCCATTACGGCAGCGTGTCCTTATCGTGGACGACGAACTAGCGAAGCTCGAGACGGCGCTCGGCCGGGCGGCGGAGGGCCTCGCTTTGGCGCTTGAGGGGCGCAACGTCGACGTCGTCAGGGCATTGTCGTTTGAAGATGGCCTGGCGATTGTAGGTACCGACGCTTCGCTCCGCGCGGTACTTCTCGATTGGAACCTCGGCCAGAACACCGAGGGCACGCATGCACAGGCCACCGCCCTCCTGCACAAGCTGCGCGAGCGACAGGGAGCCATACCGGTGTTCCTGCTCGCGGAGCGTGAGCGAACACGCGGAACCATGACTATCGAAGTGGCCGAGATGATAGACGAGTTCGTCTGGCTGCTCGAGGATACTGCGGATTTCACCGCGGGCCGTGTCATGGCGGCCATCCGACGCTACGAGGCGCAGCTCCTGCCTCCGTATGCGCGCGTGCTTGCAGAATATGCGAGGCTCCGCGAGCATTCGTGGTCGGCGCCCGGTCACCAGGGCGGTATCGCATTCACCAAGCATCCCGCTGGGCGCGCGTTCTTCGACTTCCTGGGCGAGAATGTGTTTCGCATTGACATGGGCATCGAGCGCGGCGCGTTGGGTTCGCTGCTCGACCATACGGGACCGATCGCCGAGAGCGAGAAGTATGCAGCGCGGGTGTTCGGCGCGCACCGCAGCTACTCGGGCGTTGTCGGCACGTCTGGATCTAACCGGAGCATCATGCAGGCGTGCATGAAAGAGGACGACCTCGTCATCCTCGACCGCAACTGCCACAAGTCGATCGAGCAGGGCCTGATGCTGACCGGAGCGCGCCCGGTCTACATGGTGCCGACACGCAACCGCTACGGCATCATCGGCCCGATTTCGCCCTCGGAGATGGATCGCGAAGACTATCCGCACGAAGGCACAGGCGGGTTCCCTCACGAAGAACGTTGCCGACCAGAAGCCAGTGTACGCGGTCCTCACCAACAGCACGTACGATGGGCTGTGCTACAACGCCGTGCGGGCGCAAGCGCTGCTAGAGCAATCGTGCGACCGGATCCACTTCGACGAGGCGTGGTACGGCTACGCCCGGTTCAACCCAATGTACGAACGACCACTTCGCAATGCGCGGTGATCCGGCTACGCACCGCGGGCCCACGGTGTTCGCCACACATTCCACGCACAAGCTGCTCGCGGCGTTGTCGCAGGCCTCCTACATCCACGTTCGAGACGGCAAGGGCGCAATCGACCATCACCGTTTCAACCAAGCATACATGTTGCACACCACAACCTCGCCGCTTTACGCAATTGTCGCATCCAATGATATCGCCACCGCGATGATGGATGGGAACGCCGGCCGGTCGCTAACGCAGGAAGCAATTGAGGAGGCGGTGGACTTCCGCCAGGTAGTTGGCCGCATGCAGCGCACGTTTGCCGACAAAAAGGACTGGTTCTTTAAGCCATGGAACGTCGACACTGTGAAGGACCCCGCCAGCGGCCGCGAGATTCCGTTCGAGCAGGCTCCGGCGAAATTGCTGTGCCACAGCCAAGAGCCGTGGATGCTGCGTCCGGGCGACACGTGGCACGGCTTCGATAACATTGCCGACGACTGGTGCATGCTGGATCCGATCAAGGTGAGCATCCTTTCGCCGGGGATGGGTGATAACGGAAAGCTGGAGAAGAACGGCGTGCCAGCGGCGCTGGTGAATGCGTGGTTCAACCGGTTTGGCATTGTGCCTACGCGCGTGACGGACTTCCAGGTGATGTTCTTGTTCTCGATCGGAGTTACCAAAGGGAAGTGGGGCACGCTGTTGACCAATCTGCTGGCTTTTAAGCGGGCTTATGACTCGAACCGTCCGCTTGTGGAGGTGCTGCCAGAGATCGCTGCGCAATACCCCGATCGATACCGCAACGTCAGGCTGCACGATCTCGGTGATGAGCTATTCGAGTATTTGCGCGAGCACCGTCCAGGCGATTTGCTTAATGCTGCCTACGAGGGCCTGCCCGATGCGGACATGACGCCGCGCGCAGCCTATGAGTGTCTTGTTTCAGGTGACGTTGAAGCCGTGCCGGTCGACGAGCTCGTCAATCGCACCGCGGCCAACGCGGTCATGCCCTATCCGCCTGGCATCCCGATGTTGATGTCGGGCGAGAACTTCGGAGATACCAATTCACCGCAGATCGGCTACCTAAGGGGCATGCAGTAATCGCGAGCAACGGTTCCCTGGCTTCGCGGGAGTGATCGAAGGTGCCGAACTGATCGACGGGACGTACCACGTTCTATGCGTGAAGTGATGCTCGACGCGGTCAGGCGTGAGACGAGCTAAACTGCGGTGTCGAAACCAGGTAGGCCATGAAATTTACGCCGTATTCCGATTGGGCTGGAGTGTAAGGTCCAAAATAGCTCATCCTGTTCCATCGATGGATCATTGGGCATCGAATTGCGAACATAGCCCCAATGACTGACCGTCAGAGGCGGCCCAATGAGCAAACGAGAGGGCAGGACCAAGAGCCTCGGCGTCGCGGCATGTACCGCGATCGTTGTCGGCAACATGGTCGGGTCAGGTTTCTACCTGTCTCCGGCCGCAGTTGCCCCTTACGGCAATCTGGCAATCTTGGCCTGGCTGGTAATGGGGGCTGGCGCGATATGCCTCGGGCTTACTTTTGCGAAGCTCGCCAGGCTTGTTCCCGCTGCAGGCGGCCCGTACGCCTATACGCGTATGGCCTATGGCGATTTCACGGGCTTCTTGATTGCGTGGGGCTACTGGATTTCGATCTGGGCATCACTTCCAGTTATCGCGATCGCTTTCGCTGGTGCGGTGATGGAGTTTTTCCCAAGCCTACATAATCGCACCATGGCGGTGCTCTTAACGCTTGGCGCGATTTGGGCGGTGGTCCTTATCAATTTGCGAGGCGTCAAGAGCGCCGGCGTCTTCTCTGAGGTTACGACGTACGCGAAGTTAGTGCCATTCGGCGCCATTGCGCTGATCGGCCTCCTGTACATCGATCCTTCGCATTTCAGCGACTTCAATCCGAGCGGCCAGTCGCTCATCGGCGCCAGTGCAGCCCTAGCCCCGCTAACAATGTTTGCGTTATCTCGGACTTGAGTCCGCCACGGTCCCTGCGGACGACGTCGAGGACGCCGAGCGAACGATTCCGCGCTCGACGATCCTTGGGATCTCTATCGCTGCGACTTTGTACGTGCTTGGTACCGTCGTCGTGATGGGCGTCGTGCCGCGTGATCAGCTTGTCACGTCGGTGGCGCCCTTCTCAGACGCGGCGGAGATGATGTGGGGACCGTGGGGCGCAATGGGGGTCTCCCTGGCCGTCATCCTCTCTTCGATCGGCGCCCTCAACGGCTGGACGCTTCTCATGGGGCAAGTGCCAATGGCAGCCGCGCACGACAAGCTTTTCCCCGCCTTCTTCGGTCGTCTGTCACCTCAGGGAGTGCCGGCAATCGGCATCATCGTATCGGCGATGTTTGCGACCGCTCTTGTACTTCTCCAGGCGGCGGGTTCGCCGGGCTTTTCCTCGTTCTACAACCTGGTCGTTGGATTGAGCACCATGGCCGCGGTCATTCCTTATGCTTTTTGCGCACTGGCCAGCGGGCTTGTCGCAGCGCACACGTCCGGAAGCCGCGAGATTCCCAAACTGTCGCTCGTGGAAATTATCGCGTTCGTCTTTGCTGTATTTACGCTCTATGGCTGCGGAGCCGAGCCGGTGCTCTATGGCGTCGTGCTTCTTGTCCTCGGCATCCCAGTTTTCGTTTGGCAGCGCCGTCGCAATGCTCTGAGCGATGAGTACGCCATAGGACAGATACGTGAAGCCGGTTAAGCACAATTGGAATTTGATCTGATGCAAAGCGTTAAGGCCGGCAATAGGACTTGAGGTGTTATAAACTTGGCGCAATGCTCCATCGGGTGACGGCCATTTTGTAGACTAAAATGGTCCGACGTTTCGAAAGGTGCCTGCATGCAATTTCTCCAGGCATTTCCCGATCGCGATTATCGATGAGGATTTCGAGGGCAAGCGCGCCGCCGCGCTTGGTATGAGGCAGCTTGCCGCCGCAATCGAGAAGGAAGGATTTCGCGTCGTCGCTGGCGTGGGCTACGAAGACGCGCGGCGTCTGGTGAATGTTTTCAACAATGAATCGTGCTGGCTGGTCTCCATAGATGGGACTGAAGCCAAGCCGCCGAACTGGCAAGTCTTGGAGGAAGTGCTGGCCGCCAAGCGGCAGCGAAACGACAGGCTCCCGATATTCCTCTTCGGCAATGAGAGCACCGCCGAGATGGTGCCGGCTAGCGTACTAAAGCACGCGAATGCATTCATGCGCCTGTACGAAGACTCGCCCGAGTTCCTCGCTCGGGCGATTGCCCGTTCGGCTCAGCTCTACTTGGATCGGCTTCCGCCGCCAATGTTCAAGGCGCTCATGGAATACACGCTCCAGGCGAGCTACTCCTGGCACACGCCTGGCCATGGAGGTGGCGTGGCCTACCGCAAAAGTCCTGTGGGCCAGCTGTTCTATCAATTTTTCGGCGAGAACACGCTCCGATCAGACATATCGGTTTCCGTTGGGAAGCTCGGCTCTCTGCTTGACCACACAGGGCCGATTGCCGAGGGCGAGCGCAACTCCGCGCGCATCTTTGGGGCGGACGAAACGCTATTTGTGGTCGGCGGTACATCCACATCCAACAAGATCGTTTGGCACGGAATGGTAGGCAAGGGCGATCTCGTGCTTTGCGATCGCAATTGCCACAAGTCGATCCTGCACTCCCTAATCATGACAGGGGCGACGCCCATCTATCTCGTTCCCTCGCGCAACGGGCTCGGAATCATCGGGCCGATATCCAAAGATCAGTTTACACCAGAGTCCATCCGGCAAAAAATTGCCGCCAGTCCGTTCGCGAAGGAAACGAGCGGAAAGGTCCGTCTGATGGTTGTGACCAATTCGACGTACGACGGCCTTTGCTACAACATTGACGGCATCAAGAAGCAACTCGGCGATACGGTCGACGTCCTGCATTTCGATGAGGCTTGGTACGCGTACGCCAATTTCCACGAGTTCTACGACGGTTACCACGCGATATCATCTTCCACATCCCTCGCGGTCTCCGAGCGCGATTACCTTTGCCACCCAGTCCACGCACAAGCTCCTCGCAGCGCTTTCGCAGGCGTCGATGATCCATATCCAGCATGGCGAAACGCGCCGACTGGATATGACGCGATTCAACGAAGCGTTCATGATGCATACGTCAACGTCGCCGCAATATGCGAATCATCGCGTCTTGCGATGTGGCCGCTGCGATGATGGAACAGCCGGCGGGCAGAGCGCTTGTGCAGGAGACCATTGACGAGGCCCTTAGCTTCCGCCGTGCCATGAGCGCTGTCGGGCAGCAGCTGAAGAAAGGCTCATGGTGGTTCGAGGTCTGGCAGCCCGACGCGATCGGGAAGGAGCCAACGACCGACAGGGCGCACTGGAAACTGAAGCCGGGTGAGCGCTGGCATGGGTTCGAAGATCTCGCCGAAGATCATGTTCTCGTCGACCCGATCAAGGTCACCATTCTCACGCCTGGTCTGTCACCGGACGGCAAGATGCAGGAATTCGGCATTCCTGCGGCCGTGATTACGAAGTTTCTTTCTTCCAGGCGGATTGAGATCGAGAAGACCGGTCTCTACTCGTTCCTCGTACTGTTCTCAATGGGTATCACCAAGGGCAAATGGAGCACGCTCGTCACCGAGCTCATCAACTTCAAGGATCTCTACGACGCCAATGCGCCACTCAACCGCGTGCTGCCCGCCCTGACCGATGCGCATCCCGAAACGTACGGGAAGATGGGGCTTAAGGATCTCTGCGAGCAGATCCATCAAGTCTATCGTGACGACAATCTGCCCAACGCGCAGAAGGAAATGTACACGACGTTGCCCGAGATGGCGATGCGCCCTGCCGAGGCCTACGACCGATTGGTTCATGGTCACCTCGAGAGCGTCGAGATTGATGACCTAATGGGCCGAACATTAGCGGTCATGTTGGTTCCGTATCCGCCCGGAATTCCGCTGATCATGCCAGGCGAACGCATCACGCCAGCGACGAAGTCCATACAGGAATACTTGCTCTACGCACGCGACTTCGACCGGAGATTTCCAGGCTTCGAAACGGACATCCACGGCCTTCGATTCCAAACGGTCGACGGACAAAGACGGTATCTGGTGGATTGCATCACCTAAGTGAGGGACGAATGATCCCGCGCGACGTGAAGGCACCGACGGTCTCGATACCGTTTCATAAGCTGCCGTTGGAAGACATCAAGGGTCGCATCTCCGCAACGCTCGCTCTCATCTATCCGCCTGGCATCGGAGTGATCGTTTCCGGCGAGCGTTGGGACGATCGGGCCCAGCCGATGCGCGACTATTTCCTGGCGTTCCAGGAGTCCTTCAATCGCTTTCCTGGATTCAACTACGAGGTGCAGGGCGTGTTCCAGGAGCGCGTCGATGGCCGCATCAAGTTCCACACCTACGTAGTTCGCGAATAAACACCGCCCCAGGAACCAAGGAGAAGGGCTATGGAAGTACAAGCGCAGCCCAAGAAGATGACGCTCATGCAGCTCACGTTCATCGTTGCGGTGAACATGATGGGTTCGGGAATCATCATGCTGCCGGCCAACATGGCGCAAGTCGGCGCAATCTCCCTCTTGTCCTGGTTGGTGACGGCAGTCGGCTCGATGGCCATCGCCTATGGGTTTGCACAGGCCGGTCTCTACAATGATCGTCCGGGCGGAATGGCGGCTTATGCCGAGGACGCTTACGGCAAGCCAGGCTACTTCCTTGTGTTCTTCCTTTACTTCTTGTCGCTTGCGGTAGGCAACGTCGCGATCGGCATCTCTGCGGTCGGCTATCTCGCCGCGTTCATGCCGTGGCTCTCGTCAACGCCCGTCGCCACGTGCATCGGTGTCATCGCGCTACTCTGGCTAACGACGGCGGCAAACTTCGGTGGCCCAAGCGTGACGGGGCGCATCGGATCGATCACCGTCTGGGGTGTCATCATTCCGGTTGGGTTGCTCTCGATCTTTGGATGGTTCTGGTTCAGAACCTCGACATTTGCGGAGGCCTGGAACCCCAATGGACTGACGCTGCTGCAGGGCATGGGCTCGAGCATCTCTCTTACTCTGTGGGCATTCCTCGGAATGGAATCCGCGGCACAAAACTCATCTGCGGTGGAGGACCCCAAGCGCAATGTGCCGCTGGCGTGCATGCTTGGCACACTTGGAGCCGCTGTTATCTACATTCTGTCGACGACGGTGATCCAAGGCATTGTACCCAACGCCGAGCTAGCAAAATCGACAGGTCCCTTTGGACTTGCCTATGCGAAGATGTTCAGCCCCTGGGTTGGCTCCATAATTATGGCGCTGGCCGTCATGGCTTGCCTCGGCTCGCTGCTTGGATGGCAGTTCACCATCGCTCAAACCGCCAAATCGGCCGCCGAAGAAAAGATGTTCCCCACCTTCTTCGCGCGCGTCAACCAGATGGGCGCACCGATGACAGGAATGATTGTCCTCGGCATCGTGCAGACGCTCCTCGCGCTGTCCACCATTTCGCCGACGCTCAGTGAGCAGTTCTCGGCCCTGGTCAACCTTGCGGTTGTAACCAACGTTGTGCCCTACATCATGGCACTCTCGGCCTTGATGGTCATGATGTACAAGGCCGGCGTTCCAGAAACGAAGTATCGGCAAACCGTGGCCGTCGCCACGCTGGCGATGCTCTACAGCATTTATGCGATCTATGCCTCCGGCAAGGATGCAGTTCTCGGAGGAATGCTTGTGATGGGAATTACCTTCGTGATCTGGGGCTTCCTCGCACCCCGCTTCACAACAAGCGCCCAGCCCCGTGCAAAGACATGAGCGCCCAACGCCGGACTAGCGAGAGGAGACAGACCATGGAGCACGCACGATCAGCCAAAGCGAATGGGCATCGTGTTCGGTTCGCGAACTTTGCCTTTCTCGTAGGTGTGCTGTCGCTGATTGGATCGACAGCCGCCTCGGCCCAGACGCTGGATAGGGTTCGAGCAACGGGCAAACTTATGCTCGGCTATGAAGTCGACGCGCGGCCGTTCTCTTTTACGGACGAGGGCGGCAAGGCGTCTGGGTATTCGGTGGCCCTGTGCCAGAGAGTGGCAGACGAAGTTAAGAGCGAACTTGCACTGCCCAATCTGACGGTGGAATGGGTTCCAGTAAAACTCGATGAACGCCTTCGCACAATGCAAGAGAAGAAAGTCGACCTCTTGTGTGGCGCCGACAGCGTCACATTGGCCAGGCGAAAGGAAGTGAGCTTCTCACTCCCAATCTTTTTGAGTGGAATTGGCGCCCTTCTGCGAGCCGATGCTCCTGCACCTCTGCGCCTTGTACTGGCCCAGGGCCAACCTCCATCGCAACCGATCTGGCGTGGCCATCCGGCGCGAACCATCTTGGGTGAGAAGACCTTCTCGATCGTCAAAGGTACGAGAAGCGAGAAGTGGCTAGAGGGCCGGCTCGCCACGTTCCAGCTCGATGCAAAGGTTGTGCCCGTCGAGAGCTATGAGGCGGGAATTCAGGGGGTTCTTGATCGCAACTTCGACGTCTTCTTCGGAGATCTCCCGATCATCCTCGATGCCGCCAGACGAAGCCCCTCAGCGCGCGAACTCAGCGTCCTGGGTCGCCATTTCACCTATGAGCCGATAGCCTTCGCGCTCCAAAGAGGTGACGAGGATTTTCGCCTCTTGGTCGATCGCGCTCTAAGTGGCGCATTTCGGGACGAGAATTTTTGGGCAATGTACGCGAAGTGGTTCGGCGCCCCTGATCAGAGCGCTCTTTCCATCTTCCAGCAAGCGGCTCTTCCCGAGTAAGAGGTAAACCGTGCTGGTCAGCTCACGCGGATAGAGGCCCGCTCAATACACTTTTCACTTCATCGGCGTCGTGTCGCGGTCTCGGTCTCGAAGTGCCGACAATGTGAAATCCCAGGAGATGGTTCCGACCACGCGCGCGTCGCAGCCATCTTCAAATCCGCTGCGAGCCACGCACTCGTCGTCCGCCAGGTCCGTGTCCCAGTAGCGGAGATCGAACGTTAGTTGTTTCCAGTTGTAGGAGAGGCCTGCGGTCCAGGCCAGATCCTCGAATGCATTCTCATCTTCGAAGAACTGATATCCGACGCCGCCGTAGACTGAAAAGTCCTTGGGCAAGGGTACCTTTATGCCGCCGGCGATGAAGGTGGCGGTGTTGCCGCTTTGACTGAAATCCGGTGCAAAGAACAAGCGCCCGGCAAAAGTTATTTTGTCATTTAGGTTGTAGTCCGCCTTAGCATAGATCTCACCGTAAGCCGGACTGACACTCTCTGGTGCATAGAAGTAGTGAACCCAGCCCACATTCAGCTTCAACGCTCCGAATTCTGGCCTGATGCCGCCTGCGACGTCGATTTCCGCGCCGCGAAAGTCATCACCGAAATCAACGTTAGAGGACCACACGTTGACGTAGCCAATCCCATAGGTTGGTTCGATATATCCTTGGATCGCAGGATCGCTGTCGCTCTGGGTTATGCCGCGGGAGACGTAGTCGGTCGTACCCGATATGCCGAAGCCAATGTCGAATTTTGGCTCCGCAGCGGCCGGCTTCGCAGGGGCCGCAGCCTCAATATCGCCCGTAATCGTTTCGTCTTTTGCTACCGCGGCATTTGCCCATGTGAGCATCGCGCTCGTCAGGAAGACTTGCAGCAGTAACGTCCAACATCCGCGGATTGAAGATATTTTCGGCGGCATAGTATTCCGCATCGAGTGCCTCCAGCCTTGTTAGTCGCACTCTGACCATATGATCGAAACGAATCATCGTTATGCGGAAGCTTAATGCTTAGGCACCTCTACTTAGGTGGTGCAGAACACGACCAATCATGAATTTTGGAGTTGGTGCTCTTTCATGTGACGAGAAAGTGTACTCAAGGACGAAGCAAAACTAACTCTCTACGAACAGATCTCATAAAGCGTTCAATTTGCTCACGCTGCCATAAAGGCTCGCATTCCGTTCCGTTTGGCGTACGAGGACGTCGACGAAAAGAGGCTCCTGATCTCCAACGAAGACGGCGACACCGTGCTGGCCGTGCCGTCCTGAGAACCGTGTAGGTGGCCAAGCGGGTTCCGCGGGGGCGGAGGGCGATTCCGAGGCGGTGGTGGACGCCGCCGCTGGAGGCCAGATCAAGTTAGAACTTCAGCCGCTCGCTACGTTGAACCCAAGCCACGCAAGCGATCCGGCCACAACAAGTGCGATCCAGCTCGCCCAAACAGGTATTGGTGTGCTGCCCACTACGACGGGTGTTCGTAGTAGGGCCCGCGTGAGTTGGAGTATGGCGACGATGGTGAAAATCGCTGCTGCCAGATGGCTATAGTCGGTCGCGGACATGTTGCGGTCCTCTAATGGATCAAGAGAATTTCATACGCCTAACACGCGCTGCAAAGACACGGAGCCTTTGCTGCGAGATTATATCGTCGACCACCCGGCGTAGGAACATGAGTGCGCTGCAACGGATCCTTACCCCCCAGAGACCCCCGCGGGTCAGAAGCAGCATTGAGAGAGTGCCACCCGGCGAGTCCACTTCGCCTCAAAGAGTGGACGGACCGGAAGAGGTGGGACAGATGACATGGACTTTGCCTTTGTGTGTCTCCGTATCGCCGCATGGGCGGGGAAGCGAGCCAACAAGACCATCCGTCCGCCGCATTAAACTCGTGCCAGGTGCGATCTCACAAACGGGGGTGGGTACCTACGGGCGCTGGGTCCCATACGTCCCTCACAGCCACGCGCAAGAGTGTGTCGCGTGCCCGCATTGGGCTCGAGCAGAACTGGATTCTGCTACGGCAAACTGCTACTGTGCGTAGCAGTAGCACTCACATAAACCTTCCGCTCATCGGAGTGGAGCTACCGTCGCGCGGTTGCGGTAGGGTCTTCTCATCATGACCCCATGCAGACATGTAGCCGCTTGCCGCGCTGCTACGGAAGTGTGTCTAGGCACCTTATCCGTCGTGCCGTGCACAGTGCTGCGAAAGGTGCAAGCGACCAGTGGCCCTCCGCACCCGTTATCTTTCCCGCATCGACGTTGCGAGCGTGCTGCGCAAGGGGTCAACCAGATACTCAAGCATGGTGCGCTCGCCGCGGGAAATCAGCACGTCGGCCGGCATGCCGGGAACGAGGCGCTGCAGCAGGTCCGCCCTGATGGTTGCGCGATCGATGGTCACTTGCGCGAGATAATAAGGCTGCTTGGTGACCTCATCGACCATCGAGTCGGCTGAAACGCTGTGAACGCTGCCGAGGATGATGGGAGCCTGGCGCGACGAGAGCCCGGAAAAGCGCACTTCGGCCTTTTGACCCACCGTCACGGTGTCGATATCGAGCGGCGAGACCCGCGCCGCCATGATCAGATTGTCGCCCTCGGGCACGATCTCGGCCAGCGTATCGCCCGGCCGAACCACCTCTCCGATCGCGTGCACACGGATTCCCTGGACGATGCCGCTGCGCGCAGCCCGCACGTCGACACGCGTCAAGACGTCGGCCGCGACGGCGACCTTTTCGTGCAGATCGGCCATGCGCGAGCGGACCTCTGCGAGCTGCTGGACGACGTCCTCGAGGAAGCGCTGAGATATCTGCCGTATCTGCAGCTCCGTTTCTTGCATGACCTCGTTGAGCCGCGCCATCTCGCCGCGCATCTGCCCAAGCTCACCCTCAACTTGCGTTCGCTGGCGCACGAGCGCCAGTAGCTTGTTCTGCGAGTAGAATTGCTTCTCGACGAGCGTCGAGACGGAGCCGATCTCCTTGTCGTAGCTCTGCAACTGAAGCGACAGCGACGACTCTTGGCTCGTGCGGCCAGCCAGGTCCTTGTTCGTCTGTTCGATCTTGGCCCTGAGAATTTCGATTTGGTTGTCGACCGACCGCCGTCGCTCGGCGAACTGCCGCTGTTGATCCGCGATTAACGTCGGCGTGTCCGGTGCGGTCCTACGGTCAATGAGAGCATCGGGAAAGGTCACATCCGGTGTGCCATCGCGCTCGGCAATAAGACGTGCCTCAAGCGCCGCTGCGGAATCGAGTTGTTTTTGCAGAAGATCAACACTGGCCTGCGCCTGAGTCGGCTGCAGGCGAAATAGGACTTGGCCTTCGTCGACGCGATGCGCCTCCGTCACGAGTATCTCGCGGATGATTCCGCCTTCAAGATGCTGCACTGGTTTCCGGTCACTCTCGACCGCCACACGCGCCGATGCGATCGCCGCGCTGTCCAATGGGGCGTTCGCGGCCCACAACCCGAAGCCGCCGAAAGCGAGCGCGATGCTTGCATATCCGAGCGCGGCGTAGCGGCGATGGTCTCCGTAGATCGTATCTCCGTGGGTCGACATCAGCATCGTGCCTCTCGCGCGGATCAATGGAGATTTCGGCAGACGGAGAGTCACACGAAAGCATGTCGTCATCTGTTCCGCCCGGAACGGCCGTGCGCTGATTGTTGGGCTAAGGAGAAGCTAGCGGCTCGAGTGCTGCGCTCAAAGACTTCAACTGTGAGAACCACGATGGAGAATGAGCAGACACCTCTTGCGAACGCCATACGTGGGTGCGTCCCCGCACTCGCCGCAACATTCATCATCAGTCTCTTCATCAATACGGCGATGCTGACATCGCCGCTCTATTCGATGCAGGTCTATGATCGCGTTCTCACCAGCCGCAACGTCAATACGCTTCTTCTGCTGACGGCCATCGTCGCCCTATTTCTTATCCTCTATGGCATCCTCGAATTCGTGCGTTCCGGAATATTGGTGCGGGCCGGCGCCAGGTTCGAGGCTCTGCTGAGAAGACCGCTGTTCGAGACGATGATGCGGGCCGAGGCAACGCCGCATCGCCAGGGCCAGCAGCCGATCCGCGACGCCGAGGCAATCCGCGAAGGCCTGTCGAACGGCACCATCGCGACGCTCTGCGATTTGCCGTGGACGCCCGTATTCGTGATGCTCTGCTTCATTCTGCACCCCTTGCTCGGCACGGTGGCGCTTCTCGGCGCCGTGATCCTCTTCTCTTTGGCTGTGCTCACCGAATATGCGACCAGGCACAGCATCGAAAAGACCAGCAAGCTGGCCAGCGCCGCCTCAGGCTTCGCCAACTCCATCCTCCGTAACAGCGAAGCGGTGCGCGGTCTCGGCATGGGCGATACGGTGCTCAACCGCTGGAGCGGCATGCAGTCCGCAGCTGTCGCCGGACACGCGCAGGCTCATCGAGCGGGGCGCCGCCTTGCTCGCCATGTCCAAGTTCGCGCGCATCGCCGTGCAAACCGCATTGCTCTGCGCCGGCGCGTGGCTGGCCATAGAGAGGCAGATCTCGCCCGGCGCCATGTTTGCCGCGACGATCATCATGGGACGCGCACTGGCTCCCATCGAGCAGACGGTCGCGCAGTGGAAGCGCATTGTCGGCATGCGCAGTGCCTATCGCCGCCTGCACTCAGTTGTTTGCGACTTTCCCCGCCGCGTCCGCGCCGACGGCGCTGCCGGCACCGGAAGGCCGGTTGGAGGTCGACAAGATCATCGTCCAGCCTCCGGGAAGTCAGCGGCCGTCGGTCAACGCCTTGAGCCTCGCGCTCGAGTCCGGCGAGAGCCTCGCTGTGATGGGCGCATCGGCCAGTGGCAAGTCGAGCCTCGCCCGTGCGCTCGCCGGCGTGTGGCCAACAAGGGAAGGCGAGATCCGCATCGACGGCGCCGCCTACACGCAGTGGGACCCCAACGTCCTCGGCAAGCACATCGGCTACCTGCCGCAGGATGTCGAGCTCTTCTCCGGCACCGTCGCGGAGAACATCGCCAGACTGGCCTCTGCCGACGCCTCCGCCGTCATCGACGCAGCTCGGCAAGCGGGCGTCCATGACGCGATCCTGAGACTGCCTAAGGGCTACGACACGCCGATCGGCGACGGCGGCATGGCGCTGTCGGGCGGCATGCGCCAGCGCGTCGGTCTCGCGCGCGCTCTCTATGGCGATCCGCGCCTCATCATTCTCGACGAGCCCAACTCCAATCTTGACGAGGAAGGCGACAAGGCGCTGGCGCAGGCCTTGGCAAACATCAAAGCCGCCAAGCGCACGGTCGTGGTTGTCACCCACCGTCAGCAGATCCTCGCCCACGTCGACCGCATCCTGGTGCTGGCGTCCGGCAACGCCGTCGCGCTCGGCACGCGCGATGAGGTCATGGCCAGGATAAGAGGCGGAGACTGAGGGTTACGGCGCGAAGTCAACACCGCGAAGTCCGAACGGAGCGCAGCATAGATTTTTGATTTTTATAGGAGGCTACCATGGCACCGAAACTGCACCTAACGACGCAAGAGGCCGCCAAGGTCGGGTACTACAGTTGGGGTCCGGTCTACGGCCAGCCGGTCACGTTGAGCTACGGCTTCCTGAGCTATCCCGAGAGCCTCAAGTTCACGCCGGGGCAGATGGCGGCTACGGAAGAAGCATTGCAGCTATGGTCCGACGTGGCCAACATCAAATTCGTGTCGCCCGTTGGCGTCGGTGACTCGCCGTACGTAGACGGCGGTATCGTGCAAATCAATTTCGTCAACAACTTCGAGCCCAATCGCAATAGCGAAGCTAAACTGGGAGGGGGAGTTGTCGGATCGGCCGTGCAGGTCGGGTTTAACCTGGCGCATACCGGCGCGACGGACCTCGCGCTTGGCAGTTATGATCGACAGGCGTTGATTCACGAAATAGGACACGCGATCGGCCTGGTTCACCCAGGACCCTACAATGCGGGCGACGTGGGAGAGCCTCAACCGACGTATGAGGCCGACGCCTACTATTGGGAGGACACGCGCCAGTATTGGGTCATGAGTTACTTCTCCGAGGCCTACACGGGCGCGGATTTCAAGGGCGTATTTCCCAGCACGCCCCTCCTGTACGACATCGTCGCCGCCCAGCACCTCTACGGTGCGAACACGGAGACGCGGAAGGGAGCCACCATCTACGGCTTCAACTCCAACGCCGACAGATCTGCATTCCACATCGATGGTGCGGACGACAAGGTCGTGTTCGCCATCTGGGATGCCGGCGGCAACGATACACTCGATCTATCCGGGTACACGGAGCACCAGGCCATCAATCTCGCGGCCGGGTCGTTTACCGATGCCGGCGGATTGAAGGGAAATATCGCGATTGCCGAAGGGGTGACGATCGAGAATGCCGTGGGCGGGTCCGGAACGGACTACATCTATGGAAACGCGGTCGCCAATCATCTCTACGGGGGTGCGGGCGATGACGTGCTCTACGGATATGGCGGCATCGATACGCTCGAAGGCGGCGAGGGCGACGATCATCTCTTCGGCGGATCGGAGAACGACGTGCTCTATGGCGGCGCTGGCAATGATCTCCTGAATGGCGAGGCGGGCGCCGATACGATGTACGGTGGCATAGGGAATGACACCTACTACGTGGATAATGTCGGCGACAACGTGGTGGATCTCGGAGGCGTGACGGGTTTCGGGCCGCCCACCAGCGGCAATGACACCGTCATCACCACGCTGACCAAATACACGCTGCAGGACGGCATCGAGAACCTGAGCTTCGGCGGCGAAATCGCCTTTGGAGTGCCGATCGATCGAGAGGGAACCGGAAACTCCGCCGACAATAAGATCTATGGTGCATCCGGCCGCGATACGCTCTTTGGTCTCGGCGGAGGCGATACGCTCGATGGCGGTGCTGGCGCCGATACGATGTTCGGCGGCGCCGGCGATGACCTCTACTATGTCGACAATGTGGGCGACGTCGTGAGCGAGCGAGAAACTGTCACGGTCACGATCGCAGGCATCACCAAGACCTACTCCGTCGACGCCGGCGGAAACGATCGAGTGCTGACGACACTTTCAAGCTATACGCTTGCAGCAAACGGCTACGTGGAAAACCTCGGATATATCGGGAACGGCCGTTTCGACGGGATGGGCAACGGGCTCGACAACATGATCACCGGCGGCGGCTACAGCGATACGCTGTACGGCCTCGACGGCAACGACACGCTGATCGGCGGCGACGGCATCGACACGCTCGTGGGCGGCGCCGGCAACGACATCTACTTCCTCCAAGGCGATCTCGACATCGTCGACGAGACCCAGGCCTATTCCTACAAAGGCTACACCTATCGTTCCGACGCGGGCGGCATCGACGAGGTGCGAACCTCGCGGTCGAGCTACACGCTGGGCAACTATGTCGAGAACCTCACCTATGACGGAAGCGAATTGTTCACGGGCACGGGCAATGCTCTGAACAACAAGATCGTCGGTGGGTCGGAGGCAGACGTCCTCTCCGGTGGCGCGGGCGCCGATACGCTGGAAGGTGGCGACGGCGGAGATACGCTCGCAGGCGGTGCCGACAACGATATCATTCGCGGTGGCAGCGGCAATGACGTGCTGTCCGGCGGTGCGGGCACCGATACGCTGGAAGGTGGCGGCGACACCGACACGCTCGAAGGCGGCGCCGATGCGGACATCATTCGCGGCGGGGCCGGGAACGACAAGATCCTGATGCGCGGCGCGGTGAATCAGATCGGCGCGGATTCGATCGACGGCGGTGATGATGTCGACACGCTCGACTTCACGGACCTCGCCGGAAAAGCGAACCTGGATCTCGCCGCCGGCAACCTCGTGATGACCGGCACGCCGGGCTCCTTCACGGTTACCGGCATCCACAACGTGGAGAACGCGACCGGCAGCGCCAATGCGGACACGCTTGCCGGCGACGCCGCCAACAACGAGCTCAACGGTCTCGCCGGTAACGACGACCTGAGAGGCGGCGCCGGCGACGACGTGGTCGATGGTGGCACGGGCGCCGACATCATGGCGGGCGGGACGGGCAACGACCGCTACTTCGTCGAGAACGCCGGCGATCAGGTCGTCGAGAATGCTGGCGAGGGCGAGGATACGATCGTGACGACCCTCAACCAGTTCACGCTCGGCGCAAACGTCGAGAATCTCGTCTCTGCGGGCGTCTTCGACCCCAAGGCCGGCGACTTTGTCGGCATCGGCAATGCGCTCGCCAACCAGATCGCGTCGGGTGGCGGTAATGATCAGATTTCGGGTGGCGGCGGAGCTGACGAGATTTGGGCGGGCGCCGGCAACGACACGATGTCAGGTGGCGAGGGAGCCGACAAGTTCGGGTTCGTAACGGATTGGGGCAACGACACGATCCTCGACTTTGAGGTCGGCGTTGATTTGCTCGACATGAAGTATGTGGAAGGTCTCAAGAGCTTTAACGACCTCGTCATCACAGCGGACGACGGCGGGACGCGAATCGCGTTCGGCGACGACGGCGTCCTTCTCGCCGGTGTCGCGCTCGCCACCGTCACTGCGGGCGATTTCCGCTTCGCCAAGAACGGCTTCTATGACGCCGACGGCGCCAACGTCCACGTCGGCACAGACGAGGCCGACGAGCTCTTCGGTGGAGCGGGCGTAGACCGGTTCCAAGCCGGCGCCGGCGACGACGTGCTGCACGTCGACAACGATGATGACGTAATCGATGGCGGCGAAGGCTACGATTCTGTGCTTGCGGATGCCAGCACGGTTGCCAGCGGCTTCCACTTCAACTTCGCCGGAACCAATGTCGAGTACGCGGCGGGCGATGCCGGCTCGGATGAGTTCGATGCGCGCGGAGCTGACACCGGCGTCACTGTTGTCGGCGGCGATGGCGACGACACCTTCCATGGCGGCGTGGGTCTCGACGCCTTCCACGGCGGCGAGGGCATCGACACTGTCGTGTATGAAGGCAGCAACGCAGACTACTTGATCCAGGCCTACGCCGAGGATGGCAGATCGTGGATGGTCATGGACTTGGCGACCACCCAGGTCGACATCCTGTATGATGTCGAGCAGGTTCAGTTCGCCGACACGCAATACCTGTTGTGAGGCGGTGCTGATGCCGTCTCGCGGGAAGATCGCAGGCACGGGCGGCGATCTCCCCTCGAGCACTGGAAATCGGTGGACATGCGCAGGAAATGATGTCCTGGAAAACCCTGGAATGAATTCGCATCCCCACTTTTTTTATATCCCATTGAAATCGATTGAATCGCAAACTCCCCTACGGGGCGCCAATACTATTTTTTATATTTAATATCAGTACGTTATATTGTCCCACCGCCAGACTTTAAACCCCCGACCAATGGTTCTTGCACGTCGCGAAACGAGTTGGCTTCGGCTCAGATCATTCATGACGCTTGGGTGAGGTTCAACGTCTGTGAGGTGTGTCCGCCTTACCCGTAAGTCGACGGTGAGCTGCTGTCCGAAAAGGGCGGCGCAAAGCCGATCGACGCTGTGCTCACGTCCATGCTTGAAGGCTTGGAAAGCTGACGCGCGAGGAAGCCCGAGGGTCTGCTTTCGCTTTCGATATCAAGTCGGTTTCCGTTACTTGTCGGCAGATGCGCCATGGCGTGGCTATGCGCTCGCCCGGCTCACCGCATAACGGTCACCATCGACAGATGAGCTGAGCCTTGCTAGCGAGCAAGGTAGACCTCGCGCCCACGACCCGGAACAACCCCATCCGATGAATGCGCCGTCGCCGACCGACGAAAGCCCACGCGCCGCGATGCTACCCGCCCTCACTGTCTATCTGCGCCCCCGCGTCCTGATCATACTGCTCTTGGGATTTGCCTCCGGACTGCCGCTGGCGCTGTCGGGCGAGACGCTGCGCGTGTGGATGGCCGACCGCGGCGTCGACCTTGGCACCATCGGGCTGCTCACGCTTGCAGGACTGCCCTACACCTTGAAATTCCTGTGGGCGCCCGTCGTCGATGCATGGGACGTTCCTTATCTCTCGCGTCGTTTGGGGCGCCGCCGCGGCTGGCTGGTTGGCTCCCAACTCTTGCTGATGGGGACGATCGCGTTTCTCGGCACGCGCGACCCCCTGTCCGCGCCGCTCATGGTTGGATTTGCCGCGCTCCTTGTCGCCTTCGCCTCCGCCACACAGGACATTGTTATCGACGCATTCCGCGTGCAGAGCCTGCCCGCCGACGAGCAGGCCGCCGGCATGGCGAGCTACGTTGCCGCTTACCGCGTGGGCATGTTGGCCTCCGGCGCGGGCGTGATCGGCTTTTCGGCGTGGCTCGAGTCGCAGGGCCTGAGCAAAGAGGCGATCTGGCCGATCGCCTATGCCGGCGCCGCCTTGCTCGTGCTTGTCGGCCTGGCGGCCGCGCTGCTGGCGCGAGAGCCGGCTAGCGCCGAGGACGATACGGCGGCCGTTCGTCCCGAGCCGCTCAAGCGCCTCTTGGACACCGCAAAGGGAGCTTTCCTCGAATTCTTCAATCGTGACGCAGCCCTCGCCATCCTCGTCTTCGTCGTGCTCTTCAAGCTTTGCGATGCTCTGGCCGGCGCCATGACCGCGCCCTTCGTTCTATCGCTCGGCTACACAAAAGCCGAGTATGCAGCGATCGTTAAGGGCGTAGGGCTCGCGGCCCTGCTGGTCGGCGGATTTGCCGGCGGCGCCGTGGCGCGCGCTCTGCCGATGCTGAGCGCCCTATGGATCGCCGCCATCATTCAGATGCTATCCAATCTGGTATTCGTGTGGCTTGGATCGCAAGAGACGAACCCCTGGTCCTTGACGATCGCGATCGTGGTCGAGAATTTCTCAGGTGCGATCGGCACGGTCATTTTCGTGGCCTACCTCTCGGCTCTCTGCCGCAATCCTCTACACACGGCGACGCAGTACGCGCTGCTGACGGCGTTCGCGTCCACGGGACGCACGCTCTTCTCATCTGGTACTGGCTTTGCAGCGCAAACGCTGGGCTGGCCGGCTTTCTTTGTCACCACTGCGCTCGCCGCACTACCGGCGCTCGCCCTCATGATGTGGCTCGACAAACGCAATCATTTCCGCGCGCTCGAAACAGAACGAAACAGTGCCTAGCCCGCACATGAAGCTCAGTCGGCCTTGCCTTCGACCTCGTTGGAAGGATCGGCCCGCCTTGTTGCCTTTCATAGCGTTCAACGACATCAAACTCGTCGCGGAGAATGGCCGCTAAGGGCCAGGAGCGGACATACGGCTTGCGCAGCATTACGTGCCACACAGTGAGCATTTCACTGGGCGTCGGATGTCACGCGAAGCGGGACATTTTCTCCGCTGTACAGGACGCCGACGAGAAAGTCTGGCACTTCGGCCTTGAAGGTGACGGGGCGAGGAATGGCCGTAAGCGCCTTCTCAAGCAGATTGCTGAGCGGCGGCATGGCGAGGCTGAGCGTCATTTCGATGCTCGACTTGGGCGGGACCAGATCCTGGTCGCGGCCAGTCGGCGCAGGTCCGTAGAATAGGATTGTCCCGGTGTATGCGCTTCGACCGGCCACCGATAGCGGAGCAAAAGGAACCTTTGGGCGCTTGATGTGCTCCGTGAGGTTGTCGCGGCTGCCAAAGTACTGGGCGTCGGCCGTATACGTGCTCTTGAACCTAGCTACCTTGCCGGTTGCCGAGTTCTTGATATCCAGATCCAGAGACAGAACCGCACCATCGCGCGCCCCGCCGTTGACGATGGTCATGGGAACCGCAAAGACCTCGTACGACCCATAGGGGTCACGGGTGTACTGAATGTTCTCGGAAACATAGAGCTCGATTTGCGGCTGCTTGAGTGTCGTTTCCCATAAGGAGACGGCGGAGCCAACGAGAGCCAGTCCCGATACTGCCACTGTCATCCAATTGCCGTAACCGTACATGGCGGCCTCATTCGTGATCTCGATTGCATCGTTGATGCCCATAGGCGTGGGGGAAGGCTTCATAAACGCTCTCTCCGTGTCGATCAGCGTCTGCTTTATGGGAGAAATGTGAAGGGGTGTCTTCCAGTGCGCGATGAGTGTGATCCCATTCTGCTCGCAGAGGATCACAGGGGCAGCATGGAAGACCAATGTGTTGGCGGATGCGAGGCGCACCCGGCGTCAAAGACACGACATTCCCCAAATCGCGAATTGGTGTTGCAAGAAAGCGTCCCCTGCATTCTCTCCCGCATCGCGCGCCGCCAAGATCCGAGATCCCGCGCCGAAGGATCTGTCCGCAGGGAACAGGGCGTCAGCCTTTTGAAGACAAGCCCGGCAAGATTAATGCACCATATTAGTCAGGGTTTGACCGTTGGGTTCCGAGGTGGTGAGCTTCGTGCAGTCTGCGCGGAGCCAATGATGATCCAGCAGTGTGCGGTGCATGTGGCGACCCGGTGATCGGTGGCTCGCACGGGGCGGCTCCGTCTTGATTTCGCCAGGGATCTGAGTGCTTCTCGGGACCGCTGAGGGGACGAGTTTGTGACAGGGGAGCTTCCATGAGTAGCACGTCGGACGAAGTGCGAAGGCAAATCGGCGCCTTCGGCATTCTCGGAGCCATCGGCGGCTTTATTTCCGACGTGCTCGAGCCGCTTGCCCCAGTTGCCAAGTATCTCTTCGGGTTCTGCCTCGCGGCGAGCTTGCTCCTGCTTTTTATCCTGCTCTTGTCCGCCGCCTGGCGCCGGCGCCTGCTTCCGGCCTTCGCGCTCTCCGTCACCGGGCTCCTCGTGTCGGGGGTGCTCTTGGTCCTGCAGACAGGGGACGCCGACTCCAAGGGCGTGCTCGCCTCACACATCCCTGCGATCGCGCAGCTCCAGACGGGGCTCGGCCTCATTCAGCGCGACGTGGCGGAGATCAAGGAGCAGGTGACGAAAACGTCGGAGACCGTCGACAAGATCGCAAAGAATACGGAGAAGTCTGCGGAGACGACGGAGCGCATTGCCACGTCGACCGACAAGATTGCGCAGTCGCTCGATGCAATCCAGAAAGGGTTCGCGGGGATTGCGAAGTCGGGCGGCGTGATCGAGAGCCCGCAGCGGGCAGAAGAATTCTATCACAACGCGCGCATCTACGAGACGCGCGGCGACTATGGCAATGCGCGCCAGAGCTACGCGAAGTTCTTCTCGTTCAAGCTCGACTTCATCGATCCGCACCTGCGTTACCAGAGCTTCCTCAAGCTGCAGGAGGGCGTCGCGGGTGCGCGCGGCATCTACGACGAGTTCGTGCAGGAGGACAAGCGGCCGCTGCTCGCGTTCGCGCGCGCGCTTCTGCTCGAGGGCGAGCAGCGCGTCGAGGCGCTTAAGGGCATCGTGGCGGCGAGCCCCGATCTCGCGCCCGCCTACTACAAGCTCGCGGACGAGTATTCAGCGACGCGCAAGGGCACGCAGTCGCTCGGCGACAAGCAGGCCGAGGGCGAGGCGCTGACCGCATTCAAGCGGTTGCACGGTGAGGGTAAGCTGCTCAAGTATTTCATCGACCAGGAAGTGGCGGCGAAGTGGCTCGAGGATGCGGACGCGCGCCTCAAGGCGCTGGAAAGCAGCGTGGCTGCCGGGGCGGCGCCGGTATCGCTCATTGCGAGCCGGTCGGGCGACGACTGGATCGTGACACTGCAGATGATGGAATCCCCGCGCGAAATCTTCTACCGGCTCGAGGGCGAAGACGCCTTCCGCTCGACGGGCATGTCGCAGGTTAAGAATTCGCAGACGGGGCAGCCGGCGCCGAACATGTACGTGCTCTTGAAGCCCACGACGCCGAAGACGAACCTCTACGTGAAGTACACCGACGTCGGCAACGAGATGCGCGGGCCATTCAAGCTCGCGTTCGATCCGGTGACCGCGCTGTTCGACTTCCAGAAGAGCACGCTCGCGATGACAAAGGGGAGCTGGGTGAGCTTCCGCGATTTCGATGGCAAGGTGCTGCTTTATTTCACGCACCTGCTGACGAGCCGCTGTGCCTTGAGCAAGATTGAATACGGCATCAACAGCGATGCCACGCCGAACGATTTTCCGCTGCCGCCCTGCGATCGCAAGAACCCCTACAACGTGCCGGAGACGGGCAACATCTACATCGCCGTGCCCGCGGACGCAAAATACGCGTCGGTAAAGCTCACCTACATAGACCACACCAACTCGGAGGTCGTGCGCGTCGATCGCTGAGTTGGGTCGAGGCTCATTTGCAGGGTGCGCCGGTGCTGCCGCCGATCGCGGCCGGCTTGCCGTTGATGAAGACGTTGGCGCTGCCGACAGAGACGCCGTTGCCGCAGGGTGCGCCGCCCGCGACGCCCGCGGGGCGCCCGTCGATGAAGACATTGGGCGAGCCCTCGACTACGACCCCGCCATTGCTGGTCGGGTCGCCGACGCGCTGCGCCGCTTTCCCGTCGATGCTGACGGAGGCGCTGCCGCCCACGGCAACGGGAGGTGCGGTATTGGCCGGGGCCGTCGAATCCTCGGCCGATGCGGGGATCGCGATAGCAGTTGCCGCCATCAAGATGAGCCAACCCGAGCTCGAGAAGGGGCGACGCTTCGACATGATTGACCTACCCATTGCTGACGACCTTGCATCTGGAAGATATCACCAAGTCTGGCGCAATTGGCAGCGTTGCTTACGCCCGGTTCCTTATAGGTGCGGCCGCGTCGAAGGAACTAGTCTCACTTGACGCGTCGGTGAGGTCGCATTGAATATTGCTGATGATGATAGACGAACAGGTAGTGGCGCTGGCGCGACAGGCGATTGAGAAGAGGATTTTTCCCGGGTGCGTCCTGGGGGTGATGGACGCCGGTGGTCAGGATGTGCGCGCACTCGGGAAGCCGACATATGATGGCGCGTCTTCCGTTGACGAGCGCAGCATCTATGACGTCGCCTCTCTCACCAAGACCATCGCAACCGCCACGCTGATGCACCTCCTGATCGACGAGGGGCGCTGCGATCTTGCGGAACCGGTGTGCAAATACATTCCCGAGTTTGCTGCAAACGGCAAGGATGGGGTGCTGATCGAGCACTTGATGAGCTACACGGTGAAGCTCGCGTCTCCATACTTCGATGATTGGAAAGGCGACACGTCACTTTGGACGTTCCCCGAGCTGCTCGACATCTACTACGGTGCTTCGCTCAAGGCCACGCCGGGCGAGGAGTATCTATATACCGATGCAACCGCCATCTTGCTGGGCGAGCTCGTACGCCGGATCGCCGGTGCTGACTTGGATACACTCGCCGAGCAGCGGATATTCTTGCCGCTGGGTATGCGTGACAGCACGCTGGATCCCTCATCTCGGGACAAAGATCGCATCGTACCGACCGGGTACCGCCCCGATGGGAAACTCGTCTGGTGCGTCCCGAACGACGAAAAGGCGGATGTCGCGTACGCCACTGGGATGCAGTCCGGGTTGGCCGGCCTGTTCTCCAGTGTTCCCGACATCCTGCGCTGGATCGAGATGGTATTTGGCGGTGGTCGCGTGAAAGGAAGGCAGTTCCTTAGCCCACGCGCCATCGAACTCATGACGCTCGATTACTATCCTGAAAAGGGTTTCCGCAGCGCGCTCGCATGGGGCGACGGCCCGACATATCAATCGCTCGACGGCGCCGGCGGAAAGAACATACTTGCCAAAGGCGGGTTTACCGGGTGCTTCATGGTAGGCGACATCACCACAAAGAAGGCGATCGTTTTCCTGTCGAATAGAGTCTACCCCAAGAGGCCAGCGGACGTGGAGCCTTGGCAGGAGTTCCGCAGAAGTGTCGTTCGGTGCGTATTTGGCGCCTGACCACCTGTTCGCGTTATGCAAATCACCCGCCGAGCGCGATCGTAATTGCGACTAGGATCGCTCCGAACAAGGCAACGGCCAGCCCCACGGCCCACGGCCGATGCCAATTCATGTAGCGGCCAATTCCCGTCCCGACGAGGAAGAGCGAGACGATGGCAATAGCGTTCGACGTGCGAAGGGCCACCGATACATCACTGATGAGCAGGAACGGCAGTGCGACGGGAAGCGTCGACAGGAAAACGAGGAGGAAAATGGCGAGCGCGCCGCGCAGGTCGTCCCGGTTCGGTGACCACGCTGTGCGGTGCAACGGGCATGGCCCGGATGCCTTTCGCCAGCCGGTCGAGGTCCTCGGGCGCGAGCGCGCGCTCGGCACCATCAGGCAGATTTATCGAGGAGCATGCGCCTTGCATCGGCAGGGGAAGCACCCGCGATCGCCGCCGCGAAGCTGCGCTTCCTCTGACGCGTCACGATCTCGGCAAGCACGTACATTGCGCCGTCGACGAGACCCCAGGCGATGTTGCAGCTCAACGCGGCGGCAAGCATCGTCCTCACGTCGTTCGTGCTCGCCACCACGCTCACGGTGCAGGTGAAGGTCAGCGCCATGATCAAGCCGAACATGATCTCGGACGACCGCTCGAGCGGATCCAACGCAAATTCCGACCGGCCGCTGCTCATGTCGACCCCTCTTCCGAAAGCTCGCGCACGGCTTGGCGCAACGTAGGAAAGAGACGAATGCGATGTCCCTCGAAGCCGCGGCTCTCGGTCCAATGGCGCCATTCAGTCGCCCGGCCCGCGGTGTTGAAGCCTATGCCGCGTGCTCTCGAAGGCGGTGACCAAATCAACGACAGTCATGATCCCGGTCGTATCGATGCTCGTCACGGGGAGCATGTCGATCACGACATGACGCAGGCCCGGGCCCGCCTGATCGACGGCGCGCATCAGCTCGCGCTTGAAGTAGGGGACATTGAAGAATGTGATCGGTGCGTTGAACCGGAACAGAAGCAAGCCGGGGACCGCTTGCCCTTCCTCATGCCGCTCGAGCGAGTGCAGTCCCGGAAAGCCTTCGACCTTGCCCAGTATCTCGACGCGCGGCCGCGACATCAATTTGATGAAGCGCAACAGCGCGAGGACCACCGCGAACAGAATGGCGTTGACCGGCCCGACCGCAACGACGCCGAGCGTCGCCAGCACCGAGAGCAAGGCTTCGGTCGGGTCGATGCGATAGATGAGGCGGAGGCTGTCCAAGTCGATCAGCGACAGCCCCGCCATGACGAGCACGGCGCCGAGAGCGGCGAGAGGCACAAACTCCAGCGGACGCAGTGAGGAAAAGCAGGACGAGAAGCACGGCGGCAGCGGCCACGAGCCCGACCGCGTGAGTTTTGCCACCCGTTGCATCGCTGACCGCCGTACGTGAGCTGGCTCCGCTCACGGCAAAGCCTTGCGACAAGGCGGACGCGACGTTTGCGGCGCCGAGAGCCGCGAAGTCCTGATCGGCATCGACATCGTAGCCGTTCTTGGAGGCGAACCCCCGCGCTGTCAGCATCATGCTGGAAAAGCTGACGAGGGCGAGGCCCGCCGCCTCGGCCAAGAGCGACGGCACTGTCGCGAGATCGACGCGCGGGATCGACGGCATCGGCAAACCGCCCGGAACGGGGCCAACCGTCTTGATTCCAAAGTCTGCGAGGCCCAAGAGCGGCACGGCAACGCCCGCGAGCATCATGCCGACGAGGGCCGCGGGAAGCCAGGGGAGAACGCGGGGAGCAATCGCCATGACGGCGAACGTTCCCGCGGCGACGGCGAGGGTCGAGCCAGTGGGTTTCGCCGAGCTTGGCGACGATTTCAGCCAAACGCGGCAGGATACCGCTCTCGTGCACGGGAAAGCCGAAGATCTTGTCGGCCTGTCCGAGAATGATCGAGAGCGCCACACCGTTGAGGAAGCCGACGAGGATTGGCTTCGACAGGAAATCTGCGAGCACGCCCAGGCGAAGGAAGCTCGCGCCGATGCAGATGAGGCCCGTGAGCAATGCAAGTGTGGCGGAGAGAGAAGCATAGGCCGCCGCATCGCCGACGGCGAGTGGCGCGACCGCAGCCGCGATCACGGCGCACGTTGCCGCGTCGGGGCCGATGATCAATTGGCGCGAGCTGCCGAAGATGGCATAGGCGACGAGCGGCAAGATAGTCGAGTAGAGGCCAACTTCCGGCGGGAACCCGGCCAGCTGCGCATAGGCGATGCCGACCGGCACCGCGACCGCCGCAACCGCGAGACCCGCCTTGACATCAGCGGGCAGATCGGCGGCTTGATATCGAAGCAGCTCGGCAAGGCCGGGCGCAAAGCGGTCAAGAGGCGGCATTCTGCACCTCTGTGCATCCGGCTGACGGTTCACTTCGGCGTCGACGTTACCGTGAGATGGCCTGAATTGTCGCCGTAGTTGACATCGTTCATCTTGAAAAACAGATTTGCGGGGCCGTCGATCAGTAGAGGCTCATTGGTGGTTACGCACCATACCTCAATAACCGTTCCTCGCTCCCAAAGCAGACCTCCCTGCTGAGTGACCCCGTCTGCTTTGGGGTATCTACTGCCTTCCGCCTTAGTGCCATTCCCGCATGGTCCATGTCCGGCGTGCTGGGGATCCGAGGTCCATGAACCCGAGACGGAGAGTTGATTGGCGCCCACGGGAATGCTGAGGGGCCCTTGCCAGTACATGTTGCCCGCCTGGACATCGATTGATGCCGACGCTCTATCCGGGAGCACGATCTTTGCGGCGGCCCAGAACGATCTCCGCGTCGCAAATCTCCGCATGGTCGTATCCGGGCAGGCCAGCCTGGCATTTCACGTAGCCTTCCCTGACTAGCGAACTTCCGTGCGGCTCGTTGCGGCCCTTCCGGATCAGATCGGCGCCCGGGAGGTTCTTGTTCAAGCAATAGAGAATATTGGTCTGGATCGAGCCCATGCGCGTGGGCTCGGTCGTGCAGTCGCGCTCAGCACCGAAGACCGGTCGTGGTCATCACCATGACTGCTGCGAAGAGAGCGGAAGGTAGCGACAGGCGTTCGACACGGCATGCCACCCAAAAAAGAGTTATTCGCGGCGAAACGGTACGCCTCACGATCCAGCTGGCGTTGATGGCGGTCAAAGATTAGGTCGAGCGACGATTAATGAAGGCGCAGAGTGCGCAGTGCACTTTCATGCCGGCGGCACTCTCAATCCGAGTATCCGGCGAGGCTCGCCGCGACATCGATCATCGGCTGCTGGCTCACGGTGATGAATCCGGCGCTCGGCCGGTCAATCAAGCTCGATCATGTTCCCGGCTGGCGAGCACGCTCCTTGATGACCCGGCGGCAGGCGTCACGCCACTCGTCCTTGGTCATGTGAGTGTCGGGGTCCCACAGTGCGAGACAGGTGTCGAGCGCCTTGGTTCCAGCGGAGTTTGCCGTTTGTCTCTGGGGATCCGTTCCCGCAGGCGCAACCGATGGCGCATCGCCGGGCTGGTAGTTGCGCGCTCCTTTACGCGTCGCGAGTTGCATCCCGTAATTGGAATGGTAGGCGAGAGGCACCTTGGCCGCGCCTAGCACATCAGCGCCCGCCGAGGCAGACGGCGCTGGCGCGACCAAGGCGGCGGCGGTGGAGAGAACCGTGAGGGCTCGCAAGAAGCACGGCATGATCGCGTCTCGTTTGGCGCGCGATTTCAGGCGCAAGGTAATGCCGCGCCAAGGTCCGTGTCTTGAGTCAAATCAACTTCGCGGGCCGGCCTGCACGTCGCGGTTTGAATTTTCCTCTTAACACACGCAAAAAATCGATTGCGTGATGGCTATGAATACGCTGTTCAAGCTACGGCGCTCATCTGGAGCGGCATTGTGGAATTCGAAGAAGGATTAATATGAGTTTCGTTGACCGCAATCAATAATAGCGCTCTGCGAAGTGGTTAATCGCTGATAGATTACCTGCGCCCGCGCTTTTTGGGCAGCGGACTTATCGACAATAAGCGTCAGGAATACGCAATGTTAGCATTGGTCACGCAGCACCCGGCCGCAGCGCATCATATGCCGGCCTTCATAACGGCTCCCGGCGAGTCGGATTGGCTGATGACGCTTATGGCCGTGGTCCTGATCGGATCAGTGCTCGGCGCGGGCGTCTTCTTCTTCTGGCTGCACTCGCTGCCGGAGCGCATGGTGCACAACAAGGTTCAGTTCGATCTCGTGTGCGTGCTCGCCTTGCTGTCGCTCTTCACACACATGCACGCGTTCTGGGTCGCGGCTCTGATCATTGCGCTCATCGACTTTCCCAAGTTCTCGCTACCTCATCTCGGAGATTCACTCGGGCGGATGGCCGGCTCCCTCGAAACCATGGCTGACGCCCAAGCGAAGTCTGGCGACGAGAAGTCTTTGCCCCCGGCAGGACCACAACCCGCCGGGCCGAAACCCTTGCCATCCGTTCAGGCGAAAGGTGATCGCCCAAGCTCAGCGACTCACACCAGCGAACCGACGGTGAAGCGGGGAGGGTCTGGACATGCTTGAGCTGATGCTTTGCTCGCTCTTCACGCTCCTGCCGGATTATCTCTACCGCCGTTATGGCCAGGGCAAGCGCTTCGGGCGTGAGATCACGTTCTACTCGTTCTGGTATGAGTTCAGGTACGGACTTACTTCGTGCCTGATGCTCACCATCGCGCTGATCACCACCATCTTCTACTTCCATCCGTCGACGACCAGCGTCACGGCCATGTTTCGGACTGTGCCCATTCTCCCCGAGACGAACGGGCGGGTGGCCGAAGTCTTCGTCGGGTTCACGGGAGACGTGGAAAAAGGCGCACCGATCTTCAGGCTCGACGACACCAAGCAGCGGGCAGCGCTCGAGGTCGCGAACAAGCGGATTGCCGAGGTGGATGCGTCGCTGGTCATGGCAAAGGCCGACATCGCCGCCTCCGAGGGTCAGATCCAGCAGGCGAAAGGCGCCTATGAGCAGGCGCTCGAAGAGCTCAAGATGAAGGAGGAGCTGTACCAGCGCAATCCTGACGTCGTTCCGCGGCGTGAGATCGAGCGGCTGCAAAATACGGTTGAAGGGCGGCAAGGTTCAGTGGTGGCGGCGGACGCCGCCAAGCAGGCGGCGGAGACCAAACTTTCGACACTCCTGCCGGCCGAGAGAGCCAGCGCCGAAGCTGCCTTGGCGCAGGCGCAAGTCGACTTGGACAAGACGGTTGTCTACGCCGGAGTGAGCGGCCGGGTCGAGCAGTTCATTCTGCGCGTCGGCGACGTCGTCAATCCGCTCATGCGGCCGGCGGGGATCCTGGTTCCTGCCGGCGCGGGACGCGCAAATCTGATTGCTGGCTTCAATCAGATCGAAGCGCAGGTGATGAAAATCGGTATGACGGCGGAAGCCACCTGCATCTCCAAGCCATGGACCATCATTCCCATGGTGGTGACGCAGGTGCAGGACTTCGTCGCCGCCGGTCAGGTCCGCGCCACGGAGCAGCTCATCGATGCTCAAAACGTGACGCAGCCAGGTACGCTAACCGTCTTCCTGCAGCCGATGTTCGAGGGCGGTCTCGAGGGTGTTACACCCGGCAGCAGCTGCATCGCCAACGCCTACACCAACAATCATGAGGAGCTGGAGAAGCCAGACATCAGCACGGGGAGGTGGGTGTTCTTGCACGTCATAGACACGGTGAGCCTCGTGCACGCGATGATCCTGCGGCTGCAAGCTCTGGTCATGCCCATCAAGCTGCTAGTTTTCAGCGGTGGTCATTAGTGGAGATCGCTGCCTAGGCGAGCGCGACAGACGCGATTGTTGCCGTCAAAATAGTACTCGCGGGGATCCAGCGCGGTCCGACGGATTGGCGTAATGATTGGCCGCCGGCAATCGCGTGCCTTCAGATGCAGCGCAAAGATTTTCGCCAAAAAAAGCTATAATGCGATGCCGATTTTCAACTCGGCGACGTTTAATTGTTTCCTTTAAGCATTCGCCCAGTGAGACACAATACTGCGTCCCGCAGTTGCTCTTTCAGCAATTTGGAGATTGATCGCAGTCAAAGCGGGCGCACTCTCAGCGTGGTGGTTTACTTAAAATTCCTGAAATTTTGCAGTGAGTGCACCGCAGATGCGTGATGTTTCGGTTCCGGTCAGTTCCAAAGCGATCGCCGCTCTGTCAACTGATCTGGTCCAGGATGCGTGGGCCTATTGGATTGATGCGTGGCAACGCGGCGTCCTCATGCTGGACGTCCTGCAGCAGCGCGGCGAGCGATATCGAGAGCACAACGCGAAGGCCGCCCCCCATGTGCTGAAGTTCGGCTGCGAGCTCGTCATGGATGGGCGCAAGCTGCCGCGACCGGTCAACTACGTTCTGGTCCGCGTCACGCCGCCTGCTGCCGTCGAGATAGACGAGAAGAAGCGGCCGTTCGTCATCGTCGATCCGCGCGCCGGACACGGCCCCGGCATCGGCGGCTTCAAACCGCAGAGCGAGATCGGCGTTGCCTTCAGGGCCGGTCACCCGTGCTACTTCATCGGCTTCCTGCCCGAGCCTGTGCCTGGGCAGACGATCGAGGACATCGCACGCGCCGAAGCTGCCTTTCTCGAGCGCGTGATTGAGCTGCATCCCGATGCCGAAGGCAAGCCCGCCGTGATCGGCAACTGCCAGGCCGGGTGGGCGGTCATGATGCTTGCCGCGCTCGAGGCCCGAGCTTTTCGGTCCGATCATCGTCGCCGGCTCGCCGCTCGCCTACTGGGCGGGCGTCCACGGCGAGAACCCCATGCGCTACACGGGCGGTCTGCTCGGCGGCAGCTGGCTGACCGCGCTCATGGGGGACCTGGGTAACGGGAAGTTCGACGGCACCTGGCTCGTCTCGAACTTCGAGAACCTGAACCCGTCGAACACGTATTGGACCAAGCTCTACAATCTCTATTCCAAGGTCGACAGCGAGGCGCCGCGGTTCCTCGAGTTCGAGCAGTGGTGGGGCGGCCATGTGCTGCTCAATGCCGCACGAGATGCAGTTCATCGCCGACGAGCTGTTCATCGGCAACAAGCTCGCGGCCGGAGACGTGGTCACGTCCGACGGCTCACGCATCGATCTGCGCAACATCAGGTCGCCGATCATCGTCTTCTGCTCGAAGGCCGACAACATCACGCCGCCGCCGCAGGCGTTGGACTGGATCCTCGATCTCTATGACAGTGTCGACGACATCCGGGCGCACGGCCAGACGATCGTCTACGCGGTCCACGAGAGTATCGGCCACCTCGGCATCTTCGTGTCGGGGTCGGTGGCCAAGAAGGAGCACGACGAGTTTGCCAGCAATATCGACCTGATCGACGCCTTGCCGCCGGGCCTCTACGAGGCGGTGATGACGCCCAAGAACTCCGACGATACCGCCGCCGACCTGATCAGCGGCGACTATCTCGTCCGCTTCGAGGCCAGAACTCTCGACGACATCCGCGCGCTCGGCGGCAACGACGACGACGACGACCGCAAGTTCGCCACCGCCGCGCGCGTCTCCGAGATCAATCTCGGCCTCTATCGCACGCTTTGTTCAGCCCTGGGTCCGGCTGTGGGCGAACGAAGGTGTCGCGGAATGGATGCGGCGAGCGCATCCCTTGCGCCTGCAGTACGAGATGTTCTCGCAAGCCAATCCCTTCATGCGCCCGCTGCTGTCGCCTCTCGAGTACGTGCAAGGAGAACCGGAAGCCGGTTACAGAAGACAACACGTTCTGGCAGGCACAGGAGTGGTTCTCGGAATGGATTGAAAAGTCGCTGGACGCCTATCGCGACGTGCGGGACCACATGTCGGAGGCGTTCTTTCACGAGGTCTACGGGTCACCGGTCGTGCAGGCCGCCGTTGGCCTCAAGGCGTCCGACGCGAGCGTGCGCCGCAGGCCCGGCAAGGATGCGGCACATCTCGCCGCTCGTCGCGCGGCGGATCGATGAGCTTCGCAGGACGACATCGGCAAAGGGCGGACCGCGTGAGGCGGTGATCCGTGCGCTGCTCTACATCCGCATGCCCGAGGGCGTTGTCGACGAGCGCGGCTTCAACCTCCTTCGGCGGATGCGCGAGGAGGCCGGTAGAGGCCTGACGCTCGGCGAATTCAAGCAGCTCCTGCGCGAGCAATTCTTCATGCTGCTGCTCGACGAGCGCCGCGCCGTGGAGGCAATTCCCGACATGCTGGCGCAGGATCCGCGATCTCGCCAAGCGCATGGAGGCGAGCCTGCGCCAGCTGATCGATGTGGTTGGGCTGCGCAGCGCCGAAGCAAAGTCTCGCTTGGCCGAGATCGAAGATCTTATTCGAAGAAGGTGCGGAGCCGAGACCGTCGATCGTCTCCACGGCGGAGAAACCTCATTTGGCTCGTGTCCGGCACATGCGGACGCATGCCGCCAGGAGTCCGAAGCACTGATCCAAAGGTGTCGCGCTAACGATCCCCGCAACAGAAGAGGATGGCAATGGCTGGTCTCTTACGTCCCCAAGATCTGCAGCTCATCTCCTCCGACGCCGAGATGGCGAAAATGGACGAGGAGCGCCAGCTCAAGCAAAAGAAGGAGCGGCAGCAATTGGAACTGCGCGAGGCGTTCATGTCGCGCGAAATCCAACCGGAGGCGATCGAGCGCATCAACAATGCCGTCAGCATAGCTGCCAAGCAAGGCAATCATCAGATCCAGGTGGTGACCTTCCCGAGCAGCTTTTGCACCGACGGCGGGAGACGAATCAACATCGCGGATCCGGAGTGGCCGAGCACGCTCGATGGCTTCGCCAAGCAGGCCTACGAGTTCTACGAAAAGGAGCTGCGCCCTCTCGGATACAAGCTACATGCCGAGATCATCAGCTTCCCGGGCGGCATGCCGGGCGACGTCGGGCTGTTCCTCAAGTGGTAAGCAAGGGTGACCGCGCTGCGCACGCGTCATTAGAAGGATCCGCGCCATGAGCAAGAAGGCCGTCGTCTCTCAACTGCGCCAGCACGAAAAATACGATCGGCTCATTGCGGCAACGAGAAGCCTGCCGGCGCTTGCAACCGCCGTCGCTCATCCCTGTGACGAGACCTCGCTCCGGGGCGCCTTGGACGCGGCCAAGGCGGGAATGATTGAGCCAATTCTCGTCGGACCCAAGGACAAGATTACAGGCCTCGCGAAGTCGCTCGGCCTCGACATTTCCGGCATCGAGATCATCGATGTTCCGCACAGCCAGGCTGCGGCCGAGAAGGCGGTCGAGCTTGTGCGCACGCGGCAAGGCCGAGCTGCTGATGAAAGGAAGCCTGCATTCGGACGAGCTCCTGAGCGCGGTCGCGAAACGCGAGACGGGACTGCGCACCGGCCGGCGCATCAGCCACGTGTTCGTCATGGACGTTCCGACTCATGCGGAGACCCTGTTCATCACGGACGCTGCCGTGAACATCGCGCCCGATCTCATGGCGAAGCGCGACATCATCCAGAACGCGATCGACCTCTACACGGGGCTTGGGCTCGGCACGCCGAAGGTCGCAATTCTGTCGGCGGTCGAGACCGTCAACCCGAGCATTCCCTCGACGATCGACGCGGCCGCGCTCTGCAAGATGGCCGATCGCGGGCAGATCACCGGCGGCGAGCTCGATGGCCCGCTCGCGTTCGACAATGCGATCAGTCCCGAGGCGGCGCGCATCAAGGGCATCAAGTCGCCGGTCGCGGGCCAGGCGCAGATCCTGGTCGTGCCGGACCTCGAGGCCGGGAACATGCTCGCCAAGAACCTGACGTTTCTCTCGAATGCCGACGCGGCCGGGATCGTGCTCGGCGCACGCGTGCCGATCATCCTGACCTCGCGCGCGGACAACGTGCGCACGCGCATGGCGTCCTGCGCCGTTGCCATGCTTCTCGCCCACAGCAGACGGGCGAAAGAGCCGATCCGGGCCTGAGCCATGACCGAAACAATCCTCGTCATCAACGCCGGCAGCTCGAGCATCAAGTTTCAGCTGTTCGCGGTCGGCGCACGATGATCAGCTCGAGCGGCGCATGAAGGGCCAGATCGAGGGCATCGGCACGCGCCCTCGGTTGCTGGCCAAGGACGTCGAGGGAAAATCTCTCGCCGATGAAGCGTGGTCCGCTTCTGAAGTCGGCAGCGTGCCGGCGGCGCTCGACAAGCTCGTGCTATTTCTTCGCCAGCAGATCGGCGGAAAGCTGCCCGCGGCCGTCGGCCATCGGGTCGTGCACGGTGGCCCGGATTTCAGCGAGCCGATCGTTGTCAGCCGCGGCTTGCTCGAGCAGCTTGATCGGTTGTGTCCCCTCGCTCCTCTACATCAACCCAACAACCTCGGCCCAATACGCGCGATTTTGGAGCGGCAGCCTCACCTGCTTCAGGTCGCCTGCTTCGATACGGCGTTCCACCGAGGCCACCCCGAGGTCGCCGACCGCTTTGCAATTCCCGAGGAGCTCTACAGGGAGGGTGTGCGCCGCTACGGATTTCACGGCCTCTCGTACGAGTATATCGCGAGACGGCTCGGAGAGGTTGCACCCGAGGTCGCGAGGCGCCGCGTCGTGGTCGCGCATCTCGGCAGCGGCGCGTCCATGTGCGCGATGCGCGACGGCAAGAGCATCGAAAGCACGATGGGCTTTACGGCGCTCGACGGCCTGCCCATGGGCACACGGCCGGGGCAGCTCGACGCCGGCATCGTGCTCTATCTCATGAGCGAAAAGGGGATGAGCGCCAAGGCGATCGAGCATTTCCTCTACAACGATTGCGGTCTCAAGGGTCTGTCGGGCATCAGCAACGACGTGCGCGAGCTGCTCGCAAGCTCGGATCCGCAGGCGAAGCTGGCGCTGGATTACTTCACCTACCGGATTGCGCTCTACACGGGGATGCTCGCCGCGGCGATGAGCGGCATCGACGCCTTCGTGTTCACGGCGGGCATCGGAGAGAACGCGCCGGCCATCCGCGAAGCGGTGCTGCGGCGCCTCTCATGGCTCGGCATCGAGCTCGCCAGCCAGGCGAATGCAAAGAACGAGGTCCGGATCTCGCGCAAGCGGTCGCGAGTTGCCTGCTTCGTGATCCCGACCGACGAGGAGCTGATGATCGCAAGCCATACGCTCCACGTGCTGCGCGAGCAGTCCGCGGCCCAACTCAAGGAGAAACGGGCATGATCGATCTTTCTACCTTGGCGCTTCTCAAGGGAAAGAAGGCGCTCGTCACGGGCATCGCCAACGACCAGTCGATCGCGTGGGGCTGCGCCAAGGCGTTTCATGCCTTCGGCGCCGATCTCGCCATCACCTATCTCAACGAGAAGTCGAAGAAGTATGTCGAGCCTCTCGCCAAGGAGGTCAAGGCGCCCATCTTCATGCAGATGGACCTTCAGAAGCCGGGAGAGCTCGAAGCTGCATTCGAGGCCGCGAGAAAGAAATGGGGCAAGCTCGATATCATGCTGCATTCCATCGCCTTCGCGCCGAAGGACGATCTGCACGGACGCGTCGTCGACTGCTCCAAGGATGGGTTCCTGATGGCGATGGAGCTCTCGTGCTGGTCGTTCATCCGCATGGCCAAGCTCGCCGAGCCGCTCATGAAGGACGGCGGCACGCTCTTCACGATGACGTACTACGGCTCGCAGATGGTGGTCGAGAACTACAACATCATGGGGCCGGTCAAGGCTGCGCTCGAGTCGGCAACGCGCTATCTGGCCGCCGAGCTCGGACCCAAGGGCATCAGGGTGCACGCGATCTCGCCGGGTCCCCTCAAGACGCGCGCGGCATCGGGGATCAGCGAGTTCGACAAGCTCCTGCAGAAGGCGCAAGCGAAGGCGCCGAGCCGCAGCCTGGTGTCGATCGACGACGTTGGTGTGGCCGTTGCCGTGCTCGCCATGAACGGCGCCAAGCTGATCACGGGCGAGACGCTCTATATCGACGGCGGCTATCACATCATCGATTGAGCTCGATGGGGTCGCGTGATGAAGACGATACCCCTTGCCGAAGCGGTTGCCATGATCCCCGATGGCGCAAGCCTGATGATCGGCGGGTTCATGGGCGTCGGCACGCCGGAGCGCGTGGTGGATGAGATCGTTCGCCAGGGAAAGCGCGATCTCTCGGTGATCGCCAATGACACCGCCAAACCCGGCACCGGCATCGGCAAGCTCGTCAGCGCAAAGCTCGTTCGCAGAGCGATCGTGAGCCACATCGGCCTCAATCCCGAGACCCAGAAGCAGATGATCGCCGGCGAAATGTCGGTCGAGCTGGTCCCGCAGGGCACGCTCATCGAGCGGATCAGGGCGGGAGGCTTCGGCCTCGGCGGGATCTTGACGCCGACGGGCGTGGGCACGGTCGTCGAGGAAGGCAAACGCAAGGTCGACGTCGACGGAAAGGACTACCTTCTCGAAACGCCGCTCAAGGCCGATTTTGCTCTGGTCCACGCCTTTCTCGCCGACTACCTCGGCAACCTTTCGTACGCGCTCACCGCGCGCAACTTCAATCCGCTGGTGGCGATGGCAGGCGCAATCGTCATCGCCACCGCCGAGCACATCGTGCCGGTCGGGCTGATCGCGCCCGACCATGTCGTCACTCCCGCGCCGCTGGTCGATTACCTCGTCGCGAATGTGTGACTGCCATGGATGCGCAAACGATCATTGCCAAACGCATCGCCCGGGAGCTGCGCTCCGGCATGCTCGTCAATCTCGGGATCGGCATTCCGACGCTGGTCGCACGACTATGTGCCCGGCCGACGTTCGCGTGTTCTTCCAGTCGGAGAATGGACTGATCGGCACGGGCCCCATTCCCGAAGAGGGCATGGCGCATCCGACGCTGACGGATGCGGGCGGGCAGCCTGTCACGGCACTTCCCGGCGCGTGCACGTTCGACAGCGCCATGTCTTTCGGCCTCATTCGCGGCGGCCACGTGGACATGACGGTGCTCGGCGGGCTGCAGGTTGATCAGCAGGGGTTGCTGGCCAACTGGATGATCCCGGGAAAGATGGTGCCGGGCATGGGCGGGGCCATGGATCTCGTCACGGGTGCAAAGCGCGTCGTCGTCGCCATGCAGCACAGCGCCAAGGGCAAATCGAAAATCGTCAAGCAGTGCACGCTGCCGCTGACGTCGGCGCGCCCCGTCGATCTCGTCGTCACCGAATTGGCGGTGATCGCCTTTCCCGGCGGTCGCGCCACGCTCATGGAAACGGCGCCTGGCGTCACGGTCGCACAAGTCGTCGCGGCGACAGAAGCAGAGCTTGTCGTCTCGCCGCAGATGCAAGAGATGCAGCTTTAGGACCGGTGCAACCACTACCGGTCATATGAGGAGAGGAGCCATGCAGCAGGCGCTCTCGGTAGCCGACCGACGACGTGATGGTGCGGCCCCAGCTCAAAGGCAAGGCCGCCATCGTGACCGGATCGACCAGCGGCATAGGGCTCGGGTATCGCGCGAGCCTTTGCCGGCCAGGGCATGGACGTGATGCTCAACGGCTTCGGCGAGGCCGCCGAGATCAAGCGCACGCGGGGCGCAATCGAGAAGGAGTTCGGAGTAAAGACTGCCTTCTCGAACGCAGACATGTCGAAGCCAGCCGATATCACGGGTATGGTCGACGCGGCTCGGCGTGCCTTCGGCAAGGTGGATGTTCTCGTCAACAATGCCGGCATCCAGCATGTCGAGCCGGTCGAGACATTTCCCGTGGCCAAATGGGACGCCATCATCGCCATCAATCTCTCGGCGGCCTTTCATGCGATCCGCGCCGTCGTCCCCGAGATGAAAGCGCGCAAGTGGGGCCGCATCATCAATGTCGCCTCGGCGCACGCTCTCGTCGCCTCGCCCTTCAAATCGGCCTACGTCGCCTCCAAGCACGGCGTGCTGGGCCTCACCAAGACAGTCGCGCTCGAGACGGCCGAGCACGGGATCACCGTCAACGCGATCTGCCCGGGCTATGTCCTGACGCCGCTGGTCGAGAAGGCAGATTCCCGAGACGGCGAAGGCACGAGGGATCACGGAGGAGGAGGTCATTCGCGACGTGCTGCTCCACGCTCAGCCCACGCGCCAGTTCGTCACCACCGAGCAGATCGGTGCGCTGGCCGTGTTCCTGTGCACCGATGCTGCCGCCTCGATCACGGGCGCGGCGCTTCCCATCGAGGGCGGGTGGACGGCGCAGTGAGTGGTGGCGAAGTGCCTCCGTGGGCTCAGTGCGGCTCAGGTATGAACTTGAAAGCGTATTCGCTCATCTTTCGCCGCTTTCACATGCCGCTTCGGCAGCTTCACCTTCTCGCGCGGCACGTCCTTGTAAGGGATCTTGCTCAGGATGTGCTTGATGATATTGAGGCGGGCACGCTTCTTGTCGTCGGATCGCGCGACATACCAGGGTGCCCATGAGGTATCCGTCGCCTGGAACATCGCATCGCGCGCCTTCGTGTAGTCGTCCCAGCGCGTGTACGACTTCAAATCCATTGGTGAAAGCTTCCAGATCTTGCGCCCGTCGTCGATGCGCGCCTCGAGCCGCTTGGTCTGCTCGTCGGGGTTCACCTCGAGCCAATACTTGAGCAAGATGACGCCAGACTCGATGATTGCCTTCTCGACACTGGGAACAACATCGAGGAAGCGCTTTGCCTGGTCCTCCGTGCAAAAGCCCATCACCCTTTCGACGCCTGCACGATTGTACCAGCTGCGATCGAAGATCACGACCTCTCCGCCCGCGGGCAGGTGCGGGATGTAACGCTGGATGTACATCTGCGACTTCTCGCGCTCCGTCGGCGTTGGCAGGGCCACAACGCGAAAGATGCGCGGACTGACGCGGGCGGTGATGGCCTTGATGGTGCCGCCCTTTCCGGCTCCGTCGCGCCCCTCGAAGAGGATGCAGACTTTCCGGCCTTCGTGGCGCACCCATTCCTGGAGCTTGACCAGCTCGACGTGCAGCCGTTTGAGCTCGGCCTCGTAGTCCTTGCGCTTGAGCTTCCCGCCCTCGCCCGGCTTGCCTTCGGCCGCATCCTCAGGCGTGTCATCAGATTTGCGGCTCTTGCGTACCTTTTGGTCTCCCATATTGCGTTTCCTTCTTTTGGGGGCGTGCTCCTGGGTTATTGCCCGGAGAACTTCGGCCTGCGCTTCTCGCGAAAAGCGCGGATGCCTTCCACGTAGTCCTCGCTGTCGTAGACGATGCGCCTCAGGCCCTGGACCCGCTCGAAGCGACGCGGGCTCATGGGATGGGCGCCGGCCAGCATGCGCAGCTGCTCCTTCATGACGGAAATCGACAGCGGTGCGTTCTCGGCGATGTCGCGAGCGAGAGAATACGTGAATGCCTCGAGCTTGTCGGCCGCGACCGTGTGGTTAACGATACCGAGGCGCTCGGCGCGCTCGGCCGTGATGGGCTTGGCCGTGAATGCCATCTCCTTCACGATGCGAAGCGAGCATGCGTTCAGAAACGTGAGCATGCCCGAGACGTTGTAAGGCACGCCGAGCTTGGCGGGAGTTACCGCAAAGGTGGCCGCCGGTGCGGCGATGATAAGATCGCACGCAAACGCCACCTCGCAGGCGCCTCCCCAGACGCCACCTTCGATCATTGCGATCACTGGCGCGGGCAGCTCTTCGATGGCCCGCACGAGATAGCGCAAGGGATCGTCCCAGCCCAGGGGATCGCGTCCGCCTTCGGGAAGTTCGCCGACGTCATGTCCGGCCGACCATACCTTCACGCCGGGCCGGGCGCGCAGCACGACGGCACGCGCCCGCTCGTCCGAGAAGCGCGTCAGGGCTTCGACGATCGCGTCGACGAGCTCTTTCGAGAGCGCATTACGTCTTTCGGGGCGGTCGAGGACGATGGTGCCGATGGCACCGTCGGACGTACTCTCGATGAGAGACATTTGCCGCATTCCGCTTTTGTTGGACAAACATACTTAGAGGTCCCGTGCGCAGTAGCCATTCACAGTTCAGGGAAATCAGCTATTGCGGAATTGCGTAAGATTAACGCGGAGCGTAGGCGATGCGCCGTGAAGGAACGTCGGCATGCTAGAGAAGATTTGACTGAACGGGGACTGTCCTGTGACCGACCCGCGAAGCTACGAAGCCGCCGACCGCCTCAAGGACGGTACTCCCGTCGTCGTTCGAGCGATCCGTCCCGACGACGCGACCGGCGTGCTCGCGGCCTTCAAGGGCCTCGATCCGCAGTCCGTCTACACACGCTACTTCACCTATAAGAAGGGGCTCACCGACGCCGAGCTCAGGCAAATTACGGATGTCGATTTCGATCGCGTGGCGGCGCTCGTGGTGACGATCCTTGAGGATGGCGGAGAAAAGCTCATCGGCGGCGGGCGCTATTTCGCCGATCCTCTCAGTCGGGAGCGCGGAGCTGGCCTTTGTCACGGACGAGAAATATCGAGGGCAGGGCATCGCCAGCCTTGTCCTCAGGCACCTCGCGCGGATCGGGCGCGACCAGGGCGTACGGCGGTTCGAAGCGGATGTGCTCGCGCACAATCGCGCTATGCTCGGCGTCTTTCGCCGCAGCGCATTGCCCCTCATCGAACGGGCAGAAGGGAGCGTCATCCACGTCACGCTCGCGCTGGACCCGTCTAGTCGTTGAGGACTAGCGTCGTTGCTCTGGTTTGCCATGTCCGCTCCGGGTCTTGGTCGGGCACGCGAGGACAAGACCGCATTCTGGCGCTGCGAGTCACCTTCCTGCCGTCCCCGCTGGAGGCTTGATTTCGATCAAGTCGCCAGCTTGCTGCCCCGAGCATCCCTTTGCGTGTGCAAACCTCCTCTATGAACGTGTGCCAACCAAAGCGCAGTTGCGGCCCGCAAAATCCGCGACAAGGTGCAAAGCATTTTAGGCGTGATACCCCAAGGCGCGGCAATTCCTGGAACGCCAATATGTGTCGATTCAACGTGACGGTGCGGGCCGTTGCGATCGTCAGATGCGATTGAGACTGACTTGCACGCCCTTGATGCCTGCGCCTTTCGTTTCAACCGAGACCGTTACCGATTGGCTCGATGACGAAAAGTTCATGTCAAGACCGCCTGTGAGACTTCCGCTGAACTTAACATTCAGTTTGCCGGCGGAAGCTGTGCCAGCCGCGTCACCCGTAGCATGGTAAGTGCGCTCCTCCCAACTCCCGGAGACCTTGTCGCCGTTGGACGTCAGCTTGCTGCGCAGTTCGAAATCGGAGGATGTGCCTTTGCAGCGGATGACGATGCTGTAGTCGCCGGCGCCTTTGTAGTAGCCCTTGCAGCTGATGTTTTCGGTTTTCCCGCTTTCGAATGACATGGTGCCGTCGCCGTGCCACGAGCCAGCGAGGACATCAAGGCTAGGGTCGGCGACCGCCGAATTGGCGAACAGGCTGACGGTGGCGGCACTGATGAGAGCAACGGCTCCAAGCTGCGCGAGACGAGATTTGAGAGCGCACGTAATTTTCGACATTGAACCGTCCCTCCTCACTTTCGACAATAGTGCGTTGTCCATAGGAGCAACGCGCTAACCCAGAAACAGCATGATCAATCCTTATGACCTTTCAATGGCGTGCTAAACCTCAAAGGCGTACAAAGTCCCGAACTCAAACGCAGGAGCCACATGTGACTCGATTGGCCGCGATCTGCTTTGCCTCGCTCCTCGCCTTTTTCGGTGCGTCCGTGGCGATGGCGCAGTCCGACGAGACTTCCGATTTCAAGAGCGTCGAGGGCGGGCATTTCAATCTCGACAAAAGTCATGCGCGGATCGTTTTTTCTACGACCCATTTGGGATTTTCCACCTACTACGGATTCTTCGGCGATCTCGATGCTAAGCTCGACTACGATCCGAAGTCGCCCGCCGGGAGCACACTCGAGGTCTCGGTCAATCTCAACGGACTCGTCACAAATGATTCCAAGCTCGATGAGAACCTGAAGTCAGCTGATTATTTCGACGTGGCCAAGTTTCCGGTCGCAACGTTCAAGTCGACCAAGATCGACGTGACTGGCGCAGCCAAGGGAAAGATCACGGGCGATTTGACGCTGCACGGCGTGACCAAGCCCGTCGTCCTCGATGTCACGCTCAATCGCGGCGGCTTCAATCCGGTGACGCAGGATTACATCCTGGGCTTCGACGCTACAGGCTCGTTGTCCCGTTCCGAGTTCGGCATCAAGACACTCGTGCCGTTCGTCGGGGATCAAGTGAAGCTGATGATCAGCTGCGAATTCGACCGGATCAAATAACGCGAACGGAGACGCCGAACGATGCGGACAAAAACCCGCTATGACGCCGTGGCAATCGCGATCCATTGGCTGACGGCTCTCGCCATCGTCGCCCAAGTCATCATGGGTTGGACCATGACATCCTTGGAGCCCGGCTCGTATCTGCAGTTCTCGCTTTATCAGTGGCACAAGTCGGTGGGCATGACGATTTTGGCACTCAGCATCCTGCGTCTCATCTGGCGGCTGCTGCACAAACCACCTCCGTTGCCCGCGACCATGCCGGCGTGGGAAATGCGCGCGGCAAAGGCCAGTCACGCTTTTCTCTATGCTCTGCTCATCATGCTGCCGCTCACCGGCTGGGCGGTGGTGTCCGCTTCGCCGTTCAACATACCAACGGTGCTTTACGGCGTGCTGCCGCTTCCGCACCTTCCTGTCCTTCCCGACCTCGAGGACAAGCGTGCCGCAGAGAGCGCCCTGGCACTGGTGCACGACATTGGTGGATGGATCCTGGTCATTCTTTTGGCAGGACACATCGGCGCCGCGCTCCGCCATCACTTCGTGGTCCACGACGATGTCCTCGTGCGGATGCTGCCGCGATTTGGTGCCCAAGGTTGAGCCAATGGAGTTCCAGGTGAGCCGAGCCTTTGCGTTGTTCCTCGTTCTTGGGGTCGTATTGTCAGCAAACTCAGCTCACGCGACCGAATGGTCGGTCGAGCCGTGCCAAGAGCTGGCTCGGATTTACGGGCATCATGGCAAAAGCGCCCTTCGACGGGCAGATTCCAACGCTGGCATGCCACAATCAGTTTCGACCCGGCCCACCCGGAATCGGGCCACGCGCGCGTCACCGTCGACATGGCCAGCGCGGTAACCGGCGACAAGCAAAAGGATGCTGCTCTACCGCAAAGCGAATGGTTCGATGTGAAGACATTTCCGGAAGCGGTCTTCGAGGTGCAATCCTTCCGGCCCAACGGCACCCCATCATCCTATGACGCGATCGCCACGCTCACGATGCGCGGCGTCAAAATGGACCTGACGATGCCGCTCTCGATCGAGGTCAACGGCGACACGTTGCATGCAAAGGGCGGCGTCGAGCCTGTTGCGCTCGAAATTCGGCGTGGGGCAAGGGCAATGGACAAGCGCGCAGTGGGTGGCGCTAGAAGTGGCGACGGCGTTCGATGTAACGGCGACCCGTAGCCCATGAAGTTACTCGTGCGTGCCTCCATCGGCGCCTATCGTGCGGATTGAGCTGATTACGTAGCGAGACGCAGTTCGTCTTAGCCCCGGCAGGGAGCACGATGAACACATAGACAAGCAGGCGCCGAAGAGTGCCGAGAAGACCGCTCGCGACATCCGGAGAGCGACCTGGGGCAGTTCTCTACCGAGAGAAGATCCGCGTCGTGCTCGAGGGGCTCAGCGGCGAGGAAAGCATCGCGAACCGAGCATCGGTGAGCATGCGCGAAGGAACTACTCCGCCGCCAGCCTGACGTAGGTACCGTTTGGGATCGGGCAAGCCGCCCAGAGCTCGCCGAGTGCATGGATCAAGCTCGCCATCTGCTCGTCGGTATGCACGGGGGAGGGCGTAAATCGCATGCGCTCCGTACCCCTGGGAACGGTCGGGTAGTTGATCGGCTGTACGTAGATGCCGTGTTTCCGCAGCAGCACGTCGGTGACGGACTTGCAGTGGACAGGGTCGCCGACAATCACCGGTACGATGTGGCTCGGGTTGTCCATGACTGGGAGTCGCTTCGCTTTGAGCGCGCGCTTGAGAGACTGTGCGCGTTCCTGGTGACGTGTTCGCAAGGCCGTGTTCACCTTGAGGTGGCGTATGCTCGCCAGCGCGCCGGCCACGATTGCGGGAGCGAGCGAGGTGGTGAAGATGAAGCCCGGCGCGAACGAGCGGATGGCGTCGCAGCAGGCGCGGCTCGCTGCAATATAGCCGCCCATGACGCCGAAGCCCTTGGCGAGCGTGCCGTTGATGATGTCGATGCGGTGCATGACGCCGTCCCGCTCGGCAATGCCGCCGCCGCGGGGGCCGTACATGCCGACCGCGTGTACCTCGTCGAGGTAGGTGAGGGCAGCGTACTTCTCGGCGAGATCGCAGATCGCCGCGATCGGCGCGATGTGTCCGTCCATGGAGTAGACGCTCTCGAAGGCGATGAGCTTCGGCGTTCCCTTCGGATACTTCTTGAGCTTGGCTTCGAGGTCCGAAAGATCGTTATGGCGGAAGATGTGTTTCTCGCCCTGGCCATGGCGGATGCCTTCGATCATCGAGGCATGGTTCTTCTCGTCGGAAAAGATGACGAGCCCGGGGATCAGCTTGACCAGCGTCGACAGCGTCGCGTCGTTGGCGATGTAGGCGGAGGTGAAGAGCAGGGCCGCTTCCTTGCCGTGCAGGTCGGCCAGCTCGTGCTCAAGCTCTACGTGGTAGTGAGTAGTGCCAGAGATATTGCGCGTGCCGCCGGAACCAGCGCCGACGGCATCGATCGCTTCGTGCATGGCGGCAAGGACGGCGGGATGCTGGCTCATGCCGAGATAATCGTTTGAGCACCAGACGGTGACCTCGCGCGTGCGCTCGGATGTGAAGTGGTCGGCCACGGGGTATGAGCCACGGCGGCGCTTCAAATCTGCGAATATGCGATAGCGTCCTTCTCGATGAAGGGCTTCGAGCCGCTGCTGAAACAAGCGCTCAAAATTCATGTCGGTCTCCTACACGTCTTTCTGGAGAAAATGCAGCGCAGTCATTCGGCCTTCAGGCCGAGCTCAGTCGCCTCGGCTGTAATCTTGCCCGATGCTTCTGAATTGTCCTTGAAGACCTCAAGCGCCTTGCGGAACGCTGTTGCCGCGACCTCTTTCTCACCAAGCACAACTCGAGAGCGCATAAGGCGAGTCCAGCCCTCGACGTCCCGTGGAGAACTCTCTAGGCGACTTGCCAGGCCATCGACCATCGATCGGATTTGAGCGTCACGCTCGGCCGGAAGCGTTGCTTCGGACTTGGCAATATTCTCGACACCTAGTCCGTCATGACCTTTGCCGACCGCCTCGGTTTGCACAGACGAGGCCTTCTCTGACTTGTCGCTTTCGGAGGCCTTCGCCTTGGCCTCCTCGTATAAGCGCTTGAGCTCGGCGGAGTTCGGATCAAGCTTTACCGCTCTCGCAAAGGCGGTAGCTGCCTGCTCATAGCGTGCCGTGTGGAAGTAGGACCGAGCAAGCATCAGCCAGCCTTCCATGTCCTCTGGCGATTTCTCAAGCCGTGCCGCTAGCCGTTCGATCATCGTGTTTATATCAGGCAGCTGTTTGCCAGCTGCCGCAGTAGACGCATGGTCTTCGGTTCCAATAGAACGCGTGTAGTCCGTGAGGCGCGCAAGCGTTTCGTCATTCGATCCAGAATGCGACGGCGAGGATGAACTCGTGTCCCCTGAGCCGGTCGCCTGGGGAGGCCCCCCCACATAAGAAGCAGCTGCGCCAATGCCTGCAACGAGGAGACAGACCGAGGCAGGCACAATCAACGTCCTGGTGGTACCTCGAAGTCCTTGGCCGAAGCCCAAGCTCGATGACGGCGGCAGAGAGAGGAGAGCAAGTCTCGCCGCATCCGCTTCTGCTTCGTTGAGTTGTCCGAGCTTAAGTCGAGCGCCGATTTCTTCGAGCCGAGCTTTACAGGTCTCTAGGTCAAGCGCGTCCCTTCGCGAGCCCCTCGCTCGCAGCGGAAAGATGAGCAGCGTTGATATGGCGATCGAAGAGACGACAAGAAGCCAGCCCAGGAGCGTCAAAGACATCTGCTACCTCACCGCCATCAATTCCTACGCGCCTTCTGGCGGTAGAGTGATCCCCGACCTCGACTATTGCCCCAATAGGCGAGGCATCTCGGGTCCCCATTAAAGCATTGGCCGGCGAATCTCGGCTTGTAAGGATGACCAAAGTAGACAAAGCCCGGACCTATATGCGTCGGATAACGACCGCTGCTGTATTCGTAGGGATAATCATAGTAAGAATAGCTTGGAGCTATAGGTAGGTAAGTCCGTGGAGTGGGGCCACGATTTTTGATCTCAATCACATGATTCCTGGCGCTCTCGCCGGGCTTCAGAAAGGACGGCCCGAACGATGCGGCATTGGCCACTGACGCAATGCCGAGGAAACCGACCACCAGCAAGAACGCCACTAGAGTAGATGCCAATAAATTCCGACTGCTCATGAGCTTACCTCCCATAGTTCCCCATCCCAAGCCGCAGCCGCCATCCGCGATCGGTCAGAACTTCCTGCGAACCTCGGCGCGCATGCCGAAGTTGTCTTCGTCGCCATCCTCGAGGATCTGATAGGTCGCATCGGCGCGGAACAGCCAAGCCCGGTTGATCGGGATCTGATAGCGCATACCGAAGCCAAGCTGCAGGTCCTGTGCGCCGATGCCGTCCTCGTTGAAGGGCTGCACCATGGCCACCTCGAAGACGAGCTGCTGATCCAGATTGAAGAGATACTGCAAGCCAATCGCGCCGCCCAGGGCGTTGGAGGCGGTGTCGTCGAGTTTCGGGTAGCCGGTGAGCGCATCGGTCTCGAAGTTGATGCCGACGTTCTTCAGTATGCCCGCGCCATTGCCATCGACCAGGGGCTGAGGGTTGCCGAAGCCGACGAAGAAGTTGGCGTAGGGGAGCAGCGTGCTCGGCAAGCCCGAGATCAGGCTGTTCTCCGAAATGATGGCAAGACCGTCGCTATTCCCTTCGGGGTCCTCCCCGAAGTTCGCGAACAAGCGGGTCGAGTTCGACAAGGTGTTGTAATAGCGCCGGCTGTAAGCGGCGGTCAGGAAGTTCACCAGGAGGCCGTCCCGATCGTCGTAGCCGTCGATCAGGCCGTAGCCCGTTTCGATATAGCCGTCGAAGGCGTCGACGAAGGCGGTTACGCCATAGAGGTTGGCATTGTCGTTGTCGTCCTCGTCCGCTCCGATGATGCCCTTGTTGTCGACATTGTCGAACGCGGCGAAGAAGGTGATGTCGAAGTTGGCAAGGCCCAGCGCCGCCGAGTTCTTCGCGGGGAGGCTCACCGCGCCGCCGAGGATCGCGTCGTTCGCCCAGATCCCGTTCTGCAGGAACAGCGGGAAGAGACCGACTGTGAAGGGCAGGTCGAAACTGGCTTCATTGCCGGAGAAACCGGTATAGATGGAGCCGACGTCACCCTCGAAGAACAGCGTCTGCGGGTCGAAGTCGAATTCAGGTTGAACTTCTCATCGCCGTCGCCGCCGCCGAACTCGTAGCGGGTGAATTGTGTATTGTCTCCTGAATCGGCGTGAAGAAGGCGTGTATGCGTTCGGTGCCGGTGATCTTGAAGTCGACGTCGAGGTTCAACCGGGTCGCGATCTGGGCAATATCCTTGCCGTTGTTGTTGGTTGTAGGCGACCGCCGTCCGCCAGTCGCCGTAGATGGCGAGGCCCGGGAGCAGCGGATTCTTTTCACCCAGGAGGGTGCTGCTCTCGTCGTATGAGCCGGAGGTGTATTGCTGGCGACCTATCTCAATCGGCGGGCGCGGCGGCTCGACCGCGCTCTTGGCGCCGTAGATGTCGACCTGCCCCTGGGCATTGTACATGCCTTCGTACTGCGGATCGGATCGGAAAGGGTCTTCCTTGCGGTGTTCGCTGCTGCCTGCCGCAGCGTCTGCGGTCTTGCCGGCAGTCTTCTTCTTGGAGGATGCGTCTTTGTCTGCGTATCGTCTTGGTTTTCGGGATCGACCCAGGAGTCGCGGGACGACACTTGGATCACCTTGCCTTCCTTGGGGACCTCGCTGCTGCCTGCCGCAGGTTCTGCGGTATTGCCGTCAGCCTTCTCTTCGGAGGACGCGCCGACGTACTGCGGCTCGGCGTACTGCGTCTTGGCTTGGTCTTCGGCGGCATCGACCTGCGTGGGCCGTGGCCAGCTACGTGGATCGACTTGCCTTCCTTGTGGGCCTCGCTGCTGCTTTCGGCCTGCCGCAGGCTCTGCAGTCGTGCCGGACATCACAAGGTAACCACCGGCTACCAGCGCGATAGTGGCGGTCGTTGTCCTGGCACGACGGTACGCGTTACAAATCATGTGAACCCCCACGTCGTGGCTCTGAGCTGCGGATAAGGCTGGGGACCCGCTTCTTTGGACCCCTCGCGGGTCCCCAATGCGAAACCCTCGGCTTTTCGGTGCTAGCCCTTCACTTCGAGCTCCACCGCGAAGGCGTGGAAGTTCATGATCCGCTCGTTCATGCTCTGCTCCATTTCCTTGGTGGAACCGACGAAGCGCATGAAGTAGATCGGCTCGGCACGGCTCCGCATGCGGAAGGCGAGGCGGTACTTGCCGGGCTTCGTGATCAGGTTGCCTGGCACTTGGTAGTTGGCCAGCTTCTCACCCAGCGGCGTCAGCGAGTGGTTCTCCATGCGCACCAGCGGCGGATGGTTGAGAACGGTGGTCGGGACTTGCGGCGGACGCAGATGCGGCAGCGGATCGATGTCGAAGTTCACCGGCAGGTACATTTCGCGATCCGTGCCCTTGACGTTGGTGGTCAGGAACTTGGTCTGGAAATGCACCAGCTGTTGGTCCGTCTTGATGCGGCCGGCCGCGACCTCCAGGCTGTGCAGATCGGCCATGTTGCCGTCGCTGTCGACGTAGCCCGACTCCCAGACGTTCTTGCCGTCGGGATCGACGAGGGCGACGTTCACCCAGAGCTGCGGCTGCGCACCCAGCGAACCGGACGGCAGGTTGTGCCCCGTATTGGTGTTCTTGATCTTGTAGGAGAACGCCAGATCCGTGCCGACCGCTCGGGTGCCCTCGATGAAGGGACCGTCGACGTGGCTGCTGTTCTCCATGACCTGCTGTCTGATCTCGTCACGCTCGTCGAGCTTCGCGAGATTCTCGTCGATGATCGCCCGGGCGTCTTCACGGTCGTTGGCATCGGCCCAGCGCTTGGGAAAGTCGACCTTGATCTTGCCGTCGGCGACCTTGTCCTCGAACTCGGTGGTGCCCCAGCCGGCGCGCCAGTCGAACTGCAGCCATTCCTTGATGCTAATGGCCTGGGCCTTCGTGTTGTGAGGGAAGATGCCGGGGTGGGCGATCGAATAGCCCGGGCCGATGAAGCGGTGATTGGCATGCTTGCGTCCCGGGTTGATCTCCTTGCCGCCGACCACGGCGGAGGGCGCGGTCGCATAGCCCTCGGGCTTTCCGGCGACCTTGCCCATGTGGCAGTCCTGGCAGGTGACGCCGGCTTTGCGTGCCGGGCTGTCGCGATACTGATCCCAGACGATCTCGAGCTTGATGCCCAGGTTGACGGCAACCTGGTGGCAGCTGACGCAGAACTCCGACTTGGTGATCTGGTCGTTCGTGATCATGCCGTTGTGGATGTCGTTGCCGCGCCCGTCAGTGCTGGTTTTGACGGAGTAGGTTTCCTTGTCGGCGAGGACGTCTTTGATCACGCTCTTTTCGCCGCTGCCGTAGACCGGCTCGTAGATCTTGCCCGGCTCGACCCGGCGCTCGCCGTTGACCTTGCCGTATTGCTCCTTGACCCGGTGGCAGGTGATGCAGCTCACGCCCTCGCGCGAGATCTGGCTGCGCGCCCAGAGCGGCGTTTCGCGGTTCTCGCCGAGCTGGGTGCCGACCTGCTGGTGGCAGCGCACGCAGAAGGTGCCGACCGTACCTTGGGTCAGCTCCTGGAACTTCTGCTCGAACTTGTGGAACATCGGCGAGATCGACGCATAGGCGTGCTGCGACGAAGACCACTCTTCGTAAATCTCCTTGTGGCACTCGCCGCATTGCGCAGCGGTGGGATAGAGGGAGAGGGTCTCCTCGTCGACGCGGGGATGGGAGCTTCTTTGCCTTTCGAGGCTTTTGCTGCCGCGTCGAGTACGGACATCTCCCCTGGCCGTCCGCTTCTGCGTCGGCGGACACCTTCTGCTCGCCGCCGCCCAAATAGGACTTGGCGTTCGCGGTATCGGTTTTTCCGGCCGGCTCTTCCAGCCTTGGCTCTTCTCTCCTCGTCCTCCTTGATAAGAGCTTCGAGCGCGGCGTGCGCATCGATTTGCGGCTGCCTGATCGCGGCCGCTCCTTTGTTCTCGGCGATTCTCTGCAATCAGCCGGGCTTTGCTTGTACGGTCTGGATTCCCGCAGCCTCGCTGGACCCGGCGACAGCATTCTGGCTAAGGAATGCTGCGTTCATCAGCATAGCGCTCGCGAAAGCGCAGGAAAGCATCGAAATACCGGATAAATCGTTTCATCGCCTCCCCCTCAATAGATTTCAGAGCGACATCCCGATTTGCATCGTTCACGCGAAAACGGCGCTCGACCGCCTGCGCAGGATTGATGAACAGAAGATTAACGGGAAAAGGGGCCATCATATGGCCGCGTCCCAGCAAAACCAAAGCGATAAATGCCAAACTTGAGACGAATGTTCGCTCAGCCCGTTCGGCATCGCCTCGTCAATCGGAATCAAGCGGTGATCGGAATAGAAAGTCCGAAATTGAGCAGATGGCAGCTTGGCTTTCTGAAGGCTGACAGGCTCACGATAAATGGGCGGTTTGCTGCATGGACTATGGCAACTTTTGGGATATTCCGGCGACAAGGAAAATTATTCGATTTTCTCGCGCTCAGATTGCCGACTATATTCATTTGCAGAGCGTAATGCATTTCACAATATGATCATTTGTAGAGCACAATGCATTTCAGGTGACATCAAACTGATCACGCACGCGGGCAAACGTCCGGGAGTAGGCCCCGCCACACCTGAAAACCCAGCGCGACCACATATGCTTGGCAAGTTTATATCCGTTCCGCAAATGCCCGAGCGGAAGAATTGGCGGCGTCCAATACGTCTGAACACCTATTGTCAATCACCGGTTTTCGGGAAGAGAATGTCCACGGCTCGACTCTCCGTCCCGCCACAAACTACCCATCCAAAGTTATTTGCCAGCCTTTTTGATTTTGGCTTTTGGGCGGGCTTTTTGGCGCCTGCAACGCATCAATCGGTCATTGTCTGACCATGATAGGAGGCTAGACCATTAGCGATCATCAAGGCGCACACGCTAATGATAGCAGAAAATCAGCACTTTGGGATTGAGATTTTCGCATTGTGTCCGTCATTCGATGTCGACTCTCAACAGGAGGTAGCAAAGTGACGGACGATAGAAAGAATCGGCGTTTCTACTTCCGAACGATGAGAGTGGGTGTTTCAGATCCAGAACGCTTGATTTGCTGAGCATCCAAGGAAGCGCAGCGACGGCGGGTCACCCGCACCAGCCGTAGATGGGGAACTCGAAGCTTTCCGGGATCAGACAATGGCAAGAAGTCACCAAATCACTATCAATGGCAATAGCTTTCTGGCGCGCCGCGGCGAGTTGCTGCTGGACGCTGCTCTGAGCAACGGCATCGACCTGCCCTATGACTGCCGCGCCGGCCACTGCGGCACCTGCTGCGTGCGGCTGGTATCCGGCGAAGTGCAGGGCGGCGAAGGCTCCGAGCCGGGCATCGTTCATGCCTGTCAGTGCCGGATCGTCGGCGATGCGGTGATCGAGAGGAACCAGCCGTCGGGTGTTCGCACCGTCGAAGGCGTGCTGAGTTCATTGCGCCCCCTGTCGCCCGAGGTGATGGAAGTCGGCATCAGGACGGACCGCGCGCTGCCCTATCATGCGGGGCAATATGCGCAGGTGCGCTTCAGCGGCTATCCGAGCCGTCCCTTCAGCATCACCCATCCCTTGGGCGGCAATCCGAACAGCCGCACGGTCTGGTTCCATGTCCGGCGCATGAACGGTGGGCGTGTCACCTCATCGCTCGGCAAGCGCATCAAGCCGGGCCATCGGGTGAAGCTGACCGGGCCCTATGGCTCGGCGCATTTCCGGCCCAATCTGGACGGCCGGCTGATTCTCGTCGCCACCAACACCGGCTTTGCGCCGATCTGGTCGATCGCCGTCGCTGCGCTGCGCGAGAACCCGGAGCGCAGGATGATGATCATCGCTGGCGGCCGCAACATCGAGTCGCTCTATATGGGCCCGGCTCTCGCGCGGCTTGGCCAGCTTCCCCAATGTCCTCGTCGTGCCTGTCTGCAGCACGCCGCAGACCTTGACCACAGCGGTGAGGCCGGGCCGGCCGACCGACTATCTGCCGCACCTGCTGCCGACCGATGTGCTCTACGCTTGCGGCGCGCCGGGGATGGTCGATTCGATCAAATCGATCGCGGCGCACTTCGGCGCGGTCTGCTATGCGGATCCGTTCCTGCCGACCACCGACGATACGGTCGAGGAAAGCGTTCTGACCCGCGCGATGGGATGGCTCGCTGTGCCCACCAGCCGGCAGATGGGCCAGCTCGCTCTCGATCGCCCTCGCAACCGGCGGGAACAGCCGATGCAGGCGCATAGGATGGCTGAAGGAAGGGTGAGAAGTCATTATCGTCCTGAGGGCGCATAGCCTTCGGTCGATCGGGTTCGGGCCCAGGGCCCCTCTCCGGTCTTCCGTGCTTTGTCTCTGCGGCTTGCTGATGATCTTCGGCCTTGCCGCGGAGGGCGCAGTTGCGTCCGATCCGGCCAAGACCGTCGGTCCGAATGCCTGTGCCGAATGTCACAAGCAGGAGGTCGAGGCCTGGAAGGGCACGCATCATTTCAAGACCTTCCGTGAAATGCCGCGCAACACCGAGGCGAACGAAATCGCGGAAAGAATGGGGGTGCGGCGCATCAAGTCGGAGAGCTTGTGCCTGAATTGCCATTTCACGGTGCAGCAGAAGGACAACAAGGAGGAGCCAGTCTCGGGCATCTCCTGCGAATCCTGCCACAGCGCCGGGCAGGATTGGATCAAGGTCCACAGCGGGTTCAGCGGCAAGACAGCGCTGACCGAGACCAAGGCCGAGGCGGAGGCGCGCTGGAAGCTCGCCGAATTCCAAGGGGATGATCAGGCCGCGCTCGCTCTACCAGCTGGCGAAGAACTGCTACAGCTGCCATGTCGTGCCGCAAGAGGATCTCGTGAACAAAGGTGGCCATAAGGCCGGCAGCGCCTTCGAGCTGGTGTCCTGGTCGCAGGGCGAGGTGCGGCACAACACCTGGTATTCCAAGGGCAAGGACAACGTCGCCGCCAGACGCCGCGCGCAAGCGCATGCTCTATCTCGTCGGGCTCGGCGTCGAGCTCGAGACTGCATTGCGCGCGATCGGTAAGGCGACTGCGAGAAAGACCTACGCGTTCGAGATGGCCAAGCGCGCCGACCGGGCGCGCAAGCAGCTCGCCGCCGCGGCGAAAGCGGCGCCGAACGTGCCGGAAATCGCAAAGATGGTCGAATTTGGCCATTCGGCCGGGCTGAAGCTGAACAATGAACGCCCTCTGACGGCTGCTGCCGACGGCGTCTCCAAGCTGCTCGCGAGCATCACCGAGAAGTATGACGGCAGCACGATGGCCGGGCTCGACAGCCTGATTCCCGGACCGGACAAGTTCAAGGGCACGGCGAGAGAAGCCGGCGCGGTCAATTGATCCCAGCCGGCTGGCAACCTGAAGGGGCCTGATGGGGAAACAACCACCGCGATGGGTGATTTCGGGGGGGCTGCCGTGAGATCGGCGGGGAGGCGCGCGTCTGACGGCTCGATCGGCGGACGCGGTCCGGGCTCGGCGGATATCTCATCAGCCAGACAGTCCAGGGCCTTCTGATCGCGGCCATTTCCGGCGGCCTGTTCTGGCTCGTCTGGATCTATGGCAACGGGCTCCGCGACCCGCGCTATCTCGATGGCTGGGTGCTGGCCGGCGGCATGGGCTTGCAGCTCTATTTCCACATCGCCATCAAAACGGCCAGCCTGTCGCCGAAATCCGCCATGCGCTGGCGGAAGATCCATATTTTTGTCGGCTATCTGCTGATCGCCGCCTTCATCTCGCATTCGGATTTCTCTCTGCCGGACACCGGCTTCGAATGGGCGCTGTGGACGGGCTTCGTGCTGGTGACGCTGAGCGGCATTTTCGGCGCCTATCTCGCCTGGTCGCTGAAGGCCAAGCGCCGGATCGACGAGAGCGTCAGCTATGATCGCATCCCCACCCTTCGCGCCGAGCTGGCGCGGGATGTCCACGCCGCCGTCGCCGACACCGAACCGGCCACCGCTCAGATCGCCTTACCGGGGCTGCCCGCCTTACCGGGGCTGCCCCATGACGCCTGGATCATGGACCTCTACACCAACCACCTGCGGGACTTTTTCCAGGGGCCGCGCAATTTCACCGCCCATCTCATCGGCTCGCAGCGCCCGCTCAAGCGGCTGACCGACGAGATTGACAACCTGTCACGCTATGTCGACCAGCAGAGCCAGGAGAAGCTTGCCACCATCAAGAACCTGGTGGTCGAGAAGGATCGGCTCGATTTCGCGCGTGTCTATCTCGGGCTCACCAAGGCCTGGCTGTTCGTGCATGTGCCCGTCACCTATGCGCTGATCGTGCTGACGGTGCTGCACGTCCTCGTCGTCTATGCCTTTTCATCGGGGGTCTGGTGATGCGGCGATCGGGATGGATCGGATCATTTCGGCCGCAGAAGGCCGAGGGGCAGGCGCCCCCCGGGTCTCCGCGCGACCGTTTCGCGGTGCTGCTGGCACTCGTGACTCTCGTCTGCCTGGGCTCGGCCTTCTTTCTCTCCAAGGGCACGCAGTCCCTGATGCCGGGGCCGCTGGCGAGCGCTCACGGCGCGATCGAGAATTGCAGCGCCTGCCACACCAAGAGCGGCAGCGGCAAATTGAGCTGGGCTCACGGCCTCGTCGCCGGCGATCCGCTCGCCGACAGCAAGGCCTGTCTCACCTGCCACAAAATGCCGGACACGGCCTTCAACGCGCACGGCGCTTCGGCCGAAGTGCTGAAGCAGAGCACCGAGCGGCTGACTAAGGTCGCTGCGAAATCGACCTGCGCCGCAATCTGCCCGCGCGCAGAACATCGCCTTCCCGACCCATGACGTGGTCGCACACGGTCTCTATTGCGCGACCTGCCACCAGGAGCATCAGGGCCTCAACTTCAAGCTGAACAAAATCTCCAACGAGCAATGCCGCTCCTGCCACGTGGTGAAGTTCGACAGCTTCGACGGCCATCACCCGAAGTTCGAGAACTATCCGTTCAAGAGGCGGACACGGATCATCTATGACCATGCCGGCCATTTCGGCAAACACTACCCGGAAGTGGCGAAGAAGGATCCGGACATACGCATCCCCGACACCTGCTCGACTTGTCACAACAGCCGCGAGGACAAGCGGGTCATGGCCGTGGCGCCGTTCGAGCAGAACTGCACCGCCTGCCATCTCGACCAGATCATCGGCAAGGAACGAGCGAGCGGCCCGAAAGGCATTGCTTTCCTGAGTCTGCCTGGCCTCGACCTGGAAACGCTGAAGAAGAAGAACGCCCCGATCGGTGAATGGCCGGACGCGTCCGAGGCCGCGCTCACACCGTTCATGAAGGTGATGATCAGCCGAAATGAGCAGGGCCGTGCTCTGATCAAGACCGTGGACAGCCTGAACCTCCAGGATCTGAGCAATGCAAGCGACGACCAGATCAAGGCGGTGACAAGTCTGGTCTGGGAGATCAAGGAGCAGTTCTACAAGCTGATCTCGGGAAAAGCGTCGGACGTACTGGGCGACCTCAATATTGGCGGCGGGGCGAAGCTGGCTGCAAATCTCGTTGCCGATCTGACCGCGAGCATCCCGCGCGATGTGGTCATCAGTGCGCATCAGGAGTGGCTACCCAATCTCGCCACGGAAATGGCCAATCGCCCGGTCGCGAGTAATGTCACGAGTGATCAGGAACAAAGCGGTTGGGGCGCGACGATCACGGAATCGAATTTGACCGGATCGGCATCTCCCGAGCAGCAGTCTGGTTGGGATGCGCGTATCGATCCTTATGGCCGTGTCACAGAGGAACCGAAGGATGAGGCTGAAGCAGCCACTGCCACAGCAGCTCAGCCTGAAGGAGCGGCCGGAGAAACCGATACCGCGAACGCCAAACCCGAGGGTGGCAAGGAAACGCTCTCAGCAAGCCCAGAAGCCGCCGATAGCAAAGCAGCCAGCAAAGCCATACCCAATGAGCAAGCTTGTACAGTGAGTATCTTTGGTCAGTGTGTGTTGTCCAAAGGACCAGCGGATGAGGCTGAAGCAGTCAAGTCTGAAGGAGCGGCCGGACAAACCGATGCGACGAGCGCCCCGTCCGATGGCGCCGCATCTCCGGATTCCGCCTCTAAGGCGGACGCAGAAGCGCCGGCCGACGCCCCGGCGGGCTCAGATGCCGCGGCCGCTACCAAGGACGCCGAGAAAGCAGGCCAGCCTGAAGGAGCGGCAGGTAAAACCTACATCACGAACGCCGGGCCCGAAGACGGCACGGAAGCACCCTCCTCCGAGGAAGGCGGCGGGGGACCGATCATAAAGCGCTTTTCCCTGCCGAGCGGCACCTCTCGCGCGATCGAAGGTAGTACCAAGGACGGCAAGAGTGGGGCCGAGCCTGAAGGAGCGGCCCGAAAATCCGATGCTGCGAAAGCCAAGCCCGAGGGCGGCCAGGAAACACCCTCGGGCGACGAACAGCCGCCTGCGACCAAAGCAAGCAAGGACACCGAGAGGGCAGCCCAGCCTGAAAGCGCGGCCAGCAAATACGATGCCGCGAACGACAAGCCCGATGTCGGCAAAGAAACGCCCTCCGCCATCGCACAGCCTCAGGGCAACGCGGCAGACCAAAAGGATGATCTGCTCTTCCCCACGGAGGAAGAGCTTCGCGCAATCAAAGCAGGTAGCAAGGACACCGAAAAAGCAGCCCAGCCTGAAGAAGCGGCCGGAGAAACCGATACCACGAACGCCAAGCCCGATGGCGGCGCATCTGCGGATACCGCCTCCAAGGCGGACGCAAATGCGCCAGCCGACGCCCTCGCGGGCTCAGACGCCGCGGCGGCTCGCCCTCAAACAAGGGCTGCGCCCGTGATCAGCATCAAGAGCGATGTGGATCCGGAGAGCTGGGCTGAATATGGCGGCTGGTACCAGCAGGATTACGCGATTTTCTACCGTCCCACAGGCCATAAGGACAAATTCATCTACTCGTGGCTCTTTCTGACCGGTCCCCAAGCGCCTAAAGGTGATACGAGCCCGGCGGCGGCGGTCTTCGATGTTCTCACTGGCAAGGACGCTCAGGGGTCATGCACGAAATGCCACAGCGTTGACGAAATCCAGGGCAAAGGGCGGCTAGTCAATTTCTCCCCGCCTTCGGTCGCGAGCAAGCAGGGACGCTTCACGAATTTCATCCATGAGCCGCATTTCGGCCTCCTGGAAACTCGCGTCGCCCTGGAGAATCGCATCGGTGTCGTGGAGAATCGCGGGTGTCTGACCTGCCATAACCTCGAAAAAGGCCGCCCCTATCTGAAGAGCTACGAGCAGGGCAATCCGCAAAATTTCGTGTCCAATTTCGGTGAGGTGAAAAAGGATCTCTGCCAGACCTGCCACACCAACAGCATGGCGCGTCAAGACTGTCTCACGTGCCACAAATATCATGTGAATGGCGTGATCACGCCAATCATCAGCACGAAACTCCCAACTCAATAGTGTTTGATGCCATCGCGACAAAGCAAGCGAATGGCGTTGTCCCCCGTCAGGGAATGTGCAAGGTCGAGGGGCAGCTGCTCGACGTGCTCGAGCTGACGTTCCTCATGACCTATTGCGGAAGTCGCAATGGAACGGGAGGGTCGAGTCAGATGTAAGCATGCGCCGTCACGTCAAGCATGCAGGAGCAGCTTTTTCGCGAGCAGCGTCAGCGCGGACAATCCCGAACTCCTGGCGGCGCCGAATGGATACCGGCGGGCAACTCGAACAAGTCGATGCTCTGCGCTCGAAAGACAGCTTCCGCGCGTGTGCTAGCCGACAGCTTGAGGAAAATCCGCTTGAGATGAGATTTGATCGTTTCCGGGGTGACCCCGAGCTCGCGGGCTATCTCTTTGTTGGATCGTCCCGTACCTACAAACGCGACGATAATTCCTTCTCGATCAGTCAGCTGGTGCCGGTCGCGTCTTACTATGTGCTGTTTGTCGGCCCCGCCTCGGTGCAGATCCAGATGGAGATTTCGGGCCGGCCCATATGAGGTCTCATGAGCTGCTTCCGCTGATTTCAGGATTGGGTTGTCATCCATGACGCCTACACCATTTTGCAGCGAAATTACTACGGGCGGCCGTCGAAACTGTACTCTCTGTCGCCGTTGAGACTTGACGAGAAGAATGCCCCGTCTCTCAGCTTCGGCTACTCGGCTCTTTCCGCCCGTTCGTGATTAGGAAGCATACGCATTGTGGGCGTCAGATCTGCTGTTCTTTGGTAGTGGCCGGATGTCAATTGGTGTGGAAGACCTGGACTGTCGTATAGTGAAGGCGTAGCCGCGTCGCGCTGCCTCTTGTCTGCAAAGCTATTGCTCGCGGCTTGTACCGCGATCGCGCATCAGGGCTGATCGCAGGCATTCGAGCAGGCGCTCCTCGTCGAAAGGCTTGCTCAGGAAGCCGAGCGCCCCACTCTCCAGTGCGCGAGCACGGAGCACATCCGTTGGAAACGCAGTCATGAATATGATGGGCGTGCGGTGACCGTCGGCGATCAACCGGTCCTGCAGATCTATCCCATTCATGCCAGGCATCTTCACGTCGCTGATGAGGCATGACGTATCGTGCACGCGTTCGGATTGCAGGTATTCCTCGGCGGAGCTGAAGGCAACGGCGCTGTAGCCCAGCGACCGAATTAGCCCTCTGGTCGCGTCGCGAACCGAGGCGTCGTCATCAACAATGGCTATCACGGGAACCTTCGACAATTTGAGTGTCCTTGCTGCAACCAGAAATAGGGCCGCCAAGGCTCATGCGCTAGCTGTCGCTAGGGCGTCCGAACCTATACTTGGGTATAGGCTGCTACTTCTTGGCGCGGCGAAGGCCCAATCCATCGGCCATCCGCACCAACTCGGCCAGCGACGAGGCCCCCATTTTTCGCATCACGTGGCCGCGATGCATCTTCACGGTGATCTCGCTCACGCCGATTTCGCCCGCGATTTGCTTGTTCATGAGTCCCGCCGTCACCAGGCCCATGATTTCCTTCTCCCGCTCTGTCAGCAGATCAAAGTTCGATTTCAGCTTTGATGACGCCCCCTCCTCGGCACGCCGGCTGCTATCCCTTGCGAGACCAAGCTGCACGGCATCCAGCATATCCTGATCGCGAAACGGCTTAGTCAGAAACTCGACAGCCCCCGCCTTCATGGCGCGCACACTCATTGGGATATCGCCGTGGCCGGTCATGAAGATAATCGGGACGCGGACATCCGCCGCTGCCAACTCGGTCTGAAAATCGAGCCCGCTAACTCCTGGAAGCCGGACGTCGAGGACCATGCAGCTCGGAGCCTCCGGCAACTTACTCTGCAGAAATTCCGTCGCCGTGGGAAACGTTTTGACCTGCAAGCCAACCGACCGAAAAAGGCTCGACAGGGCCTCGCGCACGGACGCGTCATCGTCGATGACGAAGACCACGGGATGTGTTTCGGAATGCTGCTCGATCATTGACTGCTCGGCAAGGTGACGTGAAAGACCGAACCATGATGCGTTCCGGGCGAGGCCCAGAGGCGTCCCCCATGCGCCTCGATAATGGAGCGGCAAATAAACAATCCCATGCCCATGCCCTCGGACTTGGTCGTAAAGAACGCGTCGAAAATCCGTTCCTTCTCGCTCGGCTTAATTCCGGCCCCGAAATCTTGAATTTTGATCACGACATTCCGGGTATCGTATGCATACGTTTGAACCGTCAGCAACCGCTCACGGTCTGTAACTTCCCTCATTGCTTCTATGGCGTTCATTATAAGATTTATAACCACCTGTTGTAGTTGCGTGCGATCTGCAACCACGCAAGGAAGGTCCCGCGGCAGTTCCTTCTTTAGCATGAGCCGCTGCCTGCGAATTTCTCCCCCAACAAGCGTGAGGATGTCTTCGATGACATCATTAACGTCGAGTTCACCCTTTCCCTGGCTTTCCTTCTTGAAAATCTCGCGAACGCTCTTGATCACGTTGCTGGCGCGATGCCCATCCCTGACGATGTTGCTCAACCCGATCCGGGCTTCATCGAGATTGGGTGGCACATTCGATAACCAGCGCTGCGCCGCGTTGCTATTTGCCACGATTGCCGCGAGCGGCTGATTGATCTCGTGAGCGATCGACGCAGTCATTGCTCCCATGGTCGTCAGCCGCGCGACGCGTGCGATCTCTGACTGCTCCGATCGCTCACGCTCGTGGGCTGCGTCCAGCTCCGCGAGCATGTTGTTGAATGCCGAAGCCAGGCGGCCAATCTCGTCCTTGCTGGTGTAGTCGATGCGCAGTCTGTAATCCTTGGTATCCCGCACGGCCGACGCCACATTTTCGAGTCGCCTCAGCGGGCGCACGACGTGCCAGTGGGTCATGACCGCTACAAGAATGCTGAGCGCCACCAGCGCAGCGGTGAGTGCGAGGCTTGAACGCATCCTTTCGAGCAGTCCATCGATGCGTTTCTGCAGCAGCCGGTCCAACTCGAGCTGAGAAGTCGCCCATGCGCCGACAGCGCTTTCCGCGGCGCGAATATAAGTGCCATCTGCCGCTACATCGCTGGTCGCGAGGCGCGAATTCAAGCCTTGGAGGTAGTCGCTCGTGCTCGAGAGCATGGCCGCGAATGGGCTATAGATAGCCTGTTTCAAGCTGCCATCTGGATTGCCGCGGTATGCCGCTTCGACGGTATCCTTCACCTCGTTTGCACTTGATTCCAGGCGGCGCGCGAGAAATTGCGCGCGCACCGCTTGCTCACTCGACGGCGCGCCGGCGGCGGCAATCTCGCGAGCAAGCAACTGTAACTCGCCCAGTTGCCTGAGAAATACGGGTAGCTTTTTGGCGACAAGATTCTGCATGTAGTAGCTGTCGAGATCTGGATCGAGGGTGAGATTTGAATCGTCCGCGATGCGGGTGGCGAGCTGCTCTACGTTTGCAAGTGCGTTGAGAGCGGAAACATGGGCGGCATCACTCTTGATATTGCTCGACCACAACTCGAGCGAGCTCGCGAGCGCTCTTGCCGGCTCGGCTGTCTGCAACATTGCGGCCGCTTCGCCTTGGGCCGTCGCGAGATCCTCGAGAATCCCGCCTAGAGCGTCGCCGGATGGGGCGACGGACGCATCGAATGGCTGCCCGGAAAGCACCGTCGAGGAGAGCTTGCGCACCGCTGCCAGATATTTCGTTCCGACGAGCTCCTTGCGCGCGAATTCGATCGCAATCAATTTTTCGCGGAACAATCCATATGTCGTCACGCCGATGGCGATCATGAACATGGTGCAAAGAATGAAGAGCTTCGTGCTTGTGCGTAAATTCTTGAACACCGTCTTCTCCCGAAAATTCAGGCCAGGAGATCGTACGTCGCTCTTCAAAATGGCGCCAGCCGAGCGTGATGAGCGGTGCGATGGGGCCCCCCATTCGGGGGGCTATACATTGACGAGAGGTCCCCGCATTGTTTGCGTTGCGGGCGTGAGGCGGTTAATCGGCGTTAGCCAAATTAAGCGTCCGCCGCTTTACTCACCGCCTGGGCGAAAGACCTAGCGTGGATCGTTGTAAAAGCGCAAAGCCGCCTAATGCGACGGTATGGCCAGAGTGGGATCAGCTCGCTCACCCCCCCCGTCAGGGCGATCTCGTTCTGGCCATTCCGTTCGATCCGAGGCTCGCGATCCCAATTTTGAGGTCGACAAGAGCGCCTCGGCCCACCCCGAAGCCGCACTGGCGGCAGGCGCCGACGTCATGTAGGGCTCCAACTGATAAGGCTCCACCGGATCATGTTTCTTGACCTCGAAATTTTCACACGCGTCGCCAAGTCCGGAAACATGTCGTTGGTCGCGCGTGACATGAGGACGTCACCCGCTGTCATCTCCAAACGGATTGGACTTCTCGAAAAAAGTCTCGGCGCGCGGCTCTTCCAGCGAACGACGCGGCAGCTTTCGTTGACCGAAGCAGGCGAAGGCTATTTCAAACATGCGGTAGATATCCTGAACCGGGCCGCGGAAGCCGAGGAGTTCGTCCGCTCGAGCAACAACAAGCCATCCGGCCTGCTCAGAGTGACTGCGCCAACGACGTTCGCCCGTCTCCACCTTGCGCCGCTTCTGTCTCAATTCGTTGCGTGCTATCCCGACATCCAGCTCAACCTCCATGTCAGCGACGACTTCGTCGATATCATCCGCGACAACTTCGATATCGCCGTCCGTGCCGGCGAGCTGAGCAATTCCACCCTCATCGCCCGCAAACTTTCGTCCGACAAGCGCGTCATCTGCGCGGCCCCTTCGTACCTCAAGAGAGCCGGCATACCGAAGTCGCTTGCCGAGCTCGGCGAGCACAACTGTCTTTCGCCGGACGCGCAGGAGGTGTGGCGGCTCGAGGGGCCCGACGGCCAGCATCAGCTTCGCGTCAAGGGCAGTATTCTCTCGAATTCAGCGGAGATCGTTCGCGAAGCGCTGATAGCCGGGCTCGGCATCGGGCTCCGGAGCATCTGGGAGATCGGGCCGGAGATCGAAAGTGGCGCGCTCAAGATCCTGCTGCCGCAATACAGGGGTTCATCCAATGTCGCGATCTACGCCGTCTATCCGAGCCGCGACTTCAGACCCACAAAAGCGCACGCCTTCATCGAGTTTTTGACGCGGCACTTTGGATCTGAGCCTTATGGGGACAGGGGCGACGACCTAGTTGCACAGCAGGCGTCAAGCGGTCTTCCACAATCTCCCTGCAGAGAAGCTGAGGAGCCGAGCTCGCCGCGTCGCCCGGCGTCGCTTTTTCGGCGAGGCAGCAATGGAAATGCGACCCATGCCTGACTTCTGCTGAGTCGGCCACGCTGCGAGTATTCTCTCAGAACGGTACGACCAGCACGGTTTCGCCGGCCTCGTCGGAAATCTCCAATTTTTGTCCGTCGATATCCTCGTGCTCGATTCCCGGTTCGCTCAGAATTTGTCGAATGCTATCGATGACCTCGACGCGAGCGCGGTCCAAGTCATGTAGGTACAGGCCTTCCTCGTCGACAACTTTTCTGTTCCCATACCGAAGATGAAAGAAATAGCGCGGCATTGGCACCTCGGGTGTGAAAGCAGTAAGTCAGAATTGGTCTCGGCTAGGGCCCACAACCTCTCGGCGGCAGTGCAATTATTCCGAGCAGGCCATGGGCCCTAGTCCGGTGGCCTTGCGGGCTGTCTGCGAACTGGACGGCTCACAAGGCGGCTCCCCCAGGTATTGGTTCAGTGAGCCGAGCGCATCCTGCGCCTGGCTGGCAGCGCCTCGGCGCTGACCGGCTCTGTAGTCTTCGAAGGAGTGTTCTCCCTCAAACGCAGGCTAGGTCGGCCTGCGCCGTTTATATGCGCGGATGGAGATGGATGTGCCATCCCCGGTCTAGGGGAGACTTCCCGGGGACTTCAGGGGATCAGGCGCCGGCGGATTGCCTGTGCCACGACGTGGGTGCGGTCGTGAACTCCGAGTTTGGCTTGCGCCTTCTTGAGGTGGCTGCGAACAGTCTCCTCGCCGAGTTCGAGCAGCCTCGCGACTTCGCTGATTTGGTGCCCGACCGACAACATCCGGAGCACGGCGAGCTCTCGCGGCGTCAATGCGGTGCCCTTGCCGACCGCGCAAGCCTGAGGTCCAACAAGATGCTGCAGGCGAATGGCACAGAACGTTGCTCCCATGAAAAGGATCGCGCGCTCCTCTTCAGAAAGGCGCTGCGACAGCACGTTTCGCGACCAATAGCTGACAATCCAACGGCCGCCGACGGGACAGTTCAGGCGGTCGCGCATGCCATACTTCAACGCAAGGTCTATGGGCCAGCGGTCTATGCCAAGCGGCTCGACCATCCGCATCAATTCCGACATCGTGAACGGCGCAAGCGAGATCTGCGCCAGCATGAACGCTGGCCCAGGATGCATTCGATTCAACTCGATGTGGTCTTCCCACCATCCCTCAGGGGCACTCTTGTGAAGGAAGACCGTCTTGCCCTTTTCGATGCTGCTCCAATCCCCCCATCGTATGGGGAACATGGCTGCGCCCAAGACATTGAGCTGGCAGGCTCCGAATGTAACGTTATGCAAACTGTCCAAGACCTCGCAGGGAGTTTCGAGCTTGCCGACGCTGCTCGTGAACTGCAGCATCTCTGAGCCGAGCTTCGAGACGTCGTGGATCACGGGTTTTTGCATCGATCAGTACTCCTTGTGGAGTGACCTTCGGTGGCGCGGGCTTCTTGTCCGTGGCATGGGGCAGTGCTCATGAATTTGCTCCCCGCTCCCACCGACTTTTCGGTCCCGAACCGGCATCTGCGACCCGCAGGCTATGGATATGAGGCCGCGATAACAGTCCCCCGTTTGGGGGAATGTCCGTGAAATGCGGAAGTCCCAGTTCAGTGGCAAACTGGAACGACTTCCTGCGTTTCAAGCTGCGCGCGAAGCGCCGGCGCACCACCATCCAGCTCAGATAGCGCGCAGGCGACCGGGAAAGGTAAATACGCCTTGTGCTTCTCTCTGTGGAGGCGCCGCGGCGTGGGCGGAGGAACAAGGCCCATTGACCGCGGCATCGGGATTGGCTTCCCTGAGCTGATATGCCGGAACGGGGAAGCTTGGGATCGCGAGCGTGCATCGCCTAGCGCGGACACTCACCATCGGGCGGCTTGCAGGCTTGATCACGATCGCCGCCTTCGTTGCGCTGCGGTTCTGGGATCCGGCCCCGCTCGAGATTCTCCGCGGCAAGATTTTCGACCTCTACCAGATTGCGCACCCGCGCGTGGCCGAAGACTATCCGGTGACGATCGTCGATATCGACGATCGGTCGTTAAAGGCGCTAGGTCAGTGGCCGTGGTCGCGCGCTGTGGTCGCTCGGCTCGTCGATCGTCTCGCCGACGGAGGCGCGGCCGCGATCGGCTTCGACACGATCTTTGCGGAGCCAGACCGCCTCTCGCCGCACCGCATTGCCGACACGCTCAAGATCGAGGACGCGAGCACCAGAGCCGTGCTCGATGCCCTTCCCGACAGCGACGGGGTGCTCGTGCAATCGATCGACCGAGCTCGCGTCGTTCTCGGTCAGGCCGGGGAGCGCGGGATTGCGGACGCCGCGGCCGAGCCTAAGGGCGTTGCCGGAAACGTCGATCGCGACCATCGGTGGTGACCCGGGTGGCGAGCTCATTCAGTATCCCCGCCTTCTCAGAAATTTGCCGGAGCTCGAGGCGGCAGCCGCAGGGCGAGGCCTGTTCACCGTGCAGCCGGAGCGGGATGGTGTCATTCGTCGCGTGCCGACGATCCTTTCGGTTGGAGGCCGGATCGTTCCTGCGCTCTCGATCGAGCTGTTGCGGGTCGCATCCGGCGCGACGTCACTTGTCGTGAAGGTAGACGAGGCGGGCGTGAAAAGCGTCGTGGTCTCGGGCGTCGAGATCGCAACCGATCGCGACGGGCAGCTCTGGCTGCATTTCGGCCCGCACGATCCGAAACGCTACGTGTCGGCGATCGACGTTCTCGAGGGCAGAACGGCGCCGGAGCGCGTCGCCGGCAAGCCGGTTCTGATCGGCACGTCTGCGGCCGGGCTCTTCGATCTCAGATCGACGCCCGTCGAGCGCGTGATGCCCGGCGTCGAGATCCATGCCCAGATGATCGAGAGCATTCTAGGAAATGCGCTGCTCGTGCGCCCGAACTACGCGCTCGGCGCCGAGATCTGCCTTGCGGTTGCTATCGGCCTGGGAATGGTGGTTACGGTGCCGATGCTCGGCGCCCTGCCGGCGCTGGTTCTCGGGGCGCTCGCCTCGGCGCTGCTCTATGCGCTCTCCTGGTATCTCTTCGTCGAGGAGCATGTGCTGCTCGACGTCACCTATCCGCTGGTTTCGAGCGCGGCGGTGTTCCTGCTGCTGACGTTTCTCAACTACTTCCGTGAGGAGAAGCGGCGCGCACAGATACGCAGCGCCTTCGGCCAGTACCTTTCGCCGGAGCTTGTCGAGCAGCTGACGCGCGAGCCCGACCGCCTCGTGCTCGGCGGCGAGACGCGCGTCATGTCGGTTCTGTTCAGCGACGTGCGCGGGTTCACGGCGATCGCCGAAGGCTTCAAGAGCAATCCTTCTGGGCTCACGGCCTTGATGAACCGGCTTCTTACCCCGCTTTCAAATGCCATCATCGAGCGACGCGGCACCATCGACAAATACATCGGCGACGCCATCATGGCGTTCTGGAACGCGCCGCTCGACGATCCCGATCACGCGCTCCATGCGTGCGAAGCCGCGCTCGAGATCCTGCGCCGTCTTGATGCGCTCAACGCCGAGCGCCGCCAGGAAGCGAAGCGCGCGGGAACGGCACCATCCGACATGGAGATCGGCATCGGTATCAGCACAGGAGAGAGCGTCGTCGGCAACATGGGCTCCGATATCCGCTTCGACTATTCGGTGCTCGGCGACAGCGTCAATCTCGCCTCGCGGCTCGAGGGCCTCACAGCCACATACGGTCTACGAACCCTGCTTTGCTCGGAGACGGCGCGGCGCTGCGGCGATAGCTTTGCCATGCTTGAAATCGATCGCGTGCGCGTCAAAGGCAAGCGGGACGCGGCGACGATTTATACGCTTCTCGGCGGCATAGACCTGAGGCGCCGAAGCCATTTCAGGGCTTTTCGCGGCGCATTCGATGAAATGCGCGAACACTACGCGCGAGGCGACTGGGGGGGTGCGCGTCTCGCGCTCGACAGAAGTCGGCGAAACAATGAGAACGCGCAATTGACGAAGCTGCTCGATCTTTACGATGCGCGTCTCTCGGCCTTGGAGGCTCGTCCCGCGACGACCGAGTGGGACGGCGTTTTCGGGCCGACGCAGTCCTCGCAATAGGGGGTTCACCCCATTCTCGGTAAATGCCCAAGAGAAATGCATTTGCCTAATTCTAGCGCACAAATGTGACGTGGACATTTTTCAGTCAGGACCATATTCCTAAATGCGAACAAAGCGTTTTCGCGGGGCGGTGGTCGATGCTGTGGCGCGGGTGGAGCAAGAGGGATCAAGAGGTCGAGGGCGACAACTCTTCCCACGTCGCCGAGTTAGATAGCCCTCGTCCGGCACCATCCCCAGCTCCACTTTTTTCGCTCGAGCCGCAGCGCCCTACGGTAGTGACGCGTGCGCAACTCTCCCCTGTTACCGCGCCGGTTGCACCGATCACGTCGCCGATCGGGCGCTGGCTGAAGGAGCTCCACGCGAAGTATCAGGGGGCGTCGCACGGCAAGCTCGCGAGCTACATTCCTGAGCTCACTCGAGCCAACCCGGATCATTTCGGCGTCGCGCTGGCCACCGCGGATGGGCAGATCTACGAGGTCGGAAACAGCGAGGTCCTGTTCACGATCCAATCGATCTCGAAGCCGCTCGTCTATGGCCTTGCGCTCGAGGATCACGGCTCGAACGAGGTGCTGCGCCGCGTCGGCGTCGAGCCCACGGGGGAAGCCTTCAACTCCATCGTCATGGATGAGGTGAACAACCGCCCTTTCAATCCCATGGTCAACGCGGGCGCCATTGCCACGACGTCGCTGATCAAGGGGGCCTCGACCGAGGAGCGTTTCGCTCGCATCCTGGACATGTTCAGCCGCTACGCTGGGCGAAAGCTTTCGGTCGATGAGTCCGTATTCCAGTCCGAGCGGGCGACGGGTCACAGGAACCGGGCGATTGCATATCTGCAGCTGAACTCGGGCATGATCGAGGAGCCGGTTACCGAGCATCTCGATCTCTACTTCCGCCAGTGCTCGATCCTTGTCAGCGCCCGCGACCTCGCGATGATGGCTGCCACCTTGGCGAACAACGGCGTCAATCCTGCCACGGGCGAGATTGCCATCGCGCCCGAGCACGTGAAAACCGTGCTCAGCGTCATGGCGAGCTGCGGCATGTACGACTATTCGGGCGAGTGGGTGTACCGGGTCGGCCTTCCGGCCAAGAGCGGCGTGGGCGGCGGCATCATCGCGGTCCTGCCCGGCCAGTTCGGCTTCGGCGTGTTCTCGCCGCTCCTCGACGAGCACGGCAACAGCCACCGCGGCATCGAGGTCTGCAAGGAGCTGTCGCAGCGGTTCTACCTCCACGTCTACGACACGCATTTCGTTTCAGACAACATCGTCCGTCGTAGCTACCGCGGCGGAGCCGTGATCTCGAAGCGCCTGCGCGGCGGCCGCGAGCGGAAGGTTCTCGATTCTGCGGGCCCGCGCGTTCTCGTCTACGAGCTTCAGGGCGGACTCTATTTTGCGACCGCAGAGCAGCTGTTGCGCCGGATTGCGGCCGACGCCGATGGAGTCTCGTTCATCATCCTCGATGGCCGACGCATCGGGCGCGCCGACCATAGCGCGCTCTTGCTGCATCCGCGACATGAGCCGCTCGCTGGCGGAGGCAGGCAAGCGTCTTCTGCTCGCTGGTCTCGCCGACCAGATCAGAACCGATTGGCTTGCACTGCAGGAGGGCGGCGACTCGGGGGAAACCTGCTTCACCAACGTCGATGTCGCGCTCGAGCACTGCGAGAACCAGCTTATCGCCGAAGCCGATCCGCAGGCCCTCAATACAGAGGCTGAGTTGCCGCTCGCCGAGGTGGACATCCTTCGCAAGCTGACGCCAGCCCAGATCGCCCGCCTCGAGCCGCATCTGGAGCGCGCCTCGTACGCACCGGGCGAGCGCATCATCAAGGAAGGCGATCCGGCCGACCGCCTGTATTTGCTCGTCTCGGGCAGCGCGACGGTTAACGTCCGTCTCGATGACGGGTATCGCAACACGCGCATGGCGGGCTACAGGCCCGGAGTCGCCTTCGGCGAGTTTGCGCTTTTCGATGGCGGCAAACGTGTCGCCGATGTCGTCGCCGAGACGAATGCGACGTGCTACGTGCTCGAAATTCGAGCGCTTTGCTCAATTGGAGGGGCTCGAGCCCGAACTCTACAATCGCATTCTTTTTGCGTTGGGCGGCTTGCTTTCGGATAGACTGCGCCGTGTCACGGCCGAGGTCAGAGCGCTGTCTTGAGCAGGCACCGAAAGCGTGCGAAAAAATAAGGCCCGAAGGGCCAAAGTTGCCCGGGAGGGAGAGGATGTCCACCATGGGACGAATTGCGTTTGCCGCCATTTTCGCCACTGGGTTTTTCGTGCAACCTGGTCTGGCAGCAACGCCCGAGGTCGGCGATACGGTTACCGTAAGTAACGAGGTCATTGCCGAAGCCGGCGATATAAAGCGCATGCTCGCCAAAGGGGCCAAGGTCTTCCAGGACGAAGTCCTGGTGACGGGCAACAGCGCAAGCGCAGAGATCGAACTGCTCGACAAGACGAAGCTCGCGGTCGGCTCGTCGGCGAGGATCGTCCTCGACAAGTTCATCTACGACGCGAGCGCCGCGCCCGGATCGATATCGATCAATCTCGCCAAGGGTGCGTTCCGCTTCATTACGGGCTCGAGCCCCAAGGCCGCTTACGAGATCAAGACGCCGACAGCGTCAATGGGCGTGCGTGGCACGGTTTTCGACGTTTACGTGGCCGACGACGGCGAGACTGCCGTCTTGCTTCACGAGGGTGGAGTCGACGTGTGTCCGACCCCCGCCACCTGCAAGCGTCACGACAAAGTCGGGCACATCGTCCATGTCGGATTGGACCACGCCATTTCAGAACCGCAGCGGTGGGATGGTAAAATCATGAAGGGGGTTAGGGTCACGCAAGCATTCCCCTTCGTCGGCAAGAAGCTGCTTATCGATCCGACGGTGCGTTCCACGTATGCATCACTCATGCGTGGTCCCAGCCGCGTCACAGCTGGAATATGCCGCGTCGGTGGTGCACTCAAGAAACCGCGCCTGCCATTCGGGCCCGCAAACTGACAGCCGCGCCCGTCGAGCTCAATCAAAAGTGCAGTGGCTATGAAGTGCGCCGCGTTACGGCTGAAGTCAGGGCATTGTCCTGGCAACGGACGTCAAAAGAGATGTGAGTCAACAAGGCCCGAATAGCCGCGTGTTGCCTGGGAGGTAGAGGATGTCCGGTACTGGACGAACTGCGCTCGCCGCTTTGCTCGTAGTCGGACTTGGCATGCAACCGGCGTTGGCGGCGACGCCTGAGGTCGGCGACACTGTTACCGTAAAGAACGAAGTCACCGCCGAGACCGGCGACGCGAAGCGCAAGCTCGCGAAAGGCGCCAAGGTCTTCCAGGACGAAATTCTGGTGACGAGCAAGACGGCGAGCGCGGAGATCGAGCTGCTCGACAAGACGAAGCTGGCGGTCGGCTCGTCGGCGAGGATTGTCCTCGACAAGTTCATCTACGATGCGAGCGCAGCGCCCGGATCGATTTCGATCAATCTCGCCAAGGGGGCATTCCGCTTCATAACAGGCTCTAGCCCCAAGGCCGCCTACGAAATCAAGACGCCTACAGCGTCCATGGGTGTCCGCGGGACGGTCTTCGATGTTTACGTCGCCGATGACGGCGAGACCGTCGTGCTGCTGCACGAGGGCGGTGTCGATGTCTGTCCCACGCCCAACACATGCCAGCGTCATGACAAAGTCGGCCATTTCGTCCACATCGGCCTAGACAGGGTCCTTTCTGCGCCGCTACGGTGGGACGGCACGATCCTGAAGGGCATCGCGGTGACGACCGCATTTCCCTTCGTCGGCAAGAAGCTCATCATCGACCCGGTGCGGCGCCTCACGCATGCTTCACTCACCGGGGAAGCCACCCGCGTCATCAAGGCACCGGTGAAGGGCCTGCGCCGTGTCGGCCGTGCATTGAGAAAGCCCCGTGTGCCATTCTGAATTCGCCCTGCCGACAGCCACGTCTCTCATCCCAGATCTTATCAAGATGCAGTGGCCATGAAGTGTTTGCTGGTAGCCGATCTGCACTATGCGCTGAAGCAATACGACTGGCTCATGCGTGCGGCGCCGGAGTTCGACATCGTCATCATTGCCGGGGATCATCTCGACAATTCATCCCATGTCGCAGGACCCGTGCAGATCGTGGTCGTCCTCAAGTATCTGCAGCGCCTGCGTTCGCTGACGACGCTGCTGACGTGCTCCGGCAATCACGACCTCGATGCGCACAACGCCGAGGGCGAGAAGACGGCCGGCTGGTTCTCCAAGATCAGGAGCATGGGCATCTCGGCCGACGGCGATTCCTTCTCGGTGGACGGCACGCTCTTCACGATCTGCCCGTGGTGGGACGGGCCCGTGACCATGGCGAAGGTCGGCGAGCAGCTGGCGCGGGACGCGGAGAAGGAAAAGACCAGATGGGCCTGGGTGTACCATGCACCTCCCGCCGGCTCGCCGACGAGCTGGGACGGCCGGAGATCGTACGGGGACAAGGAGCTCGCGCAATGGATCGCAGAATACCGGCCCGATCTGGTTTTCTGCGGGCACGTTCACACGTCGCCCTTCTGCCAGGGCGGCTCATGGGTCGACAGGATCGGGACGACTTGGGTGTTCAATGCCGGCTATCAGATCGGTCCCATCCCCGCCTACGTCGTCATCGATACGAAGGAAGACACCATCATGTGGTTCTCGACCGCGCGGCGTGAGCTGGCGATCCTCGGTGCGTCTCCGACGCACTCCGTCGAGAAGCTCGCCGAGGTGCCGGCGTGGTTTACAGCCTCGGATCGGATTCTCGGTCAGACCCCGGACTGAACGCCTGCTTCTGCTGATGAAGCAGGGTCTCCAGCACCTCGTCGACCATACCGAAATGATCGCGGCTCTCAGCGAACTGCCGCTTCACATCCGCGAGATAGCCCGTGGCTGATTGCAGCCGCAGTGCGAGCAAGGCTCCGATGTGACGAAGCATTCGCGGCGACGATTGCAGAAACGTTTCGGCATCCTCGACCAGATAGGCGCGGCTCGGACGAAGGGCCTTGACGGAAGCGGTATGCGGCACGTCGAGCAGGACCGACATTTCGCCGAACACGGATCCCGGCTCGGAAACCGTCGCTACTTCGATGTCGCCGCGCAGGACCTGCATCTCGCCTTCGATCAGAATATAGAGCTTGCCCGACTTATCGCCCTCGGTGAGGACCACCGTGCCGGGATCGAGGCGGACTTCAGGAAGTCCGGTGCAGCAATCGATGAGAAAGCTCATTCAGCCATCGCAATCAGCAGTTTGATCGAGATTATCTGAGCATTGGCCGATCCTCAAAGCGAGGATCATGTGCGCCTGTGCTGCAATATTGATCAGGATGGCTGGCCGCGCGGAAACGTCACATCTATGAGGAGCGACTCGAACGCCGCTCGCGTGATTGTCGTTACCCCGCGTAACGGCCGCCTTCAGGCGGCCGTCTTGCAGTCCATGCGAGCCGTGAGCGCGGCGCGTGCGGCAGCATTCGAAGGCTCGATCTGCGCGCTCCTCTCACCAATGCCGACAACGCGCTCGCACGGTGTTCCATGCCAATGTGTGAGGGCGGAAGCGTCTCGCCCTTCATGAGCACCGACAGAGGCTTCAATACGGAGCCGACTTGCATCTCGGTGCCGTAGAGGATGACCGCCATGTTTCCGACCGTGCATCCGTCGCCGATCTTGAGGCGGTCCGCCTTGAAGATGCGGTCCTCGAAGAGGTGCGTCTGGATGGTTGCACCCAGGTTGAGGCAGGCGCGATCGCCAATCTCGACGAGGTCGAACTCCGAGAAGAGGGTTGTCTCGATGAAGCATCCCTTGCCGACCTTGCAGCCCATCATGCGCAAGCAGGGGGCAATAAACGGGGTGCCCATCAAGGGCTCTATCGCAGCAGCGGCAATCGTCTCGTAGACGCCGTTGACGACCTCGTTGTGCCAGACGAAGCGGGACCACAATGGTTTGACAACCGGCTTGTGCATGCCGGTCAGCAGTCCCTTGATGATGGCCGTAAGGGCGATCGTGACGAATGCGAGAGTGATGGCCACAAAGGGCATCGCGGCAATAACAGCCCAGAGGGGGAGCGCTCTAAAGGCGACGACGAGGAAGATGACGAAGGCGACAGCGTCGGCGACGGCGATGAAGCCGGGCAGCAGTACGCGAAGGCTATCCGTCAATGCGCGCTCGGCGCGGGCGAAGATGCTCGGAGAAAAGATCTGCTTCTCTCCGAAGCAAAGGTTTTGCTGCGTCCTGGGCAGGGCGAAGCCGGGCGATCCCAACCAGCGGGTGTTGTCGGGTACACGAGCCATGCCAGCAGGGGGAGTCGAAGCAACGCCGATCAGGACGCCGTCGCCGACTGTGTGACCGCCGGGGACGAGCGCGCTATTGCCGATGAAGGTCTTCGATCCGATCTTGACGGGTTCGAACTCGATAATTCCCTTATGGATGCGCGCACCGCCAATGAGACATGCGTCAGCGAGAAAGCTTCCTTCACCGATCTCGAGGATGTCGGGGCAGATGTGAGAAACGGTCGAGATCTCGACGCCGCGACCGATCTTGGCGCCGAACGCGCGCATCAATCCCGGCAGGTATACCGTTGCGTACACGGGGGCGAAGAATCTTCTTCGTGTTCTCGAGCAGGTAGGAGGCGAACCAGTGGCGCAGGTATTTGAAGCTATAGATCGATGCCGTGTCTGCCCCGAGAGGACCGAGGAGACGTTTGAGGAGGATCGCGCCGCGGATGTAGCACAGCAGCCAAACCGGAATGGAGGCGAACGCGGCTGCAATGCCCCACTGCGGGCCGCCGAAGTAGAGGCTGCCTAGAATGAGGGCCATTGAGGGCAAGCTAACGGCAATCAGGAAGTAGCCCATGGTGTAAATCAGGGCGAGATGCGCGACGCCGAAGAGCGCCCGCGTGATCGGGTGGGGACGAGTGGCGGCAATGTGGCGTCGCGCGCTTTTAGCTTTCAGCGCAGGGACCTTGACGTCGGCCGGGAGCGCGGGGACGCCTCTGCGGCTCTCGCCAGGCGCCATGGCGATACCGTCGGGAAGCAGTGACATGTCGTCGAGGCGCGCGCCATCGCCCATGCTCGCGCCCAGTCCGAGAGCGCAGTGCATGCCGATGAAGCAATCGCTTCCGATGCTGACCGGCGCGATGATGAGGTAGCCGTCCTCGACGCGATAGCCAAGCATCTGTGTTTCGAGGCCGACGCTCGTATCGTCGCCGATGCTGACAACGTCGAAGGCCGTGCAGTGCGCGGTGGAGAGCGTGACGTTGCGGCCGATCTTCGCGCCCATTGCCCGCCAGTAGAGGGCCATGAGCGGCGTGCCCGTGAACATCTCGGTCCAGGCGAGCGACTGGTACCTGTTCGCGATCCACCAGCGCAGATAGTAGAAGCTCCAGAGCGGATAGCGGCCGGGCTTATAGCGGCCGACTACGATCCATTTCACGGCAATGCTGAAGAGCAACATGAATGGCCAGACCGCAAACCCGACTGCCGTCGTGATGGCTGCCGCGCTGAAACCCAGTCGATGTGCCGATCGACGACGGCCGTGATCATGAGCGTGACGTATGCGAAAGGCGCGGCAAGCAAGCCGTAGAATACGGCCAACGCGACGGCCTGAAGCGCAACAGTCGTATAGCGCACCAACGGGTGGACGCTCTTGAAGGCGATGTCAGTGGGCAGCGTCGTATCGTTCGACGCCGACTGCGGCATATAGGCAGTCAATGGCGAAGCCGCATCTGCGCCGGCTTCAGCATGCTGCGCGGCGCGCATGTGGTTTGCCAACGCACGGACCGTCCTGTGCTCATAGATGTCGCGCACAGAAATGCGGGTTGATCCGGTCGTGCGGCGCATCAGCGTCACGGTTTGAGCGGCGAGAAGCGAATGTCCGTTGAGATCCAAGAAAAAGTCGGCCTCGACGGAGATCGCGCTTTGGCAGAAGGTCTGCTGCCAGACGTCCGCGATCTGACGCTCCAAGTCGTCAGCTGGCGCCACGATCTCGCCGACGTCAGCCAGGAGCTTCTGCGGAAGTGGCAAGCTCTTACGATCTATCTTTCCGCTCGGCATCATGGGCAGCGCGGGCAGCACGTCCAGATACTGCGGAATCATGTAGGACGGCATGCGACGGCGGAGGAGATCCGTGACTGCATTGCGGTCCAACGCCTCATCGCCACCCTCGCAGACAACGGAAGCTGCGATCTGGTCGATGCCATTCATCTCTGCGACGTGAACGGCCGCGGCCTGGATCGCAGGATACTCGAGAAGGATTGCTTCGATCTCGCTGAGCTCGACACGGAAGCCGCGGATCTTGATCAGATTGTCTCGGCGGCCAAGGAAGTAGAGCTCGCCGTTCTCTCCCAGGCGAACCTGATCGTTGGATTTGTAAAGGCGATCGCCACTCTCCGGCTCAAAGGGGTTCGGGATGAAGCGCTCGGCGGTGAGGTCATCCTGGTTCATGTAGCCCCGGGCGACGCCGGGCCACCAATGTAATAGCTCTCCGGACTTCGCCGGGCTCGACTTGGCGCATCTCGTCGTCGAGAACATACGTCGTGTAGCCGGGGAGGGGCCGGCCAATAGTTACCGACCTCGCCAGGGACGCATTCGGCCCAAGTCGCAACGACGGTGGCTTCTGTCGGCCCGTAGGTGTTGAGGAGCCGTCTCTCGGGCTTCGCCCAACGCGCGACGAGCTCGCTCGAGCAGGCTTCGCCGCCGAGAACGAGGGTACGCACGCTAGGCAGCTCGCGGTCGAACATCGACAGCATCGTGGGGACTGTCGAGAAGTAGGTGATTTCCTTGCTATTGATGAAATCGGCGGCGTCCGAAGGTGAGCGTTCGATTTCCTCAGTGGGCACCACGAGCGTGCCGCCGCGAGAGAATGCTCGCCCAGATTTCCTCGACCGACGCATCGAAGGCCGTAGAGAAGCCCTGATAGATACGGTCGTCGGCGGTCAGCCTGTACACGGTCTTCAGGCTCTTCACGAATGCTACCGCATTGCAGTGTTCGATCATCACGCCCTTCGGGCGGCCGGTCGATCCAGACGTGTAGATGACATAGCAGAGATTGTGCGGCTCGATCTCGCCTTGCTGCCGTGGGGCGACAGCCGGCTGCCGGTCAATTTCCTGGCTCTCCATATCGAGGCGCAGGGTGGGCGCGCGGATTGCGCCGGCAAGCTCGTCGGCGAGGGGGCTTTCAGTTACGAGAAGGCGCGCCGCGGAATCCTCTAGGATCGCATCGATACGCTCGAGCGGAAATCGCGGGTCAATCGGGACGTAGCCTGCGCCCGCCTTTAGAATGCCGAGCATGGCCGCGTAAAGGCGCGGAGACTTCTTCAGGTAAAACGCTACGAGATCGCCCGGTTTGACACCACGCGCGGCGAGGGCGTTGGCGATCTGGTTCGCGTATTGGTCCAGTTCGGCGTAGGTGAGACTTTCGTCCGCGAATTCAATCGCGGCGTGATCCGGCCGCCGGCTCACTTGGGCCTCGAAGAAGAGGTGAAGGAGATGCGGCGCGGGTGTCTCGTAAGACCGCCTTGGCAGCGGCTCGTAATTCGTATTCAGCATTGTCCTATTAACCCCTTGGACGAGGCTCCCAATCCTCCTTGCCTGCGCCCTTTAGTGATTAACGGCTAGGGCGACGGATAGAGGTTGTAGTTGGGTGGTGACTGACCAGGTCGCGAGCCGCATTTCCGAAATGTCGATCTCTGGCTCGCAGTTTGATTTCAGGCGGTCATCCTCGGCATCGAATTCTAGTTGCGAGATGTCGAGAGCAAGGCCCGTGCCAAGCATTTTAACGACCGCTTCCTTGAGGGTCCAAAGCCGCACACGGGCTTTTGCGCGGCGGTGCTCGGGCAGGCGCTCGATCGCCTGCAGCTCACCCTCGGAAAAATATTCTTCGAGCAGGGAAGGGTCCTCGAAGGTCAAAAATGAGCTTTCAATATCGATCCCCACCGGGTGCAGTCGCGAGACAGCAACTGCGGAGACAGTATGCGTGTGGGAGCAGCTGAAATGCAGCTTCGGAAAGCCAGGCGCGAGAGCCGGCTTGCCGTTCGCCCCGCGCTCGAAGACCCATTCTGAGGGCTTTACCGTTCCACTGACTGCCCTCGAAAGGGCGTTTCGCAACGCTGCTCGCGTCGCAAGGGAGCGCTCCCTAGTGTGGGCGTGGCTGATATTGGCGAATTCCGCATGATCGGCGTCCGTGATCACGCACATGATGGCGTTCGACCGTGTGCCGCCGTTGTGCCAGACGTACCAGACCGAAACATCGGAATAGGGATCGTGCTGGATCGGCGCAGATACGGTGCGGCGGGCGCCGCTCGCTGAAATCCGCTGGAGAGCGGGAGTAGCCGTCACTACGGAAATTTTCGGCCGACAACGGCGGGCGCCTGCTGGGCAATCCATCGATGAATTCGGCGCACTCGGAAAACATTTCTTAACGCCTAACTCGACGCTCAAATCGGTTTATTTAAGGGCGTCGTGAATAGGCGTAGCGAAACGAATTGAAATAACCAAGCATTAACATATGAATTTACGCCGAAACCAAATTGTTTCGTAAAAATTAATGCTTAATCTTTCGAAATAAATTCATGATGCAACGCGAAATGATTTCTGAAATTCAAGGGGCGCCGTAGGTTTTTAGCGCATAGGTCTCTTGACGCTGAGGCCGGCGTTTCGCATGTCTACGTGCACGCTCGGCGCCATAACGTGAGGCCTTTGCCGTGAACGCCTGAAAGCTTGCAACGCAAGGGAAATATCACTGCCAACGGCGCCGGCCGCGCGTGGCCACTGCCTGCTGCGGCGCGACATGCTGCTCTGAGCTTCTATGGTGAGATTTCGTGTTCCGCGCGATTATGTTCTGGAATGCCACGGTTTTTTCGCTAGTGCTTTTCGTTTGCACTGCGATGGCGTTTTCGCGTTATTTAGGATCCGGAGCAGGCGAAATGAGAAAAGGTTATGATGTTAAGCATTCCGGGCTGGAGCCGATTTATCCCGAGGGATACGACTGCTCGCCGCTGACGTCGCTTTATGCGAGCTGGCTAGATGTGGACGGAACGCATCGGGAGGAAATTCACACGGGCGTGGACGGCGGGCGGATCGGAGAATGGATAATTGCACCGGCGCCGGGCAAGGTGAGGGCCGTGTGGGAAGCCGATTGGCGCTGGGGTAGGGAAGGTGCTCTCGTGCTCGTGCACACTGCGGCCGATCTCAACATGAAGGAGGGAGCGGCGCTCTACTACTCAGTCTACGATCACTTGAAGTGGAGCGAGATCAAGCATTTTGCGGAGGGACAGGCGTTGAAGCGCGGCGAGAGGCTCGCGCGCGTCTTTCGGCCGGGAGGCAAGACGCAGTTTCTCCCAGAGGTGCATTGGGAGGTGTGGGAAGCCCAGGATGACGAGCTCGAATGGGTGGTCAATCGCTATGGAGGACGGGAGTGGCGCAATGACAGCGCGCGGTTGATTGATCCGCTCTACATGCTGGGCGTTCATTCTCCTCCGGCGGATCGGCGGTCGATTGAGATAGTGCCTTTCGAGGCGAGCGCGGACTACTCGGCGTTTCGCGGGTTTACATACATCTTCGAGTGCCGCCGCAAAGCCTGAGACGAGCTTAGTAACCGGGGACTGCGGCCTGGCGGGCTCGCAACTGCGAACGAGGCGGTGTCGACGTATTAGCGGTGAAGTGCGTGGCCGCTTTTCTCTGCTGATCTCTGGCATTTGAATTGCAGACAAGGGATTGAGTTGTGCTGTTACGTTTTGGAGGAACTGGTTATGCGTCATTCGAGGAATGCTTCGCCCCTGACGTGGGCGCGCGGGATTTCACTTAGTGCGTTTGCGGCAATGGGTGCCCTTACTGGGCCGGCGCTGGCCGAGAGCTGCTCGCAGCAAGCCTCAGGCTCCCAGGTCGGCACGATCTGGTGGTCGGAGCTCGTAAGCGCGAACCCGGAGCGCAGCCGCGACTTCTATGCAAGTATCGCCGGCTGGACGCCGAAGGTCGTGTCGGCTGTCGATGCAACGCGGCCGCCGAGCCTCGGCGAGGCGGAATATACAGTCTTCATGCATGAGGGTGCTGAGACGGCTGGCCTCTCGAAGTACGAAGGCAAGGTCGCGAACGAGGTTCGCCCCGGCTGGTTCGCGTATATCCAGGTCGCGAACGTCGACGAGGTCGTGCTCGAGGTCTTGAAGAAAGGCGGAAAGATCCTCAAGGCGCCCTATGACGACTCGAACTCAGGGCGCATGGCGATCGTTGAAGATCCGGATGGGTTCGCAGTCGGGCTCGTGACGCCGGTGTTGACGGCGCCGGTGCGCTAAACGAATCGGTTCCTCACTCTAATTAATGCAGTCTAACTAAACCGGGCGGGTCGCTGATTATGGCGCCTCGCCCGTTTGCGTGTTCGCGCAGGCACGAGCCGTAATGCAGGCCGTGACGCGCGCCGAGCGTGCTCAATGCGCGCATAACAAATAACAATATGAGACGTTCGCGACTCGCGCCGGATGCGCGATCGCATTCTGATGGTGGATCAATTGTGGATACACCCGCCGTTTGTGGCCTTACTGCCATCCTCCGTACAAGAATCTTATCGGGTTGAGGCCGTCGCTCTCGACAGCGGAGGCCGAATCGCACCTTCCTGACTCCAATTTGATACGGGGCTGCTTGCGAGCCGACTTGAATATTGTGACGCGTCGGCTCGCCAACAAAACAAGGGGATGCCCGATGAAGATTCGTCGAGCCACAACGGTCATCAGCGGTCTGTTGCTGTCGCTGACAAGCGGTGCAGCGTACGCAGATGGGATGGTGTCGCTTAAAGACACAGTGGTGGCGCCAGCACCCACTTGGTCCGGCGTCTATTTGGGCATGAGTGTGGGATACGGCCGCAACAAATCCGATAACAATTACTCGGATGACGACGGTTTCTTTCAATCGGTGGAAGAGCACGCGGCAGGCGGCTTGGTCTCGGCCATCTGGGGCTATGACTGCATGCTGGGAGACAGGATCGTCGTCGGTGCGTTCGTCGATTTCGACTGGTCGAATATCGATCGCGGCTATTCCACGAACCACCTCACCATCGACAGATCCTGGAATATCGGAGGTCGTGCGGGCTATCTTGTGACGCCCAATATACTCCTCTACGGGACGGCGGGCTATACGAGGGCTCACTGGGACAACGAGGGCTGGTGGGACATCGATGATGGCGGCCCGATAGTGGAGGGCAGGGACGAGCGCTGGTTCAACGGCTACTTCCTCGGCGGTGGCGCCGAAACGCGGCTGCACGGCAGCAACTTCTTCCTGCGCGGCGAGGTTCGTTACGCCAACTATGGCTCCGAAGTCACGAACTCAGGATTCAATAGCGGCGCTAACTTCGTAGACGAGGAAGACCCCCAGATCTGGAGCGGCCGCTTGGGGCTCATCTACAAGCTCGGGCGCGGAGAGAATACGTACACCTCCATCAAGGATGGCGACGGTAGTGCCTACGGTTCCAGCATCAAGGTGATCAGTTACAACGGCGTCGACGTCGCGAAGGACATCTGGTCGATCTACTCCGGGAGCTATTTCTACCTCAACGGCGACGTCACGCGCGATGGTATCGTGGCGCGAACCTTCGGCTACTACGCGGACTTCAGCTATGAAGACAACGATACGCCTCCGACCGAGTTCGACGGCAAGGATCGTTCGCTGGATGCCATGATCGGCTACATGCACTACTTCGGCGAGACGAGCTTGACCGGCTTCGTGGGCATGGAGGTCCGCGACGTCGATATCGATCCGGATGATCCGACCAACCCGGTAAATGGTACGCAGACGGGCTTCAAGGTCGCCGGCGAGCTTGAGACGGGGGACAACAGTCCATTGTACGTGGCGCTCGACGGCAGCTACTCGACGGCCTTCAACTCCTATTTCGCGGCGCTGCGCACGGGCTACAATAGGCCCGGCAAGTTCATCGTGGGCCCGGAGAGCGAGCTTTACAGCGACGAGGGCGAGCTGACTTGGCGGTTCGGCGGTTTCGTGACGCTGCCTTTCACTCTGCGGAACATGCAGTCCGAGGTGTCGTTCAGCGCCGGCCACCAGTGGGTCGAGGATAGCGACGATACCAGCGGCACCACCGTCGACACCGGCAGCACGCGCGGTGGCGAGGGCGCCTACTTCAACTCGTACTTCAAGATCATGTTCTGAGGCAGCAAGGTTTCAGGGCATATCAATCAGATCAGCGGCCTGCAGGGGAATTCCCGGCAGGCCGTTAATCGTTGCAAAAGTACTTATGCTAGGCTGCTTAGTCGCCAGCGACGCGCTCGACCCAATAATCTCCGGACTTGCGGTAGCGCGTCTTCACGGCGGCCCACGCGACGCGATGCGCGATCTCCTCATGGCGCCGCGGCTCCTTAGCATCGTAAGCCCCCCACGCATGATTGAAGGCGCTGCGGAAGATATCCTGGGCGTGCAATGGAAGATGGGCCCTCACCGCAAGGGGAAGATCGTCGTTTGATGCGTAAGGCATGCCGATCCCTTCCAGGAAATACGATAAGACGGGCTTCTGGCAATCAGCGGATGCATTCGAGGAGGTGGGTTTCCTCGTCGAGGCGATCGATCTCCATTCCCTTGAAGTCACCACGGGAGACGATGCCCCAGATCCTTCCGTTCTCGACCACCGGAATATGGCGGAAGCCGCCTTCGCACATCGCGCGCAGAGCGTCGATGGCGCGGTTCTCGGGTGTGATGGTGACGGGATTGGGCGTCATCGACCGCGCTAGGGTTGTTGCCGCAGGATCCTTGGGCTCGGCAAGGGTCCGTACCGCGTCGCGTCCGGTGAAGATGCCCACCAAGTGCTGCTGGTCGTCGACGACGAGAACCGAGCCGGTACGGCGCTCCCACATGCACCTGCAGGCTTGCTGCACCGTCTCGCGGGCATTGAGCACGAGCGGCGTCTGATCCTTCACAATGTATGCGAGCTTACGGTTCGTCATGCTGCAGATACTCGGCCGCTCAAAAGCGGGAGCCAGCCATATTTTCGAGTACCATGCCGCCTCTGAATAGCCTTTGCTCTAGGTCAACCCCGTCCAAACGGGCAATGGAGCCCGGCCGTTGCTTCGCCACTTGCGAGCGTTCGCGAGGCTTTGGACTGCGCGGTCATGAAAGTCGATACACTAAGACGTCCATGAAAGACGCTAGGTTGCGCCGGGCTTGTGATCCCGCCGCCAGACAAGATACTCCGTGAAGACAAAGCCCGGCACCCCAGCCCAGGAATACCCAATGGGCCCAATATGGTTCGGCGGTCCACCAGTCGAACGCGCCGAGGATCAGCATGACAACCACGAAGGCGATCGCGTGGATCCGGAATCCCGGGTTCAAAGACTTCCATCCTGAGGTGAGATTGCGCATCGGTTCTCTTTCCGGGTTATGGGAAGGTGTGATCGTTGATCTCAATCCCTTGTGCATGTTCTGTCACCAGTTGCATACACGCTCTCGAGCCTTGCGGACCCGCAATCCGGAAACTCAGCAGCATAAGGGCATCCTCGATTGAAGGGCGATCGTGTCGCCGTCCACCACGAACGTGCCGTAGCCGCGATGGTGGATGGTCTTGGGATTTTTCTGCTTCGCATCCGTCCACGCCTTGATCACCTCGAGCACAAAGAGATTGTACTTGTTCACGAGGCGCATATCAGCAACTCGGCATTCGAGGTTTGCGAAACACTCGGCGATGAGCGGCGGCGCCACGCACTCGGCCGGCAATTGCGTAAGGCCGAAGGCCTCGAACTTATCGACCTTGCGTCCCGAGCAGTTTCCGACCTCGACCACTTTCTCCGCCAACTTGAGTGCCGGGATCGCGATCACGCATTCCCGTGTTGTGCGCAGGGCCGCAAAGCTCATATTGGCGTTGCTGACGACGCAGGCGATGAGCGGCGGCTCGAACTCGACCATCATGTGCCACGACATTGTCATGACATTGGCGCCGCCCTTGCCGGCCGTCGTCAGCAGGACCACCGGACCCGGCTCGATCAGCTGGTAGACCTTGGATAGCGGCAGCTCTTTCATCATTCCCGCAGGCCGACCTCGCAGCTGGAAAGGGAGCACTCGAAACGACGATTAGCCCTGTCGTGTCTTGTTGGGATTGCGCCCGGTCAATCAGGTGCGCGGCGTGAAGGCTGGAGCGCAGGGACTTGCCTAATTCAAAGGCTGGGTGCATGGCGCCGAACTCATCGAGATGGGTTCGATCTTGGAGCCGGTGCTTGTCTTGCGGCGACTTACCTGCTCAAAGAAGTGGAGCACGCTCAAATGGGGCGGGCCGAAATCCGGACTGTCCCATGTGCTTTTCCGCTCCAGCCAGTTTTGTGGCTGCCGCCGTCACGGGTGCGGCGGGTGCCGCGGCCGTGATGACAGTTCATCGGCGTGAGGAGCTTCCGCTCGCGGCCATGCCCTCTTCTTTGCTGTGCAGCAAACGATCGAGGGCTTCATTTGGCTCTCGTTGCAGGCATCTCCGGGCGGGCCGCCCTCTTGCTCTTGGTACAATTGTTTCTGCACTTCGCGCTGGTGTTCTGGCCTGTGTTCTCGCCGCTCACAGTCCTTCTCGTAGAGCCCGACCCGCGGCGACGTAGATGGATCGGTGTTTGCCTGGTTTCCGGCATCGTCGTGGCCGTCTATTTTCTCTGGTCACTCAATACCAGCCCGCAGACGGCGAGCATTGAAGGCGGCCATATCGTCTACAGCGGCGATCCCGGCCTCCCCCTTGCCGTGCGCGTCCTGTATCCGGTGGCAACCTGCATAGGACCCGTTCTTTCTTCGCTTCGAGCGGTCCGCCTTCTCGGGGCGATCCTGATCGCGGCCTCACTTGTGGCATACCTCGCGTACTGGCAGGCTTTCACCTCGGTGTGGTGTTATTTCGCGGCGGCCGCGAGCGGTGTCATTCTCTTCCAGTTCGAGCAGGCACGGCAGAAGCGCCGCTCGGCCGCGGCGCGTGCCGCCTAGCGCTGCAACATTCGCTCTTCTCGAGCCCGGTTTGATCATGCTCAATGAATGACGGGGCGACCGGGCTAGCAATTGGAAAGCGAGCAGATTATCTGCCGAAAGGAGATCCTCCGAGCAAAGAGGGGGAGAGGCACAACCGAGAGGCACGCACGATGAATTCGACCACTAAGCTAGTGATGGCATTGCTGCTCGGTGCCGCGACCGCTTGTCTGACGCTGCCGGCCGCCGCGCAGAAGGAACCCGACGCGAAAGTGGCGCCTGCAAGTCCGGAGGCCGCCAGCGAGGAAGCGGAGGGTCAATCGGCCAGCGAGGCTATAGACACCGCGAAGGAAGCGGCGAACGCCGCAATCGAGGCCGCGAAGCAGGCGATCATAGAAGCTATCGAGAAAGCCAAGAAGGGCACGAGCTCGGCGCTTACGACAGCGAAGGAATCAAGCAAGGACGCCTTGGAGAAAGCGAGCGAATCCACCAAGATTCTCGACAAGGCCAGCGAGGCCACGCGCGACGTCCTGGACAAGGCGAAGCAGGCAACCGGCGACGTTCTTGATAAGGCCAAGGAGGCTGCGGACAAAGCCGGCGAGCCGGATGGCGGCACTGGCGAAACCGATCAGCCCAAGCCGGCGCCAGATGTAAAGCCATGAACGCGTGGCCTCGAATTGTGCGCCGATCGTCGAGCTGTGTCGTCGCCAGATCAGATGGTCATTTCGCGTCCGAGCCCGTGACTTATTTTGATTCTTCTGGAACGCCGGACGTGGCCGCCTCGGCGAGGAGACGCACCACCTCGCCGTCCGGCACCTGGTGGAAATCGCGATAGTGCATGCCGATGGCATAGAAGGGATCCGGCGTCTCGAGGCAGATGACCGCGTCGACTTCCCTACGCAATGCCGCAACCGTGTCAGTTGATGCAACAGGTACGGCGAGAACCAGCATCTTGGGCTTTTTCCTTTTTAGCGCCTTCAAGGCGGCGCGGATGCTGGCGCCGGTCGCGATGCCGTCGTCGACGACGATAAGGGTGCGGCCCTCGAGCGGCACGCGAGGCCGTCCCGCAAGGTAAAGGGCGCGCCGACGCTCAATTTCCTCAAGCTCGGCCTTCGCTTGTTCGCGGATGTAGGCCGGCGTGATGCCGGCAAGCTCAACGACGTCGTCATTGATGACGATCTCGGGCTCGCCGCCGTCGACAACGGCCGCTGCCGCGAGCTCAGGCTGCTGGGGTACGCCGATCTTGCGAACGAGCACGAGATCGAGCGGGGCTTTCAGCGCGCGTGCGACTTCGACGGCCACTGGCACGCCGCCTCGCGGTAGCGCCAAGACGACCGGATCGGCGAGGTGCTTCCGGGCGACTGCTTTGGCGAGCGCTGCCCCGGCCGCCTTTCGATCCTGAAATGAAAATGATCGCGGCCGAGTCATGAATTGCTTCTTGCGAGATACGTCTCAAACCACTGCTCCGCGAGCTCGATGACCCGTTCGAGCGTACCTGGCTCGTCGAAGAGATGCGTGGCTCCGGGTACGATGGCGAGGCGTTTCTCGCAGGCGAGAAGTGCCAGCGCCTCTTCATTAAGCTCGATGACGCCATAGTCCGCACCCCCGACGATGAGCAGTGTCGGGGCCTTGACGCGCGGCAAGGCGTTCGCGGCAAGATCCGGGCCTGCCACCGCGAGAGACGACTGCCGCAATATCGTTCGGGAGCTTAGCCGCCGCGACGAGAGCCGCGGCGGCACCGGTGCTGGCTCCGAAGAGGCCGACCGGCAGGCCGGCAATATCCGTGTCCGTGCGTGACCACCTAATCGCCTCGAGCATGCGATTGCCGAGGAAGGCGATATCGAAAACGTTGCCGCGGTCGGCGGCCTCCTCCTCGGTCAGGAGATCGAACAGCAGCGTCGCAAAGTCTCGCCGTCGTTGAGTCCGCGACCGACGAAGCGATTGCGCGGGCTCATGCGGCTCGATCCGCTCCCATGAGCAAAGATGACAAGCCCCTTTGCCGGATCCGGTATGGTGAGCGTGCCCTCGAGTCGCTTGTCGCCGATCAGGACTTTTCGCGTGCGGACGAGAGTGCTCTTGAGCAATCACTTTCGGTTTCGTCTTGGCCATGGCGTGCTGGCCTCGATGATGTCTGAAACTCCAAATTGTAAAACTGCGCCTTCGCCGGGGCGGAACCATTGACGCGCATCAACTGGGTGCCTCGGATTTCCCGTTTGACGGCGTTACTCAAGCCGGACCAGAGAAGTGCTCGTGGTGTCTGCCACTTGAAGTCAGACTTGCGCCTCGCGAGGCTCTGGGGGCGGCGCCTGCTCCGCGACGCTCATTTCGTTGCCGCGCCACGTGAAGTTGCTGCCTGCGAGGCCCTTGATCCATAGGATCGGAAGCAAGAGGTCGCGAAGGAGCCAAGCTGCGGGCGACCACACGGACAGGTGCCAGCCTGCTGTCCGCGCCAAGAGCCCCTCCGTGCCGAACCAGACGATTGCAAGGAGTGCGGCTGCGACAACGGGATCATACGACAGGGTCGTTGCGGCGTACGTTCCCGCCAAAAGCGGCAGGAAGCTCCCGGTGAATATTTCCGGCACGTAGAAAATCGGGAAGGTTGCCCGTCTGAGCCGCGCCCATCGAACCTGCCGATCCCAGACCTGTTGAGCCCGCCGGGGACCGAGTGGCTGTTCGAAGGGCCGGTCCACGAGACGAACGCGCAGCCCCCGATCGCGCACGACCTTGGTCGCCGCAGCATCTTCCGCGATCTCTATTCCAAGGGCCGCAATGCCGCCCACTGCGTTCAGGTCAGCACGCCGCCACAGCATCGACTTGCCCTGGGCAAATCCAAAACCGATGGTGTCTGCCGCGTATTGCCATCGTGCCTGGTAGGTATTGAGGAACGCGCATTCCACCTCTGCCCAGAAACCCTTGGGCAGGCTTCCGACCGGAGGCGAACACACCAGTCCCGTGCCGGGGAGGAAGCTTGCAAAGAGCTCGCTCACATAACTGGGTGGCATCAGGACGTTGCTGTCGGCGAGAACGACCCAGTCGCCGCGGGCACTTCGCCAGCCTTTCGCGAGATTGTTAAGTTTTGGATTGGCGGTTGGCTTGTCATCGCCGATGAGCAATCGCGCCGCACGCGCCGGATACGCAGAAATCAGCGACCGAATGACTGGTACGGCAGGATCTTGCTCACGAGCGCAACAGAAGATGATCTCAACATCGGGGTAGTCGATGCCGAAGGTCGATCTGAGGGTCAACTCGTCAAAATGATCGAGGCCGCAAACGGGCCGGATGATCGTCACCGATCCGGATGATGGCCGTCTCTCGCGCCGATCCGCACGCCCGGAAGCGCCAGAATGCGAGCCCCGCCGTAATGAGGTGAACCAATGTCGCAAAGGCGCAAAAGACTAATGCGGCCAGCGCGATGCCAGTCATGGAACCATTCCGAAGCGCGTCTCAATAGCGCTCATCGCAGGCTTCAATGACAAGCAAATGACAGGGAATGGATGGCGGCAATGCAACTCCGTGCGCAAGTTACTGCGGCGCTGAATTCTGGGTACTTGTCTCGCGGGATGGTGAATGGACTGCTCAAGGTCCACTGTCACACAGGCTTCATCCTGGAAGCCGATGCTGAGACCTTTCCAGGTGCGGGTTCTTTGGGGGGAGGGTGAATTGTCCAAGCCAGAAGCAAATGGAAGTCGCTCGGCCGAGCTGTTCTACGGGAATTGCGGCATCGCGATCGTTTTAATGATGGCGTGGATGGATCCCCTTGTGGCGCTGATCGGTACGGCGATCGCAGCAGGCTTGATCGCTGCAGATCAACGCTATGCGCGGTCGACCGGCCGCAAGCGAGCGGCGGCATAGGCCTTTATACTTTTCGCACCGGTCGCACGATAGCCTTAGACACACTGAGGCGGCGAGAGAGTTTGCTCCCATAACCTGAAATATATGTCGCGGCGGCATCGCCGATAAAAAAGCGCAAAACTTCTGCGCTAGCTTCCGGCCGTCACTCGCAGCGGAGAGGCCGGATATGTCCAATGGACGAGCGGACCTGGAAGTCGGCGATCTGATTGAGATCAAATACCGCGTCAACCGGACGATCGGCGCAGCCGGCGACGGGCTCGTCGACAAATGGATCGGCGCAGAAGTCATCTATGGTGAGGCGGACGAGCGCCGCGTCGCGAGACTCGCGGACGGTCAATTGACCGACATACGCCAATACATGACCTGGCGCAGAATCGCAGCGACGCGATCAGCTGAGCGCACGGACCGGTAGGTCTACCGAGCGGGACCTAGCCGCAACGCTCCAGGCCCATGCGGCTTAAAGCCCGCCGCCCGAGGTCGGCCGAGACCGGCGTGCGCGTCAATCCGTTGAGAGCATGAACTGTGCGGGTGAGCCTGCGATGATAGCGGAGCCGATGAACAAGCTCGGTCAGTTCCGCTTCCGGCATTTCGACGATCTGGCGAGCGAACGTGCTCGCATCATTTTGGGCAATGTCCGACATGATACGCTTTACCCCACACAAAAAACATACTTGTCCACATTGACACAGTACCGCGAGCGACTGCGCGTGCGCAATGCCTACAACCGTGTTGCAAATCAATAAACGTCGGGTACGTGCATTTCTCGGGGCACCGGGCCGCGGAGATAATCCTCACCAAAAACTCGCTCCGGCAGAGTAATGGGTTCTCGCGCGACGTCAGCGTAGGGAATCTGACTGAGGAGGTGGTGAATACAGTTCAGCCTGGCTTTCTTCTTGTCGACGGCCTCGACGACCCACCAAGGGGCCTCCGGGATGTGCGTGCGCTCCAGCATGGCCTCCTTGGCCTTCGTGTACTTCTCCCAGCGGCGGCGGGACTCGAGGTCCATGGGTGATAGCTTCCACTGCTTGAGCGGATCCTCGATGCGCATCTGGAACCGGAAGTTCTGCTCTTCGTCGGTGATGGAGAACCAGTACTTGATGAGCTTGATGCCCGAGCGCACGAGCATCTTCTCGAACTCGGGCACGGAGCGGAAGAATTCCTCGACGTCGGCTTCGGTGCAAAATCCCATCACCCGCTCGACGCCGGCGCGATTGTACCAGCTGCGATCGAATAGGACGATCTCGCCGGCGGCCGGGAGGTGCGGCACGTAGCGCTGGAAATACCACTGGGTCCGCTCTCGCTCGCTCGGCGCCGGCAAGGCGGCGACCCGGCAAACTCGGGGATTGAGGCGCTGGGTGATGCGCTTGATGACGCCGCCTTTACCTGCCGCGTCACGACCCTCGAAGATGACGACGACCTTAATTTTTTGAGCGACTACCCAATCCTGGAGCTTCACGAGCTCGCGCTGCAGACGGAAGAGCTCGCCGAAATAGAGTTTCCGGTCAGCATCGCCGATTTCCGGGAGATCGAACGCGGCACTCGATGGGTCGCCCATGCGCTCATCGGACAATTCCAGCTCGAGCTCCTCGTCGAAGCTGTCGAGCATCTCCGCGCGTACTTTGTCGGGCGACATGCCGCCACTCCCGCTGCTCATGGGCCCGCTCCCTGATAGGTACCGTCCTGATCGGAGATCAGCAGCAGAAAGGGAAGCGGCGGATCATTCTTCTCCGGTATCAGAGAGCCGATCGCGGTCACGATCCTGCGCTCGCGGTTCTTCATCACGCCGTTGATCTCCCAATCGGCGTTCGTCTTCAGCACCTCCTTCTCGACATGCTCGAAAAAGATCGCGACGATCTCGTCCGCGGTTTTTTGCATCAGATCAGCCGGACCCTCGAACGCGTAGGAGCCTTCGCCGTTGGTCGCGGAATCGAGCATTCGTGCGTAATAGGTTGACATTGCCCCTCCCCATGCGTGTGCGTGGCGCACATGTAGAGCCGCCGAGATGACGGGCAGATGACAGTCAGGGGAGGGCGAAAAGACCTTATGCGTCAGTGATGTGCGACGGCGCTTTTGGCGCCGCCCTCATGCTTCTCTTAGCGCTGGCTGTCCACCGGGCGTGGCTTTGCGAGTTCGCCGGTGCGGGTCATGGCAGCTTTGAAAGCGATCATCTGGGGAAGCATCGTCGGATCTCCTGGATATGAGCGCGCCAATCGCGCTTCGCGAACCCAAGGAGATAACTCAACGAGACAAGCTTTCGCTGTCACCACAGGGACAACGCCTCGTTCATTCGTTCAAGTCGCGGACCACGCGGAAGCCGACCGTCGCGCGCGTAACTCGACGAGCACGCCGTCACAAGTGACGCTTGGTTTAAGGCAGCGGTCTCCTATCGCCGAAGAACGGCTCCGACTGAACCCACTTCTCGATGTTGGTCATCTGCCAGCCCATGCCGACGACGGCCAAGACCAGCGTGAGCAGTCTCGGCAGAAGAGCGCCGCTCGAATGGTCGAACAGCCCGACGCCGGGCAGAAGAAGGTGCGCTCCGGCCATGACGATTGCCGCACCGCTGAGCGCGGAAGCCGCGACGACGAACAGGTCGAAGTAGAGCGGAACGATGATGGCTCCGATCAAGCCAAGGACCGCCGCCAGTATGAGGCCGAAAAGCCCGCCCAGCCAGCCATCCCATCCGAACAGTGCGGTGAGCGCAAGGCCGAGCAAGACGCCGCCGGACACGCCGAGCAAAACGCGCCGATACGGTTCGAGCGTATATGACGCGACGCCGAGAATGATTGCGCCGATGACGCCAAGGATGATGGCCAGCATGCCGACGTCACCCGTCAGCCATCGGCCCAAGAGAAGGCCAATGTCGAAGCCGATCAGGCCGTAGAGGAGGGGCAGCCATGCGTAGAACAAGAAGAGGCCGAATGCCATGATGGCGAGGCCGGTCAAGATCATCAACAGTCCACCGAGGAAGGACATGTTTCCATCTCCAATTCCCACCCGTCGCCCGTGCCAGGTCGGATGAGAAACCGCCGGCACCAAAACGGGCAGCCGTACACACAAAGTCTATGTCTGAACGATCTAAAGATGCAGTCCCCCGATTGGGGGACAGCTAGGTTCCAAACCCCCTGAAATTGACCAAGACCATTTCCGTTCGGAGGAGGCTGCGCTGCGTCGCTCTCGGCTGGGGGAATGTCTGACCGGCGGCGCTAAAATCGGCACGACGGGCCGGCATTCCTTCGGTACAACCAAGTCTGCGTCGACGATGTCAGGCGCAATGGCCGATCGGCGGAGCTAGGCAGGGGATGACGTTTCGAGCACTTCGCGTGGAGAAAGTGGACGGCACGCAAAAAGCGGCTATCGCTGTCGTGGATGATACTGCGCTCATGGACGGCGACGTCACGATCGCGGTCGACTACTCCACGATCAACTACAAGGACGGCCTGGCGCTCACTGGACGCGGGCCCATCATCAAGACCTTTCCGCTCATTCCCGGCATCGATCTTGCGGGGTCGGTCGAAGCGTCGACCAACACGGAATTCAAGACGGGCGACATGGTCGTTCTCAACGGGTGGGGAGTAGGCGAAACCCATCACGGCGGGCTCGCGCAAAGGGCGCGGGTCAAGGGCGACTGGCTGATCAAGCTTCCGTCTGGGCTCTCGACGCGCCAGGCCATGGCGATCGGTACCGCAGGATACACGGCGATGCTCAGCGTGCTCGCCCTTGAGCATGGCGGCGTCACTCCCGATGCCGGTGAGATATTGGTGACTGGCTCCGCTGGCGGCGTCGGCTCGGTCGCGATCGCTCTCCTCAAGAAGCTCGGCTATCGCGTTATAGCCTCGACCGGGCGGCCGGAGCTGGCGGGATATCTCACAGCGCTGGGCGCTGCTGAAATCATCGACCGCAAGACGTTATCGGAGCGCGGGCCGGTGCTCGGCAAGGAGCGGTGGGCCGGTGCGATCGATGCTGTGGGCAGCCACACACTGGTCAATGCGCTGGCTCAGACGCGGTACGGCGGGACTGTCGCAGCTTGCGGGCTCGTGCAGGGGCTGGACCTACCTGGGACGATGGCTCCGTTTATTCTGCGCGGCGTCACGCTTGCGGGTATCGATTCGGTGCGAGCGCCGAAGGGCAAGCGCGTAAAGGCCTGGGAACGGCTTGCCCGGGACCTCGATCTCGACAAGCTCGAGCAAATGACCTCTGTGATCGGGCTAGAGCAAGTGCTGGAAGTTGCGCCGCGCGTGCTGGCGGGCGAAACCCGCGGGCGCACGGTTGTCGACGTCAACGCAGGCCCTGGTTGATTTGAGATTTTGGCGAGAATACGGCTGTGCAAACGTCATATGGGCGGTTGCGCCCCGAACAAATGCCGTTATGCTCGGCCGCGAGGTTTTTCCACGGGGCACGGGGAACAAATCTGCATGTTGGAGGTTTCGGCGCGTCGGCGCGCGCTTGCAACGTCTCTGCGCTGGATTGCAGCGATCTCGGTTTTTCTTCTGCCGGCGCAGGCACTGTCCGGCAGTGTGGACCAGTTCGGCCCGTACGGTCCTGAAGGTCCGCGCATGCGCGAACAGCTGTGGACGATGCCGAGCGGCGCGCCGGACAACTATCTTCGCGTCACGGTCTTCCGGCCTTCCGGCGGTGGAGACTCGAACTCAGCAGGAATTCGGTATCCGGTTGTCGTCATCAATCACGGCACGTCCGACGCAACCCGCCTTTCCGTCTCGATGCCGATCTACTACTGGCTTTCAAAATGGTTCGTCGAGCGCGGCTACGTGGTCGTGCTGCCGCAGCGGCGCGGGCACGGAGCGACGGGCGGTCCGCTTGCCGAGTTGGTCGGCAGTTGCGCCGATCCCGACCACTACACATCCGGTCAGATCGCCGCCGACGATATCGAAGCTGTCGTCGAGTTCATGTCGCGGCAGCCGTTCGTTGCCCCCAAATCGACGATCGTCGTCGGGGTATCGACCGGCGGCTGGGCTTCGTTGGCACTCGCTTCGCGCAACCCTGCCAATGTCGCCGCGGTCGTAAACTTCTCAGGTGGACGCGGAGGCCATGCGGGCGGACGCAGGAATGCGGTTTGCGGCGAGCAACGTCTCATCGACGCAGCGCGCGACTACGGACACACGGCGCGCGTTCCATCGACGTGGATCTATGCCGAGAACGATAGCTATTTCGGCCCCGAGCTCGTAACGGCAATGGCGTCGGCATGGAAGTCAGGCGGCGCGCCTGTCGACATCCACATTCTTCCGGCCTACGGAGATGAGGGACACGAGGTCGTCAACGACCAGGAGGGTTCAACTCTTTGGGGCCCGGTCCTCGATCGCTTCCTCCTCGAGCATCGTTCGCAACCCGTGGCCGTCAGCAGCTCGGCTGTCGGGACCGAGAAGCCGGTCGTGCCCGCCTCCGTTGTGTCGGCGGATCGGTAGCGACACTCAAAACTCCACCAGTGCTAAATGAGAGCGACGGCGCAGTGATTGCGCCGCCGCTCCGCACTTCGATACGCATTACTCGACTTAAACGACTTACACGTTACGCAGTTTAGTACTTGGAGCCCGGCGCGGCTGCGCCCGACTCACCTGCACCAGCACCCGTCGAGCTGCCGCTGCCGGCTCCGGCCGACGAGCTCTTCACGAGACCTTTGCCGCAGGCGGCCGGAATTCGGCGCGATCCAGGGTGCCGTCGGCGTCGGGATTGGCTGCCTTAACGTCGCTCACAAACGCCTGAGCCTGCGCTTCGGTTATGGTCTTGGCGTTCGTCGGATTGGCCTGCTTCCACATGGCGTCACATTCCGCCTGCGTGAGCTTCTGTCCCGCAGCATGGGCTCCGCATGACGCAGCGATTGCGAACACGGAAGCGAGGATAAGCCGCTTCATTATTTCCTCCATTTGTTACGCGTGACCGGAAAGAGGAAACGTGCGTCGGACCCCTTGGTTCCTTAATCGCTCGCGTTCAGTCCGCGTTCAGTGAATTTTCTCGTCGAATCGGCGCTTCGCTGGCGCTTACCGGGCGCGCGTTCAGAAAGCGGCAAGTCGCGGAACCTAGCCGCGTGCGGGCCGTTTTACTGGGTACACGACAGAACAGCGAAGGAGGAACACATGCCCAACTATGATGATCCCAACTATGACGAGCGGCGCGACCCGTCCAATATCCCACCGCGCGACAATACAGGTCTTTATACGGCGCTCGGGATTGCGGCTCTTGTGCTCGCCGGGTTTTTATTCTTCTCGGGCGGCAATGAGCCGGGAAATCCCAATACGGCGACAAATACCGAGCAGACCGTTCCCAATACTCCGCCTCCGGTCCGCACGGAGTAACAGCAATCGCGCCCCGCGAGATGCGGGGCGCTCTCTTTGCTTTTCGCGGGTTCATACAAATGTTTCCTCACATCCTTCTTGGTCTTCTTCTGCTGCTTGGGTTCGTCGGACGGCCGTGGTGGGTCGTTCTCGTCGCCGCGGTCGCGCTGACTATCGCAAGCCTCGAATACGTAGAGGCTCGAAGTGCCCAAACCGGGCGCGCCATGCATGACGGGGCTTACTTGCGCTCCCTCGCCAACAATGCCGGCGACAGTCTCGCCTACTCGTCGCTGGCTTACATCGCGGGCTGGCTGATGGCGTCGATTGTCGGCTTCGCGTGACGCGTGGCCGTCGAATTGGAACCACCGCCGGCACATCGCATTCCAGCCTGAAGCGACCAAGTTGAGAAGGAGCGCTCGGGCGCGCATCCCATAGGAGGCAGCAATGGATGTCCATTTCGTCGAGCTTTCTCCAGGGAATGAGCGCCTCGATCTATTGGCCGCAGTCATGCGCGATGCTTGCCGCGTCGCGCGTATCAGTCAGCGTGCAACGGATCTGGATTCACCAGAGACGAGCCGATTGCGCCTCCAAATGGCAAAGAGCATTCTGGAGGGCATTTGCTGCGGCGAACAAGATCCGGAACGTCTGCGTGTCGCCGCGCTTCGCAGCACGATGTATTGCTGCGTGAGCGATGGCGAATTTCGTGCTAGTTCCGCATCTCGCGCTTGTCGTCTTTGATATCCTTCTCGGTTGCCTCGCCGGAATCCCGCAAGGCTTTGATGCGGCACGGAGGGCGAACTAGCGAGAAATGCTTTTTTGTCGATCCAAGCGCTGTTTCGGATCTTTGTCGCGCGTGTCTTCGAGCTCGGGATCGAGGTCGCCGATCAGCCATAGTCTGAACATGCGAAAATCGGCCCGCAGCGACCACAGCGGGTGCGTGAATGTCGCCGGCTTGTTCTTTTCGAACGCCGCATGACCTGTCCAGGCGAGGCCGTAGGATCCGATCAGAGCTCCCGCCAGCCAACGTTTGTCGCGTGTCTTCGCGAATCCGCCGAGGCACGCGAGCGCTACGGCTGTTCCGAGCAGATGCAGATCGCGCGTCTTGGGAGATGAATGCTCGCGCAGGTAATGGGGCCAGAATTCCTCGAATGCTTCGAAATTCTGCGTGTTGTCGGTGTGCTGGGCGGCCGGCATTCTTCGCGTCTCTCCTCTCAACGGCCTACGATCTCGGCGGCTGTGCGGGTCGGCTAGTAGGCGACTCTGCACTCGTGACGGAGCCGGCTGAGCCCGGGGCGCGAGCGATCTGATCGTTGCGATGATAGAAGACAACGGCAACCGCCATGAGGGTAACGAGCAGAATGAAGACAGCATTCCGGGCCGTCGTAGGCTTGCCTTGATCACTGTCGTTCATGAACACTCGCTACTTTGATCGACGACAATGCCTCAACGCGCTTCCCGGCTGCGTCGTTCCTTTGTCACTGGATCTTCGGAATGACACCACAGGCGAGGCGCCCCTTGCCGCCGCCGTTTTCGGGATTGTCGGAGTAATTGTCTCCGCCATCGTGGATCATGAGCGAGCGCCCGGCGATGTCGGCGAGCGTCAGTTTTGGCGCTGTGACTGTCTGCTCTATGCCGTCGTCCGTGGCATTGAGTTTGGGCGTGTCGCCTTTGTGTCCCTCGCCCTGCGGCCCCTTATGTGACTTCGTCCCGGCAGGATCAAAATGGGCTCCGGCAGCGAGGCCAGCCGCAATTTTCCCGTCCTTCGTGCCGGGCCCGCAATCGCCGTTTTCGTGCACGTGGAAGCCATGCTCGCCTTTCGGCAAGCCGGTCACTGCAACTTTGAAGGTCGCGCCCTTGGCGCTGTCGGAGATCGTGATCTCGCCGATCTTGTCGCCGACGCCCTGATCCGAAATCCTGTTGATGTCGACCGTGATCTCCTTTGCCTGCGCACCCGCGCATACGGCAAAGGAGCAAACGAGTAAGCAGATCCGGTTCATTGCTTCGACCTTCTACTTCGAGTGTTTGTTGCACCATAGAAAGCGGCGCCCTTGTTGGGGCGCCGCTCAAGCTGGCGTTTCTCGCGTCACTCGCTGGGCGCGGTCGGAATACGAGCGCTTGGCTTCGAGCCTGCGGCCGGATCAGTCGGCGTGGTGGCGCTCGGTCCGGGCTGGCGGTTTTCATCGCTGTTCGGATCAGCGGGGCTTCCGGCCGGTGCAGCCGCGCCCATCTCGCCCGAACTCGCACCGTCGCTCGCAGGTGCGCTCTCGTCGAGAGACGAGCCATCCTCAAGCGGCGCGCTGGGCACGCGTGCGCTCGGGTTTGCGCCCGCAGCCGGATCGGTCGGTGTGGTGGCACTCAGGCCAGGCTGACGATTCTGGACGCTATTCGGGTCGGCCGGGCTACCGGCAGGTGATTGCGCGAACGCGGCGCCGGCGCCGATCGTCATGGCGACGAGCGCCAGCGTGGAAATCGATGTTGCTCTCATGTCGTTTCCTTTCATTGTTGGCTTTACGAGAGAGGAACACGGGCGGCGGAGGTCGGTTCCTTTTGCGCTGCTTACGAGCGTGCACATGTCGCAGGCCTGACGACTGCAAGCACTCGTTGCCAAAAAGCGTCTTCAGTGCCGGGCGGTTGAGCGGCGCGGCCGTTGCGTCCGAACGCCGAACGCAAACGTTTCCCAGGCGTCGGAAATTCGCTGACGTCGCTCGGCCAGCTCAATCCTGCACACGAGAACCTTCCACATGGCCGGACAATCCGTTTCGTCGGACGGCGCGGCCTCTAAAGGCGAAATGTGAATGGTGTCCATCTGTCCACCTCGTTACGAGACAAGTCTGATCTGGTGAGACAACTCCGCGCACGCCGTTCCGTTCCCAACATCATCCTCCGTGATCCCATCTCTGAATTGGAACCGGTCAAGGGTCCCTCGGTTCTGCGTTGAGGTCCCAGCCTGAGGGCCAGCGAAAGAAGGAGTATCGCCCATGAAGAAATTTCTAATCTCGACTGTGAGCGTCGCGGCCATGATTGCGGCTGCGTCGATTGCCGACGCCCAAGACAAGGGGCCCGGTGCGGGCGTTAACGCGCCGACAGCGCGCGACTTCGGCGGCTCGGCCGGCGAGCAAGGCGGCGGCGCCAGTGCCCAGCCGGATCGCGGTGCGCCGGCTATGCCGTCAGCGCAAAAGAGCGAGACCTTAACGAGGGATGCGGGACGCAATGCTGAAGTGCCGGGCGACAAGCTGTCTGGCGAGAAGCGGTCGAACGAGCGTGCGGCAAAAGATGGCGCCAAGGACTTCAAGGACGCCAAGGGTGGTGCCGCGAAGGATGATCTCGCGAAGAAGGGCCCTGCCGACGGGGCGAAGGATGACGGCAGCGCCGCGTCAGGAGCCAGCAGCGGTGAATCCGGGAATGCGGCGGCCGGAGATGCTGCGAGCGACGCCAAAGCCAATTCCAAATCCACCAATGCGAAACAAGGCGGTCCGCACGTGACCTTGAATACCGACCAGCGCTCGCGCGTAAACTCGGCGTTCAAAGGCCACAAGGGTAGTGCCAACGTCAGCGTAAACGTCGACGTTCGTGTCGGGACGCGGCTTCCGCGAAGCATCGCGCTGGTCGCAATTCCGGCCGACGTCATCGTCGTCGTTCCGGACTGGCAGCGCTACAAGTACATCGTCGTCGGTGACACGGTCTGCATCGTCGATCCCGATACGTTCGAGATCATCGACGTGATCGTGCTTGCCTGACGACTCGGGGCTGCGCATGGCGATTGCCGTGCGTGGCTCGCCGTCTGGCCGGTTTGGTTAGATAGCTTTTCCAGCCAAAGGCCAGCTTTCCTCGACGTAACGCCGGAACCAGTAGCTAAAGCGAGCTGGCGCAGCGGCGATATCGGTGCGGATGGCGTCGAGCGGGCGCCAAGAAAAGTCGGCGGCCTCGCTGGGATCGGGAGAGATCGGCCCGTCGTATATCCCTGCGAAGACATGCACGAACTCGTGCTCGATCATGTCGTTGTCGAGCTCGGCGCGGTACTCTAAGGCGCCGAGCGGGAGCAGCGCACAGCGGAATCCCATCTCCTCCTCGAGGCGGCGGGAGGCCGCGTCAGCCGTTGCTTCACCGGGGCGCGGATGCCCGCAGCAGGTGTTGGTCCAGAGTCCGCCGGAGTGATACTTGCCGTCCGCGCGCTTCTGCAAAAGCATCTCGCCGGTGCTGTTGCGGACGATAATGGAGAAGGCGCGATGCAATTCTCCGCGCCGGTGGACATCGAGCTTACCGCCATGGCCATACGCGCGATCCTCGCCGTCGACGAGAATGACCTCCTCGTCGATCTCTCGAATTTTGTTGTTTGCGCTCATTATTGACCCTTGGGTGGGGGGATCGCAGGGGCGAGGTCTACTTTGGAGGGATCGTAGCCCGGATTGCGATGGATTTCGACCTTGCGTGGGAAGTCCGGCGCGCGATGGTTATCGAGTGTCGCCCCGCGGCGCTGAGCGCCCAAGGTGATTAGAGTGGGGGAGCGGGGCGCGGGCTTGCCGCGGTAATCCGCATGTATGTTCGAAGGCGCATCATGCTGAAAGCATGTCTTCGACATGACGCCCCGCTCACATGCCGGAGGCATGTCTCCGACATGACCCGAGCTTTGTGCCGGAGGAAGCCAAATTCCGGCGTCACGCACCCTTCTTAGCCGCAGCTTCTTCGGTGCCGATGTTGCCACCGGCAGTGGGCAGACGCTCGGGGAGGGAGACGGAGTGCGTGCTCCGCGCATCCCTCAGGACTCGGACCCGCTCCTCGCCAAATAGACGCCTCTAGAAGGCGGCCCCAGCGGAGCGGGATCGAACAGTTTAGGTGCGAGACGAGGAAGCAGGGATTGCTTTTCTGCATGAGGTGTCGGCCGATCCGCTCAGCCTCACGAAAAGACGTAGACGACCTCGGAGAAGCCGTCGACCGCGAACGCGTAGAGAAACTTGAGCGGGTAGGGTCCGAGGTTGGAGATGCCATGCTCGGCATTGCCGGGAATGAATATGCCCGTGCCAGAAGAGACCTCGTGCCGGACGCCGTCGATCGTCATCGCGCCTGATCCAGACAGAATGAAATAGATCTCAGGCTGCGCATGCCGGTGCGGGGCGAGCCACTCACCGTATTTGAGTGTTGCCGTACCGAAGGTGAGGGATGTCGTCGGCGTCTCGTCGCCATCGATCAGGGTGCGAAACGAGAGGCGGCCGCGGGCGTCGTTCCAGCTCTCGTCGGCGACCTCGTCTTCCCGGCGCAGGACCGGCAGAATAGGGGGCATCACGGTTTCTCCTTTGGGCGACGCTTCTCAGGTCGCTCCCCGCTTCAAGCGAATGCCCTCGCCCGCGCCGGCGGGAACGGGCAGGCCGGCGTGCTCGGCAGCGAGTGCTTTCAGCCGTCCGGCGAACGGCTCCGGCCAGCGCGCCGCGCGCGGCGCTTGGCCGGACTGGTCGACGCAGAGGAACAACTGCTCCGTCGTCGCCAGCAGCGTTCCTTTCACGGCATGGTGCATCTCGGCCCAAACGCGGATGCGCTTATCGTCGGCCTCGAGAATGCGGCCGGTCAGGACGAGGGGCTCACTTTCGGACGCCTCATGCAGGTAACGGATCATCGCCGCGATCGTGTAGATGGTATGGCCCGTGCTTGCCCGCCCCGTCGCATCGAGACCCAGATGATCGGTCATCGTCATCAACGCGAGACTGAACGCCTCGGCGTAGGCCGCATCGTTCATGTGGCCATTGAAATCGACCCAGGCGCGCTGGACCGTAAGCTCCATCAGAGGAAAGGGGGCAGTGGCGGACATGGCCGGGCCTCGACTTGCCTTCAATCAAATGTGATCCGGGCGGCCCTCGGCCTCGGGCCAGTACTTCTTCACGAGGCCTAGAAGCTCGATCAGGAATTCGTCGCGACGGCGCTCGAGCTCCTTGATCGAGCGGCCCGCCGCCTGGTGCTCGCAGCCGTCAGCCACCTTGTCGATCAGCTCGCCGGTGAGCTCGGGCGCGACCAGTCTGGTCCAGGGCAACTTCAGTGCGGGGCCGAATTGATGCAGCATGTGGCGCATGCCGCCCTCGCCGCCGGCGAGGTGGAAGGTGAGGAATGTTCCCATCAGCGACCAGCGCAGGCCGCAGCCATAGACGACGGCGGCGTCGATCTCCTCCGTCGTCGCGATGCCGTCATTGACGAGCCACAGCGCCTCGCGCCAGAGCGCTTCCATCAGGCGGTCGGCGACGAAGCCCTCGATCTCGCGCTTGATGTGGAGCGGGCGCATGCCCATCGAGCGGTAGAAGTCCTTTGTGCGCGCGATCGTCTCGGGCGAGGTCTTCTCGCCGCCGATGACCTCGACGAGAGGGCAGAAGGTAGACCGGGTTGAAGGGGTGGCCGATGACGAGGCGCTCGGGGCGCTTCATTCGTGCCGCAAGACGCGTCGGCAGGAGGCCCGAGGTCGACGAGGCGATGATCGCCTCGGGCGCGGCAGCGGCGTCGATCTCCGCCAGCAATCCCTGTTTCAACTCTTCCCGCTCCGGCGCGTTCTCCTGAATGAAGCCGGCGCCGGCAATGCAATCCGCCACGGAGGAGCAATACGTGAGGCGGCTCTGCGAGGCGCCGGGAGCAAGTCCGGCGCGCTCCAAGGCCGGCCAGGCGTTGGCGATGGCGGCGCGGAGCTTGGCTTCGCCCTTCGGATCGGGATCGTAGGCGCGGACATCGAGCCCTTTCGAAAGAGCGCGTGCAGCCCAGCCGGCGCCGATCACGCCGGTGCCGACGATCGCCATGGTGGAGACGGGATTAGAGGAGGTTTCGATTGCCATTGGTCGGTCGATCCGCGTTGCGCCTAGTGTTTGTATCTTGGATGTCGTGAGGGCCGGCTTATCGCTGCTTCTTCAGCCCGAGCTTCTCGCGCGCCTCGGCCGGCGTCAGCACGCGGGCACCCATGCGCTCCAGAATCTCCTTGGCGCGGGCGACGAGCTGGCCGTTGGAGGCGGGCACGCCCTTGTCGAGCCAGATGTTGTCCTCGAGACCGACGCGCACATGGCCGCCGAGGATTGCTGCCTGGGCCACGAAGGCCATCTGCAGGCGGCCGATGGCGAAGCCGGCCCAGTTCGCCCCCTCAGGAAGGTGATTGCGCATGGCCAAGAATGCGTCCGTCGTCGCCTCGGCGCCCCATGGAATGCCGAGACAGAGCTGGAAGAGTGGCGGGGCGTCGATCAGCCCTTCATTGATGAGCTGCTTCGCCAGCCAGATATGGCCAAGCTCGAAGGCTTCGATCTCGGGCTTGACGCCCACGGCCTGGATGCGCTTCGCCATCTCGCGCAGGACATCGGCGGTGGCCAGGAAGGCGCCGTCGCCAAAATTGAGCGAGCCGCAGTCGAGCGTGCAGATCTCGGGGCGGAGCTCCTCGACATGGACGACGCGCTCGGCGCCGTTCGCCATGTCGGTCTTGGGGCCGCCGGTCTTCGGATTTGCCGGATCGAAGAAGAAATCGCCGCCCATGCCGGCCGTGAGGTTGATCACGACATCGACGCCCGAGGCGCGGATGTAGCCCACGGCCTCTCGATAGAGCGCCGGGTCGCGCGCCGCCTTGCCGGTTTTCGGATCGCGGACGTGGAGATGCGCGACCGCGGCGCCGGCCTTGGCGGCCTCGATCGCGGCATCGGCAATCTGGCGCGGCGTGACCGGAATTGCCGGGTGCTTGCCCACGGTATCGCCCGCGCCGGTGACCGCGCAGGTGATGACGACGTCGTTATTCATCAGGTCTCTCCCTGGGTGGATCGCGCGGTCAGGCGCGGCCCGGATGGCCGCTTCGATATGCCAGACTTATTTTGATTAGCAAATCAATTTTCTTCTGGAGCGACACATGAGGGTCGTGCTAGAGCGGCATCCGTCGAGGTAAGCTGGACCCGTCCGGCTGCGAGGCGGCCCATGGATTTCGCCCTTTCCGAAGAGCAGGACTTGATCGTCAAGACGACGAACAGCTTCGTCGTCAACGAGCTTTATCCGCATGAGGCCGAGATCGAGAGGACCGGCATCCTCCGCCCGGAGCTGCGCGACGAGCTCAAGGCCAAGGCCATCAACGCCGGGCTCTATGCGGCCAACATGCCGGCCGAGGTCGGCGGCGCCGGTCTCGATACGCTGACCTGGGTGCTCTACGAAAAGGAGCTCGGGCGGACCAACTATGCGCTGCACTGGAACTGCGTCGCCCGGCCGTCGAACATCCTCATGGCCTGCGCCGGCGAGCAGCGGGACAAGCTATCTGTTCCCGTCCATTCGCGGCGAGAAGTCCGACTGCCTCGCGCTGACCGAGCCCGGACGTCGGCTCGGATCTGCGCGGCATGAAGACCTTCGCGCGCGCCGACGGCGACGATTTCGTCATCAACGGCACCAAGCATTTCATCAGCCATGCCGACGAGGCGAGCTTCGTGATCCTGTTCGCCGCGACAGGCGAGGAGGAATCGCCGCGGGGCAAGACGGAAGCTGATCACCGCGTTCCTGATCGACAAGGGCACGCCCGGGCTTCACGGTGCGCGACGGCTACAAGAACGTCTCGCATCGCGGCTACAACAACTGCGATTCTCGAGTTCAACGATTGCCGCGTGCCGCAAGTCGCAGGTGCTCGGCGAGGTGCACAAGGGCTTCGAGGTGGCGAACGAATGGCTCGGCGCGACGCGCCTGCAGGTCGCCGCGACCTGTCTCGGCCGGGCGGAGCGGGCGCTCGAGCTTGCCAAGCAATGGGCCGTCGACCGCGTGCAGTTCGGCCAGCAGATCGGCAAGTTCCAGGGCGTGTCCTTCAAGCTCGCCGACATGGCGCTCGAGCTCAGGGCGGCCGAACTGCTGACGCTCGAGGCCGCCTGGAAATTCGACCAGAAGACCGTGACCGACATGGACATGGCGATGGCGAAGCTCAAGGCGACCGAGATGCTGGCCTTCGTCGCCGACGAGGCGATCCAGATCCACGGCGGCATGGGGCTGATGTCGGACCTGCCGCTCGAGCGCATCTGGCGCGATGCCCGCGTCGAGCGCATCTGGGAAGGCACGAGCGAGATCCAGCGGCACATCATCTCGCGCGCGCTGCTGCGGCCGCTCGGCGGCTGACGCGTGGCGCGCGACCTCTCCCGGCTGCTCTATCCCAAGTCGATCGCCTTCGTCGGCGGCGCCGAATGCGACATCGCCATCAGGCGGACGATCGAGTTCGGCTTCGGCGGCAAGATCTACGCCGTGCATCCCAAGCGCAAGCGAGCTCGGCGGCGTGGCGACGCTGGCCTCGGTCGATCTGATCGAGGGGCCGATCGATGCGGCCTTCATCGCCGTCAAGCGCGAGCCGACGATCGAGATCGTGCGGAGCTTGCGGGCGAAAGGGTGCGGCGGCGCGGTGATCTATGCCTCGGGCTTTGCCGAGACGGGCGACACGCATCTGCAGGACGCGCTGCTCGCCGCCGCGGACGGCATGCCGCTGATGGGACCCAACTGCTACGGCTACGTCAACAGCATCGCGCGCGCAGCGCTGTGGCCCGACGAGCACGGAATCGGGTCTGCTCGATCGCGGCGTCGCCATCGTCACCCAGTCCGGCAACATCGCCTGCAACTTCACCATGACGCGGCGCGCCCTGCCGCTCGCTGCCATCTACACCGTCGGCAATCAGGCCGATATCGACATGGCGCAGATGCTCGAGGCGCTGGCCTCCGACGACCGCATCACCGCGATCGGCCTGCATATCGAGGGCGTGAGCGATATTCCGGCCTTCGCTCGCGCGGCCGCGTTTGCGCGCGACCGGAGGAAGCCGGTCGTGGCGCTGAAGACCGGGCCGCTCGGAGCAGGGCGCCAAAGTCGCGCTCAGCCACACGTCGTCGCTGGCCGGCGCCGACACGCTCTACGATGCGCTTTTCGAGCGCTATGGCATCGCGCGCGTCGCCTCGGTGACGGCCTTCGTCGAGACGCTCAAGCTTCTGCATCACGGCGGACCGCTGCCGGACAGCCGGCTCGTGTCGATGAGCTGCTCGGGCGGCGAGGCGGCGCTGGTGGCCGACATGGCGATCGACAAGGGCGTGAGCTTTCCGCCGTTCGATGCCGCGACGAAGGCGACGCGTCGCCGCGACGCTCAATGAATATGTCTCGATCGACAATCCGCTCGACTATCACACCTTCATCTGGCGGCAGGAGGACAAGCTCGCGGCGACCTTCTCGGCGGCGCTGTCGGGCGGCTTCGACATCGGCATGCTCATCCTCGACGTGCCGACGCAGGCGCACATGAACCCCGACGCCTGGCTCACGACGGCGCGCGGCTTCCGACGAGCCGCGAACGAAACGAAGGCGCGCGCCGCGGTCGTCGCGTCCTTGCCCGAGTGCATGCCGCTCGATCTTGCCGACGAGCTCGCGGCCGACGATGTCGCGCCGATGATGGGGCTCGACGATGCGCTTGACCGCCTTCGAGGCCGCGGCATCGATCGGGCGCAACTGGGCGCGCGATCAGGCGCTTCCGGAGCTGGCCGCATCCGGGCGGCGGGGCAGGGCGGAGCGGACGCTGACGGAGTTCGAGGCCAAGTCGCTTCTCAAGGGCTTCGGGCTCAGCGTGCCGGAGGGGCAGATCTGCGCCGCGACTGATGCTGCCGCAGCCGCGCGACCGGATCGGCTATCCGGTGACGCTCAAGGTTTCGTCGGCGGCGATCGCGCACAAGACCGAGGCTGGCGGCGTCGTGCTCAATCTGCGCAACCGCGAGGACGTGGCGCGAGCGGCGGAGAAGCTCGGCAAGCTTGCGCCCGAGCTCCTCGTCGAGCGCATGGTCACGGGTGCCGTCGCCGAGCTGATCATCGGCCTCAAGGCCGATCCGCAGTTCGGCCTGGCGCTCGTCATCGGCGCGGGCGGCATACTCACCGAGCTTCTCAAGGACTCGGCCACGCTGCTGCTGCCGACCGATCGCAGCGAGATCGAGCGGGCGTTGCGGTCGCTGAAGGTCTGGCGGCTGATCGAGGGCTATCGCGGCAAGTCCGGCGATCAGGCGGCGGTGATCGAGGCCATCGAGGCGATTGCGCGCTTCGCCGAAGGCCCACGACGGCTTGATCGAGGAGCTCGACGTCAATCCGCTGCTCGTTCTTCCCGACGGCGCCGTCGCCGTCGATGCCCTGATCCGAATGAGGACACCATGACCGGACCGATCCGCACCGAGCGCCGCGGGCGCGTCCTCGAGGTCACCATCGACCGTCCCAAGGCCAACGCCATCGATGCCGCGACCAGCCGCATCATGGGCGATATCTTCGCGGGCTTCCGCGACGATCCGGAGCTGCGCGTCGCGATCCTGACGGCGACCGGCGAGAAGTTCTTCTGCCCGGGATGGGATCTCAAGGCTGCAGCGGCGGGCGAGCCGCCGGATGTCGACTATGGCGTCGGCGGCTTCGGCGGCCTGCAGGAGCTGCCCGGCCTCAACAAGCCGGTGATCTGCGCCGTCAACGGTCTCGCCTTCGGCGGCGGCTTCGAGATCATGCTGTCGTGCGACCTCATCATCGCCGCCGAGCATGCGACCTTCGCGCTGCCGGAGATCAATTCCGGCACGGTCGCCGACGCCGCGACCATCAAGCTGCCGCGGCGCATTCCCTATCACGTGGCCATGGAGCTCTTGTTCACCGGCCGGCGTATCGATGCGGAGGAGGCCAAGCAGTGGGGGCTCGTCAACGAGGTCGTGGCGGCGGACAAGCTGATGGCGCGCGCGCGGGAGCTCGCCGATCAGCTGGCCGACGGGCCGCCGCTCGTCTTCGCCGCCATCAAGGAGATCGTGCGCGAGACCGGGCACTTGCCTGTGCAGCAGGCGTTCGATCTCGTCACCAAGCGCAAGCTCAAGACGGTCGACGTGCTCTATTCGAGCGAGGACCAGATCGAAGGCGCGAAGGCCTTCGCCGAAAAGCGCAAGCCGCAGTGGAAGGGGCGGTAGCCGCATCCGAAGACCCCCCATGGCTCAAGAGTTCAATGTAAGAGAAGTCACGCCGGAAACGATCGGCCATGCGGTTGTGCTGCTCGAGCGATTTTTCAGCGAGGAAGGGTTCGGCACGCCGCCGCAATTGATCGCGGCCAATCTTGCAGCCATGGTCAAGGATGGGTCTTGCTGGGCGGGACTCGCCGATGCCGGCGGCGTCTTCGTCGGGGTCGTGACCGTCACCACGATGCTCTATGTGGAGTGGGGCCGGCTGGGCGAGATCGGAGATCTCTATGTGGTACCGGCGCATCGCCGACGGGGCGTGGCGCGTGCACTGTCACACGCTGCTCTCGCCTGGTGCCGCGCGCGCGGATGCTCCGCGGCGTCGGTTGTCGTCACGCCGGACGGCGAGCAGCGCCACAATCTAGCAAAGTTTTATGCCGGGCTCGGTTTCGAGCACACCGGACGCTCAATCATGACGAGGCGGATCTAGTGAGGGTCGGGTCGCCTGCGGCGCGCGGTTATCGCGACTGGGTCGGTTTCCGCGGCGGCATGGCTTCGAAGCTCGGGATGTCGCCGCTCGTGTTGTCCCAGGCAGGCCGGGACCTCGTGTAAAGCACGACCTTGGGCTCGAACCAGCTCATGTCGTCGAACGTGCCAGCGGTGAGGATGACCATCCCGGGCCAGCCGGTGGTCACGGCATAAAGCCTGCTGCCGCAGGTCGGGCAGAAGTGGCGGGTGAACGTGTTACCGCTGTCGGCGGTCACGGCGTAGCTCGAGGTCTTGCCTGTGATCTCGACGTCCTCAGCCTTGAAGCGGGCGTTCGACATGTGGCTGGCGCCCGAGGAGCGCTGGCAATCGCGGCAATGGCAGTGCGCCATGGCCACGGGCTTCGCTTTCACAACGTATCGGACAGCCCCGCAGAGGCAGCCGCCGGTGGCGAAGGGTTCAGTTGTCATGGCCAAGCCGCTGCGGCATCAGGTCTGCTCGGGCTTGTGTTTGTGGTAGACGCAGGCGAGCTTATTGCCGTCGGGATCGCGGACGTAGCAGACGTAGAAGGTCGGCTCGTAGTAGGTCCGCGTGCCGGGTGCGCCTTCGTCGGTGCCGCCGTTGGCGAGCGCCGCGGCGTGGAAGGCCTGGACCTCAGCCTCGCTCTGCGGCCCGAAGCGCAACCATTGTCCCGTTGGCCGGAGCGGGGGCGCGGCCGTCGAACGGCTTGCAGACCCAGAAGCTCACGCCGCCGTCGTAGCTTGGACCCCAGCCCGGGAAGGTCTCAATCCATTCGAGACTGCGCGACACGCCGAGTGCCTTGAAGACGCTGTCGTAGAACTTGATCGAGCGCGCGAGATCGCTACTGCCTACAGTCGTGTAGAGGATCAGGGTCATCGAGGTGCGTGCTCCAAGTGTCGTTGAGCGCTCATGCCGCGCGGTCCGCCGTTGAGGCTTACACTTCTACGAACGAACGGTACAGACGCGGCCCCACCTCTTCGAAGCCGTTGCGCAAATAGAAATCAACCGTCCGCTGCCACTTGGGCACACTGGGCGCTCCCACTTCGAGCATTGTCCAGCCTCTGGAGTGCGCAAAGGCTACGGCTTTCTCGATCAATTTGCGGCCGAGCCCGGATGCTCGAAGTCTTGGATCGACGAAAAGCTCTGTTATCTCCCCAAAGGTCCCGAGCGCGTAAATTGCAGTGCATTGATTGAGCACAATCAGCCCAACTGCCTGATCATCGCGATCGAGCGATGAACGAGAATACGTCCTTGTCTGTGCAATGCACGTTCTCGACTACAGGTCGAAGCGATCATAGGCATAGCTGCCGGGGAACAGCTCCGAGAAAAGCGCAAAGGCCAACTTGCAGACGTCGTCACAATCGGCCGACGTTGCCTGCCGTATTTCATATGCCTGCATGGAGCGTCTACTCCGCACGAACAAACGCAGGCCCTCCGCGCGAGCCTGACGTTTCCATCCCCGAGCAGCTCGCCAGATCGGACTAGCGCTTCAGCCCCTTCTCGTTGAAGTAATCGGGGAAGAAAGCCATCGCACAGCAATAGACCGTGCGCAGGCACTCGTCGCGGGGATAGGGGGCGCCGGTGGTGATCAGGTCGAGCCAAAGACCTTCCATCGTGACGCGGATGACGCGCGCAACGCGCGTCGGCTTCAGTGCGCTGCCGCTCTCGGCGATGAGGCGGGTGCAGATCCCCTCCATGACGCGGATGTATTCCATGTCCGTCGCGTTGCATTCCTGCTGGTAATACGGGCGGCTCTGCGCCTCGCCCCAGAACGTGCACCAGGCCATTAGGCGCGAGGGACTATAGATCTTGTCGTTGAAGTCGGCCTGGATCAGGGCATCGAGCTGGCGCGCGGCAGCATCGCCCGCACCAGCCAGCGCCTGCTGCCAATTCGCCCGGTACTCCGCCGCCATGTAGCGGAGCGTCTCGATCAGCAGCTTCTCCTTGGTCTCGAAATGAAAATTGACGAGCCCGTAGGAGAGGCCAGCAGCCTCGGCGACGTCCTGGAGCTTGAAGCCCGTCTGCCCTTTCTGGGCGAGCACCGTGATGGTGGCCTCGATCAATTGCTGGCGCCTGATCTGGCGGCTTGCTTTGCGCGGGACCGGCACAACTGTCTTTGATTTCATCAGGGTGGCCATGGCGGGCGCAGACTCGCTCAATGTTTGCCGACTGTCTTGCAGAAGACGGACCTCATGGAAAGCCCGAAAAACAGCAATAGCATAGTCGCCATTTTGATTGACAAGACAATCAAAATACGGTGAGATTGCGCTGGGGCTCCTGAGAGCGGCGCTCGTCTGCCGATGGTTACGGCCGTCTTCGGAGATGCATCGAAGGATATGGCCCATGGTGCTGCGCAACAGCCGCGATCTCTCCAAGTCCAACGCCCACTTCCGCAAGGCGCTGAAGCGCCTGCCGCTCGGCGTCGCCTCGACGTTCCGCTATTGGGGCGACGAGCGGACGATCTACGTCCATCACGGCAAGGGCGGGCGCACCTGGGACATCGACGGCAATTGCTATGTCGACTACCGCCTCGGCTATGGCCCCGCGATCCTCGGCTATGCCGATGACCGCGTCGACGCAGCCGCGCGCGAAGGGCATGGAGGTCGGCGGCGTCTTTGCTCTCTCGACCGAGCGCGAGCTGATCGTCGCCGACCGCATCGCGAAGATGGTGCCGGCGGTCGATCTCGTCCGCTTCTCCAACAGCGGCACGGAGGCGGTGATGGCGGCGCTGCGCCTCGCGCGCGCCTATACCGGCAAGGACAGCTACATCCTGATCGAGGGCAGCTACCACGGGCTGTTCGACGCGGCCATGTGGATGGCCAACATGGCCGACTGGGATCCGCGGCAGCGGGCTCGAGCCGGCGACGGTGCCCTATTCCGCGGGCATTCCGCAGCGGCTCAAGGATCTCGTCTATCTCACGCCGATGAACGACATCAACCGGCTCGAGGACGTCTTCAAGAAGCACAGCAACAACATCGGCGCCATGCTGATCGAGCCGATGATGGGCAACTGCTGCGCGATCTCGGCGACGACGGAGTTCGTCAAGGCGGCGCGCGACCTTTGCGACAAGTACGGCGTGCTGCTCATCATCGACGAGGTGAAGACCGGGTTCCGCGTGGCGAAGGGCGGCGTGCAGTCGCTGCACGGCGTGCAGGCCCGACATCTGCACGTTCGCGAAGGCGATGGCCAACGGCTATCCGATCGCGGCCGTCGGCGGGCGCGAGGACGTCATGCGCACCTTCCGCTACGGCGGCGCGGCGCACGGCGGCACCTACACGGCGCATTCGGTGTCGATCGCGGCGGCGGAAAAGTGCCTGGAAATCCTCGACGAGACGCCGGCTCTGGCAACGCTCGCCGCCTACGGCGAGAAGCTCAAAGCCGGCATCAAGAACATTCTCGACCGGCGCGGGCATCGTTCATTCCTTCTCCGGCCATTCGTCGATGTTCGGGCTTTTCTTCGCGCCGAAGCCGCCCATCGACTACCGGGCGTGGAAGCGCTCGGACTACACCTTCTACGACAAGATGGCCTATCATCTGCACGACATGGGCATCATCTGCGAGCCGGATTCGCGCGAACCCTGGTTCATGTGCGAAGCCCACGATCAGAGCTGCCTCGACGACACGCTGCGCGCCGTCGAGGCGGCCGTCGACCTCACGCTCGAGCAGGTCAAAGGCGAGGCAACGGCGTCACGACCTACGACGCCCTCATCGCCGGCGGCGGCCACAACGGCCTCGTCACGGCCTGCTATCTCGCGAAAGCGGGATTGAAGGTGCTCGTGGTCGAGAAGAACGACTGGGTCGGCGGCGCCGCGGTCTCGCGCTCGCTCTATCCGGGCTTCACCTACTCCAACTGCTCCTATGTGTCGTCGCTGCTCCGGCCCGAGATCATGCGCGATCTCGAGCTGCCGAAATACGGACTGCAGATCCTGCCCTATGAGGGCGGCGCCGTGCTGACGCAGGACGGCGGCTATCTCGCGATGTACCGCGATCACGACGCCAACCGGCGCGAGTTCGCCCGGCACTCGAAGCGCGACGCGGAAGCCTATGATCGCTACTCGCGCGACATGCTCCGCTATTGCCGCTTCATCCGCCCGCTCCTGATGCGCACGCCGCCGGATCCGACGTCGTTCCGGCCGCGCGACATCCAGGAGCTGATCTATATCGGCAGGAGCTTCTTCGACCGCTCGGCGACCGAGATGCACGAGATGGTCCGCTTCCTGACCATGAGCATCTCGGACTATCTCGACGAGTATTTCGAGAACCCGGTCATCAAGGCCTATCTCGCCGTCTCCGGCATCATCGGCACGGCGCTGGGGCCGATGTCGCCCGGCTCGGCCTATGTGCTGCTGCATCACTACATGGGCGACGTCGACGGCAACATCGGCGCCTGGGGCTATGCGCGCGGCGGCATGGGCTCGATCACGAAAGCCATGGCGCAGGCGTTCGCCGCGCATGGCGGCGAAATTCGCGCCGGCAAGGGCATCGATCGCATTCTCGTCGAGAACGGACGCGCCGTGGGCGTCGTGCTCGACGGCGGCGACGAGATCCGCGCCAAGCGCGTGATCTCGAACATGGACGTGAAGCGCACGTTCCTCAAATGCGTCGAGGAGCGCGAGCTGCCGGCGGCCTTCGTCAGGCAGGTGAAGAACTTCAAGATCCGCGGCTCGTCGGGCAAGGTCAATATCGCGCTCGACGGCGTGCCGAACTTCACGGCGCTGCCGGCGGGCTCGTCCTCAATTCGCGGCGACCTGCACTTCACCAATTCCATCGAGCGGATGGAGAAGGCCTATGACGACTGGAAGGCCGGGCACTGGTCGCGCGATCCGTTCCAGGACGCGATGATCCCGACCATGATCGATCCGACCATGGCGCCGCCGGGCAAGCATTTCATGAGCTGCTTCGTCCAGTACTGCCCGCCGAAGATCGAGGGCGGGGAGTGGACGGACGCCGACCGCGACGCATTCGGCGCGGCCTGCATCAACCAGATCAACGACTACGCGCCGGGCTTCAAGGACCTCGTGCTGCACGCCGAGATCCGCACGCCGCGCGAGCTCGAGAAGGAGGTCGGCCTCACGGAAGGCAACATCTTCCAGGGCGAGCTCACCTTCGATCAGCTGCTGTTCAACCGGCCCGTGCCGGGCGCCGCGCAATACCGCTCGCCGATCAAGGACCTCTGGATGTGCGGCTCCTCCACGCATCCGGGCGGCGGCGTGATGGGGGCTCCGGGCCGCAATGCAGCGGCCGAAATCCTGCGCGACATGGCGAAACCCTCTCCGATGAGCGACGCCTATGCCGTCCTATGATGCCATCGTCATCGGCGGCGGCTCGAACGGCCTCGCGGCCGCGGGCCGGCTCGCCAAGGCGGGGCGCAAGCTGCTGGTGCTCGAGTGCGCGCGCCGTACGGGCGGCGGGGCGCAGACCATGAATTCGCGCCCGGCTTCAAGACGAGCTCTGTTGCCCATCTCCTGACGATGCTCGACCCGCGCGTCGAGCAGGGGCTCGATCTGCCGCGCCACGGTCTCGCCTACGCGGCGAAGACGATCCCGACCACGGCGCTGTCGGCGACGGGCGATCATCTCGTGCTCGAAGGCTGCTACGGCGCGAGCGTTCGCGGATCGCTCTCGGAAGCGGATCGCGCCGCCTGGGCGGCGCTGCGGTCGAAGCTTCTGCGCTTCGCCGGCGTGCTGCGGCCGTTGAAGGACATGACGCCGGCGCGTCTCGGCGGCAGCAAAGACAACGAGCTCATGAAGCTCGCCAAGATCGGCCTCAAGGCGCGCCTCATGGGCCGCGACGACCTGCGCGAACTGATGCGCATGCTGCTGATCAATGTCGCCGACGTGCTCAACGACGATCTCGTGGATGATCGTCTGAAAGGCGTGCGTGGCATTCGATACCGTGCTCGGCGCGCACCTCGGGCCCCGCTCGCCTAATTCGCTGCTGCTGCTTCTCAACCGACTGGCCGCCGAAGCCGCGGGCGAGAAGGCAGGTCTTGCCGTTCCGAAGGGCGGCATGGGTATGGTTGCCGAATCGATGAGTGCGGCTCTCAAGGCCATGGGCGTCGAGATCCGCACCCACGCCAGAGTAAAGTCGCTCAAGGTCGAAGACGACCGCGTCGTCGGCGTCGTTCTCGAAGGCGGCGAGGAGATCCACGCGAAGACCATCGTCTCGGCGATCAATCCCAAGACGACGTTCCTCAATCTCCTCGGCCCCCGCCATCTCGATACCGAAGCGGTGCGCCGCGCGCGCAACATTCGCATGCGCGGCACTGCCTGCAAGCTGCATCTCGCCTTGAAAGGCGCGCCTGATTTCAAGGGAGCCGATCTCGCGACGCGGCTCGTCATCGCGCCGTCGATCCGGGCGGTGGAGGACGCGTTCAACGCGGCGAAGTACGGAGAGTTCTCAGAAAATCCGGTCATGGAGATCATCCTGCCGAGCGCGCTCGAGGACGGGCAGGCACCGACAGGGCGGCACGTCCTGTCGGCCATCGTGCAGTATGCTCCTTACGTCTCTGAAGCAGGGCTGGGAGAGCGGGCGCGCGGCGTTCCTCGGCCGCATCATGAAGACGCTCGAGGCCTATGCGCCGGGCATCGGCGCGCTCGTCACGGGCTCCGAGCTGCTTACGCCCGTCGATCTCGAAAGGCGCTACGGCTTCGAGGGCGGAAACTGGCATCATGGCGAGCTCACCGCCGAGCAGATGATGTTCCTCAGGCCGATGATCGGGGCCGCGCAATATGAGACGCCGATCGCCGGCCTTTATCTCGCCGGCGCGGGCTCGCATCCGGGCGGGGGCATCTCGGGAGCAGCCGGCTGGAACGCGGCCGAGCGCATTCTGTCCAAGGAGGCGCGGCCATGACCGATCCGCGGCTCCATTTCAAGACGCCGTTGCTGACCTCGCCGTTCCATGCGCGGACTGCGGCGTTGAACAAGCTCAACAGCTGGGGCCCCTGGGCCGGCTACACGACGGCGCTCGCCTTCGACGACGTGTCGATGGAGCATTGCGCGATCCGCAATCAGGCGACGGTCTATGACCTCACGCCGATGAAGAAGTACCGCGTCACCGGCAGCGATGCGACCGACTATCTCAACAGGCTCACGATCCGCAATGCGGCGAAGCTCAAGGTCGGTCACGTCCACTACACGGCCTGGTGCGACGAGCACGGCAAGCTGCTCGATGACGGCACGCTGTTCCGCTACGGCGACAACGACTATGTCCTGTGCTGCCAGGAACGGCACCTGCCGTGGCTCATCGACAGCGCATTCGGCTACGACGTTACGGTCGCAGACGTCACGAGAGAGATCGCCGCTCTTTCTCTGCAGGGCCCGTGCTCCTGGGCTGTGCTGAGAAAGGCAGGATTTACAGGGGCCGGCGGATCTCAAGCCGTTCCAGATGGCGGATTTTCCCTTCGGCCAGGCGGGGAAGCTCACGATCTCGCGCACCGGATTTACCGGCGATCTCGGCTACGAGCTGTGGACGACGCCGGATCGTGCGCTCGAGCTGTGGGACCTCTTGTTCGAGGCCGGCTCGCTCTACGGCATTCGTCCTGTCGGCACCACCGCGCTCAACATGGCGCGGATCGAGGCCGGCTTCATCATCACGAACCTCGATTTCATCTCGGCCGAGCAGGCGGTGCGCAACGACCGGGCGCGATCTCCATTCGAGATGGGGCTCGACTGGATGATCGATTTCGACAAGGGCCATTTCAACGGGCGGCGCGCGCTGCTCGACGAGAAGGCCCGCAACACATCGAAATGGGCTCTCGTCGGCCTCGATGTCGAGGGCAATGTCTCGGCCGAGAATTCGCTCATCTATCACGACAAAAAGCATGAGGTGGGGCACGTCACCGCCGCCGTCTGGTCGCCGACGGTGAAGCGGAATATCGCTCTGGCCCTGGTGGAGCGGCCCTATCACGCTGAAAAATCGAGCAATCTCTGGATCGAAATCTATGCCATGCGGGAGCTGCAATATCATAAGCTGATGGTGCGGGCGCGCGTGACGGAACGGCCGTTCTTCAATCCCTCACGGCGGCGGGCGACGCCGCCGGCGGATTTCTGAACGAAGGGAGGCGACCCATGTATCAGACCCAGTCGTTCCATCCCGCTTCCCCGCTGCTCGGCCGATACGAGCCGTCGCTTCCCGCTGTCTCCTACTATGATCCGGCCTGGTTCGAGCGCGAGCAGAAGCAAATCTGGGCGCGGAACTGGGTCTATGCCGGGCGCTCGAACGACCTGCCGGCGATGACGATGCGCCGCCTCTCGGTGGCTGGGCAGAACCTCATTCTGGTGCAAGCGACCAGGACGGCGCGATCACGTGCTTTCACAATACCTGCCGGCATCGCGGGTCGGAGCTGTGCAGCGCGGCGGAGCGCAGCCTCACCTCGCGGCTCATCGTCTGCCCCTATCACCAGTGGAGCTACTCGCTTTCAGGAAAGCTCGTCGGGACGTCCTTTGCGTACGCTGACGGATGACTTTCGCAAGGGGGACTACGGGCTTTTTCCGGTCCATGTGCGGGAATGGAACGGCTTTGTTTTCGTTTGCCTCGCCGATAACCCTCCGGATTTTTCTCAGGGCGCCGGATCTGGGCGCCGGCATCTATGATAACTGGCCGATGGCGGAGCTTGTTACCGGCCACACCATGACGACGGAACTCGCCTGCAACTGGAAAATCTTCTGGGAAAACTACAATGAATGCCTGCATTGCCCCGGCATTCACCCGGAGCTTTGCGACATGGTCCCGGTCTACAAGAAGGGCATCATGGGCCATGAGGAAGCGGCGGACTGGACGCCGGAGGCTCCCGCGCCCGCGCATGGGCTCAAGCCCGGCGCCAAGACCTGGACCATGAACGGGCAACCGTGCGGTCCGGAGTTTCCCCGTCTTACGGAGGCCGAGCGCAACGCCGGGTATCACTTCGTCACGCTGCTACCGAGCCATGTTCATCGTCGCTCATGTCGACTACGTGCGCGCGGTTTCGCTCCGCCCCTTGGGGCCGGAGACGACGGAGCTCAAAGCGGAGTGGCTATTCCCGCAGGAAACGCTCAACGCGCCGGATTTCGATCTCGGCAATGTCGTCGATTTCGCAAGCATGGTCATTCGTCAGGACGGGGAGGCCTGCGAGATGAACCAGCGTGGCCTTCGCGTCGAGCAAGTTCGAGCGCGGAATACTCGCGCCGCAGGAATATGCAATCTTTCAGGTTCACGAATGGGTGCGCCGTCAAATGGAGGAGGCCGGCTCATGAATATCGCGCTCGGAGACAGGAAGACCATGGCCCCGGAGAATTGGGATCGCCGTGGCCTGCCGGCGTGGACCTATCGCAGCGAATCGATGCTGGAATTGGAGAAGCGCGAGGTCTTCCACACGCACTGGCAGATCGCGGGGCACGTCAACGACGTTCCCAAGCCCGGCGACTATCTGACCTTCGACATCGGCGAGGAACGCGCGCTTGTCATTCGCGGCGAGGACGGCGTCATCCGTGCTTTCAACAATCTGTGCCGCCATCGCGGGGCGCGCGTCGCGCCCGAGACCCAAGGGCATTGCAAGAACGCTCTCGTCTGCCCGTTCCATGGCTGGGTCTACAACCTCGACGGGACGCTGCGCGGTCCGGCGAAGCCCAAGAGCTTCGGCGATCTCGACCGGAGCCGCTTCGGCTTGAAGCCGATCGAGAGCGAGATCTGGCACGGCTTCATTTTCGTCCGCTTCCGGCCCGGGCCGCAGCCTCCGGTGGCCGAGCTTCTCTCGCTCTATGACGAGGACTTGGCGGATTATCGAATTGAAGAGCTCGTTCCCTCCGACCGGCTTCCAATTCGCGCATTCGCCGGTCAACTGGAAGTCCGTCCGCGACGTGGACAATGAGGGCTATCACGTCGCCATGGCACATCCCGGCCTCCAGGACCTCTATGGCGCCCATTACAAAGACTTCACCTATACCGACGGTCTCAGCGCTTCAAAAGCGGCGTATAACGCTCATGCCGGCCGGCGCTGGAGCGTTCGCAATTACGTCAATCTGGCGCCGGAGGCCGTGTGGCTGCCCGAGAGCAAGCGCAAGATGTGGGCGTACTACGGCGTCTTTCCGAATGGCGTGATCTCGGTGACGCCCGAGACCGTGCAGTTCTATCAGGAGTTCCCGGTCTCGATTAACGAGACCGCCATTCGCGGCGCCACGTACCGGCGCCCTGAAGAGGACCGGCAGCTGCGCATCGCCCGCTATCTCGCGACAGCGGATCGACCGGGAGACATTCAAAGAAGATCAGCAACTCACGATCTGGTCCAACGAGGCGATGAAGTCGTCCGCCTTCGAAGGCTTTCATCTGTCCGATCTCGAATACGGCGTGCGCAACCATCACGATCAGATGCGGCGTCTCTTGCCCGTGATGACCGTGGCCGATGCGCCAGCAGAGGGCAAGGTCGCCGAACTCAACGCCGAACTCCGCGCAAAGTTGTCAGGAACATCAGTAGCTCGCAGCTAGGAAGGGAAACTCCCAATGACGACCAACTTGACCAGACGTACCGCTTTGAGCCTCGTTGGCGGCACAGCCTTGTCCATGCCGTTCATCAGGCGGGCTTGGGCGGAGGACAAGGTTCTCAACGTCTACAACTGGGCCGACTATATCGGCGAGACGACGCTCGACGATTTCACGAAGACGACGGGCATCAAGGTCACCTACGACACCTATAGCTCGACCGAGGAGATGGAAGCCAAGATGCTGGCCGGCAGCACCGGCTACGACGTGGTCGACATGTCCGGCAACAACATGACGCGCTTCATCGAGGCGAAGGTCTTCCAGAAGCTCGATCGCAGCAAGCTCAAGAGCTGGGGCAATCAGGATCCGGAGATCCTGAAGATGCTCGAGAACTGGGACCCGGGCAATGCCTACGGCCTTCCCTATATGTGGGGCACGACCGGCATCACCTACAACGTCGACATGGTGAAAGAGCGCATTCCGGATGCCGATCTCGAATCCATGGATCTGATCTTCAAGCCCGAGAACGCCGCCAAGCTCGCCGATTGCGGCATCTCCATGCTCGATTCGCAGCAGGACATCTTCCGCATGGCGCTGGCCTATCTCGGCATCGACGGCGACACGACCGACGTGTCGCAACTACCAGAAGGTCGTCGACCTCTATAAGCCGATCCGCAAGTACATCCGGACCTTCGACAGCACCAACTATCTCAACGCCATTCCGAACAAGGAGCTGTGCGTCGTCAACAACTGGTCGGGCGACTACGCGACGGCCAAGACGCGCGCCGAGGAAGCCGGCGTCAAGGACCTCAATCTCGCGTACTTCGTGCCGAAGACCGGCGCGCCCGCCTGGTGCGACTGCATGGCGATTCCGGCCGACGCCAAGCACAAGGACAATGCCCACAAGTTCCTGGAATTCCTGCTGCAGCCCGAAGTCATCGCCGGCTGCACGAATTTCATCAACTATGCCAACGCCAATCTGCCGTCGAAGAAGTTCATCAATCCGGAGATTCTGAGCAATCCGGCGATCTATCCGGATGAGGCGACGAAGAAGAAGCTCTGGGCGCCGAAGCATCTCAACGAGGAGCAGGATCGGGCGCTGACGAAGGCTTTCGCCGAGATCAAGTCTGGCTGAGGTCTGAGACTGCGCATCACCGTTCGAATTGAATGATGCGAAGGACATCATGCCAGACACGGGATCTTTTCCGTCAGTAGCGGCGACCACGGCGCCCTTCATCCGCATCGAGCAGGTCACCAAGAAGTTCGGTGACTTCACGGCCGTCGACAATGTGTCGATCGACATCGTCAAGGGCGAGCTCTTCGCCCTTCTCGGCGGATCGGGCTGCGGCAAGACGACGCTGCTGCGCATGCTCGCGGGCTTCGAGACGCCCACGAGCGGCAAGATCTTCATCGACGGTCAGGACATGACGGACGTGCCGCCCTATGACCGGCCGGTGAACATGATGTTCCAGTCCTACGCGCTCTTCCCGCATATGAGCGTGGAGAAGAATGTCGGCTATGGCCTCAAGCACGAGGCCATGACCGAGGCCGAGCGCCGCGACCGGGTCCGGCAGATGCTCGATCTCGTGCAGCTGACGCCGCTCGCGCAGCGCAAGCCGCACCAACTTTCCGGCGGCCAGCGCCAGCGCGTGGCTCTCGCGCGGGCGCTCGCCAGGCAGCCCAAGGTTCTGCTGCTCGACGAGCCGCTCGGCGCGCTCGACAAGAAGCTGCGCGAGCAGACGCAGTTCGAGATCTCCAACATCCAGTACAAGACCGGCATCACCTTCGTGGTCGTCACGCACGACCAGGAAGAGGCGATGACGCTCGCCACCCGGATCGCCGTCATGGACAAGGGCGTCGTCCGCCAGATCGGCACGCGCGACCGAGGTCTACGAATATCCGAATTGCAGCATCGTCGCCGACTTCATCGGCTCGATCAACATGTTCGAGGGCGAGGTCACAGGCTGCACGGATGCAGTCAACCCGTCGTTGCCGTCCCCAAGCTCGGCATGTCCGTCACCGCCAAGCCGGATCGCAGGCTATCGCCGGGCAGGCAAGATCACGGTCGCGGTCCGGCCGGAGAAGATCGCGATCACGCGCGACGAGCCGGCCGGCGCCCAGAATGCGCTCGCCGGGCTCGTTCAGGATCTCGGCTATTTCGGCAAGGACTCGCTCTATCGCGTCAAGCTGCCGACCGGGACGGTCCTCTCGGTCAATAGCGTCAACGCGCGCCGCGCCGGCGAGAACGAGCGCGTGGCGCAGTGGGAGGACAAGGTCTGGCTGTCCTTCGATCCGTCGTCCGTGATCCTGCTGACGGAGTGATCATGAACGAGGCGTGTCCCGCCAGCTCGGGCTTCATCGGCTGGTTCAACAAGCCGGGCTGGCGCGACATCATCATCGCCACGCCCTACGGCTGGCTGATCGCATTCTTCTTCGTGCCGTTCCTGATCGTCGTGGCGATGAGCTTCGCCATGACGGCGCGGTCACTCGCCGCCGTTCGCCTTTCTCGACGGCTGGCCCTATCGTGCGCTTCGACAATTTCGCCCGGCTGTTCAAGGACGACCTCTATCGTCCGGGCCTTCCTCATCTCGATCTACAACGCCGCCATCGCCACCGTGCTCTGCCTGCTGCTCGGCTATCCGATGGCGCTCGGCCTCACGCGCGTGAGCCGCTCCTGGCGCAACTTTCTGCTGATGCTCGTCATCCTGCCGTTCTGGACGTCGTTTCTGCTGCGCGTCTATGCCTGGATCGGCCTGCATGGGCACCAACAGCTGGTTCAACAAGGGCCTGACGGCGGCGCTACAATGCCGTCGTTCCGGCGGAGTGGGACGATCCGCTCGATGCAGATGATGAACACGAATTTCGCCGTCGTGCTGGTCATGGTCTATTCCTACCTGCCCTTCATGATCCTGCCGCTCTACGCCAATCTCGAGAAGCTCGACTACACGCTCAACGAGGCGGCGATCGATCTCGGCTCGCGGCCGTGGCGGTGTTCTGGGACATCACGCTGCCGCTCTCGATTCCGGGCATCATCGCCGGCGGTCTGCTCGGTCTTCATTCCGGCCTCGGGCGAGCTCATCATTCCGAGCCTCGTCGGCAACGCCGCGGACCCGATGATCGGCCGCGTCATCAGCGATCAATTCGCCATGCGCGCGCGATTGGCCCATGGCGTCGGCGGTCGCGGTGGCGCTGCTCGTTCCTGCTCGTCGTCCCGATGATGGCCTACACCCACTTCGAGGCCAAGGCACAGGCGCGCCGGGACGAGAGCGCCATGAACCGGCGTCCGATCTTTCTCCTCACCTGCCTGTGCTTCGGCTTCGCGTTCTTCTACATCCCGATCCTGTCGATGATCGTCTTCTCGTTCAACAAGTCGCGGCTCGCGACGGTCTGGGGCGGGTTCTCGACGGAATGGTACGGCAAGCTGTTCCAGAACGACCAGGTCATCGACGCGGCGATGCTGTCGCTCGAGATCGCCTTCGTCAGCGCCACCTTCGCGACCATTCTCGGCACGATGGCGGGCATTGCGCTGGCGCGCTTCAGGCGGTTTCGCGGGCGCACGCTGTTCTCCGGCCTGGTCACGGCGCCGCTGATCATGCCGGAGGTGATCACCGGCATCTCGCTGCTCATGCTCTTCATCGTCATGGCGGAATGGATCGGCTGGCCCGGCAGCCGCGGCTTCACCACGATCACCATCGCGCATATCACCTTCTCGATGACCTATGTCGACGACGATCGTGCAGTCGCGGCTGTCGTCGGCATGGATATTTCCGTCGAGGAGGCGGCGCATCGATCTCGGCTCGAGGCCGTGGCAGGTGCTGCGCGACATCACGTTGCCGATCATCTCGCCCGCAATCGTCTCGGGCTGGCTCCTCGCCTTCACGATCTCGCTCGACGACGTGGTCATCACCAGCTTCACCACCGGGCCCGGCGCGACGACGCTTCCGATCCTGATCTGGAGCAAGGTCAAGCTCGGCGTGACGCCGGACATCAACGCGCTCGCGACGATCATCGTGCTCGTGGTCGCCGTCGGCGTCGGCGTTGCGAGCCTACTTCATGCACCGCATGGAGACGCGCCGCGAGCGCGATACGCAAATGGCGCTCAAGGCCAACGCCTAGACGGATGGAATACGAAAGTGACCCTTAGCGAGGAGGATCGTCAGTCAGCTGGAGCTACTCGGGGCGCCCTTCGAGACGCCGATGTCAGGGCGCGTGCGCTATGCTGCGGCCATGTATTTCTATCAGCGCGGCATGATCAGCGCGGAGTGCCTGGAAGTTTATCGGATCTGCTGCGCGCCTCGATCACGAGGATCCCGAGCCGTTTCTCGCCGAAGCTCGGCCTCGCCAAGGAGGTCGAGGCTCTCAAATCAATCGTTCGCAAGGAGGCAAGTGGAGTCCCATGAAACCCGTCAATCCCAGCCGACCGGCGCGTGGTCAATATCAAGTCGGGCGAGTACAAGCCCTTCGTCTACGAGGACGGCGTTGCCTACGGCGACAGCGTTCTGCAGCTCAATGACGAGCTGCCGCTCGGCGTCGGCTTTCACGTCTACCGCATGCCGGCCGGCATGACGACGCGGCCGCATCGCCACAACGGGCACGAGCAATTCCTCATTCTCGAGGGCGAATTGATCGAGAATGACGGCACGGTATTCAAGGCCGGGCGATCTGGTCTGGTTCCGCGACGGCACGGAGCATTGCTCCTACACGCCCAACGGCTGCCTGCTCGCGGTGCATATCTCGAGCCTCGAGACCACGGTCGAATGAGCGCTTGGTTTCAGGGTGCGGCGACCACCCTTGCGTCCACCCGCTAGTCCCGGATCGGATGGTAAGCGGGCCATGCGGTGTCTTTTTCAGATATCACCGTCACCGGCAGCGGCCATGAGATGGCGAAGGTCGGGTCGTCGTAGCGCACGCCGCTCGAAGCGCTGGGAACATAGAATTCCGATATGAGATAGCGCACCTCGGCGCCATCGGTCAGCGTCTGGAACCCGTGCGCCAAACCGGCTGAAATATAAAGCTGGCGACCATTTTCGGCGGAGAGCTCGAAGCCCTGCCATTGCCCATGCGTGGGTGAGCTAGCCCTGAGGTCGACGACCACGTCCCAAATGGCGCCTCGGGCGCAGCCTACAAGCTTGGTTTCGCCGTGGGGTGGCCGCTGATAGTGCATTCCGCGGACGCTGCCTTTGGTCTTGGTGAAAGACAGGCTGTGCTGGGGAAACGCCGACACAAGCCCATGATCGGCAAATTCGCGCGCGCAGAACGTACGCACGAAGTGGCCGCGATGATCCGCCACCGGCTCCGGCTCAATGAGCCAGGCGCCTGGAAGCCTTGTCTCGACGAATTGCATCTCGGCCTCCGACGGGAAATAGCTCGCTGAGGTTTCTCTTGGTCACTGAATGCCTCGCGTGTCCAGACGCAAGAATTATCCTGTCCTTGGCACGTCGTTCGATCATGCGGGGCGTGTGGCTTCCTGGGAAGGCATTGGGTAGCTAGGGTGTTGGGGCGGGGGCGAGAGCACGAACCCTTACGATAGGGAATAGGATCGGGTAGCTCTGGTTCGGGCGGAAGTCAATTCTTGCCATTATTTGTCGAGAATTTGCTTTGTTGGCATTAGACCGCGTGATCATTTGCGATCTATGGGATAGCTAAGTGACGGAGCTGAGATTTCGACGGGTGGGTGAGCTGCTTGAAGCATCGAGACGACATAGACGGTTTGCGCGCGATAGCGGTGCTCCCGGTACTTTTCTTTCATCTCGGTATTTCTGGCTTCGGCGGCGGGTTCGTCGGCGTAGACGTCTTCTTCGTGATCTCAGGCTATGTCATTGCCTTGAGCTTGCTGAAAGACTTCGGTCAGAATCGGTTCTCAATTCTTGCCTTCTATGAGCGGCGCGTTCGGCGCATATTCCCCGCGCTCATCTTCACATTTGCCGCCACCTCGATCGCGGCGTGGATCTTTCTCCTGCCCTCGCATTTAGAGGATTTCTCGAAGAGCCTCGTATCGTCCGCACTATTCGTATCGAATGTCTATTTCTGGAAGTTCTCCGGGTACTTCGAGAACAGCGCCCTTCTTCGGCCATTGCTTCACACATGGTCGCTTTCCGTGGAGGAGCAATTCTATATCTTTATGCCAGTCGCCATGTACGCGATCTGGCGCTTCCTCAAGGCGCGTTGGACGTTGCCATTTCTTTCGATTCTTTTAGCTTCTCTTGCCCTCAGCATCATTGCGACCACGACCGCGCCTACGGCGAATTTCTTCCTGTTGCCTACCCGCGCATGGGAGTTGCTTTTGGGCGTCTTGCTGGCGGTCAGGCCTCTACCACGTGTGTCGGGTATCAAGGCTGAATTGCTTGCGGCGCTAGGCCTTGGTCTCATCCTCTTTGCCGTTGCCACCTACTCGAAAGCGACTTCGTTTCCTGGTCTCAACGCGCTCGTGCCGTGTCTCGGCGCCGCGACCCTTATCTATGCAGGAACCGGGGGAAGCACTGGCGCCGGCCGAATCCTCTCGTTGAAGCCTTTGGTGTGGATCGGATTGATCTCCTATTCACTCTACCTCGTGCATTGGCCGATCGTTGTCTTCGCTCGCTACGTGACTTTGCGAGAGCCGACTGCGGGGGAGACGGTCGCGATTGTCGTCGCGAGCATCGCGCTTGCGGCATTTTCCTGGCGCTTCATCGAGCAACCCTTCAGGTGTCCAAAGACGCGTGTTCCGCGCGCACGACTTTTGCTGGGAGGTGTCGCGTCGATGGGGCTTGCGGCGACCGTCGGCATTGCCGGCGTCGCGCTTGGGGGCGCCGCTTGGCGCTTTCCCGATTTGCCGAAGCCGGTGGGGGACACGGCCGACTATTGGAAAACCGGCACCTGCTTTCTCATGGGAGATCTCGACTACCGAAAGTGGGACGCGACGGCATGCACGCGAACGACGGGAGCTGCGGAGAATGCACTACTCTGGGGCGATTCTTTCGCGGCGCATTACGTGCCGGGTATCTTGGCCAACGCCGACATGATGTCCGCAAACGTCATGCAATACACGGCCGCCGGGTGCCCGCCGGTGCTGGACTACTATTCGTATGCGCGCCCCTTATGTCAGGATTTCAACCGTCATGCGCTCGAGATCATCAAGCGATATGGTATCAAGACGGTCATACTTTCGTCACGCTGGACCGACCTCGAGAGCCGCGGATTGGATTTGGTGCGAAATACGATCAAAACTTTGCAAGAAGCTCATGTTGACGTTTGGCTCCTCGGACAATCGACGGAATTTGCATCTGACGCTTGGGTCATCGGCTATAGAAAGGGGCGAGGTGCGAAGGGAGTCGACGCCTGGCCTCTAGCATTCGATAGCGCGATCAATGCGCGGCTGGAGAAGCATGCCGGAGGTGCGTACTTCGTAAATCCGCTCGACTATCTTTGCCGGGATGAGATTTGCGCATATCGCGAGAACGGTGAATTGCTTTACGCGGACTACGGACACTTCTCGCCTGCGGGCAGCTCGCGCGCCGTCAAAGCCTATTTTCCTCTGTACCTACGCGATGGACAAATCACTGCTGGCCGGCCGCCCCAAGCTTCACAACAATAGGCGTCTCGCGGCCATCATCGAGGTAGTCCTCCCGCCGAATTGCTCCGCCGCCTTTGAGCGAGGTTCGGGCAATCCTTTTTTATTAATGCCGATTTTTTCGCAGGGCGTCGAGGCTCCAGGGACCAGGGCCAGCGAAGACAACATAGAGAAATATGCTGCTCCACAGGAGCACGTAGTCACCGTGGTTTATGGCGGGAAAGAAACTTACGTGTGCGTGCGCCTTGAGGTAGTCAGCCGCCATCGCGGCGGAGAGCACAAAAGCGGCGGGGCGTGTGAATAGACCGACGACTACGAGCGCACTGCCAAAGAACTCGACTATGCCGAGGAGGCCCATCTTCGAGAGTAATGGAGGGTATCCAATATCGGATGGTGGAAAGCCAAACAGCTTTTGTGAGCCGTGCATCATCAAGAGAGCTGCCGCAAAGATGCGGAGCAGGCTCAACATGCGCGGCGCCCAGGCGGCGAGTGTGTCGGTCACCGAACGACTTCATTGAAGTCATGCTGAAAGGCAATAGATTGCGTCTTCTGGCATGTCATGGCTTAGCGCGGGATGTTGTCACTGAGAGAATCCTCTTGAAATCGGGCGCCAGAAGGTTTGCGCCCTGCGTCGTCAGGTGCTCAGAATCCATGTATAGGATTTTGCCGTTCATCTCGAACACGCAGCGTGCCTTACAGAGCCGCTCGTGTGGATAGACAACCTCCACGCCGTCTTGTGCCAGGTCTTTTAAGACAGGTATGACGTTCTGTTCGCGGCGCATGAATTCCTCGAGCGAAGGGCCTGGCGGTGGCGGCAGCGAAAGTCGCGCGCGTTGAGCCAGCATGGATGGGATGCTCCAGTCCATCGCAGGAACTGGACCGACAATAACGACTTTAATACCGGCGTCTTGAAGGTGCCGGAGGGTCTCCTTCAATGCACTTCGAAGAACGGCTGCCGGACCATTGGCCACGTCATGCTCGTGGTGTGGCCTGAGCGACTTCCTAACGTCAGCACCCAGATACTGGGCCCATGCACCTGCCAAGATCGCGAGCCGAATATGATGCTGGCGCATGAGCTCGATAGCGCGTTCGTTCCGTTCGGCGCAGTCCGTGCGCGCCCGATCAAGGATCACCTCCATCTCCAAGAGAGGTGGGCAATTGTCGGCCGTGAACCGCAAACCCTTCTTGCCGGCGATCAGCGCAGCGTCACCGACAGCCGTCCCGATGGCGCCGGCATGCGAATCTCCCCAAAGAGCGAATTCGAAGTCGGGACGGTCCTTGTCGCCGATTGTGCAGGCGGAGGGCCCCTCTTGGCTCACTCGGTCCCAGTTCTGACAAGGCCCGAAGGCATTGTCCTTTGCGGCGGCCAGTATGTGCATGACTTCTGCCGATTGCATCGACTCCAAGCCACCCGTGGTCCAAAGCGTTCCCCCCATGCCGATAGCAACGACGGATACGGCAAGCGCGGTTGCCGTCACTTGCGCGCCAGAGAACCGTCCGGGCCGTGTCCGGACGGGCTTTTCTACGTAGTGCCAGGTGGCGAACGCGAATAGTCCCGCAAGACAATAGAGAGCTACGATCTCATAACCGTACAGCGGTCGCTGCAGTGCAGGGCCCGCCAAGGCGAGCAAGGGCCAATGCCAAAGATACAATGGGTAGGACACAAGCCCCACTGATACGAAAGCGGGATAGCTCAGAAGACGAGTGACAGGTGTTTCTTTGTCAGCATGGGCGATAATCAAGGCGGTCCCCACACATGGCCATAGCGCGGCGAACCCGGGAAAGACCGTTGTTGCGTCGAAGGTGATTGCGGCCGTGAAAATCATAGCAAGGCCCGCAGCCTGTAGTACGGACGCCAAACGCGGCGTCGGGCCACGGAGCGGAAACACGGACAGACATGCCCCTATGAGCAACTCCCACGCGCGGGCTGGGGAAAAAAAGAAAGCTGTTTTAGGATGGCCGAAGGCCAGGTACGCCGAGAGGGCAAAAGAGCAGAGTGCAAGCCCAAGAAAGATCGGGAAGAGCCGCCCCTTGAACAAACGCAATGCCGTGACTGTGAGAATTGGGAACACCACATAGAATTGTTCCTCGATCGACAGCGACCACGTATGGAGTAGCGGCATTGCGCCGGTGTCGTCCAAAAGGTAATTCTGCCATTCATACTTCCAGAAGTAGAAATTCGAGACGAAGAGCGTCGCCGCGATCGAGCTCGATCCCAACCTCGACAAGTCGGGCGGCAAGAGAACTATCGCCCCAACCACAAGCGTGAACAGGGTCACCAAGAGGAAGGCAGGAAGGATTTGGCGGATGCGCCGTTCATAGAATTCCGTGAGTGTGAAGCGGCCGGCGCGGCTCTGCTCACATATGAGCGTGGTGATCAGATAGCCGGAGATGACGAAGAAGACGTCCACGCCGATGTAGCCCCCTGTAAAAAGGGGTGCCTTGGCGTGAAACAAGAGGACCAAGAGAACGGCCAGTGCTCTGAGGCCGTCAATTGCAGGTCTGTACTTCACTTCGCACCGCTGGACATCGCTACCGTGCTGCTTGCACCGTCATAGCCTGCGGCGGTGATGCAAATCGCACCCAAGCTCGCTTCGTTTATCCGCGCTTAGACGCCACCATATCGGCTATGCTGCCAAGCGTGTCGAGATGATCCACGTCGACCTCGTGCGCCTCGATCTTCACCCCGAACGTATCCTCCAGATAAGAGACGAGTTTGAGGCTCGCGAGCGAATCCAGAATGCCGTCGGAAACCAGTCGCGTCTGATCGGTAATGTTGCTCGGATCCTCTCCAGGCAGGAATTGGGAAGCAATATAGTTCCTAACGTTCTGTTTTATCTCGTCTTTATTCAAGGTTCACCCGTTTGATCGGCCAGTGTACGGCTGGGAGCAGTGCCGGACCCTGCCAGATTGGTCAAGCTTAAGATCTTTCGCGGCGCGCGCCTTGCAAAGAGCTGGCTTAGGTTAAGGCCTTTACACTGCGTGCGTCCCGCACCGCGCTGCATATCTTGCACCACAACATGCGTCACAAATATGCACGAGAAAAATGACGGGAGAATTCGAATGCGCCTAGAGGAGCTGCTGGCCGCCAACGCCAGGCGTACCCCGGACGCGATTGCGGCGATGGAGGCCGACGGCGAGGCCATATCGTATGCCGATTTGGATCGATACGCAGGCGAGGTGAGCCGGCAACTCGTGGCGTTGGGCGTGGGTATCGGCGACCGAGTTGGCTTGTGCGTTCCGAAATCCATCGGTGCCGTAGCGTCAATTTTCGGCATCCTCAAGGCTGGTGCCGTCTATGTTCCCGTGGATGTCAGCGCTCCGGCGGCGCGCAATGGCTATATCTTCAACGATTGCGCAGTGAAGGCCATTGTCGCCGATGCTTCCTGTGCGGAGGCTCTTCGTGTGGAGCTTGCGGGTGCCGGCTGGGTGCAGCACGCATTTCCCGCCGCCGGGGCACATCCGGCCGACTTTCTCATTCTGACGCAGAACCACACGTCAGCGCAGAGTGCCGAGCCTCTGCAGCGCGACCTTGCCTATATCCTCTACACGTCGGGATCGACCGGCCGCCCGAAGGGCGTCATGCACTCGCACGCGACTGCCCTGAGCTTTGTCGATTGGTGTTCCGAAGAGATCAAGCCGCGGGCCGAGGATCGCTTCAGCTCGCACGCGCCCTTTCATTTCGATCTGTCTATCCTCGACATCTATGTCCCAATCAAACACGGCGCTGCGGTTGTGTTGATCGGCTCGGAAGCCGGCAAGCAGCCGGGCACGCTGGCCGACGTCATCACCGAGCGGCGCATTACGATCTGGTATTCGACGCCATCCATACTGCGTATGCTCGTGGAGTTCGGAAAGCTGGAGGCGCGCGACTGCTCGGCGCTGCGCATTGTCATCTTCGCGGGCGAGGTATTTCCGATCAAGCATTTGCGCGCGCTGATGACCCTCTGGTCCTGGCCGGCCTATTACAATTTGTATGGGCCGACGGAGACCAATGTCTGTACCTACTTCAAGGTCCCGGCCACGATCCCAGAAAACCAAGAGGCCTCGTTGCCGATCGGTCGCGCGTGCTCCGGCGATAAGACACGTGTTGTTACGCCGGATGGCGCGGATGCCCCGCTGGGCGGCGACGGCGAGTTGCTGGTGGCGGGCGGTTCCGTCATGCTGGGATACTGGAATTTGCCGGAGCAGAACGCCAACGCCTTCGCGCTCCATGATGGAGCGCGCTGGTATCGCACGGGCGACATTGTGCGCGAGGACGAAAGAGGCGAATACATCTTTCTCGGGCGGCGTGACCGCATGGTGAAACGGCGCGGCTTCCGTGTGGAGTTGGGCGAGATCGAGGCAGCGCTCCACCGCCATCCGGCGATTCCGGAGGCGGCCGTCATCGCCACCACGAAAGACGAAGGCGAGGTTCAGATCCACGCCTTCATTGCCTGGACGGAGGCGGCGCCTCCCTCCCTGGTCAAGCTCAAGCAGTTCTGCTCGCAAAACCTTCCGCTCTATATGGTGCCCGACCGTCTTTCGGTGGTGCCCGAACTCCCCAAGACATCGACGGACAAGATCGACTATCAGCGGCTCAAGGGACTCGCGTAATGGATTTCTCACTATCTGATGAACAAAGGATGCTGCGCGATGAGATTATCCGCTTTGCCAAGAAGGAGCTGACCCCAGGGGCTCTCGAGCGCGACGAGGCGCATACGTTCCCGAAAGAGCAGTGGCTCAAGTGCGGCGAGATGGGACTGCAGGGCTTGCCCGTGCCGGAAGCCTATGGCGGCGCCGGCGTCGATGCCTTGACGACCGCCATCGCTCTCGAGGCGCTGGGCTACGGCTGCGAGGATGGCGGGCTGGTGTTCGCCGTTTGCGCCCATCTTCTCGCCTGCGTCGTGCCGATCTGGAAGCACGGCAGCGAAGAGCAGAAGCGGCGCTACCTGCCCGAGCTGACGAGCGGCCGGATGATCGCCGTCAACGCCATGACCGAGCCCGAGAGCGGCTCCGACGCCTTCGGGATGAAGACGCGTGCGGTGCGCGACGGCGACGACTTCGTCGTCAACGGCGTCAAGACGTTCAGCTCAAACGGTCCGGTCGCCAACATCGGCGTTCTCTACGCCAGGACGGACCCGGACAAGGGCTATCTCGGCGGCGTCACGGCGTTCCTGGTCGAGGAGGGGACGCCGGGGTTCTCGCGCGGCCAGGTGTTCAAGAAGATGGGGCTGCGCACCTGCCCCATCGGCGAGCTCGTGTTCGACAACGTGCGCCTGCCGGCGAGCGCGGTGCTCGGTACGGTCGGAGGCGGCGGCCCGATCTTCAATCAGTCCATGGAATGGGAGCGGACCTGTCTCGTGGCGGCGCATCTCGGCACCATGGAGCGCCTGCTCGAGAAGGCGGTCGAATACGCCAAGACGCGTAAATCCTTCGGACAGCGCATCGGCCAGTACCAGGCGGTCTCGCACAGGATCGCCGACATGAAGGTCCGCCTCGAGGCGGCGCGACTCCTAACATATCGCACGGCAACCCGCCTCGAGACATCGAAGGCGGTCGGCCTCGACGCCGCCGTCACGAAGCTGTTCGTAAGCGAGTTGCTCGTAGAGACGGCCCTCGACACCGTGCGCGTGCTCGGCGGCTACGGTGTGATGGCGGAATACGGGGCGGAGCGGGCGTTGCGGGATTCGGTCGCCGGCACGCTCTATTCGGGCACTAACGACATGCAGCGGAACATCATTGCGCGCTGGCTAGGGCTTTAGTCCCTCGTTCTGAGTTCTGAGTCCTGCCGGTGATGCCCGAGGATGGCATGCATCCACGCCATCGTGGCCAGTATTGTTTTCTCGACAAGATTCGAGTTCTGCGAATCCGGAAGCGTGGCTGCTTGGCAACTATAGCAGACCCAAATCTTTAAACGATGGTTAATGGAGTTGATCATCTGCACTCAGAGCGCTTGATTATGGTCGGGCTGTGGACAACGTGTGGACTGTGTTTGTCAGCCTGACGCAGGGGCTCGGAAGCAATCAACCGGGCCTTGAGTTGGTGAGCCTATCGGGGCTCCAAGGGTGGGAACCTGAGGGCACTCAACGACTTTCGGCAAGATCCCGGCCAGAGCGCGGGCGAGCTATCTGGCAAGAAATTAGTTTTCGGCGCACGCGCCCGTGGGTGTCGCAAAGCGCAGAGTGATGTGTCTGTGGCGTTAGTTGTTTGTGGAGTTGCGTTAAAATGCGTAGGCGGGAAACCTCTTTTGGTAAGGCTCGGGGTAACCAACCCGGGGATCAATTAGCAAATCGCCTTTTTTCGACTGCAAGCGCCCTGGCGCTCGGTATGGCGATATTCGGTGCCACTTCGCAGTCAGCTTATGCGGAGACATGCGTCACGAGTGTGGGGCAGACTTCAGCAGATGCGGTGACGAGCGTTGGTGACTTAACGACCGTGACAGGGAATCCAGCCCTGGCGGGCTTTGCACCCGCACTTACAGATGTAACGTTCACGAGCCCCCCACTTACACCAACGGATAGCTTAAATGTCGCAATTGCCGCGGTGGATAGCGGCCTTATCGTCAACTTATCTCAAACAACGGCACCCTTCGTAAATGCGTTGCCGACCGGAGTCCCCGTGTTGAATGGCGTCAACGTTCAGACCGGTTCATTTATTGCCACCGTAACTCCAGGCAATTCAGGCGCTAGCGACGGCGGCAATTCTACGAACACGGCGTGCGGGTCCAACGCCAACGCAACAGGCGGCAATGCGTCGGCATTTGGAGCGAACTCCCAGGCCACCGGCACAGGCGGTGCCACCGCTGTGGGCGAGGGCGCGCAGGCGACCGGCATCAATGGGGCGACCGCGGTCGGTCAGAGCGCCGAGGCGAGCGGTGAAGCGTCGACGGCGGTTGGTCAAGACTCTACGGCATCGGGCGTCCAAGCAACGGCCAGTGGTAACTTCGCGCGCGCTGAAGGTGATCAGTCGACAGCGGTCGGCGCGAACGCCTTTGCGGCAGGGCTGAACGATTCAGCCTTCGGCTTCGGCGCGACCGTGAATGCGGCGAACGGAGTTGCCGTTGGTGCGGGTTCCAATATTGGAGTCGGTGCATCCGACAGCGTTGCCGTCGGTCAAGGCGCATCGGTCGGTGATGGCTCCACTCAGAGCGTTGCAGTCGGACAGGGTTCGTCGGTCGCGGCCGGCGTAACCAACTCGACGGTTATTGGTAACCAGGCGCAAGGCAACGCCTCCAACACGACGGCGGTTGGCCAGGGTGCTCAGGCAAACGCTGCCGGCTCGGCGGCCTTCGGGCAAGGTGCCGTGGCATCGCTCAGCAACCAGCAGGTGTTCGGCACCTCAAGCAACACCTACAGCACACCCGGCATTACGTCGGCCCAAAGCAAGTCGCGCCAATCGGGTCCGCTGGAGGTTGTGACGACGGATGCCAACGGCAACCTGGCCTCCGACGGCGGCGAGATCTTCAAGCGGCTGGACGAGGCGGAATTGGGCATCGCGATGTCGATCGCCATGCAGAACCCCGATCTGGTGGCTGGCGAGAAGTTCGGTGTGGCGATGAATGCCGGTTTCTACGAGGGCGCGGAGGCGATGGCCATCAGCGCGCAAGGTGTGGTCGGATACAACGTCTTCGGGGACGGCGACCGGTTTGCAGTCTCGGGCGGCGTGGGTGTCGGCTTCGGCAATGACCGGGGCCAAGAAGTCGTCGGCGGCCGTGTCGGCGGTCAGCTCACCTGGAGGTAGGCGCCTATCGTAGGTACGTCTGCCGTACGTCTGCGGGCGCGCAATGCGCCGTGCCCGCGGAGATCTCGTTGTCGGTGGGGGGCCGCTTCTTTGGCGTTCCCGTGTTCTGCTCGCGAACCTGTCCTTTTGCAACGAAGGCATCCTACGTTACGGGATGGCTGATCGACGTGCTTGCCACGGGCCTCTCCACGTTGCGCGCTCCCCCGTGAATAGGACATGATCTGGGGAGTGTTTACCTTCCCGGTTGACCCTTCTGCATGCGCGTAGCCCATTTTCAAGCGAAGCATGTATGCTGCTCTCTCCGGCGAGTCGTGCCGAGTGCGCGGGACGTTGTTCGAGGCTTTCCATTTCTGGCATGGATCTTTGCAAGACAGCGAAGGAGGGCGCTCCAGAGCTAAGCCGGGGGGCACCTCGCCCTGCGGCGTTCCTCGACCGGGATGGCGTACTCAATGTGGACGTGGGCTACGCCCATCGCCCGCAAGACCTCACCTGGATCGCTGGCGCACGCGAGTTGGTCAAACGCCTGAACGAGGAAGGTTTCTACGTCTTCGTCATCACCAACCAGGCCGGCGTCGCACGAGGCTACTACGAGGAGGCGCAGGTGGCCGCCTTCCACGACCATATGCAAGACGAGCTTGCAAAAATCGGCGCGCATGTGGACGCCTTCTACTATTGCCCATTCCACGAGGACGCGGTGGTCGAAGCCTACCGGGCCGTTGACCATCCCGATCGCAAGCCCAACCCCGGCATGCTCTTGCGCGCTATGCGTGAGTGGCCCGTCGATCGCGCCCGCAGCTTTCTGATCGGTGACCAAGAGAGCGACATCGAGGCGGCGCGCCGCGCCGGGCTTTCCGGGATCCTCTACACGGGCGGAGATCTTCGGGTGAGCATCGACACAGCATTGAAATCGAGACATGCCGGCACTGGTTTTCGGCCGCACACTCTCAGCGAGGATTAGGACTGGGCGATAATGGCTGACGCGTTAGACGCCGCCGTGCGGAGGTGGCTTTTCGAGGAGGCGTTGCCGTTCTGGGCCGAACATGGGCCCGATCATGCGTACGGTGGGTTTGTCGAGCAGCTGGGACTCGACGGTCGCGATGCTGCGGCCGACTTCAAGCGGACGCGGGTGGTTTGCCGTCAGATCTACGTGTTTTCTCATGCCGAGCTGCTGGGCCGAAAGGGCAGCGTGGCTCTCGCACGTCACGGATTCGAGTATTTGGTAAGCCGAGCTTGGCTAGGCCCCCAACGGGGATGGGCCAGGCTGCTTGACCGGGAAGGCCGAGTGAAGGATCCGACACCGGATCTCTACGACATTGCTTTCGTTCTTTTTGCCCTGGGGTGGTTCTATCGCGTCAGCGGGGACCCCGAGGTGCTGGGCTGGTCGATGCGCACACTGGACTTTCTCGACGCGGAGATGCGCCATCCCAACGGATTGGGTTTCCTCAGCGAGAAGCCCGAAGCCGGCCCGCGCAAGCAGAACCCGCATATGCATCTCTTGGAAGCAACGCTCATCAACCTCAATGCAACGGGGGATGCGCGCTTCCGGGTGCTCGCCGACGAGATCGTGGAGCTCTTTTGCCGTCACTTCTACGATCCCGCTACGCAGACGCTCGGAGAGTATTTCAACGACGACTGGTCACGCGCGAGCGGGGACTTAGGACGCACGGTCGAGCCCGGGCATCAATTCGAATGGGCGTGGATACTCGCCGATTATCAACGTGCGACTGGGAGGGACATGAGTGGTTTTGCACGCGGGTTAGTTGCGTTCGCGGAGGAGCATGGGGTCGATGCCCGGACCGGCGTGACCTTCAACTCCGTCAGGGACGATGGCGCTGCGCTTGATCGCGGATCAAGAACGTGGCCGAACACGGAGCGAATTCAGGCGGCGGTCGCCATGTTCGAGCTTGATGGACGTGATCCAAGACCTGTGTTCGAGCAAAGCGGGCGCCTGCTTTTCGAGCGCTACCTTGCGCACGTGCCGCGCGGGACGTGGATCGACCATTTCGATGCCAATGGCACGCCGCTCACGGACAGGATCCCGGCATCGACGCTCTATCACGTGGTGATCGCCTTCGCGGAATTGCTGAGAATAAACGAAATACTTACACGCACACGTACCTGAGGCGCGCGAAAAAGATGCTGCCGATGTAATTCGTCTTCGGCGCGAGCTACTTGACGTTGATGCCCAAATCCACTCGCCGCTTCTTTTGGAGATCTATCAGATCATTGTAAATTGTGTCCGCCAGAAATTGGTGCCCTTTTACGCTGGGATGTCCGTCCCAACGAGATAAGCGAAATGCTGCGGGGTCATAGATCTTGGTCAGGTCGAGGGTGACAAATCCTGCGGCGTCCGCCAATTTCCGCGTTTCGTCCACGTCGGTCGGTCTATCCGATATGCTTGGGATATGAATCCAAATACCATCCATGCCGTGTGTTCGGAACTCTTGGCCGAAGCGCTTGTAGGCATTTGACACCAAATCATAACGATAAGGCTCCAAGCGCCTTACGATCTCTGCCTCGGACATGGATTGATCGACGCCTGCTCTTCGATTGATGTCGTCCAAAAAGTCGTAAGGCATCTTTACGCCCCGTTGAATCATCTGAGCATGGTGATCCAACTTGAGATCAAGGAGCCCAGCTATGTAGATGACGGCGTCGGGGCGGAAGGGCAGTGCCTTTTCCGCAAGCACGAGAAGCCGCTCGATCGGATGGTAGCCATACACGGAAAAGTTCAGCACCTCATACTTCTTGATCTTGCCGTCCCCGTTTTGCTCCATGTTGAGCCGATTTTCGAGGAGCGTTTCAAACCGTTCCTCATACGATACGCCCCATCCCATTGGCCTCGAGGCACCGATCACTGCAATGCGATAGGTCCCCTCGGGTTTCTCAAGTTGGTAATCTTGATCGTACATTCCCCAGCGATTGATAGAAAATGTCTTGTCGGCAACTGTCGCCTGGGAATTTGGGGTGAACTCCCGCTCGAGATAATCGTCGCGGGCTTGCATGCCGGGCCCAATTCCGCGAGGCGCGTCGGCTGCGCCCTCGGGGCGGTTCATAAAGAATTCCCACAACTCCGCATTGAAACGATTGCCTTGGGCGAGACCTTCATAGTAGCCGCGGTCCAGCATCGCGATGTCCACGGCGTTGAGCTTGGACTTGCCAATATCTTCCGCGATGCGATGTAGCCGGGGGCTAATGGCCGATGAGATGACCGGGATTTGCAGTGCCAGAACACAGCAAACAATCCCGGAACCCAAGCCGACAGAGGTATAAAATGCGGGCCTCCACGGCGGGGCGGTCTGACGAATTTTGTCCGCCGACGGCGCCATACCGAATGACACGCCTGTCGTGACTGCGGCGGTGAAGAGCACCAGTGCGGCGCTAGCAAGCGTCGTCAGCCATTCTACTGGGCCCGCCTGAGCCGGCCCGAAAAACGCGGGTATCAGACCACTCCGGGCGACAAGAGCTAGCCAGTCGGGAATAGAATGGCTCGTCCACATTGACCAAAGCAGACTAATGAAGAAGAACGTGCAGAGGGTGCGCACTATTAGAAATGCCCGCGCACTCAGAACTGTGCGTCGTGGGCCTCCGGACTTCCTCGGCCTATCTTCGAGCAACGTCTGCGCAATCAAAAAGACAGCGAGGATGGCCCAAAACAAAATGTCCGGGACAGTGAAGAGCATGGTCCCAGAAAGCCAAAACCACTGGTAAGCATGCAGCACCCAAGTTGCCGAGAATACGACGATGATTGACAGCACTACGCTCGTCGAATGGGACATGCCCCATCCTTTGAACTGCAGGTAAGATGGATTGAAGAACATCTTCTGCATGAAATCTTTCCAATAGATATTTATCCTTCGCCAGAAATCTATGAAGCTATTTGACAAATAAAACCGAGCATGCGTTTCCGGTAGATTGTATCCGAAGAGTAAGATCAAGCCCGCAATTGTGTGAAAAAGACCGGAAATTCGGAGGTACAAACCAAAGTTTGATATGATAAATTGAAGAAAAGATCCTGCTCCGCTAACTTCGTCCGGTGCGATGATAAAATAGACGTGTACGATGCGATAGAGAATCAGATGAATTAAACCGCGCAATAGGTATGTAGCGCCGCGCTCATAAATCTTAGTGGCTTCCTCGTTGTAATAGGTACGCCCAAAAGTTGCGCAGTCGACAACTGGGAAGAATGGGAAAACGAGGTTGGGGAACATGAAGAAGTAGGATAGTCGACCCCATGCATCTTTTGGCCCTTTGCCATTTGAGATGTCGTAAAGATAGACGGGCAAGCGGAACATGAACATCGAAGCTACGATGGGTAGGATCGCTGCCATCCAGCCCACGTATATCCATCCAACCCTGACAAAGGCCAAGCCAACGGTGCACGCCATAAGAATGGCGATGCGTGCCCACATCGGGATTGGAAGATGGCAAATGCCGATCAATGTCAGTCCAATTGCGACGAGTCCGATAGCGGCCGGCACGCTATTGGCGCCGAATACGCCTGCTATCACAACAATGGAGAGGAAAAGGAAAAATGGCGTGCGGAGTGGTGCGGGCAGGTGATGGTTGATGATGAAGCCGAAAAGTGCGAGTGGCCCGACGAATTCATAGAATGCGCGGTTCTCCAATTCGTAGAAGGCAAACGCGAGGATGATTAGCGTGACGAAAAATGCCACCGCCCAGAAATTGAGTGCTTCTACCGCTGAGCGGCGCGCCAACAAAACTTCCCAGGCAGAACCTAAAAGCATAATCAACACGCCTGCGGTCGCTCCTAAAATCTGGCTTCGACCGTAGTACGGAGTGGCTTCAAAGTACTCCTTAGTCAGAATTGCAAATGCGAACATCGCGCCGAGCATGATCAGCAATCGCGGAGTCCACTCATGCGAGAGCGCTTGGCGGACAATAGACGTAGCGGTTGGGCGAGCACGTCGGACTGCAGTATCCATATGAGTCCTGATCTTGTCCTTGCTAGGGGCCGATGCCAATAATTGGTTTTCGGCGTTGCTTAGTTATTGCAGATTTACCGAACGGTCGATCTAGAATCTTGGAGCTCAGGAGTCATCGCGTTAAAATTTGGTGTGAGTTTGACACGCGATGGATGTATGTGACCTGTCAATCATATCCCCGTCATGGAGAATACCAGTTGATGCCTCTCTGTGCCGCCGAGTATTCGTATCATAAAGGATATTCGTTAGCCTAGTCGAAGCAGAAGCCGTTTATATTACCGAACCATCTTGAAGATTGAATGCATTGTGCCTTTTGTGTGCTGGGTTTGTATTTTGGTCATTTTATGGAGAATTCAATTGCCGAACGATTAGGTTTCCATCTTGGTGCCGATAAGGGCGCGGAACGCATACTCTGGTTTGCAGACGATGGGTTCGACACGCATGGCGAGGATCCCGACATCGATGCTCCACCACGTATGGTCATTGGTGATTGCCTTTGTGGTGCTGCGGAGAGAAGAATTGGCCGTGGCATGCGCGATTTCGGCACAGAGTCTTTACGAATAGGTCGGCCCAGGCATTGCGGGGTTGGTGCGCGTGCTGTCGGCAATGTGCGGGGTTTTCTGTGGGGGAAGTTTACCGCGGCGTGCGCCGCGTGGCGGCTTGGGCGCGCGGACTATTGGCGCGAGACGATTGCGTCACCGATCCTGGCCGCGATTTCTTCGTTCGTCGCTTCGTTATAGTGGACGTCGTCGACATACACCTTTCCCTTCGTGTTCTCGGTCATGTCACCAAGGAAGACGAAGTCGGGAGCCTGGAGTTTTTCCATATAGGCCCAGACGCGCGTGTGATGGGCGGGAATTTGGCCCGGGAAAGGAAATGTCTTGTGCAAATTTCTATCGTATTTGTATGCTGGGTGCGGTTGCCATACGAACAGGCAGCGCACTCCGAACTCTTTGCAGATCGCGCGTCTGATCCGCATATTGTCTGTATAGCGGTCGACGATGTAGCTGAAGATTTCGTCCTTCTCCTGCTGACTTAGAAGGCTGTCGTCCCTGATGCTTTGGTGCTGGCCGGGATCATGGGCTGTCGTCTGTGAGGGCTTCAAGCGCTTGGTGATGCTGTGGGCGAGCCTCACCATGGGAATCCATAGGGGTAGCGCATCATCGGATTCCGAGGCTCCCGAGTTACGGTTTCGCCAAAGCTCCTTTAACGTCGGTGTGAATATGGGTTCGTCGTGGCGGGCGGCGAGCTGGGCGTTGTCGTTGCCACCGTCGATGAAGACCGCCCAGTCCGGGACGACGCCTTCCTTGAGCAGGGTCATTAGGACCTGTAATTCCTGTGAGGAATAGTAGAATCCCTGCCCGAAGTTCTTCACCAGCACTGCCCGCGTGGGATCCTTGGCCTCAAAGTGTGTCTGCAGGTAGCTCGCGATCGTGTGCTCGTCCGGAACGCCGAATCCGAACGCCGTCGAGCCACCGAAAAGGTAGATCTTCTGAGGCTTCTCACGAGCAACGCTCGGCGGCATGGTCAGCCGGAAGCCGCGCTCATCAGTGTTGAGGTAGCGACCCTTGAAAGCGGGATGGCGAAACTGGACCCAAGGAGCATACTGGAACCCTAGGCTGTTGAAGGTGTCCTGCTCATCAAGGAAGGCGTCGATCTCGCTCCTCGTCAGACGCGAATAGGCGGCATGATCAGCAAAGCGCTCGCGGTAGGTCAGCAGGCGGTCGTCGATACCAGAACGGTGGACCCTTATCTGGTCGTAGCCGTAGAAGACGCCAGCTAGAAGCAGATTTATCGCCAGGATCAGGATGATGGTATTTAACGTCTGGTAGGCGAGGAACTTGTAGGTCGACGCTAGCTGCGCGAATTTGATTGGAGTTCTTGGCATGACGGTCCATTTCGGATCAAAGCAATCGTGAAGCGTGCAATCCGGATTGAAGAGTCAGTCAAGCTCGAATTTGTCCACGTAGTTCTGTGCAAGCTTGGGATCTTGATGGGCCTTGGACAGGACACAGTTGCCTGCGATCAACGTCTCCATCTCGGTGCCCATGAAGCAGTGGAATGCATCTTCTGGTGTGCATACGATTGGTTCGCCGCGCACATTGAAGCTCGTGTTGACGAGCACTGGGCAGCCCGTCCTCTTCTTGAATGCCGAAAGCAGCGCGTGGTAGCGCGGATTGGTCTCCGCATGCACAGTTTGTACTCGAGCGGAGAAGTCGACGTGCGTTACAGCTGGAATGTCTGAGCGCACAATGTTGAGCTTGTCTATCCCGAAGAGAGTTTCTTGCTCTGTGGTGATTTGGCGGCGGCGGTTGCGTTTCACGTCGGCGACGAGAAGCATGTAGGGGCTGTCTTCGTCGAGCTCGAAATAGTCGGCCACATCTTCTCGTAAGACCGAGGGGGCAAAGGGCCTGAAGCTCTCCCGATATTTGATCTTGAGGTTCAATGTTTTCTGCATATCGGGATTGCGGGGATCGCCTAGGATCGAGCGCGCGCCGAGCGCGCGCGGTCCGAATTCCATGCGTCCCTGGAACCAGCCGACAGCGTGACCTTCTTCGAGAGCGTCGCAAGTGAGCTGGAGGAGCTGGTCCGGATCGGAGACGACAATGTACTTTGCACCCGCCGCAGCTAGGCGGCTTTCGATCTCGGCCTGCGCGAATTCCGGTCCGAGATATGCTCCCTGCATGGCGTCGAGTGAGCCATTGACGTGGCGCGGGTGATCGTAGTGCTTGTGGTAGGCGGCGAGAGCGGCGCCAATGGCTCCGCCGGCATCGCCGGCTGCGGGCTGAATCCAGATACGCTGGAACTTGCCATCACGGAGCACTTTGCCGTTGCCAACGCAGTTGAGCGCAACGCCGCCTGCGAGGCACAGGTTCTTGATGCCGTATTGCTTCGCCAGGTCGCGGGTCGTGCGCAGCATGATCTCCTCGGTGACTTTCTGCACCGAGGCGGCTAGATCCATTTCGCGCTGGGTGAGGCGCGCTTCGGAATTGCGGGGAGGACCTCCAAAAAGGTCGTGGAACTTGCGCGACGTCATCGTGAGACCCGTCGCGTAGTTAAAGTAGCTCTGATCGAGCCAGAACGATCCGTCATCCTTGAGGTCGACGACATTGCTCAGGATCAGGTCGACGTACTTGGGGTCGCCATACGGAGCAAGCCCCATGACCTTGTATTCGCCCGAGTTGACCTTGAACCCCGTGTAGTAGGTGAACGCGGAGTAGAGGAGACCGATGCTGTGGGGCCAGCGGATCTCGCGAACAGGCTCAAGCGTGTTGCCGCGGCCGATGGACACCGAGGTCGTCGTCCACTCGCCGACGCCGTCCATGGTGAGTACAATCGCCTCCTCGAAGGGTGAAGGGAAAAACGCGGACGCGGCGTGGCTTTCGTGGTGCTCCGCAAAGAGAAGTTTACCTTCAAGCTTTCCGCTTGGAGCGAATTCGGCCAAAGCCTTCTCGAGGTTGGGCTTCTGGAAAAGCTTGTCTTTTATCCAGAGAGGGATCGCCATACGGAACGAGGAAAAGCCGTGTGGCGCGTTCGCAAGATAGGTTTCGAGCAGCCGTTCGAACTTGATCAGTGGCTTCTCGAAGAAAACTACATTGTCAACTTCATCGAGACTGACTTTTCCCGCTTCCAGGCAATAACGAATTGCCTCGGCGGGAAATCCTGCATCGTGCCGCTTGCGGGTAAAGCGCTCCTCCTGTGCAGCGGCCACGATGCGTCCGTCCTCGACGAGCGCGGCTGCGCTGTCGTGGTAGAATGCCGAGAGGCCAAGCAACCGCATTGCCGCGGAACTCCTCAAATCAGAAGACTGTGTAGATGAACGGCGCCACGGCCGATCCTTGTGCTAGGATCAAGAGCCCGCCGAGCAACAAGAGGACGAGCACGATCGGCAATAGCCACCACTTTTTCCGGGCCCCCATGTAGGCCGCAAGCTCTCGTAGTAAGGCCAGCATTTTTTCTTCCTTCTAAGGCGCCCTCGTTGGAGGGTTGGTTTCCTCGTCAGAATTGGTTCGTCATAGACGCCGTGTCAGGCTCCGTTTTGTCCCGCTCTATCCAATAGGTTGATGCATTTCTCTGACGCGTCGACCTCAAGGGATCGTGCCAGATGCGCATCAACAGACCGGCGGGAACGAATACAATGGCAAAGATCGATAAACATGACGAGCGGGCTAACGACACGGTGCAGCAGCAAACCGATTTGAAACCAAATGTAATTTAACGGTCTGAGGAGATGAGGCACGCGCAAGCTGATGGCGATCAGGGCAACGGCGATTGACGAAAAGCCCCATAAAGCCCACGGGGTCTCGCGCCAAAGGACGGCGAGCAGCCCCGCGACGCCTGCAAATACGAGCCCAGTTGAACGCTCCGATGGCGGTTTGACTTCCGCTTGAGAGAAGGATTCGTGGAAATTACTCGCCATGATGCCGCTGCCTAAATGCGAGATCTCTCGACCGATCCCAGAGTATGCGCAGAAACTGAGCTAAGCAACTGACGCCGCTCCACGCCAACCGTCTATTAGCACACATTGACTATCGTTGTTCGAGGGGACTATAGCCGTTCGAGAGGTGTGCGACCGCAGCTCGTCGGGATTTTTCGTGCGATGGTAAAGTGGCCGGCCACGTTCGGGCCGACCGATGGACCCAGATGCCGGTCGGGGAATCCGATGGAGTTCATCTATCAGATTTATGAAGGCGCGGGAGCCATGCCTCTGCAGCCCATCCTGCTGCGGTTACTATTGCGGTGAGAGCGGGGATAGCAAGCTTCTCTAGGTGCTCCAATAACAATCGTGCGGTAAGCCGAGAGCACTGATCCCGCGCAGCACTCCGCCTGTCATTAAGATTGAATCCTACGCCTTCCATATGTATTTTATGGAAGCCTATGGGGGCGTTTCTTGACGCTGAGGTAGGAATAGGGTTTGCGCGTGAGGCGAAAATGAACAATGTGTCTGTCCCTGCGCGCGGACGTTCGATCGTCATAAATCTACTCATTGCGCTCGCCGTAACACTTCTGACAATTCTGGCGACGGTGGCCGCAGATCGCGTCGTTGGTCTTTTTCTAGGTAAAAGGCCGATCTCAAGCGGTTTGATTTTCGAACATAATACTTCAGCTTATTATCACACGATGGAATTTGATTACACGGCAACAGCAAACGCCCTGGGTTTCAGGGACCACGAATATGCCGTAGCCGATGGGTCTACATGCAGGGTGGCCGCGATAGGTGACTTATTCACTTTCGGTTGGGGAGTCTCCCTCGAGGAGTTGTGGCCCAAGGTTCTTGAGGCAAGCCTGCGCCGGTCCGGGTTCAATGTGGAAGTCGCGAATCTCGGATTTCCTGGCGGTAATCCAATCGACTACGCCAATATTGCTGAGCACGCGCTGCCGATATTGAAACCCGACCTTGTGGTGGTAGCCGCTCTTCAAGGCGATGATCTCCACATGAGCGGCGGCGCACGCGTTGGCGCAGAGGGTAGGATGGCGGGAGTACGCCGTGCGCTCGATCCTATTGCTCGGATGCTCTACCCAAACTTCTTAGCGATTTTCGATGCACACACCTATCGTAGAACCGCGCTGATAAATACAGTATGGGCCGAGCAGGCTCATGATGCTCTTTCCGGTTTCAATCCGGCCGAGAAGGACCGGTACGACAAGATTGACTTCGAGGTGCGCAGGGCGTTTGAGAGCGGGAATTTGAATCCGAGCATCATACCCTCTGCTATACGCCATCCCGAGTATTTCATCGAAGTTTTCGACGTCAGGCGCGAGGAGACGCAGGCACTCATCAAGCAGATGTCGGCCCAGTTCTCGCGAATACGTAACGCCGCCGAATCCGATGGTGGAGGAATGATCGTCGCGTCAATGCCATTTAGTCTCTACGTCAATCGGCAGGAGTTCGAGGTTAGACAAAACAAATATGGGTTTATTCTGGATCGGGAGATGCTGACGTCCAATTCGCCCGATGACGAGATTTGCCAGGCAGCTGACGGGGCAGGAGTGCCTTTCTACTCGTTCACGGAAGCGTTCCGGAAGATGGACGGAACACCCCTTTTCTTTAGGCTGGATGGCCATCTCAATGCCTCGGGTCATCGCTTTTACGCGGAGCAGCTGGCGCCAGACATCGCAACAAAGTTGAAGGGCCTAGGCGGAAAATGCGCATCGGGAGGGTCGGCTTTCTTGCACTGAAGAGCAGAAAAAAGCTTCTGCATAGCCCACAGAAATTTCATCCGAACGAAACAACGCCGTCCGTCCGAGATGTGGTTCGCCGACAGCCGATGAGCGGCAAGTTTCCTTTTGTGAAGAACCTGCTTACGCCCATCGGCATGGTGTCGTTTGATTCAAGTGTTGCTGGGCTTAAGCTGCTTGTAGCGCCGAACATTAGGGTCTGTCGGTTCATGATGGCACGTCATGCTCGCTGAGCGTCTGCTCCTACGTAAGTAAGCAAAATGTGTCTACGAGCTTCTAATCATGCTGCTTTGCGTAGCGGGGTGCGATAGTCAAAAAGGGCGTGGGTTACATCTGTTTTTCTGGCTCCACCAGCGGACGTGAGACGCCGGTGTCGCGTCGTGCTCGTTGGTACGCTGGGGGCACCATCCATGTCCAAGTTTGTTGAGCCATGTGCGGCTGAAGGGTAGGCCGTCTTTGACCAGGCCGATTAGGCGAGGCGCTGCATATCCCAAGGGAATTTCATGCGGAGCAGGCCTCGCCGTCCGTCGGGAATGTGATTGCCGGCCCCACCCATGGCATCTATTCGAAACGAGAGAACGCGGTCGACGCCAAAGTGGCTTTGTATCATTGGGGAATCCGCGCCAACCGAGATGAAGTACTGGCCGTAATTTAGGAAGTCGGCCGGCAGCTCGCACCGGCTCACGTAACGTCCAGGACTGCGGTGCAAGTCTTCGGGCAGGAGATCGAGATCCTTGCTCGAGAGCAGCACGACGCCTTCGCCCGTGATCAAGCTAGCTCCCAGGCGCAGTCCTGTCGTGGCTTTGAGAATCTCGTATTCGAGCTCGATCGACAGGGGCTCATTGCTCGCCACTGCCGCGGTGGTCTCGCCGCGGGCATTCTTCGTGCGAACGGCGAGCAAACGAATGTATTCCGATCCTGGGGCGCTTTCTCCCGGAAACAAAACCTGGCCCGCGTCTTCGCTGCCGAGCGATAAATACCTCGCAACTATACTGTTCGATTCGCCAAATTCCCGAAGCTCGCCCTGATCGAGCCATATGCAGCGCGGGCAGAAGCGGGTGACGGCCGCCATGTTGTGACTGACAAAGACGACGGTCCGCCCCCTGCCCGCCACTTCCTCCATCTTGCCAAGGCAACGCGCCTGGAACCTCGCGTCGCCGACCGCGAGCACCTCGTCAAGGATCAGGATCTCGGGCTCCAAGTGTGCGGCTACGGCAAATGCAAGCCGCAGGTACATGCCGCTGCTGTAGTGCTTCACGGGCGTGTCGACGAACTTCTCAACCTCGGCGAAGGCAACGATTTCGTCGAACTTGCGGTCAATCTCCTGGCTACGCATACCGAGAATGGCGCCGTTCAGGTAGACGTTTTCGCGACCGGTGAGCTCGCGATCGAAGCCGGTTCCGACCTCGAGCAGTGATCCGACACGGCCATGGATCTCAGCGCGGCCTTTCGTCGGCTCCGTGATCCGTGACAGAAGCTTCAGCAACGTGCTCTTGCCAGCACCATTGCGGCCTATGATGCCGACAACGTCTCCCTGGTCGATGTCGAAAGAGACGTCATTCAGGGCCCAGAAGGGTTCTTGGGGCGGAGCTTCCTCATCGCCTTTGCGGCGGAACATTGAGGTCATACGTGCTGCAATCTCGTCGCGTAGAGAGTTCGTGCCGGCTACGGACTGACGCGACCGTGTACTGCTTCGAGAGACCGCGGGCGCGAATTGCTGGTGATGCCATTTCGTTGTGTGCCGTCTACCTAGATCAAATCCGCAAATGTTCGCTCGGTCGACTTGAAATACACAAGTCCGCCCAACAAGAATACGACGATGCTCAGGGTGCCTATTGCCATCGTTCCGAGATCAGGAGGAGGGGCACCCAGCAAGGACCATCGGTACCCCTCGATGACCGCCACCATGGGATTGAGCGCGTAAATGCCTTGCCATTTCTCTGGCACGAGGCTCACGGGATAGATCACCGGCGAGGCGAACATTCCGATTTGAACCAGGAACGGTATCATGTGGCCTACATCGCGGTATCGAACATTCAGTGCCGCAAGCCAAAGCCCAAAAGCAAAGGCGGCGGCAAAAGCCATCAAGGAGAAGGCGGGCAGGAAAACTATCTCGGGAGGCGGCAAGAACTGATACCAAGCCATAATTCCGAAGAGGAGCACCAGCCCCAGTAGTAGGTCCGTGAGCGGGGTCGTCGCCGCGGCGAGCGGAACGATTAGCCTCGGGAAGTAAACCTTGCTGATCAGGTTCGCGTTCATGACCAGGCCCGCTCCGGTGCGGCTCACAGCCTGAGAGAAGTACAGCCAGGGGACAAGCGCCGAAAATACGAAAAGCGGATAGGGAATTCCATGCGAGGGCATTGGCACGATGCGGGCAAAGACCGCCGTGAAAATCAACATTGTCAAGAAGGGCTGCAAAATAGCCCAGCCCACGCCCAATGCCGTCTGCTTGTAGCGCGTCTTCAGGTCCCTCCAGACCATGAAGTAGACAAGCTCGCGGTAATCCCAGAGCGCCGGCAGGTCCAGATTGAAGAGCGTTCGAGCCGGCTGTATGACAACCGTGGGGGTGCTCGCTTCCGCGTGCGGCTCTATCAGCTCCTTGGGTCTCGCGGTCACATTCACGGGTTTATTATGCCTCTTCGAATGGCTGCTTTTGAGCGATCAGCTGAGATCGAAACAGTTACGAGCTAGCCAGAGAGAACTCGCAACCGATTACCAAGATACTGCCCTGTTGGAAAGGCCTTGCTCCGCCATAAGGATAACTACGAATGAGTGACGCGCCCGTGTCACGTTAGTTGTTGCCTGTCCAGCTCGGCAATATCGTTTGCGCTCGCGTGAAATCCTCGGGGGTGCCGATGTCGATCAGAGGCACGTCACTCACGAAAGCCTCGATGGCAAGGTGATGCAACTCGGCTTCTAGAATATCATGCTCGAGCGAAAAGGCTCCCGTGCGCGGCAAGCGGGCAACGAGATCTCGCCGCACCAGATAGGTGCCCGAGTTTATGAGCCCAGGTCCGCTCCGGCCTTTCTCCTCGAAGGTGACGATCTTCCTCTCGTCAAGCTTCACGGAGCCGTAACGAGCGCAGTCAGGGACGGACACCACGGATACAAGGACATCACAAGCCGGCGCTTCGGTCATGGCAGTGAAGTCGAGGGCGACGTAGGTGTCGCCGTTGAGAACGAGAACTCTTTCTCCGTGGCAGCATGAGAGCGCCTGCCACAAGGCGCCACCCGTGCCGAGAGGTGTTGTCTCACGGCTGTAGCTGACCGTGAGCTTTCCGTGCGCGGCACCAATCGCCGCCTCGATCATTTCGCTCTTGTAGCCCGTGGCGAGAACGACGCGCCGCAAACCCGCACGTTGCAGTATATCGAGCTGGTAGGTGAGAAAGGGACGGCCAGCGATCGGTGCGAGGCACTTGGGTACGTCGCTGACGACCGCCCGGAGGCGCGTGCCAAACCCTCCTGCCAGTACGACAGCTTCTTCGATCATGCGCTATAGGGCTCTTGAACCCATTATCATCGACCGCGCCGGTCAGTGCACGGCCGTGCACATGACATGCTACACATTTGAGTACTGGCGACGGCGAATGATTTTGAACCCCTTTATGAGCTCTGCCACGCCGGGATCGAGACCGAATTGCGTCTTGAATCCGGTGGCCTCGATGCGGGCGTTGCTGACGATGTAATTGCGCTTGTCCGGATCCTCGCCGACGCTGGCCGTCGTCGACTCGAGAACCTGGGGACGTGGCGGCGAATGACGTCGCACAGCTCCGCCTTGCTCAGGTTGGCATCACTCAGCCCGACATTGAAGGCGCGCCCTGCCATAGCGTCGTAATTCGCGATTGCATGCATGAATGCCCGCGCCCCATCACGGACGTGAAGATAGTTGCGCTTAAAGTGCGGCTCGAACAGGACGATGAACCCGTCGACGATGGCTCGGTAGACGAAATCGTTTACGAGCAAATCAAGGCGCATGCGCGGGCTCATGCCAAACAGCGTGGCAAACCGGAAGGTCACCGTGTCGCCGCGGTCCAGCAGCATGGACTCGATCTCGACCTTGAGACGTCCGTAGAGCGAGACGGGACGCAAGGGTGTGTTCTCGTCGCAGTGGATGTCCTTTTCGCCTACACCATAACCGCTGTTGGTGGAGGGAAAGATCATCATCTGGTTCTTGCTCTTCAATTTCGCGATATGGCGAACGGCGTCGAAATTGATGGCTTGCGCGTTCCATGGATCGCGGGCGCATATCGGTGCGCCGGTGAGGCACGCCAGCGGCAGCAGGACGTCGGATTTCGGCACCCACTCGTCGAGCAGGCGCCCGTCGCGCACGTCGCCATAGACGATCGTCAGATTGGGATCGTGACAGCAATCGAGCAGAGAGGTCTGCTCATAGAGGAAGTTGTCTAGAACCGTGACCGAGTGCCCTTCTTTAAGAAGAAGCGGCACCAAGGTGGAGCCAACGTATCCCGCGCCGCCGGTAACTAAAATTTTCAGGACTTTTCTCCCGCTTTGCTATCGAGGCCGCCCATAGCACGTGCGGCCCTATTGCTCCAACTCGTCCCTTTGACATCGTTATTTCTTAAGACCGTGCGGGTCGGCGGGAGCCAGCTCTCGGAAGGGCTCGATGTCGTGCAGACTGCGCTCCTCCTCCTGGTGGAGGTATTCCTGTTCGTTGTCGGCAAAGATGATCTGGCTGCCCGTGAAGTCGAAGCGGAACGGGACGTGGATCAGCTTGGAGAGGCGCTCGCGGACAGCCTGCTGGCGGTGCGGGGGAACGAACAGCAGGAGAAAGCCGCCGCCGCCTGCGCCCGTGAGCTTGCCGCCGATCGCGCCGGCTCTTGCCGCCTCCTCATAGAGGTTGTCGACATCGGGATTCGTGACCTTGGCGCTCAGCTCACGCTTGGTCTGCCAGGCCTCGTGCAAGAGCTCGCCGAAGGCCGTGATGTCCTGGTTGCTGTTGAGCACGTTCATGCTCTCGATCACGAGATTGCTCATGATGCGCAGCGAGCGGCTTCTTGGCGTCGATGCCGTTGACGTAGCTGTCGGCTACCGTTGACGCGGTGCGCTTAATCCCCGTGTAGAAGAGCATCAGGTGCTGGTTGAGCTCCTGCATCCGCTCGCGGGAGACGGTTACGGGCGTCACCGACGATCTCGCCGTTGGTCTGGAACGCGACGTGGTTCAGGCCTCCGTAGGCGGCCTGGACCTGATCCTGCGAGCCCACTGTCTCCTTGAGCACGTCCTGCTCAAGGTGCACCGCTTCGGTGGCGAGCTGCCTGCTTGGTCACCATGCGGCCCGTCAGCGCGTAGAGCGCGTGCAGGAGCCCCACGGTGAAGGCCGAGCTCGAGCCCATGCCGCTGCGAGCGGGCAGGTCGGAGTCGTGGTGGATCTCGAGGCCGCGCGTCACGTCGAGGTAGCGGACCACCTCGCGGATGGCAGGGTGCTCGATCTCGTCGATTGCGCGGCGGTACTCCATCTTCGAATAGACGAGGCAGTACTTGTGCTCGAAGAAGGGCGGCAGGTAGCGGCAGGTGATGTAGGAGTATTTGTCAATGGTCGTGGCGAGCACCGCGCCGCCGTGCTGGCGGTACCATGCGGGGTAGTCTGTCCCGCCACCAAAGAACGACACGCGTACGGGGGTTCGGCAAATGATCATCTAGCGTGGACCCAAAATCTCTATTCCCACGGGGTCTGCTGCCAAGGTCGGCCGGTTCGCCGGGGAAGGCGCGATGTGGAAGGCAGCGATCGTGCGGTCTATCGACTTATCCCAGGAGAACCATTCCTTGGAGAGGGCCTCTATCCCTGCCCGCAGGCGCGTCCTCAGCGCCTGGTCCTCGAGCAGCCGCGCCATGGCGGAGGCCAGCGCGGTAGGATCACGCGGCAGGCACAGTACAACGTTCTCGCCATCCAAGAATGGCCCCTCCAGCTCCGCTCCCCGCGTGGTCACGGTAGGCAGGCCATGGCCGGCAACGGTGGCGAACGAGCTGTTGTTCAATTGAACACCTGCATCGAACGGCAAAACGGCCACGTCGACTGCGCGCAGGTATGCCGAACCCGCGTCGCTGTCCCAGGGAAACTCCCCGGTCCATACAACGCTGTCCTCGATGTCCAATTGGCGCACCAACTCGCGAAGGCTATCGGAATGCCAGTCCTCCTTAAAACGAGCAAGACAGTCGCCCGCCTCGCCGCCGATAATTGCAAGTCGCGCGCCAGGATGGCGCGTGCGCACGATCTGGAAGGCCTCGAGCAGCGTCTCGAGACCTTTGCCCCGATAGAGGCGGCCGAAATAGGCGAAAAGGAAGTCGGCATCGGGGACGCCTAGTGCCCGCCTGCCGCGGGCGCGCGTTTCCCGGGTGTCCGGGCTCATGATCGTGAGCGCGGGGGGGGGGATCAGCGTGGTCTTCGCGGCGAGCGCCGGGTAGGTCAGCTCGAGCGTCCGCAAATGCGGTGTTGCCATGACGATGACCCTGTCGCTGTCGCGCAGCAGCGTTCCAAAACTGTAGTCCACGTCTCGTCCTCCCGCGAGCGCTGCGACGGCGCGGCGCAGGAGGCGCGTGGCCACGCTGTGGAAGCGCGTCACGCTCCCGACCGGCACCGTAATCTGGGTTGTGACCGTAACCGCGGGCAGCAGGCGCTTCAGTATCGTCGGTACGAAGGTGATCATGGGGTGAAGGTCGTAGGCGTGGCCGACAAAGTAGAGGAAGACGGCGTCGGGCGAGAGGCGCCTCGCGACGCTGACCAGACGGGGCAGCTCGAACCAGCTCCACTTGTCCATGATGGCGTGGACGGCAAAAGGCAGGCCGGTTGCGACCGAACCCTTCTTTGTCAGGACCTCGACCTCGAACCCGCGCTCGGTGAGCATGCGGCAGATGTGTAGGACGTGATCGCCTTCCGCCATCTGCGATGGCGGAAACACTCCGGAAATCACGAGAATTTTCCGGCGCGGCTGGATCATCTCGCTGCACCTTTTGCACAGTGGAGCGCTTCAAGCACTCTTGCGCGAATAAATCGCTCGACGCCCGCCTGCAATGAGCGTGCACGAGAGACGGACCTTGCACGCTCATACATAATGTCCAAGGCTTTCTGGTTGTGCCAGGATCTTTCTCTCATGGCGTAAACGCGATCCGGCAGCTTCTCGAACCCTGACGAGTTATCGTTCAGTAGCGCCGTCGCCTGATGGCTAATGTCATTGAGGTTGATCGAGCCCGGCGAGGCACCGAACGGCCAGGCGAGGTCCTCACACAGGTCAGCCACCTTGTCCGATCTTTTAATGGCCAGAAAAGGAACATCCTGCAGGGCAGAAAATAGGCAGAAATGGTATCGCGAACTTATGGTCATAGCGCAGCAGGAGATGATCGACATCATCTGTTGCGGCGTCAAGTAATCGTTCGGCAGGACGATTGACCTCTCCACGTTGCGCATGCGAGCCCGGACGGCTGTCGCTGCCGCTTTGTCGAAGGCTTCATCCTCGCGTACTTCGTTGCAAAGAAACGCTACGCGCACATTCTGCTCGTCAATTAATTTGTCGAGGAGCGCGGCAAGAGTTTCAAACAGGTCCGGCTGGCGCTCGAGGAGAGCGTGTTCGGCATTGATGTTCACGCCAACAAGCCGGCAATCATCCAGTCCATGTTGACGTAGCATTGCACGGCCGAATTCGGGCGTGACGGGCGACAGCAGCCAGGCAAGATCCGCGGCAACGGTTATCCTGTCGGGTGGGACGCCGAGAGCCAGGAGGCGCTCGCGGTCGCGCGGGCTTCGCACGCTCCAATGGGCGACGTAGTCTGCGACAAATTCTCTAATGAGGCTCCTTGATGCGGCCTGGCTAAGATTTTCCACTCCCGCGCCAACAAAGACTACGGGCTTCTCCCAGCGGCGCGCATGATCAATCAGCGGCACAACCTCGGACAAGGGCCATGCCCCCAAATTGTCCATGATCGGCGTGCCGCCAGGGAAGACGTAGGCCTCGGACAACGCGCGTATGAGGCGTCCCCACGGACTGGCGTTTCCGTTCCGGTGGCGGAAATAGCGAAAGGACGGCTCGACGCTGGCCGTATGTCCGGGGGACTGGGATGCCACCCAGGTCGTCGCCGCGTGTTGCTGCTTATCGACGAGGCGCGCAAAGCCCTGCAGCGTGGCCTCGTCACCGATGTTGCCATATCCATAGAAGCCAAAAGGGGCAACGACGTTCATAATGGCTCTTGACCAACCTTTTGTGGGCTTGGCGGCACGGGATCCAAAGGGGAGAGGAGCGCCGCCCCGGATTTCGCGCGATATTGAATGCAAGGATGGCTAGTGTCCAGCGCCTTCGGCTGTGAAGGACGAAAGCAGCCTCGCCGGGGCTCGGTCATCCTGACAATCAATTGTAAAGTATTCTCTTATCGGAAAGGCTCATTTGGGGACGTGCCCGTCGAAAATCGAACTACTGCTTCAATATGATGCAGTTCGCAATTTCGTAAAAGTTTTTCCATTGCTGCTCTTCAGTTTCCTTGGGCGCGCTTCTGAAGTGCGCACTCCGCCACAATAAACCTTACTTTGAGCGAACCAATGTTCTTTTGGCGACGCATGCACATAGATGCAGCTCCGCGCGGGGAAGGGGTTTGATCCAGCGGCGAGCATCATTGCCGCGAGAGCGGTCTTGTCGAGACGGGCGGGTGCGCCGGGGAGCATGGGTTGTAGCACGGTCGTGGATTGCCGGGACGCGTCATTAGGCAGCATAGCGAGTATTGGACGGAGGATTGCTCCACTGGTACTGCATTTGCATCCGCATAAGAAGTTCGAAGCCTGTTTCCTGGGGTCCCTTAGCTGGAGCGATGTATGAATGTTACCGTAGTGGGAGCAGGCGGGCACGTCGGGCTGCCGTTGTCTTTGGTGCTCGCTGAAAGCGGTCACTTTGTTTATGGTCTCGACATCAACACCGATATCAACAAGTCGGTTATGAGCGGCGTGATGCCGTTCATCGAAGATCATGCCGAGGATCTCCTGAAAAAGGTGCTCGAGTCGAAGCGCCTGGAGATGACCGACAAAATCGAGGTGATCGGCAAGAGCGATGTGGTCATCGTCATCATCGGAACGCCGATCGATGAAAACCTCAACCCCCGCGTCGATCATCTTGTGCGCTTCTTCCAGCAGGCGCAGCCGTATCTCAAGGATCAGCTCGTAATCTTGCGCAGCACGGTGTCTCCCGGAACGACGGACGCAGTGCGCAAGATCATAGGTGCCAGCGAGGGCAATGGCCTGGACCTCGTGTTTGGGCCGGAAAGAGTGCTGCAGGGCAAGGCAATCCACGAGATCAAACACCTGCCGCAGATCATCGGCGCTTATAGCGCCAAGGCTTATGAGCGGGCGGCTGCCTTCTTTCACTCCTTCATAAAGAGCGAAACATTCTTTCTCACCCCGATCGAAGCCGAGCTCGGTAAGTTGATTACCAATATGGCACGCTATGTCGGATTTGCGCTCGCTAACGAGTTTCATGTCATTTGCGGAACGTTCGGTGCCAATGCCTGCCGGATCATCGACGCGTGTAACAAAGACTATCCTCGGCTCAATCTACCAGTTCCCGGTCCGAACGTTGGGGGGCCTTGCCTCTACAAGGACGGGTGGTATCTCATCGAGCGTATTCCATTCAACGATATGATCTCGTCTGCCTTCAGGATCAACGAAGGCATGACGATGCAGATCCTGCAGAACTTGGAAAAGCGAGTTCCTGAGGGGCGGGTTGCCGTGCTCGGCATGGCCTTCAAGTCGAACTCCGACGATACTCGGAACTCGTTGTCGTACAAAATGCGCCGGCAGCTCGAGTTCAAGGGCTATAAGACCGTCTGCGTGGATCCGCACGTGCCTGGAACCGCCTCCATCGATGAGATACGAGGCTGCAGTGCGGTGATCCTCATGACGCCGCATCAGGAGTTCAAGGATCTCGATAAGCTGGTCGCAACCGTAGGCAACGTCAACTGCTTGTTCGTTGATCTGTGGGGCTTCTGGCCGGAGATGCGTCACAAATCTGTCAACGGCTATTTTCAGGCAAGCGAGGTAGGTACACGATGAAGATTCTTGTTACCGGGTCGGAAGGATCCTTGATGCAGGCGGTTATTCCGCATCTGCTCAATCAAGGTCATGAAGTAATTGGCGTCGACAATTTCTTCCGTTACGGAAGAATTGAAAGAGATCGGTCCTACAGATTGATCGAAGGCGATCTGGCGGACGATCAATTCGTGCGCAGCATCATGACTAAGGATCTCGACGCCGTGATCCAGGGTGCGGCGCGCATCTTCGGCGTTTCGGGCTTCCATGCCTATCCGGCGGATATTCTCGGCCGCGACGTCACTCTGCATCAGAACATTCTTTGGGCCGCCAAAGATCTCAAGAACATCAAGCGACTGGTTTATATTTCTTCCTCGATGGTCTACGAGCGCTGCGAAAGCGTCCCGAGCCGCGAGGAAGAGGTGGATGACATGCGCATCCCATTCACCGACTATGGCTTGTCCAAGCTGATGGGTGAGCGCCTCAGTCGTGCGTTCCAGCGCCAATACGGAATCGACTTCACGGTCTGGCGTCCGTTCAACATCATCACGCCGTTTGAAAAGGCCGAGGCGGAGCCTGGGTTCTCACACGTGTTCGCGGATTTCGTCGAGCGGCTGATCATCAGGCAGGAGAACCCGCTCAAGATCATCGGAGACGGCGAGCAGATTCGCTGCTTCACCTGGATCGATGACATCGCCAGCGCCATCGGTAACCTCTCCTTCGATGAGCGCACGCGAAACGAGACCTTCAACCTGGGCAATCCTGAGCCCACGAAGATGAAAGCCCTTGCTCAGATGATTTTCGAGGCGGGCCAGAAGAAGGGAGCTATCCCCGCGGGGCGGCAGCTCACTTTTACGCACTTGCCGACGTTCCCGGATGATGTGCGGATCCGCGTGCCATCGGTCGACAAGGCCGCGAAGGTCTTGGGTTGGAAGCCGAAGGTCATGACGCTCAATTCCGTGAACCGCTGCGTCGATCAGGCGATTTTGGCGATGGGCAAGACAGCGACCGCGAAAACGGCCTAAGGCGATAGTAGGCTTGGTAGTGAAGTAGAGGTTCAGCGGGACTTGGTGTTTCGCAACTCGCTGAACCTCACGTCTCCAACGGATGCGAGCATCGGTTTCTAAGCTGCAGCTCGCGTCCGACGGATACTTTGACGTGAGCCCATATCAGTATGAGCTCACGCTGCGACGGGCCAACCATCACCGCGCTGGAATTTTTTCCAGCAGATGGCACGCATCGAGCAGGCAGTCGCACACATATCGCACATCGTCGCGCGTGACCTTGCTCCACGTGGGCAGATTGATCCCCCGTCGTGCCAGTCGTTCCGAAACGGGGAATGGCTCGTTGCCCGCGATCTCGCGATACGGTGGTAGTGTGTGGATCGGAATGACCACGGGCCGGGTTTCTACTTTCTGTTTGAGCAATGCGCCCATGACCTGGTCGCGATCGGCGGGGAGCTGATCATCTAGGACAACGGAGAACATCCACCAGGCGTGTTTGGCCCAAGGCTGCTCGATCTGCCACGACAGTCCTGGAACTCCTTTGAGCTCCTCAAGATACCAGCCGGCGACTTCAGCGCGCCGTCCGAGATGCCAGGCGATCTTCTCGAGCTGGCCTAGCCCAATGGCTGCCGAGACGTTCGTCATGCGGTAGTTGTAGCCGATTACGGGAAACCAATATTTGCGCTGCGGATCCATCCCATGCGATTTCAGGAGCCGAACGCGATCGGCTAGCTCGGACCGGTTGGTGACGACCATGCCGCCTTCGCCGGTGGTGATGATCTTGTTGCCGAAGAAGCTGAAGGTCGCGATGTCGCTCATGGAGCCCGCGCGCTGGCCGTGGCATTCCGCGCCGTGGGCCTGGGCAGCGTCCTCGAGGACGAATAGCCCGTGCCGGTCGGCAATTGCCCTGATGGCCGTCATGTCAGCGGGATGGCCGAAGAGGTGCACGGCGATGATGCCCTTGGTCCGCGGCGTGATCTTCTCCTCGATCAGCGCCGGGTTCATGTTCCAGGTGGCAGGCTCGGCGTCGACGAACACGGGCTTGGCGCCGCAATAGTGAACCGCGTTGGCGGTGGCCACAAAGGTTAGGGTCGGGACGATGACCTCATCGCCCGGCGCAAGGTCGAGCGCCAAGAGCGCGAGGTGAAGAGCAGTCGTGCCGTTCGAACACGTCAGCGCGTGCTTAACGCCGCAGAAATCGGCGAAGGCTCGTTCAAATCTCTCGATGTATTGTCCCGTGGACGAGACCCAGGTCGAACTCCATGCAATCGGCCACGTAGGCCTTCTCATTGCCGGCCAGCAATGGCGCCGCCACGGGCATAAACTCTCTCGTCATTACGCTTCAACCTCTGCCGTTTGATGGGATCGCGCATCCCGTTTCATGCATCATGCATTCGGCCTTAGCCAAGATGCTCGAGTGGCGAACGCCGTGCCAGTGTCTCGCGTGGCGTTGGAGCAAATCTCCATTCCTCAGCGGAACAACTTAATGACGGAATGCCAACCATCCATATCCTGCCAGACTATATCGTAGCCCATTTTCTCAAAATCCGAGTGCGTCAGCCACCTTGCAATCGCCAACCGAAACATACCTGAAGGAATTGGCTTTAGCAGACGCTGTAGCATTGTAAATCGTCTTGCTAAATCAACGTCCTCCGGTGCGGCCGATTTTCGCAGCGCTTCAAGCGCGCGGGCCATTTCCTCTTTCAGGAGCGTCTTATTATGAGATCTGTTCGTGGTATGCAGGCGAAATCCGCCAAGCATATAGGCGACATTGTACAGGCGGGCGTGGAGGAAAAATCTCGACCAGAGCTCGCCGTCGATCATCAGCTTATAGTCGAGAGCCATGTGACCGCCGGCTTCGTCCCACAGGTCCTTCTTCCAGAACGTGGATTCCTGCTGAATCCACTCGTAGCGACCGATAAGAAAGTCATATTTATTGATCGGGTGGGCATCGCGGGAGCCCCAAAGGCGGCCGTGATCATCCCACACGGATGGGAGGCCCTGGATCCATCGCATTTGCGGGAATGCCGCGAACGCTTCCGCGACGGTCTGGAAAGTCCAGGGCAGATACATGTCGTCCGAATTTAAAAATGCGAGAATTTCCCCATCGGCTTTGGCAAAACCCTTGTTCAGAGCATCGCTGTGGCCGCGGTCAGGCTCGCTTATGATAACGGAGATGTGGTCCTTGTAGCGATTGATGATGTCCATACTTTCGTCAGTGCTGGCGCCGTCCACGACAATGTACTGGAGGTTTGGGTATCCCTGGCAGATGACCGAACGGATCGTGGCTTCGATATATTTTGCGCCATTGTAGTTCGGCGTCACGACGCTTATGCGCGGAAAAGGGCCTTTGCTACCGGTCGAGTACGTTGGCGACACACCCCAGGGCCAACCAAACTTCATTTCGCGCTCCTCCAAGTGATCGGCACCATAGTCAGCTCGGCCGGTACAGCAACACCAACACTTTTGCATGATAGAGTGAAGGTGATCCCGCTGGGTCGAGGTGCCCTGCGTTCCGTGCTACCGCGAGCTTCTCGGCATGAATTCAATGTCGCCGCGGATCTCCCATCCAATCCCATCCGAGGAGCATGCGGTCCTCCTCAGAAAGCCTTTGGCGTGCGGTTCTACGATAGACGGCGCGATAGGCCTTGGCCGTGCGTGTCCAATCAAAGTCTGTGATACGGCGGCGACCTTTTGCCTGCAACTCCTTGCGAAGAGCGTCGTCGGTGACAAGTCGGGCGACGGCATCGCCTATGGCCGTGGGGTCGAATGGGTCAAAGAGGAGACCGGAGTCCTTGAGCTGCTCCGGTAAGGCCGTGACGTCGGCGCAGGCTACGGGCGTCCCCTCAAACCAGGCCTCGAAGATCGGCAGGCTGTTGGCCTCGAAAAGTGTCGGCAGAACCAGGCATCGGGCGAGCCGGTAGAGGCCGCGGAGATCTTCATCGGGCGACGAAGCCAAGGAAGCGGACCTGCTCCGTCAAGCCGAGTTCAGTGAGCTTGGATTCGATCTGGGGCCAGGAGCTTTCAAGGCGCGATCCCGTGCACACGAGCGGCACGACGAGACCTCGCTGATCGCGAAGATAGGCCAGCGCCTCGAACAAGCGTAAGTGGTTCTTGTGGGGCCAGGTCACGCTTGGATAAAGAGCGAAAACGTCCGGCAAGTTGTGACGAGCCTTGAGGCGGCCCAAGTCTTCGATCGAGGGCTCGGCTTTGAACTGCGTGGGTGGCGCCTCGGGTATGACCTGCACCTTCGATGCCGCCACCCCGTATTGCTGGATCACGTCGCTCTTGACCCATTGCGAATTGACGATGATCGTTTGTGACATATGGCAAGCGGTGGAATAGAGCGTCTGGCGTATGGCCAGCTCTTTGGGCGTGAAGAACTGCGGGTAGTGGCAATGTTGAAGATCGTGCGGGTTATAGACCGTGGGGACGGCGCATACGGTAAAGGAATGCTGCGTCGGGAAGTGCAGCACGTCACAGCCAAGGCTCTCATAGTAGCCGTCCGATATGTTGACCTCGGGCCACTGCGGATGGTGCGAGAAAATGTTGCGCAGCTCATGTCGAACGATCTGCCACGCCATCTGCAGGCGCGGAGGCTTGGGCGTCATCGACTGGCGAAACACGAACTTCTGATTGGCGCCAAGGGGGCGCAACCAATCGACCGACTGGTCTGGCTTGACAATGATGGCGTATTCCTCAGGGCCGTCCGTGAGGGAGCCGAGTGCCGAGATCAGGCTGCCGAGCGCGGGCGCCACGCCACCGTGCCAACCCGGCTCGACGCGAACGTCAATTCCGATTTTCAACGCTCATTCCTCATCCGTAGTGCGTTTTGAAGACATGATAGGGCGACGGTTAGTGCCCTGTCGATTGCGCAAAGTCGACAGGTGGACGGTGAACGTGATGAGGAGGACCGTTTCACGTGGCGCAGTTAAGGGGCGCGTTGCCTGAGCAATTCGAGGCTCGAGACTGTTAAAGTCGAGGCTAAACATATACCCTTAACAGACCGTGGCGCGTGACACGCCAAGGCTCGCCCGAGGAGGCCGCGGGGGCCAGCCCGCCGTTTAAGGAAAGGCCGCTCTCGCGGTGTGCTCGCTGTGTACAAGGGCGCGGCTTCTGGCTACATCGGCCGTACGCAATCTCGACGGAGCCAGGACCTCTCATGCCCCCGCCGCTCATGTTCGATCTCGCCGGCCGTCGGGTTTTCGTCGCGGGTCACAAAGGCCTTGCCGGCTCGGCGATCGTGCGGCGTCTCGGCGCGGACGGCTGCACCATCGTCACGGCCGATCGGACGGAGGTCGACCTCGCCCGTCAAGACGATACGGAGCGCTGGCTGCTACAGACGCGACCCGATGCTATATTCCTCGCAGCGGCGCGGGTGGGCGGTATACATGCCAACAGCACCTATCCGGCGGATTTCATCGGCGATAACCTTGCGATTGCCCTCAACGTCATCCGCGGTGCTCATAAGGCTGGCGTCCAGAAGCTTCTTTTCCTCGGCTCTTCGTGCATCTATCCCAGGATTGCGCCGCAGCCGATGACAGAGGAAGCGCTGCTCACGGGACCCCTTGAGCCCGCGAACGAATGGTATGCGATCGCCAAGATCGCAGGCATCAAGCTCTGTCAGTCCTATCGCCGTCAGTTCGGCTGCGATTTCGTCTCAGTGATGCCAACCAATCTCTATGGTCCCGGTGATAACTATCATCCCGAGAACGGCCACGTTCCGGCGGCGCTCATTCGCCGTTTCCACGAGGCGAAGGTCTCTGGTGCCCAGACGGTGACCGTATGGGGGACGGGAACTCCGCGTCGCGAGTTCCTTGCTGCTGATGATCTCGCCGACGCCTGCGTTTTTGTCATGAAACACTATTCCGATGAGGGTATTCTCAACGTCGGTACCGGCGAGGACATTGCCATCGGTGACTTCGCACGTGTCGTCTGCGATGTGGTTGGCTACAAGGGCAACCTCGTCTTCGATGCGAGCCGACCTGATGGAGCTCCACGCAAGCTTTTAGATGTGTCAAGACTCCGCTCGCTTGGTTGGCAGGCGCGTATCCCGTTGCGCGAGGGGCTGGCTAAGTCTTACGAGGATTTTCTTGCGCGGTACGCACGCCATGAGTTCCAGGAAATCGCCTGAGGCCAGAGATCGCCGACGCGACGACTTCCTGGCCACCCAAGGACTAATCTGGGGATGCGTTCTTCGCATTGCCGCGCAATAACAGTGCAAGGGAGCCCAATCATTCGATCTTTTGGTCGTATGCAACGACAATGGCGTATTCCTCGGGCCCATCAATGAGTGAGCGGAGTGCCGAGACGACGCTACCAAGTGTGGGCGCTATGCCGCCGTACCAATCGGGCTCGTCGCGAACTATCAATTCTGATACCCGCCGCCGCTGGAATACGCCTTCTTCACATTAGAGCTTATTAGTGCGCGGGCGATGACGACGGGATAGGTAGACGGCGGTGTCAGCGCGATCGCTTCCCGCATCTTCTTCGTTTTCACCAACCGCGCGGCGGTTCTCGTCACATGCCGCCAGATTTCTTTTTGGTTCTGCTTTGTAAGATGCTTTGTAAACTGCAGAGACCTGCAGATGAATTCGCAATCCGAAGTCTCTAGCTCGTAGGGCCTGTACGCGGCAAGCTCCATTAACTTGCCTGCTGCGGCGATTTGCAGATGCTGCGTTTCCACGCCGTCGAGATCGACAGAAGCGGCGCGGCAAATATTGTCCATAGTAAGCTGGGTCCGATACTCATCAATCGCATGGGGGAAGAACGAGATGTCATGCCGCCGTTTCCTCCGACGTGTCGCGGAAATGGCGCCAAGTTGCGAACTCACAGCCATAATCCTGCCGTTCAATATCGATGCACTCGATACGCTTCCGACGTGAACGCGATATTGGCCCAGCATCTTCTCCAGGTTATGTAAGGTGCCAACTTCGGCGAGACGCCAGTATAGATCGCTATCCTCAGAATGATGTACATACCGATAACCGCCGACGGATATAAGTGCCTCGCGGCGGGCCATCAGATAGGGATGAATCAAGTAGGGCTCGCGTGCAGGTGCCCAGGTCGCGTCCGCATTTGATGGATTGCCGGGAAGGGATAGTCCCTGAATGATTTGCCCGGTTTCATCAATGTGCACGACCCCGCTTCCGACGCCTACACATCCTGGGTTGCGGTGAAGGTAGTCAAGCTGACACTCCAGGCGGTAGGGAAATGCGATGTCATCGGCATCGAAACGCGCGACGTAATCGGATTTGCAATGCGCAAGTCCAGTGTTCAACGCGTCTACTATTCCACTATTCGATTTCGTAAAGATTGCTAGGCGATGATCTGCCGCTGCGTAATCCGCAAGGATGGTGGGTGTCGCGTCGGTTGATCCATCATCGACGACAACGACGCGAATATTTCGGATCGTTTGACAGAGAATGCTGTCAAGGGAAACGCGCAAAGTTGGGGCTGCATTGAAGACAGGCATCAGCACGTCAACGATCGCAGTGTTTGTCATCCGCGTCTGCTGGTTCTTTCCGTTGCCCGACAGATTAGCATAGGCAATGGTGCGGTCTCACCGTAAACCGCAGCGCAGACTTTCGGGGCGATCCAGGGTTTCACCAAACCTCTCTCGTGAACTGACGGAGGCAAAGTATCGATGCCAGCACCAACTGCGACATGTTGAGCAGCAGCTATTGTGAGCGCATTTGTCTTAATGGGCGTAAGCCGGCTCACTTCTGGCGGTTAAGGGCGAAATCTCCGGCATGGGCTTGTGTGAGAACGTGTGGCTCGTCCGAACGCCACACAGCCTGAGCAGTGTCGGCGCGATCTCCCGGATCGAGACCTTGCGGTTTACCTCGCTATGCGTTCGCTCAGGCGTTCGGATCCAGAGGATGCCGTCTGGGTGATGGGCTCCGCTCTTGATGCCTTCCACCGGATAAAAGAATTTCATGAAAGGAGCCGGCTGGTTCGATCGCGGGATCGAAATCTCGGTTTCGGCCGACGGCATAGAGACGATCGCGCAGCCGCAAAAGAGCTTCGTACCTTCGCGCCTGACGTTCATGACGGGAGCGCCGTCCGGCATGCGTAGAGCCTTCAGCTTGCTCTCGGCATCGCGTGCGTCTGCCTCTTCGCTGAAGATGAGATAGAACTCCTCAGCCATGACCGGAGCATACTCATAGCTTGCCTCGACGCCGGCAAACTTCATGAGCGCCGAAAGGTCGCTCACCTTGAAGATCTGCTTGCCGCCCTCGTCGTCGTACTTGAGGAGGGGCTGCTGACCTAATGCGGAGCAGAGAACGATCGTCGTGTCGGGCGTCACGAGCTGCATGCACTCGCGCACGATCTCGTCCATTTTCTTGTAGCCGAACAAAATGGCGTCCGAGTATTGGGCTTGGTGCGCGGTGGTATCCTTCAACTCAAACAGTGAGGGGGCCATATTGCGCCAGTAATAATGCTGGTAGTGGGCGGTGCTGTTCAAAAAAAACGTCGATAACTTCGGCTTGAGCTGCCGGTAGAAGTGGCGGAACGTATCCCATTGCAGCCGATCCAGGATGGCGGCGCGGCGCCAGCGTGAGGCTCCTCTTTTTTCCGAGGTAAGCTGGCGCAGGGTCTCGAAGACAGTCTTGGGCGAGAGCCCATTGGTAATCATGAAGCGTGCAAAGTTGAGGTAGTCTGCCTTGGTGAGCGGCACGTCTGCGCGCGTGTACTCCTGCACGTAGGTGCGAACGAAGTGGAAGTAAGGATTGAACAGTGCCTCGGGCTTGGGGCTCACGTCCGTGGACCACGGATCGGGAAGCACATAAAGGTTCTCAGTTTTCTTCGACTGCACGGCCGCGTTCATGCTGCCGCAGACCCAGGCTCGTGCGCCGGAATCGGCGACGAGGTCCCAGATGCGAGGGGCATCGAGGCCGGGTCCGTCGCCGAGATTGAAGACGCCGTGCTCGGCGTAAGAAAGGCCGGTGTGAACTGTGACCCACTGGATCCAAGGCTCGAGCGAAGGCGCGTCCTCCTCAGCATCTGACACGCAGACGATCGACTCATTTCTGAGCTTTTCGAAGCCCGGGAGATGGCCTTCGGCGATGAAGCGGTCCATCAAGCTCGGAGTGAGCTCATTGAACTCCAATACGACAACCGATCCTGACATGGTCCCAGATCCTTGTTTCAACGTTGGGGCGTCTTGAACAGACTTTTGAGAAAGCCACATCCCCAGCTCATATGCATGACAACCGCTGCTATGCCGCTCAGCGCTAGGCACGCCTCGCGCTGGCGCATCGCCAGCCCGATACCCCACAATATACAGCATGCGCCATAAGCGAAGGGAAATGCCAAGAACAGCGGGTGGAAGAATGAAAGCGCCAGCGATCCAGCGCATCCAAGCAGCGCGGCGACGGGCAAAATCTGCCGCATTTTTGGAACGGTGCGATGCTTCAAGAGCGTGCTCGCGCGCCCTGCGCCATGCCGGAAGTATTGACGTGCGAGCGATCCGAGATTGGCGCGAGGATAGTAGGTGACGGTTGCATGGCTGTCCAAGTAGATGCGCTTGCCCGATCCTACGAGCCGCTTGTCAAATTCCGCGTCCTCGTTATGTGTAAATTCCTCGTCGTAGCCACCGAGCTCCAGAAACGTCTTGCGATCGAAAGCAGCATGATGTCCGTGATCTACAAATCCGGACTGTCCCTGAATTCGATGCGCCGAGCCCCCATTCCCCATACGACTGTTTTGCGCTGCCGCTATGGCGCGTTGCATGCACGTGGTGCCTTCGGTGCGCATGGGCACTACAACCGAGGCGATGTTCTTGCTGGAAAGCTCGCCTATGCAACGCTCAACAAAGCCTTCCGGATAGCGTATGTGACAATCAGCGCGCACCAGATAGCTGGAACGGGGATCAGCATGTCTTGCGGCTATGTTGACGGCCGCCGATTGAATTCTTTTTTCGTTGCTGAGGACGCGGATGCTTGGGTTCGATGCAGCCATCTCTTCAACTATGCTACGTGTGTTGTCGGTGCTACCTCCGTCAACCACCAGCAACTCGTAGAGCAACGAGCCGGACTTCGGAATGATGGAGGCGATCGCCTGCGAAATATAGCGCTCTTCGTTAAGAGCCGGCATTACAATGCTTACAAAAGGCATGGTTTCCACGTCAGTTCCCGCTTCCTTGCGTCCGCCTTCTACGACGTCCGCCGCGCGGTAGTCTCGGCTTTGGAGCGAGATCAAACGCGAACACATGGTCCTTGCCTATGGGCAAAGGATGGCAATGGTAAAGATCCGTTCGTGAAGTTGCAGGTTACCGCCTGAAACTCCTGGTTACCGGATATCAGTGGTTCACCATTAGAGCATTTATGCTATGCGATCATAGTCTTGAGCGTGCCGAGGTCAACGACTGCGGCGGTTTAGGACTGGTAATGTTGCTCAGAGACAAACGCTCGTGCGGCATGGAAATTCGATGAGCGGCGGCGGCCCTACAAGTGTCGGCCTGGGTTTGCGTTCACTGGCCACGCCTCAAGATCAAGCGTGGCCCAGAGGCGTGAGCTTTGGGGAGCTTTCGGTCGATGGACTCTGGATCGCCTTCTTCATTGGCATATCTGGAGCCGGCATCAATTTTAGCCGCGATCTCGGTCTTGGAGATATTGAGCGTTTTTTTTGGCTTCCCGCTGATCTTATCGTAGTGGCGCTTTTGCTGTCGGGTCAACGGGAATTGATCGCTGCCATTCGCAAGAATGCGCTCTTTATTAGTTGGCCAGTTTTGGCATGCCTCTCCAGCATCTGGTCGCTTGCACCCGGAGCAAGCCTGTATTTCGGGGCCCAACTATTCTTTACGATAATGGCCGGGCTCATGCTGCTGATCAATAGAGATCTTCAGCGTATTCTTCAGATCATTTTTATTGCGTTTCTTGCTTGTGCATTGTTGTCAATTGCCGCCGTCTTTTTTCGCCTCGGCACCCCTATTGGTCCTGCCGGCGAGTGGTGGGGTGTTTTTGGGCACAAGAACGTACTTGGAAGCTTGATGGTCATCGCGATGCTAAGCGGAATTTGCCTTCTGTTGGAGGGCTGGCGACCACTCTTGACGATAGTCGGTATTTTAATTGCGGCAGCTTTATTGGTCCTTTCTCGCTCAGGCACCTCTGTGACCTCAGCAGCGGTTGTGCTGGCGATTCTACCCCTGGCCATCTGTTTTCGAAGGGGGCCGGGCACGTTCACTGTTGGCGTTGGAATAAGCGTCGTCGCGTTGGCGGCCTGCTTTTTGTTGTTTGAAGCGATGGACCTCGATGGTGTCCAATTTGCCCTTTCTGCTCTCGGTAAGGATCAGACGCTGACAGGACGTACGGTTCTTTGGGACCTAGGCATCGAAGCGTATGAGAGCCGCCCGTGGCTGGGCTTTGGCTTTAGGGGCTACTGGGAGGGCGCCGGTACGACCGCGGAATATCTTCGCTATCTTTCTGGTCAAACCCTTTGGTTTTTTCACAATAATTTCATCGAGGTAGCGGTGGCCTTCGGGTTCATTGGTCCGATACTATTGGCTGCGGGCTTTGCCGTTGGATTGTATCGCGTCGTACGAGCGTTCGTTGTTGATCCGCAGCCCGTGAGAATTTGGCCCATACTCATGGTCGTCCATGTCTTTGTTTTTTGTTTCGCCGAGAATCCGCTCTTCTGCAATCACAGCCCGTATCAGCTGTTGTTTATGGTGGCGGTAGGGAGTGTGTTTCAGGGGGATGTTATGCGGCAGCGCTGGAGCTAGTGGTGTGATGGGCGTTTTGCGCGAGAAGTTCTCGCAGGAGCCGGGAAACGCTGCGCGCGAGAATGTTGCCGCGCCCTCGCGTGTGATTGCTTTCTTTGGGCACGATTCGACCGAGAGCACGATCATCAAAAGGGTAACGTGTTTTCAGGCGAATGGATCGCGTGTCATCGGTTTCATGTTTAGGCGTGAACGAGGGAATGCCCGGCCCCCGGTGTGGGAGAACATCGATCTGGGAGTTACAGCGGATTGGCAATATACTGCGCGCCTCATCAGGCTCGTTGCCGCGCTTTTCAAGGTCGTCAAACATCGTAATGTGCTGCGTGAATGCCATATCTTTTATGCGCGCAACATTGACATGCTGTTCGTTGCGGCGATCGCGAAAACCTTGATGCGGACGAAGGCTGTGCTTGCCTACGAGGTGCTCGATGTGCAGACCATATTCGTCGGCCAGCGAGTCATCAATTCGGTGTTTCGATGGATGGAGCGCGTTCTCCTTGCTCGGTGTGATCTGTTGGTGGTGAGCTCTCCCGAGTTCATGACGCGCTACTTTCAACCATACCAGCATTATGCGGGTCCTTGGCGGCTGCTCGAGAACAAGATCTCGGTGCAGCATTCTGCCATTCGGGAAGAGGGACGCGCGCATCGACCAAAACTAAACCCGCCTTGGGTGATAGGTTGGTTTGGAAACGTGCGGTGCGTCCGCAGCCTCGAGATGCTCGGCAGAATTGCGGACACGTTGGGCGATCGTGTGCTCATCTATATACGCGGGGTCGCGCCAGAGGTTCACCTGCCCAAGCGATTGCTCGAGGCGGCAATCGCTTGCCGACGGAACCTCGTATTTGGTGGACCGTATGTCAGTCCGCACGACCTCCCAACAATTTATGGCAAGGTGCATTTCGCCTGGTGTGTCGATTATCTCGACGCCGGTACTAATTCGGATTGGCTGCTTCCAAACCGCTTATATGAAGGTGGGTTCATGGGGGCCGTGGCCATCGCTCGCAAGGGCACTGCGACCGGGCGTATGGTTGAACGTGAAGGGCTGGGCAGGACTTTCGCCGAGCCGCTTGCGGACGAGATCGTTGCATTTCTGGACGGGCTTACCCCCGACGCATACCATCGTGAAAGGCAAGCGGTGGAGGTGAAGGAAAGGTCACTATTCGTAGATGCAACGGATACCCGAGATTTGTTAGAGCACTTGGACAAGTGCAGACAAGGTTACAAATAAAGACATATTCTGTGCAGCAGGAGATACGCGGTTCGGCGTCGGGTCTCAAGTGATGGAACGCCAAGACGTGAAGCAACTGAAGATTTTGGCGCCTACTCGCTATCCATGGACCTTTAATGGACCCAGGCGCTCGCGGCACGTCGTGGAGCGGCGTAATTTTTTGCCAATGAATTGGATCTCGAAGCGCTTCGAGGCAACGACGTTTTTCAATCCGTTTCCGCCGAGTTCCTTCGACCTTACTCATGCCTACAATCGTATCCCGCTGGGGAGAACGCCCTTCATTATTGGGTTTGAGTCGCATCTCCCGCGTGCGTTCGGCATGGAGGGGACCTCGTATTACGACTACCTTCGCCGAATGCTTGCTGGACCACGTTGCCGGTCGATCATTGCGATCTCCGAGCATGCGCGTAAAATTTTCAGATGGTCGCACGAGGGAAGTGCGTCTGCCGATCAGCTTTTGGATAAGCTCAAGCTTCGCTATCCGAGCGTAAATATTCCCGATTTTGTTGATGGTATGGACGAGCAATCGCCGGAGCCGTTGAAGATTGCGTTCGTCGGCAATCATTTTGGCCGCAAAGGAGGATGTGTGGCTGTCAGGCTCGCTGAAATGGCCCTGCATCGCAATTTTCCGCTGCAAGTGGAGATCGTCTCATCGCTTGAGGCCGGTGGCGATATTTGGACTGATCCCGTATCCAGTAGCTTTTTCGATCGATACTTCGGCCTCTTGGAACTTCCCAATGTGGTTTGGCGCCGCTCGATGGATCACTTCGGAGTGAATGAGCTCATGCGCCGCTCACATTTGTCTCTTCTAGCGACGCTCGGGGACACTTTTGGGTTTAGCGCGATCGAGTCGATGGCGAACTGGGCTCCGGTGATTGCTACGCGCCAATGTGCGCTGCCGGAATTTATCCAGCATGACGAAAACGGGGTTCTACTCGACTTGGAGACCACCGAGATGGGTGAATGGATACACCTGGCTTCGCCCGTCCGTGGGAACCGACGCTTCGAAGCCATCTTTTCGGAGGAAATTGAGCGACTTTCCCAGGCGGCTTTTGATCACATTGTGCGGTTAGCTTCTGAACCTAGTCGACTGCGCAACATGCGCGCCAAAGCACGAGAGACCGCGGTCCGGATGTTTGATTCTCGCCTTGCGGATGTGTTCTGGGACGATCTTTACGAGAGCGTGCTCGAGCAAGGCGACTACCGCAAGCAGGTCCTGCGGATGGAGGTCTAATGCGTATAATCCGGCTTACTGTGATGCTGGCGCTCGTGACGGTTGGTGGCGGTGGTAACGCGATCAATACGTCGGCGACTGAGGTTGACGGCGGCAAGTCTTTTATCGAGAGGTTTGCACGGCTCGACCGCAACCGTTGGTACGTTTCGAACGGCTGGTCGAACGGGCCGCACCAAGCATGCACCTGGACTGATAACAACGTGCGTCCTGGGGCGAGAGGCCTCACCTTGTCGCTTACGGATAAGCCGAGGGGGGAGCGCTCCTACAGCTGCGCGGAGATGCAAACCACCGATTTTTATGGGTATGGGATGTATGAAGTTAGAATGCGAGCGGCCGCGGCGCCGGGCGTCGTGAGCGCGTTCTTCACCTATGTGGGCCCTTCGCTCAACAAGGATTGGCCCCATCATGAGATCGATTTTGAGTTCCTAGGCAAAGATCGGAAGGGTGTGCAGCTGAACTATTTCGTCAACGGACGCGGGAAGCACGAGCAAGTCGTCGCGCTCGGCTTCGACGCTTCGGAAACGATGAACGACTATGCATTCGAATGGACTCCTGACTCGCTACGGTGGTTTGCCAACGGCCGGCTGATCCGCGAGCTCAAGAGCTCGCAAGATGCTCCGCTGCCGAGTCGACCAGGAAAGATCATGCTCAGTGTTTGGAGTGGGGCCGGCGCAGATATGGAGGCCTGGCTCGGGCGCTTCGCCTATCCGGGTCAACCATTGACCGTTGGCGTCGAATACGTTGCCTTTACGGAGGCGGGAAAGCCGTGTCAATTTCCGACGTCTATAGTCTGCACGCGCGGATCGGACTCTCAATCGTCAAAATGAAAATGCCGCTTCAGCGGTAGCGGGAGGGTGCGTACTCTTCATAGTCGCGTTCGAAGACGTTGGCGATCATTCCGGCGCCCCGGCAAACCGTATAGAAGCTCGCGAGAAAGGCGGATTTTCGCCAGGGGCTCAGAATCGCGACGACGGCGACGCGTCCAGCGCCAACCACTAGCCGCGCTCCACCTTTTGCGAGATTGACGAGCTTGCCTTTCGGGCTCGCCGGATCGTATCGGCCAAGGTGAGCTTCGATCATTCCGGTCCGGTACCAGCGCCGCAATATCCAGGCAGCGGACATGCGGTGACGCGGAATGACGGCATGCACTAGGGCGCGCTCGGCCCACGCTATTTTCATGCCTTGATCGCGGAGCTGCTTGAAGAAGTACGTGTCCTCGCCGCCTGTCTCGTTGAAACGGGCGTCAAAATGAAGGTTGCCGCAGTCGATTGCCGCCATGGTGAGGATGGCGTTGCATGTGTATCCGTCATCGACAAAGCCGTCTCGTGGCTGTCTGCGGTCCGCATAGGCACTGAGGGGGAGAGAGGCGCTGGGCAGCGTCTCCAAAATCGGGGTTACCGGTCCGATTGCGGCAGCCGCATCAGCACTTTCCAAGGTATCGACGAGCGCTTCGAGCCATGATGGGTCGGGGAGCTCGTCGTCGTCAATAAAGGCCACGTGAGATGCGCCCTCTGCGCGGGCGGCCGAAAGGGCTGCGTTCCTCGCGACAGCCAATCCCTTACGCGGCTCATGCAAGAATGCCGCCTTGAAGCGACCGTTCTTGGCGTATTCGGCATAGACGCCGGCCGCCGATCCGACTTGGCTGTTGTCGATGACGACGAGGCGAAGCTCCTCGTTAGAAATATGCTCGAACCGCTGCTTGTCTATGGCAGCAAGAAGTGCCCGCAGGCCCTGAGGGCGGTTGTAAGTGCAGATACAAAGGGCGATAAGGCGCATAACGAAGCCACCCTTGAAGCGGTGTTCAGGACCGTCGCCGCAGCCGCTTCTCGACTGCTGCGCTGCCAAAGCGTGCCAGCAGCGGCCACGTTTCGGGGTGCCCGGCCGTTGACGCAAGCGCCTTCGGCCAGTTCCTCGCCTTCGTATCATCGATGATTTCGGCGATCACCCGCGCTCTTTTGAGAGCCCGCACGTACGTGCGAGAGGCCGCCTCGATATCGTCTCTGTCCCGGAATCGCTCGTCGAGTCCAGTTTCGGCATGTGCCTCAAGGAGGGTGTCGATGTCGCGTTTGCTGAGACGCCAGGAAATTGATCCCTCGCGAACACGATACCTATAGAGGCTTTCTGATGTGACGGCGAAGCGAGCTCCGGCCAGCAGACATGACAGCAAGAGATGGTAATCCTCGCCGATCTGGATCTTTTCCTGATAGCGAAGGTTGTTGGCTCGAACAAATTCCGTTCGAAGCATAGGCTTTATGTAGCCGAGGCGGGCGTTGCTGTCGAACATCGCATTGCCCTTGAGGAAGGTCGCAATGTCCACGAAGAATGCGTAGGGCTGTGGGCCACTCTCTATCATGGTCGACAAGTGTCCTCCCTGATCGGAGAAGCGCTCAAAGTTGTCCGCGACCACGTCCGCGGACGTTGCGGCAGCCAGGTCGAGAAGGCGTCTACTCCGCTGAGGCGCGACGAGATCGTCGGAGTCCAATATTGCGAGCCAAGTGCCGCGGGCTGCGTCCATGGCAGCATTTCGTGCTGCAGATGGTCCGCCTCGGGTCTTGCGCCTGAGCAGTGTGAGTCGCGCTTCCTGATCGGCGAGTGCTGCGACCTTGTCCGCGGTCTGGTCCGACGACGCGTCGTCGACGACGATCACCTCGACCGTGACGTCTGTTTGCTGCAGAGCGGAGGTAACGGCGGCCTCGATGAAGGGCTCGACGTTGTAAGCGGCGATTATGAAAGAAACATCAGGCATCACGGCGGAGCGCCTCGGGTCGCGTGCAAAGAGTAGAGACAAGCAAGCGCTCCTCCCCGAGAATTTGCATGCGCGTGTCTAAATCCCCAGCTTCCTGGATGCTCGCTCTCGGCTTCGCCGTGCCCACTTCTTCGTTCCCTGTTTTGGTCCCGATCACCGGCTTCTAAATCGAACTTGCCACCACCGGTCCGGCTGTAACTCAGCCGTTGGCATCGCAACGGAAGGCTGAGGATGAACGCGCGTCGGCGCGAGCGATACAGCGCTACCCGCTCCAAGTACAACCGCTGCGACGATTGCGACCGCAGGTATCTGCAGAGAGAAATCGACGAGGGAGTGTAGCGTTAGCAGCAGGAGGATAGTCAGAGCGGCGAGGGAGACGAAACGATATCGCCGGCGGGTGCGCAATCCGTAAACGTAGGTCTTGATCAATTGATAGTAGACCAGCGATAGGCAGACGAAGAAAACTGCGCCGAGGGACAGCCAAGCTTCAAGAAATACCGAGTGGGCCATTTCCCAATAGCCATTAAACCCGCATTCCGGCGAGCGATACGCCGGAAACACATCCTGGAAGGAGCCAAGGCCCGTGCCAAGCCATAGATTGTCCGTGATCGCGTGCCAAGTCGCCTGATAGGTGCAAATTCGGCCACCATCGTCCAGACCTTCGACGTTTAGACGCGTCAGCAAAAGTCCGCCATAAAGTACGAATAGCGCAATGGTTACCGCTGCAGAGAGCATGCTGGTGACAATGAGGCGCATCCGGGAGTGGTGCTGGCGCTGGGTCGAGAAGCCGAAGGCGGAGGTCAGGAGCACGACGCTTGCCATCGCCGAAAGAATTCCGCCGCGGGATCTTGTGAGGAGCAGCGCGAGCGCGAATACGACTGCTAGAATGGAGTAAGCGACAAATAGCCGGACGTCGGTTGATCCGGCGATAGCGCGGAACCTCATTTGATATGCGCGAATCTTATCGAGTTGGCGGAGGCATACGGAGAGAGACAGCAGCAACATGATGCCGAAATAGGTCGCTGCCGTATTGGGATTTACGAATGTTCCAGTAAAAGAGTTGAGATAGTGGGGTTTCGGTTGCAGGAGGAGGGTTTGCGGCGAGAGCAAGTATTCGCCGATGCAGAGCAGCGTGACGGCGGCGGCACCACCGATCAAGCCGTGCAGGAACGTCATGTAGCGCACGTCATCTCGTATGTAGATCAGTGCCGAGACGAAAGCGGCGAACGGGATGACTACGTATCCGAGAGAATGTAGGGGCTGAATGTTAAGGCTTGCGGATGAGACCACAGGCATCGGCATTCTGCCGTCATTGAAAATCGCCGACAACGGTCCGGTCTCGCGCAGGGTCAGGGTTTGAACTATGGTCCAGACTATCAGGAGCCCGCACGCGACCGTCGTGGAATCGAGCAGCCGGCGCACCTTGCCGCCAGGTGGCGGTACGAACGGGGTGCCAAAGAGGCAAGTGGCCAGCAACAGGCCGAAAATTCCGGCTGCTGGGGCGATGTTCGAGCCGTAAGGAATTGGTGCGAGGACAGCGCACGTCAAAAGTAGATAGAAGCCTGTCTTGTCTACGAGAGAGGGAGCAGCACTCCGGTCAGGGCGGATCTCCAGCTTCGAGCTATTCATCGCAAGCCTGAACTGCTGACCGGGGTTCGGGTGAAATTAGATATCGGGGCACTCGCTGTGCGCAAGATTGGGCCTGCGGTTAACGCCCCAGAGCGTTAGGCGCGGGCGACCTCCTGGTCAAGATCCGGCGAGATCCGTGGTTTAGAATTCGAGGGATCTACAGCGATCCCGGACGACTCCATGCCGTGTCTGCGGCAGTACCCTTAAAACGGATCGTGATAATCAAACGGCAATCGAGGGAGGCGTCTCATTCGGTGTCCGCGGGTGGGCAATCGTTATTGTGATGTTAAGCTTCACGACATGTTTTGCGTTTGAAGGGTTCTGAGTAGGGCGATCCGGTCACGCTCTGCCTTGTATCCTCTTAAGTCTATGTGCGTATTGGCGATGTGTGAGCTGCTCGGGTAGCTTATGCTCTGCGCGCAGCGCTTTGGAGTTTGGACCAGCGTGGCCAATCGGCTGTCGACTGCTTTCGGGCGGGCCGACGGGCAGTGGAGTGCACGTCGTCTGGAGCGGGCCGTACCTAGATCCAATGCGGTGTGTTACGTTCGTTCCGTCGCGGCGTTACATTTGACCGCTCCAATGCGTGGTGGAGCGACCGGAGAGTTCAATTCGGGTCATGTTGAAAATTGCTAGCCAGCCTGGTGATCGAGTTTCCCCGTTTGGCGCCGCCGGCGTCGGTCGGACTGGAGAGCGAGGCGAACTGGAACGGCTGCTTGCAGCGGCGCGGCGGCAGGTCGCGGCCGTGATCGTCTGCGGCCTTGTCGGCCTTGCAGGGGGTATCGCCTACCTAGTGACGGCTGTCCCGCAATATACGGCAACGGTGAGCCTCTTGCTGGACAACAAGCGCGTGCGTGGTGCTGTCGAGGAATCCTTCGAGGCCACGTCGCTCGGCTTCGACGTCTCGGCCTCTGCTGTGGATAGCCAGGTCGAAGTCATCAAGTCCGACAGTGTGGCGCTTTCGGTGGTCGATAAGCTCCAGCTCGTGAAGGATCCGGAGTTCACGCAGTACCGGCCGAGCGCGCTTTCAAATTTGATGGCACAGTTTTCGAAGCTGTTCAGTGTTGGCGAGAGTAAGACCGTTCCGCTGCCTCCTCAGACGGAGGAGGAGAAACGTCGCGGTATTTCCAATGCGCTGCGAGGCAACGTCGGGGTGTCCCGTGTCCCGCGCACTCTCGTGCTCGAGATTAGTTACAGATCTCCAGATGGCGCCAAGGCGGCTCGGATCGCCAACGGATTTGCGAACGCATACCTGACCGATCAGCTGGACGCGAAGTATGACGCTGCACGCCGGGCCAGCGAATGGCTTCAAGCGCGCATGGGTGAACTCAAACAGCAAGTCCTCGCGACCGATCTAGCAATCCAGAAATTCAAAGCTGAAAACGATCTCATCTCGTCTGGTGGCAAGCTCGTGAGCGAGCAGCAGCTTTCCGAGGTCAACACACAGCTCGTGACGGCACGTGCAGAGACGGCGCGTGCGGAAGCCCGATACGAGCGCATGATGCAAATCATCAATGGGCGCCAAACCGATGCCGTTGTGACGGAGGCAATCGGCAACCCGATCATCGAGCAATTGCGGTCAAAGTTTGTCACTGCCCTCAAGAGAGTAGCGGAGTTGGAAGCTAAGCTCGGTCCCGACCACGGCTCTGTCGTCAATCTTCGCCAGGAGATCAGCGAATACGAGAGACTGATGTTCGAAGAGCTCGGCCGCCTGGCCGAGGTTTATCGCAGCGAGCTCGACATCGCGCGGTCCCGCGAGAAGACTCTGAAAGAGAGCTTGTCCGGCCTTGTCGGCACGACGGTTGCGGCGAATGAGACGCTGGTTGCACTTCGCGAATTGGAACGCGAATCGGAAAGCTATAAGAATTTGTATCAGTCTTTTCTCAAGCGATATCAAGAGGTTGTTCAGCAGCAGTCGTTTCCGATTACGGAAGCGCGCGTGATAAAGAGTGCGGAGCGGCCGGACGCTCCGAGCCATCCCCGGAGGTACCGCATCATGGCGCTCGCGATTGTACTAGGTGCAGGCTTCGGGGATGTGCGTCGGAGCGCTTCGCGAGTTCAGAGAACGTGCATTTCGCACGGGTGACCAGATACGAGAGGAATTAGGGCTCGAGTTCATCGGCATGCTGCCGATGATCAAGGCAGTCAAAGATAAGAAGCCATCGTCGAAGATTGCCATCCCCGCGATCTTGAAAGGCGGTGAGCCGGCCGAGAAGGTAGAGGCGCTGGCCAAAGTGCCAGGCACGATGCGCTATGTTCTAGATCATCCGCTTTCCGGATTTGCCGAGACACTGCGGGCGGTGAAGATCGCCATGGATCTTACGCTTCCGGATCGACCGGTGAAAGTCATCGGCGTCGTCTCCGTCCTGCCAAACGAAGGCAAGTCCACCGTATCAAAAAACCTCGGGTCATTGCTGGCGCATCTGGATACCAAGACGCTCCTCATCGACGCCGACATCAGAAATCCTTCATTGACGGCGAGCGTTGCACCGAATGCCAAGCAGGGTCTTATTGAAGCTGTCATCGAGGGTAAGCCGATCAAGGACCTGTTACTCTACGAACCCGATTCTTCGCTCGCGTTCCTTCCCGCGGTCGTTCGAACGCGGGTTACGCATACATCGGAGCTCCTGTCATCGCCGGGCATGAAGGCAGTGTTCAAGCAGGCGTCTCAGGAATTCTCCTGCATCCTGATCGATCTTCCGCCTCTGGGTGCTGTCGTAGATGTCCGGGCTCTCGCGCCCCAGCTCGATGCAGTCGTATTCGTTGTGGAATGGGGCAAGACTGCCCGGGCGCTTGTTCGCTCAACGCTCGAGGCAGAACATCACGTTCGCGACAAGTGCCTTGGAGTGCTGCTTAACAAGGTGCACATGCGCGAGCTCAAGCTCTACGAGAATTATGGCTTCAAGGACTACTATCACGGCAAGTACGGCAACTATTACACAAACCCAGAAGCCGCATGACGGCTGGGCGGGCGCTGTAGGGCGACCAATCCCAGCTGGGGACGCTTATTTCCTTGATAGAGATGACCCCACATGGAAATCCGAGTTTCTCGGTATTACATCGCAATTGTTGCGAGCGTGATCTCAGGGTCGGCCCATACCTGCCGCACGCAAGAGCGTAGCGATAGCCGCCAGACTTAGTCTGTTAGTCTGCCGCGGGCGTTCCCTTTTCAAGATCACTATTTCTGCGCGGTGTATGAGCTCGCCCCCGGCCGCAATGCCTACTATTTGAGCGATAAATGCGCCTGCGCTCAAAAGAGCACACGCGCTCGAGATCGTGTAGCGATTCCGCGCTTTCCCCCGTGACGCATTCTTCAATGGTGGTATATGCTATTAACGATAAAGGGTGATTGCGTAGGCCTTATTTCTTGTTAAGGTCGTAGAAAGTTGGGCCACGGTGTAAGTATTTCGTAACCAGGTGGGTCTCGAGTAATGCGTACGTCCGGTGAGAACGCCGATTTTGCACTAGCGACTGCCGCTAGTGGCTCAGACAAAAGATCTAACGTACAGGTCGGTTCGTCTCTAGCATCAGTCGGACTGATGCCCCATATCGACGAGCCGAGCATAGTGCTCATTGAGCAGAGGATCTTCGCCCGCGACTGCCTGGCGCGCTGTTTGAAGGCCTCGACAGGCCAAAATGTCGTAGCCTACGCGAGCGTCGAGGAATGGCTTCAGGACGCCGAGACGGTGTCGGGCTCGCTCGTCGTCATGTGCATCTCTGGTGATCTCAAGGGTGCTGTTGCGCAGCGCGAGCTGGCGCTGCTGCCTACGGTGGCGCAGCGTCTGCCGACAGTTGTCTTGTCGGATTTCGACGATGTCGATCATGTCGTCGATGTGCTCAGCAGGGGCGCTCAGGGGTGTATTCCGACTAGCTTGGCTTTCGACGTTGCAATTGAAGCGTTGCGGCTTGTCAGAGCGGGCGGCGCATTCGTACCTGCCGGTAGCCTCATGGCAGCACGGCGCAGTGCGGAAAACGGAAGCAACCCACGTCAGACGGCGGTCAGCATGTTTACCGCGCGCGAAACGGCGGTTGTCCATGCCCTGCGTCGGGGTCGTGCGAACAAGATGATCGCGCATGAGCTCAATATGCGTGAGAGCACGGTCAAGGTGCACGTCCGTCACATCATGAAGAAGCTCGGCGCCAAGAACCGTACCGAGGTTGCGCTCATGGCAGCCGGAATTCTTGACTCCAAGTAAGGGTGTAGAGCCCCTCCCTTACGCCGTCCGGAGTTTCCATTCCCGTGGTATCCACGCGATGAGGGGGGTAAGGCATGTCGCTTTCTCGCCCGCGCTGGCGCATGCATTACGCGGCATATTAGGTGCTGGTTAGGTGCTGGCCGGGGAGCGACGCGCGTCAGGTGGGCTCCTCGGGAACGATCCGCGCCAATGACTTGGCTGCGATGGCCCCATTTCATCTCACTTGAATATCGCCGTGGAGTGGCCCGCTGAGCCAATTGCCAGCGCTTAGCTCTATGGAGCAGGCGGGCTTGGCCGCTGCGCGTCGCATATCGGTTGCCACCGGCTCTACCGGCCCGCCGGTCGACCGACATAGCTAGCAACTAAGTATTACACCCACCCTTGAGTTTGATCATCGGCATACGTCTTTTGCCAGAATTGCTCAGAGGCCCCGGTACTGAGAACGTGCGGCATTATACGAAAATACCGGCGGCGGCATATGCGGGAACACGTCTCCGATCACACGCAACCTTGCGCTCCCCCGAGCGACCACGGGGGAATAGGTGTGTGTATCGACCATTTGCCAGATGAGCATTTGGCAATCGGCGGAACGCACGTTGGTGCATTCCTCGATTCCAACACTCTGATTTGGCCGTTGACATCCGCGCGTCGAAAGGAGCGCGGGCGGGTCTCCGGGAGCATCTCTGGCAGAGCCTACACAGGCCGCAGCCAGGGCGATACCGACGAGCCGGTCGGCGGCCGTGTGAAGAGGGTGATGGATATTGTCATCGCGTCAACCGCGCTGCTGCTCCTCTCTCCGCTCATGCTGATCGTTGCGGTACTCGTGGGCGCGTCGATGGGCTCGCCGGTGATTTTTGCGCAGCGGCGTGTTGGATACGGCCGCCGGCTGTTCGTCTGCTACAAATTCCGGACGATGGTCGTCGACGGCGACCGGGTGCTGCGCGAGCATCTGGCGCGAAATCCTGATGCGGCACGCGAGTGGAGCGAATCGCGAAAGTTGCAGCACGATCCCCGGGTCAGCTGTCTGGGCCACATTTTGCGCAAATCAAGTCTGGATGAGCTGCCCCAGCTTTTCAATGTGTTGCGCGGAGATATGAGCTGCGTCGGACCACGCCCGGTGGTCGATGACGAGTTGGTCAACTATGGCGCTTATGCCCGCGAATGCCTCAGAGCGAAGCCGGGGTTGACGGGCATCTGGCAGGTCAATGGGCGAAGCCTTTGCCAGTATTCCAGGCGCATCGCCCTCGATCGTGCCTACGTTCGCAGGTGGTCGGTGTGGCTTGATCTGATGATCCTGATCAAGACGGTGCCCGCCGTTCTCAAGTTCGACGAAGCGGCTTGAGGCCAATCGGCTGTTACAGATACGGCGCGCGCTGAGCTTCTCAGCAGAAGCATCGAATAGCGCTACGACCCCCATCTGTTCACTGGCCAAATGTTTGCGATCAAGGATCAAGCTGCAGAAACACCCACGCCGTGGTCTGATACGCAGGCCTGGGGGGAAGTCATATTTGCGTGGGAAGCCTCGTAGACTTCACCTGCCTCGCGCGACCACAGCCGATTGCTATGACGAGGCCCAGCAAGTACGCGCCTTGCAGAACTCCTAGAAGCGCCACAGAGGAGACCGCCGCCGTCACGAGCGAATGTCCGGACAGCGGCGCCAGGCCGATCGTGGCGGGAACGATGACGGCAGAGGCAGCGAATATCGCGGGCACGCGGAACCAGAAGCCGAAGACCAGCCCCATCATTGCGACTATAGCGAATGCCCATATCAATTGAGCATCTCCAGCGTGGGCAGCGAGAAGCATGAGAAGGATCTCAAACAAACGCCACTGGCAAGCTGACTGCGAAGGATGTCGTCAACAATGTGGTCTTTTCCACATCTGAGTGCATGCAACCTCGCAACGCACGATGTTTTCTTAGAGTTCCATATGCGGCAAAATAATGATGAAGAGTAAATATCGCTGTTCAGAACTTCGCTTGGGAGCTCTGAATCTCCGGACAATCGGATCAATATTGGCTGAGGCTATTTGCGAGGGGCTCTTGACTGCGTCACGGCCGTGATAGCGTAGTTCAATGCAGCGCGCCGTTCCTCGGAAGCTTTCGTCATTTGTGTGTTCAGGGACGCGCGCGTCGCGTCGTTCGCGTCGAGGTAGAATTCGGCCAGCTCATAGGGGCGGGCGTAGTTTACCAGGTTTCGGGCATCGGTCTGCGTCACCTGCTCGATACCCGCGGTCGTGGCTTCTCGTATCTGCGCGGCAAACGCCAATCGCGGCATCGCGATCCAAGCTTCGCTGGGAGCGTTCAAGAGAGATGCTGCGAGCTGCTCTTCGACGATGGCTGGTGTGGCCTTGGCGGCGAAGTTGACGATCGCCAGCCGCAACCAAATGTTTCCATCATTCGGAAAGCACCGGAGCGCTCGCTCCAGAGTTGTGCGGGTGTTGTCCAAAGCTGTGTCTATGCTCGCAGGCAGCTTCTCATTGTAGGTGGCCTCTAGGGACGCGAGCTTGATCGTGACGGTGCTCCGGACGATATCGCGCGAACAAAGAGATAGAACCCAATCGCCGCCAAGGCCTTGCTCGACTCCTTGGAAATACGTCGTGTCGGGGACTTTGCCGCGCCTGGTCTCAAGCTGCTCGGCAACGTCACGGTAGGGTCTGGCGAAGAAGAGGTCGACAAACATCGTCGCCGCCGACCAGAACGAGAGGATAACCGCCACGACGATGATCATCGCTGTCCGCATCAAGGGAGGGCTCCAGCTCTTCGCGGGGTGCATGACACCTTCGGCAAATTGAAGACCGAGGCGCCTCCCGCCCACTGCGAACAGTGAGCAATCATCTTGGTGTGCGATCGTGCGAGGGCGGCGCGCAGAACAATGCGCCTGGCATCAATATCGCGTTGCATCGGGGCGGGGATTAGTTGGAAGCAGGAGGGCGTGTCGGACTAACGACATTTCCAGTCGTAGCGATGAGGCCGCCGCCTCCGAATGTTTGAGGCAGCCTGCGCCTGACGCTCTGCGTGTCAGCCGCTCCGAAAGTGAACGGATAGAGGAACCCTGGTTGGCCAATACCCAGCTCATCGGCTATGCCGAGTTCTTCGGTGTTGGACGGAGGCGTGACCCTCTCTTCGTCGCTTGTTGGTGCGGCCGTCATATCAGGCGGCTCGCCCATGGCGATAGTGCATGAATTGAGCGACCGATCATCCGGAGCGAACGCGAACAGGGACAACTCGGTCGCAAAAGCAGCCGCGAGAGCGGGAGTTCCTGATTCTGCGACCAGCTTCTTGATAGTCTTGGCGAGCTCTGGCTTGGTCTTGGTGCAGATGGCCGCTGCCTGGGCCAGGCCGATGCCCAATGCGACGATGTGCTCGGGCTTGGCGTTCTTTGCTAAATCAATGAGCTTGGTCGCGGTCCCGACATCGCTTGCAGTCAGGCGGCGCACCTCGGCCGACATTGCCGGTCCGCCGGACGGATGGCGTTCCATGAGGGCGCTGGGCTTATTGTTGAATGTGCTGATGGCCGCGTCAGAAAGCTTGGCCGGCGTCACCATGCATGAGTCTTCAGCAGATGCGCTGGAGCCCATCAATGGGGCCAGACCCACACCGAATACGAGTGCTCCCACGAAACGCACGGACAAGACGCGCACGACGGCCTCCAACGCATGAACTAGCGCAGAGGCTACACGAATGTTTCGGGCGTTCCTATCCCCAATTGGAAGGGGTTGCGGCTGATCGGCGAACCAACCTTAACGGTGGGCGAAGACATTAATCTTTACCAAGAATATGTCGCCCCGAGTACACGTCTACGGTGGTCGCGCCATCGACGGCCGTTCCGGCTACGGTCGAGGTAATCGCGCTCACGTAGTTGAGGAATTTGACGAATTCGATCGAGTCGGCGTTGGCGACGTAGATCACGTCCTTGTGGCGCATGGGGAACTGCTGAGCGAAGAAGAAGCTCGACGGATCGCGGTAGTTTGCACGGTAAATCGTCGGGATGAGCCTCTGCTCGGGCGTAAATTTACTCGAGATCCACGCCCATTTTCTCGAGCAATTCACGGAATTCAAGGCGGTAAAGGAAGACTTGCCTCGGGTCGGCCCGGACATCGAGTAGTCCGCCCGCCTTCGCCACGCCTTCATTGAGGGAAAGCTTCTCTTGGTCGAAGGTGAATTGCCCGGCAAGACCGAAGGCCTGGCCGGCGGTGCCGAGCGCGCCCACGGCAACGTACTTCTGCTGTTCACGGTAAACGTAGATAGCGTCGCCCGGGGCGACGAACATC
>CAWGEK010000013.1:0-153473 GCA_963821565.1 uncultured Alphaproteobacteria bacterium
GAATTGTCTACACTTTCGCAGCACTGCTCATTTCGGTCCAGGTGACGTTGCTCGCCCTTGGTATGGGGGTTCTCTTGATCACGGCCTTCGCCGGTTTCGTCACTCTGGTGCGCCGCGCAGGTGCTCGATGGGCGATCGCCACAAACCAGCTCACCCGGAAACTGGTGGACGGCTTCACCGGCTTTAAAGCATTGAAGGCGATGGGGCGCGAAGGGCAACTTTATGTCCAACTCCGACACGAGGTCATGGAGATCCGCTCGGCTATCCGCTCGACAACGCGTGTGCAACAACTTCGCGCGGCGATTGAGGAGCCGGCATTAGCGCTTTTAATTGCCGTCGGCATTTACCTCTATCTAGCTCACAAACCAGTGCAGTTCGAAGCCCTCGTCCTGATGGTTGGACTATTCTATCGCTGTGTCACTCGGCTCACCCTATTGCAGAAGCACTATGGCGGAGTTGTTCAGCTCGAGATGTTCTACCGGAATCTTATCGGAGAAAATCCGTGCGGCTGAAGCAGACGCGGAGCTCACGGAAGGTCAACCGGCTCCGTCCCTCGATGCACCGATCCGCTTCGAAGCGGTCACGTTTGCTTATGACGACCGGCCAGTGCTTGATGCATTGAGCGCGGTCATCCGACCGAACACCCTAACGGTTGTGTTTGGTCCATCGGGAAGCGGCAAGAGCACGTTCATCGACCTTCTACTCGGTCTAGCCAAGCCTTCAGGCGGTCGGATTCTCGTTGGCGACGTTCCTCTCAATGACATTGACCTTCGATCGTGGCGCGCGCAGATCGGCTTCGTGCCCCAGGAGGTGCTTCTCTTCAACGACACGCTGCTTTCGAATATCACGCTGGACGATCCTGCGCTGTCACGTGCCGATGTCGAGGCATCACTGAAGGAAGCGGGCGCGTGGTCGTTTGTCTCCGCGTTACCGCGCGGGCTGGATACAGAGGTCGGAGAACGGGGCTCGATGCTGTCAGGGGGACAACGACAGCGGATCGCGCTTGCCCGCGCCCTAGTCCGCCGACCAAGTCTGCTGATCCTAGACGAAGCCACCTCGGCGCTCGATCCCGAGATTGAGCGCGCGATCTGGGAGGAACTCAAGGTGCTCACTCGGCGCCACACCATCGTCGCGGTAACGCATCAACCGCGCGTTCTCGGTCTCGCTGACGCCGTGCTCGGGCTCGAGAACGGGCGGGCTATCGCGACACCCTTCCCTCGTAGGGCGGTGAGATTCGAAGGCATGAATGGTACCTTTTCTCCACATGGCTACTGCGAGCTGGTGAGTGCCTTCTGCGTCCAAGGCTATCGCGTGGTCGGGTTCGACGCGATCGATCCTACGGCGCGTCATCTCGTGCTGCGACACGATGTCGACATGTCGCTTGATCACGCCCGTCGCACTGGCACGACTCGAAGCGGAGCGCGGCTGGACGGCAATCTATTTCGCTCTTCTAGGCTCTGAACTCTATACGCCGGTCTCACGGTCGGGTCGGTCTGCCCTGGCCGAGATCGCAGGGCTCGGACACGAGGTCGGATTGCACTTCGACGCGACGCTGTACCCGGAGGATCGCGACGCGCTCGATCGGGCCGCCGCGGCCGAGGCGACGATCCTGGAGAACATGCTCGGCCAGCGGGTGCGCATGGTCAGCTCCATCGTCCGGCACCGGCTTTCTTCGGCGATCCGGCGCCGATTGGTGGCCGCGCCCACGCCTATCAGCCGCGCTTCGTGGCCGATATTGGCTACTGCTCGGACTCGCGCGGCGAGTGGCGGCACAGTCACCCCCTGAAGCATAAGGCAGTTCTCGCCGGCAGGGCGCTCCAACTCCTGACCCATCCGATATGGTGGATCGAGGAGGGCGCGGCGCCGCCGGACAGGCTCGCGCGCTTTCTCGACGCACGGTGCGATGCGCTCGATGCGGCATTGGCTCAGAATTGCGAGGCTCATATCTCGCGGCGAAACGTCAGGGGGCACACTTGAGCGTCGGCGTGCACATCTATGCAACAGATGCGAGTGCGCTTTCGCTTGGCGTGCAATTGCCGGACGCGTTCCGCGTGACCGCCATCGTCGTGCCCGAGAACCGTGTCGCCACCGACAAGGTGCAGGCGTTGACGGCGCAGGCGGATGTGCCGGTTCTAGTCCAGGCGCGCGGGCAGAGCATCGCTGAAGGCGCACCGCCTGCTGCCGCCGCAGTGAGTTGGCTCTACTCCCAGGTTTTCCCGGCCGATCTTCTCGCCCGCTATCCGCGCGGCATTCTGAACATGCATGGCGGCCGCATACCCGAGTACCGCGGCGCGAATGTCCTACAATGGGCAATCGTGAACGGTGAGACCACGTTGACGGTAACCTGGCATCAGGTCGTGCAAGACCTCGACGCCGGGCCCATTTGGGCCGAAGAGGAAATTCCGATACCGCCAGATGCCACCGCCGCGGAAGTGCGTGCGGAGATGATTTCGTGTGGGCAGCGGCTATTCCCGAATGCCTGGCCGGCCATGATGAGTGATGGCACGCCGGTGCGGATCCCCAACCTCTCCAATGGTCGAATCTGGCCGCAGCGCCGTCCGAAAGACGGTTTGATTGGGGCGGGCCTTACTAAGCGACAGTTGGCAGACGTTGTACGTGCCCTCTGCCCACCTTGGCCGCCTGCCACGATCACGGTGGCCGGAGAGGTGCGGCGTGTGCGAGCCCTAGTAGCCTATCAGTCGGATAATACGTTGCCCTACGTCACCGCGGATGGTGAACGCGTCCATATCGAATTGGAGCCATGACGATCGTTGGCATCCACCAGCCGAATTACATGCCTTGGCTCGGATATTTTGCGAAAATGGCACGCTCGGACATTTTCGTGTTCCTCGACGACGTGCAATTCTCAAAGGGGAGCTATACGAATCGAGTGCAAGTTGGGGGTACCGGCGCGGAGTGGCTGACGGTTCCTGTGCGGGTCAACCTGGGCGATGCCATCGATGCGATTCGGATCGCTCGACCGGACTGGGTCCGTGCGCATTGCGATCGCCTCCGGCAACTCTACCGCTCCGCGGCATGTTTCGATGAGACGTGGCCCGAAATCGAGGCATGGTTCGGCGAATGCATCGAAGATGTACTGCATATCGTGAATGCGCGTTTGATACGCCGCATGGCGAGCCGGCTCGGCATTCGCACTCGGATGCTCGCCAGCTCCGAAATCGGAATGGCAACTGCAGCCGCGGATGAGCGCTTGGCCGAGATCGTGGCGCGGCTCGCCCCTGGCGGCGTCTACCTGTCGGGAGCGGGCGGGGCAAAATATCAGTCGGCGGCGACCTTTGCGTCACGCGGGGTTGCCCTTGTCACAAGCGATTTTAGACCAGCGCCCTATCCGCGCGGCGACGCACCTTTCCTTCCAGGGCTATCCGTCTTAGACGCGGTGTTTCATCTGGGGTGGGACCAAACCACTGCGCTCGTGACACCCTCTTGATGACCGGTTCATTGAATGTACTCTGCCTCGACATAGAGGGAGGGCATGGCGGCTCCTCCCGCAGCCTTTTCGAGGCGGTGCGTGCCATCGATCGGGACTGTGCCGACGTTGAGGTCTGGTGCAAGCTTGCCGGGCCCATCCAGGACCGGTACACAGAAATCGGTGTTCCGGCGCGTGTGGTTCCGGACATGCCAAAGATGTCGAGCCTGCCTCGAACTCTTCGCGCAATCTTTGGCAGCTCGGTGCCACACTGCGCGAGTTTTTCCGAGCTGACGACTTCCTTCATGCGCTGCGTGAACGCGCAGCGAGGGCCGACATCGTGCATCTCAACCATGAAGGTCTGTTTCTCTTGGGCGCTTGGCTTGCGAGGCGCGTTTCCACTCCGCTGACGGTCCATTGCCGCACTATCGTGCGTGACACGGCGTTTGCGCGCTGGCAGGCGCGCACACTGTTTGCGGCTACGCGAGCACGCGTCCACATCACCGAGAATGAACGCTCCCTGTGGACACGTCTCGCAGGCCGCTCGAACGCCGGATTAGGTGCCGACTGCGTAATCTATAACTCGGTGGCCCCCTCGGCACTGGCAACGCCGCATCCTGCTGTGCCTGCCGACGGCCGCTTTCGCGTGGCGTGCCTGTCGAATTACGCCTGGATCCGTGGCATCGACCGGCTGATCGATGTTGCCGAATATATTGCTGCGAACGGGCGTCGCGACGTGTTGTTTGTCATGGCGGGCGACATGCGACTAAGCGGTCGGCTCCCCGGCGCGCTCGGACGCATCGCGGCGGCCGGCGGTACGCTAGCCAACTACGCGGCAGAGCGCGGTGTGGCGGACATGTTCCAATTCCTGGGCCACGTCCCTGATCCCGAGCGCGTCCTCGCGGCCTGTCATGCGCTTGCCAAGCCGACGCGCGATGCCAATCCTTGGGGGCGAGACATACTGGAAGCGCTCGCGGTGGGGCGGCCAGTCCTTTCCGTGGGCATTTACGACCGCTTTGTGGAAACGGATGTAACTGGCAATCTCTTGCCCGTGTTTGATCCGGGCCGATTTGCCGACGCTGTTCTCAGCCTGGCCAGTAACCGAACCCTCTACGAACGAATGTCATCTCTCGCGCGCGCAAGGGTGGTCAAGCTGTGCGACCCTGTCGCGCGTTCCCGTGAACTCCTAGATGTCTGGCAAAGTGCACATTCTCATGCCACTTGAACCGCCCTCTATCACCCGCCGCATTCTTGTTAAGTCTCGATGGGCATGGGCACGCCTCGTCGGCCTGCTCAGCGATGGCCGCTACCGCTTCCGCGATCGGTTCGGAGTTACGCATTATGTATGGCACGACACTCGTCTTGCCGACACGTTGGAACGCGGCGTACGGATCGACGACGAAGGACTCCTGTTCACACTCCACGCGATCCTCGATCGCCTCGACGAGTTGCGGGGAGCGGGGGAGCGACCCCGGGTCGCATTCGACATCGGCGCCTTCATAGGCGTCGTGAGTCTACACATGGCGACACGATTTCGAACACACGACCGCGTCTTCGCCTTCGAGGCATTTCCTCCTAACGCGGCGCGCGTCCGCGACAACGTCGCGCTCAACGCTTTAGGGAACGTTGTGGTCGTCGAAGCGGCAATGTCCGATGCCCCGCGCCGCGACCGACTTCGAAATCTCTCGCAGCAGGAGCGGTAACTACATCGACCAGGGCTCCGCTGCGATCGACAACGTGATGGACCCAACGGACCAGTCAATCGAGATCAACGTCACATCGGTCTCGGCATTCGCGGCCGAGCGCGGCATCGAGCAGATTGACATCATGAAAGTGGATGCCGAGTTTCAGGATCTCGCGGTCCTGCAGGGAGCCGGTGATTTTCTCACATCGGGCCGCATCCACTATCTCCTGGTGGAGGAACCTCCACAGGACGCAGCTTATTCGGCCGGCATTGTGGATCTTCTTCGCTCCGCAGGCTACAGCCTGCACCACATAGTACGCCGCCAACCGCAGCTCGTCGCGGATCTGGCGCGCTATCCTTACGATCGTGCCCGCGCCCCGCTCAACGTTCTGGCCGTGTCTCCACAGGCGCCTGTACAGGCTACAGCACTCGGCCTCGATATCCTCTGAACATAAGTTCGCGACACCGATGCGCCGTCACTTTCCGAAGCTTGACACTTCAGATCACTCGTTGGGCGGCACTCAGGCCGGTAATGCGATGAGCAGCGTTAGACTGAGCCGCCCGCAATATCGGCCGCCCGAGTGACAGTCGTTAGAGCTTGAAGGGCGTGGCGAGAAAAGCCGTTGCTTTCGTCCTACCCGATCTCCGCGGGGGCGGAGCGCAGAGGGTACTGCTGGCTCTTGCGGAAGCGCTGGATCAGGAACGCTTTGCGGCGCGTGTTCTTGTTGTGGGCGGGAACGACATCTTATTCTCGGAAGTCTCCGCAGGTGTTGTGCTCGAGCAAGGAGGTGCACGCCGACTTAGCGATGGACTTCCCTGGCTCGTCCGTCGCCTCAGGAACCTGAAGCCCGCGGTGGTCATATCCGTGATGGGCTATTTGAACCTGGCACTGCTTGCGTTGCGTCCAATATTGCCGAGTGAGACGCGTATCATCGTGCGCGAGGCAAATGCGGTCGCGGCAACAGTGGCCGCATTGCCTGCGCTGATCCCAACCCGTTGCCTTTACCGGAGCCTCTATCCCAAAGCCGATCGGATAGTCAGCCCGACACAGATCATTGCCGATGAGATCGCTGATTTCGCGCCGCGCGCCGCCAACAGGATTGTCGTGCTGCGAAATCCTGTGAACATCGAACGGCTGCGTACGCGCGCGATCCAACCCAAACGCCATCCCGGCCCGGGTCTGCGCCTCGTCTCGGCTGGTCGCCTAACACATCAAAAGGGCTTCGATCGCCTGCTTACGCTTCTCCCTCATCTTCCGCCGCACACCCATGTGACCATTCTGGGGGAAGGCCCGTTCCGGGAGCGTCTCGAGGCACAGGCTCAGGTTCTCGGAGTGGCGGACCGGTTCACGCTCGCAGGTTTTTCCGCTGATGTGCCAGCGTGGATCGCGGGAGCGGATGCGTTCTTGCTCCCGTCACGGTGGGAGGGCCTCCCCAATGTTGTGTTGGAGAGCCTCGCAGTCGGCACGCCGGCGATCGTCTCGAGCGAGGCGAATATGTCGGAGCTCGAGAGAGCGGCGCCGCGCGGAGCGGTCTCGATAAGATCTGTTGGACAAGCCTTCGTCGACGCCATTTCGGCTGTGGCGCCTTCATTGCAGAGCGCGCCGTCCTTGCGCCCCAATCTCTTGCCGCCCTCCTATTCTCGCGAGGTAGTAGTCCAAGACTGGTGCCGTCTGCTTGAGTGCGTTACGTCTTGCTCAAACCTTAAATTACTTTGAGAGGCGCGCGCATGTCCCGCCTGTCCTATTTGATGTCGCTGACGCCACGCGAGACATATCGCATTCTGCGACGGCGGCTGCCCGGATCAAGGAATGGTCCGGCCTGGACGCCTGATGAGCTGCTCTCCTCGCCCAAGTATTCGCGTGGCATCCGTTTTGCCGAGCTGCTGATGCGTCAGGAGGCTGTGGTTCGTCGCCACCTACCCAATTGGTTGCCGCTCGAATTCGAGGGCAAGCGCGTCGTCGAAGTCGGCTGCGGTCCGCTTGCCGGCTATGGACCACTGGCAATTTTTTGCGGCGCCGTCAGCTTCGAGAGCGCTGAGCCAGAGTGGGACGCGTCGCTTTTCTTTTCCGTGCCCGTTACCGAGAAATACCTGCGCGTGTTTCATGCCGATTTGTCGGCTTTGTACGGACCGCGCATGACTTTCAGGGAGTTTATCGCTGCTCTTCGAGAGCGTGTGCATGTGGAAGTACGGGGCTTCGAGACGTCATCCATAAGGGGTCCGGTCGATGTGGTGCTGTCGCAATCAGTGCTGGAGCACGTCTTCCCGCTCGAGGCGACTCTCAGCAAGCTCGCGGCCATTCAAGGCCCGGCGACTCAATTCCTGCATCTCATCGACTTCGGCAATCATTACCCGACGGAAAATGCTTTTGAGGGACTCTATGACCAGCCTGCCGCCGCGTACATCGCTCGGCGAGGCAAGGCTATCAACTGTCTTCGGGTGTCGGATATCGCCAACATCTTCTCGAGCGCAGGGATTGAAGCTGCCGTGATTCCATCGCGCGTCATAGTTGACGGCTATCGCGGGGTGATCCATCCTTGGTGGCGTGAGCGGTACGCAGAGTCTGCCCTTTTCACCCAGCTCTCCATTGTCGCGAATACTCGATGACACGAGTCTTGCACGTCATCTCCGGTCTCGGAAGCGGCGGCGCCGAATGCTTTTTGGCCTCGCTCGCACCCCGGCTCGAGGAAGCGGGCATCAAGCAGCACGTCGTGAGCCTGACCGGGCACGGCGCCGCAGCGGACAGGCTCTATGCCGCTGGCATCCCGGTAAGTCTTCTCGACGTCCGCGGCGTGCTCAAGGCTCCACTCGCAATTCGACGGCTGTCGCGCCTGATACGCAGCTTTGAGCCGGATTCGATACAGGGATGGATGTACCACGGCGATCTCTTCGCGGCGCTGGCGAGGAAGCTCGCCGGAGATCGGCGGTCGAGATTGCATTGGGGGATCCGATGCTCGGATATGAACCTCAATGACTACTCTCCGCAGCTCCGGCTCGCCGTGAAGGCTTGCGCCATGCTTTCCTCTTATCCTGACTCCATTGTCGCAAATAGCGAAGCCGGTGTTCGCGTGCACGCCGCTGCGGGGTACATCCCCCGAGCATGGAGCGTCATCCCCAATGGTATCGATACGAATGAGTTCCACGCCGATTTAGAGCAGCGTGCAGCAGTACGTGCCGAGCTCGGGCTCAATCCGGACCAGGTCGTAGTGGTGAATGTCGCGCGTGTTGATCCCATGAAGGATCACGCAGTATTTGTGGCGGCTATGGACCGTGTACGTGGTCGCTTGCGCGCTGCTCATAGGCCTGGGAACGGAGGCACTCAACAATCGCCCCCAGATTCTTGGACTCGGTCGCAGGAAGGATATTGCGCGGCTTCTTGCTGCCGGCGACATCATTGTCTCGAGCTCGGCCTACGGCGAGGGATTCTCGAATGCCGTCGCCGAGGGCATGGCTACAGGCCTCGTGCCTGTGATGACTGATGTCGGAGATGCGCGCCGCATCGTTGGCGACACCGGCGTGATTGTTCCACCCCGCGACTCGGTGCTGCTCGGAAATGCGATCCATACGATTGCAGCGATGTCACCTGACCATCGTAGGATGCGTGGCGAGGCCGCCCGGCGTCGCATTGTGTCGGAGTTCAATATCGAGCGCGCTGTGTCCCGCTACTGCGAATTGTATGGTGGCGTAGAGGGCGCTGATAGGTCGTGTCTGCCGATCGGCCAAATCGGGAGTGATTTGACCGATTTGGCGCAAGTCCGACTAGACTCGGGCCCCTAACGATAGCCGCCGATGCTTTAAGGTTTGGAGGTTCGTATTACCCACCTTCAGCGCATCTATCGTAATCTGTGAGTTCGCGTGTGTGCGGTAGTTGTGGGGCGCGGTGATCGGTGTCGTACCGACCGGGGTTCTAGCGCTCAGGTTCGCCTGATTCACAGCTGCTCAGGCGATTTCTTCTAAAGGCATCTGAGATAGCGTCGAGGCGATAGTCTCGGCCTAGAAGGGGGTGATCCATCATGTGGCACCAGTGGAGGACCAAGCTTTTTTTGGGCGTTCTTGCACTCGTTGCGCTTGGCTTCGGCGCACGAGCCACCTTAGTGTGGCGTGCAGAGCGCCAATTCAGCGACGTCCTCGCCCAAATTATCCCGCACATTCCACTTCCGGCACCAGGTGATCCCAGTGATACTTTCGATGCTGTCAGGACGTTCGTGTATGACGCGAGCGATCACAAGCAGGGCGAGGAATTCTATTCGTACTGGAATGATCGCACTGTGATGGCAGCAGGCATCTTGGCCTTTACGAAGGGCGAACGGCCGACGCGCATCCATATGGATTGCAGCCGGAGAACCGGCATCCTGGGCAATCTACTCGTGAAGATGGGCTACACCACGCGCCGGATAGACCTCTACGACTACGAGCGCGATCTCGCGTCGCAGCACACAATCCTGGAGGTCTTAAATCCCGTGACCAATTCATGGGAGACACAGGATGCCGATTACCACCTGCGTTGGCGAGACAAGCGCTCTGGTAAGCGCACGTCCGTAACCCTTACGGCACTGGATAACCTCGAGCCATGCCGACACGCGGAGTGCGGATGGCACCTCGCGGGCGAGGAGGGGCAGCTCACGAAAAATGCGGGAGAATTGCTCGACTTCATGGTCATTAGGGAAAAATCCGGGAAGCGGTACACTGTGTATTCACCGCATGTGAACGCTGAAAAGGTATTTGACTACAAGTCGAAGGTCGGCCCGTACTGCACGGTTCTCAGGAAAAATTGCCGGGACGGGCTCGTCTCGATAGACGAGCACAGAGCCATGGCTCAGCTGGCTCAAAGCTCAAACTGACCTACTACCGAACGTCGAGCAAACTTGACTGTGGTCATTCCCAATGGGTACGTAGGAGCATCAGTAATGCGTGTTGTTCTGCCAGCGGCCACACAACGCCTACCCGGACGAAGGGTTGCGCTGCGGGCATTGGTGATGTCCGGTGCGTTGTGCGGGCGCAGCGATAGATCACATTGGTATGTGTCTGTCCTGACCAGCTACCGCGCGCCCTGATAGGCAACGGCGGCCCCAGAAATACGTGATCTTGCTCCGGACATGGCGCCTTGCAATTCTGAACGCGTCCCGGCGCGCGCGCGGTCTTCAGTCGTTGCTGATCCTTGCGGTTAGCATTGCTGCGGGCCTTTTCCTTGTGCAAAATTTCGAGCTTGGGTCCGCTCTCGAGACTGCGGCAAAGGTGCCGTCCCTGGTCTTGCTCGCCGCTGCTGCCTTCCTCGGGTTTGGGCTCATCCTTTCCTCGGTGCGCTATCAACGTGTCCTTGACGCGTTGGGTTTGCACATCCCTTTCCGGCTGGCGTTTCAGGCCAATATGTTCGGGGTCATTGGTGGACTCCTGTTTTTCCAGCTGCTGGGACAGACCCTCGCCCGGACTGCCGTGCTGAGCCGACACGGCGTCGGAGGTTCTGCCGTACTGATCGCGAATGTATACGAGCGCGCGACCGCAATAGCATCGCTCATCGTGCTGACAATAGCTGCTGTTCTCTATTTGCACGGCAGCATTACCATTGATCTTTTCGGTGGGACAGCCGGACTGATCAAGTTTGTGGGCGCAATTATTATTGTGGCCCTTGCCGCATACTGGTTCGCGGCACGCCGATTGGTGCGGCTTTCACTCAAGCGTGCTCTGCGGATCGAGACGCTGCGAGGACTGGCCAAGATTAGTCTCTATTCCGTCTTCATGCACCTTTCGACGCTGGCTGCATTCATTGTTCTCGCTCGCGTTATGGTTCCGGATGTGCCGCTTCTGGACCTGTCTGCAGCCTCGTTGATAGTAATGTTTGCCGCGAGCGTGCCAATCAGCTTCGCTGGGTGGGGCGTAAGAGAGTTAAGCGCAGTGTATGCCTTTGGAATGCTCGGCATTGACCCACAGACAGCGCTAGCCATCTCAATTCTCATCGGCGTCATGAGTCTGATGCTCGTCATCATATTGGGATGGCAGTCTTGGGTGTCGAGCCACGGGCATACTACTCCTGCGGCGTCGGCACGCGCCTATGGCTCGAAAATCCGCTCCCTACAAATCGAGCGGACGCTCGCCTGGTTCATCCCGCTGGTCACGGCTGGTTTGGTATTCTTTCAGGTGCATGTGCCTTTCAGCAGCGGCAAACTTAATTTCAATCTCGCCGATCCGGTTGCCATCGGTGGGGGCTTGGTTTTTCTGTCGCGTTTCCTATCGATGGACGACAGGACCGTGGCTTGGCGCACCAAAGGCTTCGAAGCCTTACTCATTGCTGCAACGATAGCCATTACACTCGCCTTGCTGAATGGATGGCTGCGCTATGGCTACTCAAATTGGGCCTTTTACAACCGTTTTATCGGCTGGTTTATTCTGCTCAGCTACTTTGCAACCGGCGCACTCATCGCGGGAGCGCTGCACCGGGCAGGGCTCAAGCTACTGCTGAAGTGCCTGCTCGCAGCGGGGATGGCAATCGCACTTCTTGATCTTGCGTTGCTCGCCGGCAATGCGGTGGGAATGCCTTGGAATGCCTATTTGCCGGACAACCTGCTTCGCGGGTTGACCCAGAACGCGAATGCATTCTCTTTGGAAATGACGGTGCTAATCGCCATCGTTTGCGCTCTGAATGGAAGGGTGCGCGCGCAACGATCAACTGACTGGGACTACATGGGAGTCTTCACCCTTTCGATCTTGCTGTTGGCGAACTGCTACTCCCTATCACGCACAGGACTGATTACGAGTATGGCCGTTGTTGCGGTCGCATTGGCATTTAGATGGGTCAGCGCGAGGCTCATCCTGCTGGCAGTGACTATCACAGTTGCCGTGTTCTTTTCTCCGGTGCTGCTGAAGCTCTCGACGGCGGCTTTTCACTATGTGGGGCTGTCGACGCCGGAGTTGGCATCCGGATTGACGACGGCCTCACCACTACGCATCGTCCACGACTCGTCCGACTCGGAGCGCTGGTATTCCATCTCTCGTGGACTAGAGCTGTGGCTCCAGAACCCGATCTTCGGCAATGGCCTTGGCGCGTTCGTCGCCTCTGTGAAAGCTGAACAGGGTACTATGCTGGTCATCCACAATTCGGGCGTCTGGATGTTGGCTGAAATGGGCGTTCTTGGATTTGCAATTTTTGCTGTAGCTTTCTTTGTGGTTGTGAGAGCTGCCTTGAGCAGGGCTTCGCGGGAAGAGCCTTGGGCGCGAGTTCTCGTTCTCGTTCTTCTTACTTTCGCTCTGTTCCAGATGACACACGATGTTTTCTACCAGCGGCTTTTCTGGCTGGTTATTGGAGCGACACTATTCGTTGGGCCGTGGAAGAGGCAACATCAGGTACCACATCTTGATGCTGACCCTGCCTCGCTACCCTCCAACGTCGCGCATCTCCCGCTCAGGTCTTCCAATGTGAGGGCTCCAGCGCTGCCAGTTAGCGCACACGTAGCTGGGCGCCAATCTGCGCATCTCAAGCAACCAAGAGACTAGATGCCCACTGGTCGCTGCGGGCGCGCCCCTGTCGTGCCGCTTGGCTGGGGTTTTCTTGGGGCCGCTGCCGGCGACATCACCGCTCTGACGGAGATTAGCGTCGATCCGGCCTTGATCAGCCCAGGTCAACCGCGCGCAACGCTCCCGGCGCTGCCTCTGCTCAGGGGGGCTAAGCCGCGCCGACGGACGCAGCTGGAACGAAGACCCGCACCTCGCGCCCCAAGAGCTCCAACAAGATCGCCACGCGGCGATCGTCCGCGATGCGCTCGAGTATGCCCTTCGAGTCCGCGAAGATCCCCTCGATGAGGCGCACGCGACTGCCCGGGCCGATGCCGGCGGGCAATCCGAGGGTGACAAAACCTTCCCCGCTCTCGCGCGACCGGATTTGCTCGACGACGCCGTCGGGCATTGCGAGCGGCGTGTCACCGGCAATGACGAGGTTGCTTACCCCGAACGTTGATTGAATGGCGCGCCAGCGATCGCGCGCGGGGTCGAGACCTACGAAGAGATAGCGCGGAAAGAGCGGTCGCGCGACTGTCTCAGTCTTGCGAGCGTGGCGGCGCGTGCGCTGATAGCGCGGCAAGTAGGTGGCGAACCCCTGGCGGCGCAGATTGATCTCGGCGCGCGTCTCATTCTGCGGCTGAGTATGAACGACGTACCAGCGCCTATCCGTCATCGCCGCTTCTCCGTTGGTTTCGGCCTCTCTTTAGTTGCCGAAATGCGCAAAAGAGCCGGTGCATTGACCCGCTCGGCGCCGATTACCTTACAGGCCGCCGCATAGACCTCGCTTGGATTCTCAAGCGAAGTCACCAAGACAGCATCTGCTGGAGCGGCGAGCTCTTTCAGCGATGCGGCAATCCGTATCCAATCGTTGCTCGCTGGGATGACGCCGACGATCTCCACCGCGTGCTCGCGCGCCACGAGGCCTGCAATCTCAGTCAGTTCGCTCTCTCCAATCAACGCAATGCGATATTGGCCACGCGCGGCAGCGGCGGCGAATAGTTCGGAGCATTGTAAGCGTGCCCGGCGAAAGAAGGAGAAAGAATGTGCGAGATAGCTCGCGGTCAGGCGCGATTTCTCTGCGAAGCCCTGCGGGGTCAAGTAATATGTATAGCGCCGCGCGGGCGCCTGTCCGACCTTGATCAAGCCCTTGCGGACGCAGCGCTTGAGGTAGGCGTTGGCAAGGCCAAGTGCGATGCCGAGTTCATTGGCGACCGAACGCTGCGTCACCGCAGGATCGCGCTCGATCACCCCTAACATGCCGAGCATGATTTCGTCGTTGCCTACCTCGCGCCGGGAAGACTTGGTCTCGACTGCCACCCTCGATCCTTCGCGTCTCCGCAAGCCCTTGCGTTCAACACCTGAACGCAAGAGTTTTGTATCGCGTTCACGGTGCGAACGTCAAGACTTGGACACCTGGAGAAGCCGATTCGCGAAAGGAACATGTGGAGATCGATCCCGACCTCCTGCTTGGTATCGTGGCCCTGCTCACGCTCAATCAGCTATACTTCAGCCTTGCCCACTTCGGCCCGCATCTAAGATAATGGTGGGACAGTCGCTCGCTCAAAGCGCATGTAGTCGACATCGATGTAGCTCCTCAATCGCAGCCAGTCGTATCCCGCGCGCCCGTCGACGAAGCGAAGCGTGGAACCTGCCGCCAGATGATAGGTCAGCCGATTGCCGTGAACCTGCGGCGGTAGTTCTGAGGTAATGAATTTTGCGCCCAATGGTTCAACTAGGGCGATGGTCACGAGAGTGTCTTGATTGACCGTCAGCCAACGCACCCAGGATCTGTCATACCGGTGGCCGATATAGTGCCAATAAGGTGTCAGGCCGGCCATTGCGGCAGCGTTACTCACATCCGAGCTGCTCCCGTCAGCTTCGCCTAGTTGCAACGGCTCGCCTGGCAATGTCACCTCGCCACCAAACTCCAGTGGCTCACCTTGCCGGGCGAAGCGCACGTTTTCGAACTGACGATAGAACTCGGGATCCGAACTCGGTGCCAAGCGCGTCCAGATCGCGTCCATTTGGAGGCCATTGCGTGCGAGCATGCGCGCCTCCGCAGGACCGATGAGGCGCTCGCCGGAGTGCGCTACAACGCCGAAGAACGGATCAAAGGTCATCGTACTCTTATCCTGCAGCGTCACGACAACGGCCGTATGCGCCGCCGTCGGCGTAACCATATTGAGCTGGTCGGCATTAAATCCAGCTGCCCCCAGTGCCATTATCAACGCTCTCCCGGCACTGCCGCATTCCCCTTGAAGTGAGATAATCTCAAAAGCACCTTGGCGGATGCGCAGCGGTGCCGGCATGAAACGATGGGTGAGTAAAGCCTGCAGCTTCGCGGGCAGAGCAAGGCCCCCGCGATCAGAAGACTTGGTGAAATCAGCATGGATTCTGGCGGTTAGCACGGTAGCAAGTTCGACGTCGTTTCTGGCGACCTGCCGCGCCGCGGCAAGCAGATCGCGAGCCCGCGCCGTTGCCTGTGCTTCTATCGTCAGCTTTAGGACGAATAGAATTAGTGGCACCAACAATAGCGCAAAACCCATCTTCCAGTAGCGCATGCTCTTCACCCCGGATCCCCCGGACGCGACGCTAGCGGGACGGCTTTCGAGAAGCAAATCTGCCGTGGAATCGTGGCTCGCACTTGCAGTGCAATGTGCATAACCCGTCGTAACATCCAGCGACTCGACTCCGACCCGGGAATCGGGAAAGCAGAAGTGCGTGATTCCCTAGCGTCGCGCTTAGTTTGCGCTTCGCGACCTTCGTCCTGCGCTAGGCGGCTCCTTTGAACACACTTCAGCATGAATTGAGGTTCAGTCGGGTAATCAAATGCCTGGTCGCTTTGAAGGCAAGGACGTTCCGGCTCTCGAACCAGCAAAGCTAGACAGCTGTGCGCGCTTCGAGTTTCCGTTGTTCGACAGTGTGTCGATCGAGTTTTGCGACGGTCTGTGCATTCTGATGCTGGCTCGGGCAGACGGCGGAGAGGTGTTGCGACTCTCGCTCACCAGTCGTGCCCAACATGAGCTCGGGACTATGCTGGGTTCGCTGTACGCACATCACACGTGTAAATGCTGCGCCGCATAATCATGGGGCGGTCGTTTTGGCCCCCTTGAAGTGCGACGCACGCCGCTCCTCACCTTTTGTTCCTGGCTCTTCGGCTCGGTCAGATGAACTTCATGACCGCGTCCGACGTCGCACAGACGAGTGCCAGGGGCAATTATGCCCTCGCCTTCACTGAGGACCACTTAGGCGCTACGTGTAAACGACACTGCTGAAGCATCTTTTCCAGAGAATTGGTGTGCGCAGCTTGGATTGCCAGTTAATTCCTTGGCCCAGTGCGATGATGTGACTGCCCAGTGTTAACCTGAGCAATTCAAGCTTTTGCCATAGGGGCAACGCGCTACGGACCGCTTCGAAGACATTGCGGCACCGGGGGGGGGGGGACGCAGTGGAGCTCGAATTCAGGAAAGACATCGAAGGCCTGCGCGCGCTGGCTGTCCTGCCCATACTCCTCTTCCACCTGGACAGCGGCTTTTGTCCAGGGGGGTTCGTTGGCGTTGATGTGTTTTTCGTGATCTCCGGCTACCTGATCACGCGCCTCGTCCTGAAAGATGGCGCCAACTTCAGCTTCAGGCAGTTCTACGTCCGCCAATTCTTTCGGATTTTCCCGGCACTGCTCGCAACCTGCGTGCTCAGCCTCGTCGCCAGCTGGTTCATTCTCGCGCCGACGGATTATGCTTCGTTCGCGAGGTCCGCGATCGCGGCGACGTTCGCCGTATCGAACTTTTACTTCTATGCGGCGGTCGACTACTTCAACGTTTCGACCCTGCTACACCCGCTCCTGCACACATGGTCGCTAGGCGTAGAGGAGCAATTCTACCTCGTGTGGCCGGCGTTGATAGTGCTAGCAGCGAGCCGCGGGTTTACGCTTTGGTCTTTGGTTGCGATCGTGGGCGTCGCGTCGTTCGCGGCCGCGAGCTTATTCCGCAACTCCGATCCACAGCTCATCTTCTACATGATGCCGTTCCGGATGTTCGAGTTCGCGGCGGGCGCTGGCGTCCTCGCCGTGGAGGAGCGATGGGCGCGCGCTCCCAAGCTCGCGAACGCTGCGCTCGGCGCGGTGGGTATGGGGCTACTGGCGTGCGCCTGCTTCAGGCTCGACGGCAACACACCGTGGCCGAGCGTTTGGACGCTCGCGCCCGCGCTTGGAACGAGCACGCTTATCCTCGCGGGCGCCCGGGGAGGCTGGCGTGCCTTACTCGCAAATGGAGCGTTCCGTTTCATCGGCCGGATCTCCTACTCGCTCTACCTCGTCCACTGGCCGCTGATCGCGCTCTATCGCTACTACGCCGTCGCCGAGCCGTCCGCGCTGGAGATCGTAGGCTTGGGGATCGGCTCGATCGCGATGGCGTGGGCGATGTACGCGTTCGTGGAGACCCCGTTTCGTATTCGATCGGCGGCTGACGAGGGGTCTTCTTTCGGCTGGTATGGCTACGTACTGAGGATCGTTTCATGGCCCAAGGTGAGAACGTCGGCCATAGGCGCAATGAGCCTCGTCTTCCTGCTCGGCGCAGTCGCGGTCGTGGTCGGCGACGGCCTGCCGTCGCGGCTCGAGCGCGGCCGCGTGCAGTACGTCGACAAGGGTCTCACGTTTGCAGGCGACCTCTGCGATCATAACCGCTCGCGCTGCATGTTCGGCGATATCACGTCGGATAACGTCGTCTACGTCATGGGCGACAGCCACGCACTTAATCTGATCTACGGTCTGGACGTGCTCTTCAAAGCGCAGCGCATTAAGGGCGTCGCCTTCTACGACCACGGCTGCCTGTTCGCGTCTGGAACCAAGCGCTTCCTGAGCGGCGTGCCCGACGACCGCTGCGCCAAGCACGTCGAGCAAGCATACGCGTACATCTCGCAGGACCGTCGTCCCGTGATCTTCGCGGACGACTATGAAATGTATCGCAACAAAATCGGCCCAGCAGATGCGGGCACCCCCATGAAACAGTCCGAAGCCGAATACTTCGCATGGTTGCGCGAGCGATTTCGCGCGAGCCTGGCGCGCATCGGCGCAGCGGAGCGCCCGGTAGTGGTGTTCAAGCAGGCCTATAACACGGGTGTGGACCTCGCGAGCTGCCTGTCGCGTCCGGGCGCCGCGAACACGGTGCCTGATCCGTGTGCGCCAACACCGTTCGCGAAGGTGAAGAAAATGTCCGCGAATTCCGACGCTCTGATAGACGCGCTACGCACGGACTTCCCGTCTCTCATCGTTTTCGATCCGAAAGAGATCTTCTGCAGAACCGAACCGTGTCAGGTTCGTGACGGCGCTACCCTCTACTTCCGCGATGCGAGCCACCTCACCAATGGCGGTTCCGACTGGCTCATCAGGGCCGTGCAACACTCATTGGTGCGCGCGCTCGCGTCGCGATGACGTGCGGCGGCGCCCCCGCCTGAGTTGGTGCGCTAGCTGCATCCACGGCTGATTAATTCCCGCTGACATCAAAAAAATGAGAACCATTCCCAAGTCGCACACTACGTTTCACGGGCTATTTGCATCCCGTACGCAATAACCACCCCCGATGCGCCGATCATCTCGTCGAAACGTGCAGCGAACGCGAGCTGAAGGTGTCGGCTGCGTGAGCCAGGTGGCCATTTGGCGGAAAGCGAAAGACATACCGGAATGTGATCGCAAGCTCGCAGACGCATTCGCCAGCGCCCGCTGCGCCATGCTGCTGACCGGTATTCCTATCACGATCCAAGCCGGCGACCACTCGTTCGACTGGTTGAGAGTGAAGGTCGACGGTTACGGCCGCTGCTCTGGACCGAACGAGAGTTCATTCTCGAGCGCTAGCGTGTTAGGCAGCTGCCCATCTTGCGAGGCTCGGTGTGCGATCTAATGCGTAGCAGGCCTTCATCTTGCCAGCCACGGTGCCTTCCGCTTATTTCATCTACGGTGATCGCTGACAGAGATAAACCCGTCTCGGCAATTTTTGGCGAGCACCTCGCAATAGACGCCTTGTTTGTTTCGGTACTCGAATTTTTCGTTAGGATCCACACGCGGCGTGTAGACCGTGTACCTCTCGCCATCTTTGGTGCGCACGACCATGAAATCCAATTTACCACGAACGTCAGTTGCGGGCAGTTTCTCTCGGCTGATCACGTCCCAACCACATGAATTCGGCCCGCACGGCTCTATTTGGTCAAGATCCCCAGCGGCTTCCGTCAGTGCTATGCGTTCATGGGTTGCGCGGTTTCGCCAGTAAACATCGTACATCGGATCTTGGGTCTCCCAGCGACCAGTCCTCGTGTTTAGCACCTCGAAGAATGAGTGCTGGCTACCCAAATCTTCATAGTCATACAAATCAATGCGTCTCGACTGATAACCAAGCTTGGCCAGAATACCGGACATGATCCCTGTGCGGCGACTACACTCGAGATGAACAGGCTCACGTCTTCGCCCCTGACGATAATCGAGCATCACTTGGGCCATGACGTGTGGGCTGTTCCAATAACTGAAAAACTCCTCATCTTCGGCATACGTGCTGTTGTCGTTCACGAATGCTCGGACGGCATCAAATACACCTTGGGGGTCGTCGCGCGACGGTATCGGGATTAGGGTCACCAGTTGATCAATTGCGATGTCGAGTTTGTGCTTATGGTACAAACCTATAGCCGCTCTCACTCCAAAGCCCAGCGCGATGATTGATACAAGAACAATTGCAATTTTTGTTTTCAAATGTCTGCCCTCCTATGAACCTGATAGACCACCTCCTGCAGGCGGCTCTCTTCCGCAAGTATAGCTTTCGTTCGACATGAGCCGCCAGATCTTGAGTCAGTTGGCCAACCGTTGGGGCCCCGCAGTGTCGGCATCGCCTTGCCCTTGCAAAAGGGAACGCGAACTCTCGCATGCATTCTCGATCCTGATCTTCGCTCCACGATGGTCAATTCGGTTGCGAGTCACAGCGTGCAATAAGTCGCTGGAACTTTCTTGTGGTCGCTCACTTTCTGTCGGCGGCCCAAGGCTGGTCTCGGACATGAAAATCCGCTAGGTAGGGCCATGAGCGACGATCAGTTCCTTTGCTACTGCACACAGACGACGCGGAAGGCATTCTTTGCCGCCATCGCCGCCAATCCCAGCATTGGATTTGACGCCCTATGCGAGAGCACGAGGGTTGGCAGCCAATGCACCGCCTGCCTGCTCAATGCCGAGGATGCGTTTGTCGAGGGGGGCACCCAGGCGGCGCGCGCTGCATCAGCGCGAGGTAGTGAGGGTGCGGTACGCAAGGCTTTCCGTCATAGGGTCTTCGATGTCCTAGACCGCATCGCCCCGCACGCTGGTCACACCTACACAGACCGCGTTCCGGTCATTGGCGGGAACGGGATTGAAACGCGCGTTGTGGTGTCAAACGCCGTGCCGTCATGGGGACAGCTCGCCCCCTCGCCTTACCGGCTGACGGTCACGCTCTTGGACGAGAGCGGCAAACAGATCGACAGAGACGAGGCGTTTCTAAAGCCGGGAGAATGGTTCGATCGCGACGTTTCAAGCGATCTCCCGCGACGCAGTGACGGTCTCGCACTCGGAACCTGCATCGTCGCGGCGAATCCCACCAAACGTGGCTATCGCGGCGCCGCCCGACCGCACTTCTCAATCACGACGCCACGCTCGACTGCAGCGCTGCACGCACAAGGGGCGAAGGGGGTCTTGGCCACAGGGATCGGGACCATCATCGATAATCCGCAAGAGCGGCAATTCCTGTTCCTTGCCGACTATTCCGGCTCGCCGAACGAAGCCAGCATTACGATCCGGCCCGATGACGACGATCCGACGCCGGCCCCCTTCTCCGTGCCAATCGCGCCTGGCGGCGTGGTGCTCGCCGCCCTTCCGATTAGTCCACGAGCCCGCCCAGCAACCATGCAGGCCATTTCGATTTCTGCCAAGGCGCCGGTCAAAGTGCATTTCGTTATCACCGACCGTGACTTCGCCCGTATCTCGATTGATCATATCTGACCATGACCCTCTACAAATACCTTCTGCCGCTCGTCTCGGTTGCCCCATATGGCGGCTTCACCATGACGTTTACACTGCCGCTCGCGCGTGTTCGCTGGCACGTCGTCGGCGACGTCGAAGCCCTCAAGGTAGACCAAACGTTGGTCCGCGAAGGCGAGACGATCGACAAGCAAACAACGATGATTCCGCTTGCGGGCGAGAAGGCAACGGCACCCGTCGTCTACATCGTCAAGGAGGGCAGCGAAGAGAACGGCTGGCGATCTGGCGAGAGCGTCGCCTTCCTCGAGACCCACATCTCTGCAGTTGGGCCAGGGGGCTTCAAGAATCATTTCTGCCCGCCGACATACACCGTCTATTCCGGTAAGTCACGAAAGACGCTGCTGAGCGACAACAACCTAAAATTTGGTGACTACAACGTCATTACGCAGGCGCGTGCGTTCGGCCGCTGGATTGGCGGCTATCCCTTGGTAGAGATCGACCACGCGCGCGACGTCGAAGAGAGCTTTGTGCTCATCAATCCGTTCGAGCGGCCCGCCGTCGCCACCATCGAAGCGTCGTCACTCGGCGCCAACTTCAAAGTGAAGATCCCCGCCCGCTCGGGTCGGCGAATTGCCCTCGGGCCCAGGCTCGGAGTCGAGGCCCAGCGTTGGCGCGGCCAGATCTTTGTATCCGGCCCCAATCGGCTGATCGTCTTTGACTGCAAACATTCGCGCGCAGAGCCTTCGGACGTCGGCACGCTCGAGCATTTGGATATGTTTCGCGGTGACTTGTCGACGCGACCAATCACGCGCGAAGCGCGACTCGCTGTGGGCAAGCTCATTGCTCGCCTTCGCCACGCCTGAAACGCTCTCAAGCGCTTCGTATTTGGTGCACCAATCAGGTCGATCGGGTTATGGTTGGGATCGGGCTTAGAGCCAGTACGCTCGGCCATGCAGTTGCAGGCGGAGACAACAGTGTTTTCCTGCCGAGTCGCAGCAGCAAGCAGCGAGTGCTCAGGCTCCGAAACCAGCGGCCAACTTAAAAGCGGGTTCGGCTCTGGCTCGTATCAACAATATCAGAGACTTAGCTTGTTGCGTTTATCAGGTGGGAAACTCACCCCAGTACTGTAAGTGTGTGCGATGCTAGTCGGATACGCGCGCGTCTCGACAATTTACGAGAATCTCGATCGCCAACTGGGTGCACTGCGTGCCGCCGGGTGCGAGAAGACTTTCGCTGAAAAGGCGTCGGGTAAGGACGTCAAAGGTCGACCGGCGCTAGAGAACGCAATCGACCTTCTCGGGAAGGGCGATGTCCTCGTCCTCGCGGAGTGGGACCGCGCTACCCGCTCCTTGTTCGATGGAATCCAGATCATGCAGCGCGTGCACGCACGCGGTGCCGCTATCAAGGTTCTCGACAAGCCTCATCTCGATCTCACCACGAAGATTGGGCAGGGATTTCTTGCCTTCTTGTCAGCCTTGGCCGAGGACGAGCGCGAAAGGATGGTCGGTCGCGCCAATGACGGTCGGAAGGCTGCGCTCAAATCTGGCGCCAAGTTCGGCCGCAAGCCGAAACTGAATGAGACCCAGCAGAGGCGTGCGTGCCAGTTGACGCGTCAAGGCTGGAAGCTCCGCGATGTGGCCCGCGAGATGAATGTTCATCACAGTACATCACGCGGCTTCGCTAGTAGGAATTGTCCGCCCTGCGAACTAGAGCGGACTCAGAACGGACGCCTTCGCAAGGTCAGCTTTTGACCGATGCTGTCGAAAAATCCGGCCTGAAGGCAAGCTGTGGACTGATCGGTAGGATTTTAGCCCTTGCGCGGGCGTCGGCTTCGACGCTGACGCAACTCAACTCACACGGCAACCAGGTCTGGCGGCGGCCTGACGAGACGCAGAGCGAGCGTCTTGAGATTCTGGACAATGGCCGCGAGGTGGAACTCGTCGCGGGCGCCGGAAAGGCCGCGCAGCCGCAGCCGTTCGAAGCCGTGGTGGGTCTTGAGGTGAGCAAACCGCATCTCGACGCGCTTCCTCTCGTCACGCGACTTGGCGAACGCCTTTGTCTTCATCTTCCGGCGTGCGACGTCGCGGGCTCCTCATATTCGGCATACGTGCTGTTGTCGTTCACGAATGCTCGGACGGCATCAAATACACCTTGGGGGTCGTCGCGCGACGGTATCGGGATTAGGGTCACCAGTTGATCAATTGCGATGTCGAGTTTGTGCTTATGGTACAAACCTAAAGTCACTCTCACTCCAATGCCCACCGTGATGATTGTTACAAGCACGATCAAAATTCTTGTCCTCAATTGGCTTTCCCTCCCGCGATCTTCAGCGGTCTGGCTCCATTGTCTTCTCTCACCAGGCACGATGCTCGGGGGTGGCGGCAAGGTCAAGTCCCCTCAGGTCGCCCCAAATTAGGTGACGTCCATTTGAGTACCGGCCGCGTGACCTACGACTTCTTCGCCGCCGTCATCGTCCACGGAGGCCTCATCATCATCCAGGCGCCGCCCCTGCCGCGACGCCATCCACAGCTTGGCGGCGATCTTCAAGGGGTCAATGACGCCATGACGCGCCCACCAGGCCGGCTCATCTCCCGTTCGATGCAGCGGAGTCATGATGGCCACTGCATAGCGGCACCGTGTACTCGTCTGAGACCTTGAGGCCCATGGCCCGTGGTTGCGCAAAGCGCAGGTGGTGGGCATGGCTGGGAGCGCGGCCACAGATGACGCAGGGCTGACGCGCGACATACCGAAGATGCTCTTTGCTGCGCCGGCGCTTCTCTTTGGGGATGCCAATCGCCGTCGCGGCGACGCGGCGGCCGTTCGCTGGCTCGTCGTTGCTGCGCACATGGCCCAACACTCGTGCCCGTTCCTTGAGCGCGGCGAGGATGGTGGCGACGGGATCATCGTCGCTCTCGCCGCCGCCGCTCTGTCGGAGCAATGTCAAACTCGGACGATGGGTATGCCAGAAGGCATAGACGGCATCGAGATTGGAGAGCATCGGGATCACGGCAAGCATGGCGGTGACGAACGCCTGAGGATCATCAAAGCTCTCCTCACGCCCGGCCCCATGGTGGAGCACGAGTGGCTCCCCATTTTCAGTTGGCTCTGTTTGCGCTTTCTCCGCTTCCGCTTTTGCAGTTGGTGGACCCGCCACGCGGCGCTCGTGAGCGGCCGCAATCTCCGGCTTGCGCGGCTTTGTCACGTGCGCCTGATCCTTATCGTAGAGTGCCAGACCAAATGGGTTGCCGAAGGTGGCCAGCGCCCGCTTGGTGGCATCCGTCTCGGCGGCCTTGAGCGCGATCTCGTGGGCCACCTCAGGGGTGGCGGCGCGACCGAATGCCGGTGCCGATGCCCTCGCGCACGATCACCGCGCCGCCGGCGCGGACGATGATGCTGACCTTGGTGGCATAAAAGCAGGTCGCCTGACCGCGCTCCAACTCGCTCCACAGACACCGCGGCGACAAGGTCTTCCGGTCCCAGCTGTCGTGGCCAAAGATGCGGTTGGCCTCAGCAATCACATGCCAGCCCTCGACGTAGGCGATGTTGGCGCCATTGGAGGCGCGCGTCCTTACGTTCTGATACCGGAGCTTGGCTCTCAGCGCCCGGCGCTGCTTGTCGGTGAATGACATCGCAGGATCCTTTCACTTGGTGCGCACGCTGAGTTGCATCTGCGGCGCCGACAGGGCTGCCCCCTCGATCACCGCTCCGCCTTTGAGGGCCACGAGCAGACCCTGGCGGTCGAGCTTGGCCGGCTGCGGTTTCCAATAGGGCGGCGGGATCTTGTCTTCGGCGACGACGTCGAGTGTCGATGATCCTTGCCGCAGGGAGGCGGTAAAGTCCGGCTGTGAGAGCTTGGGGATGTCGGCTTCAGTCATGGCGCTGAGCGCCAGTTGCCGTTTGCGGCGGGCGCGCGTCTCGAGCCGTTCGAGGCGCGCCTTCATGTCGGCGAGACGCCCCGCCAGGCCTACCGCCAACGCCTCATCGTCTAGCGCCGAGCGGATGACCTCGCCTAGCATCTCGTGGAGGTCGCTGAATTCCTTCTAACGTGTCGGCGAGGGTTTCGGCATCGAGGTCGGGAACCTCAGCTAGAAGTCGGGCGCGAACATGAGCGTAATGGCGGGTTGCACCAACAACGGCGGTCGGGCTCAAGGCAAGGGTACGCATGGGACACCTATGACGCTTGACGATACTTTTACAATCGAATACGATATATTATATATCGTTATCGAGTGCTTTTGTCAAGCCCAAGATGCTGCAATCGCTGCAGAATTCGGTCCATGATCCACCCCCGGCAGATCCGCGCCGCGCGCGCCCTCGCGGGCCTCAGTCAGGAGGATCTGGCGGCGAAGGCCGGTATCGGCATTGCCACCTTGCGCCGTATCGAGGGTGCCGACGACGTCTCAGGCACGGCGCAAACCTTGGCGCGCATCGAGCGCGCGCTGGAAGCGGCCGGGGTCGTGTTCCTCGCGCAGGATGTCAAAACCGGCCCCGGGGTGCGCCTACGCAGGCGCCTCCCATAAGCGCTAACTCAATGAGGCGAAGCGCGACGGCCTCCGCGGGCCGCGCGTCAAGGCGCGTCACCTTTGGAGCATGCGATCGCCTCGTGAGAGAGCATGGCATCCTGAGGACAAGAGGCTTACCGCCAATGCCAGCACGATCGCGATCGCGCACGGCCATCCAGTCACCGATGCAGAGTCCTACTCGCGGGCGTGACTGTTCATCTTTCCGTGGTGAAAGCGCCGGACGGCCAACAACGCATTCCGGGCAATTCCCTGATCGGATCAGAATCTTCCCTGTTACATCGCGGGAAGTCCCTGATCCGCCGCGCAGGGAATTTGTGCGATGATTGCCCGTGAACACTAGCCTTTTGGTCGCGAAGGTCGCGCCCAAAAGTGGTGTCTTTGCGGGAATTCCCTGTATCTTCCCTGTTATCTGGGAAACACTGGGGCGGCCCCTTTGACAATACCTATTGTGCTGGGCGTCGGAGGAGCGGGGCGTCGGATTGCTTTACGCGCAGCCGAATACACGCGACACAAATACGGATCTACTCATATGCCCCCTATTTTCCCGATCATTCTGTGCGGCGGATCCGGCACGCGCCTGTGGCCGCTCTCGCGCGCGATGTACCCCAAGCAGTTCATCCGCTTCTTCAGCGATAAGGGTGCGACGCTGCTCGGAGAGACGCTGAAACGGCTCGGTCCCGACGACGGCTTCGCGCCGCCGATCATCCTGTGCAACAACGACCACCGCTTCCTGGTCAAGGAAGAGACGGCCCGCGCCGGCATCGAGCCCCGCGCCATCATCCTCGAGCCCATCGCTCGCAACACGGCGCCGGCGATCGCGGTCGCGGCCCTCGCAGCGTGTCGAGACGACGAGAACGCGATCCTCGCGGTCATGCCCTCCGACCAGGTGGTCAAGTACGGGGCCCGTTTCGTCGCCGCGGTGCGGCGTGCCGCGGAGATCGCGGCCACGGGGAAGCTCGTCCTGTTCGGTATCGTGCCGTCGGAACCGCACACGGGCTACGGCTACATTCGCAAAGGCGCTCCACTCGAGGGCATGCCCGGCGCCTTTGCGGTTGATGCCTTTTTCGAGAAGCCGGACCTGGCCACGGCTCAGTCCTATCTCGCACAAGGCGGCTATTTCTGGAACAGCGGCATATTCGTGCTCCATGCGCGAACCTTCCTCGACGAGCTCGGCTGCCTCGAGCCGCGCATTCTCGACGCGGCGCAGGGCGCGCTCGACCATGCCGCGACCGATCTCGAGTTCCTCCGCCTCGAGCGCACGGCGTTCGCCTCGGCGCCGAGCATCTCAGTCGATTACGCGGTCATGGAGAAAACCAAGGCTGCCGTCATGCTCCCGATCGACGTCGGCTGGAACGACGTCGGCTCCTGGTCGTCGTTGTGGGGAATTGCGCCGCAGGACGAGGCGGGCAACGCGGTGCATGGCGACGCCATGCTCGAGGATACGAGCGGCTGCTACGTCCATTCGGCGAAATCTCTGGTGGCGACCGTCGGGATCCGCGACCTCGTCATCGTCAACACGCCGGACGCGCTCCTCGTCGCCGACAAGTCCCGCTCCCAGGAGGTATCGAAGCTCGTCGCGCGCATAAAGCAATCGAACCGCCACGAGCACGAACGGCCCCCCAGGAGCTATTACCCCTGGGGCTTCTACGAGACGCTGAGCCTCGGTCCTCGCTTTCAGGTGAAACTCGCGCATGTGAAGCCAGGAGGAAGCTTGTCGCTGCAGGCGCAGGACCAGAGCTCCCAGCACTGGATTGTCATGCAGGGCACGGCGAAGGTCGCGATCGAAGGTGTCGAGAAGCTCGTGACCGAGGGCGAGAGCGTTCGTATCGACGCGATCCGGCCGCACCGCCTCGAGAACCCCGGCAAGGTGCCGCTCGAGCTGATCGAGGTGCAGATCGGCGCTCATCTGGGCGAGGACGACATCATCAGAAGCGATGTTGTCAGCCACCGTGCCCCCGGGGAGACGCGCTAGACGGAGGCGGTCCAACGACGGACAATCCCGCTCGGGCGCACCCTTCCCACTCTTCTAGGGCAGAGTGCTGCCCCGGCGCCAACCGGCGTCATTACGGGGGTGCCCCGTATTGGGATGCCCTGGGAATGTGAGCTGAAATCACTGTAATTGGTGCGGTCGAGAAGACTCGAACTTCCACGGGTTGCCCCGCTACCACCTCAAGGTAGTGCGTCTACCAATTCCGCCACGACCGCGTTGCCCGTATCGACCGGGCCTCTGGGCGCTCATATACCCAACTCGCAGGAAGCGAACAAGGCTCGCCTGCAAGGGCGCCCGACTAACAGGAGCGGCCACGGATGGCAAGCGCCAAAGGGCTAGACCGTGCTTCAGGGCCGCAGATCGCTGGCGCCGGACACACTCTATATATACTGCATATACTGCTCAAACGGCCGGCCCACGTCGCGCAGGGCGATCCCAGAGCTTTGAGCCTTCCCCGAGGAAGCACATGCCGCCCGAGTCCAAGGTAGGGCATCACGCGATAGAATGGTCGGTGAGCCCGGGGCTCGTCGCCTACCAGACCGCGCTCGACATCATGCAGGAGCGGGTGCGGCTCATTGCCGAAGGTGAAGCGGCCGAACTCATCTGGCTCCTCGAGCACCCGCCTCTCTATACCGCCGGCACCAGCACCAAGGCGGGCGACCTCCTCGACCCCGATCGCTTTCCCGTGCATTGGACGGGACGCGGCGGCGAGCTCACCTATCACGGACCCGGACAGAGGGTCGTCTACGTGATGCTCGACCTCAAGCGCCGCTTCCGAGGCGACGTCCGCGCCTTCGTCGGCGCGCTCGAACGGTGGCTCATCGATGCGCTCGCGGATTTCGGGATCAGAGGCGAGACGCGGCGGGGGCGGGTCGGCGTCTGGGTGCGCAGAGGAGCCGATGGCGGACCCGAAGCCAAGATCGCGGCGATCGGAGTGCGCGTCCGCCGCGGCGTCAGCTTTCATGGGCTGTCCCTCAACGTCGCGCCCGAGCTCTCTCACTACGAGGGCATCGTGCCCTGCGGGCTTTCCGGGTTCGCCGTCACGAGCCTTGCCGATCTCGGCATCGCCGCCCGATGAAAGATGTGGATATCTCGCTTGGGAGGGCCTTCGAGGCCCTTGTCGGGCCGGTGAGACCCGGACGGGACCCCGCTTGCAGCGATACCGGAGCGCGCGATGCGAGGCGCGGAATGAGCAGCGGCCCGGACGCAAAAGCGCCCGGCTGCGCGATGTGCGGAGCCGGGCGCTTCAATCACTACCTCGGAGCCCTCTTACGGTTGTGAGCTGGGTTGAGAAGGCGGGCCCGCATCACCAACGCCGGGCACATCGGGCGCCTCCAGCTCATCATCGTAGAGCTGTCCTTCCTCGATCGAGGTCACCTCGGAGCCTTTGAGCTCGTACGGGTCTTCCTCGCTGTCATCGAGGCGGATCAGACATCCCTTCTGGCAAATGCTCTCAAGTACCGCGTTTGGCTTTACGACGTGGTAGTTCTGAGCATCGCCCTCGACGATCGTGACCTTGTGGTCTCGTCCATCACGGTTCGTGACCGTGGCCGCATGCGCGGCCGAGGATATGAGAAGGGTTGTCACCAGGGACACCGTGAAGTTCCGAACGGAGATCACGGCAGTCGCCCGGGGTCCGAGGCAGAAACTCGTCACTTCTTCTTCTTCGCCGCTTTCTTCGCCGGCTTCTTCGCTGCCTTCTTTGCGCTTTAGCCTTCATCGTCGTTCGTCCTTCCGTTGTGGACCCGATGAGAGTGTCGGGCCAAATCAATCCCGACTCACGTCGGGACATGTCAATGTGGTCAGATTCAAGTCCCTCTTCAAACGGAATTTTCCGGTGACCTCCATCGGATTCTTCGATAGATAGATTTCAGTCGTCTCGCGTCACCAGTTCCGATGATGGACATCAACCTCGCACGCACGTTCCTGATGGTCGCCGAGTTCGAAGAGCTTCGTCGACGCCGCGCGCAAGATGAACATCACGCAATCCACCGTCTCGGCGCGCATCAAGGGCCTCGAGGATATGCTCGGACGGCCGCTCTTCGAGCGTTCGAAGTCGGGCGCGGAGCTGACGGGCGCCGGCGAGCAGTTCCAGAAGCACGCGCTGGCTCTGGTGCGCGTCTGGCAGCATGCGCAGCTCGAGGTCGGCCTCTCGGACCAGCATCGCGATCACCTGGCGGTCGGCGCGCCGATCAGCCTATGGGACGGATTCCTGTTGAAATGGGTGTCGTGGCTCAGGACCAACATCCCCGACATCGCGGTCTCGGCCAGCGAGGGGCTGTCTGCGGTCCTTACCCAGCGCCTGATCGAAGGCACGCTCGATCTCGCAGTCATGTACCGTCCTGCGCAGCCGCCCGGACACGTCATCGAGCATCTATTCGACGAGGAGTTCGTGCTGGTGACCAGCTCGAGAGCCCGCAGCGCCAACGACTATGTGTTCGTCGATTGGGGCCCGGATTTCCAGCAGGATCACGCCGCTGCCTACCCCGAGCTCATGAACCCCGGCCTCAACCTCGATCTCGGCTCGATCAGCATCGACTATCTGCTCGCCAACGAGGCCTCGGCCTATTTCCCCATGCGGATCGTGAAGCACCACATCGCGCGGGGACGGCTGCGCCAGCCCAAGCGGGCGCGCAGGTTCGTCTATCCTGTGTACATGGTCTATCCGGAAGCGCGCGACGAGGAGGCCTACGAGCCGATCATCGACGGACTCAGGCGCGCCTCGCTCAAATTCGCCTAAGAAGAGAAATGTAGCGTCGGCACGATAGCCTTTCCCTCGATCAAGCCGTCGGGCGCACGTCAAACCCCTCGAAGACCCCGACGCCTTCGCCCACAACCTCGACATTGGTGACGAGAGCGCCCGCGGGGCCCACTGCGCAGCGGTCGAGCATAACGCCTACCGCCTCGCTCGGACCTTGGAAGATGGCTTCGACTGAGCCGTCGAATCGATTCCGGACCCAGCCTGAGAGACCGAGGCCCGCCGCCACGCGGTGCGTCCAGGCGCGGTAGCCGACGCCCTGAACGCGGCCTTCGATCCTGACGTGAACGGTTTTCATGATGGTTGTGCCAGAATCGAACACCCATTCGTCCTCAACCATCGCGCGCGAGCAGCCGATCTGGCGCTCAAACGGCGAACCGGACGAGATCAGGCGGCGCGAAGTGCCCTCACCTCACGCAAACTCGAGAATGATGGCATCGACGGCCAGGCTGTCGCCCGGCTTGGCGTTGACCTTCTTCACGGTGCCGTCGCGCTCGGCCTGAGGATGTTCTCCATCTTCATGGCCTCGACCACCGCGAGCGCAGTCGCCCGCCTTCACCTCCTGGCCCTCGCCGACGTGGATCACCTTGACGAGCCCCGGCATCGGGCAAAGCAGGAACTTCGACATGTCGGCGGCGACCTTCACCGGCATCAGATCCGCAAGCGCGGCCTCGCGCTCGGTGTAGACGTAGGCCGGGAGCTGGATGCCGCGGATAGGCGAGACCGTCATGCCGTTCAGGCAGCGGGCGGATCTGGACGGCAACCGTCTTGCCGTCCACCGGCCGCGCCAGACCGGATCGCCGGGCCACCAGTCGGGGGAGATCTCGAAGGTCCCTGCGGGCTTGCCGGCGTCATCCAGGAAGGTGACACGGGCCTGGTAGCCGTCGCCCTTCACCTCGACGACGCGCTGCGACTTGCCGATGCGGACGAAGCGGCGGCGCGGCGAAACGGACCGCCTCGCCCGACATCTGCTGGCTGATCGCTGCGCCGGCGCAGATTGCTCTGGTGGTCGACGGCGGCGACGATCGCCGATCAGGATCTTGCGCTCCTCGCTCGTTCGGGCAGGCGCGGCTTGAAGCCCTCGGGATACTCCTCGGGGATGAACCCGGTCGACAGCTTCCCTTCGCGCCAGCGCGGATGCTGCATGAGGGCGGTCAGGAAGGGAATGTTGTGCTGGATGCCGTCGATGTAGAAGGAGTCGAGCGCCTCGGCCTGGGCGTCGATGGCGGCGATGCGCGTCGGCCCGTGGGTGACGAGCTTGGCGATCATCGGATCGTAGAACATCGAGATCTCGCCGCCCTCCTCGACGCCGGTGTCGTTGCGAACCGTGATGCCGTCCTTGGCGCCCTCCGGCCGGCGGCCGGTACTTCACGAGGCGGCCGATCGAGGGCAGGAAGTTGCGGAACGGGTCCTCGGCGTAGACGCGGCTCTCGACCGCCCAGCCGGTGAGCTTGATGTCGGACTGCTTGAAGGGCAGCTTCTCGCCGGCGGCGGAGCGGATCATGAGCTCGACGAGATCGACGCCGGTGACGAGCTCGGTCACGGGATGCTCGACCTGAAGGCGGGTGTTCATCTCGAGGAAGAAGAAGCTCCGGTCCTGGCCGGCGACGAACTCGACGGTGCCTGCCGAGTCGTAGCCCACGGCCTTCGCCAGCGCGACCGCCTGCTCGCCCATGGCGCGGCGCGTCTTCTCGTCGAGCAGCGGCGAGGGCGCCTCCTCGACGACCTTCTGGTTGCGGCGCTGGATCGAGCATTCGCGCTCGCCCAGGTAGATGACGTTGCCGTGCTTGTCGCCGATGAGCTGGATCTCGATGTGGCGCGGGTTGACGATGAACTTCTCGACGAACATGCGGTCGTCGCCGAAGCTCGCCTTGGCCTCGTTGCGCGAGGAGGTGAACCCGTCGGCGACCTCGGCCTTGCTCCAGGCGATGCGCATGCCCTTGCCGCCGCCGCCGGCCGAGGCCTTGATCATCACCGGATAGCCGATCTCGTCGGCGATCTTGATGGCGTGCGCGGCGTCGGCGATCTCGCCCATGTAGCCCGGAACAGTCGAGACCTTGGCCTTGGCGGCCGCCTTCTTGCTCTCGATCTTGTCGCCCATGGCGGCGATCGCCTTGGGGTTCGGGCCGATGAAGACGATGCCGACCTTCTCGAGCGCAATCGGAAACGCCTCGCGCTCGGAGAGGAAGCCGTATCCGGGGTGCACCGCCTCGGCGCCGGTCTGTTTGCAGGCGTCGAGGATCTTCTCGATCACAAGGTAGGACTGGGCGGCTGCCGGCGGACCGATGTGGACGGCCTCGTCCGCCATCTCGACATGCACCGCGTCGCGATCGGCGTCGGAATAGACGGCGACCGTCTTGATCCCCATCTTGCGGGCGGTCTTGATGACGCGGCAGGCGATCTCGCCGCGATTGGCGATCAGGATCTTCTTGAACATGGTCCCGTGGGTCCCGTCGATTTGATGTCTGGAGAAAAAAGCCGTTTGGGGCTTTCTAGACTCGCACGGCGGCGGCGTAAACGGCGATGAGGCGAGCCAAATCGTTAAGGCTGCCCTTTTTCAGGGCGGCAGCACGTCACAGCCGATGGCGACGGCGAGCCCCGCTTCGGGCGGGAGCTTCGGAGGTAAAGGGCGCGAGATCGAGCGGGGGCCGCCGATCAGGCTGCCTTGCCGTCGCGTTCCGACGGCGCCGGGGCGACCGGATCGGCGATCAGCTTCTCACGGCGGGCATAGGCGAGGAGGGCCTCCTCGGTGGCCGAGAGGCGGATGTCGCCGGACAGGCGATCAGCCAGCCAGCGCCCGTCGATCTCGGTCATCTCCTCATTGGTCACGATCTCGATGCGCTGGCGCTCAAGACGCGAGAGAGCGCGCTCCTCGAGCGACTGGCGATGATAGGCCTCCCTGACCGAGTTCAGGCTCAAGGCGACCATCGTGGCCAAGGCGGCGACCGGCCAAGGCTCGCGCCTCGGTCCTGCGCTCCTGTCGGCACCGAGCGCAATCTTGCGCGGGGGCACGGCGTAGCCGGCGGACGACATCAAGACGTTGGCGACGGCCTTGACGAACAGATCCGTCCAGGCGGGGCGCGCGGGCGAGCCCGACAAGGCGGCATTGATGTCGAGAAGCATCTCCGCCTCGGCCCGCGTGATCGCCAGGCTGCTGTCGCTGCCGAGCGAGCAGAGCATGGTGCGGATGAGCTCGACCTCACGCTCCGCGATCACGCCCTCAATCGGCACCTGGCCCAGGCGCAGCGGTCCGTCGCCGTGCACCACGGCGGCGCGCACCTGCGCCAATGCGAACGTCACCAGGCTCGCGGGCACCCAGCGCGCCTTGTCGAGAACCCGGACCAGGAGATCGAGCTCGGTCTTGGTCGTCACCCTGCCGTCTTGCGATATCTGGGAGACGAGCCAATGCGCCTTCTCGGCGGTCACGTAGCCGGCGGGCTCGAGCTGGCGGACGAGGTAGTCGGTTATGGCGTCGACGAAGAAGTCTCGCCAGGCGGGGCCCTGCACGGGGCAGGCCTTGTTGATGGCGAGGAGCTGCTCGGCCTCGTGCTGCTCGATCGTGCCGTCCTCGCTGAGAGACCGGCTCAAGCCGGCTGACGTCACTGTCCTTGATGCTGCCGCGGCAGATGATCTCTTCGACGGCGTCCGACGTCAGAACTCGCATGCCACTTCCCCCGCCTACGGCACAAATTCCTCGGCCGCAAAAGTAGGTCACCAAAGCTTACCAAGCGGCTAACTCGGGTGTCCGGCGGCGGAATGTGTGGTCAGCTCGCAGGCGGAAGGAAGGAGAGTGTGGCAATCGGGTCCCAGAGCGTGGAGAGGGCAAATCCCAGAACGCCCAGCGCAATGGCGAGCGCGGCGCCGGCCGCGAGCCGCAGTCCCGGCCCGGCCCCGCCCGCGAACCATCCAAGGCCCGTCTTGACGACGGTGTTGACTGCAGCCGCAAGAAGTATGGCGGCGGCGGCCGTTTCCAGTGCGAGCTCGTCTCCGCCAAGCCGTGACATCGAGAGCGTTATGGCATCGACGTCGGCAATGCCCGACACGGCAGCCAGGCCGAAGGCACCGCTGCTCCCGGCCCAGATCGTAAGGGCCTTGGCGGCAATCATGATGAGGGCGAGGAACGCTCCGAACTTGAGCACGGTGCCGAGCTCGAAGGGCGCCTTGAGAACGAGAGGAGCATCGCTTCCTTCTCCGCTACTGCGCCAAAGATGCCAGGCGGCAAGGAGAGCGGTCCCGAGCGCGGCAAGCGCTAGGGGCAAGAGCAGCCACCTCAGCATCGCCAGGTTGACCGCGCCGGCGACAAAGAGGATGCGGAGCATCATCGTCATGCCAGCGAGCAGCGTACCGGCGACGAGCGCGCGCCCGCGCGCGGGGTTCTCGCGGGCCAGGCGGGAGAAGGAAAGCGTTACGGCCGTCGACGAGACGAGACCGCCGGCGATGCCCGACAGCGCCACGCCCTGGCGGCCGCCGAACCACTTCATGGCGATGTAGCCCGCCGAGGAGACCGCGGCGATCAGGATCGTCATGAGCCAGAGCTCATGGGGATTGATGGCCGCGAACGGGCCCATGGCGCGATCGGGAAGCATAGGGAGCAGGATCAGCGTCATGGCGAGGAGCACGAGGCCCGCTCTCAGCTCCTGCCAGGTGAGCGTGCGGATCCAGCCGTGCAGCGCCGACTTCAAGGCCAGGAGAGCGGTCGCGGCGACGCCGGCCGCAGCGGCTGCACTCGGGTCGCCGAGCACGGCAAAGGCTCCCAGCGCGAATGCGACCAAGCGCGGCGACGACGGTGGTCGCGCCGATAGGTCTTGTCGTGCGCCATCTCGCGATAGCGGAGGAAGGCGATCACGGGAGCAAAGGCGAGGAAGCTCAGTCCGACGATCGCGCTCGCGTTGCCGGCCGCGGCACCAATTGCCCCGATGACGCCGCCGAGCGAGCCCGGACAGCGCGAACGTTCGCAAGCCCAGCGCTCGCTCGCCTTCCGCCTCTTCCCGCGTCCTCCAGCCGCGCTCGATCCCCATCAGGAGGCCGATCGCGAGGGCGACGGAGAGGCGGTAGAGGAGATCCAGCGTGTCCATGGGAGTGTCAGACCTAAAAGGGCTGCCGGCTCAAGGCCGGCCCTGACAAGTACTGAATTGATATTCTCGGGGGCTACAAGCCCTCATGCGGCAAGATCGATAACACACAGACGGACGCCCTTCTCCCGGCGTCGCCGCCTTGCCGCAGCCCATCACTTCACGCACAATGCGGCAGCCCAAGAGCATCGGGACTTCCCCATCAATGACGGTCAGCAGCTGGCAGGACGAGTTTGCTCGCGCGAAAGCCCAGAAAGCGGCCAACGTCGTGTGCATGAAGTGGGGAACCCAGTACGAGCCGTGGTGGGTAAACCGGCTCTACGGCATGGTGGCCCGCAACACATCGTGGAAGGTACGCTTCGTGTGCTTCACTGACGACGCCACGGGGATCAGGAGCGAGGTCGAGTGTCAGCCGATGCCCGAGGTGCGCTTCGATCCGAAGCTTGGCAAGTTCTGGCCCAAGCTCGGGCTCATGCAGAAGGGTCTGGGCGGGCTCGAGGGCATGACGCTCTTCCTCGACCTCGACCTCGTGGTCCTCGACAGCCTCGACCCCTTCTTCGCCTATGACGGCCGGTTCTGCATCATTCGCGAGTGGAAGGATCCGCATCTGGGCTACGGGAACAGCTCGGTCGTGCGCTATTTCATCGGCCGGGAAAGCGCCGTGCTCGATCGCTTTTATGCGACACCTCCAGAGGAGATCGTCGCGCGCTATGCCTCAAAGGAGCAGAACTTCCTGACCAAGGCGGTCGACGAGGTGACGTTCTGGCCCGAGTCCTGGTGCGCACCGTTTCCGCGCGCCTCCTTGCCAAAAAATCGCATCGTGCGCTTTTTCACGACGCCAACGAAGCCGGAGGGTGCCAAGATCCTCATATTCTACGGCGCAGTGACCCCCGCGAGCGCCATGCGCGGCGAGCACGAAGCAAAGAAGCGAAGCGGGAAGTCCGTACGATTCAAGCCGACGCAGCGGCGCTTCCGTCCCGCTCACTGGATCGGCGATTACTGGAAGGAATAGGAATGCAGGACAAGGCGGGTGCGCCCACAACGGCGACGACAGGCAGACAGCCGACGCGACCGGCGAGGCGCTCGCGGAGCTGCCGGAGGAGTATTCCTGGCTCGGCGGCGGGCAGACCTACGTCGCGTGCGCCTTCTATACCCCGAACTACCTGCCGCAGATCACGTCGCTCAAGCGTTCGCTCGAAGCGCACGGCATCAGCCATTTCCTCAAGCGCTACGAGAGGCTGGCGACCTGGGAACAGACGACGCGGCTCAAGCCCGTGTTCGTCGACTTCTGCCTCAAGAAGTTCCCGGACAAGGATATCCTCTATCTCGACGCGGACGCGGTGGTGAGAAAACCGCTCGCCTTCTTCGACGGCGTGACCGCCGACATCAGCATGCTCTTCCATCCCCACAAGAAGGGCAACATGCACTATCTGCGCATCTCGGGAGGAACCGTCTTCGTCCGCAATACGCCGGGCGGGCGGCGCTTCGCCGAGCTGTGGAAGGGCGCGGAAAAGAACTGCAGCACGCTCACGTTGGACGAGGACATGATCTACATGGCCTTCCACGACATGGCGGGCGTCTCGATCGCGGTGCTGCCGCCGTCCTACTACAAGATCTTCGACAAGCCGGGCGTCGAGCCGGTCATCGAGCACTTCCAGGCGAGCCGCGGCCAGTTCAAGTGGCGGCGCGTGATACGCAAGGCGAAGCGGATCGGAAAGATCGTGCTCGCGCGGCAGCCCTCGTCGCGGCGTGGTTCCTTTGGCAGAGCTACGGCGGCTAGGCAGGCTTCTCGACGATCACGCCGTACCAGCCGAGACCACGGTAAGTCTCGTAGCCGGGCGTGCGATGAAAGGCGACGGTCTCGCCTCCCACCCTCTCGCCGAAGCCCGCACCCTTCTGCTTGGCGCTGCCGAGATCGATCACCTCGGTCAGGATGCCCTTGCCGTCGGAGGCCGCGAGCACGAGGCCGCGCGCGTCCACCAGGAGAGCACGCGAACGGGCCTTGTCGGCGGCCGAGAAGCGGACACTGTTGACCACGGTCTGCGCCTGGGGACCCCAGTCGAAGTGGATGGCGAGCACGCCGATCGGCTTGCCGCTTGACTTGCCGCCCTCGCGAACGCTCGCGGCATAGGTCGCAACCAGCGCGTTGTCGAGCAACGCACACTGGGTAATGTCGGCGCATGCGTAGTCGTCGCCGCTGGCGAGGCGGGAGGCGCGCTCGAACCAGGGCTCGCGCGAGACGTCGGCTCCGATCGTGGCATAGCGCGCCGAGCGGCCGCTCGCGAGCACACGCCCCTGCATCGAGCAGAGCCAGATGTCGAGATAGACGGTGTAGGCGCCGAGAATGACGCCGAGCCTCTCGCCGGCATAGGTCACGGCCGCGTCGCTGGGGACCGCCGCACAATCGACGACGGCCGCGTCGGTTGCCCACCAGCGCACGTCGCAGGTGCGCTCATAGAGATTGCGGTCGATGATCTCGATGGCATTGAGCGCGAGATCGACGAGCCTTTCGCCACGGGCGCGAACGCTCATCGACAGGGTCATGGCCTCGAGCTCACCGATGCGCCCCGACAATTCCTGCTCGAGCGAGCCCGCAACCTTCTCGACCTCGCCCGAGACGCCCTTGACCTCTTGCGCGACGATCGCGAACCCGCGGCCCTGGTCGCCGGCACGCGCCGATTCGATCATGGCATTGAGCGCCAGCATGCGCAGATTGCCCGTGATCAGCGCGAATCGCGTCGATCTTGCTGTCGGCAAGCTTCTTCACCTCACCCGTCAGGTGGGCAATGTCGAGGATCGAAGCGGCCGCCTCATCGGCGGACCCTGCCATGGCCATAGAACGCTCCGGGGGCGGACGACTCAGCGGGAAACCCCCTACAATTGAATGCATCCGGACTAATGAACGGTTAAAAGCCCCGCTCCGAGCACATCCAGTCACTACGTCGGGACGGGAACTCCTCAATTGAAAAGGTGAAGTCAGCCGCCTTGAGTTCTTGCGACCGCTCTCTAAGGTGCGCCCCGAGCGCCCGAGACCGGCGGCCCCCATGAACCCAGTCGAGACATGACAGCCAACGTCCGCTTCGCGCCGAGCCCCACGGGCCGGCTCCACATCGGCAATATCCGCACGGCGATCCTCAACTACCTCTTTGCCGCAAGGAGGGGGGGACATTCATGCTGCGCCTCGACGACACGGATCGGGAGCGCTCGACGCAAGAGTTTGCCGACGGCATCCGCGCCGATCTCGGCTGGCTCGGATTGAAGTGGGACCGTGAGGAGCGCCAGTCGGACCGACTCGCTCGTTACGGCGAGGCCGCGGAGCAGCTCAAGGCGGCCGACCGGCTCTATCCCTGCTACGAGACCGAGGACGAGCTCGACCGGAAAAGGAAGCGCCAGCTGGCGCGCGGGGCGCCGCCGATCTACGACCGCGCAGGCTTGAAGCTCACGGCCGAGGAGCGCGCGAAGCTCGAGGCGGAAGGCCGGCGGCCGCATTGGCGCTTCAGGCTTGCCAATACCGGCGCGGAGAGCGGGCTCACACCGCTGCCCACCATCGTCTCGTGGAACGATCTCATCCGCGGCGACCAGACGGTCGATGTCGGATCGCTCTCGGACCCGGTGCTGATCCGCGCCGACGGGGCGCCGCTCTATACCTTCACGAGCGTCGTCGACGACATCGATTTCGGGATCACGCACGTGATCCGCGGCGAGGATCACGTCACCAACACGGGCGTGCAGATTGAGCTTTTCGAGGCCCTCGGCTCGGAGGGACCGGCGTTCGGGCACCACAGCCTGCTCATCGGCGCCGACGGGCACGCGCTCTCCAAGCGCTTGGGGACGCTGTCGATCGAGACCTTCCGGGAGGCCGGGCTCGAGCCGATGGCCGTGCTCAGCCACGCGGCGCTCGTCGGCACGTCGGACGCGATCGAGCCGCATGCCAACCTCGAGGAGCTCGTGGCGCTGTTCGATCTCGACAAGATCTCGACCGCGCCCGGCCGCTTCGACGTCGAAGACCTGCGCATGCTCAACGGGAAGCTCCTGCACAAGCTCCCCTTCGCCGCGGTCGCCTCGCGCCTCGAAGCGCTCGGCATCACCGGCGGGGCGCCCATTCTGGGACGCCGTGCGCGGAAACATCACCTTGCTCAAGGACGCTACGACCTGGTGGCAGGTTGTCAGCGGCGCAGATCGAGCCCGTGATCGAGAACGCGGAGCTCACGGCGCGTGCCGCTGAGCTACTGCCGCCCGAGCCATGGGACAGCGGCACCTGGGGCCTCTTCACGACGGCCGTGAGCCAGGCGACAGGTCTCAAAGGGCGCGCGCTGTTTCATCCTCTCCGTCTTGCCTTGACCGGTCGCGAGGCAGGTCCCGAGCTCAAGGCGCTATTGCCGCTGATGGGACGCGCGCGCGCCGCATGCCCGCCTTGCGGGCCAGCGGGGCTAAAGTCGCGGCATCCGAGTAAGAAGTCAGCGCGGCTGCCAAGGTAGATTGGCGGGTGGGGCGTCGACGCGCTTTTGTGCCGGCAGGGCGCCGGTGGTGGCAGGCGGCGGGCTCGCGTCGCCCTGACGCTCGGGCGCAGCCGTTTCTCCCGGGGCTCCCGGCTCGGGGATGTACTCGGCCGTCTTGCAGGAGCAGCCGGCAACATACTCCTTGCGGTAGCGGAACGCGGACTTGAGCTGCGTATAGAGCTCGTTCGTGCGCGCGGCCACGGCCTGATCGACGCCGCCGCCGGGGTTCTGATGGTAATAGAGCTCGGAGGGTGCCGCGCACTTCGACTGGCAGACCTCAGCGTCGCGCTGGAAGTGGTTCGGCAGCGTCGAGAAGCTGATCGGGAAGTAGTAGCCGTCGCAGAGCCGGACGCAGATGGTGCGGTAGGTGGCGTAGGGCAGGTTGCCGAAGTTGCCGTAGCCGCCGCCGCTGCTGCTCTCCTCGTCCTCCCAGAACGACGAGAAGGGGTTGCCGCCGCCACCCGAGCGGCGTGCCTGCTGCTCGTAGCTCGAGCCGCAATTGTTGCGCGCGAGCTCGCGGACGATCTCGTCCTGGTACGACCGCCCCGACGTCGACTCGAGCTCATGGCGCTGGCCCTCGAGGTCCGCCTGGCGGCGGCGGTTGCCATCGAGCGCGTTGGCGAGATCGAGGCAGCGGCCCGTACGACGCAGCGTCTTCGAGAACAGGAAATAGTCGTAGCACTTGTTGCGCTCGAGCTCGCGCTCGCCGACGCGAACGGCCTCGTCGACCTGGCGCAGCTCGTTCTCGAGCATGGGGAGCATATTGCGGGATTCCTTGCCCCTCTGGCCTTCCTGCACGAGGCGCTGCTCGAGCTGCAGACAGATGTTGGTGCGGGGCCCCCAGGTGCCGGCGCCCTGCTGCGGCTGCGCGTCTTGCTCTGGCTGCGGCTCGACCGCGTTGGGGCATTGGATCCTGCTGCGGCCCGTACTCCTCGGGAGGCCGGTACTGATCGGGCTCCTGGTAGACAGGCTCGCGCGGTATGGGGGGGCCACGCTCCTGCTGTCCGCTCCACGGCCACCAGCCCTGTGCGAATGCAGGCACGGCGGCAGCCATGATCGAGGCCGCAACGACGCCGGCAAGCCAGCGGCGTCCGCCGGGCTCGACCGTGCGCGTCGTTTTCCTCGTGCCTCGTCTGGTCATCCCGCCCCTTCTAGACTGCGCATGCGGCCGCATTTTGTGCGGCGGCGATCTTGGCCGCGTCCCGGGGCTCAAGTCCTTGATACTATGCGAGGTCCGGCACTAGGCGGTCAATGCGGCAGCAAATGCGGCGCAAGGCCGTGTGCGCCGTTACTTGGGGGTAACGCAGCAGACCCCACCTGGTGCCGCCAAGCGCTTGACGGGCCGCCGATCGGCCAGCATAAGAGCGCCCATGCAAACGACCGCGCGCACAGACGCCGTCAACATCCGTTGCGGCATTCTTACTACGATTATTACGAGCTAGTCGTACACGGCTGGCGCGCGGCCACGTTCTTTGCCTCATCTCAAGACAGAGAATCGCCCCCGCCAGCCGGCGGACCTTCGTGCACACTTGATGTGGTGCACGGGGTGATTGCGGAATGCGAGGAGAGGACCTTGGCGCTCACGCTCTACAATACGCTTACGCGCCGGAAAGAGCCGTTCCAGCCGCTCGATCCGAACAACGTGCGCATGTACGTGTGCGGGCCGACCGTCTACGACTACGCCCATATCGGCAACGCGCGCCCGGTCATCGTCTTCGACGTGCTGTTCCGGCTGTTGCGGCACATCTACGGGCGAGAGCACGTCACCTATGTGCGCAACATCACGGACGTCGACGACAAGATCAACGCGCGGGCGGCGCAGGATTATCCCGATCTGCCGCTGAACGAGGCGATCCGCCACGTCACGACAGCGACCGAGAAGCAGTTCCACGACGACATCGCCGCCCTCGGCGTGCTGCCGCCCACCGTCGAGCCGCGCGCGACCGAGCATATCGAGGAGATGAAGCGCCTCTGCGAGATGCTGGTCAAGAACGGCCACGCCTACGTCGCGGAGGAGCACGTCCTCTTCAACGTGCCGTCAATGAAGGACTACGGAAAGCTTTCGAACCGCTCGCTCGAGGAGATGGAGGCGGGCGCACGCGTCGAGGTGGCGCCCTACAAGCGCGACCCGATGGACTTCGTGCTGTGGAAGCCGTCGAAGCCGGGCGAGCCGGCGTGGCCGTCACCCTGCGGGATCAAGACGCCGGGGCGGCCGGGCTGGCACATCGAGTGCTCGGCCATGGCGGAGAAGCACCTCGGGCCGGTGTTCGACATCCACGGCGGCGGCATCGACCTCGTCTTCCCGCACCACGAGAACGAGATCGCGCAGAGCGCGCTGCGCGCACGGCACGCCGGTGATGGCGAACGTCTGGATGCACAACGGCTTCTTGCAGGTCGAGGGCGAGAAGATGAGCAAGTCGCTCGGCAATTTCATCACGATCAATGAGCTGCTGGCGACGAAGAAGTTCGGCTCCCACCAATGGCACGGCCGCGTGATCCGCCTCGCCATGCTCGGCACGCACTACCGCCAGCCAATCGACTGGACCGTCGACCGCCTCGTTCAGGCTCGATCGACCTTGTTCGACTTCTCGACGTTGCATGGAGTTCCGGCCGCGCCTGAGCCCCACCCCGACGTGATCGCGGCGTTGTCTGACGACCTCAATACGCCGAGTGCTCTTTCGATCATCTACGGTCTCGCCAAGTCGGCGCGCCGCAATGCCGAGGTTGCGGGACAGCTCAAGGCGACGCTTCAGTTTTTGGGTGTGTATGAGATGAAACCGAGGCTGAATTGAATGTCGGCCATGAGGCGCGGGCGATCGATGGCGAGAAGGTGGCCGCCCTGGTGGAAGCGCGTCTGGCTGCCCGCAAGGCCAAGGACTTCAAGGAAGGCGACCGCATCCGCGACGAGCTCGCGGCGATGGGCATTGCTCTGAAGGACGCCAAGGACCCCAAGACGGGAGAGATCGTGACGACTTGGGAAGTTGCGAGATGATCTCGAAGCAAATGCGCATCCCCTCTCCCCGTTCTTACGGGAGAGGGAGAGATGCGGAGGTCCGCAGCAAAGACTGGAGAAGGACACGCCGATTCCGCAGCACTGGCTGTTCTACACGCTGGTCAAGATCGGTATCGTCCTCTTGGCGTTCTACCTCGCGGCGCGCACCTTCGGGTACCTGTGAGAGACGCGATGGCCAATGCCGAGAAGGAAGCGAACGTCGCTAACCGGCGGCTGCCAGTGCGGCGCCGTGCGGTTCGCCGTCGGCGCCCCGCTCGGCGAAGCGAGCGTCTGCTATTGCCGCATGTGCCAGAAGGCGACCGGCGGGCCGTTCGGGCTGTTCGTGCGGGTTAACCGAGAGAGGCTAGCCTGGACGCGAGGAGAACCGAAGCGATTCACAAGCTCGAACATAGCCCGGCGCGGCTTTTGCGCCGATTGCGGCACACCGCTCTTCTGGGAGTACGACAACGGCATCGACCTCACGGTCGCATCGTTCGACAAGGCGGGCGACATCGAGCCCACGACGCAGCTTTGCGTTGCGCAGCGGTTTCCCTGGCTGATCGAGAATGACTACGCTCAGGGTCCGCGACCTCACGTTCCGATGCCGAATACTCCGAGTTCATGAAGTCGGTCGTAAGCTTCCAGCATCCCGACCACGAGTGAACGATAACTATCCTTGAACGGCTAGAGCGGAAGACTGAAGCGCATGAAAAACTCCTACCCGCTGCGGCCCTTCCTGCCCGCCGACACGATGGCCCTGGTCGATCTCTTTGCACAGAGCATCGAGGAGCTGACTGCGGACGACTATACGGAGGACCAGCGGCTCGCTTGGGCCAGCACGGCAGAAGATGCCGAGGCGTTCGCCGAACGGCTCGCGGGTATGGTTACCCTGGTGGTCGAGGTGGACGGTCAATATGCCGGGTTCGGTTCACTCAAGGACAACTCGACGCTCGACATGCTCTACGTTCACCCGTATTTCGCAGGGCAGGGCGTCGGCACCGCCCTTGCTGAAGCCCTCGAGACTCTGGCTGCGGCGCGCGGAGCGACGGCGCTCACCGTCGATGCGAGCGAGACGGCACAGCCGTTTTTCGAGGGGCGCGGCTACGTGGCCATGCACCGGAATTCCGTGCCGCGCGAAGACCAGTGGCTGACGAACACGACCATGAAGAAAGAGCTTGGGCGCGGAAAGGGCGAATCCGCGGCTGAGACGCAAAGCGCCAGACCGGCCGAACCGAGACCAAAGCAATGACCCGCGAACGACTGTACCTCTTCGATACGACGCTACGCGCCCGTTCGCGCGCAGGCGCCCTATCGCGCCGATCACGAACAAATCACAGTGAAGGCCGTCGCGCAGACGCGGGACGAGACGCCAATGGCTAAAGAGAGACTATACCTCTTCGACACGACACTGCGCGACGGCGCGCAGACGACGGGCGTCGACTTCTCGCTCGAGGACAAGCGGCGCATCGCGGCCGTGCTCGACGACCTCGGCGTCGACTACGTCGAGGGCGGGTATCCGGGCGCGAATGCGACCGACACGGAGTTCTTTGCCGCGAAGCCCGGCGTTCAAGACCGCGCGCTTCACCGCGTTCGGCATGACGAAGCGCGCGGGGCGCTCGGTCGTCGAACGATCCGGGACTCAACGCTCTCCTCCAGTCGTCGGCGGACAGCATCTGCCTCGTCGCCAAGGCGTGGGACTATCATGTGCGGGTCGCGCTCGGCATCACGAACGAGGAAAATCTCGAGGGCATCCGCGACAGCATCCAGGCCGTCGTCGCGGCGGGGCGCGAGGCGATGCTCGATTGCGAGCACTTCTTCGACGGCTTCAAGGGCAACCGGGACTATGCGCTCCGCGTCGCGCGCACGGCCTACGAGGCCGGAGCCCGCTGGGTCGTGCTCTGCGACACCAACGGCGGCACGCTGCCCCACGAGGTCGAGCGCATCGTGGCGGAGGTGGCGAAGGTCGTGCCGGGCAAGAACCTCGGCATCCACACCCATAACGACACGGAGAACGCCGTCGCCAACACGCTGATGGCCGTGCGCCAGGGTTGCCGGCAGATCCAGGGCACGCTCAACGGCATCGGCGAGCGCTGCGGCAACGCCAATCTGACCTCCATCATCCCGACGCTGCTCTTGAAGAGCGAGTTCGCCAATCATTTCGAGACGGGCGTCACGCCGGCGCGCCTCGCGACGCTGACGCATGCGAGCCGCGTGCTCGACGAGATCCTGAACCAGGCGCCGAACCGGCACGCGCCCTACGTCGGCGAGAGCGCCTTCGCGACGAAGGCCGGCATTCATGCCTCGGCGATCCTGAAGGAGCCGGAGACCTACGAGCACGTGCGCCCGGAGGCGGTCGGCAATCAGCGCCGGCTCCTGGTCTCGAAGCAGGCCGGGCGGTCCAACGTGCTCGCCTCCCTCGAACGGCTCGGGCTCGTCACCAACAAGGACGATCCGCGCATCGCAGCGCTGCTCGAGGACGTGAAGTCGCGCGAGGAGGCGGGCTACGCCTACGAGGCGGCGGAAGCCTCCTTCGAGCTCCTGGCGCGGCGCCACCTCTCGAATGTGCCGCGATACTTCTCGGTCGACAGCTTCCGGGTGATGGTCGAGCGGCGGCACAACGCGGTCGGCGAGCTGGTCACGGTGTCGGAGGCGACCGTCAAGGTGTTCGTCAACGGCGGCCGCGAGCCACTGTGGTCGGTCGGCGAAGGAAACGGCCCGGTGAATGCGCTCGACAGGGCGTTGCGCAAGGACCTCGGCCGCTACCAGAAGCACATCGAGACGATCGAGCTCGTGGACTACAAGGTGCGTATCCTTACGGGGGGCACCGAGGCCGTGACGCGGGTCCTGGTCGAGACGCACGATACGGCGACGGGTGAGCGGTGGCTCACGGTCGGCGTTTCGCCCAATATCATCGATGCGAGCTTCGAGGCGCTGCTCGAATTCGATCAACTACAAGCTCTTGAAGGACGGCGCCGAGGCGGCGTGACAGCAGTGTGTGGCGCCGGGCGTGGTTCTCGGCCATGCTGGGAAACCTGGAGCATTGGGTCATGAGCATGCTGACGTCGCCGCAATATCTTCAAGCAGCGCAGAGACTCGCTCTTGCGTGCCTCGCTGCGGCTTCGCTCGTCGCGCCAGCCAGCGCGGCCGACATGTCGGCGCGGCAGGTCACGGAGCTTCTCTACAAGGCGCCGTTCGGCTCGAAGCCCGAGCTCTCAGGCAAGGACTTGAACGGTCTTGATCTCGCGGGTCTCGATTTCAAGGGCGCCCGTCTCGCAGGCTCCGACCTCTACGGAGCCGATCTCACGGGCGCCAATCTCGCCGGCGCCGACCTCAAGGGCGCGCGGCTCGACCGGGCGACGCTCATCAAGGCCGAGTTCTCGAGCGCCAATCTGGAAGGTGCGACGCTGCTCAGACCCAACACGACGACGAGCTTTACGTCCGACCCGCGCGAGGCGCCGCGCTTTGCCGGGCGCCCGCATGGCGGGCGCAAAGATCGTCGCCCGCCTCGACGGCGCCGATTTCCGGTGGGCCGATCTCACGGGCGCGGTGTTCGGCACCGTCGATCAGCGGCTCGAGGTGCTGCTGACCTCGCAGGTGCTGATGAATGGCTGCGATTTCTCCGAGGCGACGCTCAAGGATGCGAGCCTGATCGGCGCGTCGCTCCGCTTCGCCCGCTTCGTCAACGCCGACCTCCGAGGCGCGAACTTCAGGGGTGCCGACCTTACGCGAGCCGACTTTACGGGCGCCGACCTCACCGGCGCCGACGTGACCGGAGCCAACCTCGACGAGGCCGACCTCAGCGGCGCCAAAGGCGTTGCCGAGATCAAGGGGCTCGCGCAGGCGCGCAACGTCGACCGCGCCGTCATCGCACGCGCACCGTGTCAACGTGACGTCGCTTCCCGTCGACGCAAGAGCCATGGACGAGCCGCCGCGACGGGCGCTATGTCCCTCAGCGCGTCCAGTTGAGGATCGAGACCAGCTGCCCATGTCCCATACTTACGGCCTCTCGGCGCTCGCCGACGGCACAATCCTGTCGCCGTTCTCGCGGCTGAGGCATCTCCTCGACGGCATCGCACCGGGCCACGACAAGCCCGATCGATCTCACGCTCGGCGAGCCGCGCGAGACGATGCCGGCGTTCATCGGCGCGAAGATCCGCGAGGCCGAGGCCGAGTTCGCGCGCTATCCGGCGATGCGCGGCACGGACGAGCTGCGCGCGGCGATCGCGGACTGGATTGGGCGGCGCTACGGCCTCCTCAAGTTGTCGATGCAGGGCGCGAGGTCCTGCCCTGCAACGGCTCGCGCGAGGGCCTCTTCTATGCCGCCTTCGCCGCCACCGGACGCAAGCGGGTCGACGGGCGGCCGGCGGTGCTCATGTGCAATCCGTTCTATCAAGCCTATCTCGGGGCAGCGCTCGCGACGGGCTCGGAGCCGGTATTCCTCAACGCCACCGAGGCCACGGGCCATCTTCCCGATCTCGAGGCGATCGCGGGCGACACGAGCGCTGCTCGCGCGCACGATCGCCTTCTATCTCTGCTCACCGGCGAACCCGCAGGGCGCGATTGCGAGCCCGGCCTACATCGCACGCGCGCTCGAGCTCGCGCGCGACCACGATTTCATGCTCTTTCTCGACGAGTGCTACTCGGAGATTTACGGCGGCTGAGCCGCCCACCGGCGGGCTCGAGGTCGCGGCCAAGACGCCCGCAGCGCTTCAAGAACATCGTCGTCTTCAATTCGCTCTCGAAGCGCTCGAACCTGCCGGGGCTGCGCTCGGGCTTCGCGGCCGGCGATGGCGATTTTCTCGCCACCCTGTTCGAGGTGCGCAATCTCGTCGGGCCGCAGGTGCCGGTGCCGACGCAACACGCCTCCGCCGCGGCCTGGGCGGACGAAGCCCACGTCGTGGCGAACCGGCGAGGCGTACCGGCGAAAATTCGATGTCGCCGACGAGGTGCTCAGGGGCGCTTCGGCTACCGCCGGCCGGGCGGCGGCTTCTTTCTTTGGCTCGATATGAGCCAAATCGGCGACGGCGCTCATGCGGCGGTAACCTTATGGAAACGTTTCGGTGTCAGGGTGATACCTGGTGCCTACCTGGCTCAGGTCGGCCGTGACGGAACCAATCCGGGCGCAAATTACGTGCGCGCGGCGCTGGTCCACGACACGGCGATCATCAGGGAGGCGCTCGAACGCATCGTTCATGTATCTGCGTAAGAGACGTTCGCCCAATGTCGTCCGTTTCGGGACTGGATCGCCCGCGCCTGCTTCCGGCGTCGATTGAGGATCGCCTCATCGGCTGCTCGGACGTGCGAGCGGCTGCCTCATCCTCACCGTCGTCGCCGTCCTGTGGGCCAGCGTGCTCTCGTGGTCGCACGCCGATCCGAGCCTCACGCATGCGACCGGCGACGCGGCGCAAAACCTGCTCGGCGCGGCCGGCGCCGTCGCGTCCGATCTCCTGCTCGAGACGCTCGGGCCTCGCGACCTTGGCGCTGCTCATGGCGCCGATGTTCTGGGGCATCGAGCTCGTCGCCTCGGAACGGGTTTCCATTTTCCGCGCAAAGGCGGCTTTCTATCCGCTCTCGGTGATCCTGCTCGCTGGCGCGCTCTCGGCGCTGCCGATCGCCGCCGGGTGGCCGCTTCAGAACGGCTACGGCGGCATTCTGGGCGACGTCATCCTCGGTTTCGGCACCAAGGCGTTCGGCCTCATCAATCCGGACCGCGCCGTCGTGGCCGCGGGGCTCCTGTTTTTCGTCACCGGAATTGCGGCGCTCGCCCGGGGAACGGGGCTCGAGCTCAAGGACGTGACGGGGCTCATCGCATCCCTGCCCGTGCGCCTCCCCTCCTATCGCCGGGAGAGAGGGACGCGTCTCATTTCGTCGCTTCGCGCCCCTGGCGCGGGGCTGCGTCGCCGCCTCGCCGATCTCGCCGACGTCTCGACGCTACCGCGTCGTGCGCGCGACGCTCACTCTTCGGCGGCTCGCCGGCAAGCGAGCGTGACCCGATGGACATCCAGCTGCCGGGGCTCGAGGACGCGGTGGCACAGCGCCATGCGCATCGGATTCTGGCGGCAGAACCCGTCCATGCGAACGCCTACGCGGATCGCCGCCCGGCGCCGGCTGCCCAGCACGCGATCCAGCCGGCCGACGAAGCCGACGACTTCGACGCCGAGACCATGGACGACGACACCGACATCTCGAGCCGTGCCATCGCGGAGCGCTTCGCGCCGGCGAACGCGCGCATGACGGATGCTCCCATGCCGGCTCCGCAGCCCGAGCCCAGGGCGCACTTCCTCGGCGCAATCGCGCCGAAGAAGCCCGAGCCGGTCTACAAGCGCCCCTCGCTCAGCATGCTGAAGCGCTCCACGGGCGCCAAGCCCGGCGCCGAGTTCTCGCAGACGGTGCTGCGCGGGACGGCGCGGCTGCTCGAAGACGTGCTCGCCGACTTCGGCGTCAAGGGTGAGGTCCGCGACATCAAGCCGGGACCCGTGGTGACGCTGTTCGAGCTCGAGCCCGCGCGCGGAACCAAAACGTCGCGCATCATCTCGCTCGCCGACGATATCGCCCGCTCGATGAGCGCCAGAAGCGCGCGCGTCGCGGTCGTTCCGGGGCGCAATGCGATCGGTATCGAGCTGCCCAACGCGCGCCGCGAGCAGGTGACGCTGCGCGACATCCTCGAATCCCAGGCCTTCACGGCCTCCGACGGCGTCCTGCCGCTGGCGCTCGGCAAGTCGATCGGCGGCGAGCCGGTCGTCGCCGATCTCGCACGCATGCCCCACCTGCTCATCGCCGGCACGACCGGATCGGGCAAGTCGGTCGGCGTCAACGCCATGATCCTGTCGCTGCTCTGCCGCCATTCGCCGGACGACTGCCGCATCCTGATGATCGATCCCAAGATGCTCGAGCTTTCCGTCTACAACGGCATCCCGCATCTCCTCACGCCCGTCGTCACCGAGCCGCAGAAGGCGGTCGCCGCGCTCAATTGGGCCGTGAACGAGATGGAGGAGCGCTACAAGCGCATGTCGCGGCTCGCGGTGCGCAACATCGATGCCTTCAACAGCCCGCGTCAAAGGCGCCAAGCAGCGCGGCGAGCCGCTGACGCGCAGGGTCCAGACCGGCATCGACCCGCGCACGGGCCAGGCGCTCTTCGAGCGCGAGGAGATGAACCTCGAGCCGATGCCCTACATCGTGGTCGTTGTCGACGAGTTCGCCGATCTCATGATCACCTCGGGCAAGGAGATCGAGACTGCCGTGCAGCGGCTCGCGCAGAAGGCGCGTGCGTCCGGCATCCACCTCATCATGGCGACGCAGCGTCCCTCTGTCGACATCATCACGGGAACCATCAAGGCCAACTTCCCGACCCGCATCAGCTTCAAGGTGGCGTCGAAGATCGACAGCCGTACCATTCTCAACGAGCAGGGCGCAGAGCACCTGCTCGGGCACGGCGACATGCTCTATGCGTCAGGCTCGGGTCAGATGGCGCGCGTGCACGGGCCGCTCGTCTCGGACGAGGAGGTCGAGAGCATCGCCGATGTTCCTGCGCAGCCAGGGCGAGCCTCGCTATATCGAAGGTATCGATACATCGCGGCCTGGCCCCGAATCGCCGGAGATGGCCGCGCCGTCGGAGGGAAGCGACGATCTCTACGACCGCGCCGTGGCCGTCGTTCTCCGGGATCGCAAGGCGTCGACGAGCTATATCCAGCGCCGCCTTTCCATCGGCTACAACCGCGCCGCGGATCTCATCGAGCGCATGGAGCAGGAAGGCCTGGTCAGTGCGCCGAACCAGATGGGGCGCCGGGAAATCCTGATGGGCGAGCCGACCGCGGCGGCGTAAGGCGCGCCAATTCCCCAGCAATCTCAATCGGCGTGGCTAGATCCGCTCAACAATGCGGATGACGCCTCTGGCGCAACAGGCCACGCCCGGGCTAGAGCATGGGCGGGGATCATGATTACCCCCGCGAGCAAAGGGTTTCGGCGGGTTGGCGCGCCTGCAAGGGCAACGATCGGACGCAGCGGTTTTGCCTAGATCTCGTCGCAATGTTGGGGTCAGTCAGCCGCATCGGGATTCCCGTCCGGCACGGGTCATCGGGGGCAAATGGGCATTGGAATGAAACACAATTTCGTCTTTGTTGAGCCTCGCTCTGCTCGCCCTTTCGGCGCTAGTCCCAGCGCATGCTCAGGAGGCAGAAGCCGGCCGAGGAACCCGTTCTGAACGTTCCGGCACCGGTGCCGGCAACGCCGCCAAGTGCGGCGGGAGCAGCTGCCGGCACTACCACGACGGCGCCCGCAGGCTCGGCGGACTGGCGCAGGCGCGGCGGCGGTCGGCGACAGCACGGGCTGGAACGCCGAAGTTGCGCCGAACAAGGGCGTCGGCATCACGCTCGATGACAAGCAGCTCGAGACCGTCAAAAAGGTGAGCAACTATTTCAACGAGCTCGCCAGCCTCAAAGGGGCGTTCGTCCAGACCGCGTCCGACAACAAGCGGATGAAGGGCAAGTTCTATCTCAAGCGTCCGGGCCGATTCCGCTTCGACTACGCGCTGCCGTCCAAGCAGATTGTCATCTCCGACGGCGAGTATCTCGCCATCCAGGATCTCGATCTCAATAACGAGGATCGCGTGGCGCTCGACCAGACGCCGTTCCGGCTGCTTCTGCGCAAGGACGTCGACATTGCGCGCGACGCCCGCATCCTCGAGCTGCAGGAGGCTTCCGACCTCATCATCCTGGCGCTGCAGGACAAGAGCCCCGACGCGCCGGGCCGGATCAAGCTCTTCATCTCCACGCAGCCCGAGCTCGAGATCAAGGAGTGGGTGACGACGGACGCCCAGGGCGTGGACACGCGGGTCGAGGTGTCGCAGCTTGTGAAGGGCGAAGATCTCGACGGCAAGCTGTTCAAGATCGAGCCGGTGAGCCTGAACAAGTTTCACCCCTTGCCCTAGCCCGTGAAACCAGGACGGACCGACAACGAAGCAGATTGCCGCATCAGCCTTTTCTGCGACTGGCAATACCTAAGTTGGGGATAACGCAGCCCAACTTAGTAAACTTTTCGTGATTATCGAGCAAGGGCCCCTATTGAAAGCTGGCGTGTTGCGCTTATGTCAACGCTAGTCAGGTGATGTCATTTTATCGGTAGCTCCCCCCGTCTAACCGAGGACATCGCCTGGAGCGCCGGCTTCCCTCCCGGCGCTACGCGCGAAAGCGCTACAACGCCCAGCCCCGCCCCCCGGGGTTGGGCGTTTTTCGTTGCGCATCTCTCGCCTTGCCGCCGCTTTGCGACACGACGCTCGCGCCTATCACTTCTCTCGGCTCTAAGCCGGCGAGCATTCGCACGCTTGCCACGTGCGCCGCAGGATGAATGCGCGATGAAACATGCGTTCAGTCCCGGTTCAAAGCGTCCCCTCTAGTTTCCCCGTCATCGGCGCCCGGCATGAGGCCGGGCCTCGCCGGACGGAATAACTGGAGATAGGATAAATGTTCAGGATCGGCACTCTCGCTCTCGCTCTTGTCGCGACGTCGTCTGCGGCGGCCTTCGCCGGCAAGGTCGATGACCGGCGCGAGCATCAGTATTACAAGATCGAAGAGGGCCGTCAGGACGGCTCGATCACTTGGACCGAGGGTCTGAAGCTGCGCGGCGAGCAGCGCAAGATCTCGAAGGTCGAGAGCGTTCTCAAGAGCGACGGCTACCTGTCGAAGAAGGACCGGCGCATACTCAACAAGATGCAGAACAAGGCCGCGTACGACATCGACAGCCAGTCGAACGACCGGTGGCATCGCGTGTGGTGGATGCCTCGCTTCGGCCGCTAAGCCGATCCAGTCGGGACCATGAGCTCGCGATACGCGTTGCCTCGCGCGCCAACCACGCTGGCGGGGGCGAGGCAGCGCCGAGGGCGGGGCAGCAGATGCTGCTCCGCCTGTCGGTCGCCCCGATGCCCCCCAACTCTCAAAACGTAACGCACAGTCTCTCAAGGAGATCCCGACGTGAACTCGCCGGCCATAGCCGCTCTCGCCGCGGCACTCGTGCTCGTTCCGCTCGCACTTGCCAAGCCGGCCGCGGCCGGCGACGTCCAGGGCGACGCCTACGACTGCCAGGAGCTGTGGGTGATGCGCAACCAGATCTACAAGGACAACGGCTACTGCTTCACGACGCAGCGCGCCGTCACCTACTTCGGCATCGGCGGCTGCAGCTACGACACCGAGGAGAGCGTGCCGCTGTCGAAGATGGAGCGCAGCACCATCGACGCCATCCGAGCCTCCGAGGCGCGCCAGAGCTGCTCGTAATGGGGCATCTCTAAGCTTTGCCACGCACTTGAAGGGCCGCGATCTGCGGCCCTTCTTTTTGTGCGGATGATCACTTGCAATGGGCCGCGTCACGGCTCACAGTCGCGCCGTTCCCAGGGGCGCCGGTGTTCCGGCTGAGATCGCGCCACGAAGCGCGAGCACCCTTCGAACCTGATCCGGGTCATGCCGGCGAAGGGACGGGCGCACATTTTCTCCTTCGCCGAGTCCTGGTCACCGGATGACCGTGCCGCTCCCAGTGGATGCTGCACGGCCAAGCGTTGAGAGGATTGCGTCGATGAACAAAATCACGCGTGCGTCAGATCTCGAGGTGCCGAAGGTCACGACGGGGCCGCTGCCGGCGTCGTCCAAGGTCTATTCGTCGCCGGAGGGGCAGCCGGATCTGCGCGTGCCCTTGCGCGAGATCGCACTTTCGCCGGGCGAGCGGCGAACCGGCGTTTCGCGTCTACGATTCGTCGGGGCCGTACACCGACGCGGCGGCCTGCATCGACGTCGCAAAGGGGCTGCCGCGGCATCGCGAGGCTTGGATCACAGAGCGCGGCGGCGTCGAGGCCTACGAGGGGCGCACGGTGCGTCCCGAGGACAACGGTAACGTGACAGGGGCACGTGTTGCGCGCGACTTTCCGAACAAGCCGCGGCCCTTTCGCGGCTTAGCCGGACAAGCCCGTAACTCAGTTCGAATACGCGCGCGCCGGGCATCATCACCAAGGAGATGATCTACGTCGCGGAGAGAGAGAACATGGGCCGCAAGGCCATGTTGGAGCGGGCGCACGCGGCGCTCGAGGACGGAGAAGCCTTCGGCGCCGCAATTCCCGCCCACATCACGCCCGAGTTCGTGCGCGAGCGAGATCGCACGCGGGCGCGCCATCATCCCGGCCAACATCAATCACGGCGAGCTCGAGCCGATGATCATCGGCCGCAACTTCCTGGTGAAGATCAACGCCAACATCGGCAACTCGGCCGTCACTTCGTCGGTCGAGGAGGAGGTGGAGAAGATGGTGTGGGCGATCCGCTGGGGCGCCGACACGGTCATGGACCTCTCGACGGGGCGCAACATCCACACGACGCGCGAATGGATCTTGCGCAATTCGCCGGTGCCGATCGGCACGGTGCCGATCTACCAGGCGCTCGAGAAGTGCGGCGGCGACCCCGTCAAACTCACGTGGGAGATCTATCGCGACACGCTGATCGAGCAGTGCGAGCAGGGCGTCGACTATTTCACCATCCATGCCGGCGTGCGGCTGCGCTACGTGCCGCTGACGGCCACCCGCGTGACCGGCATCGTCTCGCGCGGCGGCTCGATCATGGCCAAGTGGTGCCTCGCGCATCACCGCGAGAGCTTCCTCTACGAGCGCTTCGCGGACATCTGCGACATCTGCCGCGCCTATGACGTCTCGCTTCTCGCTCGGCGACGGGCTGCGGCCCGGGCTCGATCGCGGACGCCAACGACCGCGCGCAGTTCGCGGAACTGGAGACGCTCGGCGAGCTCACCAAGGTTGCATGGGCCAAGGGCTGCCAGGTGATGATCGAGGGGCCCGGCCACGTGCCGATGCACAAGATCAAGGTCAACATGGAGAAGCAGCTCGCGCAGTGCGGGGAAGCGCCGTTCTACACGCTGGGACCGCTCACGACGGACATCGCGCCGGGCTACGACCACATCACGAGCGGCATCGGCGCGGCGATGATCGGCTGGTACGGCTGCGGCCATGCTCTGCTACGTGACGCCGAAGGAGCACCTCGGGCTGCCGAACCGCGACGACGTGAAGACCGGCGTCATCACGTACAGGATCGCGGCGCACGCGGCCGATCTCGCGAAGGGGCATCCGGCGGCGCAGCTGCGCGACGACGCTCTAAGCGCGCGCACGCTTCGAGTTCCGCTGGGAGGACCAGTTCAACTTATCCTTGGACCCCGACACGGCGCGCGCCTTCCACGACGAGACGCTGCCCAAGGACGCGCACAAGGTGGCGCATTTCTGCTCCATGTGCGGGCCCAAGTTCTGCTCGATGGAGATCACGCAGCAGGTGCGCGACTACGCGGCGCGGCTCAACGAGCAGACCGAGGGCATGGCGGAAATGAGCGACAAGTTCCGCGAGATGGGCGGGGAGGTGTACGTCGAAAAGAACGCTGCTGAAGTAGTTCCATCCCGCCGACTAATTGACGGGAGTTGCCGCCGGTTTCGCGATCTCCGCCTCGACCGCCGCCGTGACGCGCTCCGAATCCGGCTCAGTCATGGAAAAGAAGGATGTCACGAGACGCCCGTCGCGGCCGACGAGATACTTGTGAAAGTTCCATTTCGGAGCGTTGAGCCAGCCGAGCTCTTCGCGCGCCCATTTGTAGAAGGGATGCGCGTTCTCGCCCGAGACGACGTTCTTGTCCGTCAAGGGGAAGGTGACGCCGTAGATGCCCTGGCAGAAGTTCTTGATCTCTCCCGGCGCGTTCGGCTCCTGCTCGCCGAAGTCGTTCGAAGGCACGCCGATGACGGCGAAGCCCTGGCTCTCATACTTCGCGTGCAGCGCCTGCAGGGCCTTGTACTGCTTCGTATACCCGCAGAAGGACGCTGTGTTCACCACCAGCAGCACCTTGCCCCTGAAATCTGCAAAAGGCATGGGCCCGCCTTCGATCGCCGTGAAGGCAAAATCCCACGCGGTCTTGGCGGCCGCATCGTCCGCGAGGGTTTCAGAGGCCATGACGGACCAAAGGCCAAGCGCTGCGGCAAGTGCGGCGATCTTCGAGCGCATCCAGCTCTCCCGTCCAATTTCGATGCTGCTTCGACGGAGACGGCTCCGCCGAGGATCACATAATTGAAGAACGCGCCGAGACCATGGCCGAGATGAGCGACAAGTTCCGCGAGATGGGCGGGGAGGTTACGTCGAGGCGGAGAAGGCGGATGCTGCGAGGGAGCGCAAATCGCCAGCCTGAGCCGACGCAATTGAGCGTTGCGGCTATCGAAATGCCGCACCTGTTCCGTAGGGGACAACGCCGCAATCCCCTTTCCCGGCATTGAGGCAGCCCGCGATAACGCGGCTTTGTCTTCAATTCATCGGGAAGCGACTTTCATGACGCAGATTACGAATGTCACGGCACGGCTTTCGTCGTCGCCGAGTACCGCGCCGAGGAGAACTGCGCCGCACACCCGCTCTACCGCGACAATGTCGTCGGCCTGTTTCTCAGCCCTGAGAGCCGGCACGCGGCCGATCGCGCTGCAAATGGATTTCCGCTGGTCAAGGAGCTCGTGAAGCTCCGAACCCGCTACTTCGACGAGATGCTGGATGCGCAAATCTCGCGCGGATGCCGGCAGGTCGTCGTGCTGGGCTCGGGCCTCGACACGCGCGCCGTGCGCAAATCGGCGCCCGGCGTGACCTACTTCGAGATCGACGACGCGGCAACGCTCGGCATGAAGCAGGCGCTGCTACGACCTGCACGGCATCCTCGGCGACACCCGGTTCATCCCCGGCAACTACGTCAAGGATGGGATGATGGCTCTGCTCTTGAAGAACGGCTTCAATCCGGATCTGCCGACCTACGTCATCTGGGAGGGCAACACCATGTACCTGCCGCGCAGCAGCGATATGGCGATCCTCAGAGAACTGCGCGACAATCTCAAGAACTTCCATGTGTCGTTCGATTATTTCGCGGAAGCCATGATCTCGAAGACCACCGGCGTGCTGGGCCTGACCTGCATGATCGAGAATTTCGAGAACATGAATGCGCCCTGGGTCACCGGCTTCGACGATATCAGAGCGCTGGCAGACGAAATGAGCCTGCGCGTGGTTGACGACACCACAACCGGGGCCTTGCATCGGGTATACAGACCCACCGTGGAGATGCCTGCGTTCGGACCGTTCTATTCCATCTGCACCTTGGCATCGCGGAGGCATTAGCGCCGTGATCCGCGGCCGGGCCAGCGCACGCTAAAGCGCATGGCGGAGCGGGCCTTTGCCGTCGCGGCCCCAGAGTCGCGATCGCGCGGCGGGATCATGGTCAATCACCTAATATCTCGATCGAGACTTCCTGCGTCTTTCCCGGCGCGGTCTCGCGGCCTCGCACGTAGTTGAAGACGAGCTTCACGGCGCCGGCCTCGAGGCCGGTGACGCGGAACTGATATTTCGAGGGCGCGCCGAGAACGGGCCGCTCGCCCGGTTTCAGCTCGCGCTTCACGTAGCCTAAGTCCTCGACCTTCACGAGCTCGCCGCCCTCGCTCGCGCCGTCGTCGAGCTGCCAGCTGTAGCCGGTCGACGGATTGCCATCGAGCTCGACGGTGGTGCTTTCATTCACTTGCACGCTCAGCGCCTCCTGTGCCCGCGCGGCGGTGAGCGGTGCCGCCGACATCATCACCGCCGCCGCGATCGTCGCGGCGCGCGAGAGCTTGCGCGCAAAGGCCGATGCCAGACTCATGTGTTCCTCCCGAGGCTTGTTCCTGCCGTTCGTTTCGAAGACTACCAGATGGACAGAGAGGCCACAGCGTAAGCCGGCGCGTATGCACACTCTTACGTCACGCCAAACCGCATCGCGGAGCGGGCCTTCGCTTTAGTCGCTTCGGTCTCGCGATCGCGCGGCGGGGCCATGGTCACCAGCGACCCCAGCAGAGTCTCGGCAGCCTTGGACACCTCATCCACGGCGCGATTGAACGCGGCCTCGTTGGCCTTGGACGGCTGGTTGAAGCCCGAGATCTTGCGCACGAACTGTATGGCGGAGGCGCGGATCTCGTCGTCGGTCGCGGGCGGGGCGAAGTTGTAGAGCGTCTTGATGTTACGGCACATGCATCGGTCCTCGCTCTGGGGCAGCCGAAGAAAAATATAACCATACCCGGCGTTGGGAAGGCCGAATCGCCCGTTCTGTAATATTGTCGAAGTGCTTCCTCAGGTAGAGCGCACGAGGGCCGGGCCGATGAAGACCGACAGCATTTCCAACGCACTCAATCTCTGCTTCGCGGCGATCGCGGCACTGGCGCCGCTTGCCGCCACGCCCTCCCCTGCCCGCGCCGCCGATCCTAAGGAGGTGTCGAAAGAGATCATCGCGGTGCAGATCCGCAAGCAGGGCTTTGCCTGCACCAACCCGCAAAGCGCCACGCGCGAAGGCGACGCGACCAAGTACGACGACGCCGTGTGGCTGCTCAAATGCGATGAAGCGACCTACAAAGTGCAGCTCATTCCCGACATGGCGGCCAAGGTCGAGCGCCTGCCCTGACGCTGGACGCAGCGATCACGAACTCAGCGTAGCGGTCGTCAGCCCAATCCCGCCGCGAGCGTGAGACCCGCCAGCGTCAGGAGCGATAGCGCGGTCGAGACGTTGATGTCGCCGAACTCCTTGACGGGCACGGTGCGCACGGTCTCGCGCACCTCGACCACCGTCTCGCCGGCCGCGGGCTCGCGCGCACGCACCCAGCTCCAGAAGAAGCGGCCGGCCTGGCTGGTGCGCTTCCAGATCTCGGCGGGAGCGCGGCGCCAGCCGTATTTCAGGTAGTAGACGCGCGGCGACGAGGAGCGCGATCTGGAGCAGCGTCGACACCCAGCCGCTGATCAGGAACCAGAACAGCGACCAGACGAGCGAGACGATCGACACGACCAGCCACCAGAGCCACGCCAGGATGTCCATGCTACTTCCGCCTCCACGTCCCGTTGCAGCTGCACTTCGCCCGCATGGCTCAATTATCGGGCAAACGCCGACAAAGGCGGCCGATACAAGCGTATGCGCGGGCTCAGCAAGGGCTTTTCAAGCGCCGCGAACTATGAGAGCATTCGCTATCGTTCAACAATCGAAAGGAGGTGATCCGATGTCGAGTGGGATCTTGAGGACGGCGATGTCGTGGTCGCTACGTCTTGGATCGGATCAGCCTCTTAAGCTGAGCTGACGGGACAAGCGGATCGCGGCGCGGCCGACAGACGCCGATCGCCGCCCATGTCTCACGGAGGCCGCCCTCAGGGCGGCCTCTTTGTTTTCCTACGGCCGCCTGAGGCGGCTTTTTTGTTTTCTCGAGGCGGTTTCAAGGCGGCCTCTTTGCTTTTTGGCGTCTATGCATATTACCGCAACGCCTATTCTCAGACCCCTGACGACGAAATAGCGCACGAGCCCTCCTTGCGGGCGCAACGCTGCCGCCCTAGATCGCCTGAGGTCAGGAAAATCCCACCGAACGATCGATCAGGAGTTGCAGATGTCACAACGAACGCGGGCCACCGGGCCCGATCTCGGCAGCACGGACCTGTTCGATCCCGTCCAGCTCGGGCCTTACAAGCTCGCCAACCGAATCGTCATGGCGCCGCTCACGCGGTCGCGCGCGGACGACGCCGGCGTGCCGGGCGAGCTACAGGCAGCGTACTATTCGCAGCGCGCCTCCGCCGGCCTCATCGTCACGGAGGCGACGAACATCAGCGCGCAGGGCAAGGGCTACATCCTGACGCCCGGCATCTGGACGAAGGAGCAGGTCGCCGGCTGGAAGCTCACGACCAAGGCCGTGCACGACAAGGGCGGGCGCATCTTCCTGCAGCTCTGGCATGTGGGGCGCGTGTCGCATCCCGACATTCAGCTCGGTGGCGCGCTTCCCGTCGCGCCGAGTGCGGTGCGCGCCGAGGAATCAGCAAGCCTACACCTACGAGGGTTTCAAGCCGCACGTGACGCCGCGCGCACTCGAGACGCAGGAAATTCCCGGCATCGTCGCGGACTACGCACACGCCGCGCAGTGCGCCAAGGACGCGGGCTTCGACGGCGTCGAGATCCATTCGGCGAACGGCTATCTCCTGCAGCAGTTCCTCGTCCGACAAGACCAACAAGCGCACGGACCGCTACGGCGGGTCGATCGAGAACCGCACGCGGATCGTGGTCGAGGTGACCGAGGCGGTGACGAAGGTGTGGGGCGGCGACCGCGTCGGCATTCGCCTTTCGCCGCTGACGAAGTTCGCCGACATCGGCGATTCCAACCCCGAGCCGGTCTATCTCTCGCTCATCGACCAGCTCAATCCGCTCGGCCTCGCCTATATCCACGTCATCGAGGGCGACACGGGCGGCGAGCGCCATCCGCCGGACAGCTTCGACCTGCAGAAGCTGCGCCGCGCCTTCCGCGGTCTCTATATCGCCAACAACGGCTACACGCTCGAGCTCGCGCTCGAAGCGCGGGCCAAGAACCTCGCCGATCTCGTCTGCTTCGGGAGCCCTTCATCTCCAATCCGGATCTCGTCGCGCGCCTGCAAGGCCGGCGCACCGCTCGCCGTCCCCGACCAGGCGACGTTCTACGCCGGCGGCGCGAAGGGCTATATCGACTATCCGGCATTGGCCGAGGGCGCGGGAGGCTTGCGGCTCAACAGCGCATCGCGGGCCTCGTGGTGAGCGGTCGACCATGAGACGCTCAGGCGATCGAGATGCGCGTACTGCATCCGCAGGAGCCGCCGCAATCGAAGTGGCTTCGCCCAATACATGCCGCTTCTCCGCATCGACGTCATCGAAGGGCGCACCGACGCCGAGCTCAAGGCCCTGCTCGACGCGGCCCACCGCGCCATGCTCGCCGCCTTCAACGTGCCCGACCGCGACCGCTACCAGATCGTCACCGAGCACAAGCCGTCGCGCATGATCATCGAGGACACGGGGCTCGGCATCCCGCGCACCGAGCAAGGTCGTGCTTCGTCCAGGTGACGAGCCGGCCGCGCGGACGCGAGGCGAAGGAGAACTTCTACAAGCTGCTTGCCGAGGAGCTCGAGGAGAGCTGCGGCATCGCGTCGTCCGATATCGTGGTCTCGATCGTCGAGAACACGGACGAGGACTGGTCGTTCGGCCTGGGCCGCGCGCAGTTTCTCACGGGTGAGCTCCAGCCGGGCCCGGCCGCGGAGCTCGATGATCCGGCTGGCTAGAGATTGCGACCCTAGCTCTGATTGCGCTCGGACCAGTCTGCAAGCGCTGCGAGATCGGGAACGCTCACGACGCGCGCGCCTTTGATCGAGATCACGCCGCTCGCCTTCAAGTGTGCTGACCTGGCGGCTGACGGTCTCGATCGTCAGCCCCAGATATTCCGCCATCTCCGTTCGTGACAGCGGCAGCTCGAACTCGATCGCTTTGTTGCCGGACGGGGTCGCGCCGGGATCGGAGGCGAGATGGTGGGCCATCAGAAGGAGCAAGCTCGCGACCTTCTCCTGCGCCGTCTTGCGGCCGAGGACGAACATCCATTGGCGCGCGACGTCGAGCTCATCCAGCGTCTGCTGCATGACGACGTGCTCGAGCTCGCGGCTCTCGCGCATGGCCGCCTCGAAGGAGGTGCCCGCAAAGCAGCAGAGCTCGACGTCGGACGCCGCTTCGGCCAGGAAGGGACTCGGCTTGCCGCCCGGGCGGCCTACGAACTGGCCGGGGAACTGCAAGCCGACGATCTGGCGTCGACCGTCGGCGGCTGTCTTGAGAAGCTTGACGACGCCCGAGAGGATCACAGCGATCCAGCCCGGCTCGTGCTCGCCATCGAGGATCAGATTGCCGGCGGGCGCGCGGCGGCGGTGCACGAGACGCGCAAGCGCCGCGTCCGAGATGGCGCCGCACAGCGCCCTCTGCCGGATGGCGCATCTCTGGCAGGCGTGCCCCAGACTCGACGGAACATGGCCCGATGCAATGTGTCTCACTCGTGCGCTCTCGCGATGGCACCAGGTGCCCGAAGCCGACGGCCGACGCTCCACGTGACGACAGAGCGATATGCTCACGACGGCCGTACGTCGATCCGGCGCATGGCCGCACCGTTCGCAGCGTTTACCAACGTAGCGGAGCCCAAGGGTGGGCGGAAGACGGCTGCGGTGCTCATCCCGGGTTTTGGGGCCCGCTCGCCCTACTTATGGTTACCGCGCGACATTGCGGCCCTCGGGCCGATCGGCGCCGTTAATCGGCCGTGTTCGGGACCTAAAAGTGGCTGATCACGTGTTCTCGACAAATTTCCTCCACGTGACCATGATCACAGTCACGGTCTATGTGGCGAGAGCCCAGCGCATCAGGGGAGGTTCAAGTGTTTGGCCGCGGTACAAATTCAGATCCAAATCTTCCACGTCCGGCATCCGGGCCTGCTCCTGGGGGGAGCTCGCCCGGCTCGTCGTCGGGACGCGCGTCTCCGTTCGGGGCCGCGTCCGTCATGGGATCGTCCGTCATCGGCACGGATCTCACGATCCTCGGCGAAAAGATCACGATCATCTCGCAGAACAAGCTGCAGATCGATGGCGACGTCCGTGGCGACGTCAACGGCAAGCAGGTGGTGATCGGCGAGGACGGCTCGGTGGTCGGCACGGTCTCAGCCGAGAGCATCGAGGTGCGCGGCGGCGTCCGCGGCGCGATCCGCGCTCAGAGCGTCATGCTGCACCCGACCGCGGAGGTCGAGGGCGACATCTTCCATCAGACGCTGTCGATCTCGGAAGGCGCGCAGTTCGACGGGCGCGTGCGCCGGGCCAAGGACGCCAATGAGCTGATACCGCAGCTCGATCCGTCCTCGTTCCCGAACTCTCAGAACGGCAGCGGCTGACACGGTTAACGCGCCGGGATGTTAATTTTCCCGGCGCGTTTCATTGTTCTCATGAACGTTAGAAGCGGCGGCCCTGGCTGTTGGCGTCGACGCAGGCCGTCGTCAGGCGAATATCGCGGCCGACGAACTGGCATACGTTGCGCTTCGTGTTCGGATTGTTCAGCACGGCCGCGTCGGAAACCTTGAAGCCGTGCTCGCGCGCGACCTGCGCGACGAGCGTGTCCTGGCAATAGGGCGTCGCGATCGGCGAGCCGTTGACGATCTGATATCCGTTCACGCAGACGATCCGGCCTCGGCGGGCGCCGCCGCAGCGAGCATAAGTGCCGGCATGGCCAGAAGGCCCGCGGCCGCAATAAATCGTGACATGTTCCTCTCTCCATAAATGTGGCGTGTGATGGCAATACGTATGTCTCGGCGCGCGTGGATTTGCTGTGCCGCGGGGAACAGGCGGCCGAGCTCTGCGGCCATCGAAACCAATCCGGCGGAAAGCCTGATGCGGGGGCACTTTTCTTTGTGTAAGTATCGGCCTGTGGCGGGGGAAGTTCAAGAAACGTCCAGGGAAAGCTAAATGCTGACGATCTATGACACCACCGGCCACAGCCTGCTGAAGCACAACGAGACGGCGCCCATGACCAAGGATACGGTCTGGTACGACCTTCTCGATCCCACGCCCGAAGAGGACGCTCTTCGTCGAGAAGTGTCTCGACATCTCGGTGCCGACGCGCGCCGAGATGCGCGAGATCGAGGCCTCGAGCCGCTTCTATCAGGAGAAGCGGCGCGAGCTACATGACGGCGTTCATCGTCCACAATATCGAGGCGACCGTGCCGACCGGCTCGACCGTCACGTTCATCCTCTCGGGCAATGCGCTGGTGACTGTGCGCTACGCCAATCCCAAGGCGTTTCAAATGTACCTGCAGCGTGCCGGCAAGGGTGACGCGAGCTGCAACTCGGGCGCGGCCGTCATGATCGGCCTCATCGAGATCGCTGATCGAGCGCAAGGCCGACCTGATCCAGCTCATCCAGGACCGCGCCGACAAGATCGCGAATGCCATCTTCGAGCACCAAGGCGGCGCGCCGCAGGGGTGACAAGAAGCTCGAGGTTCTGCTCAAGGGCACGGGGGCGCAGGGCGACACGGTCGCGCGCGCTCAAGAGGCCGCGACCTCGCTCGAGCGCGTGGTGCACTTCTTCGAGGTTGCCGCCTGCGAGCGCAACTGCGACGCCAAGATCCTGCAGCGCATCCAGGGGGCGGAAAAGGACATCAACTCGCTGCAGGAGAACATGCAATTCCTCTCGACCCGCATGAACTTTCTCCTCGATGCGACGCTCGGCATGATCTCGAACGAGCAGAACCAGATCATCAAGCTGTTCTCGGTGATGGCGGTGATGCTGATGCCACCGACGCTCGTCGCCTCGGTCTACGGCATGAACTTCCGGCACATGCCCGAGCTCGAGTGGCTCGAGGGCTATCCGATGGCGCTCGGGCTCATGTTCCTCTCGGCGCTCATTCCGTTCCTCTATTTCCGCCGCAAGCGCTGGCTCTAGGCGGTTCCCAGGCGAATGCCAGGCGAGCGCCAGCGCGCCGCACACCGCGAGCGTCGTCACGATGCCGCGGTGGAGCGCGAACAGCAGCGTGAACGCGACCGCTGAGAGCACCACCGTCACGAGGCTTGATGGAGGCGAGCTCGGGACGCGCGGGCCGCAACGGTCCGGCTTCAGAGCGTCGCGACCTCGCGAACAGCACGTGCAGCGCGAACCAGACCGTCAGGTTGAGGATGACGCCGACGACGGCCGCCGTGACGGCGGCAAGCGCCGACTTGAGGCGCGGCTCGGCGTTCAAGCGCTCGATGTAGGGCGCGCCGGCGAAGATCCAGAGGAAGCACGGCGCGAACGTGGCCCAGAGGGTGACGACGGCGCCGAGGATGCCCATCATTACGGGCGAACCGCCGCCGTGGCGCCACGCCGCCAGCGTGCCGACGAACTCGTTCACGAGAATGAGCGGCCCGGGCGTCGTCTCGGCAAGACCGAGCGCATCGAGCATCTCTCCCGGCGTCAGCCAGCCATAGCCTTCGACGACCGCCTGCGCCATGTAGGCCAGCACGGCATAGGCGCCGCCGAAGGTGACGACGGCGAGCTTCGAAAAGAACCAAGCAAGCTCGGTCAGCACGTGGCCGCGGCCGAACGCGAGCGCCACGGCGAGCAACGGCAGGATCCAGATGCCGAGCCACAGCGCGACGGTCTTCAGCGTGCTCGCGAGAGCGCGACCGGCGCCGGGCGCGGCGCGTCGCCGCCCAGGCTCGGATGCCCGGCCGCCCGGAAGAAGCCGATCAGGGCCGCCGCCAGCACGATCACCGGAAACGGGACGGCGAAAGCGTAGATCGCGACGAACGCCGCGGCGGCGATGATCCAGTCCGCCGGGCTGCTTCAGCGCGCGCCTCGCAACGCGCAGCAGCGCTTCGACGACGATCGCCAGCACCGCCGCCTTGATCGCCGACGAAGAGGGCCTCCGCGAGCGGCAGCTTGCCGAATGCGGCATAGGCCAGCGCCAGCCCCAGCATGAACAGCGCGCCGGGCAGCACGAACAACAGCCCGGCCGCGAGACCGCCCTTCACGCCGTGCAGCCGCCAGCCGACATAGGTCGCGAGCTGCATCGCCTCGGGGCCGGGGAGAAGCATGCAGAAATTCAATGCCGACAGATAGCGCGGCTCGTCGATCCAGCGCTTCTCGTCGACGACGACGCGATGCATGAGCGCGATCTGGCCGGCCGGGCCGCCAAACGAGAGAAGCCCGATCTTGGCCCACACCTTCAGCGCTTCAGCGAATGTCGGATGGCTCGGCGGAGTGGCAAGGCGTCGTCAGTCATGTTGGCCCCTTTGCAGCGGTTCCAGCGGGCCAACTCTCTCGGGATCGACGATGCCTGCCCAGAGCGCCAGCCATGCGGATACTCCGCGGCGCTTGGGCCAGCCTTTTAGGGGCTTGAGCCTAACGGGGCGGCCGATCAGCCCCGTGCGCGAGGATTACGACTAGGCATCTCACGTGACAAGCAGGTCGATGAAGTCCGACGGATTTCTTGCGGCGATCCCGCACAATGCAGCTTCAGCCGAATGGAATATTGCGATGCATTGCTCCGTTCTTTCTGGGTCAGTTCCAATTGGTTGCCGATGTATGCTCTGCTCGAAATGTGCGACCTGCCGTCGCACCTTTGTGCACTGCAGCAAGAAAAGTGTTGCTGAATCAACGGTATACAAATCTTAACCTGAACGACGTTCAGACAAGTGCGTTGACCCCCTCCCCCTCGGCTGGTTCGTTGCCGGCACCAGGACGGGGGTGGGACTGCCTATCCCCGCAAATGTCTGGCGACAGAACATGTTCTGGTGTTGCGCTGAGGCTCGCTCGTCGCAAGCGGGATGCAGCTCAGGCTGGTCCCACGGCTTTCCGCGATCGCGGATGGCCGGTTGCGATGGGGAACTCGTGGGGAGGTTGGAGGTTTGCTCCAGCGGAGCCAAAAGCACTGTCGCCTTCTGAGTGGAGAAAAAATCATGCGGAATATCGCTCTTTTGGGCCTTGCGGCTCTGACGCTCGGCCTCGTGGATGCTCGTCCGGCGAGCGCCGCCTGGGAGTGCATGGGGCCTGCGTTCGCCTGCGGCTCGCATGCCTCGGCGAAGAAGATTTCGAAACAGGCTTATGCGGGAAAGTCCAAGAAGTACGCGAGCCAGAAGTCGCGTAAGTACGCGAACCGCCAGAAGGCTCACGCCAACTATGCCGACGGCAGCAAGGCTGTGCGGCGCTGCGCGCGCTTCCTCGGTCGCCAGCTCGTCGTACGGCGGGTCTTATGGCGGCGGCTCGTCCGGCCTTGCCTCCTATTATGCCTCGGGCACGCGGACCGCTTCGGGTGCCCGCTTCAACCCCGGCGGCATGACGGCAGCCCACCGGACGCTGCCGTTCGGCACGCGCGTGCTCGTCACGTCTGCGGCGACGGGACGCTCGGTGACGGTCACGATCAATGATCGCGGGCCGTTCGTTAAGGGCCGCATCATCGACCTGTCGCGCGGCGCAGCGAGCGCGCTCGGCATCACGGGCGCAGGCGTTGCCCGGGTCTCGGTCTCGGTCGTCGGCCGCGGCTAAGACGCGACCCACAGTTGACCATCTGAAGGGCGGCGGAGCCAAGGCTTCGCCGCCCTTCGGATTTTCAGGCTCAGGCGAGCGTGGGCGGCAATTAACCCGCTCGCGGCCTCAATTGCCGAGTAGGGATAAAAACCGGTATATACCGGAAAGCCGTTATCCCTCCACGAGCCCGCCCCAGATGAAACCTCCCGCCAACCGGAAAGAGCGCGCGCAAGCGCTCGAGACCATTCGCACGGCGATGATCGAGAAAAAGCTCACGCAGGCCGAGCTTGCGGACGCGGCCGACTGCCACGAGAAGACGATCCAGAACCTGCTCCACGGCAAGCCGGTGCGCGAGCAAACGCTGTTCGACGTGTCGATGGTGCTCGGCCTCGACTACCAGCGGCTCAAGGAGACGTGGTTCGGGTCCATGTCGACCGCGCAGCCGATGGAGCTCAGGGGCGAGGGCGGCGATCATGGCACCCGTCTACATGGGCGCCTACACGCGCGCCGCCGTCGACCACTACATCGGCAGCTATCTCACGATCCGTCCGGCTTTCGCCAAGGCCGACACGATCGTCGCCTACCGGACCGATATCGTCTGGGATCCCGAGTGGCCGAGCCTGCTGTTCGAGGAGCGCGACCGGCCCGACGCGCCCTACTCGCACCGCGGCCGGCTCTATATTCCCGCCTCGTCGATGTTCATCCACCTCGTCTCGCTCACCAAGGGCGCGATGCGCATGGTGCTCGTGTCGCAGATCAATCAGGAAGGCGAGATGCGCGGCCTGATCACCACGCTCAACAAGCAGCGGGCGACGTTCGTGCCCGTCGCGTCGCCGATCGTCTACATCAAGAGGGGCGAGTTCAAAGGCGGGGCGATGGGCGAGCACACGGCGAAGAGCGCCGACTACGCGGCCTACAAGGCGCTACTCGATGCCACGAGGAAGAAGGCTACGCGCGCCTCGTCGGACCGTGATACGCGGGCGCGACGTCACGTCAAGGGCCGGGGTCTGTCTGGTCGACGAGCCCGAGCACCTCGGCAACGATCGGACTTGCCGGCTTGAGCCGCACCTCGTCCGGCGTTCCCGTCTGCAAGCGTCGCGCCCTTGTGGAGCACGGCGATGCGGTCGGCGAGCGACAGCGCCTCCGTGATGTCGTGCGTGACGAGAATGATCGGAATCTCGAGCGACGCCCGCAGGGCAGCCAGCTCCCGCTTCAGGTGCTCACGCGTCATGCGATCGACGGCCGAGAACGGCTCGTCGAGCAGGAGCACGCGGGGCCTGCGCGCCAGCGCGCGGGCGAGCGCGACGCGCTGGCGCTCGCCGCCGGAGAGCGAGGCCGGGCGGCGGTGTTCCAAGCCTTTCAGACTGGACCCGCGCCAAGAGAGCGGCGGGCAACGTCGGCACGCTCCGCCTGGTCACGGTAGGCCCGAGCGCGATGGCCACGTTCTCGAGCGCCGTGAGGTGGGGGAAAGAGGGCGTAGTCCTGAAACACGAGACCGGCCGCGCGTGCCTGCGGCGGCAGATCGATGCCGCGCGCGGACGAGAACCAGGTCTCGCCGTTGGCGCTGATCTCGCCCCGAGCAGGGCGCATCAGTCCGGCGACGGCTCTAAGCAGGGTCGTCTTGCCGGCACCCGATGGACCGACGAGCGCGAGAAGCTCGTTGCGGCCGACCGCCAAATCGACGGCGAGCGGAACCGGCGTGGCTTGCTCGATTCTGACCGCGAGCGCTGCGCCTGAGGCGGCTTCAGCCATGGAGACCGGCTCTCCAGCGCGCCACGCCGTTAACGATGAGATAGGGTGAGAAAGGAAAAGCCGAGAAGCGCCGCTGCCATGACGCCGGCCTCGGCGTAACGGAATGCCTGCACCTCGTTATAGAGTGAGAGCGCGAGGGTCTGCGTCCGGCCAGGAATATTGCCGCCGATCATGAGGATGACGCCGAACTCGCCGAGCGTGTGGGCAAATGTCAGCGCGAGAGATGAGACAAGCCCCGGCAACGCCAGCGGCAGCTCGATCTTGCGGAACGTCTCCCAATTCGAAAGCCCGCTCACCCAGGCAGCCTCTCGGACGTTCTCGGGAATGGCCTCGAAGGCGCGCTGCAGGGGCTGGATGGCAAAGGGAAGATTGGCGATGAGGGACGCGACCAGAATGCCGGTGAAGGAGAACACGAGCGGCTCGCCAAAAAGCGAGGCCGCGAATCGTCCCAGCGCCGAGCCTGGCGCAAATCCTACGAGCAGATAATAGCCGAGCACGGTCGGCGGCAGGACGAGCGGCAGCATGATCGCCGCCTCGACGAAGCTCTTGCCGCGGAACTGTCCCCACGCCAGCGCGCGGCCGGCAACAATCGCGATCGGCAGAATGAGGACGCACGTCCAGAAGGCGAGCTTGATCGAGAGGTAGAATGCCGTCCAATCCATTGTGCGCCGTCGCTCGCCTTCCTCAGGGTACCGTGAAGCCCAGCTTTTCGAACACGGCGCGCGCCTCGGGCTCCTTCAGGAACGCGGCGAAGGATTTGCGCAACAGGCCCCGCCCCCTTGATCACGGCCATACCCTGATTGATGGGCGCGTACCAATCATCGGGGACGACCGCAACCGTGGTCGCCTTCGCGAAGTCGGGCGCCAACGTCAGTGATTGCGCTACGAGGCCGGCCTCCGCGGCGCCGGATGAGATGTACTGCGCCGCCTGGCCGATGTTCTCACCTTGCACGAGCAGCTTCTCGACGTCGGCCCAAAGGCCGGCCTTCTGGAGCGCCTCGCGCGCGGCGCGGCCGTAGGGTGCGAGCTCCGGATTGGCGATGGCGAAATGCTTCACCTTACCTGCCGCGAGCGCCGCCTTGAGGCCTTCGAGCTTGCCGTCGACGACGACAGGTGATGACTTCGGCGCGGCAAACGCGAGGCGACCGCGCACGAGAATGGATGTCGGTCCTTCGGTCTTGCCGCCGGCAGCGAGCTTGGCGACGCTCGCCTCGTCTGCTGCCAGGAACAGTTGGAACGGCGCGCCCTCCTCGATCTGGCGCAGCAGGTTTCCGGTGGCGCCAAAGGAAAAGGTGACCTTCTCGCTGCTCTTCTTCTCGAAGAGGGCGTGCAGATCTGCTCGAGGGCATCTCTGAGGCTCGCCGCCGCGGCGATGACCGGCGGGTCGGTTGCCAGAGCCCGTGGCGCGCCTACGCCAGCTGCCACGAGCAGCGCCAATAATCCCACTGTCGCCGCGCGCCGTGCGCGCGAGATTGCCAAGTTGCTCATCGTGCTAGACCCCACGTCAAATTGCCTATTCCGGGCAAGCTAGCAGCCACCCGGCGCGATGGTCGAGCGTTATTTCCAAATGAATATATCGGATATTAGCGATCGCGTGGTTCTATGGACTTCGCACCTTCAGCCGCTCTTGAGCTCCGGCTGGTCGCTCTCCTCATCGAAGGCGGGCGGCGAAGTGGGGCATCTCGTCGAGCTTCTGAAAGGCCTCGGGCGCAAGGAAGCGGGCCCTGAGATCGACGCTCGATCGGCGCCCGACAGCGCCGCGATGCGTGTGCAGCCATTTGTGCGCTTGCGTTCGCCCGGCGCCGTGCAGGTAGGTCAGAAGACCAAGATCGGGCTTCATCTTGCTCTCGTCGCTGAGGGAGGCCGTATAGCGTCCGGCCTCGATCAGGTGGAAACGGTGCGTCGCGAGCGGGCGCAACCGGCCGCGGCGCGCCAGGAACGTGCCGCCCATCGTCTCGCGAACCGTCTCGATGATCTCGATGTCGCGCAAGAGCGGCGCGTTGAAGGTCAGACGATTGGCGTAGCCCGCGATCTCGCGCACACCCGTCGGGACGCCCTGCTTCACGAGCGGATTGATCTGGACGATGAGCGAGTCGGCTACAGGACTTTCGAGAGCAAGCGTGACGAGGTCGGGATTGGCGGAGAAACCGCCGTCCCAGTAGGCGACGCCGTCGATCTCGACCGTGCGATGCAGCGTCGGCAGGCAGGCCGAGGCGAGGACGGATTCGATCGTCAGCTCCTTGTTGCGGAAGAGCCGCGCGCGCCCCGTCGCAATTTCCGTCGCGGCTATCAGCAGCTCGACCGGCGCCGAGGTCCTGATCTTCTCGAAATCGATCGTGTCGGCGAGGAGAGTGCGCAGCGGATCGAAGCCAAGAGGATTGAAGTCGTAGGGCGACCACAGGCTCGCGACATGCGCCATGGATGCCGAGCGGGTGAGCCCGTACAGAAACGGGTTGAGGCGCAAGAGGTCGGGCACGCCGGCCTTGTGCACGGCTTCCCAGACCTGGCGCAGCTTGGCGCGCGCGCCCTCGCGGCCAGCCTCGGCTAGCCCTGCGGCGAGGGCCACCGCATTGATGGCACCGGCGCTCGTTGCCGAGATCCAGGCGATATCGAGATTGTCCTCCTCCAAGAGGCGATCGAGAACGCCCCAGGTGAAGGCGCCGTGCGCGCCGCCGCCCTGGAGTGCCAAGTTCAATTTGATCTGGCGACGTCGGAGCGGCATGCAATCCCTGCTCTCGTTGGAAAGATGTCGCTACGCGCTGAACGGCCGCGCGCATATGGATGCACGATCCATTATCATGTCGCGAGCCGATCGGGGAGAACTACAGCGCCCATGCGACGATCAGAGCGCAGTGAAATTTGCAGCCAACTGCACAATATCTTTCCGCCGGCACGAGGCAGGCGCACAAGAGGTGCGCGAAATTTGAGCCGTCATGAAACTTGAAATCGTCGACGTGGTGAGCAGCGGCGCCGGCCCCGCGAACGAGGACCGTGCCGGCGCACACGGCGCTCTCGCCTGGGTCATCGACGGCGCAACGGACGTCATCCAATCGCCGCTCGCGGGAGAAATCTCGGACGCGCACTGGCTGGCCGTCGAGATCGAACGCTGCTTGCGGCTTGATGCCGCTGGCACCATCGACGCGCTCAGCAATCTCCCAGGCGCGCCTTGCAAGCGAATTGGCGGACTTGTTCGCGCGCGCGCAACGGCGTGCGCCGACAGGGCGGGAGGAGCACCCGTCTGCCTCTGGCGTCATCGTCAGGCTTAAAGGCACGACGCTCGAGTACGTGAGCCTCGGCGATTGCGCAATCATCGCCGAGGATGCCACGGGTTTGCTTACGCTCGGCGTCGAGGAAGACACGTCCGGGGACCGCTGGGTCCGCGAGGTCATCACGGCCGACCGCCGCGCCAACCCGGGCTCACCGCAGAAGCAGGTCAGGGAAAATCTCTGGCCGAAGCTGCGTGCCGCGCGCGGGCAATGAATACGCCCGGCGGCTACGGCGTCTTCTCCATCACCCCGCCGCCTGCCCATTTCGTTCGCTCGGGCGCACTCACGCTCGCGCCCGGGGCCACGGTGCTTCTCGCCAGCGACGGGCTGACCCGGCTGGTCGATGTCTTCGGCCGCTACGACGCACGAAAGCTTTTCGACAGAGCACGTTCGCATGGGCTTGCCACACTCATCGGCGAGTTGCGCCAGATCGAGACCGTCGAATTCAGAGTGTATCTCCTTCCCGCGTGCGAAAATTTCCGACGATGCCACAGGCCTGCTGCTGCGTGTTGCAGAGCGGTGACTATCCGCGGCTATCTGAGAATTCCGCCGTATGCGTGCAAATGTAAAGTTCAGAACGGTGACATCTCCCACAACGATCCGCTAAGGTCCCGGCCCCGGGGATACTTCTCAATCATAGGGAGCAATCGATGCGAGTGAACATGTTCACGCGGGCGGCCATCGTGACGGGGGCCGTCGCGGGTCTCAGCATGCTGGTGGCTGCGGCGCCGGCAAGCGCGGAGTGCAAGGCGTCGCAAACCGCGACGGCGACCGGTCTCTTCAAAGGCGTCACGGGTGTCGAAGCAAGGGCTTCCTGGCGCCTCGCCGTCACCGGCAAGGACGGCATTGCCTACGCTCTCTGGTCCAAGTCCAAGAACCGCTCGACGACCTGCTGGGAGCAGAAGACGGGCTCGAAGTGGAAGTGCGTCGCGCGCGCACGGCCCTGCTCGTAAGCGCACCGACCGCTCAGCGGCACTTCGACAGATTTCAGGGGCAAGGCGGATCTTCCGCTTTGCCCCTTATGCTGTGTGTTGATGCGGTCTCGCATGAGGCTCGATCCTCGTGCGCGAGAGCTCGATAATCGGACCGTCCGGCTCCTTCAGTCCGCGCGTGTGCATATCGATCACGGCCTCGCCGCCGTCGCGCATCAGGCGGAAAATGTTGTAGCGCGCGAGCGGCTCGTCCTTGTGCGCCAGCCCGGCCGAGCCCGACGCGACACCGATCACGGGAACATGCCCGCGGCTCCATTTCCGCCAGGAGAGCATGTCGCGGTGGTTGTGGCCGTGGAGGACAAGCTCGGCGCCATGCGCGTCGATCACGCGCTCGAACTCATCCGCATCCTCGAGTCCGCGCACGCGGGGCGCTTGTCCCGGCAGCGGCGGATGATGGATCAGCACGACGCGGGTGACGCCTTCGCCGCCGAGCCGCTCCAGCGTGCTCGCAAGCGCCTCGAGCTGGCGCGCGCCCAGTCTGCCGGAGGCGACGAAGGGCGGCGTCGGCACGGCCGAGTTGAGGCCGACGAGCGCGACATCGCCGACGCGGCGGACGAAGGGAAATCTATCATCGCCGGCGGCGGCGCGCCTTGCGCCCCATGCATCCGAGGTCATGTAGGGAGCCCAACGCTCGAGGCAGGAGGCGCCGTGAAGGCGCGCCGTGTAGATGTCGTGATTGCCCGGCACGACCGAGACCTGCGCGGGGTCTCCGAGGGCCTTGAGCCATGACAGCGCAGCCTCGTACTCGGAGGGTAGCCCGATGTTTGCGAGATCGCCGGTTACGACGATGTGGTCGGGCTTCTGAGCGATTGCGTCAGCGGCGATGGCGTCCGCCACGTCTTTCAAATGCACGCGCACGCGGCCGCGGTGCCAGTTGAGGTAGCCTAGCCCGCGCTTCAAATTCCAGTAGCGCGGGTGGAAGCCGGCAATGGGGCCCAGATGCACGTCGGAGATGTGGGCAAGCGTCGTGGTCTCCGTCATGGCGGCCCTTCGAAATGCGATCGACGTGCACTCCTAGCATGGGGCGCGGCACGGTCCCGAAAAATGCGTTAAAGGTTCGCACGTGCCGCTCTTCGCGGCGGCCCAGGGAGCTCGTGAATGCGGCGGACGAGAGTTGTCAACAAGGTCCTGCAGCGCTACTGGCGCTACGCGCGTGGACTCACGCTTGGCGCGCAGGGCATCGTGCTCGACGGGCAGGATCGCGTGCTTCTCATTCGCCACGCGTATCGGCCCGGATGGCATCTTCCGGGTGGCGGCGTCGAGAAGAGGGAAACGGTCTTGGACGCGCTCCGGCGCGAGCTTGCCGAAGAAGCCGGCGTACTGGTCGAGGGCACACCCGAGCTGTTCGGCGTCTACACTAACTTCAACTATTTCCCGGGCGACCACATCCTCGTCTTCGTCGTGCGGCGGTGGCGCCAGCCCCATGTTCCCGCACCCAACCGCGAGATCGCCGAGCAAGGCTTTTTCCCTTCAGCCGGGCTGCCTGAGGACATTCAGCCGCAGTCGCGTAATCGCCTTCTCGAAGTGCTCAGCGGCAGGCCGCGTTCGGAAGCCTGGTAAGGCCGTTCCGCGGCATTGCTGGACCCCGGCGGAGCCCCCGTGTTAAACGCCCGTCTCATGAACATGAGAAGTACGATACGACGCCAGGCCAGACGCATGCGGCGCACAACTCGCCGCTGGCGCTGAAGCCCGCTCCTGCCTCCGTCATCCGCGTCGAGGCGCATCGAAACTTCTCGGGACTTTTCGTTCATGCCGCCCACAGCAACCAACCGACCCGTGACGCCGGCAGATCTCCCCGCGATTGCCGCGCTCCACGCCGAGGTGTTCGGACCGGGGCGCTTCGCGCGCACGGCATATCGCGTGCGGGAAGGCCGGCCGGCCGGCGCCAGCCCCGTCTCGTCCTATTGCCGGCTGGCGATGCTCGGCGAGAGGCTCGCCGCAGCCGTCCAACTCACCGAGATCACGATCGGGGGCAAAAGCGGCGCGCTGCTCCTCGGACCACTCGTTGTTGCCACCGACTTCACGGGACAGGGCTTCGGGCGCGCCCTGGTAGCGGAAGCGCTCGAGGCGGCCAAGGCAGGCGGCGTGCGCGTCGTTATTCTTGTCGGCGACGAGGCCTATTACGGCCGCTTCGGATTCAAGCCCGTGCCGCTGGGGCGGATCACGCTGCCCGGGCCGGTGAACCCTGCCCGCATTCTCGCCGCCGAGCTCGAGGCCAGCGCGCTTACGGACTATCAGGGGCCCATCGCGGCGGCGCGCTAGAAGTGCCTTCACGCCGGGCTGACGCAAACGTGACAATTTTCTTGACCCGGATCAAATCGCCAGCGGGGCGAGTGGGAGACTTTCCCGCCAGAAGGTTCTCGCCCACGAGCGATGAGATCAGGCTGCCGGCCGACAAGCATCGAGGCCGGCTCAGGGAGGCACGTCCATGAACGAGTTTGTGAAAAAATTCGAAGCCGCGGAGGAGACGTGGACGCCCGCTGAGTTCGAGGCGAAGATCCGTGCCGTCGGCGCCGAGCGCTACCACGACAAGCACGAGTTTCACAAACTCCTGCACGGCGGCAAGCTCAACAAGGCCCAGGTCGCGGCCTGGGCTCTCAACCGCTACTGTTATCAGGAGGCGGTACCGCGCAAGGACGCCGCACTGATGAGCCGCGTCTACGATCGCGATTTCCGCCGCGAGTGGGTGCACCGGGTGCACGACCATGACGGACAGCCGCCCGAGGAGCATGGCGGCATCGAACGCTGGCTCAAGCTCACCGACTGCCTCGGGCTCGATCGCGAATACGTGACAAGCATGCGCGGGGCGCTACCCGCGACCCGGTTCGCGGTTGAAGCCTACGTGCGCTACGTCGTCGAGCAGCCGCTGCCGGTCGCAGTCGCGTCGTCGCTCACCGAGCTTTTCGCGCCCTCGATCCACCGCGAGCGCATCTCGGGCATGCTGGCCAACTACGACTTCGTCAACGACGACGTCATGGCCTATTTCAAGCGGCGCCTGACGCAGGCCCCGCGCGACGCGACGTTCGCACTCGAGTTCGTGAAATCGAATGCGCGCACGCGAGAGATGCAGGAAACCTGCGTGGCGGCGGTCGAATTCAAGTGCAACGTGCTGTGGGCGCAGCTCGACGCGCTCTATCTGGCCTATGTCACCGGCATGGTGCCGCCAGGGGCGTACCGGCCGGCGTAAGGCTACGCGGCCTTGTCGCGGTGCGCGCCTGCACCAAAAAGCGTCGCCCACCAGGACGAGACCTCGGGCTCGTAGCGATAGACGAGACCGGGCAGCACGATGAACTCGCCCGGGCCTAGTGCATTGGCGTCGAACTGACCGTTCCGCTTGCGCAGCGCAATGCCGACATAGGCGAAGCGCCGCCCGAACTCATCGGCAACCGTTTCTGATATCTCCTGCCCGGCGTAAGTGCCCACCGCGCAACCGGTGGGCGTTACGTTGCGTAAAATCGAATACTCGATGGGCCGATCGTGTTTGAACATTGTGACGCGCATAGCGTTCTCCGGGCAAGTTCGAGGACGGATCGCCCATTGCAAACGCAATGGGGACATTCGAGCTCGCCCGAGAGATGAGAGAGGCCGCGTAAGATTTCCATGCCGATTGCCAGCGCGCCGCATAAGGAAATCCTAAAGAGACTTTGTGCCCGGAGAGCGTCCAGTCTTATGTTCCCCTTATATTTGGCGAACCTATTCGGCATGGAATTCAAATGCCTAGCATCCCACTTTTGCGCATCAGCCCAGAGTTCGTGGCTATGCAAAGGAGGGCGTGGCATGACGAAGTCCGATATCGGGTATGACTACAACGAAGAGCAGCCGCAGAACCCCTACGTCATCTTTTCGCTGATAGCCGTCATGCTGCTCGTAGTTGCGTTGCTGACCTACGCCGGCGACGGCACGTCACAGCAAATCGCGTCGGGTGAGGAGTGCGCAGCGATGGATGACGGCAGTGCACGTCTGCGCTGCTACGATAAGCTATTCGATCGCAAGGCATCTGAGCCGGCCAAGGGCGCCACGGCACCCCTCGAGGTTCAGTGAACCCAAGAATTCTGCCTCGACCCGAAAGTCGTCACGCAGGGGCTGCGTCAGGCGGCGCGGTCTTTCGAGGGCGCGCTCTCGACGTCCCGCGCCACGAGCTCGACCAATTGGCCAATCGGCACCGGGCGCGAGATGAAGTAGCCCTGGACAAAATCGACGCGCTTGGTCTTGCGCAGAAGCTCCAATCGCTCGCAGGTCTCGACGCCCTCGACGACGATGGCGCGGCCGGTATCGTCGACCATCTCGATCGCGTGCAGGAGCATTCTGGCCATCATGCTCTTGTCGGGTGCCATGCCGAACGAGCGATCGAGCTTGACGCCGTGCACGGCGAGCATGGCGAGGTTCTGGATGTTCGAGTAGCCGGTGCCAAAGTCATCGATGTAGATCTTGATCCCCGCCCTGCCCAGCGCCTCGATCTCGCGCTGCACGATGTCGATCGGCACGGCGTCGCTTTCGACGATCTCGAGCACGAGATCGAAGCTCGCGCTCTCGTCGATAAAGGCACGGAAGGTCTTGCGGAGCGCCGCGCTGTCGAGGTCACACGGAAAAACGTTGAAGTTCACCTGGAACCGCTGGTCCTTCGGCAGGTGCGTGGAGAGCTCACGGAACGCGCAATCGGCAACGAGCTGCGTGAACTCCATGGTTCGGCCGGAACGCGCCACGATACCGATGAACTTGTCCGGAGAGGCGATCGTGCCATCGACATCGCGCCAGCGCGCGAGGACCTCGAACCCGGCGACCTCGTCCCTGCGCACATTCAGGATCGGCTGGTAGAGACAGACGATCGAAGCGGCATTGAGGTTGCGGCCAAAGCGCGCCTCGAACGACCAGTACCGTGCCAGGAAGGCCTTAGCGTGCAGGCCAAGCCAGGCTGCGAGAACGGCAGCGAAGAGTATCGCCACCGCAATCCAGGCCGTGCCATAGCTCAGAACTCTGAAAGGCGTCGTGCCAGCCGTGACGCAAAGCGTATTGTCGGCATCGCAGATGGTTTCGCGTATTGAAACGTCGGCAACGGCGGGCGAGCCGTTCTGCGCGACATCTGTTCCGCGAGCGTCGTGGACTCCCTTATGTCCGCTGCGGTGCCAAGCGCGGCCATTCGGCCCGAGAAGGACCAGCTCCTTGCTCATCCATTCCGCCCTCGATTCGATCTTCGGGGTGGGGAGGACGATTGCGTAAGGAGGGCTATAGGCGATCGAGCCGTCGAGGCCCTTCAGTCCCGCGAAGTCGAGGTTGCGGTCGATCCAGAGCGCGGCGCCAAATGCGCCGGCCGATGCAATATCCGGCTCGCCCAATTGGCCGGGCGCGGAAAACCGCTCGACGCTCGTCGAGCACGCAGGAATTCCGTCCGGCGCATAGATGAACTCGTTCAAGCCGTCGGGACGAAAGGCTACCTTCTTCAACTGATGGCGAAACTCGGCGGAGCAGGGCTCGGCTGTCACCTCGAGCTGCAAGGCATCGAAGGCTGCGCGCACGCTTTCCGTAAATTTCTCGACATTCTTGATATCGATGCGGGCGTCGGTACGCATAACATTGCGCACCTGCACTACGGCGAAAGCAGACGTGGCGGCAAGGGTCGCGACAAAGAAAAGCGACCAGAGCGCAGGGCCCGTGAAACGCTGGTAGTTCTCGGAAATCAAAACCTTGGTGAAATTCGCCATTGAATTGTCTATGCGCGGCTATCGTGCAAAAGGGCGTATTTGGAAAGAAACATCCCGCCGGTAAACGTAGAGGAATGTCATTAAGAAATCGGTAACACCTTGCCCGATGGGACCGGCGATGTTCGGACCCTGCCCCGTGTGCGCGGCCTCTCTCCTTGCCTTTCGAGGTCCTACTCTGCCGCCCACTCGATCGAACCCTTCTCCCAGTGTCCCGTGATCCTCTCGGCGCTCGCTAAGAGCGCGTCGATGACGCTGATCGGCTTCTTGTCGGGGTTCTTGATGCAGAAGTCGTAGACGAGCGGCAGGATCTTCGTCTCGTCGTATTGGCTCAGATCCACGTATAGGCCGTCACTCTCAAGCGTGACGATGTTGGCGGCGCTCATATACCCCTGCACCCAATAGTAGACGAGATAGTTCGGCTGGTTGTTGAGACCTTCCTCGGGCTTCATGCCGGCGGCAAGCTTCTCGCAGGTTGCGAGGCCGATGCCGGCAGTAACCAGAGGGTCTGCGGGTGCCGGAGACGCGCCAACCAGGATCGCCAAGGCGGCTGCGACGTAGCGTAGCTGTGCGCTCATTTTGATCTCTCCCGGAGAGCCTTGCCAAAGGTGGCGACGGCATACGTATGTGGAATTGCTCTCCCCGTTTCTATCTGATTCACGACAACATCGGCCGGCAAAGAGCATTGCCGGCGCTCGCGTTGCGCTGCACTGCCACGCCCTTGCCACCGGCGGGTCAATTCTGCGACTCTCGCCGCCCGATCAAGGCCCTCGCCGCACCATGAAATCCTGATGACGTTGCGCGATCTCATCGCTGAACATGCGCCCCTCGCCCTTGCCTTAGGCGGGCTCGCCATCGGCATCGTGTTCGGGGCCGTCGTCCAGGCGACCAATTTCTGCGTCATGGGCGCGGTCTCCGACATGATGATGCTCGGCGACCGGCGGCGGCTGCGGGCCTGGCTGTTCGCAGCGGCGGCGGCCATCCTCGGGGCGCATGCGCTCGATTCGTTCGGCGTCGTTTCTCTCGATCAATCCATGTACCGCAGCGCCCGCCTCAACTGGGCCGGCAATCTCGCGGGCGGGCTGATGTTCGGGTTCGGCATGGTGTTGGCCGGGGGCTGTGCCAGCCGCAACCTGGTACGGGCCGGCGCCGGCGATCTCAGGGCGGCGCTGACGCTCATCGTGCTCGGCCTCTTCGCCTACATGGCGGTCGGCGGCATCTTCGGGCCCTGGCGTGCCGCCCTCGAGACGGCGACGGCCGTGGATCTTCCGGGGGGCGGCAAGAGCCTTGCCGCTATCGTTGCCTATGCGACGGATGCGAATATCGCGGACGTCGGCAGCGGGACTGCGGGCGAGGCCGGCATCGCGCTTCTCGTAGCGGGAGCGCTGCTCGTCTACTGTTTGCGAAGCGCTGAGTTCCGCCGCTCGCGCATGCATATTCTGAGCGGACTCGGCGTGGGCCTGGCCGTCATCGCCGGATGGGCGCTCACCGGGCTTGCCTACGACGAGTTTGCCGCGGTCCCGCACAATCCGGTCTCGCTCAGCTTCGTCAAGCCGACGGGCGACGCCATGGAATGGCTCGAGCGCTATACGGCACTCGGCGTGCCCGCATTCGGCGTCGCGACCGTGCTCGGGACGCTCATCGGGGCGTTCGTTGCGGCGATGCTCACGGGCCGCTTCGCGCTCGCGACGTTCAAGGATCCGAGCCGACACCGTGAGGAATCTCGCCGGCGCGGCGCTTATGGGCGTCGGCGGCGTCATGGCGCTCGGGTGCACGATCGGTCAGGGCGTGACGGGGTTTTCGACGCTTGCACCGGGCTCGCTGATCGCTGTCGCGGCGATCGTGGCTGGCGCCGTAATTGCGCTTAGAACACTCGAGCGACTCACGGCTTAGGTATCTCCTCGACGACGATGGTGATGGCGGCACGTCCTTCTATTTCAGCGCCGTCGGGATCGATGGGTGGAGGTCCGGTCTTCTTGCGGCGCCCGCGCTTCTCTTCATCATTCTTCGACTCGTTCTCCAACCGCGCGGCTCTCGCCAAGAACGTGCCCCAGTCACCGAGAACGGCAAATCGTTGCTTTTCATAATCGTAGCTGATGCCCACGGGCTGGCGCGTCCGGCGCTGGCAGACGGCGATCAGCGTCTCGGGGCCGGCGCGATCGAAGCGAAGCTGATAGGGCGCCGCTGCTCCGGGCACGCGCACGGTGACGCCAGGAGCGATGAGGTTGTCGGTCTCGGCATCATTCGGGAACAACACGACCGCACGGCCGTCGCGATCGACGTCGATCAACGTCAGATGACAGGCGACACTGGCCGAGACCATGACCTCGAGCAGATCTCCGACTTTGTATGTGCTTGCCTCCGTCCACAGCGCCAGATCGATCGCTTGAGCTTCGGCGGCGGAGGCTGCGGCGACAGGGCCGCGCCGGGCAGGCGCTCCTGCCTCGTGGGGCTTTGGCAGGCCCCGTATCCAAGCGGGCTCTGTCGGAGGCGCGGGGCTCTCTGGCGCGGTCGGCTCGGCTGCGGCACACGGCGCAAGGAGGATCAAGACGAGGCCTGTAAGCGTTAACCGCCAACGCGGTGCCCCGAGCAACATTTGCATTCTTTCTCCTCTACGGGGCCGGTAATGTCGGTCGCACCACTGCATGCGGTCTCCAAACGAAGCGGGCACGCACATTATGCCACACGGCGGCAAGATCCTGATCGATGAGCTCGCGGCGCAGGGCGTCGGCACGGGTGTTCCTCGTTCCCGGCGAGAGCTTTCTCGCAGCCCTCGACGCTCTTTACGATTTCACCGCGATCCGGACCATCCTTTGCCGCCACGAGTGCGGCGCGACCATGATGGCGGAAGCGACGGGAAAGCTCACCGGCAAGCCCGGCATCGCCTTTGCGACGCGTGGACCGGGTGCCGCGAACGCGCTCGGCGGCGTCTACGTGGCGCGCGAGGACGCGACGCCGATGATCCTTTTCATCGGGCTGCCGCCGACGGGGATGGAGGGGCGCGCGCCGTTCCAGGAGATCGACATCGAGCAGCTCTACTCGGGCGTCGCCAAGTCGGTTGGCGTGATCCGCGACACTGCCCGCATTCCGGACGACGTGGCCCGTGCGTTTCATACCGCGCTCGCGGGGCGGCCCGGTCCTGTCGTGATCGGTCTACCCGAGGACGTGCTTTCCGCATCCGTCGACGTGGAGCCTGGAAAACCGGTCGTCGTTCCGGCGCAGCGTCCGTCCGAAAAGGAGATGGCGGACATCGCGGCGATGATCGCGCGCGCGCATCGTCCTCTCGTCATCGCGGGCGGCGGAGGCTGGACGCCGGCGAGCGCAACGCGACATCGAGGCCTTCGCCGCAAAGTTCGACATTCCCGTCGCAACGGCGTTTCGATGCCAGGACTATGTCGACAACCGGCACCCCTGCTATGTCGGGCATGCGAGCTTCATTCCCGACGCCAAGCTTGCGGAGGGCATTCGCGCGGCCGATCTCATCATCGCGGCCGGCGCCGAGCTCGGCGACGTGACGACGGGCGGCTACACCCACATCGGTCAGCCGGACCAGAGGATCATTCTGGCGCATCCGGAGCCCCAAGCCGCACCGAAGGTCTGCCGCGCCGTGCTGACCGCCACCGCGACGGCCGATGGATTTGCCGCGGCACTCGCCGCGCTCGCTCCGCCGGCTGAGCGCCCTTGGGCGTCTTACCGTAAGAGCCTGCGCAACGACTTCGAAGCTTCGCTCTCGCCGCTCACGACACCGGGTGACGTCAAGCTCGAAGAGGTCGCGCGGCTCATGTCAGAGATCCTGCCCGAGAACGCGGTGATCACGAACGGGGCGGGAAACTTCATGACGTTCCTGCACCGCTACTTCGTGTACAAGGGTTTCCCAGGCCAGGTCGGGCCGGCCTCGGGCTACATGGGCTACGCGCTTCCCGCGGCGATCGCAGCCAAGCTCGCCTGCCCGGACCGCGCGGTCGTGGCGTTTGCCGGCGACGGCTGCTTTCAGATGACGGGGCAGGAGATCGCGACGGCCATACAGCACGCGGTTCCTCTGGTGCTCATCATCGCCAACAACGGCATACACGGGACGATCCGCATGCACCAGGAGCGGCGGTATCCGGGGCGCGTCTCGGGGACGACGCTGGTCAACCCGGACTTCGCGGCGCTGGCGCGCAGCTACGGCGCTCATGGCGAGACGATCACGCGGACCGCCGACTTCGAGCCGGCCTTCCGGCGCGCGCTCGCCGCCGACCGGCTGACGCTCCTCGACCTCAAGATCGACCCGGAGGCGATCACGCCCGTGCGCACGCTGTCGAGCTTCCGCGCCGGGGCCTCGAAATAGCGGCGTAAGCTTTCGAGCAGCCTTCGCGCTTTCGGGGTCGGCTGTTGACCCAAAGCAGACATGCTTTACCAATGAGGCGCGGCAACAGCCTGTCCAGGTGCGCGAAGTCGCGTCGGCATGAGCTAAGACCTCGCCAAGTCACAAAACTGTTCGCCATGCTGTTCCTCAGGGAACAGGCCATGGCGGATAAGCGTTTTAGGGACGAGCTGAGTCTTGCGGCGCAGACCGCGAGGAGCACCCTGGATTGTGTCGGGGGCTACGGTTTTTAGCGAACCGCTAGCGGCGATTCAATTTCAAAGGCCGCGCAAGCCCGCCAGCTAATTGGCTCCGCCCGCAAAGCCCGACAACCCGTGGCGCCGGGAGGTACTGACATGGGATTTGATCTGAGTGTGCGCAATCGGCAGCCGGAACTCATGGATCAGCCGAACATTTCGGCAGCGGTCTTCACAGACACGTTGAAAGGGTTGCATCGCGTCAACATTGTAACGCGCTCGACCCGTCTCATGTGGCCGGACCTCGTAGCGGCAACGCGCCGATGCCCGAACAGACCAATTCGCGTACTCGATGTGGCGTCGGGAGGCGGGGACGTACCGATAGCGCTTTGGAAGCGGGCAACCCGGGCTGGCCTCAAAGTCGAACTCGAAGGCTGCGACGTGAGTCCGGTAGCTGTTCGCTATGCGGGTGAGGCTGCGGCAAAAGCTGGCGCGCGCGTACACTTCTTTCGGCACCAAGTCCCACGCAACGCATTGCCTGACGGCTACGACATGATCATGAGCACGCTATTCCTTCATCACCTCGACGAGGAGGACGCCGTAACGTTCCTTCGACAAGCGGCCGCCAAGTGTCGTGATCGCGTCGTCATCCAGGATTTGATCCGCAGCCCGCTCAGCTATTGGTTTGCAAGGTTTGGCACGACGTTCTTGCTCCTCAACGATATCTGCCGGCTCGATGGTCGGACGTCTGTGGAGGGCGCCTTCACACGCGCGGAAGCGAACGCCCTGGCCAGGAGAGCCGGGCTCGAGGGCTCAGAGGTGGTCGCGCGCCTGCCATTCCGCTATCTCATTCGATGGGTCAGGCGCTGAGCTTACGAAATTTGTTGCCTGCGGTCCGTCACGTCTTCAAATCCCTTAAGCCGCGTCGATTGCGCGATCCATGTCACTAGGCTGGGCAGGCGAGCCGCAATCGCGATGCCTGGTCTCTGAAGCATCTGCTTTTCAAACATCAGGTTTATCGTTGCGGCCCAGCGGAACTGCGAGCGCAGCCTTCTAACGATTCGTTGTTGAAAGGCGTCAGCACTTAGTCCGTCAATAACCGCCCGTGCTGCAAGGATCCCCGAGTAGAGTGCTATCGCCATACCGTCGCCTGTAAATGAGGGGATGACAGCAAGCTGGTCGCCGAGCGGAAATACGATAGGTGAGATAGTTTGCCGACGCAAATAGCCGTACGGAATACCGGCAACCGCAACTGGCTTCTCCCAGACCGGCTTCGCTCCCGTGAAAAGGTCTCCCAAGAGCTCAGACTGTTGCGAGATCTTCGAGGCCTGCGCGTGCCAACCGGTTTCCATCCTCTGTATGACCCGGCGCTCCATTACCCAGCACATGGTCACCAGCTTGTCCTCGACAATGCACGCGCCGATGTACCCGCCGTCGAACATTACCAGTTGGACGACATCGTTCAGAAGTTGCAAGGAAGACGGCGTAACGCGGATTTGGATCTTGAACCCGACCATATTGCTTGGAGGGCGTGGAAACTGACGAAGACTATGCTTGCCCGTTGCCAAGGCAACAACGGCCCCCTCGAATGAGCGTGATCCGGTTCCGACGATCACCGAACCGTCACGGGGTTCAATCCGGCTGACAGTTACTCCCCGCACGACCTCGGCACCCGCTGCTTCCGCTGAGTTGAGCAACGCCTCATCGAGGTGATAACGAGAGTATCCAGCGCCCTGAAAGGGGAGAGGTGCCTCCACCATATATTTTCCCGCGGCAAGCCTTAACGTCGCTGCCCGGGTCGCCCCCATCGCCTTGAGATCGAGGCCCAGATAGTTGATCAGCGCTTGCGTCTCCGCGCTCAGGAATTCGCCGCAGACTTTGTGGTGAGCTCCCCGGGTGCTTTCGAGGACGAGCACACGACCGCCGTTGCGGGCCAGCTCCAAAGCAAACGCCGCGCCTGCGAGCCCACCGCCGACGACTACAGCATTAGCGGCCTGCATGATTTATGGAGCCACTTTGCGACAGAGAATTCAACCGCATTTCGCTTGCCACAATTCAGGATCGTTCTGGTCGCGAGGCCGCCGCAGCTACTGCCAAGCTCCGGTCTTGCGATTGAGTTGCAGTTTGCTTGATTTCCATGAGTCCGCTTTGGCCCTTAGCCGACTTCCACGCTAGCCCATCAATGCCAGAAGCGGTCGTAGAGGCCGAGCACGATCTCGAGCGCGATCAGCGCGATGATGTAGATCTCGAGCCGGTGGCTGGTGCGCGTCGCCATGAGATCGGTGATCGTCTCGGCGGTCTCGCGGATGACGTCGAGCTTGCGCGCCACGGCGCGGCTTCTCACCGTCAGATCGTACTCGTCGACGAGCTTGGCCCAGAAGCGCTCGAGCTCCGGGTGGTCCCACAGCACGTCGGGCTTGTCCTCGAGGTCGACGCGACCGGCGAGGCGCTGCTGGATCGCAAGCGCGTCGCCGATCTGAGCGAGCAGGTCCGCGCGCGGCCCGGCGGCAGGCGGCGCTGCTGCAGGCTCTGCCGCGATCGGTGCCGATGCGATCGAAGGCCTGCGCGATGCGCCGCTCGTCGTAGGCGAGCGACGACGCTCATGGCGAGCGCCTGCGCGACGAGGAGCAGGCGATCCGGATCGGCGCTCTTGAGTTGCAGCGCCCCGGTGGCGCCGATCAGCTCGTCCTCGCCGGGCTTGACGACGAGGCGCGCCGCCTCGCTCTCGCGCTCGGCGAGCGGCGCCGAAATGCGCGCGCCCAGGCTCTGCACGAGGTCGTCCTCCTCGACGGGCGTCATATTGATGAAGACGGCCGCGCCCGACTTGAACAGCACGGCGGTGCCGCCGGCTCGGCGTGCGGAAGGCGAGCGGGTTGGTCGAGAACGTGTCCTCGCGCTCGAGCCCTTTGAGATCGATGCGCTCGCCGAGTTGTAGCGCACGCACCGTGAATGCCCATGTCGTTCATGATGCATGTCGTACCCCTCTGCACGGCGGACGAACGAACGGGCGAGCGCGCTTGTCAAGGGCCGAGAAGCAGGCTAGAAGCCCAGCCATCTCACACGCTTGCCCATGCGCCCGGCGGATTAAAAGCCCCGTCCGGTCGCTCCGGTGGATAAGCTAAGCCCTTAAAAGGACTTAGCTTTTCTTCTCAAGGCACGCGGAGGACCAACCGGAAAAAGGAACGACCGCACATGACCGTGCCGGCATTCAACATGCGTCAGCTCCTGGAAGCTGGCGTTCACTTCGGCCACCAGTCGCATCGCTGGAACCCCAAGATGGCGCCCTTCATCTACGGCGCCCGCAACAACATCCACATTCTCGACCTGACGCAGACCGTGCCGATGCTGCATCAGGCGCTGATGCAAGGTGTCCGACACCGTCGCCGGCGGCGGCCGCGTGCTGTTCGTCGCCACCAAGCGGCAGGCCTCCGACGGCATCGCCGAAGCCGCCAAGCGCTCGGCCCAGTACTTCATCAATCATCGCTGGCTCGGCGGCACGCTGACCAACTGGAAGACGATCTCGACCTCGATCCGGCGCCTGCGCCAGCTCGACGACATCCTCGCCGACCCGCAGGGCCGCACCAAGAAAGAGATCCTGAACGTCCAGCGCGAGCGCGACAAGCTCAACCAGGCGCTCGGCGGCATCAAGGACATGGGCGGCGTGCCCGATCTCCTGTTCGTCATCGACACGAACAAGGAAGGCATCGCGATCAAGGAAGCGCGCAAGCTCGGCATCCCGATCGTCGCCATCGTCGACACCAACTGCGATCCGGACGGCATCGACTTCCCGATCCCGGGCAACGACGACGCCGGCCGCGCCATCACGCTCTACTGCGATCTCGTCGCCCGCGCCGCCATCGACGGCCTCGAGCGCGGCCAGGGCTGGCGCCGGCGTCGACGTCGGTGCTTCGGCAGAGCCGCCGGCGGAAGCGCTCGCCGGATCAGCGCCTTCAGCGGCATCGACGCGCCACGCGGCGAAGCCGACGACCTCAAGCGCATCACCGGCATGACGGCCAAGATCGAGCAGAGGCTCAACGACGCGGGCGTCTTCCACTTCTGGCAGATCGCCGATCTCGACGCCGAGAACCTCGGCCTTCTCGACCGGCAGCTTGAAGCTCAAGGGCCAGATCGAGAAGGACGGCTGGGTCGCTCAGGCCAAGAAGTTCGTCGAAGCCAAGGCGGTCTGATGCCGACGCTGGATTCGCGCGTCGCGTGAGTCGGCCGACAGGCGCTTCGGCCGACTCGCGTTGCATCCCGATGCCCTTGCCAGTTCGGAACCGACTCGAGTATTGTTACCTTATGAATTCGCCCCGCAAGGCGAAAGGAGAGTCATGACCACGATTTCCGCCACGGCCGTGAAGGAGCTGCGCGACAAGACCGGCGCCGGCATGATGGATTGCAAGCAGGCGCTTGCGGAGACCAACGGCGACATGGAAGCGGCCATCGACCTGCTGCGCAAGAAGGGCCTCTCGAAGGCCGCCAAGAAGTCCGATCGCGTTGCCGCACAGGGCCTCGTCGGCGTCGTGTCGAAGGTTAAGTCCGGCGCCGTCGTCGAGGTGAACTCGGAGACCGACTTCGTCGCCCGCAACGCTCAGTTCCAGGAGATGGTGCAGAAGATCGCCTCGCTTGCGCTCGACGCCGGCGGCGACGTCAGCGAAGCTGCTCGACAGCCAAGTATCCCGGCGGCTCGCAGACGGTCGACGCCAGCAGGTCAAGGACGCCGTCGCCACCATCGGCGAGAACATGGGCCTGCGCCGCACCGCGGCGCTTTCCGTCAAGGAAGGCGTCGTCGCCGACTACGTGCACAACAAGGCCGCCGACGGCCTCGGCAAGATCGGCGTGCTCGTCGCGCTCGAGAGCAAGGGCGACTCGGACTCGCTCATGACGCTCGGCCGCCAGCTCGCGATGCACATCGCCGCCGCCAATCCGCAGGTCGTCAACGTCGAGGATCTGTCGAAGGAAGCCATCGAGCGCGAGCGCGCCATCTATGTCGAGCAGGCCAAGGCCGAGCCCAGGAACGCCGGCAAGTCGGACGAGATCCTCGCCAAGGCGAGCGAGGGCCGCCTGCAGAAGGAGTTCGTCAGCCAGGCCGTGCTGCTGAAGCAGGTGTTCGTCATCGACGGCAAGGCGACGGTCGCCGAGATCCTGAAGCAGGCCGAGAAGGACGTCGGCGCACCCGTCAAGATCGCGGGCTTCGTGCGCTACGCGCTCGGCGAGGGCATCGAGAAGAAGGACGAGGACTTCGCCGCCGAGGTGGCCAAGACTGCCGCCGCTGCCGCCGCGAAGGGCTGAGGGTTTTGCGGCGAGCCGCGGTAGGCTCCCGCCCGATCCTGGTCTAGAAGAGCAAACCAGAACAATGGCATGAAGTCAGCCGGTCGCCACGACCGGCTGCTTTTTGCCGGGCCACCGGATCAGCCGGGCGCGTCATATCCCGTCAACCCGCCGCGTGAATCATGCTCTAACGCGCTAACACTTTCCCAACTCAGCGGAGGCCGGCATGACCTCAGGCGAACACTCTCAAGTACAAGCGGCTGCTCGCTGAAAATCTCGGGCGAGGCGCTGATGGGAAAGGGCGGCTACGGCCTCGATAACTCGCGTCCTCGACCGGCTCGCCCGGGACATCTCCGAGGCGGCGCAAACGGGCTGCGAGATCTCCGTCGTCGTCGGCGGCGGCAACATCTTCCGCGGCCTCCAGGGCGCGGCCAAAGGCATGGACCGCGCAACCGCCGACTACATGGGCATGCTGGCGACGGTCATGAACGCGCTCGCGCTCCAGAGCGCGCTCGAGGCGGTGAAGACGCCGGCCCGCGTGCTCTCGGCGATCCCCATGCCGACCGTCTGCGAGCCCTACGTCGCGCCACCGCGCGCTCTATCACCTCGAACGCGGCCGCATGGTCATCTTCGCCGCCGGCACCGGCAATCCGTTCTTCACCACCGACACCGCCGCGACGCTGCGCGCCATCGAGATGGGCTGCGACGGCGTTGCCAAGGCAACCCAGGTCGACGGCGTCTATTCCGCCGACCCGAAGAAGGACCCCAGCGCCGAGCGCTACGACCAGCTGACCTATGCCGAGGTGCTCGCGCGGGATCTGAAGGTCATGGATGGGGCGGCGATCGCCCTTGCCCGGGACAATCGACTTCCGGTAATTGTGTTCTCGATCGAGGAGCCCGGGCAACCTGATCAAGCTTTTGCGCGGCACGGCTCGCGCAACGATGATTCACGACCCGGTCCTCAGCTGAGATCGCAGGCCGCGGCCTGGGCTCAATCGGAGCAAGCCGGCTCCGGCATGGCAGAACATGAAGGCGCCGGGCTGAAGCCGACCCGGCAAGCCTGGCAGAAGTAGGAGATTCCCTTGTCGCTGACGACGTTCGATCTCAACGAAATCGAAAAGCGCATGCGCTCCTCGCTCGACGGTCTGAAGCGCGAGCTCGCCGGCCTGCGCACCGGGCGCGCCAGCGCCAACCTGCTCGATCCCGTCCAGGTTATCTGTCTACGGCTCCAAGATGCCGATCAATCAGGTCGCGACCGTCACCGTGCCGGAAGCCGCGCATGATCTCGGTCCAGGTCTGGGACAAGAGCAACATCCAGGCTGTCGACAAGGCGATCCGCGAGGCCAACCTCGGCGTCAACCCCATCGTCGACGGCGCCGTCATCCGACTGCCCATGCCGGCTCCGACAGCCGAGCGGCGTCAGGAATTGATCAAGCAGGCGCACAAATACGCCGAAAATCACCGCATTGCCGTGCGCAACGTCCGCCGCGACGGCATGGAGCTTTTGAAGAAGCTCGAGAAGGACGGCAAGATGAGCGAGGACGAACATCACAAGAATTCTGCTAAGGTGCAGGAGCTGACTGACAAGCTGATCAAGGAGATCGACCAGACCTGCAGGCGAAGGAAGCGGAGATCCAGAAGGTCTGACCTTAGCCACGCCTTCGCGTCGCGGGCCCGGCACGAACTGCAATCGGCGACAACATTACGGCCCGAGCCCTATGATTGCGTCCAAGACCGTCTCTTCAGCCCCTGAGCAAAAGCTTCCGAGCCCGTGGCCGACACCTCGCACAGCATAGACGGGCAGCAGAGCGCAGGCGCGACGCCGCGCCATGTGGCCATCATCATGGACGGCAACGGCCGCTGGGCCGCCGAGCGCGGCCTGCCGCGCTCGCTTGGTCATCGCTCGGGCGTCGAGGCGGTGCGGCGCACCGTCAAGGCCGCCATCGAGCTCGGCGATCCCCTACCTCACGCTCTACAGCTTCTCCTCCGAGAACTGGACGCGCCCGGCCGAGGAGATCGACGATCTGATGGGCGCTGATGAAGCGCTTCATCCGCGGCGATCTCGCCGAGCTGCATCAGAACAACGTCCGCCTCATGGTCATCGGCGAGCGCGACAACGTCGAGCCCGAGATGATGACGCTCATCGACGAGGCGTGCGAGCTCACGCGCGAGAACACCAGGCTCACGCTGGTGATCGCCTTCAACTACGGCTGCGCGCGCCGAGATCGCCCGCGCCGCGCGGCGTCTCGCCGAGCAGGTCGCAGGCCGGCACGCTCGCGCCCGCCGACATCACGCCCGAGCGACTGGAAGGCGCGCTCGATACGACCGGCATTCCCGATCCCGACGTTCTGATCCGCACCAGCGGCGAGATGCGCCTGTCGAACTTCCTGCTCTGGCAGGCGGCCTACGCCGAGCTCGTCTTCATCGACGCCTATTGGCCGGATTTCGGCCGCGAATTGCTGGCGGATGCGATTGCCCAATACCGCGCGCGCGAGCGCCGCTTCGGCGGCCTCTCGCAGCAGTCGACGGGGTGAGGCAACCCGCAATGGACGACGAGCACGCCCCCGCCGAGGCGATGTGCCTGCCGCTCCGCGCGGACGTCTCTGCCGAGCATTGGACATCGGAAACGCCTGCTGTCCGGCGCCGTCTTCGCGGCCATCGCCGCTCGCTCTGGCCTGGGCCGGGCCGCTGCCGTTCGCCGCTCTCGTGGTGCTCGTCGCCGTCGCCATGAGCTGGGAATGGTGCCCACGTCGTCAGGGGCACGAGCTTCGACCTGACGCTCGATCGTTCACGGCCTCGCCGTCACCGCCGCAATCGCTGCTGACCGCATTCGGACTTTGCGGCGCTCGGCCTCGCCGTGCTCGTCATCGGCGCGATCATCGTGCTTGCGCTCGAGTTCGGCGCAGCGCCCGATCTTCTCGGCCGCCGGCGTTCTTTATGCCGGCCTGCCGGCCGTGGCGCTTGCTCTGGCTGCGAGGCAGCGAGCCGATGGGCTTCCTGTCGGTGCTCTTCATCTTCCTCATCGTCGCGGCGACCGATACCGCGGCCTTCGCTGCCGGGCGCCTCATCGGCGGCCCAAGCCTCGCCGCCCGCGATCTCGCCCAACAAGACCTGGAGCGGCCTCGCCGGCGGCCTTCTCGCCGCGGCGCATCACGGCCGTCGTGTTCGCGATGCTCGTCGGCGCTTCATCCCGCAGCCCTCGCTGTTCACTGGGCTCTTGCCATGGGGCTTGATCGCGCAGGCCGGAGACCTGGGCGAGTCGGCGCTCAAGCGCACGTTCGGCGTCAAGGATGCGAGCAACCTGATTCCCGGCCACGGCGGCTTCATGGATCGCGTCGACGGTATCGTCACGGTTGCGGTCGCCGCCGCTCTTGCAGCCCTCTATTGTTGATCCGTACATGCCGGCCAGGCGCTGCTGGCGGGCTTTATCGCTTCCGCACCGCGATCTTTCTCCAGGAGTGCCAACTTGATGGTAGCATGAGCGAATTCGTTTGGAGGCCGATCGAGATGCTGCGTGCCGGCAACCGCGAACCAGACGCGCCGCGTCACCGCCGACCTGACGTGGCCTCGCGCCGAAGGCAGGGCCCGAACGCGTCGCATTACCGTGCTGGGCGCCACCGGATCAATCGGCGAGAGCACGCTCGATCTCGTTGGCCGCGCAGCCCGAGACGGCTATGAGGTCGTCGCTCTCACGGCGCAGAGCAACGCGGCGCGCCTCGCCGAGCTCGCGGTCCGCCACAAGGCGCGCCACGCCGTCATCGGCGACGAAGCCGCGTTACGGCGAGCTCAAGGGCTACCTCGCCGGAACCGGCATCGCGGTCGCGGCCGGCGCCGCCGCCGTGGACGCGGCAGCCGCCGAGCCCGCGGACTGCGTCATGGCGTCGATCGTCGGCGCCGCAGGCCTGCGCCCCACGTTCGCCGCCGCCCGTCAGGGCCGCCGCGTGGCGCTCGCCAACAAGGAGTGCCTCGTCTCTGCCGGCGACGTTTTCCTGAGCGAAATCAACGCGACGCGGGAGCCGAGCTGATCCCTGTCGACAGCGAGCATTCGGCGGCTTTTCAGGCCATCGGCGCCGCCGATCGCGCAAAGTCGATCGAGCGCATCACGCTGACGGCGTCCGGCGGCCCGTTCCGGACCTGGGACACGCGAGCGCCTCGCCACCGCGACGGTGGACGACGCGCTGAAGCATCCCAACTGGTCGATGGGCGCGAAGATCACCATCGATTCCGCGACCTTCATGAACAAGGGTCTCGAGCTGATCGAGGCCTATCACCTGTTTCCCGGTCGAGGCCGACCAGCTCGACGTCGTCGTTCATCCGCAGTCGATCGTTCACTGCCTTGTCGCGCTGAGCGACGGCTCTGTTCTGGCTCAGCTCTCGCCGCCCCGACATGCGCACGCCGATCGCCGTCGCGCTCGCCTGGCCGGCACGCATGACGACACCGGTCCCGCGCCTCGACCTGGTCAAGACTCGGCAATGCGCTCACCTTCGAAGCTCCGGACGAGGACGCGTTTTCCGGCTCTGCGGCTTGCGCGCGCGACGCTCAAGCGCGGAGGCGGCGCACCTGCCGTACTCAACGCCGCCAACGAAATCGCCGTTGAGGCCTTTCCTCGAGCGCAAGATCGGCTTCCTTGATATTGCCGCAACGGTGGCGTACTGTCTCGAGCGGGCGGAGGCACGAGGCCTCTTCAACCGTATCCATTCACTCGATGACGTGCTGGCGGTCGACCACGAAGCGCGGCTCATGGCTCGCTCGCGATTAACGCGCTACACTGGCGTGACAGACGGGCCGCACGGCGAGTTCGTTTGCAAGCATCCACTGCCGAACAGGATCGGAGCAACGATGATCGAAGCCCTACTTGGACACGGCTCTCGAGCTACGCGGTGCTCGTGCTCTCGTTCCTGTTCGTGCTGAGCGTCGTCGTGTTCTTCCATGAGACTCGGCCACTTCCTCGTCGCCCGCTGGTGCGGCGTGACCGTCACCACGTTCTCGATCGGATTCGGCCGCGAGCTGTGGGGCTTCGACGACCGGCACGGCACGCATTGGCGCATCGCCGCCATTCCGCTCGGCGGCTACGTCAAGTTCCTCGACGACGACAATGCCGCGAGCAGCCTGGCGCCCCCGTCGAGCTCACGCCCGAGCAGCAGGCCGGATCGTTCCACAACAAGCCGGTCTGGCAGCGGGCGGCCGTCGTCTCTGCTGGTCCTTTCGCCAACTTCATTATGGCCGCCGTCATCTACTCCGCTGATCAACATCACGGTCGGCGTGCGCACGATCTCGGCGCGCGATCGACGAGGTCGTGCCGGGCATGCCGGCGGCCCAAGCCGGCCTCAAGGCCGGCGACCGTCATCACCGCCATCGACGGCTGGAACATCGAGGGCTTCGAAGATGTCGCGCGCATCGTCGGCACGAGCGCGCGGCCGCACGCTCGATATCGAGGTCTAGCGCGATGGCAGCACCGCTGCTCGTTCTCCGTCACGCCGTACATGGCAAGGAGCAGCGGGATGACCTCGGGGTCACGCTACGCATCGGCGACATCGGCATCCGGCATCTGATTCCGCCGCGCGTCGGCGAGGTCATCCCCGACATGCCGGCAGCCAAGGCCGGATTCAAGGCCGGAGACCTGCATCACGGCCATCGACGGCAAGCCGATCAAGAGCTTCGACGAATCGTCGACATGGTCGGCCCGAGCGCGGGCAAGCAGCTGACATTCAAGGTCGACCGCGACGGCGCGACAGTCGACATCGTCGAGGTCACCCGCCGAGAGCACGCCCCAGAAGGATCGGCCAACGGCACGATGATGCAGCGCGGCCGCATCGGCCTCGCGCCGGAGCGGCCGGAGCCGCATCCCGGTCGATCTCGATCGAGGCCGATCCGGCTCGGCGTCCGCGAAACCTATGCCAACCTCGGCGCAGACCGATTACGGGCCTCGGGGACATCATCGCCCAGCGCCAGTCGGCCGATCAGGTGGGCGGGCCCATCCTGATGGCCGAGGTCACGGCGCGGGTGGTGGAGCTCGGCATCGAGCCGCTGCTCAGATGGACGGCGCTCATTTCCGCCAATATCGGGCTGCTTGAATTTGCTGCCGATTCCGGTTCTCGACGGCGGTCATCTGCTGTTTTACGCCATCGAGGCCATACGCCGCCGCCCGCTCAGCCGGCGGGTCCAGGAGATCGGCTTCCAGATCGGCATGGTGCTGGTCATGATGCTGGTCGTTTTCGTCAATCTGAACGACCTCGTGCGCCTTGGGAAAAGGTGGCTATTTGGTGGCGGCTGAAGTCCGCACGTATCAAGCCCGCTGACGTAATCTTGCCACTTCCCAGGGGTTTAACCACTTGTTAGAACCGCTCCGTTAAGGGTTCTGAATCAACTTACGGCCGTCTGAGCAGCCGGTCACGGCTGCTGGGGGACCCGATCGAATGCGTCTTTAAGAAGCCTGTGCATCGGGGCGAGGACGGATTCCGAAGTTCGCTTTCAATCAGGACTACGGCTCAAGACCATCTGCCGACGGGTCTCGGAAACGAGGGGGATCGGCACCAAAGAAGGCGAGGCAGATCCGCGCATGGTGCAGTTCACGGATCATGTCGAATGGGGGCTTGCGCCTGCTCGCGTTGCGTCTGGCGTTGGCGCCGCCTGCGGGCCGTTACCGTTCAATCCTCTTGCGTTCGCCACGTCCGGCCTGCCGCTCAGGGTACGGTCCGCGACATCCGCGTCGAGGGCAATCGGCGCGTCGAGCCCGAGACCGTGCGCTCCTACCTCCAGTTCTCGGTCGGCGACACCTACGACGCCGGCAAGGTCGACGCCTCGCTCCAGGCGCTTTTCGCCACCGGCCTCTTCACCGACGTGCACATCGACCGCGAAGGCAGCGCCGTCGTCGTCTACAGTCGTCGAGAACCCGGTCATCAACACGGTCGCCTTCGAGGGCAACAGCGAGGTCGACACCGACACGCTGAAGGACGAGGTTCAGCTCAAGCCGCGCTCGGTCTTCACGCGCGCCAAGGTGCAGGCCGACGTGCAGCGCATCCTCGACGTCTATCGCCGCCAGGGCCGCTTTGCCGCGTCCGTCGAGCCGAAGATCATCGAGCTCGAGCAGAGCCGCGTGAACCTCGTGTTCGAAATCAACGAGGGCGGCGCGACCAAGGTGAAGGGCATCAACTTCACCGGCAACCACGCCTTCACGGATTCGCAGCTGCGCGACATCATCTCGACGACGCAGATCGGGCTGGTTCGACTTCCTCAAGGGCACGAGCGTCTACGATCCGGATCGCATGAACCTCGATCGCGAGCTGCTGCGCCAGTACTATCTCAAGAACGGCTACGCCGACGTGCGCGTCGTCGCCGGCCAACGCCGAGCTCGACCGCGACGGCTCCGGCTTCTTCATCAACTTCGCGATCGAGGAAGGCGAGCTCTACAAGTTCGGCACGGTCACGATCGAGAGCTCGCTTCCCGGCGTCGATCCGAACTCGCTCATCGGCGAGATTGCTGACCGATCAGGGCGAGACCTACAACGGCACCGACATCGACAAGACGCTCGAAAAGCTGACGCTCGTCAGCGGCCGAGCAGGGCTTCGCGTTCTGCCCGCGTCCGCCCGCGCGCCACGCCCGATCCGGCGACGCGCACCATCTCGCTCGTCTACGTCATCGACGAAGGCCCGCGCGTCTACATCGAGCGCATCAACATCGTCGGCAACGAGCGCACGAAGGACTACGTCATCCGGCGCGAGTTCCGACTGCGGAAGGCGACGCCTTCAATCCGCTGCTGGTCGACCGCGCCAAGAAGCGCCTGCAGACGCTCGGCTTCTTCAAGGCCGTCGAAGTCAAGCGCCGTCCCGGCTCCGCTCCCGATCGCGTCGTCCTCGACGTCGAGCTCGTCGAGCAGTCCACCGGCGAGCTGTCGTTCGGCGCCGGCTACTCGACGGCGGAAGGCGTCATCGGCGACGTGAGCATCACGCGAGCGCAACCTGCTCGGCAACGGCCAGTTCCTGCGCCTCAAGCTCGGCGGCTCGCTTCGAGCGCTTGCAGGTCGACCTGTCGTTCACGGAGCCGCGCTTCCTCGACCGCAACCTCTCGGCCGGCTTCGACCTCTTCCACAAGGAAGTCGACCAGACGGACGAGTCGGGCTTCGAGCCGACCGCACGGGCGGCACGCTGCGCCTCGGCTTCCCGCTGTCCGAGAACCTCTGGATGCAGACGGGCTATACGCTCGACTACAGCAGCATCAAGTCGATGACGATGCGTGACGGCGACTGCGACGGCAACGGCATCGCAACGTACAGCTGGTCTGCGAGGAGATCGACGCTCAAGCGGCGAGGATGCCATTACGTCGTCGTTCGGCACCTCGCTGACCTACGACAAGCGCAACAACGCCAAGAACCCGACGAGCGGCTACTACATGCAGGTCTCGACGGACTTCGCCGGCGCTCGGCGGCGACGTGCAGTACGTCCGCCTCAACGGCGAGGGCCGCGCCTACTATCCGATCATCGGAGAAGATCACCTTCGTCGGCCGCGTCATCGGCGGCCACATCGAGGGCTGGGGCGGCGACGACATCCGCCTGACCGATCTCTACTACAGGGGCGGTGAGACCATCCGCGGCTTCGATCGCGGCGGCTTCGGCCCGCGCGATCTGCGCACGGACGACGCCATCGGCGGCAAGACCTACTGGGCGACCACGGCCGAAATCCGCTTCCCGTTCCCGTTCATTCCGGACGATCTCGGCTCTGAGCGGCGCCGTCTTCGCCGACGCTGGCTCGCTGTTCGACGCCAACGACCTGGCCAAGAGCCTCGAACGGCAAGACGGACGGCATCACGCTCGCCGACGACTCCATCCGTCCGCTCGTCCGTCGGCGCCAGCGTCATGTGGAACTCGCCGGTCGGCCCGATCCGCATGGACTTCGCCAAGGCACTCACGAAGGAAGACTTCGACAAGGAGCAGTTCTTCCGCTTCGGCGCCTCGACGAAATTCTGACAACTGGCGCCCGGGTCTGCTTGAGGGAGGCACCGCGGCGTCACCGTGACTTGCCTCGGTCAGGCGCATCTGTCCTAGTGGGATGGTTGCCGTTCGCTCCGTTTGCGAGTATCCGCGTCACAGTCATCATGCACGCCGGGCAATTCAAGCGCCCGGGGCACGTTCCCGCGGCTGATGGCGGGCGCGACAGGCTGCTGCGCGCAAGACCGCTCGCTTCGGAGGTGTCGAGCGCCGTGGAGCATCCCGGTTTCTTCGCCAAGGCCGGCCCCTTCACGCTGGCCGAGGTGGCCAAGGCGACCGGCGCGGAGGTCACGGCCGAAGCCGAGCGGCGCGTCGACGGCATGCGCCCGCTCCTCGAGGCCGCGCCATCGCAGCTCTCGTTCTTCGAGAATCGCAAGTATCTGCCGCAGCTCTCGAGACGCGCGCCGGGCGCCTGCCTCGTCTCGCCCCAGTTCGTGGACCGCATGCCGCAGGACACCGTCGCGCTCGTCACCAAGCACCCCTATCGGGCTTTTGCCGCTGGCGCTGGCGCTCTTCTATCCGGAGGCGATCCGGCCCAAGGCGGCCGCAGCCGGGCATGGACCATCGCATCGATCCCTCGGCCGTGCTCGAGGACGGCGCCTGAAATCGAACCGGGTGCCGTGATCGGACCCGAGGCGCGCATCGGGCGCGGGACACGCATCGCCGCCAGACGCCGTGATCGGCTACCGGGTCACCATCGGGCGCGGCTCGCTACATCGGCCCGCTCGACTTCTGTCACCCATGCCCTCGTCGGCGACCGCGTCATCCTTCATGCGGGCGTCCGTATCGGCCAGGACGGCTTCGGCTTCGCCATGGGCCGCGGCGGGCATCTCAAGGTGCCCCAGATCGGCCGCGTCATAATCCAGGATGACGTGGAGATCGGAGCCAATTCGACGGTCGACCGCGGCGCTCTTAAGGATACGATCATCGGCGAAGGCACGAAAATTGATAATCTGGTGCAGATCGGGCACAACGTCGTCATCGGACGCCATTGTGTGATCGTCGGCCAGGTCGGGATCTCCGGATCCACCGAGCTCGGCGACTTCGTCGTGATGGGCGGCCAGTCGGGCGCCGTCGGTCACATCAAGATCGGCAACGGCGCCCAGATCGCCGGCGGCTCACATCCGAAGGACGACGTGCCTGCCGGGTGCCGTACTGGCGGGTACGCCGGCTCGTCCGTTCAAGCAGTGGGCTCGCGAGGTGCCGCGATAACGCGCCTGGCTCGCGAAGGGCAGCTCGCGGCGAACGACGAAGACGGATGGTACATAGCCGGGCCGATCTGATGCGCGCGAAGCGCGGCTGTACGGGCACGAGATGGAGCATGAATGGGGATGGATGACGCTACGAAAAAGGCCTGCAGCGGACGACCATCGACATTACGCGCATCTTGAAGCTCCTGCCGCACCGCTATCCCGTTTCTGCTGCTCGATCGCATCTACGACGTGAACGGCGACGAGAGCTGCGTCGGCATCAAGAACGTGACGATCAACGAGCCGTTCTTCCAGGGCCACTTTCCCCAGTATCCCGTGATGCCGGGCGTGCTCATCATCGAGGGCCTGGCGCAGACGGCAGGCGCGCTGTGCGTCAACAGCCTCGGCGAGGACTACAAGACCGAGCTCGTCTACTTCATGGGCATCGACCGGGCGAAGTTCCGCAAGCCCGTGCTGCCGGGCGACCAGCTCCACTACCACGTCCGCAAGATCCGCAATCGCGGCAGGGTCTGGCGCTTCTACGGGGAAGCCAAGGTCGACGGGCAGACCGTCGCCGAGGCCGAGATCAGCGCCATGCTGGCGAATACGGCCGATGCGCGCGCATTCGCGGCGAGCAAGAATGGCTGACGGCAGAGATCCATGCGACCGCGATCGTCGAGCCAGGGCGCGACGATCGGCGCCGGCGCGAAGATCGGCCCCTATTGCGTCGTCGGCCCGGATGTCAGCCTCGCCGAGGGCGTCGAGCTCGTGAGCCACGTCGTCGTCGCGGGACGCACGACGATCGGCGCCGGAACGCGCATTTTCCCCTTCGCCTCGATCGGGCATCAGCCGCAGGATCTCAAATACAAGGGCGAGCCGTCGACGCTCACGGTCGGCGCCAACTGCATCATCCGCGAAGGCGTGACCATGAACCCCGGCACCGAGGGCGGCGGCATGTCGACGACCGTCGGCGACGGCTGCGCCTTCCTCGCGAACTCCCACGTCGGGCATGACTGCCACGTCGGCAGCAACGTCATTCTGTCCGAACAACGTCATGCTCGCCGGGCACGTGCACGGTGGGCGACTTCGCGATCCTCGGCGGCGGCGCGGCGGTCATCCAGTTCGCCCGCGTCGGCGCGCACTCGTTCCTCGGCGGCATGTCGGGCTTGGAGCACGATCTCATTCCCTACGGGATGGCGCTCGGCAACCGCGCGCTATCTCTCGGGGCTCAATATCATCGGCCTGCAGCGGCGCGGCTTCTCGCGCAGCGAGATCCACGACATGCGGCGCGCCTATCGCGCTCTGTTCGCGGCAGAGGGCACGCTGCTGGAGCGCGTCGAGGACGTGGCCCTCGAATTCAAGAGCCACCCCATCGTGATCGAGATCGTCGAGTTCATCCGCGCGGGCGGCAAGCGCTCGATCTGCACGCCGCGCGAGGCCGGCGAAGCGTGAAGCCTGTAGGGCCGAAAAGCTCCCTGCCTATTGGTTGCTCGCGCCAGTGCCCGCCGGCTCGCTGCTCGACTCGGAGAACTTGGTCTTGGCGGCGGCCTGCTTCGAGGCGTTCTCATAGAAGGCCGTCTCGTCGCCGATGACGATCTGGGCTCGCAGTTCGGCGTGCAGCTATAGGATTGGCGCGCCGCGCCCTTGGTCAGATTGACGGTCCTCTGATCGTCGCGCTGCACGATCACGCGCTGATCCTGGATGATGTTCTTCTGCGCATCGAGGGCGATGATGTTCGTCACGCCGAACGTCTTGCCGGTCACGATCAGCAGGTTGCCCGCCTGCACAGAGACGTCGGCAATCGAGGCGTTGCCGATGATGACGTGGTCGACCGGACGCGGCAGGCGCAGGAGCTGTGACTGGTCATAGCTGACGACGAGGTCGGCGGCGCGCGCGTGGCCGATCGGCAGCGCTATGACAACGATGAGGGCTGCCGCCGCTACGAGCGCGGCCGCTGCGCAGTAGGCCGCCATGTCGTTGCGCGGAAGGCCGGACGGAAACCTGATCGAGGGCATTGAGACACTCCCGTTGCACTGGGCTCCGCCCGGAGTTTGCTCAGCAATTGATGAATTATTCGCAAATGCGCGCCCGGCTTTGAGACAGAAGCCGGCTCCCAAGAGGCCGATTCCGGCTGGAACCGGACGCACCGTTCGCGCGTTTCAGATGCATGTCGCATATTTCAAGGCAGGGATATTCATGACCAGAGACGCGCTTGCCGCCACACTCATGGTAGGCTTGGCCGTGGCCGCTGCAGCCGGCATAATCGCCGCGGCCGCGACGAGCGATCCGAGGCCGGTTGCGCCCGATCAGCGCACGAACGTCGAGGCGCCGGGTACGCGCGTCGAAACGTCCGACGACAAGACGCGGGTCGAGGCACCGTTCACGACGGTCGAAAAGGACCATGACGGCGTTCGCGTGCGGCGCCATTCGTCGACATCGAGGTTCCCAAGACCCGGGAGCCGGATGGGCGCTGATCCTAGCGCAGCAACATTCTGTCCCAGAATGCTGAAGGGCCGCTCGCGCGGCCCTTCTTTGCATTTGATCGGTTCTCGAACTTACGAACGATGAGCCCGAGCAAGAGCCGCGAAGTACTGCTTCTCGGCATTGCGGATCTGGAAGCGCTCGAAGAACGAGATCTTGCCGTCGCGCAGCGCCTGACGCTTGACCGTCGCGAGCTTGTCGCTGGCGCGGACGATCGCCATGCGCTCGTACGGCGTTACGTTGCCGCGTCCGTCATGGCCGCGATTCCACTGCTTGCTGGGAGCGGCGAGCGCCGAGCCCGAAGCGATGACAAGGGTCGTAAGAGCAAGAATTGCAGTCTTCATCATGATCATCTCCTGTGTGTCTCCCCGTCGTTGAGCCACCAGTTTCTCGTGTGGGGCTTCGCGGGCTTGCAGGAGAGAAGACGCAGCTCGGCGCCGCTTCCGTCGTCGAAAACGACAATTTTTTCAATCTCTTAGTTGCCATATTCCTGAACGTCCATTCATCTGCCGGAAGGGCGAATGATGTCCGCTGGTTGTGCGCTCAGGCTGCGTCGCGACCGAGCTCCTCGACGTCGCGGAGCCATCGGTGCCGCGTCTCGGCGCTCACGCCTTCGATCATGCCGTAGATCGTCGAGCGGATCGGGGCGACGCCCATGAAGCCGAGAATGTTCCGCGAGGAGCGCGACCGGCCCGCGGGGCTCAGAACCTACATGCTGCGCCGCGCTGGCGTCCGCGGTCTTCACCGTGCTGACGTTCGAGATATTCGAAACCGAGCGCAGCTGGGACAGGCCAACAGCAATTCCGATCCGATCCGCATCATCGAGGCCGTGACTGCGGGCGTGACGTTCCTTGCCGCCGGGACAATCATTCAGGGGCGTAACAAGGTCGTTGAGACTCACCCGGGGGCGGCATGTGGATGGCGGGCGCGCTCGGCGTCGCCTGCGGAGCCGGGCACTACATGCTGGCACTGCTTGCCGCTCTGCTCGCGTTCCTCATTCTGCGGCTCGCCAGCGTGCTGCAGGGTAATGGCGCGAAGGACGATGCCAAGAGCGCTTCCGTTTCATCTCGCGAGTAGATTGAGACGAGTAGAATGCGAGCGCCTCAACCGAGCAGCGACATCATCCGGCTCGCGGCCTCGAACTCGGCGAAGCGCTTCATGCGGCGGGCGTCGGCCTCGGCATCCTTGCCCCAATGCTCGATCTGCCAGTCCTCGTCGACGTGCGCCGCGGCCCAGGCCTCCTCCAGATTGAGCTTGCCGCGTGCATGGGCGAGCGCGATCAGCGCGGAGCCGGTGAGCGTCGTGATGACGTGAAGGCAGGCCAGGCGGAAGGGATCGAGCCCTTCGAGCGCGCGCTCTATGCGAGCAAGTGCCTCTTTCGGCTGCGCGACGTGGATCACGCCTTCGGCGAGCGAAAGGGCGGCACCGAGCGCGTCGCGCGCCCAATCGAGCACCGGGTTCCACAGCGCTTTCTGCCGCGCGACGAGACCCTCGGGCCCGCTCGCGCGGTAGCAAAGAAGGTCGTTTCCGGCGAAGGCGGAGATGTCGGCTGCGACCTCGCGCATATGGCTTGAGACGGCATCGATCGCCGTGTTGGCGATGCGGGTGAGCGGCATGGTGTCGGGATCGATGCGCTCGGTCTGGGCCGTCCATTCCGCGGCGATCGCGTCGGCGAGAGCCTTGGTCGGGAGGACGAGATCCTTCTTGGCCGGCGTCTTGATGCCCTTGCCGTCGAGCAGCACGGCAAAGCCTTTTTCGCGCGGCGTAACCGAAACCGACTTGTAGAAGCGCTTCGGCAGCGGCGGGCGCAGGCTTTCCTTGCCGGGGATTTTCGCCACGGCCGGAGTGGTTCCGTTGCTCCCGTTTCTTGGGCTCGCTCATGGCGCCGTCACTCGAGTTTGCATAAGCTTGTCGAGCGCAGGCTCAAGCTCGTGGCCGGTCTCGACGAGTATGTGGGCGCCCGCGTCGCGCAGGGCCGCCGCCGGATGGTAGCCCCAGCCCACGCCCACTGCGCCGACACCCGCGCCCAGCGCCATCTCGATGTCGTAGGTCGTGTCGCCGATCATGAGCGTGTCCCGGGGCGCCGCTCCCGTCTCCGCCATGGCGGCCATGATCATCGATGGATCCGGCTTCGAGGGATGCGTGTCGGCGGTCTGGATGGTCGCGAAGAGGCGCGAGAAGCCTTCGCGCTCGAGGACGGCGGCGACGCCGCGCCGCGACTTTCCCGTAGCGATGCCGAGCAGAACGTCGTCACGCTCTGACAATGCCCGGACTGCTTCCCCCACTCCGGGGAATAACGGCTCATCGTGGCCGGGACGCTGCCGGCGCGCGGCGAACGCTGCCTTGTAGGCCTCGGCAAGACGGATAACCAGATCGTCGCCGCAGTCCGGCGGCAGAAGGCGCGCGACGGCCGTACCGAGGGAGAGCCCGACGACGCTCACCACAGCTTCGCGCGGCGGCGGCGCGAGGCGCTCCGCCCCGAACGCCTCCTCCATGGCAGCGACGATGTGGTGCTGGCTGTCGACGAGGGTGCCGTCGCAATCGAAGATCACGAGCTTCATGGGGCAGGCTTATAGCACTGCCCGCGCGCGCGCGGGAATGCGCCCCCACGGGCGCGATTCATGGCGCGCCGAAAGGGCGAAACGGCCGCTCCCGATGGCCGGGGCGGCCGTCTCTCGTTCCTCAGTCGCTAAGGGCCAGAATGGCTCAGCCCGTGCGGAAGACGGCGCCGGCCACGGAGCGGGCACGCGTGCGAACCGCGCCGCCGTCGTTGCCGGAGCGAACGAGCCACTGCCCATTCGCCGCACGTCCGACGATCTCGCCGACGTGATGGCGCCACACGACAACGGCGCCGACCTGCGGACCCGACGGGCTGCCCCAACGGCTCCAATTCCAGGCAAGATTCAACTCCGGGCCGCCGCCACGCTGCTGGCGCATCCACCAGCCGCACCATGCTCTCGGGCGGCCGTTGTTGCCGTAGCGCACGCGCTGCGAGCGAATGGGCGCAGCGTCATAGGAAGCGGAGGCATACGACCTATTGGTCCGCCTGCTCCCATAGGACTTCTTAGATTTGTATGTTCGATTGGCCCTCTTCGTTCCGTAGGCCTTGTTTGCGCGGTAAGCCCGCTTGCTCTTGTAAGTCCGCTCTGCACGATCGGCCCGGCGCTCGCGTTGCGCTTCTCTCGAATCCGACCGATCCCAACTATCCGAGCGCCCCTCGTACCGGCGCGCCTCGGCCGACGACGCGCCCGCAAACACAAGGAGCGTCGCCATGATGGCGAGGACATTTCTCATTTCATTATTTCCCGACCTGTTTACAACAGGCCGGAAACTGCCGGTTAATGGGGCGAAAGCAAGGAACATCGCAAAGCGCGTCAATTCGTCCCACTGAGCTCACTGAATTTGCAGCGTTTTTTTATATGCGAGGATGCGGCAATTAACCTCGATTTCGCGCCTGATTTGTGATCACAAGTTTCGGCGATGCGAATGGCGCGAACGGAGCGCATTTCATTCGACTGACACAATCGCGCCCGTGCTGCTTCGACAAGATCACCGTCATGAGTCTATGCAGCTTTGAATGCGCTGCGTGATCCTGCGCTCGTGAAGCCTCCTCGGATTTCGGCTCGGATGTCCTCTCCTCTCAGCAAGCAAGGCGAACGCGGCCGGCATTCGCCCTGCGTCGGCGTCTGCCAGATCGATCAGGCGACCGGCTGGTGCCTGGGCTGCGGGCGGACCGGCAACGAGATCGGCCGCTGGCTCGGCATGAGCGATGACGAGCGGCTCGAACTCTGGGGCGAGCTGCCGCGCCGCCTCGATCAGCTCGCCGTCAACGCGAGGCTGCTGCCGTGGACCGCCGCAGAGCTTCAAAGCTGGGTCAGCTCGACGCTCGCGCAAGGTCGCGGCACATGGGTCATCGGCGTGCCGGGCGCGTTGGCGGAGTTTCCGTGCGGCGAGGCTCGCGCGCTCAAAGTGACGATTGCGGACGATCGCATCGAGGCTCACGGGGACGACGCTCGGTTCCGCCTGCGGCTCCACGACAAGCTGCGCGCGTTCTCCTTCGCCGGCGACGGTCCGATCGTGCTCGGGCTGCCGAAGGTGCGCAGCGCGCTGCCGGTCGCCAAGTGCCTCACCGCACTGGGCGCCGATACGGATGCGATCGACGCCGAGCATCGCGGGCAAGAGCTGTTTGATTTCGGCGTCGGACGACAGAGCGCGCGCTTCTGCGTGCGCACATCGCGCGGGGAGCTCATTGCAGCGCTGAGGGCGCTCGAGGGGCAATCCTGGGAAACCGTGCTCCATGATGCCGGGGGGCAGATCCTTGCCGAGAGCCCGCACCGGGTCGTCGAGTCGGCGCTGGCGCGCGTCGAGGTCCTCTCGCGGATCCCGGCGCCCGGCGCCGTCTCACCGCAAGGGGCGCACACGCACTTCCTGCCCACGTACCTGCAATCTGGCGACGAGGCACCGGCCGGGCTCGCCTTGCCGGTCTATGCGCAGCAGGTCGCGATCTACTATCCCGCCACCAGCTAGAACTCTGCCCAAGCCCTATCGCGGGTAGCCTAGCGCGTCCGGCCTAAGGTATGCGCCTCGGCCCATTCCCACCTCAAGGTCACTGCGGCCGAGACGCCGCCGTCTCGGCCGCCGACGGCCGCTTTGCGACCGGCATTCTGCGACAAACGACAATTGAAACGAAGGAGCAGACTCATGAAACGCGCAACGGGAATTGCAGCCGCCTGTGCCGCGGCGCTCATGCTGACGGGCGCAACAGCCATGCAGGCAAACGCTTATTATCTCGGCTACGGCAACGGCGACCCTGGCAATTGGGACTTCTGGACCGAGCAGCATCCGAACTCGAGCCAGACAGGATATCAGTCGACGGCGCCGGCTCCGGTCCAGCATCACATGGCGTCCGACATGGGCTGCGGCGCCTTGCACCAGCGAGCCGTGCAAACGGGTAGCGCTCACGCGTGGCATCGTTATCACGAGTGCATCAAGGGTTGATGCCCCAGTACCGCTTGCGCGCTTGTTCTCCCTTGCCTGCGCGCAAGCGGACGCCATCCCGACGAACATCGTCTGCCCGCTTCTCACGCGCAGTTCTGAGCTGCGCCTCTCCGCTTCAGTTTGTCTCAATCAGCGGCTAGCATGACGCGGTTTCCGGGTAAGCGGGAGGGGCAGAGCGTGATCGTCATCGAGAGGAACGGCAAGACCACCGTGATTTCCGGCTGGCGAGCGTGGCTCGCGGCCGCGGCCGTCTTCGTGGCGGTGACGGCAACCATGTTCGTCATTGCGTTCGTACTGCTCGGAGTCGCGATCACGGTCGGCACCGTGCTGCTCATCGTGGTGCCGGTCGTTGTGGGAGTGGCGCTCGTCGCGTCGCTCTTTCAGTCGCAGCGCACACGGTAGCCCTGCTCAGACGAGACTACTTCTGCTCGAGCCTTGCAATGCGGCGCGCCTGCGCCTCGCCCCACGCGGCAATGAGGGCGCCACGCCGCTCGGTCTCGCCGTGAAGGTCGGCCACGGTGTCGGCGTAGGAGCGTCCGCCAGAGACCCCATACTGGCGGTGAAGTACACGGCCCCCCACCAGGGCGCAGACAATAAGCGCAGCCATGAAAAGGACGAAGAAAACCAGGCTCAGCATATCGGGCGTCACGGGGCTCATCCTCCGGCGCCTGAGGAGCCGCCGCTAGGCTGCTCACGTGCCGCCTCGAGCCGCTGCAGCCGCGCCTCTTGATCCTTCACCAGCTTCTCAAGGAGGTCGTTCTGGCGGCGCATCTCAGCGATGTGCTCCTCGAGCATCTGGCCATGAGTTTTTCCGCTGCGCCCCGTGTAGATGCCGCGGGAGCGCCACATGAAATAGCCCCACACGGCGAGGAGAATTATCATCGGCAGCCACGCCACCAGGATTTCGACCCAAGGATTGCTCTCGCTCACGGCTTCCCCTGCACAATGTTTCCGGCGCTATTCCTTGTCGGGATACTTCTTCGCATCCAGCCCCAAGAGATCCCACGTCGCCACCATGTGCGCGGGAAGCGGCGCGGTAACGTCGAGCTTGGCCTTGGTCTTGGGATGGGGAATGACGAGACGGCGCGCGTGCAGATGCAGCTTCGGCTCGATGCCGCTGTCGGCAAGAACCTTCTCACCCTCATACTTGTTGTCGCCGACAATCGGGTGGCCGATCATCGCCATGTGCGCGCGCAGCTGATGCTGGCGGCCGGTGACGGGCTTCAGGCTCACCCACGACACCTTGTGCGCGACGCGATCGATGACTGAATAGTGGGTGGTCGCGTGCATGGCCTCCTCCTGCTCGCCGGGACGCGCCTTGCGCACGCGGTCGCCGTCGGGACCCGACGCCTTGACGAGCGCCGCCTCGATCTTGCCCTGCGGGGGCCGCGGCACGCCTTTGACAAGCGCCCAATAGGTCTTGGCGGCGGAGCGCGTCTGAAAGGTGCGCCCGAGCTTCGCCGCAGCATCGCGGTGCTTGGCAACGAGGAGCACGCCCGTCGTGTCGCGGTCGAGGCGGTGCACGAGGCGGGGGCGGTCGCCGAAACGGTCCGCCATGCCGGCGAGAATGCCGTCGAGGTGGTGCTTCGTGCCCGTGCCGCCCTGCACGGCCATGCCGAACGGCTTGTTCAAGACGAGCACGTCGTCGTCCTCGTAGAGGATCATGCGCTCGATCAGATCGCGGTCGGCCTTGGAGACGGCATGAGCGGATTTGCCCTTGGCGCGTGCCTTCGCGCGGGGTGCGCACGACCTGGGGCACGCGGACTTTCGCGCCCGCCTCGAGGCGCTCGTTCGCCTCGACGCGCTTCGAATCGACGCGCACCTGTCCCGTAGCGCAGGAGCTTCTGCAGGTAGCCGTGGGTCACGTCCGGAAAATGCTGGCGGAACCAGCGGTCGAGGCGCATGCCGGCCTCGCGCTCGGCGACCTCGATGGTCTCGACGCGCTCGCTCATGCGAGCAACGCCCGCGCGGCGGCAAGGCCGGCGAAGATCGCGAGGAGAGACACGACGACGGAGGCGAGAACGTAGGCGATCGCGTAAGCGGTCTCGCCGCGCTGCATCAGGTGCGCGAAGTCCATGGAAAAGGCGGAGAAGGTCGTGAAGCCGCCGAGGAAGCCGTGGCGAGAAGCGTGCGCATCTCGAGCGAGCCTTCGAACCTCACCGCGATCGCCTCTATTACTACGCCCATGAGGAACGAGCCGACGACATTGACGAACAGGGTTGCCAAGGCCGCGGCATAAGGCGAGGCCACACCGATCCAGCGGCCGACGCCGACGTAGGCGAGATAGCGGGCGCCCGACCCGACGGCACCGCCGGCACAGGCGAGGAGCAGTAGTCGCATCTCATGACCTCAGAGAAACGGTCGAGGAGCCTCGAGCGATCAACTCGGACGCTGGCCGCGCGACAACGGACCGGCGATGGCCCAGCCGATCGTCCAGCCGACGATGAGGCCCGCGCAGATTGACCGCCATGAACGCAAGCTGGTTAATGTTCTCGGCGTCGTCCGAGCTTTCGTACTTGAACTGCAGGGCCGCCCAGTCGGCCACCGGCCCGCTCAGAAACTACATCGCGAGCGCCGCGCCGACAATCGCGAAAATGATGGCAACGAGATAGCGCATCGATCCCTCCGGCGGTGTCCAGTGCCGCCCCCTTGTTGCTTAAACCCGACTGCCCCGCCGCAGGGCGACGCCGTCAGGCGATCACTTGACTTCCCAGAACCAGATCTCGCCGGCGCCGGCATAGTTCGAGTAGTACCCGAGCCAGGAGAACCACTCCATCAGCCACTTGGCGGACGAGCGGTAGCCGTTCCAGACGTCGATGTGGTCGCCCGTGGCGCGGTCGCTGTCGGTCGAGCGGCGCCAGTAGTCCTGGATGTAGATGATGCCGGTGCGGCCGAAGATCTTCGGATAGTACTGCGCCGGCTCGGTGCCGGTGATCTTCTCGACCGGGCCGACGCCGGCGATGCTCGCGCGCGCGAGACCGTTGGCGAGCTGATTGGCGTTGATGAAGTGCATCTGCTCGCGCGGATGCACCGAGCAGTGCGAGATGCCCGAGAGCTGCGCCAGGCTGGACGCCCGCCCGGCGCAGCGCGGTGCCCATGCGGATCGCGCACTGGTTGTGGAACACCGGAAAGCCCATGGGAACGAATTCGCCCTCGAGGTTGGTCAGATTGTGGGGCGCGATGCAGGGCGTCGATACGCTCTCGTTGATCGGGTGGCCGCGCCAGAGATCGCTGAATTCAACCATGGAACGCTCCCCTACACCTAACGATCACGCGCCTCGAGCCGGCGGCCCGATCCCCGGCCCCGGCACGGCGCCCTGGACTATAGGCTGGGCGGGGGGCTCTTGGCCAGATGGGGCGCCAAGTTAGGCGTTCCGGTGAGGTCGCCGATCCCGCTCCTCCCATCGTAAGCGACGATGGGAAGACAGGGAATTGCCCGGATGTCACAGGGTTGCGATTACCGGCCACGCTCGCGCCGGAGCTTGGCCCAGTAGTCGAGCCGCTTCCGCAGCTCGCGCTCGAAGCCGCGCTCGGGCGGGTCGTAGAACTGCGGGCGCTTCTTCATCTCGTCGGGGAAGTAGTTCTGGCCCGAGAAGCCCTCGGGCGCGTCGTGGTCATACTCGTAGCCCTCGCCGTAGCCTTCGTCCTCCATGAGCTTGGTCGGCGCGTTGAGGATGATCTTGGGCGGCATCAGGCTGCCCTGCTCCTTGGCGGCGCGCATGGCGCCCTTGTAGGCGACGTAGGCGGCATTCGATTTGGGCGCGGTGGCGAGATAGATCACGGCCTGCGCGAGCGCCAGCTCGCCCTCGGGGCTGCCGAGGAAATCGTAGGTGTCCTTGGCGGCGATCGCCTGCACGACGCGCCTGCGGATCGGCAAGGCCGATGTCCTCGATCGCCATGCGCACGATCCGGCGCGCGAGAAAAAGCGGGTCCTCGCCGCCGTCCAGCATGCGCGCGAGCCAGTAGAGCGCGGCATCCGGGTCCGAGCCGCGCACCGACTTATGCAGCGCCGAGATCAGGTTGTAGTGGCCCTCGCGGCTCTTGTCGTAGAGCGGCGCGCGCCGCTGCACGAGCTTGACGAGCGCGTCGCGGGTGAGCGGCTTGGCGCCCGCGGGCGTCGCGGCATAGACCTCGTCGGCGAGATTGATGACGGCGCGGCCGTCGCCGTCGGCCATCGATTTCAAGCGCTTCGCGGGCGTCCGCATCGAGCGGGAGCGGGCGGCCCTCCTCCGCCTCGGCGCGGCGAATGAGCTCGTCGAGCGCATCGTCGTCGAGACGGTTGAAGATCAACACGGAGGCGCGCGAGAGCACGGCGGCGTTGAGCTCGAAGGAGGGGTTCTCGGTCGTGGCGCCGACGAGCGTGATCGTGCCGTCCTCCATGTGGGGGAGGAAGCTGTCCTGCTGCGAGCGGTTGAAGCGGTGGATCTCGTCGATGAAAAGCAGCGTGCCGCGCCCCTGCTCGCGGCGCGCCTTGGCGCGGTCGAAGGCTTTGCGCAGATCCTGGACGCCGGAGAAGATCGCCGAGAGCTGCTCGAACTCGAGCGACGTCTCGTCGGCGAGAAGGCGCGCGACCGTCGTCTTGCCGGAGCCGGGCGGCCCCCACAGGATCATGCTCGAGACGCGGCCCGATTTCAGCATGCGCGTCAGCGTGCCCTCGGGGCCGACGAGCTGATCCTGGCCGACGACGTCGGCGAGCTTCTTGGGGCGCAAGCGGTCGGCCAGCGGGCGCGGCGCGCTTTTCTCGAGCCCGGCCGCTTCGAAGAGATTGGTCATGATGAACTTAACACACGTTGAGATCAGCCGCTCGCCCCTAACGCCTCCGCATCAGGGGAGGGGAAAAAGTGTGCAGCACCGGCGAGCTTCATGTCTTGCGGCGCCCGAGCAGCGCCAGGACGGCGAAGCCGATGGCGCACAGCGCGCCGCCGATCGCACCCAGCGCGATCTTGCGTGCCGTTGACTTCCTGATCGAGCGCGGCCTGGCGAACGATGACAGGCGCGCGTCCGACCGCTTCGGCCGTGATACTTGATGAGGAGCGTCGGCGGATCACCGGCCTCGCCCGCGACGAGCTGCCGGCCGAGCGCGGCCACCACGGCCGCAAGCCCTTCGCGGTGCTCACCGCACCCGCTCTGATCCTGCCACGCGAGATCGACCACGTAGGTGTCGTCGTTGATCTGGCGAACGCCCAGTCTTGCCGCCATCGACGAGGGCCGTCGTCTCGGCGCCGTTGGCCATGACGTCGCGGATGCGGCTCGCATCCCGATAGGCGCAGTGCCGGCAACGGCGAAGAGAGCGAGCGCCGCGAGCGCCAGCAGCCATTTCAGTATCCGGGCGACGCGTCGCATTGCCATCCGATCCTAGCCGGGGACCTGCAGCTGCAGGACCTTGTCGCCGCGCTGGACGCTCAAACGCCAGACGCGCTGGCGGGTTCCGACGGCGCTCTCGAGATCGGTCACGTTCGCGATCTTGCTGTCTGCCGATCTCGACGATGACGTCGCCGGGCTGGAAGCCGAGCCGCGCCGCAACTGAGCCATTGCGCACCGAGAGAATAACGACGCCGTCGGCTTCGTCGAGGCCCATCTCGTCGGCGACGCCCGGGAGAATGTTCGAGACGCGCGCGCCGTCCAGGGGATGCTGGCCGGCGAGATTCCTGCACGTCGTCGCGGCCGGGCTTGGGTGCTGTCTGCAGCTTGATCTCGACCGTCACGGGACGCCCCTTGCGGATGACGTCGAGCTTCGCGGAGTTGCCGATGCCGCGCGTGGTCAGACGATACTGCACGCCGCGCGGGTCCGTCACCTCGAAGCCGTCGACGTGCATGATGACGTCGCCCGCCTCGAGACCCGCCGCCGCCGCCGGGCCGCGATCCGAAACGCGGGCCACGACGGCGCCCGCGACGCGGTCGAGGCCGAGGCCTTCCGCAATCTCGCGCGTCACGTTCTCGAGGCGCGCGCCGAGCCACGGGCGCTCGACCTTGCGGCCCTGGGCCGCGCTGTCGACGTAGAGCCGCACCAGGTTCGAGGGAATGGCGAAGCCGATCCCCTGCGAGCCGCCGGACTGCGAGAAGATCATGGTGTTGATGCCGACGAGCTTGCCCGACATGTCGACGAGCGCGCCGCCCGAGTTGCCGGGATTGATGGCGGCGTCGGTCTGAATGAAGACCTGCTGGTCGGACTGGCCGACCTCGGAGCGGGCGAGCGCCGAGACGATGCCGCTCGTCACCGTCTGGCCGACGCCGAACGGATTGCCGATGGCGAGCACCATGTCGCCCACCTCGAGCGTGTCGGAGTCCTCGAGCTCGATGGTCGGGAAGCGGGTGTCGCCGTTCTCGAGCTTCAGGATCGCGATGTCGGTCTTGTCGTCCTGCGTCACGACCTTGGCATCGAACTCGCGCTTGTCGGCGAGCGCGACGCGGATCTCCGTCTCGCCGCGTCCCTTGACGACGTGCGTGTTGGTCACGACGACGCCGTCGGCGCTGACGATGACGCCGGAGCCGAGCGAGCTCTGCACGCGCTCCGACGGCCGGCCGAACTGCTCGCCGAAGAACTGGCGGAAGAACGGATCGTTGGCGAACGGCGAGTTGAACGTCTGCACGCGGCGCCGGACATAGACGTTGACGACCGCAGGCGCCGCCTTGCGCACGATCGGCGAGAACGAATATTGCGCCACCTCGCGCGAGGGGGGCACCTCGCGCTTCTGGGCTCGAGCCGGCCCGCCCGCTCCACCGGCGATGAGAAGCCCGAGGCCAGCCGTCAGCATAAGGCCCAAAGTCACGTAACCGTGCCGTCGCATGTGTCTCCATCCCAATGGTGGTCGCGGGCGCACGCCGCCCACGTCATCAGTCCCCTGGCGGCGCAGGATATAGGCTCGCGGCTTGGCCGGAGGAAGGCCGGTTGCGCTAAGGAGGCGCTTGCGGCGGGTGGCGATCGGGGCGACCGCCGCGAGAAAGCATATCTGGAAAATGGCGTGCGGCCCAGGCCACTTACATCGGTGGCCCGGCGCGATTGGGGCTCGCCAAGGGCTTCGAGCCCGGCGCTCAGCGCGCGGCGAGACCGGCGCGGTAGGCCGCGGGCGACCAGCTCAGCGCGGACGTGTCGGAGCGCGGAGCGGTTGCGGTGGTGTCGTTGTTAGCCCAGGTGCGCGGCGCGCTCACGCGCTCGGCGGGCGGCGACCAATCCTGCGACGCATACGTGCGCTGCTGCGGCGCGCCGTACCCGCGCGACGGGGGTGCCAAGTCCTCAGCCGCGTACGTTCGCTGCTGCGGGCGGCTCGTAGCCGCGTGCCGGCGGCGCGGGTGCGTAATCCATCCTCGCATCCGCGAAACGCTCGCCTCCGCTCCAAGGCCGGCCGGCCAGGAACTGGCGCTCATGCGTATCATTGCCATCGAGCGGCGCGCGACCCGCGTACTTGACGCGCACGCGACCCGTGCCGCCGCGCTCGAGACCCAATTCACGCGCCGACCTTTGCGACAGGTCGATGACGCGATCGGCCACGTAGGGGCCGCGGTCGTTGATGCGCACGAGGATCGTGCGGCCGTTCGAAAGGTTCGTCACATAGGCATAGGACGGCAGCGGCAGGGTCGGATGAGCGGCCGTCAGCGCGTTCATGTCGTAGATCTCGCCGTTCGCTGTGCGCCGGGCGTGAAAGTCTGTGCCGTACCACGAGGCGATGCCGACGCGATCGTAATCGGGCTGCTCGCGCGGGTCGTACCAGAGGCCGCCGACCTGATAGGGATCACCCACCTTGTAGATGCCGCCGCCCTTGGGGATCGGGGTCTCGAGGGACGCGACGCGCTGGCTCGCGGAGACGCCCCATTTCGATTCCGGGAACATGGGCGCCATGCTGGTTTGCGGCGCACTGCCGCCGCCGCTCGCGCAGCCGCCCAACGCGACGATTGCCGTCAAGCAAAAGAGGCGCAGCTCGCGGCGCTGGCGCCAATCGCGTGACGCGCCGCCAAAGCCGAATCTTCAGAAGAAATTTGTGCGCGCGCGACAGTCCGGCGCGCGCAGACGCCGATCCCAACATAACGCCATCCCGAAGGCTCCTTCAGGAGCCCTACCTGCCTAGACGTCCCGGGCCGCCCTTCGCGGGGTCTTTACCCATTGGACACCGGCAGCATGGCAGAAGCGGTTTAGCTTGAGGTTAAGGGGTATGCTTGAGAGGGCGTTAAAGCGCGTGTAGGGTCCCCGCCGCCGGGCCCGCAGAAGCGCCCCGGCATTTCAGTCTAGCGACGGATGGGTGGTCGAGTGGTTTAAGGCACCGGTCTTGAAAACCGGCGTGGGTGCAAGCCCACCGGGGGTTCGAATCCCTCCCCATCCGCCAGTTCCTCAATCCTCATGAGATTTCATAGCGGCTCACTGAAGCGCAGAACGCCCAGTTAGATGTTTATTTCCAGGCACTTCTCGGTGCTCATGGACGTCCAGTCCACCCCACTCAGTATCTAGACAGCGCGCCACAAAAGGTGGACCAGAGGGTGGACTCAACCTTGAGGCCACCTGTGAAGTCCTGCGCCCTGACCGCGTTGTTCGTAAAGAATGCCAGGACGCCCGGCTCGTATTTCGACGGGCGCGGCCTGCTTCTGCGCGTGGACGATAAGGGCAATAGGAAGTGGGTATTACGCGTAAGCCAGAACGGCTGTCGTAGAGAACTTGGGCTCGGAAGTGCGAGTGAGGTTTCGCTCCAGGACGCGCGAGAGAACGCCGCAAGATTGCGTGAAGCTTCCCGCAACGGCACTGACGTCATCGTTGTCCACCGGACCGAACGGAAGACAGTGCCAACGTTTGCACAGGCCGCTCGAACGCTCCACGGCCAGAGCAAGGTGGGGTGGAAGAATAGCAAGCACGCCGCACAATGGCTCACCACCCTAGAGAATCATGCGTTCCATTTGATCGGTGAGACGCCAGTCTCAATGATCGCACTCGCCCACGTGCATGACATCCTGAGCCCGATTTGGGTCCGGAAGCCGGAGACAGCACGACGTCTACGTCAGAGAATCCGAGCCGTGCTTGAGTGGTCGCGAGTTGCGGGGTTCAGAGATGAGACCAGCGTCAATCCGGCCGACGCCGTTGTCGCCGGTCTCCCCAAACAGAAGCGGCGGGACAATCACTTCGTTGCGATGCCCTATGAAGACGTGCCCGCGTTCGTCAGTGCCCTTAGAATGGGCAATCGGAGCGTCACGAAGCTCGGGCTAGAATTCCTGATCCTAACCTGCGCCCGCACGGGCGAAGTTCTCGGGGCGACGTGGCCCGAGTTCAACCTCGATGCCGGTGTTTGGACAATTCCAGCCCAGCGCATGAAGGCGGAGCGGGAGCACCGCGTGCCGCTGACAGCCAGGGCGATCGAGGTTCTGCGAGAGGCGGGAGTGCTAAATCCGCAGGCAACGTTCGTCTTCCCTGGGTTGCGCGCTGGGCAAGCGTCGAACATGACCTTCCTTACGCACATGCGCCGCCTGGGGCTCACGGCCACGCCACACGGATTTCGCTCTTCGTTCCGGGACTGGGCTGCCGAGACGACGAGCCATGCAAATCACGTAGTGGAAATGGCCCTCGCGCACGCCGTGGGCGACAAGGTCGAAGCCGCTTATCGCCGTGGCGACCTTTTCGAGAAGCGCCGCTTGCTTATGGAGGAATGGACTCGATATCTCGGGAACGAGACACCCAGCAAACCGAGCGCGAAATCGAGCGCGAAGACAGTGGCGAAGACGGGGATGGCGCCGAGGAAGGCCCAGTCGAAACCGAAAAGCGCCCACCGCATCAAGGCCAAGTAGACGACGAAGGCAACGCAGATCAGAAGCATTTTGCGGCCTTCAGCGCTGAGAGAGATACGAGACCGGAACTGTGCGTCCGGGTCTTTTTTGTCCGATTTTGCGGGCCGATTTCGGGGTTGCACGCATATCTGGCCTCACCCCAAATGTCCTCAGTAGCGATCCGAGGACATCATGACGACACTCGATGACGACGAACTGATCGACAAGACGGAGGTCGGCCGGATTACAAATCTTAGCCGGGCCACGATCGATCGTCTCCGCGCAGCAAAGAAGTTTCCGAAACCACGGAAGATCTCAGCACGCCGGATTGCATGGCGAGCTGGTGATATTCTCGACTGGAACCGCACGCGGCCGAGCGCGGATTGAATCATGCGACGACCCTGAACGTCGGCGCTTCGATCTCATCTTCGCGCTTATAATGCCCGTGGCCGGACATGAGCCAGAGCCGAGGCCGGAACCGACATCAATGCCGATCGCAAAGGCGGCTTCTGGTCGCCCCACTGATGACAAAGGTCATCCCCTGACGACGACGTCGAGGCAGATGTCGTCCATCATCATTCCATGCCCCCTACCGAGGCACGGGCTGGACGGATGCGAATGGCAACAAATAAGACGTTGGTGCCATTACAGAGGCAATGCCATCCTCGTTCCACCAATGTTATGTACTTGAAAAGCTTTAAAAACTCACGAGCGCTGAATTTGACAAATGGGAACAGTGCCAGCGATTCTTGGCGACAAATTTGACGAATAAAGGATGGCAGTGATTTGTCACCATCCTTCATCAATTTAACACCATCCTTCATATTGCCATTTGAGTGTCGCCCAGTGCGCGGAGCGAGCAATTTGGGCATAGGAGTTAGTGACCGGTGGCGCTCTATGGTTACGCGCGTGTTTCGAGCCGCGAACAAGATCTCAGCGTCCAGCGCGAGGCACTGAAGAATTACGGCTGCGAGAGGATTCGCGAGGAGCAGGTCTCGGGTGGAAGCCGTCAGAACCGGCGCGAGCTTCAGGTGTTGCTCGATTTCGTCGGCGCGGGTGACACGATCGTTGTGACAAAGCTCGACCGTCTCGCTCGCAATACGCTCGACATGCTCGAAATCGTTCGCGACATAAGCGCTAAAGGCGCTGACTTCGTTTCGATCGCCGAGCCCTGGGCATGCACCAAGGGCTCAGGGAAGCTCCTTCTGACAATCTTCGCGGGGATGGCGGAGTGGGAGAGAGAGCGTATCCGTGAGAGACAGGCGGAGGGTATCGCGTTCAAAAAGAAGACCGGCGCTCGCTACCACGACAAGCCCCGCGCGCCGAAGTATGACCCCGTCCTCATAAGATCGAAGGCGGCGGCCGGTATGCGCCCCTGCGATATCCGCCGCGAACTCGGCTGCTCGGAAGCCACGGTTTTCAGGGCGCTCGACACACTCGTGTGATTGGCAACGCTCCGCTCTTGCCAGAATCAGTCTAGGAATTTGCGCAGGAGCCTTGTCAAGGAGTGGCTTTGCCCAATGAGCGACTATCAAGAGCTGGAAGACCAGCTACGTTGCATTCTGCCCAATGAGAGTACGAGCCTCATTCTGAGCTTCAATCATCACCTCGGCGAGCAGGAAGACCCCACCTGGGCTTACGAAGGTTACCTTTGGCCCAACCCCGACGACCGAAAGAGCGGCATAGATGTGGGTAGTGTGTGGACGGCCAACGTTTATGGCCACGGCGTAAAGCATGAGATCGCTATCGCCGGGTCATCCCTGAAGGCAGTGATTCAAGAGCTGTTGGGGTACGCAGACATCAACATAGAGATTGCCTGCGCGCTCTTGACCGAAGAGTTGCGCGGCATCCTGCCCAACGATCGCATCGCCATCAACCTGAGCTTCAACCGCCACGCCGGTAATAATGAAGACCCGATATATGAACATGAGAACTTCTGGTGGTCTAGCGAGGAAGACTTCGACCAAGCCATCAGGACGCAGAGCATCTGGGGCGTCGAGATATTCGGGCGCGGCATCGAACCATCAGTGTCGATCGCCGCATCAACCTTCAAGACGGCGATTGACATGCTGAAAGCTACGAAGCATGTGATCCATGCCAGCCAACGACGCGAGCCATCCAAGAAGATGTCGCAGCGGCAGATAGCGAACATGTTGATGCGAAGCCAGCAACCCCCAACGTTCGTTGTAGAGCGAATAAAGCGACCGAAACCTCGTCACCTGCCGCCAGGAAAGTGATCTATCAATCGCAATCCGACCTGGAAGTCGGTCGCATAAGACGTCTGCTAAGACCTCAAGAGCAGACATGTCGTCAGACGTTGTTGGGGTCCGCTTAAGGGCCAGGAGCCGACATGAGACGGGGCGCCCACACCTATCTGCAGTGCTCCCGGCACAACGTCCGAAATAGTTCCGTCGCGGTTGAACCGATCGGTGGCCTTGTGCACTAGCGTCTCCGTCATGGGGCAACGCTCCGTGGAGTTTTACGCCAGAAGGCTCATTCTTTAGCCTAGACTTACAGGAATGTTGAATCAGGCGGAGCAGATCATGGCCACGCTTGTGAGCGCCTTTGTCGTCGTCGTTTCGATCGGCGTTGTTGTGGGTCTCGTCTTCAATGGTTATGGCCGCACATGGGTTAGTCATCAGGTCCCCGATGCCCCAGGCGCAGGAGACGTCACTTTTGGGTTGGTTGGTATCGCGGGCTCATTTATGGGCTATCACATCGGGGGAATCATGGATTCTCACCGGTAGTTCTGCTGTACGCGGCCGCCACTATCGGAGCAGCTGCCACCGTCTGGCTCTGGCGAGATCGTTAGCAGCAGCGCAGTGCGCCGCGATCTGCAGACCCATGGTTGCTCGCGGCGATGAACTCGGCGGTAGCGTCAAGAAAACTGACGAAGAGCGGGAGTGTGCGGCGGCTGTTATGACAGCCATAACAAGGCGAAAGCGACTTAGACACGGCCCCGCCGTCTTTCCATTGTCAAGCACATGTCCGTCGAGAGAGCGCAATTTCGCACCTTTCGCGCCGCTCGTTACGGGCGTATAAGCCCGCCACTTTTGCTGCAATGCAGCGTTTCCGTGGGGCGCCAATCGTGGCCCAATCCAAAGCCGCCGAACCGGCAGGTGAACACGGCGCCTCAGACGAGCGTTCCAGCCGCCACTTCTGGACGCTTGTCGTCGGCTCGATAGGCGTCGTCTACGGCGATATCGGGACGAGCCCGCTCTATGCGGTTCGCGAGGCCGTCGTCGCCGGGAGGGCCGGTGGTATAGCGAGCGAAGAGGCGGTCATTGGAGTCCTGTCGCTGATTTTCTGGGCGCTCATCCTCATCGTCACACTCAAGTACGTTGTGCTCCTCCTGAGGGCAGACAACAGGGGCGAGGGCGGAACTTTCGCCTTGATGGCGCTCAGTCAGTCGGTCGCCAAGCGCAGTGTGCCGGTCATTCTCGGGCTCGGGATTGCTGGCGCATCGTTCTTTTACGGCGACGCGGTCATCACGCCGGCGATCTCGGTTCTGTCTGCGGTCGAGGGCCTGAAACTCGTCGCTCCGGAGTTCGACAAGTGGGTCCTGCCGTTATCGCTGATCATCCTCGTCGGGCTCTTTGCCGTACAGTCTCACGGCACGGCCAGGGTCGCGCAATTCTTCGGTCCTATCACGATGGTTTGGTTCGTGGTGCTCGCTGTGGGAGGCTTAGTCCAAATCTCTGCTAGCCCCGGCGTGCTGGTGGCGGTCAGCCCCTGGTACGGCATAAAACTTCTCCTGATCCACGGTCTGCTTGGATTGACCGTCTTGGGCCTCGTCTTTCTTGCCGTCACGGGTGCCGAGGCACTGTATGCGGACCTTGGCCATTTTGGCCGCAAGCCGATCCAGGCGGCATGGCTGGGGTTCGTTCTTCCGGCGCTGGCCATCAACTACTTTGGCCAGGGGGCACTGCTGCTCTCTGAGCCCGAAGCCATTGATAACCCATTTTTTCGGATGTATCCGGGCTGGGCCCTGATCCCAATGGTCGTGCTCGCGACGATCGCCACCATTATTGCCAGCCAGGCCGTCATCACCGGCGCCTATTCTCTCACCCGGCAAGCAATCCAGCTTGGTCTCCTGCCGCGCTTCGCCATCAAGCACACCTCAGAGAGCATGGCCGGCCAAATCTATCTGCCGCGGGTCAATTGGCTCTTGCTCGCTGGCGTGCTCTTTGTCGTCTTCACGTTCAAGACCTCGAGCAATCTCGCCGCGGCTTACGGAGTTGCCGTGACGGCGACCATGATCATAACGTCATTCATGGCATTCTTCGTGATCTGGAAATGCTGGCACTGGCCCGTCTGGAGGGTGGCGCTCATTATGATTCCGCTGCTTCTCATCGAGCAGGCCTTCTTCACGGCCAACATCCTCAAGCTCTTCGAAGGCGCCTGGGTGCCGATCTTAATCGCTGTCCTCTTGGGTCTCGTGATGTTCACATGGGTTCGGGGCTACGGCCTTCTCATGAAGATCACGCGACGCGACGAGGCGGATCTCGATTGGCTGGTGCGCAAGCTCGAGGCGAAGCCGCCCGCACGCGTGCCGGGCACGGCCGTGTTCCTGAGCTCGAATGTCGACGCCGCGCCGACGTCCCTCATGCACAACTTGAAGCACAACCGCGTGCTGCATGATCGCAACATCGTGCTCTCGATCCGCACCGAGGACACGCCGCGCGTGCTCCGGCATGAGCGGGTCGAGGTTGACCGCTCCAACGAGACCTTCATCAAGGTCATCGCCCACTACGGCTTCATGGAGACGCCGAGCATCCCCAAGATCATGGAGAGCTGCCGGAGGAAGGACCTCAACGTCGATCTCGGCTCGACGTCGTTCTTCCTGTCGCGCCGCTCCTTGCGGTCCAAATCGAAGTCGGAGTTGCCGCGCTTGCAGGAGATGCTCTTCATCTGGCTCGCACGCACCGCCGAGGATGCAACGACCTACTTCCAGATCCCGACAGATCGCGTCGTCGAGGTCGGCACGCAGGTCGCGGTCTAAGCGTGGTCGCGAATAGCGCGGCGTGGCAAAATCACTGAGGGTCGCGCGTCCGGTTCGCCGTCACAACTTGCCTGGTAACAGCGCATTGGCGCCCTTGGCCGGCTCTGACGGTGCATGGTCAAAAACCTGGTCGTAACACGCAAGGCGCGCATTGGGGTCAGCAACCGCCGTACAGTTCTGGGGCGTGGCCGGTGCTGGAAGGGATGCAGTATCCCGACGAAAAGCGACTTCACCAACCGCAACTAGCATCGCAAGTACCAGCAGAGCGAGACCGTACGTTTTGATCTCGTTGGGTGGTCCAGATCCCCCTGAAGGGGTTGGCTCTTCATAGAATTCTTCGGAACGGTCTGCATCTGGAATGAAGTAGATCGCTGTCATGACGCCCACCACGGTTCGGCATGCCTAACGACGGCAACAGTTAATCTAGATCCACCCGCATAAGATTTCGATGTGGAAGCGGATACGATTTTGTAAAAAGACGCGAACGTGGCATTCGGCTAAGGGTCAGGCTCTTCCGTTCAGTGGTTGTCCGCGGCTGGTCCGCCTTATTCTCGCCTGCGGCCGACATCACGCATTGGAGCGAACGTCCGAGATGGACCAGCACCAGGCAATTCGAGTCAGAGGCTCAGCGTCGCCCCGATTAGCTCATTGATGGCCTGCATGGAGGTCTTGAGCATCGCCTTCTTGCCGGAAGGCATGCTCGCGACGTGAACGCGCGGCGAAACCGGGATCCCTTGATGCGCATCCTGGACCTGCTGTGCGAGAATTTCCCGCATGATATTGGCAAAAGCGGTCGTTGCCCGGTCGATCATCTCGCGGTCGGCCAGCGATCTTGCTTTCATCTCGCCAAGTCGAGCCAGCGTCGATGTCGGGCGGATCGCGTATTTCAATGCGAGCGTCCTTGCCGCCGTCACGATGGGCAGCAATCCGTTTCGCTTGAGATCGAGCCTGCCGTCGCTTTCAAGAGCCAAGCCCCCCCAAATGCCAATTGGCGGATACCAGTCCTTGGCGAACTTGGCCAAGGCCGCGATAAACTGCGGCGCGGCTTCCGCTTGCGCGAACGCGAAGTCGAAAATGCCGTCCGCCAGCGCAATATCGCCGTACACGGGCACGCCGTCGAAAAAGATATCGGCAGCCAGCGCGTCCTCGAGGCCGGGCACGGCCGACCCAATCGGCGTTGACCTGCTTCCAAATCGTCTCGCTGTGCCGGCACCCCGGATTCTTCGCCATGACCCCGCCAGGGCAATAGGGAACACCTACATCGTTGAGGATGTCGGCAATATGCGCGCCGACTTCGGCGAACCAGATGTCTTCCGACCCGCCCGGCTCGCCGGTAGCGTAGATGATCGCGTTGTCCTGATCGGCGCTCAGCAGACTGTCGCCACGCCCCGCTGATCCCAGGACCAGCACGGCGTAGGCGCACGGCGGGCGGCCCTTGCCGCTTGCCACCATGCGCTGCTCGGCCATGGCGGCGGCCCTGGCCGTCAAGCCCCGTATCTCGGCGCTGATGATGCCCGCGATATCTGGCGGCTCGATCGCCTCGCCGAGCAAGGACGCAACGACATACGGAAGATTGGCCCAGGCCCGGCCGAGATCCGCAACCGTCTGAGCGGCGTCGATTTCATCGCCCAGGACAAGAGCCGACGTCACACGATGCCGAAGCAGGTCCTTGGCCGATAGCGTACCGACGATCTCTCCGCTGCGATTGACGACGCCCAGATGCTGGACGTCCATGCGGCACATTCTGCCGAGCGCGCGATAGAGAAAATCGTCCTCTGCAATGCACGGCAACGGGCTGGAGCTTGATGTCACGGAGCGTCGATGAGCTTGCCTGCGCTGCAATCGTGGCTTGCAGGAGATCGGCGGCTGTGACGAAGCCGGGAGGGCCGCCGTCGTACTTTACGATCGCCAATCCCCCCGAGGAGCCGTCGCCGACTTGCCGCGCAGCCTCCCTCACGTCGGTCGACGGATCCGCGAAGGCCGGAGCGCGGCACGCCACATCTCGCACACGGTGGCGATAGGGGTAGCTGTCTACGGCGGCGATCACCGGCGCTGCGTCGGTAGTCACCGCTTGCGCGGGGGATATCCATCCGCCGACTTGGTACAAGCGCTCCTCGCCCGGAAGATCGCGAGAGGCCAGTTCAGCCTCGGCGAGCGTGCGAATTCCACAGGACCTGAGACGAGGGACGAGTCCTATGAAGACCTGCGCGGCGGCGAGGGCATCCGGGAACGCCCGATGGCGCCTTATGATCTCAACGCCGAGCCAATCACAGAGAGCGCGCAGGCCATAGGTGGCCAAGTGCGGATCCGCGAGACGCGCGAGCGCACGCACATCGAGAAATCGAGGGACCGTCCAGGTGAGACCAGCGCGCGCATATTCACGATCGATGACGGCAAGGTCATAGCCAATATTGTGACCAATGACGACGGCACCGTCGATGCGCTCCTCGAGCGCTGTCACGACGTGCCGGAATTCTGGCGCGCCCCGCAAGTCCTTCTCGGTGAGGCCATGGATTTCCGACGCTGACGCAGGGATAGGGCAATGCGGCTGGATGAACTGCCGAAGCGCCCCCTCGGAAGAAACCTCGAGCCCCCGCATTCTCAGAACGGCGATCTCGATTATTCTCGCCGTCCTCGCATCGAGACCGGTCGTCTCCGTATCAAGCGCGACGGCGTCGAGAGACATCAGCGGTGTTGCGCTAGAATTCACGGCAGTCTCGATCCCAGCAGGCGGTCGTCCGAATTCTGTAAGCGGACAGCTGGCACGGCATTGATGCCCATCATGCGATGAGGCCACGAATGCGTCCAGGAGTGAGAAGAGTCGGTCCTGCGAATGACCTCCTTCCCCAAAAGGGAGCCCAGACCGAAGTCTGCTCTGGGTCATTAGCCGACTTCGGCGCCCTGCGCGTTCGATGTCCGCTAGAACCTCAAGAGCAGACGTGTCGTCGAGCCTCGCCGACGTCCGCTAAGGGCCATAAGCAGACATCGGTGCCTTTTCCACGGAAGTCTGCTTTGACCCCAAGAGCGGACGCGCGTCGTATCGCGAGCGCGATGCACGCGAGACCCACCTTCGGCTCTCACAAATGTGGAAATCCCCGGCGAAGGCTCTCACATTGCCGATTCCGGCTTAAATGAGAGCTTAACTACCGGTGTTGCGATCCCTCGGCTAAGCGGACTTTGGTGAGTGTCCGTTGGGTTCACCGACCCGTATCCCTTTTGTTGGGGTCTGGCCCTTAGCGGACGTCACCGACGCCTGACGGCTTGTCTGCTGTTGAGGTCATAGCGGACGTCGTGCGCGAACGACGCGACGTCAGCTTATGACCCATAGCGGACATGGGAATTCGCGGGAAGCAGGTCCATTTTCTTCCCTACAGCGCCACGAGCAAAGCGCCGGCCGCGATCAGCGCCACGCCGAGCCAATTGTGCAGGGCGAGATGCTCTCCCAGGAAGACCGCGCCGAAGATGGCAACGAGCACGACGCTCAGCTTGTCGACGGGTGCGACGCGGGCCGCATCGCCAATCTGCAGCGCCCGAAAGTAGCAAAGCCAGGATGCACCGGTGGCGAGGCCCGAAAGGACCAGGAACGCGATCCGCGCGCCCGAGATCGCCGTGACGGACGGAAGGAGCCCGCGGGCTGCGAGAATTGCTGCGAGCACGACGAGGATGACCGCCGTACGGACGAACGTAGCGATGTCCGAATCGACGTCGGCCACACCCACCTTTGCGAAGACCGCCGTGAGCGCAGCAAAGGTTGCTGACAACAGCGCCCAAATAATCCAACCGCCCATCGGCAATTCCTGCATCGGCACTCTCCGGCAAGGCGCCCTCGTCGTTTCGCGAGAACCTTAGTCGGCTTCCTGCAGCCTGCGCACTCGGCTGTATCGCGTGGAAACGTACAGCACGAGGCAAAGCAACCCCAGTGTGATCAGCGACGCATATTCTCGCGGCAGGTTCAGTCCGCCGCTCGCGATCGGCTTGGTCAGGAAATCTCCGAATGTCGCACCGAAGGGTCGCGTGAATATGAAGGCGATCCAGAACAGGAGCACGTCGTTCAAGCGGGTCAGGTAGTGCAAGGTGGCGACGATCAAGATCACGCCCGCGGTGACGAGCGCGCCTTGGATGAAGGTCAGCCCGATATCGTCGACAAGGAAGTCCCCGAATGCGGTTCCGAGGCTGTTCGAGAACAGGACCGCCAGCCAGAACATGATCTCGGCATCGCGCCTGACGAGCGGGTAAACACGGAGATCGCGGTCGCGATAGTACCAGACGGCAAGCGTCGCAACGAGGCCCGCGACAAGGAACAGCGATCCGAGCATGTACCCGAGCCCGAGCGAGCGATCCATGAAAGTCAGAGATTTCGGTACCTGCCGTGGTTGTCGCAATGATTGCGGTCCAGAACAGGACCGGGTGGTAGCCGCTGGGCCGCGATCTGAAGAAGCAGGATGATCGCAAGCAGCCCAAATGTGATCGTCAAGCCGGCGAGATACCCCATATCAAGGGTCATTGAGATGAAATCACCCGCCGTCTCGCCGAGCGTCGTGGCGAGGACCTTCATGATCCAAAAAGCGAGCGTGACTTGAGCCACCTTGGAGACCGGCGCCGATAGGGTTGTCTGGTCCAATTGGCTCATGTCTGGCTCCTCAGATTTGGCGCTGCTGGTTGGGGGGATGCGCTGGAAGACTGTGGCAGGGTTTGCAGCCGCATGACGGAAGCGCGTGCCTCCGCTTTGCGACTGTCGTAACCTCGACGCTGCCGCCATGCAGCTCCATCGCCTGCATGACAATGGTAAGGCCGAGGCCGGCGCCGTCGCCGCCGTTGGTCCCTTGTGGAACGGTTCGAACCACTCCTCGCGCTCGCGCCTCGGCAATGGCGGGCCCGTCATCTTCGACAATGAGATCGAGGTCCGGTGTGAGGGTCACGTCGACCTTCGTGCCGGGCGGCGTATGCTTCACGGCGTTTTCGATCAAGTTTCGCAACGCTTCGCGAAGTGAGGATAGATCCGCCATCACTTCGCAGTTGGCGTCCGGCGTTGCGAGGTTCAGCTCATGATGCTGCTCGACGGCCCACGGCCGCATGCGGCCAACGACATCCTCCGCCAGCGCGATGAGATCGACCTTGACGCGCTGCGGCCTCTGGCAGAGCCTTCAGCCTGGCGAGCGTGAGCAACCGGCTGACCGCTTCGCTCATCGAAGCGACGTCAGCCTCGAGACGACGCGCACGATCGTCACCGATCTTGCCGAGTTCGAGGAGCATTATCGCAAGCGGCGTTCGAAGCTCATGTGCGGCGCGCGCGATGAAGATCCGCTGCAACTCGACCAGCGTGCCGATCCGGTCCAGAAGACGATTGATGGCAAGTGCGAAACTTGCCGCCTCTTGCGGCATGCCGTCGAGATCGAAGCGCTCGCGACGGTCTATTTCCGTGATCAGTTCTGCCTTGTGTGCGGCGTCGATCAAGGGCTGCAACGACCAGCGGATGGATGCCGCCGCAACCGCCAACAGCAGGAGCGTCAAGGGGAGCATCGGACTAAGCACATCCTCGGAGATCTCACGCGCAATCGATCGCCAGCGCGCGCTTGCGGGGTCACCTAGAGTCGCCACTTCGACGAATGATATCCGTGTCATCGACGACAAGCCGTTCGCCCCCTGCAATGTGCAGCCACTGGCTGCCGAGCGAGCTCACCCAGATGTCGGGTCGGGGATTTGCGGCGGTACTCCAGGGTGAAATGCCTTCAAGAAGCGGTGCATTGCCTCGCGAGCTACACGCCTCCGCCGGTCCAGGATACGGAAAGCGTATCCGCCGCTGCCGGGCATCCGCGTAGTAGGCGACGCTCTTCGGAAGCTGAAAGGTGAAGCCGGAGCGCACGTGGGTCAGAGCCCTCCGCGAGCGCTCTGGCTTCCCAGTAGATGTACGACCTTGCGAGTTCGTCTTCGTCGCGCGATGTCAACGTGACGATGCTTATTTGAAGAACGAGCGCAAGACGGATGCTATCGCAAGTCGCATCAAGATGATGACGACGAGGCTGGGTCTGGCGCCCGTATTCCAGAACGGGATCAAGCGTTCTCCTTCAGGATGTAGCCCATGCCTCGCACGGTCAGGAGCGATACGCCTGAGTTTGCATCACTCAGCGCTTTGCGAACGCGCGATACAAGATACTTCGACGGCGTTCGCGGTCGATCTCCCGGCCAAACTCCGACAGGGTTTCCTCGATGGCCGACTTCAAGAGTACGGAGCCGGCGCGGCGCATCAGCACCGTGAGCAGCCGCCTTTCACTGGGTCTCAGTTCGAGTGGCACTTTGGCCGCAAAATATCTCGCCGGTCTTTTCGCGGAGCGAAAGCCGCCCGATGCTGAGCTCGGGTCCGCGATCTGAGCTGGCCGCCGCAGCAGCGCCCGGACACGCGCGAGAAGCTCGTCGTGATTGAACGGCTTGATGAGGTAGTCGTCGGCGCCGCTGTCCAAGCCGGCGATACGCTCGGTGACCGTCACCCTTGCGGTCATGACGAGTACGGGCGTGGCGTTTCCGGCAGCCCTCAGCTCTTTGATGAGGTCTATGCCGTCGCCGTCGGGAAGCCCCAGATCGACAATGAGGAGGTCATAGGATACGGCGGCGACAGCCGAGCGGAACTCGCGCGCGGTCGGGACGACATCGAGGCCATAGCCGGCATCCCGCAGCGTCTCGCTGAGCAACTCTCTGAGCCGCGCGCTGTCCTCCAACAATAGTACCCGCATCGGAAACCTGACCAAATAGCAGCCGCGAGCATGAGGCAGTCAACGCGCGCCCACGAAGTGACCAATCGCCTCTGTATTTCGCTCCTTGCCAGCAATTGTTCGTGCCGCTGACAGCTTCCTGTCAGGTTTATACCCGATCAATTGGGCCGTCGGCCCATTGATAAGGGACTATGGCTTATAGCCACGCGACCGGCGCTCAACGGGCAAACCTGACAACCAGCTTTCAGCGGCGCGCAATGAGTGTCGGGCACCCGGCCTTGTCGTGACAAGGTTTGCTCGGCGAGTAGGCGTGCTTGCCAGATAAGTCGGTACTAGAAGCACGATCAAAGGAGTCTCGGCGTGAAAACTGAAATTGCCGCATTTCTCGCGCTGAGCCTCGTATTTTCGCCTCGCGCCGGCGCGGAGGAACAATCGAAGCGGGCCGGCGCCGTACACAGATGCTCTGCAGGCGCCGGCTTGATCGACCAACAGGTGAAGCACTTCAGTGATTGCACCTGCCAGCCGATCGTTCGCCGCTTTCGCAGTAACGTGACGCTCACCTGTCCTTGCGTCGTGAAGCATGGTTTGTAATGCAGCCAGCTCCCGGCTCTAGTGCCGCTGACAATGGCCTCACGACTGATGGCACATAAACACTGAGGCCACTCGGTTGTTGCCCACAATGTCGTAGCGTTCTCGATCGTAGTCGAAGCAACATCATTCCGCGGCGCTCAGCCTATTGAGAGCCGCTTGGACCGAGGCGGAGCTGCGCGACACGGCCGTGCTGACGGCCATCCTGTCATCGGCATCGCCATCGTTCACCCTAGCTGGCGTAGCATTCCCGACAGATGCACTCGACTTGTCGTCGGAGTTGCCATCATTCGTGGCCCTAACTGCCGACAATTGGCGGCTCGCAATTGATGGTGCGACAGACGTGATTGCAGAGATCGACATGATTTTTTGCCCTCATGAATAGTCCCCTCGAATTCAGCGTAGGATTTGCCGGGTTAACGGACCGAAACCTTTAGGCGATTTCCGTGAGATATCTCTCCTCACTGAAAGCGCCCTGTCAGGTTCGCCTTATGTGTGTGCTTGCCCCTCGCTAGCGTGACCCCTTGGCATTCCGCGAGGTTCGCATGCGACACGAGACACAAGACGCACTTCTGGCGAGTATCGGTGTGTTCTTCGGGGTGCTGGGCGTTATCGTTTGGGTTGCCATCGATCCGTTCGAAGTGGAAGTCGGGCTGCTCATCTCCTTCATGGTTATCGCAATGGACCAGCAGTCCTTGGGGTTCCTGTAGCCCGCGCGCGCCGCGCAGCGGCATCAATAGATCGCCGAAGGGGATGGCGGCAGACTTGCCGTGGCAACTGCGACGGCGGCTCATGTATGAGATGTCCGCTATTGGCCCGTTGCTGCCGATCGCTCGATGTTTGTCGAGCGTCAGTTCATAAGCGTAGAGCGGTCACATCTCTACGGCGCCGAGCACGCGTGCTGCTGCCTTTGCATGGCAGATGCAGGAGTAGCGCATCGTGCCGACTTGGAGAGGCGGGCCTCTCTCTGTGTCATCGCGTTAGCGACGCCACGGAGATGCCAGAGCCGTAGAACCGGAAGAGTTCCTGCGTGACACCGTCGCTGATGCTCGAGCCGAACAAGCCAAGGTCCATGGCCCGGGCAACAGCTTGGGCACGCGTGTCAGCCGATAGCTTGAGAAAAATCCGCTTGAGATGGGATTTGATCGTTTCGGGAGAGACTCCGAGTTCACGGGCAATCTCTTTGTTGGATCGCCCGGAGCCGACGTGAGCGAGAATGGCTTCTTCTCTCTGCGTGAGCAGATCAGTTCTCTCGATCACGTTGCCCGTCATGATGATCACACCTTTCCCGTCGCGATAAAATCGTCCTAACTCGCGAGGGAAGCGGCCGCCATTCACCATCACGCATCTGCCAGAGAGCGACTCGGGCGTCCTGCTGGCTTTGATCTGAAATCAAGCCAACCGATGTGTCGCGCTGCGCTTGCGCAAAATAACTCATCCGCGCGGAAGCTACGAGGTCCATCAATTCATGCATTGAGCCAGATTAAAATCCCAGAAGGTAGGCGCACGGTGCACCGGGCCTCCCTTGTCGCAATCGAAGAGTGGCCCAACTCGGTGCTCTAGGAGCTCACTGACAGCCCGCCATCGGCAAGCGCCACTACCAACTCATCCGATAGATGACTCATCTGCACCTATCAAGTCGCCTGCGTTCGGTCGCGTCGGTGGAGCGCCTCAATTCCAATACGCGCTTGATGAGCAACTCCCGTGCACAATCCTTGTGTTCGCAATCGACACAGGGATCAGCGTCAATAAGTGCGTCCGGACACAATGGGTCAGGTTCATTGCAGGCCAGAGCCAGAACGGTAGCTTGAAGTGCGTCATTCCAAACACGACGTTCGTTCGCCGTCATTGTCACTGCGGATTTTAATCCCTTCTTCGACGTATACATCTTATCCGCCTTCCTTTGAGGAGCCCTAGCTTCAAGGTCTCGGTTGGCCATTCTGATGCAGGAATGGCGAGCCCTATTATTTTTGTGGTGCGCCACACCATGGAGGAACTCCCCCAGCGTGTCGTGAGGCAAAAGAGGGAGCGCTGTTCATTTCGATAATGAAAGCAGACGCGCATTTTTAATGGGTCGTGGAACGTAGGCATTCTCGCGAAACACATCTGGCCCTTCGCCGGTCCGACGCTTCGTTACAAAGCGATACACAATCGATCCGTTGGGACGAATAGCCGCGACATGGTGATGGTCGATTGATCGGCGTTATCGGTCGATCAAGGGAGGAAGTCATGCGTGCTGGTCAGGCCGTGGCAGATGTGAACATGGAGCAATCGTGCGCCCACGCTCGGAGAACCCCGCGTTGCTACTCACGACAGGCCCCGAGGGATGGAATCGATCAGGCGGACCCTGTTGGGGAAAGCAGCACGACGTTAGCGGTTTGCGGTGTCATGACCTGCGCCGCCGCTGCCTTCCTGGTCGTCTATGGGAGCTGGGGATTGTGATCGCGCCAAATGCTGATTGACCAATCGGAACCGGCGGCCAAGCGTGGTCAGAAGTCGCACTCTGAGGATACTTCCATGCCTCTACGCGTTGTCTTTTTTGTGCTCTCTCATTTCGCGTTTTTGCTGACGGCCTTGTCGCTTAGTCTTTAACAGCGCCAGAGAGAGGGCGTCAGAGATCCCATCAAGGCGGCCCTCGATGGCACTGCTTAATAGATACGACGAAGTGTGATGGATTGCCGTGCGGCAGCGCCGGGTGCAGACAAGGATAATTATGAGACGCAATTCGAACCCATCCCTGATGGCGCCTGTCTGTACGGCAACCCTAGCTGTTGCCGGGATCGCCATCGGCATTCTACTGGAGCATTCGGCGGCGCACGCAGCGAAATCCAACCTCAGTCGCCAACTCGATGTATTCCAGGAAGTTCTGCAGCAAGTTCGCGAGAACTATGTCGACAAGCCCGACGACAAGCGGCTGATCGAGGGTGCCATCAAGGGGATGGTGACATCGCTCGACCCGCATTCCTCCTATATGACCGACAAAGAGTTCAAAGTCATGAATGACGAACTGCAAGGCAAGCTTGCGGGCGTTGGTGTCGAGATCACCATGATGGAGGGCACGCTAAAGGTCGTGTCTCCGGTCGATGGCACTCCCGCCGCGAGGGCCGGTCTGCTTGCCAACGATGTCATCACCAACATCAACGGCATGCGCGTCATCGATCTGTCCATCGATCAGGCGGTGGACAAGCTGAGGGGCCCCGCGGGGACGAGCGTGACGGTGACCATCTCTCGTAGCGGATTAAACCACCCCTTCGACCTCACCATGAAAAGAGCGATCATCGTCGTTGAGCCAATCAGACCGAGGGCGGAAGGCGACGTTGCGTACGTGAAGATTGCAGGCTTCAGCGAGCAAACACACGTCAAGCTTGTGGAGGCGGTCAAGAAACTACAATCGGAGATTGGGCCACGCCTCAAGGGCTTCGTCATTGACCTGAGAAATGACCCGGGCGGCCTTCTCGATGAAGCCATCGCCGTTTCGGACGACTTCCTCGACCGGGGCGCCATTGTCATCACAAAGGGCCGTGACGGAGCAGACGTGCAGCGCTTCGACGCCACGCGAGAGGATATCGCGGACGGAATGCCTATTGTCGTGTTGATCAATGGCGGCTCGGCCTCAGCTTCTGAGATTGTCGCGGGAGCCCTTCAGGACAACGGTCGGGCGACCATCGTCGGTACGCGGTCCTTCGGAAAGGGATCGGTTCAATCCATTATCGAGCTTGGAGCCAGGCGCGGCGCCCTCCTATTGACGACGTCGCAGTACTTCACGCCGTCCGGCCGCTCAATTCAGGCAAGGGGCATTGAGCCGGACGTGTCCGTCCAGGCGGCCCCGCCAGCCGGAATGGAGACTAATCTTGCGGCGATACGACCACCAGCGAAGCATCTCTACCAGGCCACCTCAAGAACCCGAACAACACGGATGCCGCAGTGAGCTCCGGCGGGTCATCGGCATATGTGCCCGATGAGCCGGAGAAGGATACCCAACTGCAGTATGCGCTGAAGCTTCTGCGCAATCGGCCCTATGCGGCGTCGACGACCCCCATAGCAGTCCGTCAATCCATAATTGACGGCGCAACGCAGCGTTGTCCTCGGATCGAGGTCGCCTACAGCGAAGTCTGAGGTTGGACCATTGCCACTTCAGCTTTTGGCCCATAGCGGGCGCCAGAGACTGGCCGACGTCGGGTCCGCTCTTGAGGGTCTAGCGGACGTCGTGCGCGAACGACATCGAGGTCAGCTCATGACCCGACTCGGACATCAAGCATTTCCAGCCAACGGAGTTCGACATCGACGCGAAGCAGAGAAAGCGGACATCGAGAAGAGAACTGGAAGGCCACGGTCTGCAATCGGCCGTCAGGACCGCTCTCACCCTAGAAGCTGCCAAGAGGCTGTCTTGCGAGATGGGCCAGCAGCCGGCGTGCTCAACACATGAAGCGTGATGGTTCTCGGCGCCAGCTAGCTAGCGCGAGCCTGAGCGACAACGGGCCCTTGACGAACAGGTTGGTGCCGCCCGGAAGTCTGGGCCACTTCCAACAAAAAAGAGGTGTTGCGCAAAATCAAGGCGGGTGCGCGCAGCAAGCGATTGCATCAGGCAAGAGATGTAGTCTGAAAAGTTGGGCACAAGCCACGATGGTTTTGCTGATTGGAAGTCTCTGTGCAATCAAGTTACAGCCATGGTCCACATCCTAATTGTCGACGATGACCCTGCGATACGCGAAATCCTGCGTCAGGGACTTGAGGCCGAAGGCATCACGCGCGTGGGAAGCCGCGAACAAGTCGGCTCTGTTCCGCGCGCTCGAAACCAAGCCGAGCCGACCTTGTCACCCTCGATCTCGGACTGAAAAGTGGAGGGCCTCGATTGGCTCGTGGAGATTCATACAGAGCCACGAAGCCAAGGTCCATGGCCCGGGCAACAGCTTGGGCACGCGTGCCAGCCGATAGCTTGAGAAAAATCCGCTTGAGATTGGATTTGATGGTTCCGGGAGAGACTCCGAGTTCACGGGCAATCTCTTTGTTGGATCGCCCGCAACCGACGTGAGCGAGAATGGCTTCTTCTCTCTGCGTGAGCAGATCAGTTCTCTCGATCACGTTGCCCGTCATGTTGCTCACACTTTGCCGTCAACTTGTCGTTGGGGTAGTCTTTCGCGTCAAAGTAGCGCTGTGGCCCTGCGAGGTGTCGCTCCTCTTCGGACAGCCTTTTCATAACCCAGAGCAGGCAGGTGTAGGCTGGCGCGATCCCCAACATAAAGGTGGCGACAAAGACAATGATCATCCGGTTTTCCCAGCTTGGTGGGCCATGCCAACAGCGGATGCCCGACGCACGACAAGCTCAATTTCGAAAAGTATGTGCACTGGATGGCGAAGCGCCATAGCCCAAAAAGACTGTTTTGACCGCCGGCACGAGGAACGCAGCGCTCCGCTCCGCGTGAACTTCGGTAAAATGACAAGCGATTCCGGGTAGCTGCGGATACCGCCGTGGCCATCACATGAGCGTGGTGCGAGGTGCAACCGCAATGGCGGTGAAGCTCGACAAATTCAAAGCACTGCAAGCGCTGCCGGTGAGTACGGTTATACTTGGGGCGGACGGTAAAATCGTCGGGGTCAACGAATCCTGGAAGGAGTTCGCTGACAAGAATGGTATGTGCCTTCCGAATTTCGGAATCGGCGCGAATTACCTCGACCACTGCGGGAGCGCTACGTCACGAGGTATTGCGAAGGATCTTAAAGAGCTGCTTTCCGGACGCCGCGATCTCGTGACCACGATCTATCCCTGCCATTCGCCTAAGCAGCAGCGATGGTTTTTTCTCATAGGCTTGGCACTCGCGACGGAAAGGCGGTCCGGCATCGCCATCCTGCATGTGGACCTCACGAAGTTCTTGCCAATTCCAATCGGCGGCCGTGCACTACGAGCCAAGCCCTCTCAGGCGCCAACAATTGCTGCGTCGGGTATTCTCGAAGCCATTGCTAACACCGTTGAGACCTCGGTCTCCGACAACCTCGCCTCGCAGCTCAATGCAATGCTAGGCGCCGCAGCGCCGCCGACACGGAAGGCACAGGCTAAGGACGGTGATTGCGATCAGATCTCGCGGGCGCGGCTCAGCAAGCGACAATTGGAAGTGCTCAAGCTTCTCGGCGAAGGAAGGACGAACGCAGAGATCGCTAGGACTCTTTTTAGGTCGCCCAATACTATTAAGCTTCACGTGTCGGCGATTTTGCACCGACTTAAACTCAAGAGCCGGACACAGGCGGCGCTGCTCGCTGCAACGATGCCGCGCGCGGAGAGCGACCGCTAATCATATCTGCGCAGCGCCCATACCAGGGAAGCCGTTCAGCCAGGATCAGTTGCTGGAAGCCGTGCTTCAACTAGTTTGTCTTCCGGCCGCAGGCATGCGATTGCATTCCCATGCGCACGCTGAGGGCGAAGGCTCGTAACCGAAGCGATGTCTGCTCATGGCCCCTAAGCAGTCACCACAACGATGGCAGTGGCGTCCGTGCGCCCGGCGCAGCGATAGCTGTGGGGCGCGGATGGGTCGAAATAGATTGAGTCGGATACACTCAACGTGTGGTCTTCGCCGTCGATGGTGATGACGAGCTTGCCTTTCAGCACGTAGACAAGTTCGGCGCCCACGTGGGCATGCGGCTCGGATGGGCCGGCACCGGCCGGAAACTCGGCGTGGTAGCCTTCCAGCTTGCGATCGTTGACGGGGAAATTGAGGCTCTCGAAGTAGTAGGCTGGGTCCTTCTGACCCGGCGGATGGGGCAGGCGTAGACGATCCTTCGCCCGCACGACCGCCGCGACGGGCCTGTTGGCGCCCTCCGTGAAGAAATGCTCCAGCCCTACGCCGAACACCAGCGCGATGCGCAAAAGGGTGGGGAGCGTCGGGAAAACCTGGCCGCGCTCGATCTTTGACAGCATGGCGGGCGACAATCCGGTGTGCGCGCCGAGCTGAACGAGGCCCAGTTTCTTTTTTTGCCTGAGGGAGCGGATTTTAGGGCCGACGGCGTACTGCTGGAGCCCTTCGGCGAGTGTGTCACTCAACATTCCTGCCTCTTTTTCATCTCGCTCAAATCGCCTCAATATTATTCTACCTATAGTAAAACTTCTTTGCATGTCACGAAAACGTGACTGGTATGCAAATTGATTTTCTTAATATGAAACCCATGTCAACGGGCGCGGTTGGCGAGCGCGGGACAAGCTCCGCTCCAACCCCAAAGCAAAAGTTGAAGGAGGCACACTATGAAGTCGCAACTGAAGACGCTGGTTATCGCCGCTGCCGCAGCCATCGGCGTCGCCATGGGCGCACCGGAGGTGCGTGCCATGGAGAAAAACATCGTCGAGACAGCGGCCGAGGCCGGCAAGTTCGGGACGCTCACCAAGGCGCTCGGCGCGGCGGGGCTGGTCGAGACCCTCAAAGGCAAAGGTCCCGTTCACGGTCTTCGCGCCGACTGACGAGGCGTTCGCCAAGTTGCCAGCGGGCACCTTGGAGTCGCTGCTCAAGCCCGAGAACAAAGACCAGCTAACGGCGATCCTCACCTACCACGTGGTGCCGGGCACGGTTAAGGCGGCAGAGGTAGTGAAGCTCGAAGAGGCCAAGACCGTGAACGGCAAGAAGGTCAACGTGAAGACCAGCGGTGACACGGTGATGATCAACGACGCCAAGGTCACCGCCACCGATATTGCCGCGTCGAACGGCGTTATCCACGTCATCGATACGGTCATTATGCCGCCGCAGAGCTAGGCCGGCAGCTCAAACGCAAACTCGCCGGGCCGCCGCTGAAGGCAGCCCGGCCTCTTTGGAGAGTGATGAGGTCAAGTATGAGCTTACACACGGACAACCGCGGCACTCCCGGCGAGACGGCAAAGCTGCCCACCATGCCAACGTCACTCAGCAGTGAAATCCCAAGCGGTGGGCGGGTCGTGTGTGACGTCCGCGACAGTGGGTGTCTAGGTTCCTTGTCCCTGGACCGCGCGCTCGTGACGCTTGGCCGCGACAGCGTTCTGCGCCGCAGGTATCTGCGCAGACGATGGCAGGGGCGGCATGCGGGCGGAAGATCCCCGTCGAGGGAGCGGCTGCATGCCGCGGCCAAATAGCTCTCATCTGGACAACGGCAGGCTCGGCAGCGGCTGGGCAAAGCACGAGCGCATTCTGCGGACCCTGTGTTGAGTCGACTTAATCGGTGCGAAGCAATCCGGCGGCGTGGTCCCCCGCTCGCCGCCGGCGACCAGGTGGCCAGAGCTGGAATTCAAGCCAACTCCCCCTCGTATTGGCTACCCACTCTGGCCACCTGGGAACCATTCTCGCGAGCGGCGACAGAACTCCGCGGATTGCGCATTCCGCCGCCGGTCGCCTGACGCAATGTCGGAGTGGCGTTATGATGAAGTCAGTCGCTATTGCGGCCGCTGCGGCCTTGTCAGGGCCAATTATAGGCGTGGCCGTGTTCTTCGCAGCGAACAGCGATCATTCGAATAGGGAGGGAGCATCACTCACGGTAGCGGGCCTGTGGGGCACGCCGAAGAACGTAATCGGCCCAACCCGACATCATCAAAACATTTGCGCCTCAAGGGCTGCGGCTCGACCCTACCTCAATCGCTGTACGAGAGCGCAAACCACAATCTGCCCCACCATCCGGAAATTAACAGAACCACCGGCCTGGCTCACCGTTGTTACCTGTGCCGAGGGGCAACCTCTTCTAAAGAATGGTCGCTGCCCGGCGCCCAAAAGCGTCCCGTCAACCGGCATGGGCGCAATCGTCGACGGTACACCAACAGCAGACGGTGTCGGATCAGGGAGGACTTCAAGTTCCCGATCGCGCGCCGTTCTCGCCGGGACGAATGTCGCTCGGGGCACCTTGAGCATTGTCGCGGATTCGAGTGATGAAGCTTTTGGCCCGAGGCGGCCGATCTGGCGGTTCTCTTGGGCGTCAGCTCGTGAGGGTTGAGCGGTCGCGGCATTCCGACCCCTGACACGCGCGCTCACGGCCCGCCGCCGACCAATCTGCTAGGAGCGAGGAGTTCGGCTCTCTAGGGAAGAGCAGCTAAAAAGCGACACGACTGTGCTGCGGAAGCCGTCCGGTTGCGGTCCTGTTTCTCAAATCGATAGGGATATTGGCGCGAAACCTACGGCCGTTCATGCAGTTGAGCTGAGTTTGGTCTGGTAAGAGCGTTTGCGCCCGCGCTGCATTGGGGGCACCCTCTAGCCTATGCCCCCCGACGACAGCATAGGGCGTGTCGCCGTCTTCGGCGGCACCGGTTTTCTTGGCCGACGCATCGTTGCGCGGCTGGCCGAAGCCGGGATCGATACCTGCGTGGCCGTCCGCAATCCGGATGCGGCCAGGACCGGAAACTGTATCAGCGCGGCCTACGCAGACGTGCGCGACGAAACCTCCGTTGCTTTGGCCCTTGAGGGCTGCGACGCGGCGGTCAATGCGGTCGGCCACTATGTGGAGAAGGGTGCCGCCACCTTCCCCGCGGTCCACGAGCTGGGCGCACGCAACGTCGCCCACCAGGCAGCGGCCCTGTCGCTTAAGCGTCTGGTTCACATTTCCGGGATCGGCGCCAATCTTTATTCGCCGTCGCGCTACGTTCGTTGCCGCGCCCGGGGCGAGGTCATGGTGCGTGACGTATTCCCCGAAACGGTCCTCCTGCGTCCGAGCGTCGTCTTCGCCCCCGACGACCGGTTCGTGAACGCGCTTGCAGGGATTGCCCGATGGACGCCGGTGCTGCCCTTGTTCGGATCGGGCAAAACGCGGCTGCAGCCGGTCTATGCCGGCGACGTGGCGGACGCCGTATTGGCGGTGCTCAAAATGCCGGAGGTCGTTGGCAAGACTTACGAACTCGGCGGGCCGGATATCTATACCTACCGCGAGCTCATCGAACGGATTCTGACCCACGCCGGGCGCCGGCGGCTGCTGCTGCCGGTCCCCTTCCGGGTTTGGGAGCTGTTGGCGCTTCTCTGCAGCCGGCACCCCACTCCGCCGCTCACGGAAGCGCAGGTCACGCTGATGCGCGCCGACAATGTGGTGCCGAGTGATGCTCTTACGCTGGCCAATCTCGGCCTCGCGCCGACGGCACTCGAGAATGTGTTGCCGGTATACGGGCTCTGAGCCGGAGTGCTTCCCTCCCCGCTTCAGCGCGGCAGCCGGGACGCCATTTGGCGCACTTCGCCCAATGTCTGTTGCTGGCCCTTAGCGGACGCCAGCGACGCTCGACGGAGTGTCCGCTATTGATGCTGTGGACGGCATCCATCACCCGGTCCGAAACCGGTAAGGTTTTCGGGCAAGAGATGGAGAAAGTCAGATGGTGCAGCCAGTCACAGTCGGCCTGGATATCGCTAAGAATGTTTTTCACGCCTACGGCGTCGATGCTCAGGGGGAGAAGGTCTTCAGCCGCAAGCTTCGCCGTGCGAAGGTAGAGGCCTTCTTTGCTGAGCTTGAGCCTTGCCTGATCGGGATCGAGGCTTGCGCAACAGCACATCACTGGGCTCGCGCCTTCGAGAAGATGGGGCATCAGGTGCGGCTCATGCCGCCGGCATATGTGAAGCCGTATGTGAAGACACAGAAGAACGATGAAGCGGATGCCGAAGCAATCTGCGAAGCAGTTACCCGCCCGAACATGAGGTTCGCGGAGGTCAAGACCGTTGAGCAACAAAGCGTGCTGGTATTGCATCGTACCAGAGCTCTCTTGATCAAGCATCGCACGAGGATGGCCAATACCATCCGAGCGCATCTTGCAGAGTTCGGCATTACCGAGAGCATCGGCAGGATGGGCCTCCATCGATTGATCGATATCATCGTCGCTGGCGAGGATGATCGGATCACAGAAGTGGTGCGCCGAGCGATGATGTCTCTGGTCGAGCAGTATCGCCTGCTTCAAGACCAGATCCTCGATCTCGACCGGCAAGTGATGGCGTGGCACCGGTCAAGCGATGCGAGCAAGCGTCTGGCCACGATTCCCGGCATAGGACCGCTTGCTGCGAGCGCGCTGGTTGCCTCCGTCGGCGATGCTTCCAGCTTCAAGAATGGGAGAAGTTTCGCAGCCTTTATCGGCTTGGTGCCCAAACAATCATCGAGCGGCGGAAAAGAGCGTCTCGGGAAAATATCGAAGCGCGGAGACCATTACCTGAGGTGGCTTCTGGTCGTCGGAGGCATTGCCGTTATCCGATACGCTCAGCGTCACGGCACGCGTCGCCCTTGGCTGGTCAAACTCTCTGCAGCGGCGCACGACCAAGATCGCCGCTGTAGCCATGGCCAACAAGATGGCCCGGATCGCCTGGGTGCTGATGGCGCGCGGCGGCGAGTATCGCGAACCGATGGCACAAGCGGCATAAGACTTAGCGCGCCGATACCGGGCGCGCTTCACGAGGTTGGAAAGGGCTAAAGGTAAGTCATGCAGTAAGCGGTCGACCACCGAAGATCAGCAAAACCCATTGATCCCAGGGCGCCTCGAGCGCGTGCTTTTGATCGGGAGTTGATCTTGCGGATAGCATGAAGGCCATCGGTGTTCGCGCCGAGCAAAAAGGCCGGACACATGGGCGCTACCGACCAGCTCCTCGTGACAAGCCACAAAGTCCTTGCCAACAGGGTGCCGTCCACACATGGGGTTTTAGCGGACGTCTTGCGCGAAGGCCTGCGACGTCAGCTCATGACCCTGACTGTGTGAAAACGCGGTGGGTGATGGCTATGATTCCCTCGTGATTCTGAGGGGGATCGGATGAAGCGCTTCGTCGAGGGTGCGGATCGCGGCCAGAGCACACTGCTTCCCGAGTGCCTCGATGACTGGATCGACGAGGACAACCCGGTTCGGGTGATCGATGCCTTCGTCGATGCGCTCGATCTCGCCGAGCTAGGGTTCGAAGGAGTGGCGCCGGCGGCTACCGGGCGGCCGGGCTACCACGCCTCGGCTCTCCTAAAGCTTTACATCTACGGCTATCTCAATCGCGTTCAGTCGAGCCGGCGGCTGGAACGCGAAGCAGGTCGCAATGTCGAGGTCATGTGGTTGCTGGGACGCCTTGTCCCCGACCACAAGACCATCGCCGACTTCCGCAAGGACAACGGCATTGCGCTTCGCCAGGTGTGCGCACGCTTTGTCGAGCTCTGCCGCAAGTTAGGGCTTCTGGTGAAGGCGAGCGTTGCCATCGATGGCAGCAAGTTCAAGGCGGTGAACAATCGCGACCGGAACTTCACGAGTGCAAAGGTGGAGCGGCGCCGGGCTCAACTCGAGGAGAGCGTTGAGCGCTATCTAAGCCAGCTCGACACGGCCGATCGGCAGGAGCCATCGGAAGCGCTGTCTGCGACGACGACGCGGCTCAAGGAGAAGCTCGCGAAGCTCGAAAGCGAAATGCAGCGTCTCCAGGCGATCGAGACCCTGATGCTTGCCTCATCCGATCAGCAAATCTCGCTCAGTGACCCAGATAGCCGCTCGATGGCAACCAGCGGGCGCGGTTCCGGCGTTGTCGGCTACAACGTCCAGGTCGCTGTCGATACCGAGAACCATCTCATCGTGACGCACGAGGTGACCAACGTTGGCTCCGACCGCTCGCAGCTCGCGCGTGTCGCGAAGAAAGCCAAGGCGACACTGCAAACGGACACGTTGGATGCTGTCGCCGATCGCGGCTACTTCAACGGCGAGGAGATCCTGGCGTGCGAAGAGGCCGGCATCACGGTGACGCTGCCGAAGCCGATGACGTCGGGCGCCAAGTCAGAAGGGCGCTTCGGCAAGCAGGACTTCGTCTATCTGACCGATGAGGATGTCTACCGATGCCCGGCCGGTGAGCTGCTGGCGTTCCGCTACACCAATGTGGAGAACGGGCTGACGCTGCGCCGCTATTGGACGAACGCCTGCCGGAGCTGCGCCATCAAGGAGCAATGCACCACGGGCAAAGAGCGCCGTATCACCCGATGGGAGCACGAGCACGTGCTCGAGACTGTGCAGCGAAGGCTAGATGCGAACCCGCTGGCCATGCGCCAGCGGCGCGAGACCGTCGAGCACCCCTTCGGCACGATCAAAGCGCGGATGGGGGCAACGCACTTCCTGATGAAGACGCTGCCACGCGTCGCCACCGAGATGGCGCTGCACGTGCTCGCCTATAACCTCACCCGCGTGATGAACATCCTGGGCAGTGGACCGCTGCTCGCCGCGATGAAGACGTAGTATCAGCGACGTCGTGTCTCGCCTTCGAACCCTCCAGCCAGACCGGCAGAGCGTTTTGACACGACCAAGACCCCAAGCGGAACTTGGCCGTATTGTCAGCGCACAGCGGCGTCATCGCGCACGCGCATCATCGCAATCGCAGTGATTTCTAGCAGCTCCCTATCGACCAGGGAGTCCCGAGGCAACGACAAGATGACGTGCGCGAGCTTTTCGCGGGCAGCGTCAACGGCGGACGGATCACTTCCGATTTCATGGGCGACTTCGGCCCAGACGCTGTCGTAGGCCTCGTAAAGCGTGCCGAGGTGTTCAGTCGCGAGAGTGCTTTTTGCTATGACGAGATAAGGGTCCATGCGCCTACCGGTATGTAGCGGACACCCCGGCTGGTATTTAGACCACGCCAGGGTGTCCTAGGCCCTGCAAAACCATGCTAGTGGCTGGCAGGTCCCTTCGCTTTGGCCGCTTACTCCGCGTTGAAAACCGCACCGTTTCCAAGCAGCTCTCGCAGCGCACTCACGATTTCTTGGGGGAGCACAGGCTTGCTCAAAATACGTACGTTGCCCCATCGATCGTGAAGCTCATTCGCATCCCAGCCGCTGTAGAAGAGAAATGGCACCGACTGCTTCATCAGCCGATCACAGACCGAGTGGCCAACTTTACCGGCGAGCTCGTAGTCTAGTACGGCAGCTGAGAGGCCCGGTCGATCGGCGAGGAGGACGGCGTTGGCGAGCGTTTGTGCGCAAAAGACCTGAGCGCCTTCGTCTTGAAGGCATTCTTGCACATCCAGTGCGATCAGCGGCTCGTCCTCAACGACGAGTATCGAACGTCCCATCAACGACAACATGGCACACACGTCGTACTACGCAGAACCAAGAAATGGTCGGTGTCGGTCGATCGGCCTTTGAGCTACCCCAGCGACCGATCCGAGCGTGTTGCGATCGGACCGCCCACGCCGCATCCCGCAACGGACATCAAGCCGAGTTTAGGAACGTTGAACTGGACGTTCAATTATCAAGTCGGTCCGAAATCGGACAGTGATGGTAGACGGGTTGCTATTTGTAATCGGCGGGAAGGTACGTACCGTTTGCCCGCTTTTCCAAAGCCTTACGATTGAGGATCACAATGGTCCCGCGTCGTCTTACGATTAACCCCTCGCGCTCCAATTCCTGCACCGCGATGGTCACCCCCGGTCGCCGAACGCCCAACATCATGGCCAGGAACTCATGCGTCAAAGGCAGTTCATCCCCATCGATGCGGTCGTCGGCCATGAGCAGCCAGCGCGCGAGCCGCTCCTCGATCTTGCTGCGACCGTTGGCGAGAGCTGTCCGCGTCGTTTGATTGAGGAACGCATGAGCGTAGCGGAGAAGCGAACGGTGCAGCGACGCGCAATGGTCGATCGCTTCCCGAAGCGCAGTTGCTTTTATGCATTGGCCGTGTCCGGCGACCTGAATATAGGTCTCATTGTCAGGACGGTCGTTTCCCAACACGACGGCAAGGCCCGTCATGCCTTCGCGTCCGATCAGGCCGACTTCAATGGGTCTTTTGTCGGAGCCATTGGCGACGACCGAAGCAAACCCGCTCTCGGGGAAATAGATGCCGCCGATGCGGCGCTGGCGCCGTTCCAGCGATTTGCGAAGCGGAAGATCAACAGGCTCCAGATGGGGCTTGAGGAGGGCAAATTCGTCGTCCAGAAGTCGTGAGAGAATGAGGTTTGTGCTGCGAGATTGGTTCTCGGCCATCGCTCTAACCCTGAAGTGGGGCAAGAGCACTTGGCATCTCTCAGCCGTCCGCGCCCTGGGCGCCAGCGGACGATGCTGGATTCTACACCCGTTTGGCCAACCGACCTAATCAAGCAGAGGATTGTACTATTTTAGACATTTCTTGGAACAGAGTCTGTCCTCACGCTTTCTATCCCTAGAGCCCTCCGTGCAAATCAAGCAACAACCAATAATAAACGTCCCGGAACTGGCTCTACCTCACCCAAATGAACACGTCGGGAGGGAGCAATGGCTCCTCCGAACGGCTACCTCGCGCTAGTCGTCGAGGATGAGCTCCTAATTCGTCTGTTTACCGCCACGGCATTGCAGGAGGCCGGTTTTCGGACACTCGAAGCCGCCAATGCAGAGGAGGCACTCCGTCACCTCGATGCCGAAACAGCAATCACCGCTCTTGTCACAGACATCGATTTGCCCGGCCAGGTTAATGGTCTTGGGCTTGCTTGGCGCGCGCACGCCCTAAATTCGGCCGTCGTCCTGATGTCAGGCAGGGTTGTTCCCCCGCCCGAGTTATTGCCGCCGGGCGCCAAATTCTTGACCAAGCCTGTCGACGAGAAACAGCTGGTCGCCGCGGTTCGTGAGCTGCTCGCGGGGCCCCGACGCACGTGAGTGCATCGCCTTATCCGGTCGCTTGGCGCGAGGTAGGCACAATGGACAACCGCGGCTCGTCGAGCGTGGTCCCGGCTCTCTTGGCTAGCGGCAACAAAATACGACATTGCAGACCATCGGGCTTCAACTCGTGATTGATGGACGCGTTGGGCAAGGCCTTCTTGATTAGCAGAGAACCGAGTCCCTCTCTGACCGGAGGCGCTACTGTGGGGCCATCGTGTTCGCGCCATTCGAAATGTAGGTTCGCGCCCTCGACCATCCAGCGAATATTGACGATGCCTTTGCCTGACCATGCTCCATACTTGAGGGCGTTGGTGGCGAGCTCGTGCAGGATAAGTGCGAATGGGGTGGTCTCACCGGAACCAAGCTTCACCGCTGGTCCGGAGATTGTGAGCTGGGATGGTGTAGGCGCGACTGTCGCAACTAACGAACCCACGAGCGGGGCCAGGTCGGCACCATCCTCCGATCTCACAGAAAGCAGGTCCTGGGCAGAAGCAATCGCCTGTATCCGGCCGGCGACAGCGACGCTCATCTGGTCTACCGACACGCCGGTCCGCATGGTCTGCTGACAAATCGAGGTAGCGATCGTAAACAGGTTTTTGATGCGGTGTTTAAGTTCGCGATTGATGAGAGAAAGTTGCTCATCTTGCGCTCTGAGCAACGCGTTGGCGGCACGCAATCGGTTGACGAGATAGATATTCAGGCCGCTGAGCCCGAAAAAAAGCGCCACTCCCACTGCCCTGCCGAGAAGGCCGGTTGAACCGGAGGGCTCCTCGATGAGAGTGGTGCCTGCAGTAGCCGACAAGAGAAGGACCAGGATCGCCGGACCCGGCCCCGAAAAATACGCGGCAGCCACTACTGCCGGAAAGTAGGTGATATAAGCAAGCTGGCCAGGAATGATCTGGTCGAGCGCGAAACGTGCCAACAACGCAGCAGCGAACACCCCTATGGCTAGGGCATAATCGTTCAGGCGGAAAGTGTTCGCTCGTTGGTCCATGACTTGACCGGTCGGGTACGGCGCGGCCTAGGATCGTAATTCGCGTTAGATGCCCTGGTTCCACCCAATCTCGAGACGCACGTTGTGGCGGTGTCCGCCTGTGGCCCTTAGCGGACGCCAGTGACGACTGACGGCATGTCTGCTCTTGAGGTTCTAGCGGACGTCGTGCGCGACCGACGTCGAGGTCAGCTCATGACCCTGACTGTGTGAAAACGCGGTGGGTGATGGCTATGATTCCCTCGTGATTCTGAGGGGGATCGGATGAAGCGCTTCGTCGAGGGTGCGGATCGCGGCCAGAGCACACTGCTTCCCGAGTGCCTCGATGACTGGATCGACGAGGACAACCCGGTTCGGGTGATCGATGCCTTCGTCGATGCGCTCGATCTCGCCGAGCTAGGGTTCGAAGGAGTGGCGCCGGCGGCTACCGGGCGGCCGGGCTACCACGCCTCGGCTCTCCTAAAGCTTTACATCTACGGCTATCTCAATCGCGTTCAGTCGAGCCGGCGGCTGGAACGCGAAGCAGGTCGCAATGTCGAGGTCATGTGGTTGCTGGGACGCCTTGTCCCCGACCACAAGACCATCGCCGACTTCCGCAAGGACAACGGCATTGCGCTTCGCCAGGTGTGCGCACGCTTTGTCGAGCTCTGCCGCAAGTTAGGGCTTCTGGTGAAGGCGAGCGTTGCCATCGATGGCAGCAAGTTCAAGGCGGTGAACAATCGCGACCGGAACTTCACGAGTGCAAAGGTGGAGCGGCGCCGGGCTCAACTCGAGGAGAGCGTTGAGCGCTATCTAAGCCAGCTCGACACGGCCGATCGGCAGGAGCCATCGGAAGCGCTGTCTGCGACGACGACGCGGCTCAAGGAGAAGCTCGCGAAGCTCGAAAGCGAAATGCAGCGTCTCCAGGCGATCGAGACCCTGATGCTTGCCTCATCCGATCAGCAAATCTCGCTCAGTGACCCAGATAGCCGCTCGATGGCAACCAGCGGGCGCGGTTCCGGCGTTGTCGGCTACAACGTCCAGGTCGCTGTCGATACCGAGAACCATCTCATCGTGACGCACGAGGTGACCAACGTTGGCTCCGACCGCTCGCAGCTCGCGCGTGTCGCGAAGAAAGCCAAGGCGACACTGCAAACGGACACGTTGGATGCTGTCGCCGATCGCGGCTACTTCAACGGCGAGGAGATCCTGGCGTGCGAAGAGGCCGGCATCACGGTGACGCTGCCGAAGCCGATGACGTCGGGCGCCAAGTCAGAAGGGCGCTTCGGCAAGCAGGACTTCGTCTATCTGACCGATGAGGATGTCTACCGATGCCCGGCCGGTGAGCTGCTGGCGTTCCGCTACACCAATGTGGAGAACGGGCTGACGCTGCGCCGCTATTGGACGAACGCCTGCCGGAGCTGCGCCATCAAGGAGCAATGCACCACGGGCAAAGAGCGCCGTATCACCCGATGGGAGCACGAGCACGTGCTCGAGACTGTGCAGCGAAGGCTAGATGCGAACCCGCTGGCCATGCGCCAGCGGCGCGAGACCGTCGAGCACCCCTTCGGCACGATCAAAGCGCGGATGGGGGCAACGCACTTCCTGATGAAGACGCTGCCACGCGTCGCCACCGAGATGGCGCTGCACGTGCTCGCCTATAACCTCACCCGCGTGATGAACATCCTGGGCAGTGGACCGCTGCTCGCCGCGATGAAGACGTAGTATCAGCGACGTCGTGTCTCGCCTTCGAACCCTCCAGCCAGACCGGCAGAGCGTTTTGACACGACCAAGACCCTAAGCGGACCTCGACGCAGCGTCGACCGGAAGCGATCCGACCGCTCAGTTCTGTTGATAACTCAAAGCTGCGACCGCATGTCGCTCCGACCCTTTTGGCCGGACTGTCCGTGATTCGACCAGCGAGTCGTGACCATCGTCTAACGCCTGGCCCATGGACGCGAGCGAACATTCGCTGTCGATCTCGATCCAGCGGCGGCCAAGGCGATCGTCGCTCAAGACGGGTTGATCTCAGGCGGCCACGACTACGCCCAAGACGGATCGAGGAATTCAGGAACAACTCGGTCGACCGCGCGGATCGTCGGGCGATGGATGGCGGTCTCGCCTTGCGGGATGCCTGAGCGCAACTCATAGGCCGCGGCGAGGAAGCTGTTTCGCAGCCCCGGGTTCTCCTGCTGGTATCCAATCTGCTCGAAGATGTCGGCCAGGAGATCTTTTGCATCGGCGTTTCCGGGCTCTGCCTGCACCAGCTTGTTCACGATTTCCGAAGCGAGAAGATATTGCCCGGCGTCATGCAACTCGCGCCCCTTGGCGATGATCTTGGCCGACCCGCTCATCATCTCGACATAGAGCGGGGCTGAATCTTCTGGTGACAACGGAATGAGGGTCGCAGGGTTGCAGTCCCAGTATCCCAGAAAGCGCTAAATCACGCCGCGCGCATTGTTCTCGGCCGAACCGTGATAACCTCGGCAATGCCATTGCTGCAGAATGCTCTTTGGCAGTTCATAGACATTGTGGATCTGGTTGATCGTCTCACCCTGGTTGGCAAAGTGCAGCACCTGGTTGTTCGCGTGCGCGTAGAGGTCGCGCTGAGCGCGCCGATCTCCTGGCAAAGCTGCGAGATCGCCCCTCGGCTGATGCCGTTGGCCAGATCTATCCCTCCGGCTGATCGAACTCGAAATGAGCCTACGCTGGACTCGATCGCTGCCGTGGTTTCGACGACGATCTCGGCAGAGACAGAGCATGCGTGCTCTGGAAAGCACGGCGCGTCATCGGAGGCCGTGGGTGATACCGAGCTCCGGTCGCTACGTCGCCCGAGCATGCGGAATTCCTCAAGATGTATGGGCCCCGACGGCGTTGATCCGCACCAAGGCCGATGTGCACCGGCGGCCATTCACGCTATCGAAGATACCGGTCCGCCGCCACGAAGCGGATGCAACCATCGCGTAAGGGCGCCTCTGGCGCGGTCAAAGCTCCGTGCGCTGCTCGATCGCTGGCAGCCGTTCTTTGCGGTCGAAGGCGACCGGATCACTTCTGCACGCCGTCATGCCAGGCCAACACGCGGCATATCCGGTCGGATGCGCTTCGGCGACGACATGGTCGATCGACGATCGCCATGTGGCGATTTCGTCGAGCTGATCGATGAGCTCGGCCGCGGGCGCAACGGAGTAGTCGTCGTCGATGCAACCTCGATCGACGATGGCGCCGCACATATCGCATGCCGGACGCGGGCATCACGCCGTGTCTCGCAGCGAGAAGAGCTCGGACTGCGGTTGTCGCCGATCGCGTGCCGGCATACGTGCGCTCGGCTCGGCGCATCTCAGGCTCGGCGTGACGCTGCAGCGGCCTTGTGGCCATCAAGCTGGACGCTCTGCGCTTCGCTGCACGGCGGCCGGTCATGCCGGAGTGTCATGAGCGGCAGCATGACGCGCGACATCGTTCGCTCGCTCGGAGGACAAAGCCGCTCATGGAACTAGCTCGCACAGGCGTCGGTCGAGCAGCCAGCCCGTGCGGAGCAGAGCGTCACTGCACTCGCGGCCGCGCGCGAGGCCACACCACGCAGCGATCTCGATGAAGCCTCGGCGGTAAGATCGTGCGTCTAACTTGGCCCCTGGCGTGATCTCAGGCACAATCGCCTAGAGACGCATGGCTCGTCTCCGAAGTGTCGAGGTCTACGCTTCTAGATGACAGTGAAGAGTACCGAGATCCGCACATCGGCCAGCACTTCCGTTGTGGCCCTTAGCGGACGTCAGGACGCCTGACGTCTTGTCTGCTCTTGGGGTTCTAGCGGACGTCGTGCGCGAAGGACGTCGACGTCAGCTCATGACCCTGACTGTGTGAAAACGCGGTGGGTGATGGCTATGATTCCCTCGTGATTTTGAGGGGGATCGGATGAAGCGCTTCGTCGAGGGTGCGGATCGCGGCCAGAGCACACTGCTTCCCGAGTGCCTCGATGACTGGATCGACGAGGACAACCCGGTTCGGGTGATCGATGCCTTCGTCGATGCGCTCGATCTCGCCGAGCTAGGGTTCGAAGGAGTGGCGCCGGCGGCTACCGGGCGGCCGGGCTACCACGCCTCGGCTCTCCTAAAGCTTTACATCTACGGCTATCTCAATCGCGTTCAGTCGAGCCGGCGGCTGGAACGCGAAGCAGGTCGCAATGTCGAGGTCATGTGGTTGCTGGGACGCCTTGTCCCCGACCACAAGACCATCGCCGACTTCCGCAAGGACAACGGCATTGCGCTTCGCCAGGTGTGCGCACGCTTTGTCGAGCTCTGCCGCAAGTTAGGGCTTCTGGTGAAGGCGAGCGTTGCCATCGATGGCAGCAAGTTCAAGGCGGTGAACAATCGCGACCGGAACTTCACGAGTGCAAAGGTGGAGCGGCGCCGGGCTCAACTCGAGGAGAGCGTTGAGCGCTATCTAAGCCAGCTCGACACGGCCGATCGGCAGGAGCCATCGGAAGCGCTGTCTGCGACGACGACGCGGCTCAAGGAGAAGCTCGCGAAGCTCGAAAGCGAAATGCAGCGTCTCCAGGCGATCGAGACCCTGATGCTTGCCTCATCCGATCAGCAAATCTCGCTCAGTGACCCAGATAGCCGCTCGATGGCAACCAGCGGGCGCGGTTCCGGCGTTGTCGGCTACAACGTCCAGGTCGCTGTCGATACCGAGAACCATCTCATCGTGACGCACGAGGTGACCAACGTTGGCTCCGACCGCTCGCAGCTCGCGCGTGTCGCGAAGAAAGCCAAGGCGACACTGCAAACGGACACGTTGGATGCTGTCGCCGATCGCGGCTACTTCAACGGCGAGGAGATCCTGGCGTGCGAAGAGGCCGGCATCACGGTGACGCTGCCGAAGCCGATGACGTCGGGCGCCAAGTCAGAAGGGCGCTTCGGCAAGCAGGACTTCGTCTATCTGACCGATGAGGATGTCTACCGATGCCCGGCCGGTGAGCTGCTGGCGTTCCGCTACACCAATGTGGAGAACGGGCTGACGCTGCGCCGCTATTGGACGAACGCCTGCCGGAGCTGCGCCATCAAGGAGCAATGCACCACGGGCAAAGAGCGCCGTATCACCCGATGGGAGCACGAGCACGTGCTCGAGACTGTGCAGCGAAGGCTAGATGCGAACCCGCTGGCCATGCGCCAGCGGCGCGAGACCGTCGAGCACCCCTTCGGCACGATCAAAGCGCGGATGGGGGCAACGCACTTCCTGATGAAGACGCTGCCACGCGTCGCCACCGAGATGGCGCTGCACGTGCTCGCCTATAACCTCACCCGCGTGATGAACATCCTGGGCAGTGGACCGCTGCTCGCCGCGATGAAGACGTAGTATCAGCGACGTCGTGTCTCGCCTTCGAACCCTCCAGCCAGACCGGCAGAGCGTTTTGACACGACCAAGACCCAAAGCTGACAAATATGCCGCCAGCAGAAGAGCCGGCTGCATGATTTCCTTTTGGAAAGGTTGCGGCTGTCAGCGGATGAAGCGGCTCTGTCTTGGCCTGCTCACTCATTTTTGACGCTCTTCCCCGTCGGGAATATGCTTCCGCGAAGATTAAATTTTTTTTCTATCGCTATTCGCCGGCGATAGGCGCACCAGTGGCCTGTGTTCGCGGAAAAGCGACGTCGAAGAACTTGCGGTGACGCTGCATGCACGCGGGTCTGATGCCACTGAGCAACTGGCATGGGCTGAGCTTGCGTGGCTCCGACCAACGAAAGTGTCAGGCCAAACATGTCAACCGATCCAACTGCGCAATCGACGAATGTTCTTGTCGTTGAAGATGAGATGGTGCTGCGCATGCGCGCGGTTGACATCGTCGAGGACGCCGGGTTTACCGCAGTCGAAGCCGTGAATGCCGACCAAGCGCTGTCCATTCTCGAATCGCGCTCCGATATCTCGTTACTCTTTTCCGACATCCAGATGCCGGGCAGCATGGACGGATTGAAACTTGCCCACGCGGTGCACGACCGTTGGCCATCGATCAAGATCATTCTTGTTTCCGGTCAAATCAAAGTGTCCGATGCCGACAAGCCTACAGACAGCCGCTTCTTCCGCAAACCCTTGGAAGTGAAGCAGATGATCGCCGAACTGCAGGAAATGGTCGGCGTCGGATCGTTGAAGATCGTCCCGGATGCCGTCATTCCGCTCGCGATTGAGGCGCTAGACCGTACGAACACCAAGCTACTCGCCCCACGCCACCTCGCAAGACGATCTGACCGCCGAGAACGATAGCCTTCGCCTGCTGCTGGAGCAGGCCGTGATCGATGCCAAGACCCTGCTTGCCCAAGCGGGCATCGACGCCAAAGTGCGCGAAGCCGCAGACAAGCTGCAGAAACTTATTCTCGAAGAACTGCATCACCGCATCAAAAACACGCTCGCCACAGTGAGCGCTATCGCGTCCCAAAGTCTGCGTACGGCCACTAGTATCGAGCATGGTCAGCGGGCGATCGAGGGCCGCCTGATCGCGCTCGGGCGGGCGCACGATCTGCTGATGCAGGCCAGTTGGGCCAATGCTAGCCTTCTGGATACCGTTCGCGGAGCCACCGAACCTTATGACAGCAAGGGTGAGGGCCGGTTTTCGATCACTGGTTCCGATATCGCCATTACGTCGGGCGCCGTCATCGCCCTGGCCATGACCTTCAACGAACTTTGCACAAACACAACGAAGTTCGGTGCGTTGTCGGTAGCCTCAGGTCGCGTTGAAATCGCCTGGGCTATTGACGACCAAGCTCAGAGGTTTCGGCTATCATGGGCCGAAAAGGATGGTCCGATCGTCGTGCCGCCCACCCGCCTAAGTTTCGGCACCCGCATGATCCGTTCTCTGGGACACCAGTTGAGTGGAGAGGTTCAACTCCGTTATGAACCGACGGGGTTCGTGTACACCCTGGATGTGCCGCTTAGTTCATTGACGATGAAGGCGTGAGGCGGAGGAAGGCGCGCGCAAACCACGATTCCTGGCACTCATCCGCTCCTAACCCAAAGCCGACTTTGCCGACGGCTGATGGCATGTCCGCTTTTGATGCTGTGGACGGCTCCTCCCACGGGGCGCGCAAGCGCCTTGGAATCGGTTGCCGATGAGGCGACCAGGATCCGGAGGAGCTCATCATGCTGGCAATCACGACGGTCGGCCTCGATATCGCAAAATCGGTCTTTCAGGTTCATGGCATCGATGCGCGTGGCAGTGTCGTCGTCCGTCGCCAACTGAGGCGTCGGTACGTGCTCGCGTTCTTCAAGAAGCTGCCGCACTGCCTGGTCGGCATCGAGGCATGCGCCACGTCGCATTATTGGTCGCGCGAGCTGCAGGCCCTCGGGCATATCGTGCGTCTCATCCCTCCGGCCTACGTGAAGCCCTACGTCAAGCGCCAGAAGAACGACGCCGCCGACGCAGAGGCCATCTGTGAGGCGGTGCAGCGGCCGAGCATGCGCTTCGTGCCGACCAAAACGATCGAGCAGCAGAGCTGCCTGATGCTGCATCGTACGCGGCATCTCTGCATCCGGCATCAGACCGCGGTCATCAACACGATCCGCGCACATCTGGCGGAGTTCGGCATTGTTGCTCCGGTTGGACGCAACGGCGTTGAGGAGTTGCTCTACGCCGTCGCCGATCACAAAGACGAGCGCATCCCCGAGGTTGCGCGTAAGTGTCTCGAAGCCTTGGGCGCGCTGCTCGGCAAGCTCAAAGCGCAGATCCTGGAGTTCGACCGACAGATCAACGCTTGGCATCGTTCGAACGAGACGAGCCGTCGGCTCGATGAACTGCCCGGTGTTGGCCCTGCGCTCGCAACCGCGCTGGTCGCGAGCGTCGCCGACCCAAAAGCGTTCCGATCGGGCCGCGACTTCTCGGCGTGGGTCGGTCTCGTACCGAAGCAGAACTCTAGCGGGGGCAAGGAGAAGCTTGGCAATATCACCAAGCAGGGCGACCGATATCTGCGCTCGCTCTTCTGCGCCGGCGCGCTGGCGGTGATCCGCTACGCAAAGATCCACGGCACCAAGCATCGTCCGTGGCTTGCCCAGCTGTTGGAGCGCCGACCGACGAAGGTCGCTGCGATCGCGCTCGCCAACAAGATCGCCCGAATGGCCTGGGCGATGATGGCCAAGGGCGAATGCTACAGGGAACCCAGCGCGCTCGCCCGATAGGGCGAAGCGACGATGAAACGAGATCGCGTCAGCAGACGCGGTGTGACGGTTGGAAAGGGCAGACAGCACGTAATGCAGAACCGGTCGATCCGGTGATCGGGACAACCCACATGGGCCAGAGCATCGTTGAATGCGAGCTTTTGACCGGGACCCGATCCGCGGAGGGCATTATGGCCAGCGGCCCCTGTGAGCCGCACCGATAGGCCGAACACATGGCTGCTCCGACCAGCGCTGCGACGTGATCAATCCCTTGACAGCCCGGAGCCGTCCACACATGGCCCTTAGCGGACGTGCGGATTAATTGCAGGTCATGCCTTCGCACGCGTCAGATTGGGCGATTTGGAAGCCTATATAGTCGTGTTGGTGGTCAATCGTCGCGTTCTGCGCCCTTGCCGCGAATGATTTCAACATGTCGAGCAATCCGAAATTCCCGCGGGATCTTCGGATGAGCCCACCCACTTCGCATGGAATGCACGCCGAACTCCAACACGTCGAGGTCGAGGGCATCCTTGAGCCATGCGGCGACGTATCCGCGATGACAGCCCGCCTCGTCATCGTCCGGTCTTTCAAAGCAGAGAAGCGTTGGCACGCGATCACCGGCTAGGGCGTGCAGGTCCGACAGCACCGCCTGGGGGTCAAGTCGCGATAGCTGTTCCATGTAGAGGTCGCGAAACTCCGCAATGCTGACCCTATTCCACCATTCGCCGGGAGCCAGCCGACTGTAGACCCGAAACCCCGACTGGCCACGCGGTCGGCCACGCGAGATGCCGATGCGGGCATGGGTCTCCGGCAGCGGCACAAACCAACTCGAGGTCATCGGAACAAGCGCGGGTGACGTCGGCATTGCACGTGGTTTCCCTCTAGGAGCGCGCCTGCGCGCAATAAGCCCAGCCGAAGGCAAGCCCGATGCCGACGTAGCCCGAAGCGGGTGCGTCCTGCACCAGCTGCGTGAGCGCGGGCATGGTCTCGATCAGCCCGCTCCACCCTTGCGGGATGTTGGCCTTGCCCTGATAGGCCCAGCGCGACGGCTGGTAGAAGAGGGCGGCGATGGCATCGCCGAGATGGGTCTCGGCCATGATCGACTTCTCGTGGCGCAGGCGCCGGAAGCTTCTGGAGCGCCGCACGCGATCGGCAAGGAATGCGCGCACGGCCGCTGGGTTCTCGGGTGTGCCGGTGTTGGTGGCCAGCGTGGCCCGGTCGAACCCGCGCAGGAAGGTGGCGGCGGCATCGTGAAAGGCTTCTTCTGTGAACGTGGCCAGGGGACAGAGGAAATCTTGTTCGACCTGGTGGTGGGGCAGGGCAACGCACAGGATGCCGAGGAAGTCGA
>CAWGEK010000014.1:0-94482 GCA_963821565.1 uncultured Alphaproteobacteria bacterium
AGTCCCCCGGATGGGGACAGCGTTCGATTCTGGAATTCGCAGCGGGCTTGATGTCTGCGGCTAGCCAATCACCGGCGCGGCTCCCGAATTAGCGTAGGCCGATAACGATGTTGAGAGGCGGCAATTGCATGCAGGCCGTTTTGGGCGGAAGCAGGATTGGGACCTCGCCTAGGGTTGGCACAGCATTCGGGCCAACTCCCATGTCAAAGCACCCGGTCAGCATCGCACGCCGGCTTCTCGTATCGTCAGTTCTCGTTTCAATGTTTCTCCTGCCGGGCGCCGCGCTGGCGCGCGACAAGGGCATCGGCTTGCTGCTCAGCGTCACGACGTTGTTCCACTGTGCCGACGAGGACATAAGCGAAGGGGAAGGCACCTGCACGAGAGCCGCGGACCAGGACAGCGCCGTCGTCGGCTCGGTGAACGTCAGAGGAATTGCGTGCAAGGGCCCGGCGGACCTCGCGGGGGTGAGGCTCGCGGACGTGATCGTCTCGATCAACGGCGTCACCATCAACGGCCTCAGCCAGGACGCCTACGAAGACCTCATCGACATGGCGGCAACCGGCGGCGCGTCGTGGGTCATCCTGCGCAAATCGTTTGGGCGCTGGGAGAAGAAAGAGCTGACGCTCCTTCCCGCGGAGCTCGGTGACGATTTCTCATGCGGCAAACCGGACTCCGAGACGTAGCTGCAAGGTTGCTGTTCCTCTAGACGACCGCATTGCGCGCGGCCACCTCCCGGTACCAAGCGGCACTCAGCTTGGGGGTCCGCTTCAATTCGCTGCGCTTTGCGGTGCGCTCATTTCGAGATCGACCTCATCCTCGAAGGCGCGCTTCTTGCCGGCCACCCAACGCCGGTAGCCTTCAGGGTCAATCCACGCGCTCACGCCCTCCGTCTCAGCGCGTTTTCGCTTGCCCACGAGGTCATAGTATTCGTTGTGCTGCGCAAGCCAGATGTCGGGCTTCAGCATTTCGAGCATGTGCAGCGTGCGGCGATAGTCCTCGGTAATGCCCGGGTATGACGGGTTCTTCGCCACCCGATAGCCCGGATTGAACCCGGCACCGTCCGGGAAGGCCACGACGTAGGCTTTGCCGTCGAGGACGAGGTTCGCGATCCACGTGGTTGCGCCCCGTGTGTGGCCCGGCGTGTGATATGCGGTGAGCAGCACATCACCCATCTTGATCGTGTCGCCGTCGCGCAGGATGCGGTCGACCTTGACCGGCGGATAGGCGAAGTCGTCGGCGTACTTGAAGTCGCCTTTGTCACCGCTCTCCATCGCGGCAACATCGTCCCTCATGACCGCCATCTGCGCGCCGAACTGTTCCTTGAAGTAAGCAAATGCGCCCGCATGATCGATGTGAGCATGGCCGTTGATCATGATCTTGATATCCTCGGGCTTGAGGCCGAGCTTGCGAATGGAGTTGGCTATCATCGGCCCGGACGAGGGCATGCCCGTATTCATCAGGATGTGCCCTTCGGAGGTTGCAAAGAGGAATGCGCCGAGCCCCTTCGTGCCGACGAAGAATAAAGGCCCGGCGATTTTGACGGGCTCGGCCGGCTCTTCCCATTTGAACACTTTGATGGCGAGGGAGATGAAGAGGTTGTTGTCGTTGGCGAGTTGCTCCTGGGTCGGCCGATCGGGTGGCGAGGTTTGGGCAATGGCTCCGGTCGAGAGCACCAAAAGAGGCGCTGCAACGACCAAGCATGATAGACGAGTGAGCATCACGGGATCCCCATCCTCATTCGGTCTTACCTGGCTGCGGATCGGGGAATTCGTTCGCGGAAAAGTCCTCGGCGTGGGCCTGTGCGGACGTCGCGAGGACAAGAGCGGCGAGCAGGGCGGCGCCGCGCAACGTGTTCCGGAAATCGAACGGCATTGCGGACCTCCCTTGCTCGCCGGTTTCGCTCCGGCGCTCACTCGCGGCCGTTCGTTCCGGCGCCTGCGCCTTCAGCCGCCGTGTCTGCTCGCTTCACGGGCGGCGGATTCCACTTGCCGGTGAGCGCCTCCTGACTTCGGCGCATAGAGGCGCATGGTCAGGTTGAACGGCCCCTTCGGCGCGGGCAGCCAGTTGGCCTCCTTGTCCGCGCCCGGGCTCTCGTTCTGGAAGTAGAGGTCGAGCGAGCCGTCGGGATTGTACTTGAACGGCATCCAGCTGCTGACGGCGAAGCGGTTGAGGCTGTTCGCGACCTGGAAGCCTTCCGGGTCGTAGAGCGTGATCGACCAGAAGGCGTTCGACGGGCGGCATGGCGCTCCTTGTCGAAGTGGATCGTGTACTTGTTGGCGCCGTCGAGCGGCTTGCCGGTCTCGTCGGCGAGATTGAGCGGATAGATCGCGTCCTCGGGCAGGTTGGCGCCGAGGCCCAGCTGCGCGACGATGGCGCGCTTCAGGTAGTAGTTGCCGTAGACGCCCATCGTGTCGGTGTTCATCGACCAGCCGTTGACGACGCGGGCGAGCGTCGGCGACCTTCCACTCCATCAGCTTCTGCGCGTCCTCGGGCACGCTCTCGAGCGCCTTCTTGACGGCGGGATCGAGCTTGTCGAAGTCGAAGCTCTTGCCGGGCTCGATGCCGATGCGCTTCATCTGCGCGATGATCGGCTGGTCGGTGATGTGCGGCGGGTGGAGCTTCAGGAGCTCGGCCGCGTAGGCGAAGTACTTCGCCGCCGACATGGTGTCGACCTGGATCTTCGGCGGCGTCTTCATGTCGACCGCCGGATCGATCTTCACCTCGACCGGCTTCGGCGTCTTGCCCCACTCGGAGAGCGGCGTGATCTTGTAGCCCGCCTGGATCTTGTGGACGGCGTCGTAGTCGGCCGGGCCGTCGGTCTTGGTGCGGCCGATGATCCAGACATAGGGCGTCGGCGCATCGATGCGCTGGATGTCGTTCGGGAGCTTGAACTCCTCGATGAGCTTCTCGCGCAGGTCGGGCCGCCAGCCGGGCGGCACGACGAGGAAGTTGCCGGCCTGCGTGCCGGTGGTGCGCCAGCCGGGCGAGGCGAACACGTCGGTCCACATGTCGAGCATCGGCAGCAGGTAGTAGCGCCCGCCCGTGTCCGGCACCGAGACGATCATCGGCTCCTTGGTGAGATCGAGCCAGCGCGATGGAATAGAGCGTGTCGAAGTTCGGCCGCACGACGGACCCTCATGTCGGCGGTCGGAAACGCCGGGACGTTGGCGAACATGTTCATCGGGCCGCCGATCTCCTTTGCCGGGCTCGATGTTGGTGAGCTGCTTGCGCGTCACGTCCATCGTGACGAGCGGATAGAAGTAGACGTAGGCATCGACGCCGATGGCGCGCGCCTCGTCGGCCGTGATGCTCTCGGCGCGAGGAGCCGCAGTGAGAGCGAAGGCCGAGAGGCCGAGGGCGGCGAGGAGAGCAGCCCCGCGTCGTCTTCGTCGTGCGAGAGAAATGTCATTACGTCCCTCCCTTACTTCTTGGGCGGGAACACCACGTTCCAGTCCTGCTTCATGTCGACGACGGTCCAGCCTTTGGCCGTCGCCTCGTCGAGCGCCTTGTCGAGCTTGCCGACGTGAGAGTTGCGGTCGTAGGCCCACTCGCGCTCGGCGTCGGTGTGATGGACGAGCCCCATGAAGCGCGCGCCGCTTCCCGCCGCCGTGTACTCGAGCATCTGCTGGTCGCCGTCGGAGTTGCCGAAGGCGAAGATCGGGCGGCGGCCGATGAAGCGGTTGATGCCGACGGGCTTGCCGGGGCCGTCGTCGATGAACTCGATCTTGGCCTCCTTCATGAGCGACGGGCTTGCCGTCGGCGCCCATCTCGAACTTGACGACGCCCGACGAGCCGACGACCTGCTCGGGCGGGATGCCGTAGACGCGCTCGGCGAAGGTGCGCATGAACTCGACGCCGCCGCCCGAGACGATGAAGGTCTTGAAGCCGTTGTCGCGCAGGTAGGCGAGCAGCTCGAGCATCGGCTGGTAGACGAGCTCGGTGTAGGGACGCTTGAAGCGCGGATGCTCGGCGCCCTTGAGCCAGCCGTCGACGATGTCGGCGAACTTCTCGGTGGTGATGCCGGCGTGGGTCGCCGCGATGATCTCGAGGAGACCATGCTCGCCCGACGCAGCAAGCGGCCTTGATGTCGCCTTCGAGCACGCTCTTGAACGGCTCCGTCTGCTCCCATTCGGGATGCTTGCGGCGCCAGGGCCGCGATGCGGTCGAGCGCAAAGGCGAGCTGGAAGTAGATCGGCTGCTCGGCCCACAGCGTGCCGTCGTTGTCGAAGACGGCGATGCGCTGCGTCGGGGATGACGAAGTCGGCGCCCTCCTCTGCGGTGACGCGCTTCGACGAAATCGATGATCGACTTCTTGGGCGCGGTGTCGTTCCAGGAGGGCAGGGGATCGGATTTGGTGTCCTGTGCGACGGCGCTGCCCGGGCTGCAGCAAGCCGAGACGCGAAGCAGACACGGCGAACAGCGTGCCGCGTGCAAGGCGTTAGTCAGGGTGCGCATTCGGTCTCCCGTCTGAAGGCGTGGAAGAGAAGAATGCGCCGGCCCGCGGAGGACGTGCGAGCCGACGCCACAAGTTATCGCGTCACTTGCCCATTGCCGCTTGGCGGCCTCGATCTTCGCTTTCACGGCATCGAGGTTGAAGCTCGCGCCCTTCTGCATCGGCGGGAACTCGATGGCCGTCTGGCCAGCTTCGCCACTTCCTGCTGGACGAACACGAAGCGCCAGAACTCGTACTGGAACCAGCTGAAGTATTCCTGCGCCCCGTCTTTCGTCCCATTCTCCGGCCAGCCCGTGCGCTCGAACGGATCGAGACGGAGGTTGGTCAGGTACGGCACGTCAGCGTGGGTCTTCTCACCCAGCCAGCCGCCGGGCTGGTCGATGAAGCGATACTTGAAGTCGTCGATGCGCACCGCGCCGAGCGTGCTTTCGCCGAAGTAGAAGATCTCGTGGCGGGCCGACGGACCCTTGCCGGTGATCATGTCCGTCTGGTCGTAGCCGTCGAGATGGACCTTGTAGGTGCGTGTCGCCGAGCTTCTTGCCCTTCTTCAGTTCCTCGACGATGTTCGGATTGCCGGCGGCGGCGAGGAAGGTCGGGAACCAGTCGAGGCCGGAGATGATGCCGTTCTCGACCTTGCCGGCGGGGACGTGGCCGGGCCAGCGAATCATGGCCGGCGCGCGGAAGCCGCCTTCCATGACCGTGCCTTTGCCTGCGCGAACGGCGTCTGTCCGCCATCGGGCCAGGTGAAGACTTCGGTGCCGTTGTCGGTGGTGAACACGACGATGGTGTTGTCGTCCACACCCATGTCCTTGAGCTTCTGCATGACGTCGCCGACGATGTCGTCGAGCTGGGCCATGCCGGCTTCGTGAATGGACCAGCCATTCTTCGAGTTGCGCATCTCCTCGTACTTCTCCGAGAGATGCGTGACGATGTGCATGCGCGTCGGGTTGAGCCAGAGGAAGAACGGCTTGCCGTCGGCCTTGGCCTTGTCGACGAACTTGAAGGCGAGATCGCGGATCTCGTCGTCCACGGTCTCCATCCGCTTGGGATAGAGCGTGCCGGCGTCCTCGATCTTCTGCTTGCCGACCTTGCCCCAGCGCGGCATCACGGTCGGGTCGTCCGTGTCCGTCGCCCAGCAGTGGACCATGTTGCGCGGGCCGACCTTGTCCAGCAGCTCCTGCGGGTAGGCGGGGTGCGCGGGGTCTTCCATCGCGTCGAGGTGATAGAGGTAGCCGAAGAACTCGTCGAAGCCGTGGACGGTCGGCAGGAACTCATTGAGATCGCCGAGGTGGTTCTTGCCGAACTGACCCGTGGCATAGCCCATGGCCTTGAGCGCCGTGGCAATGGTCACCGCCTGCGCGGGGATGCCGACGGGCGAGCCGGCCTGGCCGACCGTGGTCATGCCGGTGCGAATCGGCAGCTCGCCGGTGATGAAGTTGGCGCGGCCCGCCGTGCAGCTCGCCTCGGCGTAGTAGTCGGTGAACAGCATGCCTTCGGCGGCGAGCTTGTCGAGGTTCGGCGTCCGCCCGGCCATCATGCCCCGGTGGTAGGCGCCGATGTTCCAGATGCCGATGTCGTCGCCCATGATGACGACGATGTTGGGCTTGCCGCCGGGCGCCGCGGCAGGTGCCGCCGCGGGCTTCGTCTCCTGTGCCTGCGCGACCGACGGTCCCGCCGCGGCAAGTGCGAGCAGCGAGCCGCTGCTGAGCAGAATGTTTCTGCGATCGAGCGCGAGATCGGTTTGCGGACCTGCGTTCTTCTCTCCCTTAGTCATAGCGTAGTCCTTCCTAGGTCATGGACCTTCTCTCCCCTCTGCTGTTGTCGACTCGTGACACGTTTCTCAATTTTTTTTGTCTTTGATGCGCCGGCCCGCGGAGGACGTGCGAGCCGGCGCTAGGCGGCCCGATCAAGGCGATCAGGCGCCTACTACTGAGCGCCGGGGTTCTGTATTCGCTGGTCGATCATCTTGTTCAAGCCGGCGCGTATCCGATCGAGGTCCAACGACTTCTTGAACTCGTCCTTCTGTTTGATGCCGTCGAGCGTGTCTTCCAAGATGTTCGCCGGATTGAAGCTCGGCGGGAACGAGCGCGGCGGGAAGTCTTTGAACGTCGACGCGAACTGGAAGACGTCATCCATGACGCCGTACATGGATCCCACGTGGTTCATCTGCCAATCCCAGAAGGTGTTGGACGTAATGTCGGCCCGCTCGAACGGGTCCTGGAACAGGTTGAAGATCTTCTGCAGCCGCAGCGTCGTGAACGGCTCGGCCCAAACGCCCATCGTCCCTTGCATGCGCTGCTCGGAGAAGACGTACTTGTAGTCGCCCTGCCGCAAGGCCACGAGCAGGCCGTCGTCGTTGGAATAGAAGTAATTGTTGCGCGCGCTTTTCGCGCCGTTGTTGTTGGCCGCCGTGCCGCTGACGGCCTTCAGGAATGCCGACTGGTCGTAGCCGTCGAGGTGCACCTTGTAGTTGATGCCGTTGGCCGTGTAGCCCGCCTTGAGCTTGCCCACGATGTCCGGCTCGCCGGCGATCGAGCACAGCGTCGGAATCCAGTCGTTGTGGCTCATGAGCTCGTTGGTGACCGTGCCGGGCTTGATCTGGCCCGGCCAGCGGACCAGGCACGGCACGCGGAAGGCGCCTTCCCAGTTGGTGTTCTTCTCGGAGCGGAACCAGGTCATGGCGCCGTCGGGCCAGGTGTTCATGTGCGGGCCGTTGTCGCTCGAGTAGACGACGATGGTGTTGTTCGCGATCCCCATGTCGTCGAGCGCCTTGAGCAAGGTGCCGACGGTATCGTCGTGCTCGATCATGCCGTCGATGTACTCGCTGTCGCCGTGCTTGTAGCGGCCGCGATGCTCGGCGCGGACGTGCGTGCGCAGGTGCATGCGGGTGCCGTTGAACCAGCAGAAGAACGGCTTGCCCGCCGCCTGCTGCCGCTTCATGAAGTCGATGGCCGCGGCCGAGGTCTCGTCGTCGATCGTCTCCATGCGCTTCTTGGTCAGCGCACCGGTGTCCTCGATGGTCTGCTTGCCGACCCGGCCGAAGCGCGGATCTTCGGTCGGGTCGTCCTTGTCGGTCGCCTTGCACTTCAGCACGCCGCGCGGGCCGAACTTGGCGAGATAGGCCGGGTCCTTCGGATAGTCGGGCAGCTCCGGCTCTTCCTCGGCGTTGAGATGGTAGAGGTTGCCGAAGAACTCATCGAAGCCGTTCACGGTCGGCAGCGACGGGTTGCGATCGCCGACGTGGTTCTTGCCGAACTGGCCGGTCGCATAGCCGAGGTTCTTGAGCAGGCCGCCGATCGAGGGATCGAGCTGGCTCATGCCCATCGGCGCACCGGGGAAGCCGACCTTGCTCAATCCGCTGCGCATGATGTGCTGGCCGGTGAGGAACGCCGACCGGCCAGCCGTGCAGGCTCTGCTCGCCGTAGTAGTGCTGGAACTTGATGCCTTCCTTGGCGATGCGGTCGATGTTCGGGGTCTCGTAGCCCATCAGGCCGTCGGAGTAGGCGCTGATGTTGGCGATGCCGATGTCGTCGCCCCAGATGACGAGGATGTTCGGCTTGCCGCCGGCGGAAGGTGCGGCGGCGGGCGCTGCTGGCTTCGTGTCCTGCGCCTGAGCGGTTGTCGCTCCCGTTGCAGCAAGCGCGAGCAGCGAGCCGCTGCTCAGAAGGATGTTTCTGCGATTGAGCGCGAGGTCCGTTTGCGGATTTGCTCGGGCGTCCTTCTCTCCGATAGGCATCCATGGCTCCTTTCTATGTCATCGACCTGCTCTCCCCCGTTGGCATTGCGCTCGAAGTGTCCCCTTACTTCTCTTGTCGAATGACGCACCGGAAGCCGACGTGGCTCGTCGAGGTATCGACGGGCTCGGGATGGCGAGCGGCCGGACGGTAGCGGCGGCAGTAGTTTGGCGCGCAGAGGTGCGAGCCGCCTTTCAGCACCTTGCGTGGAATTCTGATCTGCGGCTGGCAGGGGTCATAGCTCTCGCTCTCGCGCGGCCCGCGCGGGTTCTCCGGGATGCAGCAGGCCTTCGGCGCGTCGGCCGGGTGCTTCGGCACGTACCAGTCGGTCGTCCACTCCCAGACGTTGCCGATCATGTCGCGAAGGCCATAGCCGTTCGGCGGGAACGCGCTCACGGGCGAGGTGCGCTCGTAGCCGTCCTCCTTCAGGTTCTCGTGCGGGAAGTTGCCTTGCCAGGTGTTGGCCATGTGACGCCCACTTGGGGTGAGATCATCACCCCAGGCGTATTCGGCACCATCGAGCCCACCGCGTGCAGCAAATTCCCATTCGGCCTCGGTCGGGAGCCCCTTGCCGGCCCATTTTGCGTAGGCCTCAGCATCCTTGTAGGCGACGTGCACGACGGGGTGATCGTCGAGACCCTTGATCCAGGTGCCGCGCCCGTAAGGGTGGCGCCAGTTGGCGCCGAAGCGAAACTCCCACCACTGGCTCCAGTTCTTGAGATCGACGGGTCCGGGCGGCGGGCGGAAGACGAGCGAGCCTGCTTTCAGCATATGCGGTAGTGCGCCAGGATAGTCCTCGGCCTTGGGCGCGATCTCTGCAAAGGTGACGTAGCCCGTCTCGTCCACGAACTTGCGGAATTGCGCATTGGTGACCGGCGTCTCGTCCACCCAGAAGCCGTCGACGGTAACGCGATGGATGGGTGCTTCCTCCGGATAGTGCTTGTCCGATCCCATGGCGAAGGTGCCGCCGGGAATGAACACCATGCCGGGGTGGCTCGTTGCGTGGGGCGAAATGCTGGGCGTCGGGACTACGTCGATCTCAAGCGTCATCCACGAACTCCTCGACATCATCTCCTCGAGCGCGCTGGCTCGCGCCGTTCATTCTGAAGGTAGGGGGGCTGTCAGCGGAGACTGTGCGTCGACGGGGGGTTCGACAACAATGGGTCCTTAGCGGACCACATCGTCCGCTGACAGCTTTCCGGAAATATCTGCGGCGGTGCCGCCGTCGCGCGTCCTCAGACAGTGCGTCCTCCTCCTTGAGTTAGAGGTAGGGGCCAAGTTGAAGGTGGCCGGTCGTGGCATGTGAGTTTCCGAAGGCGCGTTTCTTGCTCTTGCGTTCTCTTGCGATCGTTCATTTGTGCTTTGAGGGCGGACCGAGAATGGCGGCCCGGACGTCGTCGTGAGAATCATAGCTGCGTGCGCGCGAGCCCGGTCTTGGGGTCACGCCCGCCGCGGTAGACGTAGGTTCGTTGCGTCCAGTCCGAGGCAGTGGTGTCGCCGCTCGCGCTGGGTGTACCAGCGGCCGCGTTATCCGCGGTCGCGGTATCGGCAAGTTGCGGCGCGCCGCTGTCGAGAAACAGGGACGGCTGATACTGGGCGACCTGATCGGCGCAGCCGCCGGCCGAGAACGCGACGGCGAGGGCAATCAACACACCGCTGGCGTTCGGGCGCCAAAGCTGCACGTGCTTGACCTCGACGGCAGACGCCTTGAAACGAACCTCTGGCATCGCCAGCCTCCCCCTGTAGCTAACCGGCGTTCACGAGAATGAAAAACGCGACGCCGATAGCTGGGCCCAGAAGTGCAAAAAGCACCGAGATCGTGAAAGGATTTGTCATCATCGTGGAAACTCGGATCGTGCAGTTTGTTGGTCCCCTCGCAAAAAAAGCCTATTGCGGCCAGAGGCGTGCCGCAGTCCCCCAAACGGGGGAATGATCGGCCTGGAAATGGGGGATCAGTTTGATATCGGGCTCGAATTAGCCCGTTCTTCGCAATGAGAGATTCAACGCTATGAAGGTAAACTCTTAATATTGTACGTTGTTTCAGTGTCTTGGGCGTGCTTTCTACAAAGGTACCTATTGCGGCGGCAGATACTGGAGACTAGCGTCAATACCAGCGGGGCATCCTTCTATTCTGAGGGAATGCGCTTTTATGAACCATATCGATTTAGTATCGCGTATTGCACCATCGACTGCCGGTGATGTGCCACGCATTGCGGTAACCAGAACAACCCCGCCAGGCATCAAGAAATTCGCAGTCGAGAGGCAGCGTCTGCTTGCCGTGCTCGACAAGGCGGCGGCGTGCCGGGTCATCGTTTTCAAGGCACCGGCTGGGTATGGCAAGACGACGCTCGCCGCCGAATGGGGGCAGCGCCTGCGCCAATCTGGGGACACCGTCGCGTGGCTCAGCCTGGACGGCGACGATAACGTCCCCGGGACTTTCGCCTGCCATGTGGCGGCAGCAATCGAGCGTGCCGCCCCGCTCCTCGCGCAACCCGCGATCGAGCTGCTTCAGCAATCGAGCCTCATCAATCCGAGGGTCGTCCTATCGACCCTGGTTAACGCCGCGTCCGAGATCGATTCCGAGATTTTTCTCGTGCTTGATGATTTTCATCTGATAACAGATACGCGCAGCCTCGAGCTGATGATGTTCCTCCTGCGCTATGCGTCGTCGAACCTTCATCTTGTCGTTTTGTCGCGTTCGGAGCTGCGGCTCCCGCTCTCAAAGCTTCGTCTGGAAGGTGATATCGCCGAGATCGATGCGTCGGAGATCCGATTTACGCTCGACGAGACCAAGCTCCTGCTCGGTGCAAAGCTGACGCGAAGCCTCCGGCCATCCGGCGTCTCGAAGCTCTATAGTGCGACGGAAGGCTGGCCGGCGGCCGTGCAGCTGGCGCGCATTGTGCTTCGCAATTGCGACGATCCGGCAGCTCACGTTCAGGGCTTGTCGGGGACCTCCCGGAACATCGCCTCCTATCTTGACGACACGCTAGCGGCGCAGCCGCCGGAGATCGTCGAATTTCTGCTGCAGACGTCCATTCTCGACCAGTTCAACGGCGAACTCTGCCAGGCCGTTACCAAGCTGCCCCAAAGTGGAGAGCTGCTGGTTGGCCTCGAGCGCGAGCAGCTGCTCCTCTTCCCGCTCGAAGGGGCGGGAGGCTGGTACCGTTATCACCGCCTTATGAGCGAGTTTCTGACCGACCGTCTTCACACACGGATGAACGGGCAGGTCGGGAAGCTGCATCGACGCGCGTACACCTGGTATGCGTCGCAGCAGATGTGGACACAGGCTGTTCACCACGCTATCGCGGCCAAGGATCTCGATCAGGCGGTCAAGTTCATCGAGCACTGCGCCATGAACCTTGTCATGCGAGGCGATCTTCTGACGCTGCTCGGCTGGGAGCAGCAGCTCCCGTCGGAGCTGATCAGGGGTCAGCTTCACACGAAGCTCGCGCTCGCCTGGGGCATGGCGCTCGTGACCCGCTTTGCAGAGGCGGATGCTCTGCTTTCTCAGGTGGAATCGGTTGCCCGGGCGGATCTACAAAGTGAGCTTTGGTGGAAATGTCGGGCGGCGAGAGCCGTGCTCCTCTCGCTGACCGACAACAGCGAGCGTTCGCGAGAGGACGCAATGGAGTGCCTCCGGAGCGCCGCAATACAATCCGTTCAATCAGAACAATCTCCAGAACGCAGTGCGCTTCGGATATCTGAAATCCGGTGAGTGGGCCGAATTCTATGCGGTGCCGAAGGCCGAGCTTGCAGGGGACGAAGACTCCTACGTGCTCGCCGAGAGCTATCGCCTTTGTCTCTACGGCATGGCCGCCGTGCAGCAACTACGCTGCGATGAAGCGCTCGGCTACTACGCCGACGCGAAGCAGGTTGCGGAGAAATATGCCGGAGCGAAGTCCGTGACGTCGGCCTGCGTGACCTGCCTGATCGCGGAGGTCGTTTACGAGCAGGGCGATGTCTGCGGGGCGGAGATTGCCGTCATGGACGATCTCGATCTCATCGAGACGGCGGCATTCCACGAGGCTTTCCTCAGGGCATACCTGGTGCTTGTGCGCGCGGCGCGGGTCCGCGGAGAGGTGCAACACGCGCTAAGCCTGCTCAATCGCGCCGAGCGCTGGCGTGGGAACGCGGTTGGCCGCGTGTCGTCGCGGCGCTGCTGGTCGAGCGGGTTCGCCTGCTTCTTGCAGAAAAGCGTTTCGATGAAGCCCAAGTCGCTTCTGCAGCCGCTTGAAGCGCTTGTAACCAATCATCCGGCCTCTGCGGCACGGTGCTCGTGGGCCGAGATCCACACATACGGCGCGATTGCGATCGGGCTTGTGGCGGATGCGAGCGGGCGTTCGGAGGCTGCCGTCGAGTGCCTGGCCGGCGCGTTCGAGCAGCTACTTTCGACAAGCAACGGCTCGCCGCGCTTCGCGTGGGTGTGGAGCTCGCGCTCGCTCACCATCGCTCGGGCGACGAGGCGAATGCCTTCGACGTGCTGAGGCAGGTTCTCGCGTCGGCCGCGCGTGCCGACATGATGAGCTTTGCCCTCGATCACCAACCGGAGCTCAGCCAGCTGATCGCGGCATGGATCGACAGCGAGGTATCCGAAGGCGCACGGGCCGCTGCGCATATTCGCGGCCGATCTTCTGACGCGAATCCATCAGCATGAAACGCCGCGCCAGGCGAGCGGATCGAGGCCCGCACGACAGAGCCTCACCGATCGCGAGTGCAAGATCATCGCGTTTATCGCTGGCGGCCAGTCGAACAAAGAGATTGCGCGCGCGCTCGGCGTCGCGCCCGAGACGATCAAGACGCACATCAAGCGGATCTTCGTCAAACTGTCGGCGGAGACGCGCGCGCAAGCCGTCGTTCGCGCCCAAAGCCTCGGGCTCTTGCGCGGTGCGACGGCCGAGGGTTCTCTTGCGTCGTAGAAACAACGCACTTACCCGCGCGGCGGCTAATTCGGCCACGCGGCAGCTTTCGTTAGAGTCAGGCGACCAGTTTCCGGTCGACCTAAATGCCGGGTACGCCGCGACGCAGAAACGCCGGCGGCGCGCCAAGCACCTCGTCGGTCAGCTCGTCCTCGGTGATCTCGTCGGCGAACTCATCATCGATCTCGTCGTGATCGGCTCCATCGGCGAGCCGGTCGAGCGCGTCCATGTCGGTCAGGCGAAGCACGCCGGACGGCCAACGTTCGATAAAGCCGCGTTTCTCGAGCTCGACCAGGATGCCGGCCAGCTCGTCGACGCTCATCGCGAGATAGTCGGCAATGACGCCGCACTTGAGAGAGTCGGTGATGCTGTTCGGGTCGCGCCCCTCTTGGGAGTTGGCGCGAGAGAGGGTGATCAGGAGCGCGGCCACGCGCTCGATCGGTGCCAGGGGAAGGCTCAGATGCTGGCTGCGGACGCTGTCGAACTCCTTGTCGACGGCGCGAGCAAGGCGGGCGCTCGCCAGCGGATCGCAGGCGATAACGTCGTTCATGGCATCGAGGGGGAGGCAGGAGACGACGGTCTCGACGGCCGCGCGCGCGGTCGACGTATGGCGCTCAAGGAAGCCTAGGCCGACGAGGTCGCCGGGGAAGCAGAACTCGACTGTCGCGCGGTGGCCCTGCCACGGGCTCTGGTAGACGCAGACGACGCCGCTTTCGACGCGGTAGAAATGCGTTTTCAGGTCTCCAGGCCGGAAAAGGATCTCGCTCGTTGTAAGAGCGAGGGAATGCGAATTCGACTGGCTCCTGCGGAGTCTGCGGCGGTGCTGGTCGCGATCCAGGCCCGGATTCGTGTCATGAATTCGGGGGGGCCGATGCAACAAAGGCCATACTCTTTCTCCCGTTACGTGAAAGGCTCCACTCGCTGTCAGGCTATGCTCACGACAAAATTAAATCTGTCCCCCGATTGGGGGACTGCGTCGAAACGAGTCGGGGGAACAAGGTGTTGCGGCAACGCCGTTCAATCTGTTGCAGCGGTGATACTTAACGGAATTGATCGCTGATTTTTTGTCGTTTTTCTTGGGAGAAACAAGGGAATCACAGCGTCGCGCGGCGAATACGATTAGCCTCTCTGCATATTTTTGGTGCAAGCGCCGTGGGGGATGCCATGCGCTTTTTTCTATACTCGACTGCGATTTGTTTCGGTGCGGTCGCGGCTCCCGTCGACCCGGTCGCCGCCCAAGACGCTCAGGACCTCTCGAAGAAGCTGGCGAACCCGGTTTCTTCGCTGATTAGCGTGCCTTTTCAATACAACTATGACCACAACATCGGCCCGGCGGACGACGGTCATAAGCACTACTTGAACATTCAGCCCGTCGTGCCCGTGAAGCTCAATGCCGAGTGGAATGTGGTCGTGCGGACGATCATGCCCGTCATTTCACAGGATGAAATCGTTCCCGGCTCGGGCAGCCAATTCGGGCTCGGCGATATCACGCAGAGCTTCTTTTTCACGCCGAGGAATGCGCCGGGAGGTTTCGTCTGGGCGGTGGGGCCGGCTTTTCTCTACCCGGCCGGGACGGACGAGCTCTTGGGCACGGAGAAGTGGGCGGCCGGCCCGACCGCTCTCCTGCTGCAGCAGACGGGACCGTGGTCGATCGGCGTCCTATCCAACCACTTGTGGTCGTTTGCGGGCGAGGAGGATCGGGCGGACGTGGATTCGACGTTCCTACAGCCCTTCATTTCCTACACAACCAAGGATGCATGGACGATTACGCTCAACAGCGAGTCGACCTACGACTGGACCGCCGAGGCATGGTCAGTGCCGATCAACTTCCTGGCAACTAAGCTCATCACGGTCGGGCATCAGCCCATCAGCCTCGGCGGTGGCGTCCGCTATTGGGCGGAAAGCCCCGATAGCGGTCCCGAGGGCTGGGGTGCGCGTGCAGTTCTGACATTCCTGTTCCCGACCGGCGGCTGAAGCCGGCGGGGAAGTTACGTTCGAGAGGTGGGCGTATTCGGAGGAAATTCGGGGGATTGGGGCATCATCATGCGAAACAACGTTGCGTTCCTTGCATCGATTGCGATCGCCGTCGCTGAGCTGGGGCCAAAATGACGCGCGCGCTGCCGAGAACGCCGCCGGCTTCTATCTCCTGGGCGGAAAGACCGCGATGGCCGGCTACGTGCCGCCGCCCGGCACCTATGTCACCGAACTCAACTACTACTATGCGGGCGATGCCGAGCGGTAACGCGGCGAGGGCATTGCGTTCAGGCAGACACGGGGTCACCCTCAACGTCGATGCCGACGTCAGAGTCGACGCCAATGCGTATATAACTGCGCCCATTGCACTTGGATCGCACCCGAGAAGGTTCTGGGCGGCAATGTCGGCTGGGCGTCATGGTGCCGGTGGGTGGAAGAAGGTGGATGTCGGCATCGACACCCTGTGACGATCAATTTGACACTTCCGAACGGATCTCGGTCCCGGCAGTCATTTCGACATCGGTGAAGACTCGATGAAGTTCGGCGATCCCGTTCTCAATCGCGCTGATCGGCTGGCACCAAGGGAACTGGCATTGGACAGTCGGAGCCCTGCTCAACGTCCCGATCGGTCCATGGGATACGGACAGCATCACGAACGTCTCGTTCCATCATTGGGGTCTGGATACGACTGCCGGCGTGACGTGGCTCGATGCCGCGCGCGGGCACGAGGTGTCGGTTGCGGCGGGCTTCACGTTCAACTGGGAGAACCCGGCCACCGACTACACGACGGGGACCGAGTTCCATGTCGAGTGGGCGCTGATGCAGCACTTCACGAAGACGTTCTCGCTCGGTATCGGCGGCTACCACTACCAGCAGATCACGGGCGACAGCGGTGCGGGTGCGACGCTCGGTGACTTCGAAGGGCGCGTCACGGCGCTCGGGCCCGTCATGACCTACACCTTCATATGCGGGAAGACCCCTATCAGCACGCAGCTCGAGTGGATGCATGAGTTCGACGTCGAGAACCGGGCCGAGGGCGACTGCGGGTTCCTCAACGTCACCATACCGCTCGGTGGAGCCGGGCATTGAGCTTGGGCGCCCGTCCGTTATGGCTTGGGTTTGCTCGCTGAGTTGGCGGGCTTATTGGTAGAATCAGGCTGCGGCTCGGGGTCCATCTTGCCCTCGTTCGCAATGCACTGATTGTAGTATTCCCGCTGCGCTTTTGCATGTCCCGAGGAGCTGCCGGCAGGTTTAGTCGGATGGGCTTCGATGGCTTTCTCACGGCAGATCTTGGCGAGGGCCGGGTCCAGTGCCGACGCGGTCCCTGGAAAGAGAAATTGCGCGCACAGAGCGAGCGCAAATAGTGCCGAAGGGAGCGTTAATGTCTTGTCCATGGGCAATCTCTCTGCGTCAGGCACTAGAATTAGCGTCGGGTAGTTTCAATCCGATGACTTCATCCCCTGCGAGCAGACGCGGAAATGGGTTAGTCGGTGCTCGTCGGTCTTGCTTGCCGGGCTTCAGCGCGCGTCGGTAACGAGCGGGCAGCCGAGCGTCTTCTCGAGTGCGGCGATCAGCTCGTCGGTCGTCTCCGTCGATATATAAAGTCCGCCGGTCTCGTCGGCGAGGCATCTCAGCTTCGAAAATGCCATCCGGTCCGAGCAATTCCTTTATGTGGTAGCTTACCACATGCACCGTGATCGCGGCTGCCTCTTCCTTCAGAGACTTGGCAACGGTGCATGTTGCACCGCCGCATGTCTCCTCGCCATCGGCAGAAGTGATGCGCCGCGTCGCGGGACCACGCATCAAGGCACGCCCGCGGCGAGCGCCATGGCGCGCGGTCCGGCTCCGCAGGCGATGCGCTTCACCTCACGCGCGCTCGCGATGTCGATGACGGAGACGTAGCCCGAGAACCAGTTCGCGACGTAGGCCTTGCTCTCGTCCGGGCAGGATCGCGATGCCCTCCGGGTAGCGGCCGACCTTGACGGTGGCGACGACCCGCCCGCGCTTTCTGTCGACGACCGAGACGGTGCCGGACTGCTGGTTGGCGACGAAGTATCTTCGAGCCGTCGGCGGTGGGTGCCACGCCGTAGGGCATCGCGCCGACCTTGATGGTGGCGGTGGTCTCGCGGCGCTTGACGTCGATCACGGACAGGGTTCCGCCCTGCACGTTGGCGACGTAGACGCGCGAGCCGTCCGGGCGAGACGGCGAGCGCGAATGGCGCGCGCCCGACGGGGACTGTTGCCGCCAGCGTCCAGTCGTTGGTCGTTACGATGCTGACCGTGTCGCTTTCGCGGTTGGCGGCGAAGGCGAGCTTGCCGTCGGGGCTCAAGGCGACGCCGGCAGGCGAGCGGCCGATCACGATCTCGCCGGCGCGGTCGTGGAGTGTGCCGTCGACGTAGGAGAGCACGTCGCGATTCCAGTCGCTGATGTAGAGGCGGCCGCGGGTGTCGGTGGCGATGCCGAAGGGCGTGCCGGGGTGCGGGAGGACTTCGAGGACGGTGAGCTGCGCGAGGTCGACGACCGAGATCTTCTGGGCCTCGGGATGGGTGACGAAAGCGCGCCGGCCGTCGCTCGAAAGGGCGAGGCTCGCGGGTCCCGCCTCGAGTGTTAGTCGTCTTGACGACGGTGTCGGTCGCGGTATCGATGACGGCAAGCTCATTTGCGTCCTGGCTCAAGACGAAGAGGCGCGGCGCGTCGCCTGCGATCGCTCGCCCGCTCGCCACGTGTGCGAGGACGAGAAGACCGCAGCGTAGGCTACCAAGCGTCTCATACGCGGTTCCTGATCATCTCGCCTCGAGGCCTTCGCAGTGGCACGCCGTCATCGCCTTTGTGGGCGCCTCAGGGTCCGGGTTCCAGGGGGATAATTCCTTTGCGGCACGGGTAGAAGTTGCCGTTCTTCGCAGCGCCGTTGCCGACCGGGTTTGCGGGAAACGTCTTAGCACACTCTCGGCGCAGGACCTCGCGGGCCTTGCGGGGCGAGAGCGGCAGGATTGTCTGCCTAATTAGAATTCGCCAGGGCCGATCCTGCAATAGGCGCGTTCTAGCCGGGGCGGCGAGGAGGCCGCGGACCGTCTCAATGGTGTCGGCCTCGCCGCCGGCTTGTCCCAGCGGATGCGGTGGATGCGCGGAAAGCGCATGGCGACGCCGGACTTGTGCCGGGTCGACGGAAACACGGCGTCGAACGCCACCTCGAGCACGAGCTTGGGCTCGACCGCGCGCACGGGGCCGAACTGCTCGGTCGTGTGCGTGCGCACGAAGCGGTCGAGGTGGCGCAGCTCCTCGTCGGTGAAGCCCGAGTAGGCCTTGCCCGACCGGCACCAGCTCGCGCCCGTCGTCCGCGGCGCTTGCTCGCCGTGCCTCGCGCCAGACGCCGAAGGTGTAGTCGGAGTAGTAGGACGATCGCTTGCCGGAGCCGCGCTGGGCGTACATCAGCACGCAGTCGAGCGTCAGCGCGGCGCGCTTCCACTTCCACCAGTGGCCCTTGGGGCGGCCGGCGAGATAGGGGCTCGACTTGCGCTTCAGCATGAGGCCCTCGATGCCGGCCTCGCGCGTTGCCGCTCCAGATGGCGTTGAGCTCGTCGAAGTGGCGGAAGGCGACGAGGCCGCTCACGTCGGACAGCGGCGGGCGCTCGCGTGCGTACCAGGCTCTCGAGCCGGCGCGCGGCGCTCGAGGAACGACAGCGGGCGCAGATCCTCGCCGTCGAACAGCAGGTCGTAGAGCCGCACGAAGGCCGGATAGTCCTTCATCATGCGTGGCGTGACGATCTTGCGGTTCAGGCGCTGCTGAAGATCGTTGAACGGCGCGACGACGCCGTCGCGCACGACGAGCAGCTCGCCGTCGAGCACCGCGTCGACGCGCCGGAAGGCCGAGACGATCTCGGGAAACGCGGCCGAGATGTCGTCGCCGGCGCGCGAGAAGATGCGCGCGTCGTCCCCGCTCGCGGCGATCTGCACGCGCACGCCGTCCCATTTCCATTCGGCCGCGATGTCGTCGGGCACGAGGCCGGCCCAGTCGCGCGTCCTCGATCGGATGGGCGAGCATGAGCGGGCGGAAGACGGGCTTGCCTTCGGCGCTCGGCCGCGCGCCGCGGCCCTCGAGCCAGAGAAAGAGCTCCGTGTAGGGCGGGGCCAGCGCGTGCCAGATCTCCTCGATCTCGGAGACGTCGTGGCCGCTCATCTCGGCGAGCGCCGTCTTGGCGAGCCGCGCGGAGACGCCGACGCGCGGCGCGCCGCCGAGCAAGTTTCAGCAGCGCCCAGCGGCCGCGCACATCGAGGCGGTCGAGAAATCCGCCGATGACGGGCGCCATCGCGTTGCGCTCGCTCTGCTCGAAGGCGGCGACGACCTCGGCGAGCCGCGGGGCGGGCGCGCATCCCGGCCTGTCCGGCCACAGGAGCGAGACGGTCTCGGCCGTGTCGCCCACGTAGTCGCGCGACATCTGGTAGAGGACGGGGTCGATCTTGGCCGCCATCAGCTCGGCGAGCGCGCGCCGCAGCGGCAGGCGGGCGAAGAGGCCGTCGGTCAGCGCGCCGAGCGCGTAGCCGCGATCGGGATCGGGCGCGGCGCGGAAATATTCGACGAGCAGCGCCAGCTTGCCGTTGCGGGCCGGCGTCGTCGTCAGACTGTCGAGGAGGATGGCGAAGCGCTGCACGGGGAGGCCTCACTCCGCCTCGTCTTCGAAGCCGACGAGGGCGAGCGCACGCGCTTTGCGTCCCATGAGGCCGAGCTGATAGACGAGCGCGTCCTCGCGGCCGTGCGTGACCCACACCTCCTCGGCGCCGGTCGCGACGATGGTGTCGAGCAGCTCCGGCCAGTCGGCATGATCGGAGATGACGAGGGGCAGCTCGACGCCGGCCTGGCGGACGCGGCCCTTGATGCGCATCCAGCCGGAGGCAAACGACGGTCACGGGATCGGGGAAGCGGCGCGACCAGCGGTCGTCGACGGCAGACGGCGGGCAGAGGACGAGCGCGCCGGCGAAGCGACGCTGCTGTCGTCCGCGCCGACATGGCGGATATCGCCGAGATCGACGCCGAGGCGCTGGTAGAGGTTCGTCAGCTCGACGAGCGCGCCGTGCAGATAGATCGGCGCGTCGTAGCCGGCCTCCCGGCAGAGCTTGATCACGCGCTGGCATTTGCCGAGGCCGTAGACGCCGACGAGGTGCGCGCGCTCGGGGTTGCGCTTGATCGAGGCGAGGAGGCGCGCGACCTCGCCATCGGCCGGCTCGTGACGGAAGACGGGGAGCGCGAAGGTCGCCTCGGTGACGAACACGTCGCAGGGCACGAGCTCGAAGGGCGGCAGGTCGGATCGGCGCTGCGCTTGTAGTCGCCGGAGACGACGGCGCGCTGCCCCTGCCATTCGAGCACGACCTGCGCCGAGCCGAGGATGTGGCCCGCCGGCACGAGGCGAACGCCGACGCCGCCGATCTCGCGCTCGACGCCCCGGCTTGAGCTTCGAAGGTGCGCGCGCCCGCGCCCATGCGGACCTTCATGATCTCGACGGTCTCCGGCGTCGCGAGGACGGCGCCGTGTCCGGGGCGCGCATGGTCGCTGTGGCCGTGCGTGATGACCGCGCGGTCGACGGCGCGCGCGGGATCGATGTAGAAGTCTCCGGGCTCGCAGTAGAGGCCGCTGGCGGTCGGATAGAGCCAGCGTTCGATGCCGGTGGCCGCCATCAAATTTCTCCGGGATGCATCGCCGGAAAATGGGCATTCGAAGGCGGGCTTCGCCAGTAGAGCCGGGATGGGTAAAAAGCGGCAAGCGCCCGCTGCGAAATCGCAGCGAGCGCCTTGCTGCAGATCAGAGGCGGACTTCTGAGGTTGCGCTACCAGCGGCGGCGGAGGGCCTGGTAGTGCGGCTGGATCGCGTCGCTCAAGCGATCGAGGACATCGGCGGCCTGCGACGTGGCGCGACGGCGTGAGCTTCCACAGGGCGCCGAGCGCCAGTCCGAAGACGGCCACGCCGGCCAGCGCAACGAAGGGCTGCTCCTGCACGAACTGCTTTGTTGCGGCGAACGCGCTCTCGGCGCGCTTCTCGACCGCTTGCGCGGCCTTGGACGCGTTGTCGAGCGCGCTTTCGGCTGTCTCCTCGATCTGCGAGCGGAAGTCGCGCGCCTTGTCCTCGGCGTTGGCGCGTGCGCGGCTGAACTCGTCGGTACGGAATGCTGGTTGCCCCATATGACTGTGCCATTGAGATCTCCTTTTCGGCTCGGTCTCTCAATGCCTTCGGGGGCGATTGGTTCCGGCTGTGCTTTCAGCACTCAATCGCGGAGCTCTTCTTCTCTTTGGAATTGATCGAGCGGAACTTAATTGTCGCGGCGTGCGTTAAGCGCTGCAGGCCAAGGAGAGTTCAATGCCGATCATCACCACCGCGATCTCGACGTTTCTGATCCTCGTCGTCATCGGCATCGTCGTCGGACTGCTCTTCAATCGGCGCGGGCGCGGCTGGCTCGGCCGTCAGGTCGCGGATGCGACCGGCGTCGGCGACGTGACGTACAGCCTGGTCGGCATCGCCGGCTCGTTCATGGGATTCCATATCGGCGTCATACTGGGGCTGTTGCCGAGCATTCTCCTCTATCTCGCTGCCGTGCTCGGCGCGGCCGTCACCATCTATCTGTGGCGAGGCCGCTAGGCCAGGCCGCAGCAGCATCAATAATTGTAGCCGCGCTCGCCGTGCTCGGTGATGTCGAGGCCTCTGCGCTCGCCATCGGTGGTCGGCCGCAAGCCGACCACGATGTCGACGATCCAGTAGAGGAACGCGGAGATAATCCCGGACCACGCGAGCGTGAGGCCGACGGCTTTTGCTTGGGCGATCATCTGCGCTGCCATGTCGTAGACGGCGACCGCCTCGCCGGGTCTCGACACATAGTCCGCGACGCCGGTGCCGCCGAGCTGCGGATTGACGAGGACGCCGGTGCCGAGCGCGCCGATTATGCCGCCGATGCAGTGCACGCCGAACACGTCGAGGCTGTCGTCATAGCCGAGGGCGCTCTTCACGAGGGTGCAGAACGTAAAGCAGATGACGCCAGCGACGACGCCGAGGACAAGCGCTCCCATAGGGCCGGCAAAGCCGGACGCGGGCGTGACCGCGACGAGGCCCGCGACGGCGCCGGTGGTCACGCCGAGGAGCGTCGGCTTGCCCTTGGTTGCCCATTCGGTGAACATCCAGCCGAGCGCCGCCGTCGCCGTGGCGCCGAACGTGTTGCCCATGGCGAGCGCCGCGGTGCCGTTCGCCTCGAGGTTCGAGCCGCAATTAAATCCGAACCAGCCGACCCAAAGAAGCGAGGCGCCGACCATAGCCAGCGTCAGGGAGTGCGGCGGCATGGGCTCGCGACCGTAGCCGGTGCGGCGGCCGAGGATGAGCGCGCCGACGAGCCCGGCGATGCCGGCGTTGGTGTGCACGACGGTGCCGCCCGCGAAATCAATCGCGCCCCACTGAAAGGCGAGCCCTGAGTCTTTGAGGACGGCGTCGAGCTGCGCCTGGGCAACCGTCTTGGCTTCGCCGGTCGCCTCCGCCACGCCTCTGGCCGCGGCGGCGATCGCGTCGGGTCCCGCCCAGTACCAGACCATGTGCGCGATCGGAAAATACACGAACGTCACCCAGAGGATCATGAAGAGGATGAGGGCCGAGAACCTCATGCGCTCGGCGAATGCGCCGACGATCAGCGCCGGCGTGATGGCGGCGAAGGTCATCTGGAACCAGATGTAGGCGTACTCCGGGACGTGGACGCCATTGGAGAATGTCGCGGCCTCGGAATTCGGCGTGATGCCGGCGAGAAACGCCTTGGAGAAGCCGCCGATCCAGTCGTTGTAAGCGCCGCCGTTGGTGAAGGAGAGGCTGTAGCCGTAGAGCATCCAGATCACGCAGACGATGCAGACGATGACAAAGACCTGCATCAGCATGGCGATGGAGTTCTTGGTGCGCACGAGCCCGCAATAGAAGAGGGCGAGCCCGGGTATCGTCATGAGGAGGACGAGGACGGTCGAGAGCATCAGGAACGCGGTGTCGCCCTTGTCGGCGGCGGCCATGGCCGGGGAGGCCGTGACGAGGGCTGCCGCGCCCGCCATGAGCGCCTGCGCCGTGCGTTGTCTGAGCGTCATCTCTCCCCCTCCCACGAATTCCCCCGCGCCTCGCCGGCGCGAACTCAAGGTGCATGCAATTTGCATGCACCTGATATGCCGTTTCCCAAGTGAGCGTGCGATGCGCTTTCTGGAGCGGCTTCGCCAGCGTGTGACACAGCGCCCAGCGCCACTTTTTGCCAATGAATTCAGGCACGCTGCCTCATTGCAGATCAAACGTCGATCTTGTGACGGTCACAATGTGAGACTACTACTATTTTGCAGTTGCGAAGAGATTTCGCGGTCGCACCTCGCGGCCGGGCTGAACGAGGATTTCGCGCAACGCGTGTAATGCGTGGTGACACTAGTAACGGGACGAACGGTATGGGCCGCCGTGACGAACCGAAGTTGGACGACCTCAAGAAGCTTCTGAGGCGCCTCGAAAATATCGAGGTCGAACTCGGCGCTAGGCGGTGGCGTTCACTCTCAACATGATCGCGCGTCGCAGTCGGGGGGCTATGTCGGAGCGCTGCGCGGCGCACCGGTCGCGGTGCCGACTGAGGCGAGCGTCTCGCGGTGAGCTCGGCGCATTCTCCTACCCATCAGAGGCCCCCGGGCGGTCCGGCAGCAAGCCGCGCTCATCCGGCACAGCTTCGATCGTGATCGGCGCGGCGACGGCGGCCATCGTGTCCTCGCTCGCCGCCGTTGCCTTGCTGCTCTGGACTGGAGGGCAGGGCGCTAAGATGGGGCCCGACACGCGGTTGCCGGAGCCGGCAAAGCTTCCGGCGCTGGGCGCGCCCATGGGAACGTCGCAGGCGGGTGCGGCTTCGCCGATTTATACGCCGGCGGCAGCGCCTGAACCCGTTGCAGGCGGAGGATGGTCCCGCCGGACGCCCTGCGACGCCTCCTCCCGCGCCGACTGTGCCGCAGACCTCAGATGTGGCGGAAGCCCTCGACGCTGGCGCGCTGCAAAAGCGTGCCGAGCTCATGATCCAAGGCGGAAATCTTACGGACGCGCGCCACCACTTGGAGCGGGCGGCGGCACTGGGATCAGCGACCGCGGCCCTTATGCTCGGCGCGACCTACGATCCGGTGCGCGTCGCTGAGTTCGGCGGGCTCGGCGCGAGGGCCGATCCCGTTCTGGCGCGGACGTGGTATGAGCGTGCTCGGGCGCTCGGCGCGATCGAGGCGACAGCCCGTATTGCCGAGCTCGCCGAGAAGTAGCCGCCTTATACTGCAATCCAGCATTTCGTTTTGACGCCCGTTCTGCCACGTTCGCGCGGTATAGATCACGAATTCCGCCGACAGTTCGGAGTTTGCGTATGGGGGAAATTCACCAGGGTGCCGCGCTCGCCGCCAGTGGCAGCGCCAGCCTGGGATTCGGCGCGGCGGCGTCTCCGGCGACAAGGCTCGGCGGAATCGGCGCGCCGTTGCAGGCGCTGCGGGCTGCAGCTGCTTGGATGCGGACAATCGCTCGCAACCGTTCTCGAGCCCGCCGGGCAGGCCCTTGTCAACGAAGCCGCGCGCATTCTCGAGCAGCAGGTGTGCCGGATCGCGGTGGTAGGCCAGATCAAGTCCGGCAAGAGCTCGTTCATCAATGCTCTGGTGCAGGATCCGGCGCTGCTGCCCACCGACGTCACTCCCTGGACGACCGCCGTGACGAACCTGCACTTCGGGCAAGCGGCGCCCAGCAACCATGCTGCGGTATTCCAGTTCTTTTCGGAAGCCGAGTGGCAAGGGCTTGCAGAAGGCGGCGGGCGCATTCGTGAGCTCACCGAGCGGCTGGTTCCGGGTTTCGAGCCGGAGCTTCTGCGCCAGCACGTCGAAGCGCTCAGGCGACGGGCCGGAGCGCGCCTCGGATCGGAATTCAGCCAGCTGCTCGGACGCGCCCACTATTTCGCGACGATCGAGACGAATATTCTGCGGCATTACGTGTGCTCGGGAGATTTCGCAACGCATGCCACCGAGATACCTCTCGGCAAGTACTCCGACATCACAAAGACTGCGGATCTCTATTATGCGCACGGGCCCTTCGACTATCCGGTGACCCTCACCGACACGCCCGGCACCAACGATCCGTTTCTCATTCGCGACGAGATCACGCGCCGCAGCCTCGAGTTTGCCGACCTCTACATCGTGGTTCTGACGGCGCGTCAGCCGCTCTCCGAATCCGACGTCTCGCTCCTCAGGCTGATGCACGGCCTCAATCGGGAGCGCATCGTCGTCTTCGTCAATCGGATCGACGATCTTGCCGATGTCGGGCGCGAACTTGGGCAGGTGCTCTCATTTGTCGAGAAGAAGCTCAAGGACGAGTTTCCGGGCGCTCACATTCCGATCGTCGCCGGCAGCGCCTGGTGGGCGAGCTCTGCGCTCAATCTCGACGGGACGGCGCTCGACCGGCTTTTCGAGCGCCGCTCGCTCGGATACCTGGGCGAGCTGGGTCTCGTCCCCCGCGAAGAGCTGGTGCGGGGCGCGATGGAGTACGCGGCGCACCGGGAACGGCTTCGGCAGGCGCTACTCGCGACATCGGGCTTGCCGGCCATGCACCGCGCCGTCACCGATCTCATGGGGTCAAGCCAAGCGGCGCAGTGCCTCGGGCAGATCGCGCGATGCTTCGGGGAGATTGCCGGCGCCAGCGAGGGTGCCACACGCAGTGAGATTGAAAGCCTGACAAACGCTCGCCGGGCTATGGCCACAGCGCCGCCGCGATCGCAGGATCAACTTCTGCAACTCGAGCAGGAGGCGCGCGTGCTTAACGAGGTGGGTCTCCAGATCGGCGAGTCGGGCAAGAACATCGGAGCGCAACTTGCCGGCATCATCCAGGAGGAAATGGATCAGCTGCGCTCCGGGCTCGAGTGGGCCGTCAAAAGGCACGCATCGATGGAAAGTGATGTTTTGATAGATACGCTCCAGCGGGGGCGGGCGCCGAAGATCTGGACGCACGAAGGGGTCGATCTCCGGCGGCGGCTGGCGGACGTGTTCATGGCCGGCTTTGAGCGGGCGGCGGCGCGTGTCCTCGAGTTCCAGACGCGTGTCGGCCCCGGAGCTGCACGAGGTCCTGCGCCTGGTCGCGCCCGGCGCGCCGATGCCGTCGGTGCCAGAGAGGCGCATGCCCGAGATTCCGACGCCGAACGTGTCGCCGCTCAGTCGTTTCGTTGCGCTCGATCTCGACGGCGCGTGGTGGATGGCGTTTCTCAGAGGGCGCCCCTCTCCCACGGCGTGCGGGAAAAAGATAGAGGCCCTCATCACATCCGAATTTCAGCCCGTGGTTGACGAGCTGGTGCGGTCGGCGGAATGGGCCTTGAGCGGATACTGCGCGACGACGACCAAATGGTCCTTCGGAATCTGCATCAACATCGTGCAGGCCCTCGAGCGGCGGCGGGAGCAGCTTGCCAGAAGCTATCATTCACTGAAAGCCGAGGGGAGCGGCGCAACCGCGGCAGCATCTCAAGAGCATTCGAGTCAGGGTTAGGGTGCTGACCGAGCGGCTGCAGCTTTGCGTGAACTTGAACCATCAGCTCGAGGGTATTCTGCACGAAATCACCAGGGGCTTCTATCGGGCGCAGGAGGCTGTAACATGAACGGAGCCGCGGTGAAGCTCCTCGCTCGCATCGAGAATGCACGCAGCCAGCTGGTGGCGGCGCAACTGCCGGACAAGGCCGTAAGGTACTGCATCGCCGGTCTGGAGCGGATGGAACGAGTCCTGGCACGTGCGCCGCGTGTCGCCATTCTCGGCGAGGTCAACTCCGGTAAGACGTCCGTCGCCGACCTGCTGCTCGGGGCCGGCCTCTTGCCGACGAGCGTCGTTGCGAACACGCAGGTGCCGGTGCTCATCAGGTACGCGGAGGCGCTATCGGTTTTTGCCATCACGCAGAACGGCCGCCATCGCCTGACTGACTACGGCCCCGACGCCTTGCCGAGCGGCCTCGAGCTGAGGGCGGTGGAGATCGGGCTGCCGAGCGATCGGCTTCTCAATTTTCAGATTCTGGATACGCCGAGCCTGGGCGACGCCGCCGAGATCGCCAAGGACGGCGAGATCCTGATCTGGTGCACGGTTAGCACGCGTGCGTGGACGGAGAGCGAGCGCGCGGTCTGGTCGGCGCTGCCGCCACGGTGCTGGCGCAACGGCTTCCTCGTCGCGACTCACAAGGACGCTCTGCAGGACGCGGTAGACATAACGAAAATAGAGCAAAGATTGCGGGCGATCACGGCGCCGATGTTCCGCGATATTCTGCTCGTCTCGGCGGCCGATGCGTCTCAGCATGGCGCGCCGAGCGGCGGAAACGCGCGCGACGGCGGTGCCGAGGCGCTCATCGCACATGTCGAGGCGTTGGCGGACGAGATCACCGAACGTCGTGCCCACAAGGCGGAAAAGATCATACGCCGCCTGGCACGATTGACTTTCCATCATCTTGCTGCGGCGGAGCTCAAGACCGAGGCCGCCAATCAACTCAAGGATTGGGAGGCTCGCTCGGCGAAGCTTCTGCAAGACCTCGGGCATGGATCTACAAGCTTCGCGACCGTCATTGAAAACCTTCTCAAAGAGTTCGCGGAAGCTGTCGAGCAGGCCCGGCCTGGCGCCGTCAAGCGTCAGTCGTCGTCGCGGGCCGTGGTGACGAGCGGCGGCGGAGGGGCTGTGGGCTGGCCGCTTCGCGCGGCGGCGGGCCAACGGTTTGCACGTCTGCTCGCGGCGGATCTCACGGCGCTGTTGCGGATAGAGCTTGCGCACTGGGGATTGCGCGATCCCGCGAAGGACGTCGACTACCGCATGGCGCGGTCCGCTCTCGTCTCTCTCGCCGATCTTGGCGGCGCGTTCGATGCTCTCGGCCAAATCCTGCTTTCGGGAAGGAACCGTGCAGTGGTTGCCGCCGAGATGGCGCCGAAAAGTTACGGCGGCACGGGTCTGCTGCACTAGGGCGTTCTTCGATCCGATGGAATCGGATCGGACGCCCTAGGTTCCTTGCTTGTCGCATTTTCTGCGACAAACCGGTGTCCACCCCGGATCGTCGTCCGTGCGGAGCACGGCTTCGCCGTGACGCGCAGCATGGCGCCGCCATGACGTCCGGGGCAGGCTTTCGTCGGAAAATGCTCTAGAGCGGCGCAAGAAGCTCAATCAGAATCGGGTCTCTTGCGGTGCCAGTAGGCGCCCGACGCACGCGGCTACGCCATCCTGCCATGGGGGAAGTCTCAGCCCGAAGGCCTGCTCGAGCTTGGTGCAGTCGAGCTCCGAATTCGTTGGGCGGGCAGAAGCTAGCGGATAATCCGCGGTCGTGATGGCGTCGACGGCGGCGGACGGGCCCTCGAGCTCGGCCGCTTTGCGCATGACCTCGCTGGCGAGCTCCCACCACGTCGCGCCGCCCGAGCCCGCGGCGTGATAGACGCCCCAGCGTTGATCAGCGACGTCCCGGCCCTTCATCTGCAGAGCGATGGCGATGATCGCGTCTACCAGGTGCGGGGCATAGGTCGGGCTGCCGCGCTGATCGTCGACAATCCGGAGGCGCGCGCGCGATTGCGCCTGATCGAGGATCGTCTTCACGAAATTGCGCCCCATGGCGCTGTAGACCCACGCGGTCCGCAAGATGATGTGCATGGGGTTTGCCTCTTGGACGGCGGCCTCCCCTTCGAGCTTCGAGCGCCCGTAGACGCTGAGCGGCGCTGGGGTATCGGTTTCGACATAGGGCGCCATCTTGCGCCCGTCGAAGACGTGGTCCGTCGAGATGTGGATGATGGGGACGCCGCGGCGCGCCGCGGCGAGCGCTAAGAGGCGCGCGCCGTCACGGTTCAGCGCGAAGGCGCGCTCGGGCTCGGTTTCAGCCTTGTCGACGGCGGTGTAGGCGGCGGCATTGATGACGATATCCGGGCCGGCGTCGGAAAGGGCCCGCTCGATGGTGCGCGGCTCGCAGATGTCGAGCGCGGGGCGACCGACGGCGCAGGCCGTGATGTCACGCGAACGCGGCGCCGCCTCGACGAACGCGCGAGCAATCTGTCCCTGCCAGCCGGCAATCAAAATCCGCATGTCGCGTTCGACACTGCCAGATTTGGACGCTCTGGTCACCCAGGTACGAGGGTGCAGCGTTCTCGACGCACGATCTTCAGGAGAACTGCTTCCAGGTGACCGTCACTTTGGTGCCGGTCGGCACGCGCGGGTAAAGGTCGAGGACATCCTCATTGTACATGCGGATGCAGCCCTTGGACGCAGCGGTGCCGATCGTCCACGGGGCGTCGGTGCCGTGGATGCGGTAGGACGAGGCGCCTAGATAGAGCGCGCGCACGCCGAGCGGGTTCATGGGATGGCCGCCCGGGACCCAACGCGGAAGGTTCGGGTTCTCGCGTATCATCGTGGGGGTCGGCGTCCATGCCGGGTTCACGGCCTTGTGGGATACGGACGTGACGCCCGCCCAGCGGTCCTGCTCGCGCGGGATTGCGATCGGGTAGCTGATCGCCTCGCCCTTCCTGTGGATCCAGTAGAGCTTGCGGTCGCCGAAAGAGACGATGATCTGGCGTGGCGCATAGCTCGGATGGAAGCGCACCACCTCACGCGATCCTCCGCCCCATAGAAACGAGAGAAGATCCTGAGCGGATGCTGTTGCCGGCACTAGGACAAGAGATGCAGAGAGCAGGGCAACTGCCGTCAAAAGACGGCGCGCACTAAGACCAAGCTTGGGCATGAGTTTGAATTCCCCCTAAGGAACTTCGAACGCCCTCCCGGAAGTATCAGACCTGTCGCGTGAGAATACGGCAGCGTCTGGGCAAATCAGCGGGACGCCAGACTGCCGGGTCGGCTCAGCGCAGGCAAGCCGAAAGAACCCGTACGGTCGCCCCGTTCGACGGCTTGAGTTGAGGAAAAATTCCCGAGCAATCAACGGTCTTAGTCCAATCGACGTGGAGGGCCGAATTGAATGGGTAGCCGCCACGGAATGATTCAAGGGGATGAGGAACGGGTCCCGATCAGGGGGCCATGGGGTTGTCGTCAACGTCGTAGCCGCGTTCCAGCGGCCTTTTGCTCATTTCTTGCTCGCTTCGTCGTGTTCGAGATTGCCGATTGGGCAGTACATAGCCCCGTCCGCATGGGCGAGTCCTCTCAAATCCCGGAATATCGGCCTTTCGGAAGCTGGCACGCCGCTTGCCTATGAATATTACGAACGGCGCGTTTCGTAATACTGGCTTCTGCGAAGGAGGATGACATGGGGCGCAAAGCTCGTCTTGGGGCAACGCTTGGACTTGCGATCTCACTTGCACTCGGCTCGGCGCCTGCCGCATGGGCGGCCGCACTCAAGATCGGCTATAGCGATTGGCCGGGCTGGGTCGCATGGCAGGTCGCCATCGAGAAAGGCTGGTTCAAGGAAGCCGGCGTCGAGGTCGAATTCGAGTGGTTCGACTATGTGCCGTCGATGGACGCCTTCAGCGCCGGCAAGCTCGACGCCGTGGGCATGACAAACGGCGACGCGCTGGTCGTGGGAGCGACCGGCGGCAAGAGCGTCACGATCCTGGTCAACGACTACTCGAACGGCAATGACATGATCATCGCCAAGCCCGGGATCAAATCGCTCAAGGAACTCAAGGGCAAGAAGATCGGCGTCGAGGTCGGCTTCGTCGACCACCTTCTGCTTCTCAATGGCCTCGAGAAGATCGGCATGAAGGAAAGCGACGTCACGCTTGTCAACACCAAGACGAACGAGACGCCGCAGGTTCTGGCCTCCGGCGATGTCGACGCGATCGGCGCGTGGCAGCCGAGCTCGGGACAGGCCCTCAAGCTCGTGGCCGGCTCGACGACGATCTACACTTCGGCTGACGAGCCGGGTTTGATTTACGACGTACTCGTGGTCAACCCGGCGAGCCTTGCCAGCCGGCGCGGCAGACTGGCTAAAGGTGATCAAGGTGTGGGATCGCGTCGTGGCCTACATCAACGATCCCAAGACGACCGACGATGCCGTGAAGATCATGGCGGCCCGCGTCGGGCTAAAGCCCGAGGAGTACAAGCCGTTCCTCGCCGGCACCAAGCTGCAGACGCTCGCGGAAGGCAAGAAGATCTTCGAGAAGGCCGACGGGTTCAAGTCGATCTACGGCTCGTCCAAGATCGTCGACGACTTCAACATCAGATACGAGGTCTACAAGGAAAAGCAGGACATCGACAGCTACATCGATCCGTCGCTGACGATCGAGGCCAACAAGTAGCAGCCGGACACTTGTACGCTCACCAGCCCGACGTGCGGAGGTGGCGATGAAACGCAGCAAGTGGTTTCTGGTTAGGAAGCCGCTGTCGCCGACATCGAGACAGCTGTTCGGCATTCTTTCCTTCGTGGTGCCGCTCGCGGTCTGGTGTCTCGTCAGCTACGTACCGTGGATCTGGCATCCCCAGGTCCTCATCTCCAATCCCGGCAGCGTCGGCTATCTAAAGCCGGGCATGCGTGCCGACCGCGCGGTGTTCGACAAAGAGGTCGAGACTGCGGTCGCGAATGGGGCGGCGCCTCCAGAGGGCCGCCCCACAAATCCCGTCTATCTCCCGCGCGCCGCACGAGGTGGCGGCGGCGTTCTACACCTCGTTCACGACCGCACCTGAGATCGCGCGACGGCGTGTGGCTGCATGAGAGCCTGTGGCACAGCATCCAGATCATCTTCTGGGGCTTTTTCATCTCGTCGCTGATCGGCGTGCCGCTCGGCATCCTCTCGGCGGGCCTATCCCGCCATTGCGCGGATGACGGAGCCGTTCACCGAGTTCTTCCGCTATCTGCCGGCGCCCGCGTTCGGCGCGCTCGCGGTCGCCATACTCGGCATCTACGACGGGCCCAAGATCGCCATCATCGTCATCGGCACGCTGTTCCAGCAGATCCTGATCATCGCCAATACGACGCGGCAGCTCGATTTCGCACTCGTCGAGGCGGCGCTGACGCTCGGCACCAAGCGGCGGCAAATGCTGCCGCGCGTCGTCATTCCGGGCGTGCTGCCGAATCTCTACCGCGATCAACGCATCCTGCTCGGCTGGGCCTGGACGTATCTCATCGTCGCTGAGCTGATCGGCACGTCGACCGGCATTACCTGGTTCATCACGCAGCAGGCGCGCTATCAGCATTTCGCCAATGTCTACGCCGCTATCGTCATGATCGGGCTCCTCGGCCTGGGTACGGACATGTTGCTCGCATTGCTGGGCAAGCGGCTATTTCCCTGGGATCGCACCGAGGGGGGGAGCTAGCGTTCCATGGATAGCAGGGTCCCGAGACCGTCCTACCGCGATCAATCGCTGCCCGTGCGCGAGCGCTTCGAGCGGCTAAAAGTTCGTGATGTCATTCTGACCGTTCGAAATCTCGGCAAAGTCTTCACGGCGCGGAACAAGGAGACGGTAGCGCTGCGGGATGTGAGCTTCACGACGCACCGGCGCGAGTTCCTGTGCGTCGTCGGCCCGTCGGGGTGCGGCAAGTCGACCCTGATCCGAATACTCGCGGGGCTCGACGAGCAGACCTCGGGAGAGGTGCTGCTCGAGGGCAAGCCCGTCGCGGGACCGGGGCGCGACCGCGGCATGGTCTTTCAGGGCTACACGCTCTTTCCCGTGGCTCACGGTGAAGAAGAACGTGATGTTCGGGCTTGAGGTCAACAACGACGGCAAGACAGACGCCGAGGCGCAGGCGCGGCAATGGCTCGATCTCGTCGGACTCGAGAAATTCGCCGACTGCCTACCCGTATCAGCTGTCGGGCGGCATGAAGCAGCGCGTCGCCATCGTGCGGGCGCTGGCAAATCAGCCGCGCATCCTGCTCATGGACGAGCCGTTCGGAGCGCTCGACGCGCAGACGCGCGCGCGCATGCAGGCGCACCTGCTCGAGATCTGGCGCAAGATCGACATCACCATCGTGTTCATCACCCACGATCTCGACGAGGCGATCTTCCTTGCCGACAGGATCCTCGTGCTCAAGCCGCATCCGGGCGAGGTGCAGGAGCTGATCGAGGTGCCCGTGCCGCGCCCGCGCAGCCTCGACCAGTGCACGTCCGACGCCTTCATCGCCACCAAGGAGCGGCTCGAGGAGCTCATTCATCACGGGCAGCCGAAGCATGACGAGGCTGAAGGCGAGCAGGACGTGGATCTCTATCCCGCGCTCGCGCGGCTGACGGACGTCACGGACAACGTCGAATAGGGAGTGTGCCGCGATGCTATGGTCGCAACGCACATGGACGGAGTTTCCCGCCGATCTCGAGGCCGCGCGGCAATCGGCAATCCTGCCGGTCGGCGCGACCGAGCAGCATGGGCCGCATCTCGGCACGGGAATGGATGCCGTGCTCGCCGATCGCCTGTGCACGGCGGTCGCACAGGCACACCGGCGTGCCGATGCTGCCGACGCTGCCCTACGGCTGCTCGCTCGGACACAGCCGCCGCTGGCCCGGCACGATTGCGCTCCAGCCGGTGACGCTGATCCACGTGGTCAAGGAGATCGGCGACTGGGCCTATCACAGCGGCGTGCGCCGACTTTTCATCGTCAATACCCACATGTCACGAATGCCGCGCCGCTGCGTTGCGCCCTGGAGATGCTGCGCGCCGAGCACGACGACATGATGATCGCGGTCTTGAACTCGGCGACCATCAGCCAGCGGGTGCGGGAAGCGCATTTCGCCGACGGAGACGACTGGCACGCGAATGCCGCCGAGACCTCGCTGATGCTCGCCGTCGCGCCGGAGATCGTGCGCCCGGAGCTCGTGGCCGAGTGCGGACGATCCCGACCGCACTGACGGGCTTATCTTTGCCCATCCGGTCAATCGCACCAGCCTCAACGGGGTCACCGGAGCGCCGAGCCAGGGCAGCGCCGAAAAGGGCAACGAGCTCTTTGCAATGGATGGTCGAGGACCTCTCCGCGCTCGTCGAGCGGGGCATGCGCGAGGAGCCGCCGCTCGGCCATTCTTATTTTTCGCAGATCACGACCTGAAACCGCACGGAGACGAATGATCACAACCATGACGACACATCGGAACAGGTCGAGGCAATTCAGAAAGCCCGACTTGAAGGAACAGGGCGTCAAGTACTGCATCGGCGCCTATGTCGACATCCACGGCGTCCCCAAAGGCAAGGTCGTGCCGATCGAGCATCTGGGCCACATGGCGGAGGGCTCGGAGCGCTACACGGGCTACGCGCTCGACGGTCTCGGACAGGCGCCCCACGACGACGAGATCACGTCGATCCCCGATCTCAATCACGTCATCCAGCTGCCGTGGGAGCCGAAGGTTGCCTGGATGCCGGCCGACAACGCCTTCCAGGGGAAGCCTTATCCGCTCAACACGCGTGTCGCGCTCAAGAACGTGCTGGCGGACGCGGCCGCACTCGGCTTCGGATTCAATCTCGGCGTCGAGTGCGAGGTCTATCGTGCTGAAGCAGAACGCCGACGGCTCGCTCTCGATCCCCAATCCCAACGACAAGCTCGTCAAGCCCTGCTACGACTTGCAGGGTTTCGTCGACAACTTCACGCTGGCTCGACAAGATGGCCTCCGCCATCAACGGCCTCGGCTGGGACCTCTATTCGTTCGATCACGAGGACGCCAACGGCCAGTTCGAGTTCGATTTCACCTATTCCGATGCGCTGACGACGTGCGACCGGGTGACCTTCTTCCGCTTCATGGCCAAGCATTACGCGCGAGGAGCAGGGGCTCGTCGCCACGATGATGCCGAAGCCGTTCGCCAACCGGACCGGCACCGGCGCGCACTTCAACATGTCGCTCTACGATCTCGCGACAAGAAGAACGTCTTCGCTCTGCGATCCATCAAAGGACCCGCGCGGGCTCGGTCTCACGGAGACGGGCTACCATTTCATCGGCGGCATTCTGAAACACGGCCGCGCGCTGTGCGCGGCCTTCGCGCCGACGGTCAACAGCTACAAGCGCCTCGTCCGGCAGGGCGGCATGGCCTTCTTCTCGTGGGCGCCGGTGTTCAACTCCTACGGCTCGAACAACCGCACGAACTCGGTGCGCGTGCCGACGGGCGGCGGGCGCTGTGAATCACGCAATGCCGACGGCGCGGTCAATCCGTACCTCGCCGCGACGCTGGCGCTCGCGGCGGGCCTCGACGGCGTCCGCAACAAGATCGATCCGGGTCAGCCCGAACGAGGACAATCTCTACGCCATGTCGGAAGCGGAGCGGCGTGCACGCGGCATCGATTTCCTGCCGCAGACACTTGCACGAGGCCGTGGCGGCCTTCGCCGGCGATCCGTTCGTCGAGGCGACGCTCGGCCGCGAGCTGCGCGACGAGTTCATTCTCTACAAGACCAACGAATGGGAAGCGTATCATCTGGCCATCAGCCCGTGGGAGGTCGAACGCTACAGCCATCTCTTCTGAAACTAGAAAAGGCCGAATCAATGTTCTCCGAGGAAACAGTCCAAGTCCGACCGGTCAGCCGCATCAGCATCTCGCTGCCGGAGGACCTCCTGACCGAGCTCGACGTCATGGTCGGCGATCGCGGCTTTGCCAGCCGCTCGCAGGCGATCAACGACATGCTCCACAAGTCGCTCGTCGAGCACAAGCGCGAGCGCGGCGAGGACGTCATGGTCGGTATCGTCACGCTCTTCTACAACAACTCGGTGCCGGGGCTGCAGAAGAAGCTCGCGGACCTGCAGGCGCGCCATATCGACGAGGTGATCAGCTCGCTTCACGTGCATCTCATGCACAATCAGACGATGGAGGTCATCCTCGTGCAGGGTCCCGGCGCACATGCTGCAGGAGATCGCCGACGACATGATCACGCGGCGCGGGGTTGTCTCGGGCAATATGCAGCTCATCGCGGCGCTCATTCCGCCGTTGCATCCCTTCCCCGAAGAGAAGCGCAAGCGACGCAACGCGTAGATGGGCGCTTCCAACCCACTCTCTGGAGACCATGTATGCCTTCTGCCTTCAAAAGCCTGCCGATCATCGATGTCGGCCGCCTCTACTCTGACAGTCTTGCGGATCGACAAGCCGTGGCCGCCGAGATTGGCAAGCGCCTCGCGCGACTCGGGCTTCTTCTACGTCTCCGGTCATCCGATCGGGCCGGAGCTGCGCGGGCCTCTGATCGAGGTCGCGAAGTCGTTCTTCGCGCTGCCGGCCGAAAAGAAGATGACGTGGTACATCGGGAACTCCACGCAACCATTCGGGTTATGTGCCGCCGGGCGAGGAGGTCTTCTACGGACAGAAGCCGGATCGCAAGGAAGCCTTCGACGTCCCGATCGACGTGCCGGCGGATGACCCGGACGTGCTCGCGGGCAAGAGCCCGTTTCTGGGTCCTGTGCAGTGGCCGGACGACCCCGCGTTCAAGGAGCACGTCGCCGCCTACTATGGCGCGGTCTCCGAGCTGGCGCGGCGTCTCTTCAGCGGCTTCGCGCTGGCCCTCGACCTTGCCGGAGACCTGGTTCGATCAATACCTCTCGAAGCCGCCAAGCCAGCTGAGGCTCATTCACTATCCCTATTCGCCGCGGACGCGCCAGCGGATGAACCTGGCATCGGCGCGCATACCGACTACGAGTGCTTCACGATCCTGCTGCCGACGGCGCCGGGTCTCGAGGTGATGAACGGGGAGGGCGAGTGGATCGATGCGCCGCCGATCGAAGGCGCATTCGTCATCAACATCGGCGACATGCTGGAAGCCTGGTCGAACGGGACGTTCGTCGCAACGTCGCATCGCGTGCGCAAGGTCAAAGAGGAGCGCTACTCGTTCCCGTATTTCGCGACCTGCGACTATCACACGATCGTTTCGCCGCTGCCGCAGTTCGTAACGGCCGAAAGGCCGGCGAAATTCAAGCCGACTCGTGTCGGGGGATCACCTGTTCGCGCAGACGGCGCAGACGTTCTCCTATCTCAAGAAGCGGATCGAGGCCGGCACACTCAAGCTTCCCGAGAGCTCACTCGATCTCTCGAGCTTCGGGCAGGAAGCGCTCAATCGGAAGGCGAGCTGAGATGAAATCGGGATGGGCTCTCAAGCGCGCAGGCGGACGTGCCGTGCCAATGACGCTTCGAGGACATCGCCGAGGCCATCGGGCCGAAAGTGCCCGCAAGCGTTCCCACATGGGTGCACGGCGCCTTCAAGCGCCGGTCGATCACCTTCGCGACCGGGCTCGAGGATGCGCGCACATTCGTCGTCTGGGTGCAATCGCATCGCGCGACCGGCGACATCCGCATTCACCCGGGTCGGCCGAAGATCACGGCCAGCGACCGCCTCGAGGACATGGACCGCGCGACGCTGGAAATTCTCGCCAGCGTCGAGGGCGGCGTCGCCGAGACGGCGTGGGCCGACGGCGTGATGTCGTGGGACAACTGGATCGGCCTGCAGCCCTACAACAAGTATCCCGGAGCCCGGCATCCTGCGCCGCACGGGCGATTGCATGATCGAGTTCGCGCCGTCCGGAATCTATGTCGAGGATTGGCGCTACATGCTTTCGGCCGCTGGCCTGATGGGAGCTCTTAAGCTGATCGCCGAGATCGACGATACGGGGACGACGCGCGCGCGCAACGGCGGGTTTGTGTTCGCCGGCCAGCACGCGGTGCTCGTTCTCGGGCGGCGCACGCCGCTTCCGGATGGGGTACCGGCACAGAAATTCGTCAAGACCAGCAAAGATCCGCTCGCGGCTGCGCGACAGGTTCTCGAGTGCACGGTCGATTACGCAACCGATCACGGCCACGGTTTTCACATCGCCGCCTCGACCGATCCCTGGCGCGAGGGGCGCAGGCTCGAGATCACGTCCTGCTTCGAGCGGTCGCAGGACCCAGATGTGCTCGTCGAGCGGGTGAAGGGCGAGCCCGGCATCGTGTCGCGACTGTGGCGGATCGACAGTCTAGAGAGCGCAGTCCAATTTCCGCTTGCGACGCCGGCCGAGCCCGAGAGCTTCAAATGGCTCGACGGCGAGGCCGATACGCTGATTGCGCCGCTCGGGGCCGCCGCATGAATGGTGCCGAGCAAGGAGGTCCCATGCCCGAATTCGCCTATAGGGACACGCTTCCCGGCGGGAAGCACTGGTCGCTCACGATGCGGCGCGGTACGGCGCTCAAGCTCATCGACGTCGAGGGCGGCGCCAACGTCGGCATGCTCTTCTACAACCCGGCGAATCTGCTCGAGCGCTACAACGCGCCCGACACCTTGAAGTGCCAGCACACGTTCAAGCTGACCAAGGGCCACTGCCTTTACTCGGATATGGGGCGCATCTTCTGCTCGATCGTCGAGGACACGGCGGCTGGCACGACACCGTGTGCGGCAACACGACGAAGGCGATGGTCACGGCGCGCTGGGGCGGCGCGAGCTACCAGGCGCATCGCAACGACTGGCAGCAGAACGGCCACGACAGCTTCCTGGTCGAGGCCGGCAAGTACGGTCTCGGGCGGCGGGATCTCGCGGCCAACGTCAACTGGTTCAGCAAGGTCGGCACGGCCGACGACGGCCGCATGCTCTTCGACGCGAGCGCGGCGCGAGCGGGCGCGACGCGTCGTGCTCCGCTTCGAGATGGACACGCTCGTGCTCTTGCACACGTGTCCGCATCCGCTCGATCCGTCGCCGACCTATCCGCGGAAGCCCGTGACCTATGAGATCGGCGTGGCCGCGCCGGTCGGCGCGGCGACGCCTGCCTCAACTCGGCGCCGGAGAACGGGCGCGGGTTCGAGAACAACCGTCTCTTCCACATCGGCTGCGGGCATTGAGGGAGGGATCGGCCATGCTCAAGGAAAGCCATCTCGATCCCGCGCGCGCGAGCTTCCGCAAGGTCGTGCCGGCCGGCGACTATTTCCTGCACGTCGTCAAGCAGGGCGAGACGGTGCGCATCGTCGACGTCGAGGGAAACCAGGCTGCCGACACGCTCTTTTTCAATGCCGACGATCCGCACGAGCGCTACTCCGCGATGGATACCATTCGCGAGCAGGGGAACGTCTACCTCAGCGTCGGCACGACGATCCTCTCCGATCTCTGCCGGCCGATGCTCAAGATTACGGCCGATACGGTGGGGCGCCACGACACGCTCGGCGGCGCGTGCGCCGCGGAGGCCAACACCGTGCGCTATGCGCTCGAGAAGAAGAGCATGCACTCGTGCCGGGACACGTATCTGCTGGCGGTCGCGGAGAACGAGCAGCTCGGCCTCACGAAGCGCGACATCGCCCACAACATCAACTTCTTCATGAACGTGCCGATCACGCCGGATGGCGGTCTCACGTTCGCGGACGGGGTGTCGGGACCCGGCAAGTACGTCGAGATGGAAGCGCAGATGAACGTCATCGTGCTGATCTCGAACTGCCCGCAGCTCAACAATCCCTGCAACGCCTACAACCCGACGCCGCTCGAGGTCCTGATCTGGAGCGAGGGGTCCTGAGCGCATGTTCTCGAAGGTCCTCATCGCCAATCGCGGCGCCATCGCGACGCGCATCATTCGCACGCTGCGATCGCATGGGTGTCGCGAGCGTCGCCGTCTATTCGGAGGCCGACCGTCATGCGGCGCATGTCGCGCGGGCCGGCGAGGCGGTTGCGATCGGCCCGGCGCCCGCGGCGCAGAGCTATCTCAAGGCCGATGCAATTCTCGAGGCGGCGCGCAAGACCGGCGCCGAGGCCATCCACCCGGGCTACGGCTTTCTTTCCGAGAATCCGGATTTTGCCGAGGCCTGCGAGAAGGCCGGCATCCGCTTCATCGGACCGCGGGCCGAGCAGATGCGGGCGTTCGGGCTCAAGCACAAGGCGCGGGAGCTGGCGCTCAAGGCGGGTGTGCCGCTCGCGCCGGGCTCGGATCTCGTGCGCGATGTCGCGCATGCGCGCAGCGAGGCGGCGCGCATCGGCTTTCCGGTGATGCTGAAGAGCACGGCGGGCGGCGGCGGCATCGGGCTGCAGCTCGTCAATTCCGAGGCCGAACTCGCGTCCGACGTTCGAGCGCGTCGAGCGCCTGGCGCGCAACAACTTCAAGGACGGCGGAATCTTCCTCGAGAAGTACGTCGCGCGCGGGCGGCATATCGAGGTGCAGATCTTCGGCGACGGCCGCGGCCGCGTCATCGCGCTCGGCGAGCGCGACTGCTCGGCGCAGCGGCGCAATCAGAAGGTGATCGAGGAGACGCCGGCGCCGGGTCTTTCGGACAAAATGCGCGCGCGAGCTGTGGGCGACGGCGGTGCGGCTCGGCAAGTCCGTCGGCTACGAGAGCGCGGGCACGGTCGAGTTTCTCTACGACAGCGACACGAACGAGTTCTATTTCCTCGAGGTCAATACGCGGCTTCAGGTCGAGCACGGCGTCACCGAGGAGGTGACAGGCATCGATCTCGTGGAGTGGATGGTGCGCCAGGCCGCGGGCGAGCTTGCGCTGCCCGAGCAGTCGCAGATCAAGCCGACAGGGTGCCTCGATCCAGGTGCGCCTCTACGCCGAGGATCCGGGCCGCGACTTCCGTCCGAGCTCGGGGCTGCTCGACGCATGTCGCCTGGCCCGAGGGTGCGCGTGTCGAGACCTGGGTCGCGAGCGGAACGGAGGTATCGCCGTTCTACGATCCGATGCTCGCCAAGATCATCACCAAGGGCGCGACGCGGGCCGAGGCGCTGTCGCGGCTCGAGCAGGCTCTCGCGTCGACCGAGATCGGCGGGCTCGAGACCAATCTTCTCTATCTGCGCGATCTCGCCGCGTCGGACGTGTTTGCCAAGGGCGAGATGCTGACGCGGACGCTCGCGACATTTCCCTATCAGCCGAAGACGATCGAGGTGCTGGCGCCGGGCACGGTGACGACGATGCAGGACTATCCCGGACGGCTCGGGATACTGGGACGTGGGCGTGCCGCCGTCGGGACCCATGGACAGCCGGTCGCTTCGGCTCGCGAACCGCGCCGTCGGCAATCCGGACGGTGCGGCCGGGACTCGAGATGACGCTCTCGGGGCCTTCGCTCAAGTTCAACTCCGCGGCCGTCATCTGCCTCATGGGCGCGGCGATGCCGGCGCTTCTCGATGGCCGCGAGATCGCCTACGGCCGCGCGGTCAACAGTCGAGGCGGGGCAGACGCTCAAGCTCGGCACGATCGCAAGCCAGGGTGTGCGCACCTATCTCGCCGTGCGCGGCGGCTTCGATGTGCCCGACTATCTCGGCGCCAAGGCGACCTTCACGCTCGGCCGCTTCGGCGGTCACGGCGGGCAGGCCGCTGCTCATCGGCGACGTGCTCCACATCGGCGAGGCGGCAGTCTCAGAGCCGCGGGCTGTGCCGGATGCGCTCATGCCGCCGCTCTCCAACGCGTGGCGGATCGGCGTGCTCTATGGCCCGCATGGCGCGCCGGAGTTTTTCACCGAGGAGGACATCGAGACCTTTTTCGCCGCCGACTGGGAGGTGCACTACAACTCGAGCCGGACCGGCGTGCGCCTCATCGGCCCCAAGCCGAAATGGGCGCGCAGCGACGGCGGCGAGGCGGGGCTGCATCCGTCGAACATCCACGACAACGCCTATGCCATCGGCGCGGTGGACTTCACCGGCGACATGCCGATCATCCTCGGGCCCGACGGTCCGTCGCTCGGCGGCTTCGTGTGTCCGGTGACGATCGTGCAGGCGGAGCTGTGGAAGATCGGCCAGCTCAGGCCCGGCGACAAGGTCCGCTTCGAGCGCTGGACGCCCGAGCAGGCCACTCTGGCAGCCGCGACGCAAGAGGCGGAGATCGCGTCGCTCAATGCGGGCGCAAAGCCTGCCACGATCGGGCCTGCTCGCGCCGGGCCGGACCATTGCATCGTCGGCGAGATTCCCGAGGAGCCCGGCAAGCCGCGCGTCGTCTATCGTCGCGCCGGCGACGCCTATCTGCTCGTCGAGTACGGGCCGATCGTGCTCGACCTCGAGCTGCGCATCCGCGTGCACGGGCTGATGGCGGCGCTCGAAGCGCGGGACGATCCTGCGATCATCGATCTCACGCCGGGCGTGCGCTCGCTGCAGATCCATTACGATCCGCGCCAAGCTGCCGCTCGAGGATCTGATCGCGCTACTGCGCGGCATCGATGCCGAGCTCGACAGCATCGACGACATCACCGTGCCGAGCCGCATCGTGCGCCTGCCGCTGTCGTGGAATGACGTCACGATGCAGCAGGCGATCGACAAGTACGCGCAGTCCGTGCGCCCGGACGCGCCGTGGTGCCCGAGCAATATCGAGTTCATCCGGCGCATGAACGGGCTCGAGAGCGTCGACGAGGTGCGCCGCATCGTGTTCGAGGCGAGCTATCTCGTGCTCGGTCTCGGCGACGTCTACCTCGGCGCGCCGGTGGCGACGCCGGTCGATCCGCGTCATCGCCTGGTGACGACGAAATACAACCCGGCCCGCACGTGGACGGCGGAGAACAGCGTCGGCATCGGCGGCGCCTACATGTGCGTCTACGGCATGGAGGGCCCCGGCGGCTATCAGCTCTTCGGGCGCACGTGCCAGATGTGGAACACCTATCGCGCGACGAAGGAGTTCGAGGCCGGAAAGCCGTGGCTGCTGCGCTTCTTCGACCAGGTTCGCTTCTATCCCGTGTCGAGCGAGGAGCTGATCGCGCTTCCGCGAAGGCTTCCTCGACGGGACCGTCTCGCTCGACATCGAGCCGGCGACATTCAATCTCAAGGATTATCGCGCCTTTCTCGCTGCGAATGGCGACGCGATCCGCGCCTTCAAGAGCCGCCAGCAAGCGGCCTTCGAGGCCGAGCGGGCGCGCTGGCAGACGATCGATCAGGCGGGCGAGGCGGTCGATATCCGGCGCCGGCGTCGAGACGAGCGACGACGCTCTTCCGGATGGCGCGACGGCGGTGCGCGAGTCCCGTGCCGGGCAGCGTCTGGAAGCTCGCCGTGACGCAAGGTGCGCGCGTTGCCGCGGGCGACGTGCTGGTCGTCGTCGAGTCCATGAAGATGGAAATGTCGGTCGTCGCGTCCGTGGACGGCATCGTGCATGAGGTGCGGTGCGCCGAGGGGCGCTCGGTGGCGCTGGGCCAGACGCTGATCGTGCTGACCGAAGCCGAAGCGGAGGCTGCGCAGTGACCTACTCGCTCGATCTGGCATCGCTTACGGCTGCCTACGATAGCGGCCGGCTGACGCCGGAGGATGTGATCGGCGAGGTTCACGCGCGCATTGCGGCGGCCGGCGAGCGGCCGGTCTGGATCACGCTGCTCGGCGAGGAGGAGGCGCGCTTTCGGGCGCGCATCCGTGCGGCGCGGACCGCTCTACGGCATTCCGTTTGCGGTCAAGGACAACATCGACGTCGCGGGCTTGCCGACGACGTGCGCGTGCCCGGAGTTCTGCGTATGTGCCGGATCGCTCGGCGACGGTCGTCGAGCGCCTCGAGGCCGCCGGCGCGATCGTCATCGGCAAGACCAACATGGACCAGTTCGCGACCGGGCTCGTCGGCACGCGGTCGCCGTTCGGCATCCCGTCGAGCGTGTTCAGCGCCGAGCACATCTCGGGCGGGTCGAGCTCGGGATCGGCGGTCGCGGTGGCGGCGGGGCCTCGTGTCGTTCGCACTCGGGACCGACACGGCCGGATCGGGGCGCGTGCCGGCGGCCTTCAACAATATCGTCGGGCTTGAAGCCGACCAAGGGACTCATCAGCACGAAAGGCGTCGTGCCGGCCTGCCGGACGCAGGATGCCGTGTCGATCTTCGCTTCGACGGTCGGAGACGCGTCGGCAATCCTCAGCGTCGCGGCGGGCTACGATCCCGGAGATCCCTATTCGCGACGCGCGGATCCGCAGCTCGATGGCGCGGCATTACCGCAACGCTTTCGCTTCGGCGTGCCTGCCGGCGGTCTCGAGTTCTTCGGCGATCAGGCTGCGGCGGCGTTGTACAAGGACGCCGTCGCGCGTCTCACCTCGCTCGGCGGGCAGGCTGTGGCGATCGATTTCGCGCCGTTCCGCGAGGCGGCGAGCCTGCTCTACGCGGGGCCCTGGGTCGCGGAGCGGCTCGCGGCCATTCACGACTTCGCGCACTCGCATCCCGCCGCCATGCACGAGGTCGTGCGCGGGATCATATGCGGGGCGGACAAGATCGACGCCGTATCGGCGTTCAAGGCGTTCTACGCCTTGCCGAGCTCACGCGCGCCGCGGAGGACGAATGGTCCAAGATGGACGTTCTGCTGCTGCCGACTGCGCCGACCATCTACCGCATCGAGGAGGTGCTGGCCGATCCTGTGCGCCTCAACTCGAACCTCGGCATCTACACCAACTTCGTCAATCTCATGGATCTGTCGGCGCTCGCGGTGCCGGCTGGCTTCCGCCCCGACGGCCTGCCCTTCGGCGTGACGCTGATCGCTCGCGCGTTCGAGGACGGCGAAGCTCGCGGCGCTGGGCGACAGGCTGCATCGCGCGCTGCCGGGCGCGACGATGGGCGCGAGCGGCATGGCCGCTCCCGGAGATCAAGTGCGGTGGCGCCGGCTCAAGGGCCGGAGCCTTATCGGGTCGCGGTCGTCGGCGCGCACCTCACGGGCCAGCCCCTCAACGGTCAGCTCGTCGAGCGGCGCGCGCGGCTCGTCGAGACGACGCGCACGGGGCCCGGCTACAGCTTCTATGCGCTCCCGGGAACCGTGCCGCCGAAGCCGGGGCTCGTGTTCGACGGCAAAGGGAAGGGCGGCATCGAGGTCGAGGTGTGGGAGATGGACGCTGCCGGCTTCGGCTCGTTCGTCGGTCTCATTCCGGCGCCGCTCGGTATCGGCACGGTCAGGCTCGCGGACGGCAGCGCCGTGAAAGGGTTCCTCTGCGAAGCGTATGCGGTGCGCGGGGCGGAGGACATCACGGCATTCGGCGGCTGGCGGGCGTGGCTCGGTCGCGCCAAGTCCTGAGGCGGCTCAGAAGAACTTCAAGTAGCGGGCGTGCTCCCAGTCGGAGACGTGGTTCAAGTAGCTCAGCCACTCGTCGCGCTTATAGGCGAGCCAGGTGTCGCGCATCGTCGTGCCGAACACTTTCTCGCTCAGTGGGTCGTCGGCGAAGGCATCGACGGCCTCGCCGAGCGTGCGCGGCAGACGGGCGATGCCCATCTCCTTGAGCTCCGTCTCGCTCTTCAGATACATGTTCTCGAGGTGCGGCTCGCCGGGATCGAGATCCTCTCGATGCCTTCGAGGCCGGCCGCGAGCACCATCGCCGCGCCGAGATAGGGATTGCAGGAGCTGTCGGCGGCGCGCAGCTCGACGCGGCCGCCGGCGAGGGGGATGCGCAGCGTGTTGGTGCGGTTGTTGTTGCCGTAGCAGGCCCAGACCGGCGCCCAGGTGAAGCCCGACATAGAGCCCCGCAGAATCAGGCGCTTGTAGCTGTTGACGGTCGGGGCGACCACGGCGCAGATGGCGGGCAGATGGCGGAGCACGCCGGCCAGGAACTGGTAACCAAGCTTGGACAGGTTGCAACCACGCTGGTCGTCGGCATCGGTGAAGAGGTTCTTGCCGGATTTCTTGTCGTAGATCGACATGTTGAAGTGGGCGCCGCGAGCCCGCGCGATCGGCGTAGGGCTTGGGCATGAAGGTGGCGAAGCCGCCGTGCTTCCTCGCGATCTCGTGCGCCATCAGGCGGAAGAAGACGTAGCGGTCGGCCATCGTGAGGGCGTCGAAGTAGCGGAAGTCGACCTCGAACTGGCCGATGCCGTCCTCGTGGTCGAAGGAATAGACGTCCCAGCCGAGGCCGTTCATGGCGCCGACGAGCTCGCTCATCCAGCCCATGTTGTCGAGCATGCGGGCGACGTCGTAGGCGGGCTTGGCGAGATGCTTGCGGTCTGACAGCGGGCTGAAGGCGCCGAACGGCTCGTCCTTAAGTACGAAGAACTCGGCCTCCATGCCGAGATTGAGGCCTAGCCCCATGTCGGCGGCCTGTTTCAGGACGCGCTTCAGGATGTTGCGGCAGCAGGGCTCGAAGGGCTCGCCCTTGCACCAGAGGTCGCTCGCGAACCAGGCCACTTCCGTCTTCCAGGGCAGCACGAGTGCAGGACCGCGGGATCGGGGAAGGCCGCGACCTCCTCGTCGCTCACGTCCTGCGGGACGCCGTCGAGTGCCGCGCCGGTGCAAAGCTCGGAGCCGCCAAGCATGTCGCGCAGGTGCGCGATGGGCACGACCTTGCCCTTGGAGACGCCGTGCATGTCGACGTAGCTCGCGAGCATGAACTCGACGCCCTTGCCGGCGAGATTCTCTGCCAGAGCGCTTGGTCTTCTCGTCTGCGACTGCATCCATGGCGGGTCCTCCGTTCAAGTGCGGCAACGGAAGGCTTTATTTAACTACACAATTAATTTATGACGGAAGCGGGAACTCGATGGTTTCTGCCGCGTTTTCGTACAATATTGCGCACCAGAGTGATGAGGTCCGAGGCAGGGCGCGAATGGCGCGTCGCTGTCTGTCGACGGCGTCTGTGGCAGGCTTCGGTCCAGTGATGCGGAGCGGCAAGACGTGGCGAGCAAGAAGGGACGACGGGGGACGCGCGTGAGCAGTCCGGCGACACGGTCGCCAGCAAAGGCGAGAGGCCAGCCGCGGCGTCCCAAGGCGAACGGCGTCGGGCGGCCCAAGGCAAGCGCCGATCCGGTCGATGCCGAGATGGCAATCCGCGAGGCGGCGCTCGAGCTCTTCTCCGCGCGTAATTTCTCGACCGTGACGACGAAGGACATCGCGGAGGCGACGGGGCTCAACACGGCGCTCATCTACTACTACTTCGGCAGCAAGGAGGAGCTGTTCCGGAGCGCGGTCGCGCTCGCGGTCGAGCGCGCGTTTCATCAGTTCCGCATTTCGCGCAAGGATCTCGAAGAGTCCGCGCGAGGTCATCACCGGCTGGCTCGACAACCATATCCGGGAGTACGCGACGATCCTGAAGCTGATCAAGATCGCCATCGACTACGCCAGCACGGCGGACAGGAAGGCCGGCATCGATCGCGCTATCCGGCGCTTCTACGTGCGACGAGCGCGAGGTGCTGCGCGAGGCGCTGTCGGCGGGTATCGCGCGGGGCGATTTCCGCAAGGTCGACGTGGACGCGACGTCGACGTTCATCTCGACCTATCTCGACGGCGTGTTCGTGCGCTCGGTCATTCTCAAGGATTTCGATCCGGTGGCGGCGATCGGCGAGCTGCGCTCGTTTCTCGATTCGCTGCTCAAGCGATGAGGGCTACTCGGCGGGAACCGTCGAGAGCTGCCGGCGCGATCGTGCTTGGCTCTGACGTGCGGCCCGCTTCTTGAACCAGATGACGATGCCGGTGGCGGAAAGCACAGCGACAACGATGCCGAAGAGCGACATCGCGGCGCGGCCCGGGATTCCAAGAATTCGGCCGGAGTGGATCGGGAACTGGAGCTGGAGGAAGACGTCGGCGGCGGTCCCGGTCCATGGGACCTGATCGGCGAGGATGCGTCCGTCCTTTCCGTCGAGCAGGATCTGCTTCACCATGCCAGCGGCGCCGTGCGGGTCCTCACCCTCCGCGCGGAACGACACGGCATAGATGCCGAACTCGGGTGAGTAGAAGGCATAGCCCACGCCGTCGGTCCATCCCTTGGCGCGCGCTTCACGCTCCGCGAGGGCGATGATGTCGCCGTAGCTCTTCTGCGGCTCGATCGGATCATGGCGCGCGTGCATCTCGCGTGATTCCCAGGGCATCGGCGTGAGCGATGAGATCCTGCTCAGGATCGGGCGCACGATCTCGAACTGCAGGTTCATGGAGATCGAGGTGAAAGCGATGGTGATGAGAAGGAGCCAGAACCACAGGCCTAAGGCGCGATGCAGATCGAAATTGATGCGATAACGCGAGCCGCTCCATTTTATGCGCCAGGCGGGCTTCCACCTGACCAACCAGGAGCGGGTTTTCTCGCTCCTTGTTGACGCGGTGATTTCGTCTGCGACCGTCTCGTCGGCTGAGACGGGTGGTAAGAAGGTGTCGGCAGCCGCGCGGCGGCGTGTGGGTAGCGTCAAGTGGAAACCGACGAAGCTGTCGAACAGCCACACGATGCCGACGAGACCCATGAACCAGATGCCCCAGCGGTCGATGCCCCACATCTCCGGGAATGTGCAGGCTGTAGTGGAGCGCGTAGAGGAAGGGGAGCAGGTTCTCGCGATCGAGCGCGACCTTGCCCCAATCGCGCGTGCCGACGATCTTGCCTGTTACGGGATCGATGAAAACCTGGTTGTGGCCGAGCTCGAACTGCTGGCCGGTCGCGGGATCGCGGCGCCCGGTGACGCTCAACATCGCTGTATGGCCTTCCTCGAACTGGGTCTCGAAGAAGGTGACGCGGCGGCGCGGGTCATCGACCTCGATGCGGGCGGCAAGATCGAGCGGCGAGAGGTAAGCGCCACGGCTCTCGATCGCGAACAGCTGCGGGTTCAGCCACTCGTCGAGTTCATGATCCCACGAGATCAGCGCGCCGGTCGCTCCGGCGATGAAGAGGAACACGGCGATGAACAGGCCGGCCCAGCGGTGGACGAGGACGAAGAGGCTCCGCAAGGGATCACCTGATAGTGGCTGACGGGCGTGACGCGACTCGCGCTGAACTTGGCCGACGCGGAAGCGTATGAAACATGATTGTTTTAGTCAATATTTTGCGAGGCATTGGGCGCGACGAGCGCGGCCGGCGTTGCCGACCGCGCTCGCGCTCTTCTAGAATTTATAAGTGAAGCCCGAGATGATCGTCCGCGCGGTGCCGATGAAGCAGTCGCCGCGCGACAGGCATGTCGACATATAGACCTTGTCCTCGAGGTTGGTAGCGTTGACAGCGAAACGATAGTCATCAGTTTCGTAAGCGATGGCGGCATCGACGAGGCCCACGGCCGGCGCTTGCAATGTGTCGGTCCCGTCCCAGGATGTGCCGATATAGCGGAAGCCCGCGCCGACCGACCAGCCGCGCACCAACCCTTCGTCAAAGGTGTACATTGCCCACATCGAGGCCAGATGGGCCGGTACGGACTCGACGTTGAGGCCAGCTTGGTTGCCGCTTGTGTACTCGGCGTCCGTGTAGGAGTAGCCGCCGGCGATCTTGATAGAGCGCGTGAGATTTCCGACCACCTCGATCTCGACGCCGCGGATGGAAACCTCGCCCGCCTGAACGGAGTAGTTCGGATCGGCGGGGTCCGTTGAGAGGCGGTTGCTCTCCGTGATGTCGTAGAGGGCGCCGTTAATGGCAAATGCCGCGCCTGGCGGCTGGTATTTGAACCCCGCCTCGTACATGACGCCGGCCTGGGGATCGAAGGTGTCACCATGCCGGTCGAGGCCGACGACGGGAACGAAGCTCTCCGCATAGCTTACATAGGGTGTTATACCTGAAGGAAACTCGTACATGAGGCCGGCACGATAGGTCGTTGCCTCGTCTTTCTGCGCCGCGGCGAACTTGGCTTTGTTGGTAATCCAGTCCCGGCGCGCGCCAAGCACCGCAATCCAGTTTCCGAGACGAATCTGATCCTGAACATAGAGCCCGGTCTGCGACAGGTCTTGGTCAGGCGATGTCGAAGATCGGGACGCTCGAGACGTCTGTAAAGCCCGAGAACGCCCCCGTGACCGGATCGTAATTCGGAATCCCGAGGCGCTCGGGTTGCCCATAGGCCGGCGCATAGAGGTCGAAGGGTGTCTGGTCGATGGCAGTGCCGCTCTGGCCCTGTGACAGGAACATCGCCGTGTCCACGCCGCCGAGCACTTTGTGCTTCACCGGGCCGGTCTCGAACTTCGCCTCGAGATTGGTATCCGTATTGAAAACCTGAGTGTCGGTGGTGGAAGTGTACTTCACCCGCGTGATCGTGCGATCGAGAGGATCACTGTAGGGGAAATTGGCGCCCTGCCCAGTGTCGCCGTAGAAGAAGCTCGGGTAGTGGCCGTTATAGTCGTTGTGAATGTCAGTGTAGCGCAGGTTGTGGCGCACTCTGAACGTTTCGGTGATCTGGCTGTCGACGAAGAGCGATCCGGAAGCGGCAGTCGTGTCGTACTTCTCGAAGTCCGGCTCGCTCGCAAAGCGGTCCCTGTCGATGAAGCCGCTCCGGCTCGGGAAGCGGGTCCCGACATGCGGAAAGAACTGAGCAGCGGTGCCCGAGTTGTCGTCACGGAAATGCCCGAGCAAGGTGATGCTCGTCCCGGCTACGGGGCGGTAGGTTATGGCCGGCGAGATTGCGAGACGATCATCCTCGACATAATCGACCTGGGTGTCGGCGTCGCGCGCGAGTCCGGTGATTCGGTAAAGCCACTTGCCGTCCTCGGTCAGCTTGCCGGTCATATCAGTCTTGACCTGCTTCCAATCGTGGGTGCCGTACTCGACCGTCACTTCGCGGTGCTCTTCCTCCTGGGGTCGCTTGGATACGGCATTGATGATGCCGCCGATCGGCGCCTGGCCATAGAGTACAGAAGCGGGACCGCGCAGCACCTCGATCCGCTCCATGAAATAGGGATCGATCCGGAAGTTGCTGACGTAGTAGCTGAAGGTTCGGCGGAGTCCGTCGAGATATTCGGCTGCCTCCGTGCCGCGGATGAGGCTGGAATCCGTGCGGCCGTCAAACCCGAAGCCATCCGCCACGACGCCCGGAACATAGTGTAGCGTTTCCTGCAGTGTCGTCGCACCCTGGTCGCGGATCTGCTCGGCGCCGACCACCGAAATCGACTGTGGGATCTCCTTCAGGGGTGTGTCTGTCTTTATGCCGGTCGCGGTCTGCTTGGCCACATAGCCCTTGAAGGGGCCGGTCGCCGTCTCGGGCTTGGTTGCGTTCGGGTCGCTCGGCGGCGCGGACTGAGCGTTGCCGTCGGCGGCGACGGCGCCGCCGGACTTGCTCTTGCCGGCGGATTTCGCCTTGGCCTTCGGCGCAGGCTTCGCCTCTGCAGGGGATTTGACGACGATCTCGGGCAACGTGGCCTCTCCCGGGGCAGGTGCCGCGGTTTCCGGCGGCGGGCTTTGGGGAGCGGCTTCCTGAGCGTTTGCGGGGCTCAGCCCCGATACAACGGCGCACGTCAAAAGGATCGCGCCGACGCGCGCGAACACACACTCACTCATCACATCCCCCAACCGCTCACACGAACGCTACTGACAGGTTGGCTGGCTGGGACAGGTGCGCGCGCCGACGCGCTGTCCACTGGCTGGCTGATCGGAACTCTGAGCGTCCCCGGCCCGGAGTTCCCACGGGCCGTCAACTGCTCGTATGAAACATTACTTCTTCAGTCAACTATGTGATTGCGAAAGTTGAATCGAGTGTTGCCATTGCGTTACGCGAAGAAACGGCAACCGGCTCGGTGGCAGTCGACTCGTGGCGCATGTCGTCAAAATCCGACGTATGCGGATCTGCGAGAGCGAGTTCGGCTCGATCGAAAGGGAGATCTGCGCTCTTAACTCTGGAGCCGTGCCGAGGGCGCGTGGCGCAACCAATCGGCAAACGACTGGTCCTTCTGCATCAGCACGTCAGCTTGTGCCGGGGTCAACGCGCCCGTCAGCGGATGCACGCCTCGAGCCGCTCGTACTGCGACAAGAGGCTCAATTCCAGCGACCCGGCCGTCTCGATCGGTTTGTTGATGCCCATAGGTGTTGCGCCCCGCGCGCTTCAAAGCTTATTGCGCGGAGCATGAAATATGCTCGCCGGTTGTAGCAACGAGCTTGGGAAAGTTATCAACAGAGCTACTAGGCGCCACGCCGTGCACTCAAGCAGCGCGTTAGTGCCTCGTCTTTACGACTGAGAAAGTTTTCAGCCGTTCGACTAGCTGCATGCCGGGGCGGTGGCCACGGCCTTCGCCTTGCGGCGACGCGCGAGCAGATACGCCGCAAAGCCGATCGCGAGGATGATGAACCCGCCGGGTACGATGGTTGCCGTAACAATAGTCAACGCAGTCTTCATGGGCCCCTCCCTGTGGGAGCCTTAGGTCTTGTTCAGATTGCCCAGGATGATAGCAGGGGGAGATTTCGGGCCGCTTCAGACGGTCGCACCAATGGAGGGATGGGCTTAAGGGTTTGGAAACCTTTGATGGTGGCTGAGGTCTGTCCACCATGGCAGCTTCACGGCGACGGGTGAAGTGCAAGCAGGAGCGCGACGGCAACGGCGGGTGCGGAGCGGGTCGCTTCAAGACGGCAGCTTTCGCCGGCGTCGGCGAGGTCGCCGAATGTTCTGCAGGTCCGACTCCAGACGTCTCTGCAATCTCTGCGACGTCGTCGGCTCCTATGCCGGCGGCGACGACTGGTGCTTCGGCGGGAAGAGGCATCGCGGCAAGCACCTCGCGGCAGCCGTCGATGATCGAGGCGATCTGCGCTTCGCGGATGCTGACGGCGGCGGCGCGCCAATCCTCGAGCGTGCCGTCGGCGGCATCGCGCCCGAACATGCGCGCGAAACGCGCGATGCTTTCCTCGACGGTCTTGCCGCGTCCGTCCGCGGTGGCGTGCTGGTCGACGTCATCGGGAAGCGTGCCGAGGATGCGGCGGACGTCGGCCATGGTGGCGAGATACTCGCGCGCGAGCGTCTGCGAGCGGCCCTTGAAGGTGGCGCGCGTCGTGACGCCCATGACGGCGGTGCGCGTGAGCCCCGTGTAGACGAGCTCGCCGGTCGCGAGCCGGTCGGGGTCGGTCAGCCCGCGCGGAATCGGCTTGCCGCCGCGGACGGGGATGATGTCCGCGGTCGTCGAGCCGAAGTCGATCAGGAGCGCGTCCGCAATACGCTGCGCCGACGAGAGCGGCGGTCGCGAGGAAATTCGTCGAGCCGACGTCGGCGTGGTGGTGCCGGGCCTCGGCCGCGTCGCCGAAGCCGCGCGTGCCCATCCAGAAGCGGGTCGCTGGGCCGAACTCGCGCTCGAGGCGGGCGACGAGCGTCTCGACGCCGGTCTTGCGATCGGGGAACAGGTCGGACAGCTCGCCGGTCATCGTGACGGCATGGCGTGCGGCGCGCAGCGATCAGCGGGCGTGCCTCGGCGAGCGCGGCGTCGAGCTTGTCGAGGCCCTGCCACAGCGGGCAGGCGATCTGGCGCACGGCGACGATCCTCTCGTCCGTCGACGAGCGCGACCTTCAAGTGCGCGCCGCCGACATCCAATCCCGCGGTGATGGTCATGCTGAGCGTGAAGCCTCTTCGGGTGTGGCGCCGCGTGGACGCTCTAAGTGCGTGTGATACACCACCGGTGAGGAGAAGAGAGCATGGAGATCATTCCGGTCATCGATGTGCGCCACGGCGTGGCGGTCCGCGCCGTTGCTGGGGACCGGGCTCGGCTACCGGCCGCTCGAGACGCCGCTGGCCGCCAGCGCCGATCCGGTCGATGTCGCCACGGGGTACCTGTCGCACTCTATCCGTTCAGGACCCTCTATGTCGCCGACCTCGATGGAATCGAGGGGCGCGGGGCCGAAGCGATATGGTCATGCGCGTTGCGGCGGCCGACGCACGGCCTCGATCTCTGGGTCGACGACGGGTCAGGCTCGTGCCGGATCAGTCGCTGCCGCGAACGCCTGTGATCGGGACGGAGTCGCTCGAGTCTCCGCGCGGTCGCGATCAAGGATGCGGCAGCTCAATGGGCGTTCCCTGCGTGCTGTCTCTCGATTTCCGTGGCGACGAGTTTCGGGGCCGCCCGCGCTGCTCGAAGCTCGAGCCTCTGGCCGGAGCGGGTCATCGTCATGACGCTCGCGCGCGTCGGAACGGAAGCGGGACCGGATCTCGATCGCGTCTCGAGAAATCGTGCGCGAGGCGACACGGCCGGCGCGTCTACGCTGCCGGCGGCGTGCGCGGAACGCGAGGATCTCGAGTCGCTGCAGAAGCGGGAGCCGCCGGTGCTCTCGTCGCGACGGCGCTGCACGACGGAAAAATAAAGGCCGGCGACCTCAGGGAGATCGCCGGCTTGTAAAGTTTCAGTCCACTTTTGCGAGTGGCGATGAAAGTACCACCCGCGTCGGTCAGCCGTTCCAACGGCCAGAGAGTAGTCTTCCCAATCGCTGCAGCAGACCCCCCTTCATGGGAGGGGCATTATCCTGCTGTGGACGGTGCCCGCTTCAAGTCTTCGCACCGAACGGATGCGCGACCGAGTTGCGCTGGGCGGTCGCTTCGGCAGCCGTCGGCTTGCCGGCGACGGCGCGCGCGATGCTCTCCTTGACGGCGCGATAGTTGAAGTCCTGGATCTTGGCGTCGTCGGCCGCTTCCCAGTGGATGAACACGCCGACGCAGATGTAGACGTCGTCGGCCTCGTTCGCGGGGATGATGCCTTCGGCGACCGAGTCCTGCACGGCCTTGGCGACGCCGTACTGGGCGGGTCCGAACATCTGGACGGCCTGGCGGGCGTCCTTGATGGTGACCTTGTTGTAGAGGATCGTGTTCGGCTTGCAGGGCAGGTTCGGCGCGATGACGGCGAGCAGCGTCGTGAAGCCGTCCTTGTTGTTCGTCAGCGCGTTGCAGAACGCGGTCTCGGCGGCGCTGCCGCGCGGTCCGATCATAGAGGTCGATGTGGGCGACTTCGTTGCCGTCGCCGACGAGCAACTCGCCGACCATTACGCGATTGATCTTGGCCATTAGGGGTTCCCTTCCTTCACCATGTAAACACAAAAACCAACGCGCCCCTAGCATGCGCCCGGGGTGGGTGGGCCGCAGTCGTCCCGAGCTATCCTAGTTGCTGCGAACGGCAACGGCATGCGTCACCGAACCGGTTGGCCAGATAGCGGCACCGATAGCGCCGCCCCTTAATAGCGCCAGGATTACGCTTTCGACAAGGGGCTACGCGCCGCACTTGGTTACGCCCCGACTAATGAGCGTATCGGCATAAAGGGTGCGCTACAACAAAGTCGGCGGTCGTGCCCGGATTTAAGCCTTTGCCCTTGAGTTCGCGATCGAATTCGAGCAGCTCGGCGAACGTGTCGCGGCTCGCTGCAGGGCGCCAAAGTCTTTCGCGCTTGCGAGCAGCTTCTCGGACCTCGCGGGCTGCCTCGGTGCCATGCTTGCGGACGATGTGGCTGTCCGAGATATGTGGCGAGATAGCCATGTGCAGTGTCGAAATTGCTTCATCTTCCCACTCGGCGTGGCGGCGCGCCAGCGCGAGCTCGGGCAGGCCGAACTCGAAAATGTCCTCGAAGTCGGTGACGTAGGCGCGTGCAATGCGGTCGCGGCCGGCGGCGAGCGCCATGGCCTCGCGGAGCGTCGCCGTCGGCGGGAGCGGACACATCCTGCTCCTCGGCTTTGCCGAGATCCGGCCGGATTGGCGCGGACGATCGCCTTGAACACATTTGCCGCATCCTCGCGGTCGAGACCGGCGAGCACGGCGGCGAGGCGGCGGCGCAAGTCGTCGGCACCGTTTGCTGCACCCGCTGCGGCGGCCAGAGGCGCACACAAGAGCACGATCCCGAGGTTGGTGTTGCAGGCCGCGGCGGCGATGCTCGCCGCGACGGCGCCGAGCATCCGCTCGCCGACCTTGAGACGCGCTATTCGCAATCCACGGTGCCGCAGCCTCGGCGGCGTCCTCGAAGTGCTTCGCCTCCATGCCGTGGCCGGCACCATGGATGTGGACGTTGCCGGGCTTCAGAGCGCGTATCTCTGCCTCGCACGCGGCGATGAACTCGGCGCTGAGCACGTCGCCCGGCAGAGGGAACGTCATCTCGCGTGTGCCGAGTGCAATTGCGGCCAGGAAGTCCTCGGCAAGCTGGGAGGCGATGTTGACGTCGGTGACGCTCTGGAGACCCTTCCACGCCGGGTTGGAGTTGATCTCGAGGACCATGAGCTGGCCGTCGGCGCCGCGGATCAGATCGACGCCCGCATAGTCGGCGCCGATGGCTGCGACGGCGGCGAGCGCCAGGCGCTGCATCTCGTCGTCGGGATCGTGGGCGACCGGCTCGGCGCCCTGGTGCACGTTCGTGATCCAGGTCTTGCCGCGCCGCGCCATGGCGGAGAGCAGGCGGCCGTTCGATACGAAGACGCGCCAGTCCTCGAAGGCGGTCGCCTCGGGTCGCGCAGATAGTGCTGCATGTAGTAGACGTCGCCCACGGCTTCGGGCGCCGGCAGCTCGTCGGCGTTGCGCGCGCGGCTGATGCCGTTGCCCTGGCTGCCGAAGAGCGGCTTCACGACAAGAGAGCGCGCCTCGGCGCGCGCATGGGCGACGGCGCGGGTCGAGCCCTTCGACGCACGCGGGTCGGCGGGCGTCGGCAGGCCGGCCCTCTGAAAGAGGAATGTCGCCGTCGACTTGTCGACGCAGCGCTCGATGGCGCGCGCGTCGTTCCAGACGCGCACGCCGCTCTCGCGCAGCGCGTGGAGAACGCCGAGGCGGAAGGTGATCTGCTCGAGCGTTCCCGTCGACACGGAGCGCACGAACGCGCCGTCGGGCAGGGTGCCGTCGAAGCCCGGGATGTCGAGCCCGCTCGGCGAGCGAGGTGTCGAATGCGCAGTCCTTCAAGCGTCGTGATGACGACGGTGGCGCCGCGTGCCTCGAGCGCGCTCGCGAGGCGGCGTGCATGCCAGTCGCCGCCGCCTTCCTCGACGAAGAGGACGATGCGGGGGCGCTCGTAGAGGCCGCCCTTCAGTTCAGTGGCTGTTCAGAGGCTTGTTCATGAGCCATTCCTCCCTCTCCCATGTAGCGGTGCGGAGTGGGGAAGGGCCGGGGTGAGGGGCAGGTTGGTCACGGCGTGTAGCTGCCCCTCACCCTAACCCTCTCCCCGCAGTACGGGGAGAGGGGAAGTCGATCTGTTACCGGAAGCTCGCGTCGACGATCTCGGGAGCGAGCTTGCCGGCATGGAAGGACGAGCCCGTATCGAGGTTCGAGACGGTCACCTGCGCCGGGCTGAAGAGCATGGCGTCGATCTTGTAGAAGTCGCCCTCGACGGCGGCAAAGATCTCGGCGAAGGGCTTGCCGTAGATCGAGCAGGTGCTCGACGGGCAGCTGGTCGGCGAGCTTCTTGGCCGCGTCGTCGGGGCCGCGCACGAAGAGCTGGATGCGGCCGCCGTAGATGATGGCGTCGTTGGTGCGTCCCATGGCCTTGACGAAATCCGGGATCGGCGGAGCGATCGGGCGCCACGCCGTAGCCGTCGACGATGTGCTCCAAGGGAAAGTGCAGCGCATGCGCCTTGTGGAGCGCGACCTCGAGCACGCGGGCTGCGATCTGGACCGTGCCGGCGAGGCTGCCTGTCGGAGCGTAGAGAATTGTGAGATCGGAGGGCTGCACGCCGCAGGCCGTCGCCACCTTGCGCGCGACGGAGGACGGCGGCGCCTTGTCGCCTTCGATGACGAGGGCCGCCTTGTTGTGGTGATCGACGTAGCCGAGCTCCTTGTAGAGCTCCTCGACGCGCGAGAGCGCGCGGGCGGGGCCCGAGCCGAGAGCGAAGAAACCGCTCTCCTGCTCCTGGATGGTCCAGCCGGCGTACTGGCTCGCCAGACAGGCGATGACCGGGTTCGTCGAGTGCACGACGACGCCGAGCGGCCAGCGCTCGAGTCCCGAGGCCGACGTGATGGAGACGGTGCCGAGCCCGCCCATGCAGATCTCGCCGAGGCGGCGGCCCGCTTCGAGCCCGCCATGGATGCCCGCGCCGAGGTCGATGCGCCGCTCGCCGGCTTCGCCGATCGTGACGGCGCAGCGGAGCGCCGCGGCGCTTGCCACGAGGTCTTCGACGAGCTTTCCGGCGCGAGCATTAACGCTCGGCTGAAGTCCTTGCATGGTTGTCATTACGGCGCTCCCTTGGCTTTTTGGCCTTCATACAGCAAGTCCTCAAGAAGGCCCAAGCGATTGCGGCAGGCGCACTCTGCCGCATGCAACTCCGTGTCGTCGGCGAGGACGGTCGCGACCGGCTGGTGCTGGGAAATGAGCGATCCGGGCCGCGGGCGGTCGGCAGCCCAGGGGGGCCATTCGATCGTCCGGCGCCGTTAGCGGGCCGCGGTCGGCATAGAGGAAGGCCGCGGCGCGGGCGGCGGGCGGGCGCCAGCCCGATTGCAGAACGGCGGCGGGGTCGCCGCCGGAGACAGGCCTCGACGTGGGCCTGGAACAGGCTCCCCGAGGCATCATCGAAGACGTCGTGCGTGGCGCCGGGGCGCGGGTTGACCTCGAGAAGCGTCGCCTCGCCGTCGGCGACCAGAAAATCGAACGAAACGAGCCCGACGAGATTGAGCTCGCGCGCGAGAGCGAGAGACGTGTCGATGAGGCGTGCCTCGAGATCGGCTTCGAGCGTCGAGCGAGCCGACCGCGCCGCCGTAGCGGTAGGGCCGTTTCGGCAACGGAGAGGTCCATTGCCGGCTCATGGCGAATGCATTGCCTCGCTTTGAGACTATGCCCATGACGGAAATCGCCTCGCCATCCACGCGGCGCTGAAAGTAGCGGCGCGGGTCGGGGCGGGGCTTCGGCCGGGCAGTTCGACGATGTGCAGGCCGCCGCTGCCGCCGATGCGCTTCATGAGCCAGCCGCCGGTGTCGGGCGGCGGAGTGAGGCGCGTCTCCGGGTGGCGAATGCCGAGCCGATCGAGGATGGAGAAGAATGTGTCCGGGCTCTTCGCGTGCTTGATGACCTCGGGCGCGTTGCCGATCAGGCGGTAGCGCTCGGCGAGCTTCGGCGACGAGGCGCGGATTGCATTCGAAGCCGGAGCCGAGCACGAGGCCCGATCGGAGGGCGCGGCGCCTCGGCGACGAGCGATTCGAGGGCGGCCAAGAGGGACTTGGCGATGAAGCCGGTCTGCACGCGTGCCGGGAGGCAGCGCGAGGCGGCCGCGTGCTCGGACGTATCGAGATCGCCGAAGCAATCGACGACGAGGGGAAGATAGCCCGCGCGCCGGGCCGAGGCCGCAAGCGCGCGAGCCGAGAAGGCAGCGATGAGTACCGCTTCGGCGGTCAAGCCGTGAGCTGGCGCGCCAGCGTGAAGGCGTGACGGAAATCGAGGGACAGCGGCTCCTTCGATGACATCATCTGCTTGAAGAGGCCGGATTCGGTCTTGTACTTGATGTCGCCGATCGCAAGCGGGCCGACGCCAAGCGCGTTGCAGCCCGGGAGCGGCGCGCCGTCCATGAACAGCTCCATGCCTTCGACGCCGGGCGGCGGGACGGCATTGACGTCGGCGACGACGAGCAGGTTCTTGGCGAACTCCTTTTGCTCCTTCGAGATCACCTGCACGCCGGCGGCGGCGGCGGCGAAGATCACCTCGGCATTCTCGATGATCTCGCGCTTCTGGTCGTCGGTCTCGCCGGCGACGGCCTCGAGGTCGACGCCGAAACGCTCCTTGGAGACTGCGGCCGACTTGATGACGCGGTCGACGCCGCGGTGGGCGATGAGCCGAACCTGGGCGCCTTCAAGCGCGGTGATGATCGAAGAGGCGAAGCCGACGACGCCGGTGGCGCCGAAGACGGCGACGCGCGTGCCCTTCCAGCTGCGCCCGAACTTGAATTTCAGCACGCGCTCGACGCAGGCGACCATCGCGGCGGCGGTGGTGAAGGAGCCGGCGGGATCGGCGAAGACGGAGAGCTGGAAGGGCGGCACCATGGCCTTCTGTGGCCGCTTCCATCATGTCGAGGGCGAGGATCGCGTCCTTGCCGCCGATGAAGATGCCGGTGCGCACACCGTAGTCGGGCGGACGCGAGAAGATGGCGTCCTGCACGAGCGGCGTGACCTCCTCGAGCGTCACGTTGATGTAGGGAACGATGACCTTGTAGCCGGCGTCGGCAGCCATGTTCACGTCGAACGGGCTCATATGCTTCTGCGGCGAGAGCATGTGGAGGATTGGCGTCGCTTCACTCATCATTTTCTCCCTGTTCGGCGCTCATTGCCGCTCGCTCAGACCGGCTCCATTCTCGCACCGGTGTTTCGACCACGGACTATCATCAGCTCAAGGCCCTCCGCTGTAGCGTCTCGGACCAGAGAATTCATAGAGGCGCGCCGCCGCAGTCTCGGTGGCGGTGAACGCGAAGCCCGTCGGGCCCCATGAGGTCTGCCCTATGCCCACCGCACCCGCTGCGGCGAAACGGCGGACAAGGCGTCCGACGGCGGGACTGGTCCAGGGGCTTCCTCCTTGGGCGGACGCGAAGTGGCGGCCGACGATCTCTTGTATCTCGGTCAACGCCGAGCCGAAGGCCTCGATGTCCGTTTCCTTAATGCCGGGCAGGAGGCGCATGAGCACAAGCCGGCACAGGTTGGCGGCATCGGTTTCGGGGAACGGGCGGTAGAGCCGCGAAGGCCTTCGCTTCGCGGTCGCCGTGGGCGCCCTGGGCTTTCGGGTCGAGGACGAGGAGCGCGCGCCAGGCTTCGGGGAAATCGGTGCGGACGAGGATGGGCGGCGGGCGATCCTTGGCGCCCCGGCCGCCGTCGATGATGAAGCCGCCGCTCTCGAAGGCGGCCATGCCGATCGAGGATCGGGCGCCGCGTCCGGCGAGATTGCCGAGCTCCTGCGGGCTCGCGCCAGTCCTTCGAGGCGCATGATGGCGCTGCGATATGGCGAGCGCGAGCTGGGTGCCGGAGCCAAGGCCGGCGTGGGGCGGAATTGCGCGCTTCACGTCGGCGCGGTAGCGGCCGCGAGCGCCCAGGGCTTCGGCAGACCGGGGAGGATCTGGAGCACACGCTCGCTCTCGGGGCCGGCGGCCGCGAAGTCGCCGGCGCGGGTGACGCGTGATCTCGGTCGCGGGGGCGTCGACGGCGAGACCGATCGAGCCATAGGTGCGCCCGAGCCCGCCGCTCAGGTCCAGGAAGCCCAGATGGAGCCTCGCCGGGGCGGTCACGCTAAAGCCGGCAATGGTCTGACGTTCCTGCATTAGAATGGGCATTTCCTTCGTCGGTCGGCGGCGCCGATTGCCTTCAATGAGCCCGACGAATTACGGTTGAGGCCAACGGCTAGAATGTCCACGAAAGGCGAGGAGAGAGCAACATGAGCGCAGAACGCGAAAAGCCCATGGCGGAGGCGGAAGTCAAGGAGTGGCTGGCCAAGAATCTGCCTCATTGGCGGCTCGAGGACGGCTGGATCAAGAGGACATACAAGACAACGGGCTGGAAGGGCACCCTCATGGTGATCAATACCGTCGGGCATCTCGCCGAGGCGGCGTGGCACCATCCCGATATCACGGCCTCCTATGCATGGGTCGAGGTGCGCCTCGTGACGCATTCGGCGAAGGGGATCACAATGAAGGACCTCACGCTCGCCAAGAAGATCGAGGACGTCGTGCACTGGCAGCCGGGAACAGAAGGCGGGGCACTCGAAGGCACGCCCACGGGCGACCTGCGCTTCTCTTATATAAAGTACGATTGATGAGCGGGGCAGCGGCGGGCGCCGGTTTCGATGCGATCGTGGCGCTTGGCTCGAACCTCGGCGACAAGGGGGCACGGATCGCACGAGGCGATCCATGCAGCTCGACGGAAGCCGGCGACATTCGCGTCGTGGCTAGGTCGCGCAATTATCGCACGGCGCCGTGGGGCAAGAACCGATCAGGACTGGTTCGTCAACGCCTGCGTCGCGGTTGCGACCGAACTTTCCGCGCATGAGCTGCTCGAAGCGCTGCCAGGCGGTCGAGAGCCGCATGGGGCGCGTACGGGTGGAGCACTGGGGCCCGCGCGTCATCGATCTCGATGTCCTCGTCTATCGCGACGTGATCTTCGGACGACGCGGACCTCGACGCTGCCGCATCCGCGCATCACGGAGCGCGCGTTCGTCCTGGCGCCGCTCGCCGACGTGGCACCGGATCTCGTGATCAAGGGACGCAAGGTCTCAGATTGGCTGGCTGCGCTCGATCGGCATGCGACGTGGTCGCGCTCGAATAGATCAAAAAGCAATGCCGCGGGCCCTTTCGGACCCGCGGCACAGGAAGACCCAAGCTCTCAGGGGGCGATTACTTCGTGCACTGAGACTTGATGTAGGCGAGGAGGTTGGCGCGGTCGGTCTTCGTCCTTCACGCCGGCCGGGAAGATCATCTTGTTGCCGGGGACGACCTTGTCGTCGGCTTCCATCCAGGAGAGGAGCTTCGTCGTCGTCCCAGGTGATGCCGGAATTCTTCAGAGCCTCCGAGTAGCCGGCGAAGCCCTCGTAGGTTCCCGCCTTGCGGCCGTCGACGCAGGTCAGCACGGGGCCGAGCGCGTTCTTCGCCTCAGGGCCGATCTGGTGGCAGGCAGCGCACTTCTTGAACACGCGCTGCGCCTGCCTCCGCATCCTGAGCCGAGGCCGCAACCGGCATGGCCAGCACGATGCCGGCGGCTAAAACCCACTTCATCATCTTGTATTTCCTCCCGAATTTTCATTGGACCCAAAGCCAAGGACGGCCAGATGTCCCCATGCAACGCTGACCAGAGGTGCACTGTGCCAAGTTTTCGCTGAACCGGCCCTGAACAGATTGCCGCACCAGCAAAGCTTAGCAAAGCTTCCCAGCAGTGGGATGCCACAGAGTAAGAGGAATATCGCGGTGCTTTATTTCCCGATTTGTGGAATCGGGAATATCCGCAGAGGAAAGACTCAGACTATTCTTGATTTCTATATTCTTGAATACTTAAGTCTAGTTTATCCGTCCATGGACGGACCTAGCCATTCACCTCGGCCGGGGCCTTCGCCTTGGCGGCGCCGCCGACGCGGCGATAGGTGAACTCGGGCGGCGTGACGTGGCTTTCGACCTCGGCCACCTTCGCCCACTGGGCGTGGAGCGGGGAGAGCGAGCAGGCGGGGTCCGTATTGGCGGCATCGCCAGTGAGGGCGAATGCCTGGCAGCGGCAGCCACCGTAGTCGATCTCCTTCCTCGGGCAGGAGCGGCAAGGCTCCTTCATCCACGAGGTGCCGCGGTATTTCTGGAACGCCTCGCCAGAGAGCCAGATGTCGGCGAGCTTCTTGTCCTTGATGTTATCGAAAGCGAGGCCCTTGATGCTCTCGGCGGCATGGCAGGGAAGTACGCGGCCCGAGGGGGTGATGTTGACGATGCCGCGCGCCCACCCGCCCATGCAGGGCTTGGGGAACTTTGCGTAGTAGTCGGGGACGATCGCGTCGATGACGATGATGCCCTTGTAGCGCTCGCGGGCCTCTTCCACCTGATGCGCCGTTGTCATGAAGGCTTCGCGCGTCGGCATGAGCGCGCCGCGGTTCAAGAGCGCCCAGGCGTAATACTGTACGTGGGCGATCTCGATGCGCCCTGCTCCCATCTCGACCGCGAAGTCGATCATGCGCGGCACGTTGTGGATGTTCTGGCGGTGGATCGGCGCATTGATAGTGAGCGGGAGACCGATCTCCTTGACCCACTTGGCGACCTCGATCTTCTTCGCCATGCCACCCTTGTAGCCAGCGATGCGATCGGCGTTCTCGGCATCGACATCCTGGATCGAGAGCTGGACGTGGTCGAGGCCGGCGTCGGCGATCTTCTGCAGGCGGTCGCGGGTGAGCGTTACGCCGGCGGTGATGAGGTTGGAATAGAGGTTGGATTCGGCTGCGACCTTGACGATGTCCTCAAGATCCTTGCGCGCCGTCGGCTCGCCACCCGAAAGATGGATCTGCAGCACGCCGAGCGCTCCCGCCTGGCGCATGACGTCCTGCCATTCGGCCGTGGTGAGCTCGGTATTGGCGCGCTCGAGCTCGGTTGGATTCGAGCAGTAGGGGCACTGGAGCGGGCAGCGGTGGGTGAGTTCGCACAGCATGCCGATCGGCGCGCGGGCGCAGAGCGCGGGCTCAGCCTGGGGACCTTGCGCGGTGGCACATGCGAGTTCGCCCGTGTCGATGGGCACGGTCGATTCAGTGACGTGGGTAGGGGCTCGCTCGTTCATTTCCGCCACCGCTCCTCTCAGGCCTTGACCACACCCTTGTCGGAAAGGTCTTGCAGCATGGCCACGATATCGTTGGTTATCTCTTCAATTGGGGCTTGATATTCCTTGGACAAGATTGCCGCGATGTCGTTCACGGAACGTTGTCCGTCGCAAAGCCTCAGGACCGAAACCGCCGTCTCGTCTGGGTTGAACACGCGCTCGGGCGCGAGGATGATCCAGCGGTCGCGGCCGGCGTCGTGACGCATCTTGATGTGCTTGGGCAGCGCCGGCCGGCTGTCGCCGGTGATCATCGTGCGCGTCGGTTTGCGCGTCTCAGACATTCAAGGTCTCCGGGCGGAAGGCGCCAGGCGGGATGTTCCGCGGCTCCACATATGCGTGGTGCAATGCGTCGAGCTGGGCCCAGAGCACGTTGCACTTGAAGCGCACGGCGTCGACGCACGCCTCCTGCTCCTGGCGCGTCTTGGCATGGGCCTTGATGTAGTTCAGCGCGTAGTCGGCATCGAAGGGGGCCTGGACGAGACGCTTCTTGAAATAGGCCATCACCTTGTCGTCGATGAAATCGTAGTTCTCGAGCATGCCGGAGATGCGCTCCTTGTGGATCTTGGGCGCGAACAGCTCGGTGAGCGACGAGGCGACGGCGACGACGAGCGGCTCATCGCGGACGAAGCGCACATAGGCCTCGACGGCGAACTTGGTCGCGGGGAGGGCGCCAGCCATGGAGATGACGTAGTCGCGGTCAAGGCCGAGGCCGTCGGTCAGCACGAGCCAGCGCTCGATGCCGCCGGGGTCGTCGCCCGCGCCGTCGTGCTCGAGCACGCGATGGATCCAGTCGCGGCGAAGCTGGCGGTCGTAGACGCGGCTCACGAGCGCTGCGTCCTTGCGCGGGACGGCGGACTGATAGCAGTAGCGGTTCAACGCCCAGGCGGCGACCTGAGCTTTGCTCAGCTTGCCGCCATGCAGGAGCTTATGGAACGGGTGCTTGTCGTGATAGCGCTCGGCGCCGACGGCCTGGATCGCGGCCTCGAACTCCTCAGGGCTCCAAAGTGCGGTGTCAGCAGCGCCTGCCATGCGTCGCTCGCTCATAGCCGGACCTCCATTCCATCGTAGCCGACTTCCCAGCCGGAGGCTTCCGTTGCTTTGCGCTCGGGCGAGTTGTCGTCGAGCACGGGGTTCGAGTTGTTGATGTGAACGAAAATCTTGCGGCCGACGGCCAGAGGTCCTTGAAGGCGGCGATCGATCCCTCGTGGACCCGAGATCGACATGTGACCCATGCGGGCGCCGGTTTTCTGCATAAGGCCTTGGCGGATCATCTCGTCGTCGGTGTAGAGCGTGCCGTCGAAGAAGACGAGCGGGCGCGCCCTTGAGGCGGGCGGCAAGCGGCGCCTCGAGCTCGGCGCAGCCCGGCACATAGTAGAAGAAGCGTCCGGTTGCGGGCTCGCTCACTTTGAGACCGATGGTGTCGCCCTCGCGGCTGCCGAAGTTCTTCGTCCTCAGCCTTGTCCTCGAGATAGAGCGCGATCTTGCCGGGAACCACGAACGCCTCGACGACGAGGCCCGTTGGGCCGTCGGCACCCTCGATGGCGATCGGCTTGTCGAAGGGCAGCTCGCGGCGCTCGACGACGGATTTGTCGAGCACGTTGAAGATCGAGTTGGCGGCAAGCGTCGCGAGAACGCGCGAGGAGCCGTAGACGGTGACCGGCTGCAGCTCGCGCAGGTTGAGCAGGCCGGCGACGAAGTCGACGTCGCCGCCGGTGATGACGACGGCCTTGATCGGGCTATTGCGGAGTTTTCCGTTGGCGTAGGCGCCGAGCTCGGGCGTGTCGTTGATCTGCTGGCGCAGGTCCGGGGCGGCGTTCAGCAGCACCCAGTCACGACCGTTGGCGCTGACCGCGAGAGAGCATTGCGTGCGCGCCCGGAAACCAGGCTTGCGCGCTCTCACGTCCGAACAATTGCGGCAATTACAGTTCCATTGGGGGAAGCCGCCGCCTGCGGCCGACCCCAGAACCCTGATGATCATTTTTTTGGCGTCTCGAGGCGGCGCTCAGCCTCGCCGATGGTGGCGCCGCAAACGACGACGGCGGTCGAGATGCTCGACCGCCGCGCCTGAAACTGCTCACATTGCGTGCGAGCGGATCAGCACCGTTAGATGATGTCGATCTCGGCCGGCAGGTAGCTCGTGACCTCGAGGCCAACTTCCTGCTCACGCACGGCGGGCTTTGTCCAAGTCTTCATAGTGTTCCTCCTAAATGCGGCATGCTGCCATTTTTCCGGAGCACCCCGCCGAGGGTCCCCCACTGAGATAGCCAGTCTTATCAGAAGATTAGCCGGCTCAGTCTGCGGATCGAGGTGTCGCTTATCAACCCGACCGCCTTGAGCGGCTAGAGACCACATCCGGAGCCGAAATCGCAAGTAAATTGTCGGTCACGAGTTCGTGTGCGGAAGGGCCAGAAATGCCGGTAAACCGTCGCAAAATGGTCAAGGATGTCTTGATGCGCGAGATGCTGCGCCGCGCCATCGGGACAAGTTCGCAAGGCAATAGTCTGATGTCGGATCATTCGCTGCGGGCAGATGCTGCGAGGGCGGCGCTCGCTGCAAGATACCAAGCGCCACCGGGGCGTGCGATTTTCGGCACGGTGCCAACTTTCCGGATGGAAGTGTTAGGTGATACTACTATATTGCCATATTAATGGAATCACTTTGCTATTCGAGTGATTCTTGCATGAAAGGAATAGAAATCTTTACCCCAATGAGCTACCACATCGCGCGCGCAAGACGATGCGGCGAGGCGCTCAGCAATCATTTCGCTCATCTCTTGAGCTATCTTTTCTCGGCTGTGCTTGCATGCGAACCCTCCAATCTTGACGGGAGGCGCGACATCGAAGCGCGGATGGTTAAGCTCTGTTAACGACCAGGCGCAGACCGCCGAGTGCAGCCGTCGGGGCGGCGAGCACAGCGTAGAGGACGACGAGGAGGCATAGCGTGGCCGCGGTTCCCTTTCTGCCGAAGAACGCCCCGTTCACGGCAGAGGACATCGATTTCCTGAACCAGCTCGTGCAGCGCTCGACGCCGCTGCAGAGAAGCTGGCTGTCGGGCTTTCTTGCGGGCCTCGACGCGGCGCGCGCAGGGACAGGGCGCGGTCGGGCCAGCGCCGCACCCGCGCAGCGTCCGCGCGTTCCGCTCACGATCCTCTACGGCAGCGAGTCCGGCAACACCGAGGCCCTCGCGCTCAAGGCCAAGAAAGCTGCCGCGAAGCTCAACTACGATGTCGCGCGTCGTCGACATGGCGGACGCGGACCTTGCGCTCGCTGGCGAAGGCCAAGAATCTCATCGTCTACATCTCGACCTGGGGCGAGGGCGATCCGCCGCAGCGCGCGGTCGACTTCCACAAGGCGCTCATGAGCGATGCAGCGCCGCGTCTCGACGGCGTGCGCTTCGCGGTGCTCGCGCTCGGCGATACGGCGTACGTCAACTTCTGCCAGACCGGCAAGCAGATCGACGCACGCCTCGAGGCGCTGGGCGCCACGCGCGCCGCCGACCGCATCGATCTCGATCTCGACTTCGCCAAGCAGGCCGCGAGCTGGACGGAGAAGACGCTCGAGGTGATCGCGCCGGCCGACGCGCAGGCGTCGGCGACCGTCGTCCATGTCGACTTCAAGGGTCCGGGCGCCGCGGACGAGCTCGAAGAGCCGCTCTACACGGCGGACAATCCTGCGGAAGCGGAGATCGCGGCGCTCGTCAATTTGAGCGGCACCGGATCGACGCGCGAGACCTGGCATGTGGAGCTGGCGACGGAAGCGCCGGGCTTTGCCTATCAGCCCGGCGCGGCGATCGGCATTCTGCCCGAGAACGATCCGGCGCTCGCCGCGGAGCTTCTCGATGCGGTGGGTCTCGGCACGGACGGGGCGCTCGCGCTCAAGCTCGCCAAGAGCTCACGACATCACCACGCTGTCGCGCGTGACGGTCGATGCCTATGCCAAGCTCACGGGGCGCAAGGATGTGGCGGCGCTGCTCGAAGGCGATGCGTTCGCGAAGTTCGCGGCCGACCGGCAACTCGTCGATCTCTTCGAAACCTATCCGGAGAAGCTCACGGGCGAGCAGCTGACGAAGCTCCTGCGCCCGCTTCCGGGACGGCTCTACTCGGTGGCGTCGAGCCTCAAAGCGCATCAGGGCGAGGCGCACCTTCTCGTCGGCGCGGTGCGGTGGTCGTCGCACGGCAAGTCGCGCAAGGGCGTCGCGTCGACGTATCTTCGCGGACCTGCGCAAGCAGGGCGATCAGGTCAGGATCTACGTCAAGCCGAACCGGCACTTTGCGCTGCCCGACGATCCCAATCGCGCGATCATCATGATCGGCGCGGGCACGGGCGTCGCGCCCTACCGCGGCTTCATCGAGGAGCGCGCCGAGACCGGCGCCAAGGGCAAGAGCTGGCTTTTCTTCGGCGAGCGCAACTTCACGCACGACTTCCTCTACCAGCTCGAATGGCAGGACTGGCTTCAGAGCGGGGAGCTGTCGCGCATCGACGTCGCGTTCTCGCGCGATCAGCCGGAGAAGATCTACGTGCAGCACCGGCTCTGGGAGCGTCGCGCCGACATCTTGAAGTGGCTCGACGAGGGCGCCCACATCTATGTGTGCGGCGACGAGAAGGGGATGGCGAAGGACGTCGATGCGACGCTCGTCAAGATCCTGGCCGAGCCGGCGAAGGGCGACGAAGAGGCGGGCCGCGCGAAGCTCAAGGAGCTTACCAAGGCCGGCCGCTATCAGCGGGACGTTTACTAGGCAGTAGGCAAGTGGGCAGCAGGCATTCGTGAGATGCGCTTGCGTACTGCCGATTGCCCGTTGCCTACTCCCTAGGACTCCATCCCATGACCGACAAGCGCTCGAAGAACGAGTTCATCAAGGAAGAGAGCCGGTTCCTGCGCGGCACCATCGCGGACGGGCTCAGCCACGTCGAGACCGGCGCCATCGCCGAGGACGACACGCAGCTCCTGAAGTTCCACGGCTCCTACATGCAGGACGACCGGGATCTCCGGCCCGAGCGGGCGAAGAAGAAGCTCGAGAAGGCGTTCTCGCTTCATGATCCGCCTGCGGATTCCGGGCGGCGTCGTGACGCCTGCGCAGTGGATCCAGCTCGACGACATCGCGGGCACCTACGCCAACCACACGCTGCGCCTCACGACGCGGGCGACCTTCCAGTTCCACGGCATCATCAAGTCGAACCTGAGACGGACCATGCAGGCGATCAACGCGGCCTGCCTCGACACCATCGCCGCGTGCGGCGACGTCAACCGCAACGTCATGTCGGCGTGCGCAACCCGTTCCTTTCGAAGGCGCATGGGGAGGCCTACGCGCTCGCCAAGAAGGTCAGCGATCATCTGCTGCCGAAGACCGGCGCCTATCACGAGATCTGGCTCGAAGGCGAAAAGGTCGAGGACAAGAGCGGCAAGGCGAAGCCCGATGCCGAGCCGATCTACGGCGCCCACTATCTGCCGCGCAAGTTCAAGATCGTCATCGCGGTGCCGCCCGACAACGACGTCGACATCTTCGCCCACGATCTCGGCTACATCGCCGTCGTCGAGAAGGGCGAGGTCGTGGGCTGGAACGTGACCGTCGGCGGCGGCATGGGCATGACGCATGGCGAGCATCGATACGTTCCCGCGCACGGCCGACGTGCTCGGCTTCTGCACGCCCGACGCAGGCCGTCGACGTGGCCGAGAAGGTCGTGACCGTGCAGCGCGACTGGGGCAACCGCGAGGTGCGCAAGAACGCGCGGCTCAAGTACACGATCGAGCGCGTCGGCCTCGACAAGTTCCGCGCCGAGGTCGAGAAGCCGTCTCGGCTTCAAGCTCGGCAAGGCGCGTCCCTTCACGTTCAAGTCGACGGGCGATCCGATCGGCTGGCGACCAGGGCGCGGACAAGAAGTGGCACCTCACGCTCTTCATCGAGAACGGGCGCATCAAGGATGTGCCGGGCATGGCGCTGCGCACGGCGATGCGCGAGATCGCCGAGGCGGGCGGCATCGATTTCGTGCTGACCTCGAACCAGAACCTCATCATCGCCAACGTGGCGGCGAAGGCGCGAAGCCGAAGATCGAGGCGATTCTGGCGAAGCACGGCGTCGCACATCGCGACCTCGTCGGGCATGCGCCGCAACTCGATGGCGTGCGTCGCGCTGCCGACGTGCGGCCTGGCGCTTGCCGAGAGCGAGCGCTTCCTGCCGGAGCTGATCACCGGCATCGAGGAGGCTGCTCGACAAGGCAGGGCTTGCGCGACGACGACATCGTCGTCCGCATGACGGGCTGCCCGAACGGGTGCGCACGTCCCTATCTCGCCGAGATCGGCTTCGTCGGCCGCTCGCCCGGGCTCTACAACCTCTATCTCGGCGCGGCCTTCAACGGCACGCGGCTCAACAAGCTCTATGCGCAGGACGTCGGCAAGGCGCGCATCCTCGAGCTGCTCGAGCCGCTGCTCGTCGACTACGCCAAGGAGCGCAAGGCGGGCGAGCGCTTCGGCGATTTCGTCATCAGGACCGGCGTCGTGGCCGCGACGCCCGCCGGCAACAAGTTCCACGACGACGTCAAGCTCGCGGGAACTTCGGGCGCACTTGAACGGGCTTAGAACCTTTGATGAGACCGATGTTTCACGCTTCGGACTTTTTCTGCGCATACCGATTCACGCCGCGCCTGATAGGCGGCGCGACGATCGGAGCGAAGTAGGGTCCGAAGCGATCATGGTCTAGGTCTTGAACCAGAGCAGGTAGGCCGCCCAGAGCAGCACCAGGCCGAGCGCGGCGCGCAGCAGCCAGTCGGGGATCACGCCCGGTGATGCGCGAGCCGATGAGGATGCCCGGCACGGATCCCGCGAGAAGGGCGGCGAGCAGCCAGACGTTGACGTGGCCCATGCCGGCGTGGCCGAGGCCCGAGACGAGCGTCAGCGGAATTGCGTGCACGATGTCGGTGCCGACGACGCGGCGCGCCAGGAGCGCCGGATAGAGGCCCGTCAGCACGGCGACGCCGATCGCGCCGGCGCCGACGGACGTCAGCGTCACCAGCACGCCGAGCACGGCGCCGAAGAGGATCGTCGGCAGCCTGCGTGGCAGGCACGTGAAGGGCCGCGTGAGCCTCGGCAGGCTGGCGGCGTCTCAGCCACGGATGAAGCGCGATGGCGACGGCGCTGACGACGAGCATCACGGCAAGGACCTGGCGAATATAGATCGCCAGCGCATGCGTATCGGCCTTCGTGAGGTAGAGCAGTCCGAGCATGGCGGCGGCGCCCGGCAGGCTGCCGAGCGCCAGGCAGCCGAGTATGGGCCAATCGACGTTTTGCAGACGGTGATGGCGCCAGGCCGCCGACGCCTTGGTGATCGACGCAAACAGGAGATCGGTGCCGACGGCAATCGCCGGCGTGGAAGCCGATGCCGATCAGCAGCGGGGTCGTGAGCGAGCCCGCGCCCACGCCGGTGATGCCGATCAGGAAGCCGATGACGAAGCCGCCGCCGCCGATCAGGTGCCAGTGGTCTGCAAGCAAGTTCATGAGAGGGCGTCTCTATGCTTCAGGTGCATTGCGAAGTCCGTGCTCATGCAGAGCCTTGAATCATAAATCTCAGGCGAACGCCTTGAGGATCGTGCGCAGGCTCAAAAGGACGACGACGCAGCCGACGATCAGCATCAGCACCTTGTCGGGCAATGTGCTTTGTCGCGAGCGCCGCGAAGGGAGCCGCGATGACGCCGCCGATGATGAGCCCGAGGATGATCGGCCACAGGCTCAGGCCGACGGTGACGAGGAACGTGGTCGAGATGGTCAGCGTGACGAAGAACTCGGCGAGGTTGACGGAGCCGATGGCGTAGCGCGGCGTCGTGTCCTTGGCCGAGCAGCGTCGAGGTGACGATGGGCCCCAGCCGCCGCCGCCGAGCGCGTCGAGCAAAGCCGCCGACGAAGCCGAGCGGTGCGACGTGGCGGGGCGGCTCCTCGATCGGACGTGTGCGAGCGGTGTAGCGCCTTCCAGATGATGAATACGCCGAGGAGCAGCAGGTAGCCGCTGATGAAGGGCTTCGATGGTCGTCGCCCGGGAGCTCGGGTCAGCACGTAGGCACCGATGCCGCCGCCGATCATGCCGGGCAACGGCAAGCCGCCATATAAGATTGCGGTCGACGTTGCCGATCCGCCAATGCGCGAGCCCCGATGCGCCGGTGGTGAACGTTTCAGCCGCGTGCACGCATGCGCTTGCCGTCGCCGGCGGGATGCCGAGGCTCAGCAGCACGGAGCTTGCGGTCACGCCATAGGCCATGCCGATGGCGCCGTCGATCATCTGCGCGACGAAGCCGATGATGACGTAGAGAAGAATGTCGTCCCACATGTGAGGCGGCTCGGTGATTGTCGGGTTCGGACCCGGCTTCTGGTCGTTGGATCAGATCGAATAGTCGGGCGGGCTTTCGATTTCGACGGCGACGCCCGCCGCGCGCAGGATCAGCGCCACCTCGTTGGCGCGGCGGCGGAACTCGCTTTCCGCCTGCGGCTGGTCCTTGATGTCGGCGTTGAGGCCGCGCTCGAGCATGGCACGGGTCAGCACGAACGTGTCGGCGTTGGTCTCGGCCGCTTCCGCGCTCACCGCCGTCACGACGCCGCCGGCGATGGACGCGCCGGTGATCGCATCGACAAGCATGAAGCTGCCGGTCTCGGGTGCGTCGGCGAAGGTGTCGATCGCGGCCGCCCGCCCGAGCGCGATGTGGGCGATGGCGATGTCGTTGACGGAGCAGACCGATGACGGATGCGCCGCCAGCGTCTCGAGATCGAGGAGCGAGCGGATCTCGAGGCTGGACACGGGGATGAGGTCGGTTGCGGTGCGCAGCAGATAGGCGCCGCGCGGATCGAAGGCGGTCTCGCAGAGCCAGACGAGGCGCGTCTCGAGGCTTCGGGCGACGACAGGCTTGGCGTCGGCCTTAGAGAGCACGGCGCCACGCGCGATGTCGAGATCGATGTCGAGCTGGATCGCGACCGCCTGGCCCTGGCGCGCCTCGTCGAGGTCGCGGTCCATGGTGGCGATGCGCTGGACGCGGGCGACGCGCTTCGAGAGCGCATCGACGACCGTCTCGCCGACACGCACGGAGCCTGCGCTCACGGTGCCTGCGAGCCCGCGGAAGTCGCGCCCATCGCGCAGCACCGTCTGCACGGGAAAGCGGAATGGGCCCGTGGCCTCGGTGCCGCGGCTCGGCAGCTCCTCGAGGTGCGCGAGAAGGTGCGGGCCCTTGTACCAGGGCATGTGCTCGCTCTTTCTCGCGACGTTGTCGCCGGAGACGGCGGCGGCCGGAATGGCGATCGCTTCCCAGAAGCCGAAGCGCCAGGAGAGCGTCTGGAAGTCGGCTTCGATCTGGCGGAACTTCTGCTCCGACCAATCGACGAGATCCATCTTGTTGACGATGAGGATCACGCGCTTGACGCCGACGAGATCGAGGATCGCGGCGTGGCGGCGCGTCTGCTTCTTGATGCCGTGGCGCGCGTCGACGAGCAGGATGGCGACGTCGGCGTGGGAGGCGCCCGACGCCATGTTGCGCGTGTATTGCTCGTGGCCCGGGCTGTCGATGACGACGAAGCGGCGCGTCGCGGTGTCGAAGTAGCGCCAGGCGATGTCGATCGTGATGCCCTGCTCGCGCTCGGCAACGAGGCCGTCCATGAGCAGGCTGAAGTCGGGATTGCCGCCGTCGACCTTCTTGCCGCGCTGCAGTGTCTCGCGCTGATCGTCGAAGAGATCCGTCGCGTCCCAGAGCAGGCGGCCGATCAACGTCGACTTGCCGTCGTCGACGGAGCCGCACGTCAAAAGGCGGAGCATGCCGGAAAGCTCGGGCGCGAGCCCCGTGCGCACGGCGACGGCGTCCACTCGGCAATTGCGCGGCGGAGGCCTTCGCCTTCTCAAAAGCAGGCTGGACCGTCATCAGAAGTATCCCTCCTGCTTCTTCTTCTCCATGGCGCCGGCCTGGTCATGGTCGATGAGGCGGCCGATGCGTTCGGACGTGCGCGCGCCCACCGTCTCGGCGACGACGCTTTCGATATCCGTAGCGTCCGAACTCGACGGCGGCGGTCAGCGGATAGCAGCCGAGGGTGCGGAAGCGCACGCGCCGCTGCTTCACCTCCTCGCCGGGCTTCAGCGGCAGGCGGTCGTCGTCGCGCATCAGGAGCTGACCGTTGCGCAGAATGGTCGGGCGCTCCTTGGCGAAGTAGAGCGGCACGACGTCGAGCTTCTCGCGCAGGATGTAGCGCCAGACGTCGCGCTCGGTCCAGTTCGAGAGCGGGAAGACGCGCACCGTCTCGCCGGCGCCGAGGCGGCCGTTCAAGAGGCGCCACATCTCGGGGCGCTGGCGGCGCGGATCCCAGCGGTGACCCTCGGCGCGGAACGAGAAGACGCGCTCCTTGGCGCGGCTCGCTTCCTCGTCGCGGCGCGCGCCGCCGAAGGCCGCGTCGAAGCCGTACTTGTCGAGCGCCTGCTTGAGCGGCACGGTCTTCATGACGTCGGTGTAGACGGACGGCGCGTAGTCGATCGGGTTGATGCCCTTGGCGAGACCGTCCTCGTTGGTGTGGACGATGAGCTCGAGGCCGAAGTCGGCAACCGTCTTGTCGCGGAAGGCGATCATGTCGCGGAACTTCCACGTCGTGTCGATGTGGAGCAGCGGAAACGGCAGCGGTGCCGGCCAGAAGGCCTTGCGCGCCAGGTGCAGGAGGACGGTCGAAGTCCTTGCCGATCGAGTACATGAGCACGGGCCGGCGGAACTGGGCCGCCGCCTCGCGGAAGATATGGATGCTCTCGGCTTCGAGGAGGTCGAGATGCGAGATTGTGGCCGTCATGCGCTCATCGCCTCGTAACTGCCGTGGCCACGGCTTTGGAGGCCGCGGCAGGTTTCGCTGGCGGGCCGTTGTGCAGGCCGCACTCCTGCCCGTTCTCTTTTGCCTCCCACCACCAGCGGCCGGCGCGGATGTCCTCGCCGGGGCGGATGGCGCGCGTGCACGGCTGGCAGCCGATCGACGGGAAGCCTTGCGCGTGGAGCGGATTGATCGGGATCGCGTGATCGGCGACGAAGCTCTCGAGTCGTTCGAGCGTCCAGTCGGCGATCGGGTTGACCTTGATCAAGCTGTGCTCTGCGTCCCACGTCGGCGAACGGAACATGCGGCTCGGCCCACGGACTGCTCGCGCCGCATCCCGGTGATCCAGCCAGCGGCACCTTTGAGCGCGCGGTTGAGCGGGCGCACCTTGCGAATGTCGCAGCAGGCCTTGCGGTTCTCGACCGAGTTGCGAAAGCCGAAGATGCCGTCGCGCGCGACGAGCGCCTCGACCTCCTTCGCGTCGGGGAACATGACGCGGATCTTGAGGCCGTAGACGTTCTCGCTGTCCTCGAGTGTCTGCAGCGTCTCGGGAAAGTGGCGACCGGTGTCGAGCGTGAAGACGTCGAATTTCGGCGCGGTCTTGGCGATGCCATGGAGCACGGCCTGATCCTCGATGCCGAGGCTCGTCGAAAAGGTGACGCGACCGGGGATCGCCTTGGCGATCGCGGCAAGGCGGTCTTCGAGATTATCGAGCTTGGCGAGGCGCTGGTCGAGCGCTCGGGCGCGGCGCACGCCGTCCTTATTAGCCGGCTCGGCCGCGTCGTTCGGGGTCGCAGGGGCTGCGCCCGGCCCGCGCCGCTCGTGCCGCGGCGTGGCGGGATGTCCACTTTGGGCATCGGGGGTCCTCCGTATGGCCGGAACGTAGTGAAAAACTGTTCCTAAATAAAGGGCATCCAATAAATAAGAATAGGATGTCGTTCCTCCAGCCCGGAAATGAGGAAAAATTGTACCAATCGCGGGCTGCGGAGAACGATTTATTGCGCTCGGGTTCCGCGCCGCACACGGGTGTCTGCCGCGGCGGAAACAATCGGCTCCGTTATCGCTGCGATTCACATCTCCTTTACCAGGCGCCGGCGTTGGGCATCGAGGCCCATGGCTCCTGTTTCGGGAGCGCGGCGCCTTTCTGCGAGAAGCTCGATCGAGATGTCGTCAGGCGAGCGGACAAATGCCATGCGTCCGTCACGCGGCGGCCTGTTGATCGTCACGCCGCCGGCCATCAAGTGCGCTGCAAGCGGCGTAGATGTCGTCGACCTCGAACGCAAGATGCCCGAAGTTGCGGGCGGAGCCGTAGATTTCCGGATCCCAGTTGTGCGTGAGCTCGAGAAGCGGTGCGCGCTCAGCGTTCGGCGCGGGGTTTATCAGCAGGCGCGGAAAGGAAGATCAGCGTGAACCGTCCCGCCGGATTGTCGACTGCGGCGGACCTCCTCGAGGCCCAAGAGCCCGCAGTAGAATGCGAGGCTCGCTTCGACGTTGCTGATGCGCACCATCGTATGCAAATAGCGCATCGGACTCTCCTTGCGGTCGTGAAGGTCGAGTCCGACGTCTACGCCGACTGCGATCGTGCGATCGTCGCGCAAAAGAGCCGCCAAGCATCCTAGAGATGGCAATTTTTGCTCAAGCAGAACATTACGATCGGTTGCAGCTCGTCGAGGTCCACACGCGGACATCGCAGGTGCGCACTGGGGATAAGCGGTGGATGATCCGAGCACGCTGCATTCGAGTCGCCAGAAGCCTTCATCAGTCTGCGGAGCGAGACAATACGGGCGAATCAGAGCGGAAGAAATCAAGGCCTGCGCAGTGGCAGTAATCGCATGAAAGGGCCGAGGTCGATCAGTGTTCAACAGGATTAAGAAAACTATTTTGGGGAAGAATCAATTACTAAAAAACGGTTAATCCAATCAAGCCGTTATGGTGCTTATTCTCATGTGGACATGAACGCAATGAGCCGTTGCAGGGCATCGGACGAGGAGCGAGGGGGGCTAGCGGGACGCATCTCAAGTGTTATTCTCCGGCGCGTCACGGAAGCAGTCCGGCCAATGTAGAGGGCAGAGGCTGGATTGAGGGTTTCCGAGACGCAAGATGTTCAACGTGGACCAGTAAGGCGGGGTACGACAATGGGGGATTCCAAGCTACCTCCGGAGTTTCCGGGCGGCGGGGTTTTGATTGAAAGCGACGTGGAGCGTCTCGACGAGGCCGGTTTGGAGGTCTTCGAGATTGCCGGCGTCATCAAGTGGTTCGACGTCGCCAAGGGCTACGGGTTCATCGTTCCGGACAATGGTTTGGCGGATGTCCTGCTGCACGTCACTTGCCTCAGGGCCGGTGGCTATCAGACAGCCTACGAAGGCGCCAGGGTACACTGCCAGGTGCTGCGCCGTCCAAAGGGCATGCAAGCCTTCCGCATACTCTCCATGGACGAAAGCACGGCAATTCACCCCTCGCTCCTGCCGCAGCGGACGCACGTTCATGTGCAGCCCGAAAGCGACTGGGAACGGGCGATCGTCAAGTGGTTCAACCGCGTACGCGGTTTTGGCTTCTTGACGAAAGGGCGAGGGCACCCCCGATATCTTCGTGCATATGGAGACGCTCAGGCGCTTCGGCTTCACCGAGCTCAGGCCAGGCCAGATGGTCCAGGTGCGCTGGGGTATGGGCTCCAAGGGTTGCATGGCGGCTGAGCTGCGACCCGACGGGGCGGCAGCGGGGATCACGTCGCCGCATTGAGCGGTGGGACCATGCGCATCACAGGAATTTCGAGCGGGGCTGCCAAATCGGCGGCCCTTCTTCTTTTGGTCGGCGTTCCGGCTGGCGGTCGTCGGCTACGCGCAGTGGCAGGAGCCGGCTCGCGGTGCCGGTGAGACCGCCAGCCAAGATCACCTCGAGCTCATCACGGCGGCAGGGGCGAAGTCGATCGACATCGAGGTCGCGGCGACGCCCGAGCAGCAGGCGCTCGGTCTCATGTTTCGAACGAGCCTCGCTGACACGAAGGGCATGCTGTTCCCCTACGGCGAGGCGCGCGAGCTCACGATGTGGATGAAGAACACCTACATCCCGCTCGACATGGTCTTCATCCGGGCCGATGGCACGGTGCATCGCATCGAGGTGAAGACCGAGCCGCTTTCGGAGCGGGTCATCTCGTCGGGCGGCCCCGTGACCGCGGTCCTTGAGCTCGCGGGCGGGGCGGCCGAGCGGCTTGGCTTGAAGCCCGGCGATCAGGTGCGCCATCCGCATTACTTTCAAGCGCCGGCGCGCTGAGGCGCTCAGTGCCACGAACTTCGCGAGGCTGGTTTGCCGTCATGAGCGATGCGCGTGAGAGCAGCCGGACACGCATCCTCGAGCTCAGTCAGGGACGCAAGGTGTGCGTGGCGGAGTATGGAGCGCGTGACGGCCTTCCGGTGATCACCTTACATGGCACGCCGGGCTCGCGGCTCAAGTACGCGGCCGCGGACGCGACGGCGACGTCGCTGGGGTTGAGGCTCATCAGCCCCGATCGCTGGGGATATGGCGGAACGGATACCCATCCCAAGCCAAGCCTCTCCGAATACGCTCGCGACATGCGCTCGCTGGCGGACCTGCTCGGCCTCGGCCGGTTCGCCTTGATCGGCATCTCGGGCGGGGGACCCTATGCACTTGCCGCGGCGGCTCACTGGGATCGCGCATCACACGGCTTGCGCTCGTCGCTCCCGTGGGGGCGGTCTCCGAAATACCTTGGCGCGAGATGCGTCCGTTCCACCGCTTCTGCTTCCGCGTCCTGCCGCGCATACCCGGCGGCACGAGATTGGTCTTCAGAGCGTACCGCAGGATGCTTCAGGTCGCACCCAAGTCCGCTATCTGCTGTCGCGACATTTCGGACGGCTCGCGCCGACATCGAGCTCGCAGCGATGGCGGATATTGGGACCAGACTCGCCGCGACCTTCCGCGAAGGTCTCCGTCAGGGCGCCGCCGGACCTGCGATCGATCTCAAGCTCTTCTCGCGCGCGTGGGATATTCGTCCCGGCGATATCGAAGCGACGACGCGATTGTGGCTCGGCCGAGAGGACCGGAACATCCCGCAGTCGGCCGTTCGCCTGCTGGCGCAGAAGATCCCGCTGGCGGAGCTTACGCAGCTCGAAGGGCAGGGACATCTCTGGGTTTTGCGGAACTATGGTGACGTCTTCGGATGGGTGGCAGGGGCGGGGTCGCGGTGAATGTTCGGGCCATCCGGCGTCAGTTCCAATGCTCCGCAAGTGTCGCAATTGTAGGCAATAAGCCGTCGAAACCAATCAAACTGCCTGTCGCTCGGGCAGGATGATGCTTGAGGGCCACGCAAGCTTCGGATGGCTTATTAGCGCCCTCGAACTTTTTTCAGTCTCACGCCCGCTGATCCTAGGGTCGAGTCAGTCGAAACCCGTGACGGGCAAACCGTCCGCACTGATTAGGTAGGACTTTGGGAATGAACACACTTCGAGTTGGACTGAGGGTATTCGGGGGTGTGGCTGCGGCGCTCGGATTGGCGACGTTGGCGGTGCCCTCCGGCGGCGGCGGCGGACCTCGGCGGCGATTGCTGCGCCGATCTCGAGGAGCGGGTCGCGGAGCTCGAGGCGACGACGGCCCGCAAGGGCAATCGCAAGGTCTCGCTCACGGTCTCGGGCTACATCGCCCAGGAGATCACCGTGTGGGACGACGGCCAGGAGAGCAACACCTACATCCACGGCCTCGGTCCGACGCAGGCCTCGCACATCAGGTTCGGCGGCCAGGCGATCATCGCGCCCGGCTGGACCGCGGGCTACCTGCTGCGCATCCAGGATCTGCCGGCGAACGCCTTCGGCGGTCCGGCACGAGTGGCCATCCACCAGAACGCGAGAACGACAACCTCAATACGCAGATGTCGTACTGGTATCTGCAGAGCAAGGATCTCGGCAAGGTGAGCGTCGGCACGCTCGCGCAGGCCGCCAAAAGCGCCGGCCATGTTCACCGATCTCTCCGGCACGCAGATCTTCGACAACTACACGTTCCTCGACGGCTTTCCGCAGTTCTTCCTGCCCAGGGTCGAACGGAGCGCTCTCCAACCCTCACCTGGGGCCAGCTCGGGTTCTGCTATACGCAAGTCGCTGCCGCTTCGGCGGCGACTGCAACGGCATCGTCATGAACGGCGTGCGCTACGACAGGCCGACGTTCGCAGGCTTCTCGGTCTCGGCGAGCTGGGGCGAGGACGATTTCTGGGAGCTGGCAGGCCGCTATGCGGGAGAGGTCGAAGGCTTCAAGGTCGCCGTCGGCGTCGGCTACACGGTGATGAACGACGAGAACACGTCGGTGCGGCCCGTCGCTGCGAGAAGAACTCGGAGTTCTTCCAGGCCGGCGGCTACGTCCAGCACTCGCGACGGGTCTCTTCGTGCACGGCGCCTACGGCAATGAGGACAACAACGACACCGCTGCTCCTCCGGACACCACGAGCCCAAGGACAGCGACCACTAGTACGTCAAGGCCGGCATCCGCCGCAAAGTGACTGCCGCTCGGCGCCACCATCGTTTACGGCGACTATGCCCGCAATACATCGACCAGCTCGGGCCGGCGGCCATCAAAGGGCGCCACATCGAGCATGCTCGAGCGCTTCGGCGGCGGCATCGCGCAGGAGATCGACGCGGCGGCGATGACGGTCTACCTCAAGTATCAGCACTACGAGGCCGACATCGACGGCATTGCCTCGCTCGAAAGTTTGGAAGACGCCGACTTCGTCAGCTTCGGCGGCCTAATCAACTTCTGAAAAGTGCACTGAAGCTTGCGGCCCCGCCTCACGGTGGGGCCGCTTCTTTCTTTTCACAGGGTTGCGTGACGTTCAGTGTGCGGGCTCGACAGCGGCCTTCTGAATCTCGGCGATGATGCGGCGAACCTCGGGAAGGCATGAGCCGCAGTTGGTGCCAGCCGTGCAGCTCGCCGACCGATGTCCTCGGCGGTGCTGGCCTGCGCTTCAGTGACGGCGCGGCAGATCTGATTGCGGCCGACGCCAAAGCAGGCACAAACGATGGGACCGTTGTCGGCGCAAGCATCGGCGCCCGCGTCCGGCGAGGAGGGCGCTGCGCGACGAAGTCGGCAAGTGAGGCGCGGCAAGCTGCTGCTTCAGCCATTCCCAGCTCGGCAGCGCCTGAGGATCTCGGGCAAGGAAAAGACATGCCTCGAGCTGGCCATCGCGAATGACGGCGGCACGATAGCGGCCCTGCGCCTCGTCGAGAAGCTCCGATGGCGTGTTCCTCGCATCTCCGAGCAGAGACTGTGGCAAGATCGGACCAGTGAGCGTATGGACGTTGGCACCGCGAGCCGGTAGCCCGAGCCGCCTTCGATGGTCGATCGTGCCCACCAGAGGCCCGCAGGCATGGCGGAGGCTTCACGCCGCGAGCAGGAAGCCGTGCACGGCGAATTGCGCCGGAGCCAGCGTTGCCTGTGTGGCCTTGAGCTCGGGCTGACCTGAAATCGGGATCGCAGGCCGGCTGCACCAGAGCGCCGATGCGGCGTCCGACGCGGTCGTCGCCGTTCCAATGGATGGGCGCGAAGATCTCGCCGCGGCGCTGGGCTTCCGCGAGACTACGACACGCAGGATGGCGCTTCCGTGCAGCGTCGAGATGCGCGCGAAAGCGCCGTCCTTGACGCCGAACGTACTTCGCATCCTCGGGATGGACGGAAACCTGGGGCTCGTCGATGTGGGCGCCGAGAGCGCGGCGACTTTCCGGTTCGCGTCATCGTGTGCCACTGGTCGCGGATGCGGCCGGTGTTGAGCAGCAGAGGCAGATAGCGCTCGGGCGCGACGGCGAGCTTCGGGTTGGCGACGGCCACGAAGCGCGCGCGCTTGTCCTCGGTGTAGAAATTCGCCGTGATGCGAAGAAGACGTTTGCGACCTTGCGCGGCGTGGGCTTCAATCGGCCATTGCACCGGCGCCGAGCGCGTCGTAATCCTGCTCCGTCAGCGACACGAGACCGGAAAGATCGAAGTCGCTGCTGCCGCCGTTCTCGAAGTCCGAGAGCTCGCAATGCTCCCTGAAGATGTCGGCGGCGGACGCATAGGAGAACGCAGACGCGAAGCCCATGCGCTTCGCGACTTCCGAGATGATCCACCAGTCCGGCTTTGCTTCGCCCGGGCAGGCGAGGAACGCGCGCTGGCGCGAAATGCGGCGCTCGGAGTTGGTGACCGAGCCTTCCTTCTCGCCCCAGCCCGAAGCAGGCAGCAGAACGTGCGCGCCCGAGGCAATCGTATCGGTGTTGGCGACGACGTCGGAGACGACGAGCAGATCGAGGTGCTCCAGCGCCGCGCGCACCGCGTCGGCGCGCGGCAGGCTCACGACCGGATTGGTGGCCATGATCCAGAGCGCCTTGATGCGGCCCTGGGCGACGGCGTCGAACATGTCGACGGCCTTGAGACCCGGGTGCTGCGGCAACACGCCGGCCGCGCCCCAGAAGCGGCGCGACGCGATCGATGTTCTCGGGCGAGAAGTCCATGTGCGCGGCAAGCTGGTTGGCAAGGCCGCCGACCTCGCGGCCGCCCATGGCATTGGGCTGGCCCGTGAGCGAGAACGGCCCCGTACCGGGCTTGCCGATGCGGCCGGATGCCAGGTGGCAGTTGATGATGGCGTTGACCTTGTCGGTGCCCTGCGCGGATTGATTGACGCCTTGCGAGTAGAGCGTCACCGACTTCTGCGTCTGCGCGAACCAGGCAAAGAAGGTTTCGATGCGCTCGCGCGGAACCTGGCATTTCTCGGCTACGGCCTCGGGGTCCGGCGCAATGTGGCGCGCGCGGGCGAGCGCCTCCGAGAAACCGTCGGTGTGATCGCGGATGAAGTCTCGATCGAGCACGTCGTGATCGACGAGATAGGCGAACAGGCCCGAGAACAGCACCGAATCCATGCCCGGCGCGATCTGGATGAGAAGGTCGGCATCGTCGGACGTTGGCGTCGCGCGCGGATCGATGACGACGATGCGGGCGCCGCGCTCGCGCTTATTCTTGAGCATGCGCTGATAGAGAATGGGATGGCACCAGGCGGCGTTCGAGCCCGTGAGCACGAGGAGATCGGCCTCGTCGAGATCCTCGTAGCAGCCGGGAACGGTGTCGGAGCCGAAGGCGCGGCGATGCCCGGCAACCGACGACGCCATGCAGAGGCGCGAGTTCGTATCGATGTTGCCCGAGCCGATGAAGCCCTTCATCAGCTTGTTGGCGACGTAATAGTCCTCGGTCAGGAGCTGGCCCGAGACGTAGAACGCGACCGAGTCCGGGCCGTGCTTCTCGATCGTATCCTTGAAGCCGCGCGCGACCGCGATCGAGGGCCTCATCCCAGGACGCGCGCGCCATGCGTGCGGTCAGCGCCGCGCATCATCGGATGCAGCAGGCGTCCGTCGAGCGACAGAGTTTCGCCGAGCGCCGAGCCCTTCGAGCAGAGGCGGCCGAAGTTGGCCGGATGATCGGGATCACCCTGAACCTGGGCACCGCCGAAGCCATCGGCACGGGCGATCACCCCGCAGCCCACCCCACAATAGGGACAGGTTGTGCGTACGGCGGGAGCAGCGGCTGGCGCATTCATGGCAGCGCTCCTCAATACACGTCCGCCTGATAACGGCCGACCTTCTTCAAGGCTGCGACGTAGGCCTTGGCATCGTCCGACGAGACCTTGCCGTGCTCGGCGACGGCATCGACGAGGGCCTGCCTCGACATCCTTCGCCATGCGCTTGGCATCGCCGCAGATGTAGAAGTGCGCGCCTTTCTCGAGCCACGCGAACAGCTCGGCGGCCTTCCTCGCGCATGCGGTCCTGGACGTAGATCTTCTTGTCGCCGTCGCGCGACCAGGCGAGCGAGAGCTTCGTCAACGTGCCGGCTTCCTGCAGCACGCCGAGCTCGGCCTCGTAGAAGAAATCGGTTTCGCGCCGCTGATGGCCGAAGAACAGCCACGCGGGGCCTGAGCCTTGGTGGCATGGCGCTCCTGCAGGAAGGAACGGAACGGCGCAACGCCGGTGCCGGGTCCGACCATGATGATCGGGCGTGGCGCCATCCTTCGGCAGCGCGAAGCCGTGGGCCTTCTGCACATAGGCCTTGAGCGTGGCTCCCGGCGCGATGCGATCGGCGAGATAACGTGGAGCAGACGCCGAGCCGCTCGCGGGCGTTCAGATCGTAGCGGACGGTATCGACCGTGAGCGAAACGCGGCCGGGATTGGCCTTCATGGACGAGGAGATCGAGTAGAGACGCGGCTGCAGCGGCTCGAGCACTTCGTAGAAGGCTTCGGGATCGGGATGGATGCCCGGGAACTTCTCGAGCGCGGCGAGCACGTCGAGGGTTGCGGCGTCGCCGTCCGGGTCCTGCGCCCTTGGAAAGTGCCTGCGCCTTACGTTTGCGCGTCGCCGCCGGTGAGATAGGAGATGAGCTGGAACAGGGAATCCGGCGCCGGAGACGAGCGACGTGTCCTCGATCAGCGCGTCGCGAAGCGTCTTGTCGCCGATGGGGAAATCGGCGGGCGCAGCAATGGCCGTAAGGATGGCGTCGACCAGCTTCGGGACAGTTGGTCGGCACGATGCCGAAGCTGTCGCCGACGGCTCGTAGTCGAGCCCGCATTCGGTGAGGTCGATCTCGATGTGATTGGTCGACCTTCTCGGAGCCCGTCGCCGTTGAGGCGCTGGCGCGAAACGAAACGTCGCCGCGACGGGTGCCTCGCGCGAGCGGCCGGGACGGACGTCGTCGAGGCTTTCTCGGGCTTTGCGCTGTCCTTGGCGGCCTTCTCGTCCGGATCGAGCACGCCGCCGCCCATTTCCTCGACGAGCGACTTCAGCATGCGCGCCGTCGCCTTGCCGCCGGGAACGCACAGATTGAGGCGCGGCTCGGCCTGCTCGGTGATCGCGTTGGCGTAGTCCTCGCAATTGTAGCCGCATTGGCCGCAGTCCTGCTGCGCCATCGCTGCCATCATGCGACGGCGCAGGGGACGGCCCTGGGCCAGCGTCATGCGCTCGTCGATCTCGATGGCGGGATCGTGCCAGGGTGCCGCGCCGTCGTCGCCATCGCCCGCCGGAATGTTCGCGCCGGCTGCGCCGATATCGGCGGCTGTCGCCGGTCTTCGCGCCGGCATCGAGCGACAGCACACCGGCGAAGAAGCCATTGAGCCATGCGCGCTGCTCGGCGGAGAACGGCGCGTTTTCGGGAATGAGCGGAGTGCCCGGAGAGGGCGATTGCATCGTCATGCCCGGTCCCCCTCGGCAATGTGACCCTCGGCGAGACGCTTCAGCGTGTCGATGTCATGGCGGTTGGCGAAGGCGAAGAAGGTTTCGTCGGTATCGGCGCGGTGCGCGAGGTAGGCGCCGCAGCAGCTTTTCAACGGCCAGCCGGGCAATCCTCGCTTCTGATGTCGCGCCACAGCTCGCGGGCGATCTTGGCATCGTTGCCCGAGCCGCCGCCGACCAGGATGTGGAAGCCTTCCGCCGTATCGCCATCTTCGTTGAGCGGCACCTTGGCGCCGATCAGGCCGATGTCGCCGATGTAGTGCTGGGCGCAGGAATGGTGGCAGCCGGTAAGATGAATGTTAACCGGCAGGTCGAGCGCGAGCTTGCTCTCGACGTGCGTCGCGATCAGCTCGGCCGTGCCCTTGGTGTTGGCGGCCGCGAACTTGCAGCCCGGGCTGCCGGTGCAGGCGACGAGACCGGCGCGGATCGCGGTCGCTTCGGCCGAAAGGCCCATGTCCTTGATGCGTTTCAAGCGGCCTCGAGGAGCTTCGCACGGGCACGCCCGAGACGATGCAGGTTCTGCCAGACGGTCAGCCGGATATCGCCGTCGCCGAGATCGCGCGCCAGTTTGCGACTAGCGCGCATCTGGTCGCACGTCGAGCTTGCCGACCGGCAGCACGACGCCGATCCAGTTCAGGCCCGTCCTGCTTCTGCGGGTGCACGCCCACGTGGGCGAGCGGTTGGCGGCAGGGCGCGGCTTGATGTGCGGAAGCTTCGATGCGCAGTCAGCTTCGCGCCGAGCTTGGCTTCGACGGCGGCGAGGAACTTCTCGAAGCCCCAGTCATCGAGCACATACTTGAGGCGCGCCTTGTTGCGGTTGGTGCGGTCGCCGTGCTCGATGAAGACGCGGACGATGGCATCGGCAACACGGGTCGCGTCCTCGCGGCTCGACGATGACGCCCGTGTCGCGGGCGATGTCCTTGTGGCCCGTGATGCCGCCGAGCACGAGGCGGAAATAGACTCCAGCGGGGAGGGCGCCGCCGTCCGCGACCTCGACGGCCTGAAAGCCGATGTCGTTCGTTTCCTCGAGAGCGGCCACCTGACCCGCGCCGTCGAAGGCGACGTTGAATTTGCGCGGCAGGCCGGTGAGCGAGCGATCGTTCAGAACATGGAAGTGCCACTCGCGCGCAAAGGGGCGCGTGTCGATCAGCTCCTGCGGATCGATGCCGGCGGTCGGCGTGCCGGTGACGTTGCGGATGTTGTCGGCGCCGGCGCCGCGCGAGGAGAGCCCGAGATCCTGCACGGCCTCGACGACCTTCACCGCATTCTCGGCCGTCGATCTCGCGGATCTGGATGTTGGCGCGCGTCGTGACGTGGGCGTAGCCTCCGCCGCAGGCTCTCGGCAATCGTCGGCGAGCCCCTCGAGCTGCCAGTGCGTTCAGGATGCCGTTCGGAATGCTGAGGCGGCACATGTAGCTGTTCTGTGCCGGGCGCGACATAGAAGAGACCGTGGTAGCGCCAGCGGAAATTGTCGGGCGGCTTCGGATACTCGCCCTTGGCGGCCTGCTCCTTCAGGCGCGGGTAGGCGTCGAAGGGATGCTCGTCGCGCTTCCAATTTTCCTGGTCGACGAGCTTCTTGCCCGCTGGCCTTGACGTGCGATCCTGCGCCTTGAAATGGATGGCATCGGGCCCGGTCGGTTCGCCGGAGCGATCGCACCATCCGCGCCGAGCGGCATCAGTCCGCGTGCGGCCGCGACCCGCCTGGATGCCCGAGACGAGGCCTTCCAGGTAGCGCTTCTGCTCAGGGGAGAATTCGCTGCCCATCGACATCCCGCTCAAGCCGCTGCTCTGCTCATCGATACGGCCGTCTGTGTTGCTTCCGCTGCCGCTTGCGGTGCGTGCTCACAGAACGCGCGACCGAACACGAGACCTTCGCGCAGGCCCGAGATGTTCTCGCCGGAGCGGATGAGGTCGAGGTACCAAAGCGCGTCCTGGGCGTCGCCGACGAGCACGGCGCCGGCCAGCCGGTCGTCCTTGAGCGACGAGCTTGCGATAGCGCGCCGGCCGGGGTCTTTCAGCACGATCGGTCTCGGTCTCCGGTCCGCCGGCGAAATCACCTGCCGAAAACACGGAGACGCCGGAGACCTTGAGATTGGTCGAGAGCAGAGAGCCAGCATAGCTCGCATTGCCGCCGGCGAGATGATCGGCGAGCACGCGCGCCTGCTCGTAGGCCGGCTCGACGAGGCCGTAGCAGGTGCCGCGGTGCTCGGCGCATTCGCCGATGGCGTAGATGCCGGGCTCGCTCGACTGCATACAGTCGTCGACCACGATGCCGCGATTGACGTCGAGCTCGGCGAGCCGTGCTAGCCCGGCGTTGGGGCGGATGCCGACTGCCATGACGATCATGTCGGCGTCAATGCTCCGCCCGTCCTTGAGGCGGAGCCCGCCCGCCTTCCTGCGTCCCTGGATGGCCGAGCTTTCAGCGTTGAGAACGACCTCGATGCCGAGAGCTTCAAGTGCGCCCTTCAGCATGTCGGCCGCAGGCCCGTCGAGCTGGCGTTCCATCAGCCGGTCCATGAGATGAACGACGGTGACCTCGGCGCCGGCCTTCTTGAGACCGTAGGCGGCCTCGAGACCCAGCAGCCCGCCACCGATCACGACGGCGCGCGCGCCGGGCCGGGAGCGCTCGAGGATCGCCGCCACGTCGGCGCGGTCGCGGAACGTCAGAACGCCCGGGAGGTCGGCACCGGGAAGCGGCAGTCTCACGGCCTCCGATCCGGTGGCGAGGACGAGCTTGCGAGAACGCAAGCCGAGTTCCGCCTCTCAGGCGAAGCGTGCGCGTGCGTGTGCGATCTCGGTGGCGCGCCTGCCGGTGACGAGCGTGACGCCGCGCCGTTGCCACCACGCCCAGGGCTTCAGCTCGATGTCGCGGCTCCTCGACCTCGCGGGCGAGCAGCGACGACAGGAGGACGCGATTGTAGGCGAGCGATGGCTCCTCGCCGACGACCGCGATCGCATAGCGGCCTGGCGCGCGCGTCGAGATCTCGTCGACGAGACGCGTCGCCGCCATTCCGTTGCCGACGATGACGAGCGGTTCACTCATGGGGTGGAGATCCTCGTCCTCAGGCCGCTTCGACAAAGCGGTGGCGCTCGTAGAGGAAACGAAGCACTGCCTCGCGCGCGTGGATGTAGTGCAGGGTCGGATACGAGCTCGAGCCTGTTGCGCGGGCGCGGCAGGCGGATGTCGAGCACCTCGCCGATGCACGCCGACGGTCCGTTGGTCATCATGACGATGCGATCCGACAGGAGCACGGCCTCGTCGACGTCGTGCGTGATCATGACGACCGTGTTGCCGAGCCTTGCGTGGATCTGCATCACCTGGTCCTGAAGGTGCGCGCGCGTCAGAGCGTCGAGGGCGCCGAACGGCTCGTCCATCAGCAGCACCTTGGGCTCCATGGCGAGAGCGCGAGCGATGCCGACGCGCTGCTTCATGCCGCCCGAGATCTCCGACGGACGACGGTCCTTGGCGTGGCCCATCTGCACGAGGTCGAGGTTGTGCAGCGTCCAGTCGTGGCGCTCGGTCCGCGGCTTTGTCGCGCCGAACACCTTGTCCACGGCAATGCGAACGTTGTCGTAGACGGTGAGCCACGGCAGCAGCGAGTGGTTCTGGAACACGACTGCGCGCTCGGGTCCGGGCTCCTTCACCTCGCGATCCTCTAGCAGCACGGCGCCACTCGAGACCTGCTGCAGGCCGGCAATCAGATTGAGAAGCGTCGATTTTCCGCAGCCAGAGTGACCGATGATGGAGACGTACTCGCGCTCCTCGATAACGAGGTTCACGTCCTTCAAGACCTCGGTCTCGACGGCGCCGCGCCGGAAGATCTTGTGGACGTGGTCGAGCTTCAGGAACGGCTTGCCGGGCGCGCGCTGGGAGCCGTGCACATGTGAGCGGGGTTCGAGTGGAGCGATCATGTTCTTCTCCTCAGGCGCTGGCTGTGCCGCGGGTCGCCAAGCGGCCGACGAAGGCGACCAGACGATCGAGCAGGAAGCCGACGATGCCGATGTAGGCGAGGGCGACGACGATGTCGGAGAGGCGCGAGGAGTTCCACGCGTCCCAGATGAAGAAGCCGATGCCGACGCCGCCCGTTAGCATCTCGGCCGCGACGATGGCGAGCCAGGAGAGGCCGATACCGATCCTGAGGCCCGTGAAGATGTAGGGCGCGGCCGACGGGATCATGATGCGCCAGAAGTATTCGAACGGATTGAGGCGGAGCACCTGGGCGACGTTGCTGTAATCCTGCGGGATGTTGCGAATGCCGACCGCCGTATTGATGATCACCGGCCAAACGGCCGTGATGAAGATGACGAAGACAGCAGACGGGGCACTGTCTCGAAAGGCGGCCAGTGCGATGGGGAGCCAGGCAAGCGGCGGCACGGTGCGGAGCACTTGAAAGATCGGATCCAGACCGCGCATGGCCCACACACTTTGTCCGACGATGGCGCCGAGCGCGATCCCGACCATGGCCGCGAGGCCGAAGCCGTAAGCGACGCGCTCGAGACTGGTGAGAACGCGCCAGCCGAGGCCGACGTCCTGAGGGCCGTTGACGAAGAACGGCGATAAGATGAGATCGCTCGAGTTCGAGCCAGATGCGATGCGGTGACGGGAGCGTGGCCTGGGCCCCTGACGCCGCGATCTGCCAAAAGATCAGGATCGCTGTGAGGACGACCAGCGGCGGGACGATCGTGGCGGCGATCTCCCGCAGCGTCTCCGTCACTCGAGACGCGCGTCGTGGTTTCTCGATGGCGAGGCTCACGACATTTCCTTGCTCGGCTTTGATCGCTGCGACCGTCGCCGGCAAGCGGCCGGCGGCGGTGTCGATCAGGATCGGCTTTGCGGGTAGAGCGTTCATTCGGACGGTCCCTTCGATAATTTGCCGCTCGCTGTCAGGCCGGCAGGCGCTTGATCGCCAGCGAGGCGAGATAGGCGGTTGGGTTGTCGGAATCGAAGACCTTGCCGTCGAAGAAGGTCTCCTTGCCGCGGCTGTCGCGGGCGGGAATGTCGGCTGCCGCAACGCCCGCCAGCTTGGCCGCTTCACGCCAGATGTCGTCTCGGTTGACCTTGCCGACGAGCGCCTTGACGTCCGTGGCCGGATCGAGCTTGCCCCAGCGGATGTCCTCGGTCAGGAACCACATGTCGTGGCTCTTGAACGGAAACGAGGCGCCGTTCTTGAAGAATTTCATACCGAGTGGAGTGCCGCTCGCAGTGCGGCCGAGCCCGTAGTCGATGTCGCCCTTGATGCGGCCGATGATGTCTGGAACCGGCACGTTGAACCACTGGCGGTGGCCGACAATCTCGGCCATCTCGTTCTTGTTCTCGGTCTTGTCGCACCACATCTGCGCCTCGATGACGGCGGCGACGAGCGCCTGCGCGGCCATCGGGTTCTTGTCGACCCAGTCGGCGCGCAGGCCGAGCGCCTTCTCGGGGTGCTCCTTCCAGATTTCGCCCGTGGTCGCCGCCGTGTAGCCGATACCCTGATTGACGAGCTGCGCGTTCCACGGCTCGCCGACGCAGAACACGTCCATGTTGCCGACCTTCATGTTCGCCACCATCTGCGGAGGCGGGACGACGATGGTCTGGATGTCCTTGTCGGGATCGATGCCGCCGGCCGCGAGCCAGTAGCGCAGCCACAGATCATGCGTGCCGCCGGGGAAGGTCATGGCGGCCTTCACCTCCTTGCCGGCGGCCTTCTTCGCCTCGAGGGCAGCTTTGAGAGGGGCGGAATCGAGACCGACTTTGACGTCCTTGTATTCCATCGCCACCGAGATGCCCTGGCAGTCGGTGTTGAGGCGGGAGAGGATGCTACATCGGTACGGGGATGTTGTTCTGCGTCACCTTGCCGGTGGAGATGAGGTAGGGCATCGGCGTCAGGATGTGGGCGCCGTCGATGCCGTTCGCGGCAGAGCCGAGCACGATGTTGTCGCGCAAAGCGCCCCACGACGCCTGCTTGACGACGTCGACGTCGGGCATGCCGAACTTGGCGAAGAGGCCCTTCTCCTTGGCGATGACGAGCGGAGCTGAATCGGTTAGCGCGATGTAGCCGAGCACGGCCTTCGTGACCTCGGGTCCTGCTGCCCAGGCGACGCGGGCGCCTGCAGGAAACGCCGTCTTCACGGCTGCGAGCAGCGCCGCCGTTCCCGTCCCCTTGAGGAGCGCGCGCCGCGAAACTTTAGAACCGTGGCCCGCAGACTTGCTTCCCCGTGACCCTGCCATTTCAATCCCCTTCGTTTCGCGGTGTTAGGCATCTCGATCTTTCGAGACCTGCCTCCGTGCCGGCGCTGGAAAACTAAAAAGCGCCACGTCGAAGCGACGGCATCTGACGTAGTGTCAGGAACCGAACTTCGAGGCAGCGCTGCCTGGAGTGGGCCCGCCATTGGGCCACTTGCGTCAGGGGTTAACCCCGTCACGCATCTGCGATATAGATATCAAGAACCGTGCCAGCTTCTCTAATCTTACATAAAGCATTCAATATCAGTGTGTTATATGAAAATCCCGGCACGCCACTCCAGGGTGCGGATGCGCAAGCTTTGTGCATCGCAACCAGCACATTGCCGATTCACGCAGCAAGCAAGGGGTCAGGCGTTCGCGGCGGAAAAGGCGGCGAGATCAGCGGCGGCGGCGCGAATTCTGACGCGCGCGAGATAGTCCATGGGGGCTGCGGGATCGAACGTGTCGGCGCCAAAAAAGTGCCCGTTGCCTTCGGGCTTCGCATCGGTTTCCGGGACGTCTGTCTCGATTGCGGCCACGGCGTCGCGGTAGATGTCAGGTCTATAGACGCGCCCGGCGAGCGCCTTAAGGTCGAAGGGCTCGCGCACCTGACCCCAGCGGATCATCTGCGTCATCATCCAGACGGCATGCGACCGCCAGGGAAAATTCGCGTTGGCGCGGTGGAAGACGACGAGGTTCGGGTCCTCCATGTCGGCCAGCCCGCTGCCTCGCTTCAGCTTTCCCGTGAGCGGGCGGGCCAGGATCTCCTCGTCGACGCCGATGTACTCGCGCCGGGCGAGAATTCGGGCCGCCTCGCGGCGGTTCTCGGGCTCGTCGAGCCATTCGTGGCGAGAGCGGTGCGGCCATTGCCCATGATGTCGTAGGCGGCGCTGATGCGCGGCCCAAAGGTCGACCAGTCCACGACGTCCGGCTTTTCCGGAAACGATCGCGCGAGGGTGGGGAAGAAGGCGCTCCCCGGGCTGCTCTGCTCGGGCAGGTAGCCGTTCAACATTTCCCAACGCAGGCCGGCTGTGAGCGTCAGCCGCTTGAACGCCATGCTGTCTTGCCCGTAGAGCGCCGTGGTGTCGACGGCGGTCTTGGTGAAGAACGGCGTCGCAAACAGCGTCACGTTCTGCGCCAGCCCGGTCGTGCTGCTGTAGGTCATGTCGACATCGCCGAAGCGCGTGGTCCGGTTCTCGACCGGCATGTGCGCGTAGTCGAAGCCGAACTTGAACTCGTGGCGCCCGCCGATCCATTCATCGACGTAGTACTGGCCGGTCGCATTGGCCTGGTAGCGATCGCGCCACCGCTCCGTCCCGGTATTGAAGTTACGGGTGCGGATGTTGGTGGCCGAATCGAGCAGCGTCTGATCGTTGCCGTTCAAGTAGGTTGGAAAGAAGATCTTGTTGAGCCCGACGCGCGCGTCGACGAAGAACGTCTGCGACACCACCGAGTTCCACAGCACCTGGTAGATGTCGAACACGTCGTCTTCGTTGCTGGTCGAGTCGATTGTCGCGGTGTTGGACGCGATCAGGAAGCGATGAGGCTTCTTGTCGTACTGGCGGGAATAGAGACCCGTCAGCCGGTTGTCGTCGGTTAACTGATAGTTGGCGTTGATCAGCCCGGAGGTGATGTCCGTTTTGTCGAGCACGAGCGTCGAAAACGCCGCGGGCACGTTGACGTGCACGCGCCAGTCGCGGAACGACGTGAAGATTCGCAGCTTCCGCGCGATGATCGGGCCGCCGGCGCTGATGTTGATGTCCGACACGAAGTCGACCGCGTTGGTCTCGGGGCGGAAGCCGTAGCGCAGCAGTTCGGCGTCGATGTTCTGGGTCTGCGACGCATCGCCCAGCCACGCGCCGGTCATGCGGCCGCGCCAGTTCTCGCCGCCGCTCTTGGTCACCATGTTCAGGAACACGCCGCTCGTCGGCACCGTGATGTCGTGCGCGCCGGTCGAGACCTGGATGTCGTCGAAGGCGTCGAAGTCGTAGTAGAAGCCGGCCGCGCCGATCGCCGCCGGGTCGCCGACGTTGATGCCGTTCAAGTAGCTCGAGTTCTGCGCGCTCGTCGTGCCGCGGGCGTTGAACACACCCTGCAAGCCGCCCGAGGTGCCGCCCACATCCGGCCGCGTGATCAACAGGCTCGGCACCTTGTATTCGACCAGCGCCCAGATGTCGCGTCCGCCCGGCGTGCCCTGCAGCAGCTGCTCGCTCAGGTTGACGCTGGTGTTCGCGCTGGTCGTATCGACCACCGGCGAGGTGCCGGTCACCGTGACCGTTTCCGCAACCGTGGCAACACGCAGCGGGAGGTCGAGGGGCACGGTCGCGCCGACCTGCACGTTCACGCCCTCGCGGATGACGCTGCGGAAGCCCTGGAGTTCAACCTTGACGGAGTAGACGCCGGGCGGCAGCGACGGGAAGCGGTTGACACCGCCACTGTCGGTCACGCCGGCCATCGTGCCAGACACCAGGACCGGACTGGTCAACGTGATCGCCACACCCGGCACCGCCGCGCCTTGCTCGTCGGTGACGCGTACCAGGATCGATCCCGTCTGCATTTGGGCGGCCGCAGGAAGCGCCGCGAACAGTGCCACGCCGATCGTGACGAGCCAAACTCTTAATCGATTCATTGCCTTATGTCCTCCGATAATCCGTTTCGAGTCTTACGAAAAGTTGGATGGAACAGGCTTACACGCGAGCGAATCATACCGTTAGCTGATGACAAGGGCAGACTTTCGCGAACCATATGTGACATCGACCTGACGGGCGTACAGGTCACGCCATTTGAGCAAGCAAGCTCCCTGCCGACTGTCGGGCTGGTCATACGTGGACGCTATACTGAGAACATGCGCGTAATTGTGACCGTGTTTTGCGCTTTGTTCTTACTCGGCGGCACGCTCGACGCCCAGACGGGCAAGACCGCGCCCAAGAAGGCGCCGGCAAAGGCTTCCAAGAAGGTGATTCCCCCGGTCGTCAGCCGGATTCAAGCCGAATGGCAATGCCCGTCAGAGCTGGGTGTCGGCGTGGCGACGACGAGGAAGTTTTGTGATGTGTTGACGGGGCGCGAACCCAAGGACGGTGTGCTCATCACGATTCCGCCGCATCGCGGCCCTGTCACGCTGTCGTTCGAACTCCACAACCGCCACACCTATTCCGAGGAGCTGGTGAAGGCCAAGCAGGCGTATCGGAAGTACACCGCGACGATCGGCGTGCTCGCGATGGACAACACGCTGGTCGATCGAGCGGTGGTGCAGAGCGAATTCCGCACGGCGAAGGATCTGTTCGATCGCATCGGCGGTGGCGCCGGGCCCGGCGGGGTGAAGGCGGTCGCGCCGACCGGCTCGGAGTTCATCACGATGACGTTGCCGGAAGCCATCGGGGATCAGGTGTCGATCCTGGGAGAGAAACTGTCGGTCATGCGGCCGGATGGGACCGATAACTACACCGCCGCCGGCCGTCCCGTGGCCACCATCAGCAATGTGATGCTCGAGTTCACGCCCGCTCCGCCGCCTAAGCCAAAGAAAGCTCCTGTTACGAAGAAGCCTTAACCTCGACGAGCGGGATGTCCCTGGCTAACG
>CAWGEK010000015.1:0-86268 GCA_963821565.1 uncultured Alphaproteobacteria bacterium
CCGAGGCGTCCGTGATGACTTCCTCAGGGATAAAGAGTTGGGGAGGCCGTCGATCACTTCCTGGTCCTTTTCTTGGAAGTGCGCCACCTCCTTGGCATTCGGGTTGAAATCGGCATCCGTCTTCCCGATCAATTCCTCCACGGTTGTGCCGTACCAGTCGGCCACCGCCTGATTCACCATCGTGAACCGCCCTTCCCTGTCTTTGACGAAGATGAAATTGGGATCCGTGTCGATGATTTGACGAATGAAGGCATGGGACTGTTGAAGGGCGTTCTCCGTACGCTTCCGTTCTGTAATGTCCTGCACCACGACATTCACGCCGAGCACCGTGCCGTCGCGTCGCTTCAACGGATAGTAATTAGCAGAGACCAGTAACGGACATTGCCGGGTTCGGCCGGCGCCTCCCCTTCCATTTCGACGTTCATCGCCGGCTCACCCTCGTTCACCACCCGCCGGAGCACCGGCTCGAGCCGATCGGCCAAAGGTGGGGACAACATCTTCTCTGAGCGTGCGCCCCATATAGGCGTCGACCGGAAACCCGTTGATGTCGGCAAGGGTTTGGTTGATGCGGACAAACCGCAGATTCGGATCGATGAACGCGAGACCGGCCGGACTCGTCTGGTAGAGCCGGTCCAACTCCTCGGCCTGGTGTTTGGCTTCCGTTCGGCTTTCTCGCAGTTCTTCTTCGACTTGCCGGTGGTCGTGAATGTCCGTGGAGGTGCCGATCCAGCGAACGATCCAACAAGCGCGAAGGCTCGCGTAAGCTTGAAGATCGCGAGCCGTGAGTTGTCCTACTTCCGCGAGCGGCAGCCCTGCAGGCAGCGCGTAAGCTGGGCGTCGCAGCTCTGCGAGCCCTGGGTCGCCCCGACGGCAGGCATTCTCTGCCGCGTAGCACTGCGACGCGCAGTCGTTGGCCGAGGCACACTGCACTACAAATGCGGAGCTGCCCGCCAGAAGCAGCGGCGCGAGGGTGCTACGGCGGCGAGCTTCGATTTCTTGCCATTGAGCATCACGCCGACCTCCCTGGTTGTACTGGCTTTTGTGGATGTAAATGCGGACTTGGGGCAAGACCGCCCGCCCTGCTCCGTGTCCTACTGTGAAGAGGATGAACGTCACCTGAACCGACCGTCAAGGGCCGCAGCCTAGAAGGCAAATTCCTCGAAGATATGGTCGATATTGCCCCGCCAAGGCCCGTGATAGCGCTCGAGCAGCTCGTCCGCGACGGTCTTGCCCGAGGCGACGAGGCCTTCGAGCGGCGGCGAGGTAGATGGTCTCGTCCTGGCTCTTGGGGTTGATCCGCGCGCCGATTCTGAGCCCGAGCGCGAGATCCGCAGCGCCTCGCGCGCGATCTCCTGAACAGTCGTATCTCGGAACGGCGTCTGCAGCGCCGTCTTTCGGCACGCCGCTCGCGCAGCGCCTGGCGCTCCTCGGCCGTCCAGGATTTGACGAGATCCCACGCCGCATCGAGCGCCGCGTCGTCGTAGAGCAGCCCGACCCAGAACGCCGACAGCGCGCAGATGCGCCGCCAGCGCCCGCCGTCCGCGCCGCGCATCTCGAGGAAGCGCTTCAGCCGCACCTCGGGGAAGAGCGTCGTCAGGTGATCGGACCAGTCGTCGAGCGTCGGCAGCTCGCCCGGAAGCTGCGGCGAGCTTGCCGTCCATGAAATCGCGGAACGATGCGCCGGCGACGTCGATGTAGCGGCCGTCGCGGTAGACGAAGTACATCGGCACATCGAGCGCGTAGTCGACGTAGCGCTCGTAGCCCATGCCGTCCTCGAACACGAACGGCAGCATGCCGGTGCGGCGCGGATCGGTGTCGCGCCAGACCTCGCTGCGCAGCGACTTGCAGCCGTTGGGCTTGCCCTCGGTGAACGGCGAGGAGGCAAACAGCGCCGTGGCGATCGGCTGCAGCGCGAGGCTGACGCGCAGCTTCTTGACCATGTCGGCTTCGCTCGCGAAGTCGAGATTCACCTGGATGGTCGCGGTGCGGTACATCATGTCGAGACCGCGCGTGCCGACTTGCGGCATGTAGCGCGTCATGACCTCGTAGCGCTGCTTCGGCATGTGCGGCGTCTCGGCCAGCGTCCACTTGGGCGAGAAGCCGACGCCGAGAAAGCCGATGCCGAGATCCTCGCCGACGTCGAGCACCTCGTTCAGGTGCTCCTGCGTTTCGGCCGCGGTCTCGTGCAGGTCCGAGACCGGCGCGCCCGACAGCTCGAACTGGCCGCCGGGCTCGAGGCTGATGGTGCCGCCCGGCCTCGCCGTCGGGCCGCTTCAGCGCGATGATGTTGCTCGCCCTCGGTGATCGGCTCCCAGCCGTAGCGCTCGATGAGATGCTCCATGAGCGCGCGGATGCCGCGCTCGCCCTCGTAGGGAACGGGGCCGAGGGTGTCGGTGTGGAAGACGAACTTCTCGTGCTCGGTGCCGATGCGCCAGCGATCCTTCGGCTTCTCGCCGGCCGCGATCCAGCCGACGAGGTCGTCGCGCGAGCGCACGGGCCGCAGCTCGGCGCTCCTTCCTGGCGGGTCGACATCGATAGTGTGCCTCGGGCGATTGCGGGGGCGTGCAAAATGAGCCCGAGTTATGGCCGCACACCCGGACCTGCACAAGGCCTTGACAATCAATCGGATAGCCCGATGAACGCTACCACTGTCCCGCGGCCAGACAGGCCTGCACTTCGCCAGGATTGGGGCGGGATGGTCTCAGGATTGGAGACACGCTTCGAGCTTGCGGATCGTGACCGAGTTGTGGTTTTGCCGCAGGCAATCGAGGATCAGGTCCGTACCGTAGGCCAGGCATCTCGAACTCGCCGACGATCGTGGTTCGTGAGCTCGGCCTGCGATTGGGGCCGCTGGCTGTCGAGCGGAATTGGGCCCGGAAACCTCGACATCGCGGCCTAACCCGCCGCGGCCCATGCTCCCACTTGCCGCTGACCCGGCACAGTAACCCAAGCCTCTCGGTCCCGATCGTCCTGCGGTTGGGTGTGCTGGAACGTCCGCGGCGGGGCATAGATCGTCGGCGGCGTGTACTGTGCCGAGGCGGCACTCGTGCCGAGCGCGAAGCAGACGAACAATGACGAGCCGAGCTTGACGAGCGCGTGCTGGCCTCACCTTGTGGCCGGAGCCGGGCCGTCCGGCGCCGGGGGGTGATCATGGTCCAATCCCGTTAATGAAAGCGTGACGATGTCGCTCGACTTTGGCCAATTCGAGCGCGAGCACCGAAATTACCGCCAGTCGCCAAGCACGGCGTTAACGAGGGCCAGCGCCGCAACCGCCGCCGTGTCGGCGCGCATGATGCGGGGCCGAGCGAGATCGCGACGGTGAACGGCTTGGCCGAGAAGCAGCCGCGCGCTCCTCCGCGGCAAACCCGCCCTCGGGCCCGATCAGCACGGCAAGCGGCCAGGCTCGGTGCGGCCTAGCAGCCCGGCCGAGCTGCTCGATCGGCGTCTCGATCGCGCTCTCGTCGCAGAAGATGAGCGGGCGCGCGGCGTCCCACGCCTCGAGCACGGCGCGAGCTTCTCCGGCTCCGCCACCTCCGGCACGCGGAGGATGCCGCATTGCTCGGCCGCCTCGATCGCGTTGGCCCGCATGCGCTCGAGGTTGACGCGCTCGGCGACCGTGTGCCGCGTGAGGACGGGCGCGAGCCGCGCCACGCCCATCTCGGTCGCCTTCTGCACCATGTAGTCGAGCCGCGCGCGCTTCGAGCGGCGCGAACAGATAGTGGAGGTCGGGCCCGCCCTGTCTGCTCGCGCACCTGCTCCTCCGCCTCGAGCACGCACGACGCGCTTGCCGGCGTCCGCGAGGCGCGCGCGCCATTCGCCGTCCCGGCCGTTGAACACGAGCAGGATCCGTCGCCCGCCACCGAGACGCAGCACGTTCGCGAGATAGTTCGCCTGCTCGGGCGAGCAGGCGATGCGCGCGCCCGCCGCGAGCGGCGCTTCGACGAACAGACGCTCGGACGTGAAATCGTGGACTGGCATCGGCCTCTCAATATCCGAAGCCGGCCGTCTCCAACATGCGGTCTGCCGGTCGCAGCGACGCTATTGGGGGCCGCGCACGCGACTAGAGCTTTCGCCGTCCGCGGCAGAAGTTCCGAGAGGAAGCTGCTGAATGACGGCCCACACATCCAATCCCGACGTCGGACCCCGACAGCGCGCGCCATGCCCGCGGTCGCCGACGCCCGGCCCGGCAATTGGGTGGACCGCTTCGCCCCCGAGGCCGTGCGCGCCCTATCTGCGCCTCGCGCGCATGGACCGGCCCGATCGGCACGTGGCTGCTGCTGTTTCCGTGCTGGTGGTCGCTGACGCTCGCCGAGGTCTCGGAGGGCCACCCCTATCCGAACCTCGTCGTCGCTCTGCTGTTCGCCATCGGCGCGATCGTCATGCGCGGCGCCGGCTGCGCCTATAACGACTACGTCGATCACGAGTACGATGCCCGGGTGACGCGCACCGCGAGCCGCCCAATTCCTTCGGGCCAGGTCACGCCCGAAGCCGCGCTGCATCTTCGACGGCGCGCTCTTGTTGCTCGTCGGCTTCCTCGTTCTGATCTGGTTCAACCTGTTCACGATCCTGCTCGGCGATCGCCTCGCTGGCCATCGTCGCCGTCTATCCGTTCATGAAGCGCTTCACGTACTGGCCGCAGGCGGTCCTGGGGCTCGCCTTCAACTGGGGCGCGCTGATGGGCTGGGCCTCGGTCAAGGGCATCGCTCGCCCTGCCGCCGATACTGCTCTACGTCGGCTCCGTGCTGTGGACGATCGGCTACGACACGATCTACGCCCATCAGGACAACGAGGACGACCTGATGCTCGGCCTGAAGTCGACGGCGCTGACGTTCGGCGACGACACGCCGCGCTGGGTCGGCGGCTTCTATGCCGGCGCGCTGGTGCTGTGGATCGTTGCCGGCTACTCGCCGGCACGCATCTCGTCTTCTTCTTCGGCGTGGCGCTCGTCGGCCCTGCAGATGGCCTGGCAGGTCTCGACGCTCGACATTCACGACCCCGAGCAACTGCCTGCGCCGCTTCCGCTCCAACCGCGACGTCGGCGCCGCGATCTTCCTCGCCCTCGTCACCGACATGCTGCTGTCGTGGTGGGCCGGCCTGAGCTGAAGCACGGGTGCCGGTAGAGGCAGACCCACTCCTTCGCATCCGTTCTGGCTTCGGCCTCGTCTGTCTCCGCATCCTTGCATCGTCCGCTCTTGAGCTCCTTGAGCTTGGCGAACACGCGCGCCTCTTCCTCGGCGGGCGTTTCCTCGCGCTTCTCCTCCGCTTCCTCGGCTGCACGATCTCGGCCGTCGGACGGTAAGCCTCGTCCTCGGCGGGCGGCGCCGTCGTCTCTTCCGTCGGCAGCAGCGTGCCGGCCTTGATCGCCTCGCGCTGGGCTTCCTTGCGCTCGCGCTCGACGCGCTCGCGCCGCCTTCTTCACCTCGGCGTCGAGGTCGATCTGCGAGCAGAGGCCCGAGCGTCACCGGATCCTGCGGCACGAGGTTCGGCGAGTTCCAGTGCGTGCGATCCTTGATCTGCGCGATGGTCGGCTTGGTCGTGCCGACGAGGCGCATGATCTGGCTGTTCTTCAGCTCCGGATGATTGCTGCAGCAGCCACAGCACGGCGTTCGGCCGGTCGTGACGGCGCGAGACCGGCGTGTAGCGCGGCCCCTTCTTCGACGCTGCCGCCTCCGGCATCACGACCTTCGGCTCGGCGATCTTGAGGCGGTGCGACGGATCCTGCTCGGCCGCCTCGATCTCCTCGCGCGTGAGCTGGCCCGAGGTCACGGGATCGAGACCCTTGATGCCCTGCGCCACGTCGCCGTCGGCGATGCCCTTCACCTCGAGCACGTGCAGGCCGCAGAACTCGGCGATCTGCTCGAAGGACAGCGAGGTGTTCTCGACCAGCCAGACGGCGGTGGCCTTCGGCATCAGGGGCTTGCGGTCGCTCATAGGGTTCTTCTCCGGGCTTCCGCGGGCGCGACCGCAAAAGCCATTAGTGTGAGATGACTTAGGGGATCGGGGTTTATACTCCGATCCCCAACCCGCCTGCAACACCTGCGTTGCGGAGAAGAAGTATTTCCTAAACGAGCGTCGCAGCGAGACCGTCGAGGATCATGATCCACCCGGCCTCGGTGCGGTCCTTGTACTCGGCCCACTTGGGATCGATTTCGTAAGTCAGCGTTAGTTCACAGCCGTTTCCTTGCCGAACGATGTCGATGCTCACAACGCTGCGCTCGGACGAGCCTTTCTCGGCGTGCATGGTAAACACCAGCCGCCGCGGCCGATCGATCTCGATGTATTCGCCAGTGTGCTCCGCATCCTGTCCGTCACGCCGCTCCGTAACGATGAACGCGCCGCCGACGCGCGGATCGATCTCCACGCGCACCATCTCGCCGGTTGGCGTCGCGAACAGGAAGCGGCGCGCCTTTTCGGGGTCGAGCCACGCATCGAACACGCGCTCTGCCGAGGCATTGAAACGCCGCGTAACGCGGACGACGAGGAGTTTGAGCGTACTCACCACCGGTGCCCTTCAATTTGCGACCGCAAGACTCAGCTCCCCAGTCCGTCGGGAAACCGGTCGGCGACGAGACTTAGTCTCACATCATGCTCCAGCAGCGCCTTCGCCGCCGCGAGGACGAACGCGAAACCCTCTGCCGCGCCGACGGCATGGCTTTTTGACGCTGCGCGTCGATGCACTTGCCTGTTGAGACTTCGCCGCGGCGCGGTCCTCTGCGCGCAGGATGGCTTCGAGGGTATCGAGGCGAGCGTTCCACAGCGCCCGCTGCGTCTCGATCCAAGTCGCCGCCTGATCCAGCGGTTCCGCGTTGAAGGAGAGAAAGTGATCGCGGCCTTGCCGCCGCCGCCGAACGAGCTGGGCGCGCTCGAGCACCAGGATGTGCTTCGACACGGCGTTGAGCGACATTTCGAACGGTTGCGCCACCTCCGTGACACGAGCCTCGCCCCGCGATAGCCGCTCGAGAATGGCGCGGCGCGTCGGATCGGCGAGTGCGGTCAACGTATGGTCGAGATTGGGCTGCATCGTTCTCGCTAATATTCAACCGTATGGTTTAATATTAGCGAGCCGTCGCGCTTTGTCAACACCTCAGCGGCCACGCAAGCCGCGCCACCGCCAACCTCGTTGCGTGCCCGCCGGGTCGCCGCTAGTGTCCCCACGCCCGCTGGACGGGCTACGAAAAACAAGTGCGCCAAGGGGATAAGCCGGCCATGACGAATACGATCACCTATTTCGAGGATCTCAAGGTTGGCCAGGAAGCCTCGCTTTCCAAAACCGTGAGCGAAGCCGACATCGTCGGCTTCGCCGAGGTGTCTGGCGACAAGAACCCGGTCCACCTCGATGCGGCCTACGCATCGACAACCATGTTCAAGGAGCGCATCGCCCACGGCATGCTGTCGGCGGCCTACATCTCGGCCGTGTTCGGCATGAAGCTGCCGGGACCGGGCGCGATCTACATTTCGCAGACCTTGAACTTCAAGGCGCCCGTCAAGATCGGCGACACGGTCGTGACCACGGTGAAGGTCGTCGAGCTCGACGCCGGAGAAGAAGCGCGCCCGTTTCGAGACGGTATGCGCCGTCAACGGCAAGCCGGTGCTGCAGGGCGAAGCTCAGCTCATGGTGCCCGCGCGCCCGGCGTAGTCCTACTAAATGTGGCGAAGCATCTGTACGCTTCGCCCTCCCCTTGACGGGGAGGGCAGCCGCGCAGCGGCGGGTGGGGTGGAAGCCGAACTACCAACGTTCGGACTTTTCGCATCCCCCCACCCCTAACCTCTCCCCGCGTCCATGCGGTGCATGGCTTCGCCATGACGGGGAGGGGAAAGAACCGTAGCGGCAATGCCGCTGCTTCTAAGTTGATCGGGCCGGAGTTCAGATGCTCGTCGTCCAAGGATACGACCACGTTCCGGCGCCGGTGAAAGGTGCCGTGCTCGCCCTCGGCAATTTCGACGGCGTGCATCGCGGTCATCAGGCGCTCCTCGAGCGCACGATCGCGAAGGCGCGCGAGTTGGGGAAGCCCGCCGGCGTCCTCCTCTTCGAGCCGCATCCCCGCGAGTTTTTCGCCCCCCACGAGCCGCACTTCCGTCTGACAACGATCGAAGAGAAGCTCGCGCTCTTCGACGCACGCGGCCTCGATTTCGCGGTCGTTCTCGCCTTCGATGCCGAGCTCGCCGGCCTCGACGCCGACACCTTCATCAAACGCGTGCTTGTCGAAGCCCTGGGCGTCAGTCACGTCGTCGTCGGCTACCACTTCTTCTTCGGCAAGAACCGTTCCGGCACGCCCGATACGCTGCGCGCCGCCGGCGAGAAGCTTCGCTTCGGCGTCACCATCATTCCGCCCGTCGCGGAGGCAGGCGAAACCTTTTCCTCGACCGCCATTCGCTTGCAGCTCGCCCAGGGCGATGTCACCGGCGCAGCGCACGCGCTCGGTCGCTGCTGGCGGGTACGCGGCAAGGTCGTGGGTGGCGCGAAACGCGGAACGGGCCTCGGCTTCCCGACCGCCAACATTCCGCTGCGCAAAGGCACTGCGCTCGCCCATGGCATCTATGCCGTGCGCGCCTACGTCGACGGCAAGGAGATCGACGGCGCGGCGTATCTCGGCACTCGTCCCATGTTCGACGACGGCATGCCGGTGCTCGAGGTATTCTTGTTCGACTTCGATGGCGACCTATACGGCCACGAGATCGAGGTGGAGTTCGTCGCGCACATCCGCGACGACCGCAAATTCGACACCGTCGAGGAGCTGAAGGCACAAATGGAGACGGACTGCAGGGTAGCGAGAAAGCTCTTGGCCGCAGCGGGCCCCGGTCCCATCTAAGCCACAAAGATTGTCGCGAACGGAAGGACCGCCGATGTTGACGCTCTATCACAACCCGCAGTCTCGCTCGACCACCGTGCATTACATGCTGCATGAGCTCGGCGAGCCGTTCGAGATCGTGCCGATCGACCTGAAGGCGGGCGAGCACAAGAAGCCGGAGTTCTTGAAGATCAACCCCATGGGCAAGGTCCCGGTGCTGCGCGACGGCGACGTGATCATCACCGAGACGCCGGCGATCCTGACCTACCTCGCCGACAAGTATCCGAAAGCGGGATTGGCCCCGGCAATCGATTCACCCGACCGCGGCGCCTATCTGCGCTGGCTGTTCTTCTACGGCAGCTGCTTCGAGCCGGCGCTGATCGACCTCGCGCTCAAACGCGAGACGGCCCCGTCGATGGCGGGATGGGGCAACCCCGACGATGTCCTCGACACGCTTTCGGCCGCATTGAAGCCGGGGCCATGGCTGCTCGGCGAGCGCTTCTCCACCGCCGATGTGATGGTGGGCTCGGGCGTTGCCTACATGCTGGGCTTCAAGATCCTGCCCGAGCGGCCGGAATACGTGGAATACGCCGCCCGTCTCGAGGCCCGCCCCGCCCGCAAGGCCGCCAAAGCAGCCGACCAAGCCCGTATGAGCGCCTGAGCGTATCTCCCGCTAGAGCAGAAACATGCTTTTCGTCATCCTCGAACACGCGACCCGGACTTGTTCCGGGGGAGCGTGTTCGGGGATCCAGCGCAAAACTTATCGAAGACACCTTCTTTCTTGAGCCTTCGGCGACTCTTACGCTGTATCCCCGCCTCGCTCGGCCCGGAAAAGGCCCTCGCTCGGCGAGGATGACGGAGCAATCGTAATTCACGTGTTGCGATCTAACTTTGCGTCGGATGGGCAGGGTTGCTAGAACGCGCTCTGATCCAACGAGTGGAACACGATGGCCAAGGACAGCGGGGCGAAAACAGCAGCAGCTAAAGCGGAGAGCGGGGGCCGCGACTGGAGCGAGACGCTCTTCCTGCCCAAGACCGATTTCTCCATGAAGGCCGGGCTGCCCGACCTCGAGCCGAAACTGCTCGCGCGCTGGAGCGAGATCGGGCTCTACGACAAGCTGCGTGAAGCCTCCAAGGGCCGGCCCAAGTTCGTGCTCCACGACGGGCCGCCCTACGCCAACGGCCACATCCACATCGGCCATGCGCTGAACAAGATCCTGAAGGACCTGGTCGTGAAGAGCCAGCAGATGCTCGGCCACGACAGCAACTACGTGCCGGGCTGGGACTGCCACGGTCTCCCCATCGAGTGGAAGATCGAGGAGGAGTACCGCGCCAACGGCCGCCAGAAGCCGCGCTTCGACGACCCGGAGGCGATCAACGCCTTCCGCGGCGAGTGCCGCACGTTCGCCGAGCACTGGCTCGAGGTGCAGCGCGAGGAGTTCAAGCGGCTCGGCGTCGTCGGCGACTGGGATCATCCCTACTCGACGATGGCGTTCCCCGCCGAGGCGACGATCGCGCGCGAGCTGATGAAGTTTGCGCGGACGGGCCTGCTCTATCGCGGCTCGAAGCCGGTGATGTGGTCGGTGGTCGAGAAGACCGCGCTCGCCGAGGCCGAGGTCGAGTACCAGGACTACCAGAGCGACCAGATCTGGGTGAAGTTTCCGCTAGTTCGTGAACGCCCGGTCGAGGTCTGCTGTCGACGCCGACGACGAAAATGCAATGGCAGCACTCGACCACTTGCATGGGTGCGTCCGTCGTCATCTGGACGACGACGCCGTGGACCATCCCCGGCAACCGCGCGATCAGCTTTTCGTCGAAGATCGACTACGGCCTTTACGAGGTCACGGCAGCGCCAGAAGGCAACTGGGCCAAGGTCCGGCGACACGTTCGTCCTCGCCGACAAGCTTGCCGCCGACGTTATGAAGGCCGCAAAGGTCGAGGCTTTCGAGACAGTGCGCGCGGTGCCGGAGCCGACGATCTCAGCGCAAGTTGTCTGCTGCGCATCCGCTTGCCACGCTCGGCTACGACTTCGACGTCCCCCTCCTCGACGGCGATCACGTCACCGACGACACCGGCACGGGCTTCGTGCACACCGCGCCCGGCCACGGCGCCGACGACTACAACATCTGGATCGCCAACCAGAAGGCGCTGCACGAGCGCGGCATCGACACCACGATCCCCTTCACCGTCGACGCCGACGGCGTGTTGACGAAGGATGCGCCGGGCTTCGACGGCAAGCGCGTCTTGAAGGAGAACGGCGACAAGGGCGACGCCAACGACGCCGTCATCAAGGCGCTGGCCGACGCCGGCAACATCATCGCGCGCGGCCGCCTGAAGCATCAGTATCCGCACTCGTGGCGCTCGAAGAAGCCGGTCATCTTCCGCAATACGCCGCAGTGGTTCATCGCCATGGACAAGCCGCTTGCCCCGCTCGCCCCGTCCGGACCGGGAAGGCTCCGGGGCTGCGGCGGCATTCATGCACAAGGCAGCGAAGACCGCACGCTGCGCCAGGTCGCGCTCGCCGAGATCGACGCCACCGAATGGGTGCCCGAGACCGGCCAGAACCGCATCACCGGCATGATCGCCAACCGGCCCGATTGGGTCGTCTCGCGCCAGCGCGCCTGGGGCGTGCCGATCACCGTGTTCCGCTACAAGGAACCGACCAGGTCGATCCCCGGCCGGCGACATCCTAAGTCGCGACGAGGCTGTCAACGCCGCGCATCGCCGACGCCTTCGCCAAGGAAGGGCGCCGACGTCTGGTTCGAGGCCGGCCGCCAAGGAGCGCTTCCTCAAGGGCTCGTCCCGACACTACGATCTCGCCAAGTGGGAGCAGGTCCGCGACGTGCTCGACGTCTGGTTCGACTTCAGGCTCGACGCACGCCTTCACGCTCGAAGACCCCGAGCACTTCCCCGGCCTCGCCGGCATCAAGCGCGTGCGCGACGGCGGCCCCGACAGCGTCATGTATCTCGAAGGCTCGGACCAGCATCGCGGCTGGTTCCACTCCTCGCTGCTCGAATCCTGCGGCACGCGCGGCCGCGCGCCCTTCGACGTCGTGCTGACGCACGGCTTCATCCTCGACGAGAAGGGGGATGAGAAGATGTCGAAGTCGAAGGGCAACGTGCTCTCGCCCGCAGGACGTGATGAAGACCTCCGGCGCCGACATCCTGCGCCTGTGGGTCGCCTCCGCCGACACGACCAACGACATCCGCTTCGGACCCGCGATCGTGCAGTCCGCAGCCGAGGCCTACCGCAAGCTCCGCAACACGCTGCGCTGGATGCTGGGCGCGCTCGCATTACTTCACGCCCGACCTCACCGGTTCCGCGCAGCGACCTTGCCCGAGCTCGAGCGCCTGATGCTGCATCGCCTCGCCGAGCCTCGACGGCGAGATCCGCGCCGCCTACGCGGCCTACGACTACCGCAAGGTCATCGCCGTGCTGTCGCACTTCATGAACACGGACCTGTCGGCGTTCTATTTCGACATCCGCAAGGACACGCTCTACTGCGAGGCCTATTCGAGCGCCAAGCGCCGCGCGGCGCTGACGGTCATCGACCAGATCTTCGGCTGCGTCTGCTCGTGGCTGGCGCCGATCCTCTCCTTCACGGCCGAGGAAGCCTGGCTCGCCCGCTATCCCGTCGCGCCGAGGGCTCGGTGCATCTGCAGACCTTCCCAGCCGATCCCGGAAGGCTGGCGCGACGACGCGCTGGCCGCCAAGTGGGAGACGGTGCGCGACGTCCGCCGCGCCGTCACGGGCGCGCTCGAGCTCGAGCGCGCCGCCAAGCGCATCGGCTCGAGCCTCGAAGCCGCGCCCGAGATCTTCATCACCGACACCGACGGTCCTCGAAGCGCTGCACGGCGTCGATCTCGCCGAGGTCTGCCATCACCAGCGCCGCCACGCTCGTGCGAAAGCGAGCCGCCCGACGAGCGCCTTCACGCTCCCCGACGTGCCGGGCGTCGGCGTCGTCGTGCAAGCGGGCGCCGAGGGCACGCAAGTGCGCCCGCTCCTGGCGCATCACCGAGGACGTCGGCTCCGACCCCGACTACCCCGATCTCTCCGCCCGCGACGCCGCCGCCGTGCGCGAGTTCGACCTCCGCGCGTCCCGAGCCGGGTGATCCTCCTGCGGCGCGTGAGTGGCGCTCAGAACCGTCCGTTGAGCGTCACGCCCACGAGGCGCTCGTCGCTGACCGTTGCCTCGTCTGCGTCCCTCTCTATGCTGGTGACATACTCTTCATTGAAGACGTTCTTGGCGAACACCGTGAACGTATAGGGCCCGGCCTCCCAGCCCGTCCGCACGTCGACCGTCGTATAGCCATCGACGAAGCGCAGCGGATTGTTGGCAAGATCGCCGCCACTATAGTAGCCGTCGGTGTAGCGCAGGTTGGCGCCGGCAAACCAGCCCGAGCGGTCCCTGTACATGCCGCCGGCAGCAACGGTGTAGCCCGGCGCATCGGGAAACTCGTTGCCGCTGAAATCGCCGTCGGGAGAATTGAAATTGTCGAACTCCGTCCGCATCAGGCCGAGCGAGGCGTAGAGCTGCAGCGGCACGATCGGCCGCCAGCGCGCCTCGAATTCGGCACCATAGGCATGCGAGCTTTCGGCATTGAGGATGTAGGTCAGCGGAAATTCGATGCCGCCCGCGCCGGGAATCTCGTCGAAGAAAACCTGCTGGTTGGTGTAGTCGTAGTAGAAGACGTTGCCGTTCAGCGACAGGGTCTGGTTGAGCCACTGCGAGCGGTACGAGACCTCGTAGGCGTCGAGGAACTCCGGCTTAACCGTATTGAACTGCTGGATAGGCAGTCTGAACTCGGTGAACCCGTTCCGGTAGCCTTTATTGTAGGTGACGCCGATGGTCTGGTCGGACGTGAGATCGTATGTCAGTCCGACCTTGGGCAGGACTTCCGTGAAGCTATCCGAAAAATTCCCTTGATCCCCTTGAATGGTTACGGGGTCCGGGTCCACGAAAGGAGGATTCGGATCTTGGAAGAGGAAACTGAAGATATTGCCCAGGATTTGCCCGTTCGTGGAGCTCGAAACCTCGTCGTGGAGAATGCGGCCGCCGCCGATCACCACGAACCTGTCGAGGAAGCGATAGCGAAGATCAGCATAGACGGCCGAGCTCTGCGTGTCGGTTGTCGTAAAGAGATCCTGGATCGGAGTTCCGAAAACGGTATCGAACGCGTCGATGTCGTTCTTGAAGGACCCATAGAACAGGCCGACGACTCCGGACAGACCGTTGCCGCGGTTGTCGATCTCGAGCCGCAAGTCCTGGGTGAAGTCCCCACCCTCACGAAGGCCATCGCGCACCACGAGGGATCCTTCCGCCGAGCCGATTGTCGTCTCGGTGTCGGCATAGGCCGTGATCGAACGCAATGTCATGCCCTGACCGAGATCATAGCCAATGTCCGAAATGTAGTTGTTCGTCAGGGTCGAACGAAAATCAACGAAATCGGTGGGGTCGTCGAAGCTCAATACCCGGTCGAAAAAGGGTGCCGACACGGAAGTTACGCCGGGTGTGTCGTCCACGTGCGCGATCGTGAACAGGGCGCTCAAGCCCGGTATGCTGTCGGGCTCGAGGAGCAGCTTGCCGCGGATGGTGCGCAAGACGTCGTCATCGAGCTCATCGTTGGCAGGATCGGTATAGCTGATGCCGTGATTTCTTTCGAACGACTGACCCGAGATTCGCAGCGCCGCCTGGCCGGTGGCGATCGGGGCGTTGACGACGAAGCCGCCGCTCTTGAGATCGAAATCGCCGGCCGTACCCTCGGTGATGACCTGCCACTTGTAGGTCGGGTCGTTGGTCTTGATGAATACGGCGCCGGCGAGGGAGTTTCGCGCCTGCAAGGCTGATTGTGGCCCGCGCAGCACCTCGACCTGCTCGACATCCCAAAGCCCCCGCGCGCCGCGCCGCGTCGCCTCGGGGTTCTGCGTCGCGCCGTCGATGACGACCGAGATCAGCGGGGCTGCCGACGCATTATTGTTCTGCGTCAATCCCTCGGAATTGAGGCCGCGGATCGTGAAGCCTGCGTTGCCGCGCGAGCCCTCGGGTGCAATCACGTTCGCGGATTGATTGAGCGCTTCCTGCAGATCCTGGATCTGCTGCTCCTTGATCTGCTGCCCTGTCACGACACCGATACTCGTCGTCGTGTCTTGAAGGCCGCGGATGACCTTTTCGCCCTCGACGACAACGCCTGGAAGCGCCGCCGTGCTTGGAGCCCCGGTCCCGGTGTTGGCCTTGAGCGCTTGCTTCTTCTTGTTGCGTTTGGCCGGTGCCGCCTCCGTCTCGACGCTGATCTCCGGAAGCATGACGTCATCCGACGCTGCGGCGGCGGGAGGTGGCTGATCCGGCGCGGCCGGCTGTGCCACCTCCTGGGCATGGAGGGGAGAGGCCGCGATCAGTGGTGCAATTGCACCGACGATCACGAACGCCGCAGATCGCACGCAACGCATACGCAAACTCCGGAACGCTATACCAAAACATTGGGCTGGCGCATTCCGAGCTGGGAACGTTGCGGTTCGGTCGAGACGAAATTGATGTGCAGCCGTCGCCGCACACAACTACCACATGACTACCAAGCAGCCCCCAGCCCGGATGCCGACCCGAGCCAAGTCTAATTGTTGCTTTTCGCAGTCAACATTCATAGTGCAGCCGAGCCACACGGATCAGAGAAACCAGCAAGGCTCATACTATTCCGCATGCTGAAGGCTGATTCCGCTATCGGCGCGAGCCGCGAAGTGGCGCCTGACGAGGCCTTCAGGCTCCCCGACGTTCCGGGCGTCGGCGTCGTCGTGAAACGTGCGCCCGGCCGCAAGTGCGCGCGCTCCTGGCGCATTACCGAGGACGTGGGCTCGGACGCCGACTTCCCTCGATCTCTCAGCCCGCAACGCCGCCGTCCGCGAGCTCGACGTCCGCGCGTCGCAAGCCGGGTGACCCTCCTGCGACGGCTTCGAGATGCAGATGACGTGCATGGCCCGGCCCAGCGCGCCTCGCGAGTTTGCTCTCCAAGCTCAACGGCTGGGGATGATCCGGTGCCGACACTCGGCACCCCGAGGCTCGGGCTATTTCCAGGGGAAAGTGGAAGCCATATAGGGCGTCCGGGCCCTATCTGGTTCACTCCGTGAAAAGAGGGAGTTCTTTTCCAACTGCTAACGTGTGCTTCCTGCAACAGGGAGGCACTAACATGAAACAACGAATAAAAACGCCACTGCAGAATTCGATGAGACCAGGACTTACCCTGGCCTCTTTCGCGGCTGCGGGCCTACTTTGCTCAATGCCGTCCGCGTGGGCCGGCAACAACTCATCGCCCATCACTCTCAAAACACAGGGCAGCTTTGCCATCGGTGGTGGCTTTGTCACCAATCCCGGCACATTCGACCCGATCGCCTTGACACCTGCCGGGCAGACCATTCACGGCGACCATGCCTATGTGCAGTACCAGATACCGCCTGACGCCCGCAAACATCCGCTGGTGATGTGGCACGGCGGCGGCCAGTTCAGCAAAACCTGGGAAACCACTCCCGACGGCCGCGATGGCTTCCAGAACATTTTCCTGCGTCGAGGATACTCCACTTACATTCTCGACCAGCCTCATCGCGGACGAGCGGGCCGTGCAACGACGAACGGCACAATCACCGCCATTCCGGGACCGGGTCCAACGGGCGAGCAGGGCATCTTCATCCGCTTCCGCCTGGGGATCTGGCCAACCTACTTCCAAGGCGTGCAATTCTCTCAAGACCCCGAAGCCCTGGACCAGTGGTGGCGTCAGCAAACTCCGGACACGGCCGGAACAAACAACACCGTTGCCACTGCGCCTGCAGCGCTGCTGTTCGACAAGATTGGTCCGGCGGTATTGCTCACGCACTCGGCAAGCGGCGTCTTGGGTTGGATCACCGGAACCAAGAGCGACAACGTCAAGGGCATCTATTCGTATGAGCCGGTCACGCAGGTGTTTCCTGAGGGCCAAGTGCCTCCGCCGGAGCCGTCAGGACCTCTGGGCCCGGTTACCGGGACGCCCATCCCCTTGGCCGACTTCTTGAAGTTGACCAAAATACCGATCGAACTCGTGTGGGGTGACAACTTCCCGATTGGCGGCGAGCCCCCGTCGCCTCAACCTGATATCGAGATCTGGCAGGGCCGCATCGTCATGGCGCAGAAGTTCGTTGATCTCATCAATTCCTATGGCGGCAATGCCCACCTCACCCACCTTCCCAGCATCGGCATTCGCGGTAACACCCATTTTGAAATGTCGGACCTAAACAACGTGAAAATCGCAGATCTGCTGTCGCAGTGGTTGCGGGCGAACAAGTTGGACAAGGCCGGCCCGCCGGACAATGACGACCTTGGCCACGATTGTGGTCCCCGTCACAACGAAACTTGCTATTGAATTCACGCTACTGGCGACCGCCTCCGGGCGGTCGCTTTTTCATTTGACACACGACGCCCGATAGTTCTGGCGTTGACCCATCACGGCCCAGAATTGCACACCGCAAGATCGCGGCGGGCTGGCAGGAGCATTGTCGGCGCGGAGTTCGATGTCCAGGCGGCCTGGATCTCCGTCGCGGCGGACGATGAACACGAGATCCGGGCGAGTGCAATGATCCGTCCCAGCGCCCGCGCGCGACCGTCTGTAGCATCGAATTGGTCGGGGCTCGTTGGGGCCGTTCCCGTCTCCTCGAACGGCTAACCAGCCCACGGGTGGTCTCCTGCTGGTAACAGGCTGCTCGCGACGAGGCTGGAATTCGTCGGCCTGGGGGGAGTACCTGAAGTTCGAGATTCGTTGACTCAAGTACTCCGTCGATTTCCATTCCCGCCGCTCAGTGCGCGAGCAGTGCACGTTACCACCCGGAGGGCTGCCATCCGCTCGAGGAGACGAACGTGGGTCGGAGAGCCCAGATCGGGAGGGCAAGAACCGAAAGGGCCCGCACTGTGCAAGGAATTGCACACCGCGGCATGCGCGGGCGTCTGGGCCAGTCTCGCTTCGCCCGGATCCGTGTTCTAGTGGTCGCGTAGGGAGCGTCCTGCGCCGCCGGACGTCGAACTCCTGGCCGACGATGCTGCTGCAGCTCGACCATTCGAAGCTTCCAGCACGTTGCGCCGCGCGAAGTCGCGCAATCGAGAAATCGTTGACGTCGGCGCTGACCACCAACGACGAGCGGCTGGCGATGCTGATGCTCGCCATGCGCGAGGAGGTCCGGGAGGGATGTCCCTCCGGCAGGCTCTTCGGAGAATCGATTTCGCTCGCGCTCCTCGCGTATCTCGCGGGCAAGTATGCCACGCCCCGGCCCGCAGAGCTCACCGAAGCCGGTCTTGTCGCCACCCCAGAAGCGGGCACTCGTCGACTACATCCGAGCGAACGTGGCCGGCAACATTTCTGTGATGGAGCTTGCCGACGTCGTGCAGATGAGCCCGTCGCATTTCGCTCGCGTGTTCAAGACTTCGTTCGGCGTAACGCCCTATCGGTTCGTCATGCAGGAACGGATCGAAGGAGCGAAGGACATGCTGGCGCGCACGAACCTCTCCGCGAGCCAGGTCGCCATGGCGTTCGGCTTCTCGAGCCAGAGCCACTTCGTGAAGGTCTTCCGCCAGTTCACCGGCGTCACTCCCAAGCAGTACAAGGCGGGCTTCTAGCATGCTGCGAGCGTTGGGAACTTCGAGGTCAATGAGCACGTCGCGCATTCAAATGATCTCGAACGGGCGCCGGGTGCCGTTTTTCGCCGATCCGGATCTCAGCAGTGCCGACCACCCGTGGGCCGGCTATCTGTTCGAGGAGACGACGAGCCCGCAACGAAGCCGTATCGCGCCACTCCTGGCCCAAGACCACGCTTTTTCTCTGCACCGGCGGGCAGGGAACCACTCATTGGAAGCATCGCGGCGTTTGGCACGAAGATCGTGTTCGGCCCGGATCCGTGTTCATCGTGCGCGCGCGATGCCGAGATCCAGGCCCGCTGGGCAACCAATTCCTGGCCGACGATGGTGCTGCAGCTCGACAACTCCAAGCTGCAGCACATCGCGCCCGACCAGGTGAGCGCGATCGAGAAGTCGTTAGTCTCCGCGCAGTGGCGACCGACGATGATCGGCTCGCCGCGCTGATGCAGGCAATGCGCGAGGAGGTCAGAGAAGGATGTACCTCCGGCAGGCTCTATGGAGAATCGATCTCGCTGGCCTTGCTCGCGTATCTCGCGGGCAGGTATGCCACGCCGCGGCCCGCGGACACGTGCGAGGCCGGACTTTCGCCCGCTCAGAAGCGGCAGCCTCGTCGACTACATCCGGGCGAACCTTGACCAGCAATATCTCGGTGACGGAGCTGGCAGGACTGGTGCAGATGAGCCCCTCGCATTTCGCGCGCGTGTTCAAGGCCTCGTTCGGCGTGACGCCCTACCGGTTCGTCATGCAGGAGCGCATCGAAGGGGCGAAGGACATGCTCGCGAGCGACAAAGCTGTCCGCGAGCCAAGTCGCGATGGCGTTCGGCTTCTGCGAGCCAGAGCCACTTCGTGAAGGTGTTCCGCCAGTTCACCGGCGTCACGCCCAAGCAGTACAAGGCCGGCTTCTAGAGTAGCCAGAGTATCCGCATAATGATCATCTGCCGACGTGTTAACGGACGACTTGAGGCATCGTTGAATCGCAGTTCTCTGCCTGACAAAATGCTTGCGGGTTGACGCAGGGATGGTTGGAAGCTGGAGCTGTACGTGAGTACGTCCCGAATTCAAATGATCTCGAACGGCCGCCGAGTGCCGTTTTACGTCGCGCCCGAGCTTCAGCAGTGCCGACCATCCGTGGGCCGGCTACAGCTTCGAGGAGGTCGAAGCGGCCGTCCCGAGCCTCTGCCGAGCCATTCCTGGCCCAAGACCACGCTTTGTCTCTGCACCGACGGGTCAAGGGTCTTTGCGCTGGAAGCATCGGGGCATTTGGCAAACGCGATCCCGTCCGGGCCGGAACCGTGTCGATCGTACGCCGCGATGCGGAGATCCAATCCGCTGTGCCAAGCAACTCGGTTCCGATCATGGTGCTGCAGCTCGACAACTCCAAGCTGCAGCACATCGCGCCCGACCAAGTGATCGAGATCGAGAAGTCGCTGGCACTCCGCGCAGGTGACAAGCGATCACCGGCTCGCGGCGCTGATGCGGCAATGCGTCGAGGAGGTCCGGGACGGATGTCCCTCCGGCAGGCTCTATGGAGAATCGATCTCCCTTGCGTTGCTTGCGTATCTGGCGGGCCGCTATGCGACGCCCCGGCACGCCGACAATCGCGAGGCCGGACTATCGCCGGCTCAGAAGCGGTGCGTCGTCGACTACGTCCGGGCAAACCTGACGAGCAACATCTCCGTGACGGAGCTTGCCGGACTGGTGCAGATGAGCCCGTCGCACTTCGCGCGCGTGTTCAAGGCGTCGTTCGGCGTGACGCCCTATCGCTTCGTCATGCAGGAGCGCATCGAAGGGGCGAAGGGCATGCTCGCAAGCACCAAGCTGTCACGCGAGCCAGGTCGCGATGGCATTCGGCTTTGCGAGCCAGAGCCACTTCGTGAAGGTGTTCCGCCAGTTCACCGGCGTCACGCCCAAGCAGTACAAGGCCGGCTTCTAAGACTCTGCAAGCGTGGGACTCTGAGGTCACTGTGAGTACGTCACGCATTCAAATGATCTCGAACGGGCGCCGCGTTCCGTTTTTCGCCGATCCGGGTCTCAGCAGCGCCGACCACCCGTGGGCCGGCTACAACTTCGAGGAGGCGAACGGCCCTGCCGAGCCGCTCCCGAGCCATGCCTGGTCCAAGACCACGCTCTTGTATGTCACCGGCGCAGCGTTCCACGGCGAGCAGGTCCTTGCACTGGAAGCATCGGGGCATCTGGAGCACGGATGCCATTCGGCCCGGAACCGTGTCGATCATACGCCGCGATGTCGAGATCCAGTCGCGCGGAGCCAAGCAGTCCGGTTCCGACGATGGTGCTGCAGCTCGATAACTCCAAACTGCAGCACATCGCGCCCGATCAAGTTCTCACAATCGACAAGTCGCTGGACTCCGCGCAGGTGACCCGCGATGACCGGCTCGCCTCACTGTTGTCGGCAATGTGCGAGGAGGTCAGAGAAGGATGCACCTCCGGCAGGCTCTATGGCGGAATCGATCTCGCTTGCGTTGCTCGCGTATCTCGCGGGCAGGTATGCCACGCCCCGGCACTCGGACAATCGGCGAGAACAGGCCTGTCGCCGGCTCAGAAGCGGGGCATCGTCGACTACGTCCGGGCAAACCTGGCCAGCAACATCTCGGTCACGGAGCTCGCCGGACTCGTGCAGATGAGCCCCTCTCACTTCGCTCGCGTGTTCAAGGCTTCGTTCGGCGTGACGCCCTATCGATTCGTCATGCAGGAACGCATCGAAGGGGCGAAGGGCATGCTCGCAAGCAGCAAAGCTGTCCGCGAGCCAAGTCGCGATGGCGTTCGGCTTCTCGAGCCAGAGCCACTTCGTGAAGGTCTTCCGCCAGTTCACCGGCGTCACGCCCAAGCAGTACAAAGCCGGCTTCTAGCTCACGCGCTCCAAGCGCCGGGAAGTTCGAGGTCAACGTGAGTACATCGCGCATTCAAATGATCACGAAAGGGCGCCGCGTGCCGTTTTTCATCGCGCCCGAATTGAGCAGTGCCGACCACCCGTGGTCCGGTTACCGTTTCGAGGCCGCAAACATCCCTGCCAAATTCTTACCAAGTCATTCCTGGCCCAAGACGACGCTGTTGTCCGCCATCGGTGGTCAAGCTTCTTTGCAGTGGAAGCATCGGGGCATTTGGCACAAGAACCATTTCCGGCGTGGAATTGTGTCCATCATGCGTCGCGATGCGGAGATTCAATCCGCAGAGTCGAGCAACTCGTTTCGGTTGATGGTGATGCAGCTGGATCATTCAAAATTGCAGGACATCGCACCCGATCATGTTCTCGCCATCGAGAAGTCATTGGGCTCCGCACAGATTACGAAAGATGACCGAGTCACAGCATTGATGTCTGCAATGTTTGCAGAGGTCACAGAAGGATGTCCCTCCGGCAGGCTCTATGGAGAGGCGATTTCCATTGCCTTGCTTGCGTATCTGGCAGGAACGTATGCCACGCCCCGGCCCGTAGAGAGCTGCGCGACCAGCCTATCGCCAACTCAAATGCGAAATATCGTTGACTACATCCGCGCAAACTTGACCAGCGATATCACCGTGACAGCGCTTGCAGGACTTGTGCAGATGAGTCCTTCGCACTTCTCTCGGGTGTTCAAGGCTTCGTTCGGTGTAACGCCCTATCGATTTGTCATGCAGGAACGGGTCGAAGGGGCGGAGGGACATGCTCGCAAGCACAAAGCTGTCCGCGAGCCAAGTCGCGATGGCATTTGGTTTCTCGAGCCAGAGCCACTTCGCGAAGGTCTTCCGCCAGTTCGCCGGCGTCACCCCCAAGCAGTACAAGACGGGCTTCTAGCTCGGCCGCTTCAGGCGGCTCAGACGATGGGTGCTTGTCGCCTCAGACGCCCACTCGCGCGGGCGCCTTTGCATCGGCATCCTTTACAGGGCCACATCGAAATTTTCGGCGCTCGAGCAGGATCGTGCCCGAATGCGCAGGATCATTGTAGTTCCCTCCCGCGCCTCCCGTATTAGCGCATGGAAACGCGCGCGGGACCTACATGGCAAACGACCAATACCCCCCTAACTGTGATTCCCAAATCGAGATATGGGACACGCACTACCTCTCGCCCAATGATGCCTTGACTGTATTTCGCGCTCAGCTATGCGACGCATTACTGCAGTGGTCTACCAAATTGCAATCTGATGATACGTTCCAGGCTCGTTTCGAGGTCTTGAAAGTTGAAAATGGCGTTATTGCCCGCATTCGAACTGCGCCCCTAGTTTCCACGAGAACTCAAGCAGATATTGCGACGTCGTCCGTCGATTGCATCTACGTGAACTATCTATTGGCTGGAGAAGCCAGCGTTCACCAGGGCGGTCATAGCTGTGTGGCAACCGCAGGCGATCTTTTGATTTTCGATGGCTCTTTACCTACTGTCTATCGACACGGTGAAAGCAGCTATCAGGACGCCCTATGCTTTCTTGTCCCCAAAAGTAATTTAGCCACCTTCGCTGGTGGAGACACACTTTGTCAAAATCTTCTTGTCCCGCAGGGCCGCATATTCAAACCTCTTGTGCATTGCCTCCAATTCATCGCCGCTAACTTGGCGGCTTCCTCAAAATCCGAACTAGGCGCCGTCTTCGACGCATGCATAGCACTACTCCCATTGGCCGCAAGTTATGCCGAAACGCCTGCTGAGGAATTCTCATCTATTAAATACCGACAATCCATTGCTGGAGAAAATTTTGACCTTTGCAAATGGCAATCTAACTGACCCCAAACTATCTGCGTCATCAGCTGCGAAGCACTTTAATATTTCCACTCGATATGTTCACAAACTATTCGCCCAGTGTGGAACGACATTCGGTTCATACGTCACAGCCAGACGCCTTGAGCATATCCGCGCGGATTTGCTTTCATTGCACCTCCACCGAACGTCCGTATTCGTCTTGGCGGATCGGTGGGGTTTCAATGACGATTTAACTTTCAGTAAAGCGTTCAAAAAAAGGTATGGCTGTGCACCTAATCGTTATCGCGCCCTGTCGCGATCGCGATGACTTCGTGCGCCAAGCGTTTGCCTATTACCAAAGAGGTTTGAGAGGAAGGCACAGAAGCAGCTGCTCAATGGTCCGCTCATGGCCCCCTCCCGGCCCGCGCTAGAAGCGCCGCCAGGATTGCGTGCACGACAACCGCCGGCCAGAGGAAGACACCGGTCGAACCGGTTGCGACGCCGATATTGGCTAGATAAAGCGCGACGACTGCGCTGTAGATCAACATGCCGAGCAACGGCGGGCCCGGCCAGCAAGCTACCCCTAGGCCAATCAGCGCGATGCCGGTCACACGCGCTAGGGTCACCGCAATGCCGGTCAGTTCCTCACCGAGCAGCAACTGCCCCACCAGCGACGGAGCAATCAGCAGCGCCAGTCCAGTAGCTGCTTCGGCGATAGCGGCGAAAATCAGCGCTTTCTTCATCGCGCCAGTAATCCCTCGTCACTAGGCCGACCGAACCGGTTGTCGCTTTCCGGAGCTGCTAGGGATTTGCCTTCGTTTCCTGCTCCGGCTTGAGATTGAACGTCAGCTTGTCGATCTTGCCGGTGAACTTGAAGGGCGTGTCGTAGCGATATTCCAATAAAGCGACTCCGGTGCGGGTATCCTGGCCGACGTCGAAGTCTTCGTCTTCCGGAAACGTGATCGGGGTGCCGTGCTCCAGTGAATTCCTGGCCACTTCCTTGCCGTCCACCGACAGCACGCCCGTGCCGCCCTTGCCCAATCCCGAACCGTCCAACTTGTAATCGAAGACGATAGTGTGCTTGCCGGGCTCCAGCTCCGGCCCCTCCCACATGGTGCGCTTGAGGTCGAGCAAATTGTAAAGGAACACCAACTTGCCTCGACCAAAGCCAAAATCGCCTTTGCTCAGAAATAGGCCGTAGCCGCCGAAGCGCCCTCCTTGGGTGACGATCATGCCTTCCGCGCCGCCCTCGGGGATCTCGACCTCGGCGGTGATGGTGTAGGACTTGTTGAGGATGTTCGGAGCCCCGCTCTGGGGTACGCCGGCCAGCCCTCCCTTGTAGGTGAAGGCCGTCCGTCCTGCCGTCAGGCTCGGGCGCGGTGTGATGAAGCGCGCCAGCGTCGAGTTGTCGAGCGGCAGCACGTCGTATTTCGCCGCCTCGGAATAGAAGAGGTCCTGCAACTGCTTGAGCTTGTCCGGCATCGCGGCGGCAAGGTCGTTGAACTGCGTGGGATCCTCCATGACGTTGTAGAGCTCCCATTTGTACCCGGTGATCACGTCCGGCGGCGTGGCGGTGCTCGCCGCCCACGGGAGATTGGCCGGCGTCGTCGCCGCCACCCACCCGTCGTTATAGATGGCGCGATTGCCGAGCATCTCGAAGTATTGCGTGGTGTGCCGCGTCGGCGCGTTGGCGTTCGCCTTGTCCCACGTGTACATCATGCTCACGCCTTCGATGGGGCGCTGCTTGATGCCATTGATCGTATCCGGCGCCGGGATGCCGGTCACTTCGAGTAGGGTCGGCACGATGTCGATCACATGATGAAACTGGCGGCGGATGCCGCCCACGTCATTGATGTGGCCTGGCCACGACATGGCCACGCCCTGGGCCGTGCCGCCAAAGTGCGACGGCACCTGCTTTACCCACTTAAACGGCGTGTCCATCGCCCACGCCCAGCCTGCCGCGAAGTGTGGGAACGTCCGTTGCGATCCCCAGAACGGGTACCAGAGATACTGATCCTTGACGGGCACTTGCACGCCATTGAAGAACGTGAACTCGTTCGGCGTGCCGTCGAGCATCCCTTCCGCGCTCGCGCCGTTGTCGCCGCTGATGTAGATGATCAAGGTGTTATCGAGATCGGCCATATCTTCGACAGCCTGGATGACCCGGCCGATCTCATGATCGGTGTACGCAAGGTACGCGCCGTAGACGTCGGCCTGCTTGATGAAGAGCTTCTTCTGCTCGAGGCTTAGAGTTTCTCCCACTCCGGCAACTCCTTCGGCCAAGGTGTCAGTTTGGCGTTCTCGGGCATGATGCCGAGCCGCTTCTGGTTGGCAAAGATGGTCTCGCGCAGCTTGTTCCAGCCGTCGTCGAACAAGTGCATGTCGCTGATCTTCTTGATCCACTCCGGCGTCGGATGATGCGGCGCGTGTGTGCCGCCCGGCACGTAGTAGACCAAGAACGGCTTCTGCGGCGCGACCTCCTTCAGCTCCTTCATGTACTGGATGGCGTCGTCGGCCATGGCCGTCGTCAGGTTCCAGCTTGGATCTCCCTGGAACGGGTAGACAGCGGTCGTATTGCGGAACAGGTTCGGCTGCCACTGGCTGGTGTCGCCGCCGACGAAGCCATAGAAGTATTCGAAGCCCATGCCGTTCGGCCACTGGTCGAAGGGGCCCGCCTGGGTCGCCTGATAGAAGGGCGTGTTGTGGTTCTTGCCGAATCACGAGGTCGCGTAGCCGTTGTTTCTCAGTATGGTGCCGATGGTGCCGGTCTCTTTACGGATGACCGAGTTGTATCCCGGAAATCCAGTCGCGGCTTCGCCCACCACGCCGAAGCCGGCCACGTGGTGGTTGCGCCCCGTAATCAACGCCGCTCGCGTCGGAGAGCACAGCGAGGTGGAGTGAAAGTTCGTAAAGCGCAGTCCGTTCGCGGCAATGCGATCGAGCGCCGGAGTGGGAACGACGCCGCCGAACGTGCCCGGCGCGCCGAAGCCGGCATCGTCCGTCATGATCAGCAACACGTTGGGCGCGCCCTTCGGCGGCACGACACGCGGCGGCCACCAGGGCGTCGACTCAGACGCCTTCTCCTTGATCACCCCGCCGAACTTCGGATCGGGCGGCGGAAGTTGCTTGCCGTCGAACGTGGTGGTGGCGCCGGGGGCACCTGGCGTACCGGTGATTTGCTGGGCACTTGCTGGAGCGTCGGCGAGGACTGTCAGGGTCACGATGGAGGACAAGGCCAGTGCGGTCGTCTTCATGACGCGCTCTCCGTGGCGAGAGACCGTGCGTCACAGCTCCGGACGCGATCAAGTTTCGGAGCCTCGCAGCTGTGAACACTACGCCGCTGGACTGAGGGCAACAGTCCCCTAAATGGGGGACAGGTGGTCCATCGATGGCGCAGGACCGAGGCGGTCACGGCCACTAGTCAGCTATCTGGCCCATCCCGGCTCGCGTCGGCACTCAGCTTCCACGGTACATCGCACCCCGCCCCTGCTTGCTCCTTTCCCCAATCCCCCGTAGACGGTCGCGATGACCACGCAGCCTCGCTCCGCGACGACCGCCGTCTCATGGCTCTGGGGGCCATTCTCCAGGCTTGGGCTCTACACGGCCGCTCTCACCCTCGTCCTCGACCAAGCTCACAAGTGGTGGATGCTCGCCGTCTACGGCATAGTCGAGAAGGGCCGCGTTGAGGTCCTGCCGTTCTTCGACCTCGTATTCGTGAAGAATACCGGGATCAGCTACTCCCTCTTCGACCAGTCTAGCTACACTTGGCAGCTCGCCCTGGCAGGCTTTGCGGGCCTCGCCGCCTGCGCGCTATGGGTGTGGCTCGCGCGTGCGGGCACCGGCCGGCTCATGGCCCTGTCGGTGGGCCTGATCATCGGCGGCGCCATCGGCAACGGCATCGATCGCGTCCTGATCGGCGGCGTTGCGGACTTCTTTTCCCTCCACGCCTTCGGGTTCTACTGGTACGTGTTCAACATCGCCGATGTGGCTATTGTTGCCGGGGTCGTAGGTCTCTTGTATGATTTCGTGCTAGGGAGTCGCAAAGACGCCGCAAACCCTTTGTAGTTGAAGCCATAATCTGGCCGCGGCGGCGCGATCGACAAGGGTAAAAAGAGCGGCGACGGGGGAGTTCGAGCCATGGACGTGTGCCGCGCCAAGAAGGGCATCCTCATCCTGAGCGTCCTGCCGCTGCTGGTGTTCGCCGGCGGCTGCGCGATGGACGACGTTGAGTTCAACGGCGGTCTCTTCAATGCCGTCGGCCTGGGCGGCAACAAGGTGAAGTCTGCCGAGCCCAAGATGGCGCAGCGCGCGCCCCTCGTCGTCCCGCCGACGCTCGATCGGATTCCCGAGCCGGGAGCGCCGCCGGAAACCGTCGCAAATGACGTTGCCTCTCTCGACGATCCGGACAAGAAGGCCAAGACCACGCAGGCCGATCTCGAGCGTCAGCAGGCTGAATACTGCAAAAAGAATTACGAGGACGCCAAAGCACATGGCGACGAGACGGCTGCCGATCTGGCCACGGGTCCGCTCGGGCCCTGCCGAGGGTCTGTTTTGACGGCCATCAAGAAGTGGAACAACTCCGAGGAATAGGCGTCAGCCTGCGTCGAGACGGTTTTCCGCTCCCACTCCCCTTCACACGTTTTCGCCCCGAGCCGCTGAGATGGCGAATACGACTTCCGCTCTCTGGGGTATAGCCGACCGCGCGTTCTAACGTTAGCGACGACTCGTATCCGCCACCGACGAGACTGATGTCCCCTCGCGTATCTGGTACGAAGAATGCTCTCTAGAGGTGCCTAGGGCTTCTTAGCCTGGCTGGCGTCACCGGCCTCCGGAGCATTGCTGGCTTTGCCCCGCTTCGCAGTCCTGCCGGTGCTGGCGATCTTGGTCGCCTTGCTGGTGGTGACGGCCTTGCCTCCGTTGGCAGTCTTGCCGGCGCTCGCGACCTTGGTCCCCTTGCTGGTGGTGACGGCCTTGCCGCCGTTGGCAGTCTTGCCGACGCTGGCGACCTTGGTCGCCTTGCTGGTGGTGACGGCCTTGCCGCCGTTGGCAGTCTTGCCGGCGCTGGCGACCTTGGTCGTCTTGCTGGCGGTGACGGCCTTGCCTCCGTTGGCGGTCTTGCCGACGCTGGCGCCTTGGTCTTCGGTTGCAGTCTTGCCGGCGCTGGCGACCTTGGTCGTCTTGCTGGTGGTGACGGCCTTGCCTCCGTTGGCAGTCTTGCCGACGCTGGCGACCTTGGTCGCCTTGCTGGCGGTGACGGCCTTGCCTCCGTTGGCAGTCTTGCCGACGCTCGCGACCTTGGTCGTCTTGCTGGCGGTGACGGCCTTGCCTCCGTTGGCAGCCTTGCCGGCGACTCGCAGCCCTTCTTAGGTGCAACCTGGTCGCTCGCCGCTTTGCTTCCGTTTTCCGCGCGCGATTGGTAGCGCTGAATGTCTTCCTTCGTGATCTCGCCATCGAGTGCGAGGGCCGCGAGGCACGGATTGGAAAGTCCTTCGCCCACATTACGCATGCATTGACGAAGGGACGGGCTGTCCACCGCGTGCGCGCTGCAGTGGCGGAAATAGTCGTCTCTGCACGCACTCTTGACCCGCTCGCTCGAAGCTTGCGCGGAGGAGATCGAAACGGCGAAAGCGCAAAACGCTGCGGCTGCGGATAGGCATGCTGCCGAGGGACGTGCACTAATCTTCATCCACATATTCGCTAGTCCTCCCAGCTAGTTACGCTGATATCCAGGCAGCGCAGGGCAAAGCTGCCACCGTGGTCGGGCAATAGCAAGAGCGCTCTCGCCGGCGCTCGCCGGATGACCCGCAATCTCCCCGCAGAAAAAAGCCATTCAATTCCACGTCGACGCTGCACCGAGCGAGGACGATCGGATCAACTCGTTCTGTCCATTGGGGTTCCCGTGGTATCGTGGAATCACCGCGCGGTGAAAGTTAACGGACAGCGTTAATTGCGGAGGCACTGTGCATGCGGCATGCCTGGGCGATATGATGGCGAACGCTGCCCTGCGGGAGCAACAAACGGTTCCAGACATGCAGTGGAGACTGATTATGGATTGGCTTAAGTTAGTTGTGGCTACTTGCAGTCGGTTCCGGGGTGCTGACAGCGGCCGGTGACGCGAACGCCTACAGTTCGCGTGTGAAATCCGCCTGCAAGGCCGATTTCTACAAGTTCTGCCCGTCCTACAAGCTTGATAGCCCTCAACTCAGGGCATGCATGCGCTCCAATGGCGGTGGTCTTTCGAGCCGCTGCCTCGATGCGCTGGCCGATTCTGGCGAAATTCCGCGCAAGTATCACAGTAGCTATCGCAAATAGCTGCAATGAGCTTTCTTGCTGTGGCGCACGGTCTGCAGATGACCCAACTCGGTCGTGTGCAGATTTCCAAAGTGCGCCCGGTCTAAGCGCCGTCCCCGACTTCTGTATCCGCGATGGTGCTCCCGACGGCGTCCTTATGCTCACACGCGATCGCGGCACAAGCGACCACGCCATCACGCCACGGAGCATTTCACAGGGTGCGCTGTGCGTGGGAGCAGCGGCAGCGAAAGTCCGCTAACACGTTGAAATTCGTGGAGACAAGGACGATACCCCTCCACCGGCGCTGCCGCGAGCGCTAGCCTGGTAAATGATCGCTGTGCCCCGGGCACTCCCTCCAGGCCTCGGGCGGCCATGTTTCCGGGGCCGACGAGCATCCGATAAGGCCTTGAGGCGGCGAGATGAACGGGATGTCATTTGACAAGGCCATGGTGAATGCCGAGATCATGGGTCCACTGGCTGTTCGAATTTTCCGCGCCGCGCGAACAGTTGGCCAACCCTGAAAGTTCGTCCCGGTTCGGCGTCTGGGCGTGCTTTTCCCCACGATCGACCTGATCGAGGAGCTGATGACAAGATACTTTCGCGCGCCCAGCCGTCTGATGAAGGGCCTCTGCCTCATGATGCTCGCCACAACGCCGTCATTCCAAGCACATGCCGCCCCGCGCACGACCGAGTTCAAGCTCGCCAACGGCCTGCAGGTCGTCGTCATCGAGGACCACCGCGCACCCGTCGTGACGCACATGGTCTGGTACAAGGTCGGCGCCGCCGACGAGCCGAAGGGCGTCTCCGGCATTGCGCACTTCCTCGAGCACTTGATGTTCAAGTCGACGGACAAGATTCCGCTCGGCGAGTTCTCGAAGATCGTCGCCAGGCTCGGCGGCCAGGACAACGCCTTCACCGGCCACGACGTCACGAGCTATTTCCAGCGCATCTCCAAGGAGCGTCTCGCCGACCGTCATGGACATGGAAGCCGACCGCATGGTCAATCTGCGCCTCACCGAGAAGGAGGTTCTGACCGAGCGCGACGTCATCCTCGAGGAGCGCCGCTCGCGCATCGAGAACAACCCGGCCGCCATCATGGACGAGCAGATGAACGCGGCGCTGTATCTATTCGCATCCCTACGGCATCCCCGTCATCGGCTGGGAGCACGAGATGGCGAAGCTGTCGCCGCGAGGACGCGATGAGCTTCTACAAGCACTACTACGCGCCCGAACAACGCCATCCTCGTCGTCGCCGGCGACGTGACGCCGGACGAGGTTCAAAAGCTCGCCGAGGACACCTACGGCCAGATTCCCGCCAATCCCGGCCGTGCCCGCCGTGCGCGAGCGCCCGCAGGATCCGCCGCCGCGCGCCGCGCGCCGCGTCGAGTACAAGGACCCGCGCGCCGGCAACGCCTCCTTCCATCGCGACTACGTCGTGCCGAGCTACACGACCGCGAAGCCCGGCGAGGCCGAAGCGCTCGATCTCCTGATGAAGATCGCCGCCGACGGCGCCACCAGCCGCCTCTACAAGCGCCTCGTCGTCGACGAGAAGCTCGCCTCGTCGGCCGGCGGCAGCTATTCCGGGCTCCGGGCTCGACGGCGGCACCCTCGGCCTCTACGCCATCGCCGACCCACGGCGTCAGCCTCGACAAGATCGAGGCCGGCGATCGACACGCGTACTCGCCGACGTGCGCGACAACGGCGTCACCGCCGCCGAGCTCGAGCGCGCCAAGTCGAGCTACGTCGCCGAGTACATCTACGACAACGACAACCAGGCCTCGCTCGCCCGCCGCTACGGCTGGGGCCTCGCCATCGGCCGCACGGTTGCAGCAGATCGAAGGCTGGCCGGACGCCATCTCCAAGGTGACGCTCGACGACATCAAGCGCGTCGCCGCGACCTACCTCGACCCGCGCCGCTCGGTGACCGGCAATCTTCTTCCCGCTCCGCCGACGACAGGCGCATCAACGCGCCGAGCAGCCAGCCGCCCAAGAGCCGCGTCGTAGTCTTGATCTAGGACATGCTCACGCTAAGATCACGATCTCGACCGGCACGAGTCGTGCGCTCGGCCGGGACTCGACGTCGCATCTCTCCGCTTGCTCGTGCTCGTCCTTGCCCTCGTCGTTCCCACCCATCGGGCCCGCTCACGCCATGAAAATCCAAACCATGAAAAGCCCCGGCGGCATCGAGGCCTGGCTCGTCGAGGAGCACGCCAATCCGCTGATGGCGATGAAGTTCGCCTTCGAGGGCGGCAATTCGCAGGACCCCGCCGGCAAGGACGGCGTCGCCAATTTCTCACCGCCATGCTCGACGAAGGCGCCGGCGATATCACCTCCAGCACTTACCAGGAGCGCATGGAAGAGATCGCCATGCGCATGAGCTACGAGGACAGCCGCGATGCCTTCTACGGCAACTTCGAAACGCTGACCCAGAACCGCGACAAGGCGGTCGAGCTTCTGAAGCTCGCCATCACCAAGCCGCGCTTCGATCAGGACGCGGTCGAGCGCATCCGCCAGCAGCTCGTCGCCAACCTCGTCTACGCCGAGCGCGATCCCGAGAAGGTCGCCGCGCAGGAATGGTTCGCGGTCGCCTTCGAAGGACATTCCTATGGCCGCCCCTCGCAGGGCACCGAAGCCACAGTCGCCGCTATCACGCGCGATGATCTCGAGGCCTATCGCAAGCGCATCTTCGCCAAGGACAATCTCAAGGTCGTGGCTGTCGGCGACATCACGGCGGAGGAACTCGGCAAGCTACTCGACGACGTCTTCGGCGACCTTCCCGAGAAGGCCGATCTCCTGCCGGTTTCCCTGACCAAGCCGGTCGCCGGCGGCAAGGAGAAGCGCATCGACATGAACGTACCGCAGTCGGTTGCCATGTTCGGCGTCGGCGCGATGGCACGCAAGGACCCGGACTTCATGACCGCCTTCGTGCTGAACCAGCTCATCGGCGGCGGCGGGTTCGCCTCGCGGCTCATGGAGGAGGTGCGCGAGAAGCGCGGGCTCGCCTACTCGGTCTACAGCTTCATCCAGCCCTTCCGACACGCTTCGATCCTGACCGGCGGCGTAGCAACCAAGACCGACGCCATGGGCAAATCGCTCGACGTCATCCGCTCCGAGCTGAAGCACATCGCCGAAGAGGGCCCGACGCCGGACGAGTTCGAGAACGCCAAGAAGTACCTGATCGGCTCTTACGGGCTGCGCTTCGACACCAACGCCAAGATCGCGAGCCAGCTCCTCGGCCTCTTCGAGGACGACTTCAGCCCTGACTATGTCGAAAAGCGCAATAGCCTCATCGCCGCGATCACGCTCGATGATGCCAAGCGCGTGGCGAAGCGGCTTCTCGAGAACGACGATCTCATCGTGACAATTGTCGGCAAACCGCCTGTCGCGCCGGCTGCTGCCGCCACCAAGGGCTAGTTCCCAGCATCCCCAGATCTGGATCAGGCCCGGCCTTTATCGCCGGTTTCCGCTTCATTTTGAGCGGAAACCGGTCTACGCCTCCCGGGAGCGAAACCCAGAAATCAATCCAAGCCTCTGACGGGGAGTGCATGCCGACGCCAGATCGCGACCATCCCGCCGCTCAGACCGCTCGCGTGGATCACGGTGCCTACCGCCAGGATATCGCCGGCTGCCTCTCCGGCATGCTTGGCGCAAGCGGGCTCGAATCGGCCGTCCTCGAGCGCTGGCTGGCGAAGCTCGCCCCCGCTCTCGCCGGGCTCGCCGACGACTACCGCACGGGCGCGCTCCCGGTCCTCAACGTCCCCGATGAAACGGCTGACGTCGATGAGGCAGCCGCCGCCCTCGATCGCCTTTCCAAGGGGGCCCACGCTGATCGTCTTCTTCGGCACCGGGGGATCGGGTCTCGGCGGCCAGACCCTCGCTCAGATAGCGGGCTGGAACATCTCTGGCGGCGCCAGCGTCTACGATCGTTCCCGGCCGCGCACCCGCTTCTTCGACAACCTCGACGCAGGGACCCTCCAAGGTGCCTTGACAGGGGCTCGATCTCGCCAACACGCGCTTCATCGCGATCTCGAAATCAGGCTGCACCACCGAGACGCTCGTGCAGACCATCACGGCGATCACCGCGGTCAGGAACGCCGGCCTCGAAGCCAAGATCCCCGAGCTTTTCCTCGGCGTCACGGAGCCCGCCAAGCCCGGCAAGGCGAACGGTCTGCGCGCGCTTCTTTCGAGCTTGGATGTTCCGATGCTCGACCATCACACGGGGATAGGCGGCCGCTTCTCGTGCCTCACCAACGTCGGTCTGTTGCCGGCGATTGCCCGCGGTCTCGACGCCAAGAAGATCAGGGCCGGCGCGCGCGAGGTCGTCGACGCCATGCGCGCCGCACAGCACCCGCGCGACTTCGCCCCGGCTGTCGGCGCCGCGACTGCTGTCGCTCTCGCTAAGGATAAGGGTGTTCGCACCGTTGTCATGATGCCCTACGCGGACCGCCTTGCGCGCTTCGCAGACTGGTTCGTGCAGCTCTGGGCGGAAAGCCTCGGCAAGGGCGGCGAAGGCACCGCGCCGATCCCTGCCATCGGCCCGGTTGACCAGCACAGCCAGTTGCAGCTCTTCATGGACGGGCCGCCTGAGTTTTACCTGACGGTCATACGCGCCAGGACGGCGGGCAGCGGCCCCGTTGTCGATAAGGAGATGGCGAAAGCCGCCGGCGCCGCCTTCCTCGCCGGCAAGAGCGTTGGCGATGTTGTCGACGCGCAGGCGCATGCCATCGCCGAGGCTCTGGGGCGCGCGGGCCGTCCGGTGCGCACCATCGATATCGATCGCCTCGACGAGCGCACGATCGGCGCCCTCCTCATGCACTTCATGATCGAGACCATCCTTGCGGGCCGCCTCCTCGGCATCGATCCGTTCGACCAGCCCGCCGTCGAGCTGGCCAAGGACCTCACGCGCGAGCGCTTGTCGAATTGAAACCTGTCGTGGCCGCCAACGCGTGCAGCGAACAGAAGCCTCGGCATCGAACACTTATCTTCAGCTAGAGCTTAAAAAGACGGGAGCAACCCACTGAACAGGCTGCAGGAAAAATACGTGCGAAATAGAAAAATACGTGCGAAATATGCGTGCCTGCTGATTAATTGGTTGCCGGGAGAGTAGGGGCGGGCCTACCGTGCGAACCAGCGCCAGGAATTTCCACGGGTGCTGCCATGAAGCGATGGGAAAAATTGTTTGTTGTTATCGTTGCATATTTTGCCGATCGCCTTGAATCGGACGTGGAGCAAGCAGTCCGAACTCAGTGAACAGAAAGACGCAGCTCTGACGAAAGACCCAGCGGAGGATAACCTCTCGCGGCTCCGGTTGAGCCTCCTGGGACTGGATAACCCAGGAGGCTTCTGAGGAGTGCCCACGCAGGTTTGAGTGCCGGGCGCTTGCTACTTGATCCGCCGCTCGACCGAGAGCCTGATGAGATCGGCCGTCCGCTCGACGCCGAGCTTCTCCTTGAGGCGGCTGCACGAGTTCGCAACCGTCTTGTAGGCGATGCCGAACGTACTCGCGATCTCTGCGAAACTCTTCCCCTCCCCCAGCAGACGCAGGATCTCCACCTCGCGGTTCGAGAGCTTGTGCAAGGGGTCCTCGGTAACAGCCGAGCTGAATACAAGATCGCTAGCCATCAAGCGGTCGAGATACCGGTCGCCGGCCGCGATCCTCTTGACCGCGGTGACCAGCTCATCGGCATCCGCGCTCTTGCTCACATAGCCCGCGGCGCCAGCCTTGAGTGCACGCATGGCATAGCTCGGCTCCGAGTGCATCGTGAACATGACGATGCGCGCCGGAAACTCCTCGCTCTTGAGCCGCCGCAGAAGCTCAAGTCCGCTCGATCCGTCGAGGTTGATGTCGAGGACGACGACGTCGGGAACAAGCGATCGGCAGAGTGCGAGCGCCTCCTGCGAATTGCCCGCCTCGTGGATCTCCGCGCCCGAGATGGTCGCCAGCAGGCGGCGAATACCCTCGCGGACCACGGCATGATCGTCGACGACCAGGATCTTCATGACTTCAGACCTTTTCTGGCTCCGGGAGCCCTTACGGTCGATTGAACCAAAACACAGAGCGCCGCCATGCTCCTAGGGTTTGACGGCCACGCCCCACGGCAGACGGCCGACAGGAACCGAGCGCAGCGGCTTGAGCGTCGCGACATCGACCACGGTCATGTCATTCGTGAGACCGTTGGTAACATAAAGCAAGGATCCGTCCGGGTGGAGCGCCATATGCCAGGGGCGCTGGCCGACCAGGATGTAATCCTTAATTTCGTAGGTTGCCGTGTCGACCACGGCGACCCGGTTGGCGTGACTGAGCGCCACGAAGGCAAGCTTGCCGTCCTTCGACATGTCCATGCCCACGGGCTGGATCAGCTCCGGATTGACGCCGGGGATCGAGAAGCCGAACTTTTTCACGACCTCATACGTCTGGGCATCAATAACAGAAACTGTTCCGCCGATCTCGGCCGAAACCCACACGTGCTTCCCGTCGCGCGTGAACTGCGCCTCGCGCGGCCTCGTATCGACGAGAATATTGGACCGCACCTCGAACGTGGCGTTGTCGATGATATGCGCCATGCTCGTCTGTTCGGATGTCGCGACCGTGAACTTGTTGTCTGGCGACACTGCCATGCCTTCCGGCTCGACGCCGATGGCGACCTCCGCAAGCACGCGGCCGTCGGCGCGCTCCATGATCGTGACGTAGCCCTCGTCCTCGTTGGCGATGTAGATGCGCTTGCCGTCGGGAGAGACGTCGAGCAACTCCGGATCGGGGCCCGAATTGAGCGTGCGCGACACCTCGAGCGTCTCGGTATCGATGACGTCGAGGCGGTTGTCGTCGCCGATGCAGACCAGCACCTCTTTGAAGTCCGGCGTGATCACTATACCGCGCGGGCGCATGCCGGTCTTGATCGTCTTGATGATCTTGAGGCTGTGGCTATCGAGCACAGAGACCGTGTTCTCCTTCTCGTTCGACACAAAAATCGTCGCTGCATGGGCCGGCAATGCAGCGAGGACGAGGAGCACCGAGAGTGCAGTTCCAGATAAGTTCGGGATTTTCACGCAAGCGACCTATGTGCTGTTCAAGGGGCCGGCCGGCACCATCAGTTGTGCACCGTGCCGGTTGCGGGCTTCGTACCCTGGCCTGCCGTCGGCCGTGCGACGAGCTTCAAGGCACCGATGGCGGACTCGTTCCTGGCCGCCTCCGCGATCTCGAGCGCCGTTAGGCCCGCCGCCGATTTCAAGGTCAAGTCGGCACCGGAGCTCGCGAGCAGGCCGACGATCGGGGCGTTGTTATGCCCGGCGGCGACCATGATCGCGGTCACGCCGTCCTTCGATTTCGCGTTGACGTCTGCGCCCTTCTCGATGAGGAGCTTTGCTAGTTCGATCGGCGCCGGCCCCTGCGAGATATGTCCCACACGCGTCTGCGCCGTAAGTTGGGTCGCCGTGGACATGAGCGGCGTGACGCCTTCAGGACCCGAAGCGCTATTGACCTTGGCACCGAGAGTCGATCAGGGCCTTCGCGGCAAAGTACTTGCCGTCACCGATGGCCCAGGTGAGCGGAGCAATTCCGCCAGTCGTACCGAGCTCCAGGTCCGCTCCCTTCCTGGCCAGCATCTCGATCGTTGGTACGTGGTTCCGGTTGATGGCGTGCAAAAGGACTGTGAAACCGTCGCTGTCGCGGGCATTCACGTCGGCGCCAGCCTCTGCGAGCAGCGCAACGAGCGTGGAATTGCGGTTGCGCGCGGCCGTGTGGAGCGGTGAGTACCCTTGCACGTCGCGCGCATTCACGTCGGCGCCCTTCGAGAGCAGAAATTTCACGCGCTCCGCATCGTTGCCCACCACGGCGTTGGCAAGCTCCTGGGTGAGATCGGCCCCCTCCGTCAACCACTGCTCGACACGCGCTTGCGTCACGACCTGGTCGGGAGACGCTTTTTCGGTGGCCTTGATGGGCGCCGCCTGCTTCAGAAAGCGGTCCTGCGATACCTCCCTCAAGCGTGCGTAGTAGGAGCCGTGGGACGGCAATTCGCCGTCGACGGCGCACTTGCTGCACGCAAGCAGCGGCACGCCGTATTCTCTGAGAATAGGCCCAACTTGGTCCTTCTTCCGCGAGATGGCCCAATCCAGCATGTATTTCAGGACCACCTGATTGGGCTGCATGCCGATCGCGAGATCGAACTCGAGTGGAACCTGATCGTCCATGAGGTTGACGGGCTGAATGACGATGGGCGCACCCTTCATCTTCTGCAGCCATCCCGCGAACGGACCCCACACGCCGGCCACGTCAAGCTCGCCATCGATGACCTGCTGCACTTGCTGCCAGGGCTGAGCCTCGGGCCGCAGATCCGTGTCGTAGGCGATGATGTGGAGCTGGAGAATTCTTGTGGCCGCGCCGCTCGAGGGCTTCGCGCAGGCCCGAGTGCTGAAAAACGCCGACCTTGAGCTTATCTAGGACGGGATCGTCGAAGCTTTCGATCACGATGTTGCGGTCGCCGCGATAGGCAAAGACATAGGTGGTCCGGTAGACGGGCTCCGTCGTGAGAAGCGCCTGCAGGGCAAATGGCATGTCCATGAGGACATCGCATTCGTCGTTCTGGAACGTCTCGCGCGTGAGACCCCGCTCGTGATAGGGACGCCAGAAGAATTCCGCCGCGCCGCCGAGATCCTCGGCCAAGAGCTTTGCGATTCTGTTCTGATAGCCCTCTTGCTTGTTGTTGGATTGGGGCATGTTGCCAGGGTCGGCGCACACGCGAAGCTTTTTCAGCTTCGCGGTTCGCGCATACTGGCGTGCCGCCGTGTGCTCGGCGGCCGTCATCTCGTCGAACGTCTTGTTCTTGGTTGAGGCCCGCAGATCATCCGCAGGAGCTTGTGCGGCTGCTGGAGACGCAAGCGCGAAGCCGAACAAAAGGGACGCGATCAGCCCACGGCTTGCGGCGAAAAATACGTTATAACATTCCATATTTGCGCATTTACCCCAACCTGAATGACCGAGCAAGAGTTCGCCGGGCTCAGCGTCCGCAACGCCAAACGCCCGGCATCTCGCGACGCCGGGCGTTTCGATTCTTCTAGCCTTGCTTACTCGTAGACACGGAACGTGGTCAGCAGGCCGGACTGCGGGATCAGATTGAGCCCGGAGGCTTTCGCCATGGCGGTCGCACCGATCGCACCGAACTTGTCGTTCAGGTCGAGGCCGGCGGTGACCGGGAAGTCCGATCCAGCCGCCGATACCCTGAGAAGACCGACACATATTGCTTGCCGCCGATCTTGTAGGTGATCGGGTTGCCGATGATGCCCGACGCCGAGCTTGCGCTGCCAAAGCATCTTGCCGATGTTGCGGTCGACGGCGCGGAAGTCGCCGTTGAGGCTGCCGTAGAACACGAGCCCGCCGTCGGTGACCATGGCGCCGCCCCAGTTCGGATACGGATCCGGGATCTCCCACACGGTCTCACCGGTCAGCACGTCGAACTTCTTGAACTTGCCGGTGATGCCGGGCTTCTCAGGATACATGTACACGTTGGCGAACACGTAGACCGTGCCCTGCTGCGTGTGCGTGCGCTCCTGCGGCTCGTCTTCCATGCACCAATTGTTGGTCGGGCAGTAGAAGATGTTCGGCTCCTTGGGATCGACAGCGCAAGGCTGCTGGTCCTTGCCGCCCATGGCCGACGGGCAAGCCGGCGTGTTGCGCCCGATGTCGAAGGGCGAATGCTCCTTCACCTTGACCGGACGGCCGGTCTTGAGATCGACCTTCTCGGCCCAGTCGACGGTCACGAACTTGTTGGCGCGCAGCAGCGTGCCGTCCGCGCGATCGAGAACATAGGCGAAGCCGTTGCGGTCGAAGTGCGTCAGCGCTTTGACCTTCTTGCCGTCGATGTCCATGTCGGTGAGGATGTTCTCGTTGACGCCGTCATAGTCCCACTGATCGAAGGGCGTCATCTGATAGGCCCAGACGACCTCGCCGGTATCGACCTTGCGGGCGAAGATGGTCATCGACCATTTGTTGTCGTACTTGCCCGTCGTTGCACTTCGTCGTGGGTCTTGTCGCCGCAGCGAAGGCCGGGCTCCAGTGACCAGGGTTGCCGGTCGAGCCAGTAGATCAGCTTGAGCTCGGGATCATAGCTGCCCCAGGCCCAGAGCTGAGCCGCCGCCGATCTTCCACTCGTCGGGTCGTCGGATAGGACGTGATGCCGATGTCCGTGCCGGCCGTGCCGTAGTGCGGGTTGGCCTTGTTGGTATCGGGCGTGAGGCACACGTCCTTGTCGGAACCGGTCGAGTGGCAGGTCCAGACCACCTTGCCGGTCTCGATATCGTAGCCGTCGAGACGGCCGCGGGCGGCGAACTCGTCGCCGCCGAAGCCGGCGATCACGAGATTCTCGGCGATCAGCGTCGGACCGGTGATGGTCTCGCCATGCTCCGGGTAGGCGTGCTTGACCACCCAGATTTCCTTTGCCGGTCGGCGCGTCGAGCGCGATGACGAAGCCGTCGAGCGTGTGCTAGATGACCTTGCCCTTCGGCGTAGTTCAGGCCGCGATTGACAGTGTCGCAGCAGGCGCGCGGCATGGCCGAATTCGTCGCGGTCGGTCTTCTTGACGTAGTTCCAGACCTCCATGGGGTTGTCCGGATCGGAGAGGTCGAGAGCCTGAACCGAGTTGCACAGCGCCATGCTGGGGCAGCCCGATGAGAAGTACATCATCGGCTTGCCGTCGTGCTCGACGACGATCGGCTGGCCTTCGTGGCCGCGCAGAGAGTTCAGTCGACTGCGACCAGATCATCTGCATCTTGCCGACGTTGCCGGTGTTGATGTCGTCGAGCTGGCTGAACCGTGTGAGCTTGTTGTCACGGCCGGGCGCTGGCCACTGGTCCGGATTTTGCGCTCGCTTGTCTATCTCGGCCGAGGCCGATTGAGCCATCGCCGGTCCCGAAAAGCCGAGCATGACGGCCATCAGACCGCCCGTAAACAAGGCTAACTTATGTTTCATGTGCATTCCTCTCCTAGACCTCATGACCGCTCGAGGGTGAGTGCAACAAAAAACCCAGACCCTGAGCGCTCATTCTCCTATTTCGGCCTAAGCCGAAACAAGATCCCACCCCACGCGAAAACGCATGAAACGACTTTCATCGTTCGCGCCTTTTCGTCGCGACTAAAGCTCGGGTTTTGATAAATGGCCGTGAAAAGCCAGATCAGCGTGGCTGATCCCTTTACCCGATGGCATTTTTCAACGCCTGGATTTGGTAGCAGACCTCCAGTGCAGGCTGATCGTTGCGCTGATCAGGGGTGGCCGGGCGCCGAGAGAACCCAAGGAGGAGAGCGGTTATCTCGGCGCCCAGGCCGTCCTGCAAGCAAGCGGACCTTAGGCACGGGGCTAAATCGGCGATATGGGACTAGCTCCCGATGTGGATTGCCAAGTTTCCCAATAACGGACTCGTGATGGCGCGTGAGTACCCGTCCGACGGCAGGACCTCAAGTTGGCAACCGCAGAATTAAATACGCGCGAATTTTCGTATCGGCACTTCCGCAATCGTTATTCGAAATCACGCGGGCGACGAATTCGAGAGTTCCTTGATTGGGAGTTTTTTCCAATGCGACGGCAACAGACATGAGCGCAACCCAAAATCGGGAACATTTGGCAATAAGGAAGGGATAAAAACCCACTTTTCCGCGTAAGTAGAGATACTTACGTGCAACACGAAAACAGAATTTGCGCGCGCGCGTCGGCGCGGGAACTTGATCCATTGTTCGATCCGCAAGTCTCCCATACGGCGTTTCCAGGTGCCGTTTCTGAAGCAAGTGCTTCACGCAGTCTCTTCCACGGAGACTGCAGTGTTTTGTGTAACGGCCCTGGGAGTGGGGAGTTGTTATGCGTACAGCGATCACGAAACTGGGGCTCGCGCTCGGCGTGGCCCTTCTTGCACCAACGGCATTGCACGCTCAGCAGGCGGCATCCTCGACAAGGATAGCGCAGAACACGAGCGAACCGCCCGCTGCAGCTGAGCCTGCTCCCCCTGCCGCCGCCGGTCAGGGAGCGCTCCCGGAAGTCGAGGTCATTCAAAAGAAGGCGCCAAAAGCCGCCGCAGCGCCCAAGCCTAAGAAGAAGCCCGCGCCGCAGCAGGCCGTCTCCGAGCCCGTAGCACCGCAACAGGCTGTGCCAGCGGCACCGGTCTACGCTGTGCCGGCGCCTCCAAACGCCGTGAGTGTCGCCCCTCTACCCGGCAGCGAGGTTCCGATCGCGAAGATCCCGCGCGGCGTCACCAGCTTGTCGTCGGCCGATATCGAAAGAGACGGCTCGGTCATCTCGCAGGATTTCCTGAACCAACGCGTGCCAGGAATTGTCGTCGACGATCTGCAAGGCAATTCGTTCCAGACCGGCGTCCAGTACCGTGGCTTCGAAGCGTCTCCGGTCAACGGCCTCCCGCAGGGATTGGCGGTCTATCAGAACGGCGTGCGCATCAATGAAGCCTTCGGCGATACCGTGAACTGGGACTTCATCCCCGGGAACGCGATCAATGACATCGCCGTCATGGGTTCCAATCCGGTCTTCGGATTGAACGCCATCGGCGGCTCTCTCAGCCTGACCATGAAAGACGGATTCACCTACCAGGGCGCCGAGCTCGACACACGTTTCGGCTCCTTCGGCCGCAAGCAGGTGGGCATAGAGGCGGGCGCCAACAAGGGTGGGTTCTCGGTCTACGGCGCTTTCGAAGGCATCGACGACGACGGGTTCCGCGACTTCTCCGATGCCGAAATTCGCCGCGGCTATGCCGACCTCGGCGTCAAAAGCGAGAACGCCGAGTTCCACGTCAACTTTACCGGCGCCGAGAACTACGTCGGCGTGACGGCCGCGGTGCCTCCAGAGCTTTTGGCCTTTGGCCGCGAGCGCACATTCACGTCACCGCAGACCACCGACAACGAAATGCAGATGTACTCGCTCAATGGCACCGTCAAAGCAACGGACACGCTCACCTTCTCCGGCGTGACCTACTACCGCCATTTCAAGCAATCGCATGACGATGGCAACATCGCCGAGTTCGAGGAGTGCGAGAACAACGGCAATCCCGGCGACCCGACGGACGGCAATCTCTGCACCGAGGAAAACGAGGAAATCTTCGACGCCGCGACCGGAGACCCAATCGAGTTTCCCGACGACATCGCAGGCTCGATCGATCGGACCTCACAGGATGCCAAAAGCTACGGCATCGCGTTACAGGCCGCCGACAAGTCGAAGCTGTTCGGCCTCGGCAATACGTTCGTCATTGGCACAAGCTACGATCACGGCAAGGTGGCCTACACGGCGTCGAGCCAGCTCGGAAGCTTCTTGCCGAGGTTCGTTGTTGCCCCCACCGGCCCCTACCTCACGGGCCCAAGCACCATTACACCGCGCGCGCTCACGACCGAGAACGACTACTTCGGCCTCTATGCCGTGGATACGCTCGATTTGACGGCCAGACTTTCACTCACCCTCGGTGGACGTTTCAACTACGCGCGCGTCGAGATCACGAACGACGACGATCCGTCGCTCGACAAGCTGAATGGCTTGAACGAGTTCAATCGCTTCAATCCTTCGGCGGGCCTAACCTACAAGCTCATGCAGGGCCTGTCGGCCTACGGCGGCTACTCGGAGGCAAATCGCGCACCGACCGCTTCCGAGATTGCCTGCTCGGACCCTGAGAACCCCTGCATCATCGAAAGCGCACTCGCTTCCGATCCGCCGCTCGAGCAGGTCGTCTCGAAGACCTGGGAAGCGGGTTTGCGCGGCGAGCAGTACCTGCGTGCCGGTACGGATAAGATCGAATGGAGCCTGGGGCTGTTCCGCACCGACAACTCCGACGACATCATCCAAATCGCCGACTCGCAGCAGGGACGCGGCTTCTTTGCCAACTTCGGCAATACGCGGCGCCAGGGCTTCGAAGCCGCCGTCGCCTACCGTTCGCCGCGCCTATTCGCGTATGCGAGCTACTCTTTCGTAGACGCCACGTTCGAATCGTCGGGCATCATCCCCTCCGAGAACAACCCGGCGTCGACGGAATGCCCGCTGGATCCCAGTGCGCCACCGCCAGATGAAGAGCCAACCTGCGTCTTCGTGAAGCCCGGCGATCGCCTGCCCGGCATTCCCCGCCACCGCTTCAAGGTTGGCTTCGACTATCAGATCACGCCCAAGTGGATCTTCGGTGCCGATCTCATTTCTGCCAGCAACCAGATCTTCTACGGCGACGAGGGCAACGACAACACCCCGCTCGCCGGCTACTACAAGATCAACCTGCACTCGTCGTACAACATCACCGATTATGTGCAGGTCTACGGCTTGGTCGAGAACCTAACCGACCAGGAGTATGGCATCTACGGCACGTATATAAACGTGGAGGCGGCAAACGGAGCGGCTGCTGCGGATCCTTCCTTGCCTCCAGATCCGTTTGCCGAGAACAACGCAAAGACCATCACGCCCGCCATCCCATTCGCGGCCTACGGCGGCGTGAAGGTGAAGTTCTAGGAGCCGCGCTCCCGTGCAAGCTCTGAGGGGGTGTGCGCCACCGAGGCGCGCACCCCCAATTCTAGTTGAGGCGGCTTTCGATCGAGAACCGGATGAGATCCGACGTCCGCGGCAGATCGAGCTTCTCCTTGAGCCGGCCGCAGGAGTTGGCGACCGTCTTGTAGGCGATCCCGAGCGTGTCCGCGATGCCTTGCAGGCTCTTGCCGTCACCTAGCAGGCGCAGAATTTCAATCTCGCGGTTCGTGAGCTTGCGTAAGGGATCGTCCGTGCGAATGTTGCTCAGCGCGAGCTCGCCCGCCATCGAGCTGTCGAGGTAGCGGTGCCCCTCGGAAACCTTGACCACCGCGGTCGTCAGCTCTTCAGCGCTCGCGCTCTTGCACACGTAACCGTGCGCCCCGGCCTTGATAGCCCGCGAAGCATAGATCGGCTCGGTATGCATGCTGAACATGAGCACGCGGCTCGCGCTGTGATCCTGCTTGAGGCGCCGCAGCAGCTCGAGACCGCTCGCGCCCTCGAGATTGATGTCCAGGATGATGACGTGCGGGGCGTGCGCGCGCGCCATGGCCAGCGCCTCCTGCGCCGTCGCCGCCTCGAAGACCGTGGCCCCGCTGATCGATGAGAGAAGACGTCTGACGCCCTGGCGCACCACGGCGTGATCGTCGACGATAAGAACCCTCATGCCTTGACCGCCTCCACGTCCTCCGAAGCTCCCGTAGCCGCGTGCGGCTCACGCAGCGGCAGCCGGGCCACCACCTCGACGCCGCGTGCATCGGTGCGGTTCTGGACCTTGACGGACCCGCCCAGCGCAGCAACACGCTCATTCATGGCGATGAGACCGAAGCCGCTGCTGAGGCTGGACGGCTGCAACCCGTCTCCATCATCGCGCACCGTCACGACGACCTCTCCCTCGTCCGTTTGCACAATTTGAACATCGATCTGCGCTGGCTTGCCATGCTTCAACGCGTTGCTGAGGCTTTCGCGCACGATACCATGCACGACGGTGTTGAGCTTCTGCCCGCAACTCTCCTCGGTAACATCGACATTGAAGGTCACCTCGGGGTTGCGGAGCTGCCACGAGGCCACGAGGCTCTCAATGGCGTTGGCGAGCCCCAATTCGAGAGGCACCGACGGCCTGAGTCGCCCGAGGATAGAGCGCACATGCTTTTTCATGTGCGCCACCGCCTCGCGGATAGCTTCCGCGCGCTCGTTGACCTGCGAGGCATTCCCGCCGTCGGCCAGCTTGCGAATTGTCGAGGCATCGACATCGACGGAAAACAGGAACGGGCTCACCTCGTCGTGGAGGTCGCGCGCGAGATCGGCGCGCTCCTCGTCCTGAACGGTGGCGAGCTGATCATTGAGCTCCTCGTTCTTCCGCTCCATCTCGCCAAGGCGGACCGTCATCTCGTTAAATCCCACCGCGAGCTTTGCGAATTCGGTCGGCCCTCGCTCGGCGACATGTGTGTCGTAGTCACCCCCGCCCACGCGCTCAAATGCGGCCGTAAGCCGCCCCAAGGGCTCCAGCGCGCGTCCCAGCGTGAAATAGACGAGCCACGATACCAGCGCGCAGAAGACCGTGAGAATTGTAAGCTTCAGGACGACATCGTCCCAGACCTCCGCCACCTCACCGCGTTGATCGGCCTCGAGCTCGATAGTTCCGTGCTGGCCGAGATCATCCGGCAGCGTCACGCGAACGACCTTGGGCGGCGTGGCCAACAGGTTGAAGAACCAGTTCGGCAGCTCCTCCGCGGGAGCGACAAAGCTCGAGATCCGCTCACCACCGTCACTTGAATCCGTAAACGACGCACGCACGTGCCGGTTGCCGTCGAAGACGCGCACGAGGCGCACGAGCTCGAGACGCGCGTCGTCGGCGTGAGCGATCTCCTTCACGGCCTGGCGGACAGTTTTCTCCGCGATCGCCATCGCGGCGCCGACCTCCGTCTCGACCTTGCGCATCGCAGCCCAGTAGGTCAGCACACTGCCGATGACCAGCGTGACGGCAAGGACCAGGGTGATGGTCCGAATGATCGTGAGCCGAAGTGACACTGCGCGTACTCGGGGCCAAATGAAGTGTTACTTTGTACCACTTCGCAGAATCTTGAACCAGCGCCTTAACTCGCGTCTGCGAGCGGCTACCTTTAATCATCCACCCGGAATCTGCAGATTTCCCGGCCAGCGTCCCCTCTCCTCGCCTAGTTGTCCAGTGTCCGCGCAACCCGCAATCCGACACTGAAGTTACGGAATTGAGGGACATTTCTCACGCGCATGGCCGCGCGCATCAGCGCCGCTTTGTAGAACACGGACCCACCGCGCAGGACCCTGAGGCCCTGTCCGCCACCCGCTGGGCAATCGTCCGTGAGGCGCGCGCTGCCGTTAGCAGGCCCCGCCGCATAGTCCTCACAATAGAAATCGGCAACCCACTCCCATACATTGCCGTGAACATTGTAGAGACCCCAGGGATTTGCAGAAAAAGCGTTAGTGGGCGCCGGCGCCTTGCCGTCCCATTCGCTCCCGCATTCCCGGCAGCCGGCCCAGACCTTGCCATCCTTGCGCGGATCGTCTCCCCACCAATAGGCGCTCCGCGTACCGGCGCGGGCCGCCAGCTCCCACTCTGCCTCCGAAGGCAGCCGGTAGCCCTTCCCCGTGGACTCGGCGAGCCACTTTGCGTAGGCCGTCGCACTGCGACGCAGCGTTTGTATTCGCCGACCGTCACCTCGAACCGGCCGATCGCAAACGGGCGCACGTTGACGGCCTGCAGCTTCTCGTCCTCCTGATGCCCATCTTCCTCCGGCGGAGAGCCGATCGCGAAACCAGGGGGAGACGCCGGAATGACCGTCATCTCCGGACAGGCTTCTCCCGTCGCGCAGTCCGTAAAGCCCTTGCCCCCGCCGGCCACGAACAGGCGCTCGGTGTCATTGCCCTTGGGCCCTACACGAACGGAGATCACGGCAAGACCCAGTGCCTTAGCCCGGGTTTCGACCGCGGGCCGCTGAGCGGAGTTCTTGTCTAGGACTTCTTGCAACGCGGCACCATTTGCGGCCGCCAAAACATCCTGACTTGGCTCGAAAGCGGCCGCCGATAAGCAGAGACCATGGACGGCGAAAGCGCCAGCGATCGCCGCTGCGGCGCATCGGCGCGCCGGCCGCCATATGCGGCCGATCCACCCGAAAATTCGAGGGCAATGAGCAAAGACTCGATCATGAGTTATCGCCATGTTATAAAGTAACTTCTCCTATGTTATAAATCGTCATCGTACGCAAGAGATTGTCCTGAACCGTCCTTCGTGAGTGCCGGGAAAAATGGCATGTCGTGATCCGCATTTCTTGGGACGCGATGCTGGACCGCCGGCAGACTATTGCAGAGGAAGAGCAGCCATGACCGTCGTGTCCCGCGCCTCCAAGTTTGCCGTGATTTTCTCCGCCTTCTCTTCTCTTGCCATTCCTTTCTCCCTCCCCTCACGCGCCGAGGACGATCCGTGGCCCAGCATCCGCCAGGAGGTCTTCGGCGGTCGCGCCATCGCCGAGAACGACGGCATCGTCACTCTCTTCGGCCCGGAGCGCGCGGAGGACGCCGCCATCGTCCCGATCAGCGTCCGCTTCCCAGCTTCCGTCGTACCTACCATCGCCGCCATGACGCTGATCATCGACCGCAACCCGGCACCCGTCGCCGCAACGTTCAAATTCGGTGATGGCTTCCGAAACAGCGCCGATGTCGGCGAGCGCAGCTTCGCGACACGAGTGCGCATCGATAGTTTTTCCAAGGTGCGCGCCATCGTCGAGACGGCCGACGGCCGCCTTCATATGTCGTCGCGCTTCGTGATCGGCGCCGGCGGCTGCTCGGCGCCCAACGCCAAGGATGCCGAGGCGGCGCTGGCGGACCTTGGCAGAGACTCAGATCAAGACCATGGCCGACGCCATCCGCGGCGCCGGCTGGCGCGAAGCGCAGGTGATGATCCGCCACCCGAATTTCACCGGTTTGCAGATGGATGCCATCTCGCGCGGCTATGTGCCGGCACGCTTCGTCAATGATCTTGAGGTGACGAGTGCGGGTGCCGTCATCTTCCGCATGGAAGGCGGCATATCGATCTCAGAGAACCCGAATATCCGCTTCACCTACGGCGCGGCTCCCGAGGAGGTGATCGAGGTGCACGCGACCGACACCCTCGGCACGCCCATCAGCGGCCGCTCGATGCCAAGCGGTTCTTGAAGAGCGGCTGGCTCGCCGAGTTACTCGAGCGCCAGCCTGACAAGGTCCTCGGCCAGTCCATCAAGCCCCTCGATCTCGTCACTGTTGAGCAACAGCGTGACCGAGACCCAGGGTGCACGGTCCTTTTCCACGCCAGCGGTGGCTCTGACAATCGTGTTGTAGGACGTGAAGCCCGGCACGAGCCCCGAGTGGCTGAACACATCCCGCTTCTCTTCGTGCCGGATGAACCATCCCATTCCGTAGTAGTCCTGCGGCGTGACGCGCGCCGCATCCGAAAGCATCAGATCTTGCATGGGCCGGCTGAGGACCCGCTTCTCCATCAACGCCTTGTTCCAGGCAAACATGTCGGCGACGTTGCTCGCAACATCCGCGCTGCCCTTGAGCCAGTCCGGCTGATCGAACGCCGGCCGCTTGCGGTGGATGGGGTGGGCAACGCTCGTGCCCGCCACGTAGTCGCCTACGAAGCCTGTCTCAGTCATTCCGGCACGCGGAAAGATGACCGATCTCAGATAGTCGTGATGCGTCTTGGGGAACTGCTCGCCCGGCGCGATGGCCTCTTCCATGATCTCGGACAGCAGAAAATAGCTCGTGTTCGAGTACTCGAAGCTGTCCGGCCAGCCCCACGGCCGCAGTCTCTTGATCGCGGAGAGAAGCTCGGGCGCCCCGATCCGGCCCCAGGGATCCGTGGCCTCCGGGGGACGGCGCGTGAAGTTCGGCAAGTTCGAGGTCATCGTGAGCAGGCTGCGCACCGTGACGGGCCGCTCGCCGGCGTTGGCCCAATGCTCGACGCCGCTGAAAACCTGTGTCAGCGGAGCATCAAGTGACAACCGCGCGCCGGACCTCAGCGTCGCGCCGCGATCGATCAGATCGAGAACTCCCGCCGCGGTGAGCTGCTTTGCGAGCGAGCCGACGTGATAGATTGTGCGCGCGCTGGCAGGCACGCCCGGCGCTGCCTCGCCGTACCCTTTGGCCAGGACGAGCGTGCCGCCGATGCCGATCCCGAGCGCGACCGACGGCTGCGGAAAGGGCGCCCCGCGCACAATCCCTTCGAGGAAGCGCCCGATCAGATCATCTGCCTGCCTCGACTTGGCCTCGGTCCAGCCCCCCGCAACCGCCCCCGCAGTTCCGCAGACAAGGAAAAATACCGACAGCCAGATCGTTGCAAGGCGGCGCATCATGCGAGCTCCTGGATCGACCTCGGCGAGCTTAGCGCAATGATTTCACGCTGGCGATATCCGAACGTTGGTTGGATCGAGCATCGGAGGAGTGGAAAATCCGCATTGTTTATCCGGCACTTGATCCAGGACGCCGCGGCCTCCCTGCATTTGTCCGGCCTTGCTCAGCGCTATGGCGGCCTGAGCCCCTTGCGCAGCCGCTCGGCCGCGAAAGCGACGAAGGCCTGCACCTTGAGTTGAGGCAGGCGCGTCTCCCGGTGCAGGATGCTCACCGGAACGTCCTCCCCCTCGTAGTCGGAAAGCACGCGCACGAGCTTTCCCGCCGCAATGGCGCGCTCGGCCTGGTAGGAGAGCACGCGCGCAATACCGAGCCCTGCGACGGCGGCATCCACCACTGCCTCCGCCGTGTTCGCGACCAGGCGCGAGTGGACCCGCACACCCCGCGCGCGCTTGCTCGACCCCAGCATCCAGCGCATGTCCGAAGCGATCACCGGGATCGTGATGCAATCATGGCCGGGCAGATCCTGCGGTGTTGCGGGCTTGCCATGTACCTTGAGGTATTTCGGGCTCGCGCACAGGATCATGCGAACCGAGCCGACACGCTGGGCGACCGGCGAGGGTGCTGCCGAGCTCGCCGATCCGGACGGCAACGTCGAGCCCCTCCTCGATCAAGTCCACCGAACGATCGACCAGCGTCATGCGCACATCGACACGCGGAAATTTGCCGAGAAATTCGGTCACGATCGGAAGCACGTAGAGACGGCCAAACGCGACCGGCGCCGTCGAGAGCGAGCACGCCGCGCGGCTCGGCATGCTCGCCCGCGAGGCGTCGCTCGGCCGTCTCGACCTCTTCGAGCACACGCCGGCAACTCTCGAGATAATTCCGTCCCTGCTCGGTCAGCGTGAGATGGCGCGTCGTGCGCGTGACGAGACGGGCACCCGTGTGCTCTTCGAGCGCCAGGAGTTGCCGGCTCACTGTCGCCAGCGGCATGCCAAGCCTGCGCCCCGCCGCGGAAAGGCTTCCGGCATCGGCAACGGTCGCGAACACGCGCATCGCGCCCAGACGGTCCATTCCAACCTCCCGAAAATTGAGAGAAACACTCTCAGAATAGCAGTCTACTCATAAAACATGGAAGATGCCATCTTGTAGGTACGCCAATGAATTGAGGGAGAATTCGCCGATGCCCGCGCTGAAGCTCCACGACCTTGAGCCGTCCGGAAATTGCTATAAGGTCCGCCTCTTCTGCTCGCTCTTGGGGTTGCCGCTCGAGATCGTCCCGGTCGACTTCATGAGCGGCGCGCACAAGAAAAGTCCGTTGATCGACAGAACCCCTTCGGCCAGATCCCGATCCTCGAGGATGGCGATCTTGTTGTGCGCGACTCCCAAGCGATCCTCGTCTACCTCGCACGCAAGTACGGCGGCGAAAACTGGCTTCGATGGAGGCTGGCGCCATGGCCAAGGTCGTGGAATGGCTGATGGTGGCCGAGAACGAGATCGCGCGCGGGCCCGCCGACGCACGCCTTCACGACAAATTCGGCATCAAGCTCGACGTGGTGCTGGCCCGCGAGAAGGCGACGCGAATACTTGATCTCTTGGAGAACCATCTCGAAGAGCCGCGAATGGCTGGCGCTCGATAGGCCAACCATCGCCGACATCGCCTGCATGCCCTACGTCGGCATCTGCCATGAGGGCGGAGTGAGCCTCGACAAGAATCCGGCCATCCGCGCCTGGATCGCACGCATCAAGGCGCTGCCCCGCTTCATCACCATGCCTGGATTGTGAAACGCATCCCGCGCGGCACACGACAAGGAACGAAAGCGATGGCCTCCCCATCGACAGACATTGCCTTCACGCCGTCGGTGAAGAGCGAGCAGGTGCGCCGCGGCTCGCGCGAGGCGTATGCCCGCGTCGAGGCCAAAGGCGGCTGGGCGACGTCGGTCACCCCGGACCTCGCGGCGTTTATCGCCGAAGCGCGCTCGTTTTATCTCGCGACCGCCAACAACGATGGTCAGCCTTACGTCCAACATCGCGGAGGCCCACCCGGATTCCTGCGTGTGCTCGATGATAATACGTTGGCCTTCGCCGACTTTGCCGGAAACCGCCAGTACATCACGACCGGCAATCTCGCGGACAATCCGCGCGCGTTCATCTTCCTGATGGATTACACCAAGCGCCGCCGCGTAAAATATGGGGCCGTGCCCGTGTGGTGGTCGACCAACCCGAACTTATGACCCGGCTCTTCCCCGACGGATATCGCGCCCGTCCCGAGCAGGCGATCCTCTTTACTGTCGAGGCTTGGGATCAGAATTGTCCCCAGCACATTCCGCAGATGTTCCACGCTGAGGACGTTGCGGCGGCGATCGGACGCCTGGAAGGCCGCATCAGCGCGCTTGAGGCCGAGAACGCGTCTCTCCGCGCCAAGATGGACGCAAAACCATCTTGAGGAACCCTTCCGGCCCGCGCTCATCCCCCGCGACGGCGCACCTCAACGCTGATATACAGACCGGCAACTCCGGCAGCCGGAATTGGACGGTTGAGCAAAGCCCCAAAGAAACCCAAACGCGCCGCAACCCGAAAGAAGCCCGTCGAAAGAGGCATTCCGAAGCTTCGGATCTCCTTCGGGGAGGGGCTGATTTTGGGGCCCGGCAAGGTCGATCTTCTTGAAGCCATCGGCCGCACCGGATCGATTTCCGCCGCCGGCCGCGAGATGGGCATGTCATACCGGCGCGCGTGGCTGCTGGTCGACGAGCTCAACCGCATGTTTGCCAAACCCATTGTGACCGCATCGACCGGCGGCTCCCACGGCGGCGGCGCAGCCCTCACCGATTTTGGACGCGATATCGCCGCGGCCTACCGGCGCGCCGAGCAGCGCACCCGAGTAACTGTCCGCGAGGAGCTGGGCCCCTTCGACAAGGGCATAAAATGACCGTGCGGCTCGAGAGCCCGAGAGAGCGCCTTGGCCATCTACGTTGACGCCGACGCGTGCCCCGTGAAGGAAGAGGCCCTGCGCGTCGCCGAGCGGCACGGGCTCGCGATCCACTACGTTTCGAACGCCTGGATGCGCCTTCCCGAGAGCCCGCTCGTCTCCCGCGTCGTGGTCTCTGACGGGCCCGACGCCGCCGACAACTGGATTGCCGAGCGCATCGGCAAGGGCGACATCGCCGTCACTGCCGACATCCCGCTCGCCGCGCGTAGCTTGAAAGCAGGTGCCCAAGTCATCGGTCCCACGGGCAAGCCGTTCACGGACGCGAGCATCGGCATGGCGCTCGCCATGCGCGATCTCTCGGCCCACCTGCGCGAGACGGGCGAGAGCAAGGGCTATAACGCGAGCTTCGCGCGCCACGACCGCTCGCGCTTTCTGGAAGCGCTTGAGCAGGCCGTCCAGCGCGTCAAGCGCGGACAAAGCTAGCGCGAGGCAGGCTTGCTCACATAGCCTGGCTGGTCCGGAGCGAGGCTGTCGATATAGGCGAGCAGAGCCTCCGCATCCTCGAGCGTGAAGTCGAAGCCCGGCATCTCGTCATGGCCCGAGATGATGCCGGTCTTGGCCGCGTCGACCAGCATCTCGATCGGATAGCGCTTGTGGAGCAGCCGGAATGCTGTCTCCTCATTGACGCGTGTTGGGCTTGCATCTGCAGGCCGATCGCATGGCAAACGGCGCAATGCGCCTCGGCGATCTCTCGGCCATGGGCAATCTTGTCGGCGTCGCCAGGTCCGCGAGCGGCTTCGCCTGCGATCAATCCAGGCGCCCCATGGAGCACGCTGAGAAAAACCACGAGACCCATTGCACGCGCCGTGCGCCATCGAGCGCCAATTCTTTTCGACATGAGATCCCCGGTCAGCAACATCATGGCACGAGCACCGCCGCCCCAGTCAGCTCGCCCGAGCGCAATCGTGCAAGCGCCGTATTGGCTTCCGCAAGAGGCATCGCCACAACTTCGGTTTTCACGGGCACGCGCGGCGCAAGTGACAGGAATTCTATCGCATCCTGACGCGTGAGATTGGCAACCGATCGCACGACCCGTTCGCCCCAAAGAATTTCGTAGGGCATGGCCGGCAGCTCACTCATATGAATGCCGCCGAGGACGACCGTTCCGCCCTTACGCACCGCGCGCAAAGCCAGCGGCACGAGCGGCCCTACGGGCGCGAAGATGATGGCCGCGTCCAGTTCCTCGGGCGATTTGTCATCCGAGCTCCCCGCCCAGACGCACCCCTGTGATATCGCGAATGCCTGCGCCTTCGCGTCGCCCGCGCGCGTGAATGCATAGACGCGGCGGCCTTCGTGCACGGCCACCTGGGCCACGATATGCGCGGCGGCGCCAAACCCGTAGATGCCGAGCGTTTCCCCAGCGCCCGCGAGGCGCAGACGCCCGATGACCGATCAATCCCGCGCACAGCAACGGCGCCGCTTCGATGTCCGTGAAGTGGTCGGGAATAGCAAAGCAGTAGTCCGCATAGGCCACCGCATACTCCGCATAGCCGCCGTCGATCTGATAACCCGTGAACCCCGGCGTATCGCAGAGATTTTCACGGCCTTCCCGGCAGTAGCGGCAGTGGCCGCACGTGTGGCCGAGCCATGGAATGCCGACCCGCTGACCCGACTGGAAGTGTGCGCCGGATCCCAGGGCCGCAACATGCCCCACAATCTCATGGCCGGGGATGATCGGCAGCTTCGGCTCTTTGAGATCGCCGTCGATAACATGCAGGTCGGTACGGCACACACCACAAGCGGCGACCTTGACCAACACTTGGCCTCGGCTGGGCACGGGAATCGGCACCTCAAGCGGGCGCAGCTGCTCACCGGGTCGTTCCATCACCATGGCTTTCATGAAGCCAGCCATACGCACGGCTCCCGCAGGGGGATCAATCGCGCTGGATTTACGCATAAATTGGAGAAGCGGCTACGAAACGAGCTGTTTCGGCGGCGGGCCGAAGAGATTGCGCACGCGCTCTGCCTTGCCGGAAGGCCCGCGGTCGATGTTATCCACGATCTGGATGTCGAGCTTGATCACGCTCCCCATTCCTTCCCTTTCGACGGCGTTTCGCACTAGCCGCGTGACCTTCTCCGCCGAAAGCGTCTTGCCGGCCTGCGGCGCGACCTTCACGACGAACGTATTGACACCCGTTTGCAGCACCTGATGCTCCGCGATGTCGAGATCGTGACTGATCCCCGCGAGGAAGAGATAGTAGGGCAGCTCCTGTTGCCGGCCATCGATATCGACCCAGAACCCGTCCTTGGTCCGACCCGTGATGGATTTGATCAGCGGCATCGAGTTGCCGCAGGTGCAGGGCGTCGGGCTCATCGTCACCACGTCGTCGAGCTCATAGCGGATGTACGGCTGCACGTGGTTGTAGAGATTGGTGAGGAGCACTTTTTTGCCGGTCCGGCCGTCCGGCACGGTCCTGTTATTCTCGTCCACAACCTCGAGAATGGCGAGATCTGCATTGAGATGCGAGCCCGGGAATTTCGTACAGCCGCTGCTCAGTGCCAGACATTCGCCCATGGCATATTGATCGAAGACGTGGACGCCGAACGTCCGTTCCAGCCGCCGCCGTGCGGAGTTCGGCAGAGGCTCGCTGAAATTCGTGATCTGCTCGAGGCAATCGGCTTTGCGCAGATTGAGACGCCCGGTCTCCTCTTCGTGCGCGAGGATCTCGAGCGAGCTCGTAAATCCCGTGAGGACGTTGGGTCGGAATTTGTTGAGCTTGGCGACGACCTCTGGGATTGGATCGAAGACCGACAAGCGCATGACTTTGAAGAACGGCAGCGCCGCTCTCGGAAGATAGCTGAACGCCGCGCCGCTCGGATAAAAACCGGGCTTCTGCGTGAAGAGGGCGATCCGCGCTGGATCCCACAATCTGCGCAGCTGCGGCAGGAACTTGCGGTTGATCGCTGACCCGCGCGCCACCTGGACCGCAAACGCGATCCGCATCGCCTCGATGTCCTGCACGATCAGCGTCGGCTGGCCCTGGCTGCCAGACGTATGGCCGACTGCATACCGGCCAAGATAGGCCTTTCCGAGATTGCTGGGATTGGCAATGAACTCCTCGATCTCGGATCGCTTGATCCGTCTGTCGGTAACGTCCTCGAGATTGTCCATCATCTCGGATTTGTGGACCGTGGGCAGATCGGAGAGCTTGCAGCTGGCGACGTCGATGCCCGCAAAGCGCCGCGCGTAAAATGGAGAGTTCTTCTGGGCATGGAGAAGGAGCTCCCTCAGCCGGGACTCCTGCAGCTCCTTGATTTGCTCGATTGGCCAATGCGACGCGTAGCGTAGCTTATGGACCAGAATGCTGAGCCGAATGAGCTGCGGCATGCGTCTCCCCGAATTTTGTTTTTTCGCTAAGCCCGCTCGAACTGCCAATTCGGCGAACGCGCCAGGTTCCGCGCCGGCTTTGGATTGAGCATTGAAGTTGAAGTCCGAATTAACCCCGGAGGTTCCCTCAGTATGGTGCTGGAGCCCGCGCCAGAGCACCCTTCCTCAACAAGAGTGGCACTCGATACTATGCCCGGGTGGCCGAAGATAGGTGACATGGAGTCCAGGCTCGCAGCTTCGCTGAACATTGTCCCGCTATCCAGTGATTTCAAGTGGATAGAGAGCTTTGATCTGTCAACAGCGTATACGCAGCGCCCTCTCACATGAGGGTGTCGGGGGTTCACCCGCACGAACCCGGATCAAGCCAACAACGGCGCCGCACGGGCAACAATGGCATGGCAATCGGTCCCGGGCGGGAGGAGGCCAAACACTCCCGGCGCGCCGTCGAGCCGCGAGGCGCAGAACGCGTCCGCCACCGTCGCAGGCGCATGGCGGATGAGCAGCGCCGCCTGCAGTGCCAGGACCACGTCGCGCGCGAAGGCGCGGGCTTGCGACTCGTCGCTCTTGCCCGCCGCACCTCGGAGCCTGGCAACGAACGACCCGAGCCGAGGCTCGTCGCCTGCCGGGCCGCCCAGCTCGTTCATCACGACGTCGAAAGCGTCCGGCAATCGAGCGAACGCGCGCAGCACGTCGAGGCACATGACGTTCCCCGAGCCCTCCCAGATCGAGTTGACCGGGAGCTCGCGATAGATGCGCGCCAGGATGAACTCCTCGACATAGCCGTTGCCGCCGAGCACTTCCATTGCTTCGACCGCGAGCGAGGGCGCGCGCTTGCAGATCCAGAATTTCGCAGCCGGGGTGATCACGCGGCGGAAGACGGTCGCCGCTTCATCATCCTCGTCGTAGGCGCGCGCGAGTCTCCATCGTGAGAACGGTCGCCGCCTCCGACTCGAGCGCCAAATCAGCAAGCACGTTCGTCATGAGCGTGTGGTCGACAAGCCGCTTCTGAAACGCCGTGCGATGCTTGGCGTGATGGATCGCCTGCGCCACGGCCTGCCGCATGAGCCCGGCGGAGCCAATGGCGCAGTCGAGCCGCGTGTAGTTCCCCATCTCGATGATCGTCGGAATGCCCCGCCCCTCTTCGCCGATGAGCTCGGCGTGCGTATCGACGAACTCGACCTCGCTCGATGCATTCGAGCGATTGCCGAGCTTATCCTTGAGCCGGCGGATATGGATCGTGTTGCGTTGGCCGTCCGGCGTACAGCGTGGCACGAGAAAGCAGGTCGGACCGGCCCTCGTCTGGGCGAGCACCAGGAACGCGTCGCACATGGGTGCGGACATAAACCATTTATGCCCGTTAAGGCGGTAGAAGCGACGTGCTCCATTGTCCCCGTAATGCTCGGCGCGCGAGACGTTAGTGCGCAAGTCCGAGCCGCCTTGGTTCTCGGTCATCGCCATGCCGATGAGCGCCGAGCCCTTCTCGGCGGCAGGCCGGCATGTGCCGTCATAGGTGCGCGCAAAAATCCGCGGCAGCCATTCCGCGGCGATCTCGGGTGCATGCCGCAAGGTCGGGACCGAGCCGTAGGTCATGGCAACCGGACAATAGACGCCGCTCTCGACCTGGGTGAGCATGTAGGTGCCCGCCGCACGCGCGACATGGGCACCCTGTCGCGGCTCCGCCCACGGGCCGCTGTGAAGCCCCGCGCCGACGGCCAGCTCCATTAGCTCGTGCCAGGACGGATGGAAGTCGACCTCGTCGATGCGAAGACCATAGCGGTCAAACGCCCGCAGAACCGGAGGATTGCGGTTGGCATCGAAGCCCGCCGCGATCGTCTTTGCCGCGCCGAGGCGCGCACCGAGCTCCGCGAGGCCCGCCTCCGCCCACGTGGCCTGCTCGCGCGACAGCGCTTCATGAAGGACCGCGTCGCTCGAGAGCAGGTTGTAGTTCTCGAGGGGCGGCGTCTGGTTGGCAACCTCGAGCATGGCGGACGGCCTCCCCGCTAAGAGCACAGCACCATTTCTGAGCCCACGTTATGACACGGCCGCGGGCACAAGGCCTACTCCGCCGCCTCTGCGACGAGGAAGCCGCCGGACTGGCGCGCCCAGAGCTCGGCATAGAGCCCGCCGCGACGACAGAAGCTCGCATGGCTTCCCTCCTCGACGATGCGCCCCTGGTCCATGATCACGAGCCTGTCCATGGCCGCGATGGTCGACAGGCGATGCGCGATGGCGATCACCGTCTTGCCGGTCATGAGATTCATGAGCTGCTCCTGGATCGCCGCCTCGACCTCGCGAGTCGAGCGCGCTCGTCGCCTCGTCGAGGACGAGGATCGGTGCGTTCTTGAGCAGCACGCGCGCGATCGCAATCCGCTGCCGCTGGCCGCCGGAGAGCTTGACGCCTCGCTCGCCTACGTGCGCCCTCGTAACCCTTTCGGCCCTTGCATGTCCTCGAGGCCGACGATGAAGTCGTGCGCATGCGCCTTCTTCGCCGCGGCGATGGCCGCGGCTTCGCTCGCGTCCGGCCGGCCATAGAGGATGTTGTCGAGGACCGAGCGGTGCAGGAGCGACGTGTCCTGCGTCACCATGCCGATGCTGCGCGCGCAGGCTGTCCTGCGTCGACGTGGGCGATGTCCTGGCCGTCGATCAGGATGCGGCCCGCGCTCGAGATCGTAGAAGCGCAAGCAGCAGATTGACGAGCGTCGACTTGCCCGCGCCCGACCGGCCGACCAGCCCGACCTTCTCGCCGGGCCGGATCGAGAGCGAGAGCCTGTCGATGACTTCGCCCGGCAGCCCGTCGCCGGCCGTACGCGTTGCCGTAGTGGAAGCGGACGTCCTCGAAGCGGATCTCGCCATTCGTCAACCACGAGCGGCGGGCGCCCGGCGGTCCACGACCTCGTGCGGCCGCGAGATCGTCTCCATGCCCTCGTGCACGACGCCGATATTCTCGAAGATGCCGGTCACCGTCCACATGATCCAGCCGGACATGTTGACGATGCGGATCGAAAGACCGCTCGCGACGGCCACGGCGCCGATCGTCACGTGCGCCGCCCGACCACAGCCAGAGCGCGAGCCCGCAGGTCGCCACCATCAGCGCGCCGTTCAGCGTCTAGAGCGCGAGTTCCATGTCGGTGATGGTGCGGAGCGAGGCCTGAACGTGCTCGAGGTGCTCGTCGCATGGCGCTCGCGCGCATAGGCCGTCCTCGCGGTCGGCGTGGGCGAAGAGCTTCACCGTCATGATGTTCGTGTAGCTGTCGACGATGCGGCCCGTCAGCATCGAGCGGGCCTCGGATGGCCGCCGTCGACCGGCTCCTTGATGCGCGGCACGAAATCCAGGCAGCGACACGATGTAGCCGACGAGCCAGACCAGCAGCGGCAACGACAGGCGCCAGTCGGCGCCGCGCGAAGAGCCAGAGCGCCGACGAGCGTGTAGACGACCACGATACCAGATCGCGTCGATGCACTGCACGACGCGATTCGCGCAGCGCCGGCGCCCGTCTGCATGATCTTGTTGGCAATGCGGCCGGCGAAGTCGTTCTGGAAGAAGCCGAGGCTCTGGCGCAGCACGTAGCGATGCGTCTGCCAGCGGATGCGGTTCGTGACCGGCGGCGCGATCATCTGGTTCTTGACGAGGTCGTGCGACCGGCGAAGACGACCGGGCCGCAGCGACGAGCGCCACGAACGCCATGCCAGATGCAGCAGTCCAGCCGTGATCGGCGAAGAAGGATTGCGGGCTTCGGCCTGCTCGCATCATGTCGACGAGCGAGCCGACAAAGGCCATCAGCGACACCTCGATGATCGAGCCGATGAAACCGATGACGAGCATCAGGACGAATAGGGCCAGACCGGCTTGAGGTAGTGCCAGTAGAAGCGCCACCAGCGTCTCCGGCGGCATGCGTCTGCCGACCCCGCGCGAACGGGTCGATGCGCGTCTCAAACCAGCGGAACATGAGGCCTCTTGCGCAGCATCCTAAGAATTCGGTTGCATCTCTATACGCGAGCGGTCCGCGGCCAAAAACCGCTCACGGCGCCTGACTTCTCGTTTCTCGTGGATGCGTGTATGCGCTAACCGTGCATATGGCCAAAACGATGAGCGCGTCTGCAAGTATACGCAGGAAGACAGCGCAATGGATATCGTCAGCCGACTACGTCTCGACGCGCGCAAGCCGCGCGCGCGTGCCTGGTTCGAGGAGCTGCGCGACAAGATCTGCGCCGCCTTCGAGAAGCTCGAGGACGACTTGCCAGCACGGCGCGCCGCTCGCCGAGCGCGCCCGGCCGGAAAATTCAAGCGCACGCCCTGGGAGCGCACCGATCATACCGGCGAGAGCCCGGCGGCGGCGGCGTCATGAGCCTCATGGCCGGCCGCGTGTTCGAGAAGGTCGGCGTCCACACATCGACGGTGCACGGCGAGTTCGCGCCGGAGTTTCGCAAGCAGATCCCCGGCGCCGAGGAGAACCCGCACTTCTGGGCCTCGGGCATCTCGCTCATCGCGCACCCGCAGAACCCGAACGTGCCCGGCCGTGCACATGAACACGCGCATGGTCGTGACCAGCAAGTGGTGGTTCGGCGGCGGCGCCGACCTGACGCCCGTGCTCGACCGCCGGCGCACGCAAGTCGGATGCCGATACGCTCGCCTTCCACGCCGCGATGTACGGCGCCTGCGCCGCCGCACAAGATCGCCGACTATGCCCACTACAAGAAATGGTGCGACGAGTACTTCTACCTGCCGCATCGCAAGGAGATGCGCGGCATCGGCGGCATCTTCTACGACTATCTCACGCCTTCGGAGGCCGACGGCGGCTGGGACGCGGCCCTCGCGTTCACGCAGGACGTCGGCCGCGCGTTCCTCCAGGTCTATCCCATGCTCGTGCGCGGCAACTACACGATGCCCTGGACCGACGCCGACCGCGAGGAGCAGCTCGTCCGCCGCGGCCGCTACGTCGAGTTCAACCTGCTCTACGACCGCGGCACGGTGTTCGGCCTCAAGACCGGCGGCAACGTCGACAGCATCCTCTCGTCGATGCCGCCTGTGGTGAAGTGGCCATGAGGCCCGGGCCAACTTGAAATTCGCCACGTCGCGCCCGAGCTACGCTAGAGCCGGCGGCTGCGGACTTGCCGTCACCAACACCAAATTCCCGAGGAGATGACGCGATGGAATACCGGCGACTTGGCGCCTCAGGCTTCAACGTGCCCGTCCTGAGCTTCGGCGCCGGCACCTTCGGCGGCAAGGGCGAGCTGTTTCCAACCTGGGGCAACACCGACGTCGCCGAGGCGACGCGACTCGTCGACATCTGCCTCGACGCCGGCGCTCACCATGTTCGACACCGCCGACGTCTATTCCGGCGGCGCGTCCGAGGAGATCCTCGGCGCCGCCATCAAGGGCCGCCGCAACCAGGCTGCTGATCTCCACCAAGGCCACGTTCCGCTTCAGCGACGAACCCAACGCCGTCGGCTCGTCCCGCTTCCACCTCCTCGAAGACCGTCGAACGAGCAGCTGCGCCGCCTCGGCACCGACCACATCGATCTCTTCCAGCTCCACGGCTTCGACGCCCTGACGCCGCCCGAAGAGGTTCTCGCCACGCTCGACGATCTCGTCCGCGCGGGGAAGATCCTCTACGTCGGCGTGCTCGAACTTCTCCGGCTGGCACCTGATGAAAGTCGCTCGCTGTCGCCGACAAGTATGGGCTACCCGCGCTACGTCGCCAACCAGACCTACTACTCGCTGATCGGCCGCGACTACGAATGGGAGCTGATGCCGCTCGGCCTCGACCAGGGCATCGGCGCCGTCGTGTGGAGCCCGCTCGGCTGGGGCCGCCTCACCGGCAAGATCCGCCGCGGCCAGCCGCTGCCGAAGACGAGCCGCCTGCACGCAACCGTCGGACTATGGCCCGCCGGTCGAGGACGAGTATCTCTTCCGCGTCGTCGATGCCCTGGACGAGATCGCCAAGGAGACCGGCAAGACCATCCCGCAGATCGCCCTCAACTGGCTGCTGCAGCGCCCGACCGTCTCGACGGTCGTCATCGGCGCCAGGAACGAGCAGCAGCTCAAGGACAACCTCGGCGCCGTCGGCTGGAACCTGACGCCCGAGCAGGTGAAGAAGCTCGACGCCGCGAGCGACGTCGACGCTGGCCTATCCCTACTGGCACCAGCGCGGCTTTACGGAGCGCAATCCACTGGCGGTATAACGGCTCCCCCGCGCCACAGTTACTTGGCCGGACCGAACGACTGCGCCGGACGTCGTGTCGGTATGGATTGGCAAATCTTGGTCGGCGACCGCATAGCGTGTAAATGCACCGACGAGTTAACTCAGCTCACAGACGCAACGGGCCGCTGCGGGCGGAACATGCCGCGCGGGCCCTCGACGAGAAGTACGACAGCGAGCGTCGCGAGGCTCATGCCGGCGAAGCCCAGCGCCAGGGGCAGCACGCTGCCGTCGAAGAAATGCCCCACGGCGCCCCCGCAGAGCGCACCGGCTCCCGTCGAGTAAAAGCCGATGAGCGACGAGGCCATCCCGGCATTGTTGCCCTGCGGTTCCATGGCGAGCGCATTGAAATTGGGCGCAATGAGGCCGAAGAGGAAGAACGTCGACGCCACGAGCACACAGAATACGGGCAGCGTCGCCAGTCCCGTCAACGCCGCAAGTGCAAGCATAGACGGACGCGGCAACGAAGCCCATCAAAGCCGTGTGCGAGACGAGCCGCATTCCGAGCCGCTCGACGATATTGGCGTTCGTGAACGCGGCGAGCGCCATGACGGAGGCCACGGCGCCGAAGGCTATTGGAAACCGCTCGCCGAGCTGAAACACGTCGACGAACACCTGCTGGGCACTGCTCACGTAGCCCATCAGGCAGCCGAACATGAAGCCGGCGGCAACCATGTATCCCGACCGTCTGCGGTGTCGTGAGCGCGAGGCGCAGCGAGGGGCCGAGCTTCAGCGGCGTTCGGCCTTTCGTGGCCGCCGTCTCGGGAAGCCGCCAGCTCGCCCATACGGCGCAAAGGATGCCGGCGATGAGCAGCGCGTCGAACGTCCAGCGCCAACTGCCGGCCCACATGAGGCCTTGACCGACGGCGGGCGCGAAAACCGGGATGACGATGAATACCATCATGGCGAACGACATGACTTTCGCCATCTGCCTCCCGCTGTAGATATCGCGCACGATGGCCATGGCCATGACGCGCGGCGACGCCGCACCGATGCCCTGCACGACGCGTGCCGCGAGTAGCATTGCAAAGCTCGACGCCAGGAGCGCGCCAATGGACCCGGCAATGAAGATCACGAGCCCGGCGAGCAACACAGGCTTGCGCCCGTATCTGTCCGAAAGCGGGCCATAGATGAGCTGCCCCGCCGCGAACCCGAACATGTAGATGATGACGACGGTCTGGCGGTCATTCGGATCGGCGACGCCGAGCGCCTCACCGATCTCGGGCAGCGCGGGCAGCATGATGTCGATCGAAAGCGCGGTCAGCGCCATCATCAGCGCGATGATTGCGACGAACTCGGTGAAGGACAGCGTGATCTTGGGATCGGTGAAGAATTGCAGGCTGTCGGTGCGAGCGTCTTTTTTCTGGAAATTCATTTATTGCGATTTTCTTTTTCTTAACGGGACCAAGCCCCGGTCCGTGGAGATGAACGTCGGTTTGGTGCCGGCGTTCCATGCGGCAGGCACATACCGGGCAATCAGTTGAACCTCACCGGCCCGCGGCCTTACCTCACTGCGCGACCTGAACGCCGCCCGCAACCTGATCGAACACCTGTGAAAATTCGATCGCACCGGCGTTCCCAATGTTGTCATCCATCCGCTTGTCGAGCGCCGCCATCAGCTCGGCCGCCGTTTTGCCGCGCACGATCGTATTGCGCCCATAAGCGCCGCGCTCGAAGAAATTCGGTGTCGGCGCATCACGCGCCACCGCGCGCATCATCTCGAGGCCGGTTCCGGGACCCGCCAGGTTCATGAGCTCGATCTCTGCACCGTTAAGCTTTGGCATGCCGGCGTGATCTGCCATCTCCTTGAGCCCATTGAGCTTGACGACCTGCAGCCACGGTCCGATGTCGCCGTCGAGATTAATGGCATGGATTCCAAGCCCCCTCGGCGTGCGCGCGAACGCGACGTGACTGTCCCATTTGTGGGGCACCGAGCGCGCCGCGGCGAGCATCTTCGTGATGGCTTCCAGCTTGGCGGCAAGCGCCGCCTTGCGCTCCGGCGAGATGTCGCGCGCCTTCGCCATCTCGCTCAGCCTCGCGACGAACTTGCTGCCGTGTTGGACGAGCTCGTCGGTCGAGTTCGCGGCCAGGAGCTGCGCATACCCGATCGCCGTCGAGATCGGCGAGCCTGTCTTCTTGATCGGGTGGATGCCCGCGACCATCTCTGCCGTCCCGAGCCCGCTCGTCTCGAGAGCGTAGACACGCACGACCTGGTCCTTGGTTAGCCCAAGTTGTAGCGCCTCGCGCGCGTATCGCAGCTTGAACTCACGTTCCGGAATCCGCTCTGGCAGGAAGTCGTAGTGGGCCTTGGCCTGTGCCAGGAAATCGTCGAGCCCCGGCAAGGCCTTGCGCGGCTCCTTTTTGGTCTCCTCCTGCTTCGCCTGAAAGGCTGCCCAGCGCTTAGCGATGTCGGCTCCAAGCTCAGGGCCGTCGTAGACGGGAGGGAACGTGCGCACGTAGTCATTCGGGTCGAGCGCTTCACCCCGGCCCTTCTTGCCTTTCCGCAGCGCCCGTTTGTCCGAGACCTCTCGCCAATAGGCATCGAGCTTGAAATCGTAGGTGGTCTTGGCTGAGATATAGGCTTCGAAGGCCTTGCGTTCCGCCGCGCCGAGCGTGGCAAGAAAATCCTGCACACCCCGCGCCGCGTGCGCTTGCGGGCAGCTTTCCGCGAGCAGAGCGAGGACGAGGAACGCAGCGCCGAGGGCCTGCCGCGATAAGGCTCTGATCATTTGGGTCTCCCGCTCGTTGCATTGCCGCGGAACCCAGATGCGGCATCCCCGGCTCCACCACGTAAACATGGCACGCCGGAGGCGTTGGGCACCAGAGATTGCTTCTGCTCCCACGTCCGGGTATTATGGACGGCCGCCACCGATCGAGCTCGCGTGCTATAATACTTTCATGCAATTTCAACCGTCTGCTCGCCTCCAGCCGTTCAGCGAATCGAGTTTCCGCGACACCGCCCGCCGGAAGCTTCACGCCGAGCCCCCGGCACATCCGAACCCAGCGAATGCCACGGGACCGAGCGACTTCGACCTCAACCGCGAGATGTTAACCGATGGCACGACCGATCAGGCGGCGCGTCCAGCCGCGGTGCTTGTCCCTGTCGTCAGGCGCCCGGAGCTCACGCTGCTCTTCACCCAACGCACCGATCACCTGCCTGCGCACGCCGGACAGATCGCATTTCCGGGCGGCAAGACCGAGCAAAGCGACGCGAGCCCCCTCGCGACCGCGCTTCGTGAAGCGCAAGAGGAGATCGGGCTCGATCCATCCTTCGTCGAGCCCCTAGGCTTCCTCGACAGCTACCGAACCGGCACAGGCTACCGTATCACCCCCGTCGTGGCTCTGGTCGACCCGGGCTTCGCGCTAATCCTTAACAGAGACGAGGTGGTCGACGCCTTCGAGGTGCCCTTGCCCTTCCTCATGGACACGCGCAATCATCAGATCCACGTGCGCCACCTCGGAGGGCGGCAGCGCCGCTTCTATGCCATGCCCTACGGCGATCGATTCATCTGGGGCGCCACGGCCGGCATCTTGAGAAATATGCACGAAAGGCTGTTCAAGTCATGATCCGGGTCGTCATCGAGAATGTTCTGCTCTTCCTTCTCCCGACCCTGCTCTATGTGGCGTGGGTCCTCCTCCCGCGACGAGCAGCAGACGAGCGGACCCGACGGCAAAGACACCGGCGCAACGAAGATACTCGACGACGCCCCCCTTCTTTGGCTCTTCGTCGCCGGTGCGGTTCTGGTCGTCGTGACGCTCATTGCTTTCGAGTCGTCGTCGGGCGGCAAGCCGGGTCAGCACTACGTGCCGCCTTCCTACAAGGACGGAAAAATAGAGCCCGGTCACGTCGAATAGGCTTCACGATGGCGAACGACGAACCGGGCCTGCGCCCGCCGAGCCTTGCTGGCGCGCCCTGGCTCATCCGCGCCGAAACGCGGGCCGTGCTCGAGGCGATCGAACGCGGAGGCTATGAAGCGCGCGTCGTCGGCGGCGCTGTTCGCAACGCGCTCCTGGACGAGCCTGTAAAGGACATCGACGTCGCGACGACGGCTGTTCCGCATGAGGTTTTGCGCCTTGCCGAGGCCGTCCATCTGAAAGCAATTCCGACCGGCATCGAGCACGGCACTGTGACCGTGATCGCGAACCACACGCCGATCGAGGTGACCACACTCCGGCGCGACGTCGAGACCTTTGGGCGCCATGCGCGCGTGACGTTTACCACCGACTGGGCCGAGGACGCGCGCCGCCGCGACTTCACGATGAACGCGCTCTATTGCAGCCCCGACGGCACAATCCACGATCCGCTGCGGGGTTTTCCTGATCTCGCAGGCCGCCGCGTGCGCTTCATCGGCGATCCGCACGATCGCATCCGCGAGGACTATCTGCGCATCCTGCGTTTTTTCCGCTTCACAGCCGAATATGCCGAAGGCAACCCCGACGCGGCAGGCCTCAATGCCTCGGTGGCGCTCAGCGCCGGACTGAGCGACCTATCGGGCGAGCGTATCCGCGCCGAGCTACTACGCCTCCTCACGGCCTCACACGCAGCGGAAACGCTTGCTGTGATGGACGAGGCCGGTCTCGTCGAGCGTGTGCTGAGCTCGCGCGGGGATCTCAACCTTTTGTGTCGCGTCATCTCGATCGAGCAGGCGCTCGACAGAAGCGCCGACGCGCAGCTGCGACTCGGTGCCCTGGCCGCCGCGCGTCCCGGAGGCGCACTCGCGCTCCGCGACCGCCTCAAGCTTTCTGGCACGGAGTTCGAGCGGCTCGCGAGAATGGCGATGCCCGACAAGTCATTCGATCCCGCAACGCCGGAGCGCGAGGCCAAGGCGTTCCTCTACCGTCACGGGAGCGAAGCATTTACCGATGGAGCGATCCTGGCGTGGGCGCGAAGCGGCGACCCGCCGAACCACGCACAGCGCCTCGCGCGGCTGACGCTTCCTGCCCACTGGCAGTCGCCTGCCTTGCCTGTGCGCGGCACCGACGTGATGGCCCTTGGCGTAGCCGAAGGGCCCGCCGTGGGCCAGGTCGTGCGCGCGTTCGAGGATTGGTGGATCGCCGAGGATTTTCCGGCGGACGCTTCCGTGCTTGCAGCGGCGCTTCAGCGGCTAGCAAGGATGGCCAGCGCATAAGCTGCCGTCTCAACCAAGTCCGTTCGCCGCACCCGTGAGATCGCCGATTTTGCTCAACTCTCATTCCGGCAAAGAAAGGTAACCGACTGGCCACAGGAGTGGCCGTGACCGTCAAATGAGTGCGGCCACCGCTTTGGCGCCACGCCGATTACTTTGTGCGCGGACCACGCATCTCGATGAGGGCCGCTTCGATGCGCCGCCACGTCTGTGCCTGCTCCTTGTCGCCCTGTTCCTCTAGGGTGCGCGCCTTCTGCGCCGCCTCCGCAATCGCCCTGGCCCCGTGAGAGTCCATGAGCATGCGGGCATGTTCCTCGATTTCAACGGCATGCATGACGACACCTCCGTTCGACCGACCCTCGCTACCCCCGTCTTAGTCCCATGTGGGGCCTGCAGTCGGGATGGCAAGGAGCGTCTACGCAGCTGCTCGCACATTGCTTCCGCTCAAAGAAACCCGCACCCGATCGCTCCGCCTTCTGCGGCGGCTCGCGCCTCGGATAGGCGATCTCAACCCTAACGGGAAACGAGCATGTCTCTTAGCGTTGCCTCTATGCGCCGCCATCGATCCGCTAGCGCCTGCTGCCCTTTGTCTTCGAACACCCGCGCTCTCCTTGCGGCCTCGTCAATTGCTCCTGACCCGTGACTGCTAGCTAGCGTCTCTGCGTCGTGCATAATGTCAATGCCGAGCATTTCCCCCTCGCTGTTCGGCTGAACACCCCTCGTCGCGCCTCGGCTGGAATAGTACGCTGTCCCAAACGGCCGACACGCTTTCACGATATTGTCCTATTCGTAGTATTCTCGCTTGACGGACCGCTCCGAAAACTTGACTCAATAACTGCGGGGCCATGTTGCGCTGTATCCTTCTGGAGCCGGGCTCGCGTCCACGAGCAGTTTAACCAACATTCTATGAGAGCTCGAAGGCGACCTCGACGAGCAGCGCACCGCACCAGACTTACCCCTGCTACCTGTTTACTAACAAAATGACCTTTGATCCCACGCAACCCGTTATAACTGCCGTTGGCCTGTTGCCGCTCAAGCCGTTCTTGCAAGAGCGCGGACTCAACTGGCGGCAATGTCTTGAGGAGGTCGGCATCAACCCCGACATGGCCGTCGACACCGACGCCATGGTTCCGCTATCGGCCGCATTTCAGCTCCTCGAGAATGCCGCACGCCATTCGAACAACGAGGCATTCGGGTTGCATTTTGGCGAAGTCCCTGCCGGTCAACATCACGGGGGCCCTGGCTTACGTCACGCTTAACGCGCCGGACCTGAGAACCTACTGCAAGGATTCGGTCCGCTTCCTCGGCCTGGTCGCTCACGGATACACGGCCCGGTTCGAGGAAGGCGATGCCTTGAGCCACATTACCTACGAGCTTCCTCATATTCTCGGACCGCGGTCGCAGTTCGTCGACATGGTGTTTGCTGCGTCGGCGCGACGCTTCCGTCATGTCGCACAGAACCTTGATCTCCAGATGCATTTCGATCTCGAGCGCCCACTCGCCCGCGACATCTCCGAATTTCGCCGCGTCCTTGGGAGCAACGTGCAATTCGGACAATTCTCAAATCGAGTTCGGCATAGAGACCCGGATTTTGTCCAATCCCCTGCCTGCGGCCGATCCCGAGCTCTATCGCATCGTGCGCCAGCACGCCCAGGACAAGATCGACAAGCGCGAGAAGACGCAAAGTCTCGTCTATTGCGTCACCGATTACATCGTCGATGCCCTGAAGCATGGCGACGCGACGCTCGCAGACGCGGCCGACTCGCTCGGCATGTCGAGCCGCGCCCTCCAGCGCGAGCTCGAGAAGGCCAATACGACGTTCCGCGACCTCGTCGAGGAGACGCGCAAGTCTATGGCGCGCCATTACCTCAACGACACATCGCTGCCGCTCACCGAGATCGCCTTTATGCTGGGCTTCTCAGAGCTCAGCGCCTTTTCACGAGCGGCGCGCAGCTGGTTCGGCGTGTCCCCGCGCGAGCTGCGCAAGGTAGGCTCCGAAAAGACTGGCATCTGAACTCTGAAAGAGCGCGCCAGCGAATTGAAATGGGCCGCTGCGGTTTCCCGGAGCGGCCCTTCCTACCAATGTCGAGCGGAGCCTTTGCTTAGAAGTCCGTTCCGCCCATTCCACCACTCCAAGCCGGGCTTGCCCGGCTTGGAAGGGCTAGAAGCGTGGGAGCCGTCGTTTAGAAGTCCATGCCGCCCATTCCACCCATGCCGCCGCCGCCCATCGGCATGGCCGGCGCATCCTTCTTCGGCCTGTCGGCAACCATGGCCTCGGTCGTGATCAGGAGACCGGCAACGGAAGCCGCATCCTGTAGCGCGCAGCGCACGACCTTTGCGGGATCGATAACGCCGTCGGCGACGAGATCACCATACTGACCCGTTTGAGCATTGAAGCCGAAGTTGTATTTCGAGTTCTCGAGGATCTTGCCGACCACGACCGAGCCGTCCTCGCCCGCGTTCTGGAAGATCTGACGGGCCGGAGACTGCAGCGCCTTCCTTACGATGGTGATGCCGACTTTCTGGTCCTCGTCATCGACCTTGAGCCCCTCAAGCGCCTTGATGGCGCGCAGTAGCGCCACGCCGCCGCCGGGGACAATGCCTTCCTCGACGGCCGCGCGCGTCGCGTGAAGAGCGTCGTCGACGCGATCCTTGCGCTCCTTCACCTCGACCTCGGTCGCACCGCCGACCTTGATCACTGCGACGCCGCCCGCAAGCTTCGCAAGACGCTCCTGCAGCTTCTCGCGATCATAGTCCGAGGTCGTCTCCTCGACCTGGGCCTTGATCTGCTTCACGCGGGCTTCGATATCGGACTTCTTGCCCGCGCCGTCGACGATCGTGGTGTTCTCCTTGTCGATCGTCACACGCTTGGCGCGGCCCAGCATATCGAGCGTCACGTTCTCGAGCTTGATACCGAGGTCCTCGCTGATCGTCTGGCCACCCGTGAGGATAGCGATGTCCTCGAGCATGGCCTTGCGGCGATCGCCGAAGCCCGGCGCCTTGACGGCCGCGACCTTGAGCCCGCCACGCAGCTTGTTGACGACGAGCGTGGCAAGCGCCTCGCCCTCGACGTCCTCGGCGATGATGAGGAGCGGCTTGCCGGCCTGCACCACCGCCTCGAGCACCGGCAGCATGGCCTGCAGGCCCGAAAGCTTCTTCTCGTGGATGAGGATGTACGGGCTCTCGAGCTCGGCCACCATCTTTTCCGCGTTGGTGACGAAGTAAGGGGAGAGGTACCCGCGATCGAATTGCATGCCCTCGACGACGTCGAGCTCGGTCTCGAGGCTCTTGCTCTCTTCGACCGTGATGACGCCCTCGTTGCCGACCTTCTTCATGGCTTCGGCGATTTTGGCGCCGATCTCGATATCGCCGTTGGCGGAGATCGTACCGACCTGGGCGATCTCGTCGTTGGAGGTCACCTTCTTGGCGTTCTTCTTGAGCTCGTCGACGACGGTCGCGACGGCCGTCTCGATGCCGCGCTTGAGATCCATGGGATTGGCGCCGGCCGCTACCGACTTGGCGCCTTCCTTGACGATCGCCTGGGCGAGCACGGTCGCCGTGGTCGTACCGTCACCGGCGAGATCGGAGGTCTTAGAGGCGACCTCGTGCAGCATCTGCGCGCCCATGTTCTCGAACTTATCCTCGAGCTCGATCTCCTTGGCCACGGTGACGCCGTCCTTGGTGACGCGCGGCGCACCGAAGCTCTTCTCGAGCACGACGTTGCGGCCCTTGGGACCCAGCGTCACCTTCACCGCGTTGGCGAGGATATCGACGCCGCGGAGCATTCGCTCGCGTGCGTCCTGGGAAAACTTGACGTCTTTGGCTGCCATATGAGGCAACTCCTATTGAGATCAGGGATGAATTGAGTTCAGGGGACTACGAAAAAGGCCGACAGTTCAGGCCGCGGCCTTCACCGAGGTTTTGCCCTCGAGCACACCGAGGATGTCGCTCTCCTTCATGATCAGCAGCTCCTCGCCGTCGATCTTGACCTCGGTGCCCGACCACTTACCGAACAGAACGCGGTCACCGGGCTTCACGTCGAGCGCCACGACCTTGCCTGCCTCGTCCCGCGCACCGGGACCGACGGCGACCACCTCGCCCTGCTGGGGCTTTTCCTTCGCGGTGTCGGGGATGATGATGCCCCCGGCAGTCTTTGTGTCTTCCTCGATACGCTTGACGACGACACGATCGTGCAAAGGACGGAATTTCATGGGTCCAACCTCATGATATAGCGTATTTTTTCCGGTTGAGAGCGCGGCAAACAGGCATGCCGCCGCACGTCGGCACTGGCAGCAACGCGCCGACCTGGCCGGCGGAATGCAGCGAGCAAACGCTATATGGATTGACCTGTTAGCAGTGTCAAGCAGTGAGTGCCAAGCATGGTATCTCCAGCCGGAACCTGAAAATTCAGATACGGCGACCTCCGCAACGCCAAGTGCGCCCGCGCCCCATTCCCGCAAAGTTTAAAAGGTCCCCTGTGACCGCCGGGAGACGTCGCCAGCAAGGCAAAATTGCTTAACACCACAAATCGAAGCGGAAATGACTTATTCCACAAACGGCCCGGCCATATTTCCCGTCCGTTGCACCTCGAAATGACGTACTATGAATATTATAAACACATTGCCCGCAACACTGGTGCTGCGGGCAATACTCAACGGGCTCACAACCGGAGTTGGAAGGTCCTATTTCCTTAGACCGCGAAATCCGAAAGCTTTGCGCCTTTGTTGAGCTTGGCAACGAGCCAATTCGGCTTTCGGCCGCGCCCGGTCCACGTTTCCGCGCGATTGTCAGGATTGGCGAATTTTACGGCAGTACCCTTGCCGCGACCGCGGCCTCCGAACAGCTCTCCAACTGAAAAACCCGCATTCTCTGCAAGACAGGCGATCTTGTGCTTCACGTCCGCCCGCTCGCGATCCTTGGCGGCGGCGAGAGCTCTCTGTGCCTTCGCAATGTGTTCCGTGAGTTCCTTTACCGACATCTTGTCGTAGTTTACGCTGGCCATTTCTGTCTGAGCCTTTCCAGAATTGCTACGCTTCTTAGCTGCTGAACGCGGGCCCTACGGCTCCAAAAGTTCCTTGTATCAATTTTTTTGAAATGGGATAAAGAATGGCGTTAACGCGCTCTGCACGCAAAAATGATTTCGCAACTTGTGCGCGAGCTATGCGAGCTCGAAACTTTGTGCGCGTTGGGAGCGGGTAGGAGCCAGATCTTCGCCGCGCAAATACTGCCGCGGCGGCAGCCCGTCAAGCCCTACACGGACTTTCGTGCCGCCTTATTCGCTTCTGAGCGCGTCGATCGGATTCAGATACGCGGCGCGCCGCGCGGGAAAAAAGCCGAAGAAAATTCCGGTCGCAGCGGCGGCGGCCATGGCAAGCACCAGAACGCTCGGAGAAACGAGAACCGGCCAATTGGCGGCAAAGGCCACGATTGTCGAAGCCGAAACACCAATGGCAACACCAATCAATCCGCCAAGAAGACAGAGAGTGACGGCCTCGACGAGAAATTGCATAAGAATGTCGCGCCGACGACCGCCGACCGCCATGCGGAGCCCGATCTCGCGCGTCCGCTCCGTCACCGAAACCAGCATGATGTTCATGATGCCGATGCCGCCGACGACGAGCGAGATGACGGACGTCGCGGCCAGGAGATAGCTCAACGTCGTCAGAACCTCGGTTCGCGCTTTCATGATTTCGGCGAGATTGCGCACCGAGAAGCTGTCCTCGGCGCCTGGGCGCGCGTGCGGCGCTGGCGCAGCAGGCCTCGATTTCCTCCTGCGCCTCGGCCATACGGACCTCGGATCGACTTTGACGTGAATGTTGCCGATCCGATCGTTTTGAACCTGGCTTTTGCCGACAACGCGCGCGCGCGCAGTCGTAATCGGAATGAGCACGACGTCGTCCTGATCGCGCCCCATCACGGACTGGCCTTTCGACGCCAGAACGCCCACGATTTCGAACGGCACGTTCTTGATGCGGATCGTGGCACCCGACGGGGTCTTCGCCGGGAAACAGCTCCTTCACCACCGTTTGCCCGATCAGCGCGACTTTGCCGCCAAGCGCACGTCGTCCGGCGTAAAATCGCGCCCACTTTCGATCGGCCAATCGCGCACCATGGCGTATTCGGCGTGAACGCCGTTGAACGTCGTCGTCCAGTTGGCATTGCCGCGCACGACCGGGCCCGAGTCGTTGACCTGGCCCGAGACCGCGACGACGCCGCGACTTTATCGCGAATGGCCGCGAGATCGATCTCGCTCAGCGGAATGTCGGTGCCGGCGCCGCCCGATCGTCCCATACGCGGCTCGAGCCCGGGAACACGACGAGCATGTTGGTGCCGAGCGCCTTGATCTGCTTGTCGACCTCGCTCGAGGCGCCGGTGCCGACGGCGACGAGAATGATGACCGACGCCACGCCGATGACGATGCCGAGCGTGGTCAGCACGGAGCGCAGGAGATTGGTGCGGAGCGCCGCGACAGCGACGCCGATGCTGTCGAGCAGCGTCATTCCGCGGCCTCCTGCAGCAGCCGTGTCTGGCGCACATCCTCGATGACGTGACCGTCGCGGAAGGTGATGCGCCGCTCCGCCCAAAGCGCCATGTCGGGCTCGTGCGTGACGAGCACGACCGTGATGCCCTCGCGATTGAGCTCGGCGAACAGCTCCATGATCTCTTCCGACGTCTTGCTGTCGAGGGCGCCGGTCGGCTCGTCGGCGAGCAGGATCTTCGGGTTGTTGATCGAGCGCGCGCGCGATGGCGACGCGCTGCTGCTGGCCGCCGGAGAGCTGGCGCGGCGTGTGGTCGAGGCGGTCGCCAAACCCACCTGCTCGAGCCGATGCCGCGCCATCTCCTCGGCGTTCTCGGGACGCGGGTGGGCATAGAGCAGCGGCAGCATGACCTGGCGCAGCGCCGTCGTGCGCGGCAGCAGATTGAACTGCTGAAAGACGAAACCGATGGACCGGTTCCTGAGCTCGGCCAGCTCGTCGACGCCGAGCGCGCCGATGTCGCGGCCGTCGATGACCAGCTGACCCGCGGTCGGCACGTCGAGCGCGCCGATCAGGTTCATCATGGTCGACTTGCCGGAGCCCGAGGCGCCCATGATGGCCACGAACTCGCCCGGCGCGATCTCGAGCGAAACGTCGTCGAGCGCGGTCACGGTCTGATCGCCGATGCGATAGGTTTTCGTGAGGCCCGACGGCGCGGATCAGCGGCTCGGGGCGGCGCGACTGCGCGCATTGCGGCACGGTCATGACTTCGGCTCTCACGCGCCACGGACGACGACGCTGATCGCCCTCCTTCAGTTCGCCGCCGACGATCTCGGTGACCTGGTCGTCGGAAAGGCCGGTGCGGATCATGCGGCGCTCGGGATCGCCGTTCGCGCCGACGACCCAGAAGCGTGCCGGGCGTGTCCTGCTCGCGGCCCTTCTTCCACTTCTCGTAGGCGCGGCCGCTGCTTTCCGTGCAGCAACGGAGCGAGCGCCTGATCGATGCGCGCCGCCAGTGCGCTGGCGCATGGCGCCGCGATCCGGCGGCGCTTGCGTGAAGCCGCCTTGCGCGTTGTCGCGCGTCTCCTGGCCGAGCTTGTCGAGCGTTTCCTTGACGAGCCTTTTCCTGCTCGGCGGTGAGATCGAGCTCGCTCTTGAGGCGCTCGACCATGCGTCCCGATCCGTCGCCACGCGCTTGCCGGTCGCCGCCGGCGTTGTCGCTGCCCCGGCCTCGCGCGGCTTGAAGCGGAAGGCGTCGTTCGGAGACGCGCAGCACGCCGTCGCGCTTCGCGAGACGATGGCGACATTGGCGGTCATGCCGGGAAAAAGCTTGCGACCTTCGTTGGCGGCTTCGATGATGACCGTGTAGGTGACGACGCTGTTGAGCTCGGTCGCCGCAAGACGCACCTGCGTCACCCGGCCCTCGAACTGCCGATCGGGATGAGCATCGACGGTGAACGTCGCCGGATTGCCCTCGCTGACCGCGCCGACGTCGGCTTCGTTGACCTGCGCCTCGATGCGAATGCGCGAGAGATCCTGGGCGATCTTGAACAGCTCGGGCGCCTGCAGGCTCGCCGCCACGGTCTGGCCGGGATCGACGGTGCGCGAGATCACGGTGCCTTCGATGGGCGAGCGGATGTTGGTGCGCTCGAGATCGATGAGCGCCTGATCGAGCGCCGCCTTGCGCTGCTGGATCGTCGCCTTGGCGCTGGCGATCTGCGCCTTGGAAACCGCGATGTCGGCTTTGGCGACCTCGCTGTCGCGGTTGCCGTAGTCGAGCGCCGACTGTGCCGAGAAGCCCTTCGCGGCGAGAGAACCCTGGCGATCCTTGTTGAGGATCGGCGAGCTTCGAGCACGGCTTCCGCCTTGAGGAGCGCGGCTTCCTGGTTGTCGAGCGCCCGCTTCGGCTGCTGCCAGATCGGCCTTCGCCTGGGCGACCTTGGCGGCGAACGTCTTGTCGTCGAGGATGGCGAGCACCTCGCCGGGCGAGACCTCGCTGTTGAAGTCGACCTTGACGCTCGTCGACCTGGCCCGAGAGCTGGGAGCCGACGCTGACCGTGACAAGCGCGCGCACCGGGCCCGACGTGGAGACGATCTTGCGGATCGAGCCCTTGGAAACCGGCGTCGTGTCGTAGACGAGGCCATCGCCGGCCGCCGCCAAACCCCAGCATCCAGGCCAGGCCGCAAGCCCTGCCGCGGCCACCGGGACCGCCGAGCGTGAAGAGATAGTTGAAGCGTCTTGCTCATGGCCGACGATAGGGTCGTCTCGATTTGGAGTGCCCCAGACGAGTCCTTTACTATGTCAACCAGTAACGTGGGAACGACCGCCTTCCGTCGCGCTTCCGGGCTGCCGTTATTTGCCAACCGAGCTGTATTGCGTGACTTTGGCCCGACGATGAACGCCAAATGAATGGACCATTCAGAACCGGTTCAGTGCCGCCCCGCTACCGTCCCTTACCCTGAAGATCCTATCTTCCCCGGCGTGATCCAAGGGGGGCCGATTCGCGCAGGGTCACTCGGCCCTTCCCTTTTTGGGCAACCTTCCGCATTCCGACGACGAGCTTGAACGGAACCGCCCGAGCCGCTAGGCATTGGGCCGAAGACGTACCCTGACCGATCGAGACGGAGTAAGCCCCCGTGACATTCAAGCTCCCCGAACTGCCGTATGCGTATGACGCGCTCGCGCCCTACATGTCGGCTGAGACGCTGCAATTTCATCATGACAAGCATCATCAGGCCTACGTCGACAACGGCAACAAGCTGATCGTCGGCTCTGGCCTCGAGGGCAAGTCCATCGAGGAGATCTGCAAGGCGGCCTACGCCGGCAAGAACCAGGGCCTCGTCAACAATATCGGCCAGCACTACAATCACATCCACTTCTGGAAGTGGATGAAGAAGGGCGGCGGCGGCAAGAAGCTGCCCGGCTCGCTCGAGAAGCTCGTCGACCGACTACGGCGGCTTCGACAAGGTGCGCGCCGACTTCATCAATGCCGGCGTCACCCAGTTCGGCTCGGGCTGGGCCTGGCTCGCGGTCAAGGACGGCAAGCTCGAAGTCGTCAAGACGCCCAACGGCGAGAACCCGCTGATGCACGGCGCCCAGCCGATCCTCGGCGTCGACGTGTGGGAGCACAGCTACTACATCGACTACCGCAACGCGCGCCCCAAGTACCTCGAGGCCTGGTTCGACAATCTGGTCAACTGGGACTACGTCGAGGAAATGCTGGACTGAGCTGTTAGGCAATCCACCACAAACGAAAGCGCGGGATCCGAACGGTCTCGCGCTTTGCTTTTTGGACGCTCGCGATCGCGTCACACGTGCTCGACATAGTTCTTGAGCTCACGAATACGCTCGACGTAGTGGCGGCGGATGCACCACGTATTCCAGCCGCAGGCATTCCGGCTGTCGACCCACAGCCGCTGTTTGGCGCGAACCTCGCTCGTCTGATCGAAGTACTTGGCGCGCTGAAGGGCACGCGAGTACCAGCTGTCGAGGCGCTCATCGAGTGCTTCGAGGCCCGGGCTCGCGCAGATGCGCTGCTCGGCGGGCTCCATGTTTTCGGCGTCCATGCAGCTGAAGCTCGCGGCATTGGCGGGCGCAGCGGTCGCAAGGCACGATGCGGCAAGTGTCGCGAGTGTCATCAATAAGGTTCATTGGGGCACTCCTTGTCGGGCTCGTTACGACAAGGCTAGCCCTGCGGCTCTGAACTCCAACTGAAGCCGCCATTCATCGGCGCGACAGGATTCGCCGCCTGGCAGTTAACGGCGCAGCCATCCCGCGAGCGACTGGATGATGGAACCCCCTGCCGGCACCGAGACGAAGACCTCGACCTTTTGGTCCGGAAGCGCGACCGGCGTCGGCACCCCGCGGCGGTCCCGGAACAGCGCCGACACCCTCAAGAACAGCTCGTGCTCGCCGTGGATTGCGGGCGTCACATGCCATACCCAGCGCCCGTAGTCCGCAAGCTCGAGCGGGCTATCGAGCAGATGGTTGCTCGGCAGGAGCTGCACGCGCTCGGACTGGCGCTCGATCTCAAACACGTCGCCTCGTCCGTAGAGGCTCATGGAAACCGTCTCGGCCACCGGGTCCCCCTCGAGGTCGAGCCCCGCCCGCGCGGCAAAGGCTCGCGAGAAGCCCGCAATGGTCCCGCGGCCGAGGCACACCCTAACGAGCACAGGTTCGCCGAGCCACATTCTCTCCGGCACCTCATGGATGAAGAGCACGGTATCACTCGCGGAATACCTCTCTCTTGGCGGTGCGAGCGCACGCACCGCGCGCGCACCGCCGTCAGAAAATTGATGGGGAAGCGGCGGAGGCGCGTAGTCGGATGCGCGCCCATTGCTCACCTCCGCCACGCTCCATGAAGATACGGCACGCTCGCTCACCGGGGTCCACGTCGAAGCTTGCCCCTGCGCAACCGCGACGGGTTGCCAATCGGCGACAGGTACGAGCGGTGGTGGCCTCGCCCCCTTGCGCTGCAGCTCGATCATTTGAGCATCGAGCCGCTCTCGCTCCTGCCGCTCCCTTTCCTGGCGCTCTCTTTCCTTTCGTTGCTGCACCTCAGCGAGCTGCGCCTCGACCCATTCCCGCTCGCGGCGCTCTCGCTCGCGGCGCTCGACCTCGAGCCGCAACGCTTCGACACGTTCCTCGTCCTGGCGCTCGCGCTCTCTGCGTTGAGCTTCCGCCAGCTCGGCTTCGAGCCGTTCCCGCTCCTGCCGCTCGCGTTCCTGTCGCTGAACCTCCGCGAGCTGAGCCTGAAACTGCTCCTCCTCGAGCCGCTCCCGTTCCTTGCGTTGTGCCTCCGCGAGCTGAGCCTGGAACTCCCGTTCCTGGCGCTCCCGTTCCCTGCGCTGCGCCTCCGCGAGCTGCTCCTGAAACTCCCGTTCCTGGCGCTCCTTCGCTATCCTGTCCGCCTCGAATTGCTGCGCCTCGATAAGCTCATTGTCCTGCCGCTCCCTTTCCTCTCGACGCTGGATCTCGGCAAGCCGCGCCTCGAGTTCCTCTTCCTCCCGGCGCACCCGCTCCTTCCGCTCGGCTTCGGCTCGCTCGGCTTCGAGCCGTTCCTTCTCTTTGCGCTCACGCTCCTCTGCGTGCCGCGAAGAGCTGCGCCTCGCGAAGCTCCTTCTCCTTGCGCTCCATTTCTCAGACGCGCCTCGTCGAGGTCGGTCAGCAAACCCTTTCTTTGCGCTTCCCGCCGCTCCTCCTCCTTGATCTGCATTTGCTTCAAGGAAGTCGCAGCGCTGCTCAGGCGCGAGACGAAGCGGGCCATGCCGTCGACATCGCTGACCATGAAGCTGTTGAGCTTGCGAAAGGCGAGCGGCAAGCGATCCGGGGAAATCCCGTCCTGCCTGACACCGATCAAGAGATTGAGCGCGAGAGCTTCAGTCGCAATGCTCAAGACGCCCTTGCTGGCCAGCGCAGGGTCGCTCCAGATGATGATTGCGGCTTCGAACTGGCGCAGTCTCGCCGATCGATCACCGCTCGGCGTATCAGGCTCGCCGTCGAACGAGACAGAGTGGCCGCGCCCCATGAGGGCGCCGCCCAGCTCTCGCGCCGCCGCCGCATCCTTCGGCACATGACAGATCAGAATGCGTGCCATGCCCCTCACCCCAAGCCGGCAGCAGCGAACTCCGCTTCATATGCCCGGCTCACCCCGCACTTACGCACTGGAGGACAACGCCGACTGACACTCGGGACTAAACCGGGAAGCGACTAGATTCTCCGCGCCGCTCAGCGACTGCGGCCAGTAATCGATTTCACGATTATGCTCTTGATCGTCGACGCTACCGTACGTGCAATGGACCTCTGCAATTCCTTGCCGATCATTCCGCCCATTCCCTGCCCTGACGCCCGTTTCCCCTCTCCGTCGTTGCCGCCGCCGCCAAAAATCACGTCGCCCCAGCCGCCGCCGATACGGTCCGTCGCGAGCGTCTGTGCGCTTGGTCAGGATCTCGTGGGCGCTCTCGCGATCGATGGCTTCCTCGTATTTGTCGAATACGGGGCTGTATTCGATGACGCTCAGGCGCTCTTCCTCCGACACCGGCCCGACGCGCCCTTCCGGCGGACGAATGAGCGTGCGCTGAACCATGGACGGCTCGCCCTTGTTCTCGAGCGTCGAGACCAGGGCCTCGCCGACCTTGAGCTCCATGATGGCGCGCTCGGTGTCGATCTCGGGGTTCTGGCGGAACGTCTCCGCGGCGGCCTTGATGGCCTTCTGCTCCTGAGGCGTGAAAGCGCGCAGCGCGTGCTGCACGCGATTGCCGAGCTGGGCCGAGACCGAGTTCGGCACGTCGAGCGGGTTCTGCGTGATGAAGTAGACGCCGACGCCCTTGGAGCGGATCAGGCGGGCGATCTGCTCGATGCGCTCGAGCAGGGCCTTGGGCGCGCCGTCGAACAGCAGATGCGCCTCGTCGAAGAAGAAGACGAGCTTCGGCTTCGGCAGGTCACCGACCTCGGGCAGGAGTCTGCCAGAGCTTGGTCAGCATCCAGAGCAGGAACGTGGAGTAGAGACGCGGCGCTCTCCATCAGCTTGTCGGCCGTGAGAATGCTGATGACACCGCGGCCGTCCGGCGCGATGCGCATGAAATCCTTGATGTCGAGCGCAGGCTCGCCAAAGAACTGACCGGCGCCCTGCTCCTCGAGCACGAGCAAGCCGGCGCTGAATCGACTCCGACCGAGGTGGTGGCGACGTTGCCGTATTTCGCGATCAGCTCTTTCGAGCGCTCGGACACGTTTGCGAGGATGGCGCGGAGGTCCTTGAGGTCGAGGACCGGGATCTTCTCGTCGGCGGCGACGCGGAAGGCGATGTTGAGCACGCCTTCCTGCACCTCGGACAGTTCGAGCATGCGCGAGAGCAGCAGCGGTCCCATGTCGAGGACGGTGGCACGGATCGGATGACCCTGCTTGCCGAACACGTCCCAGAAGATCGGTCGGGAAGGCGCGCTGCTGCCAGTCGCTGCCGAGGCCCACTTCGGCCGCCCGCTTGACGAGGAAATCCTTGGGCTCGCCGACGGCGGCGATGCCCGACAGGTCACCTTTGATGTCGGACGCGAAAACGGGCACGCCGGCCTGCGAGAAGCCTTCCGCCAGGCCCTGCAGCGTGACCGTTTTGCCGGTGCCGGTTGCCCCGGTGATCAGGCCATGCCGGTTGGCGAAGCGAAGTTCCAGGTACTCGGGCTTCATGCTTTTGCCGACGAAGATCTTGCCGTCTTGGATCACCGACTGGCTCATGACGTGAACTCCCGGGCTCGTGGCCGCAGAACTGCCGGGCCGAACTCGGCCCCGGAGTAGCTTCTGCCCTCTTTGCACGCGCTACCAGCGATTGCCAACGGCAGTTGCATGACCGACTTCATCAAACTTGGGGAAACTGTTCTCCATATGTAAGGCCTTGCCGTATACGGCGAATTTCGCGGGCGCGCCGCGTGTCGCGACGTTGATGGGCCGGATTTCCGCGTGCGCCCAGTGCCGCTTCCCCCTATAGAAACATGAACATGAGGGCCGCGTAAAGCGGACTGTTCTGACGGTGATTTTGACAACGAGGTTCAAGAGCACATGACGGCTGGCGCCAGCGTTGACAGAAACGCCCGTGACCGAGCTCGCGGCCGATTTCGAGCCAGCGACCCGCGAGCAGTGGCTGACGCTCGTCGACAAGGCGATCAAGGGCGGCGATTTCGAGAAGAAGCTGGTCTCGCGCACGGCGGACGGCATTCGCATCGAGCCGATCTACATGCGCGCGCGATGTCCGGCGGCCACCGCACCTACGCCCGGCTCGGCGCCGTTCACGCGCGGCACGCACGCGCAGGTCGCGGGCCTCGGCTGGGAGATCCGCCAGACGTCGCCGAAGCCGGTCCGCGGGGCCAACCCGCAGATCTCGACGGAGCTCGAAGGCGGTACCAACGGCATCACGCTCGAGATCGAGGCGCCTGGTCAGCTCGGCCTTCGCTTCAAGGACGCGGGCGGCATCGCCAAGGCGCTCAAGGGCATGCGCCTCGATATGGCACCGGTGGAGCTCAAGGCGGGCCTCGGGGCGGCTGGTGCCGCCGGCAAGCTTCTCGCTGCACTGCCGTTGCTCGACGCCAAGCCGGCGGCGTCAACGCGCGTTCCTCGGTGTCGATCCGATCGGCGCGCTCGCCCGTTGGGGTATGCTACCCTGCCCATCGACGAATCGCTCGCCGAAGCCATGAAGCTCGCCAAGAGGCTCGGACGACCGCGCCAAAGCTCCGAACGGTTTGCGCCGACGCCACCATTTATCACGAGGCAGGCGCCACCGAGGCCTATGAGCTTACGGCGCTCGCCTCGACGTTCGTCGCTTATCTGCGCGCCTTCGAGGCTGCCGGCATTACTCCGACCGACGCGATGGGCCATATTTCGTTTGCGGTTTCTGCCGACACCGAGCAGTTCCTAACCACGGCCAAGCTGCGCGCCGCGCGGCGGCTCATCTGGCGCATCGCCGAAGCTTCGGGCGCAGCTCCGAGCGCGCCGCGAGATGCACATCACCGCCGTTTCGTCGCACCGCATGATGGCGAAGCGCGATCCCTGGACCAACATGCTGCGCACGACGCTCGCGTGCGCCGGCGCCGCTCTCGGCGGCGCGGACGCCATCACCGTGCTTGCCGTTCACCTGGGCGCTCGGCCAGCCTGATGCGTTCACCCGGCGCGTCGCGCGCAACATTCAGATCGTGCTGCAGGAAGAGAGCTCGCTCGGCCGCGTGCTCGATCCCGATGGGCGGGTCCTGGTACATCGAGACGCTGACCGACGAGCTGGCAAAGACGGCATGGAAGCTGTTCCAGGACATCGAGGCCAGGGGCGGCATCGTCGCGGCGCTCGGCTCAGGCGCGGTGCAGAACGAGATCGCAGCCGAGACCGCGACACGCGCCAAGGCCATCGCGACCGGACGCGCGGAGCTGACTGGCGTTTCTGCGTTCCCATTCCTCGGCGACGACGGCGTGATCAGTCACGCCCCATCCTGTTGCACCTGCCATCGCGGGCAAGCGCCTCGTTGCGCCTCTGAGCCCGCATCGCGACGCCGAGCCGTTCGAGGCGCTCCGCGACGCAGCCGATGTCCACGCCACCAAGCCGGGAAGCCGCCACAAGTCTTCCTCGCTACGATCGGCGAGGTCATCGATCACACGGCGCGCTCGACCTGGGTCAAGAACTACCTCGCGGCCGGCGGCATCGCGGCATTGACAAGCGACGGCTACGCGGACGCAACCGACGCCGCGGCGGCCTTCGCCAAGTCCGGCTGCCTCTGCCGCCTGCATCTGCTCCTCCGACACGCTCTACGCGGCGCACGCAAAGTCGACGGCGCGCGCCCTAAAGGCGGCCGGTGCCCGCTTCGTGCTGATGGCTGGCAGGCCAGGTGAGCGCGAGGCGGCGCTCAAATCCGCGGGCGTCGACCAGTTCCTCTTTACCGGCGGCGATGCCGTCGCGACGCTCAAGGGATTGCAGGAGAGGCTGGGTGTCCGAAGCTAAGTCCTCACGCAAGCCCGTCCTGACCGGCGGCTGCCAGTGCGGCGCCGTACGCTTCGCCTGCTACGCGGAGCCTCAGCGGATCGGGCTCTGTCATTGCCGCATGTGCCAGAAGGCCGTGGCAGGTCCATTCGCGGCCCTCGCCGAGATCAACCACGAGGATTTCGCATGGACACGCGGCAAGCCTCAAGCGTTCCGCTCGTCGTCGCTCGCCGAGCGCGATTTCTGCGGCGCCTGCGGCACGCCGCTAACCTACCGCGAGATCGGCGATCCGATCGTCGAGCTGCTCACGGGAGCCTTCGACGACCCGCGCGCGTCGCCCCACGTTCGAGGTCGGCATCGACTCGAAGTTCGCCTGGATTAAGGATCTTGCACATTTTCAGGCGCAACCACGACGGAGAATTAGGCGCAGCCAAGGTACGACGCATTGTCAGCTACCAGCATCCCGATCATGATACCGCGGCCGAGTGGTCTCTCACCACAGACCACGGGCGTAGTAGCGACGTGACGAGCATTCCGGACTTCACCAAGATGAGGCTCGACGCGGCGACCAAGGGAACGGCAGCGCCCATCACGTCGCGGAGCGGTCCAGCGCGCGACGAGACTCTGGGTCACGCCGGAGGGCATTCCGCTCAAGCCGGTCTACACGAGGGCCGACACGAGCAGCCTCGACTTCATCGACACCTGGCCCGGCTTCGCGCCCTACGTGCGCGGACCCTATCCGACCATGTACGTGACGCAGCCGTGGACGATCCGGCAGTATGCGGGCTTCTCGACGGCGGAGGACATTCAACGCCTTCTACCGCCGCAACATCGCCGCCGGACAGAAGGGCCTTTCGGTGGCCTTCGACCTCGCGACGCACCGCGGCTACGACCGCGATCATCCACGCGTTCGCGGTGACGTCGGCATGGCCGGCGTGGCCATCGACAGCATCTACGACATGCGCACGCTGTTCGACGGCATCCCGCTCGAGCAGATGACCGTGTCCATGACCATGAACGGCGCGGTGCTGCCGGTGCTTTCCCTCTTCATCGTCGCGGGCGAGGAGCAGGGCGTTCCGGCCTCGAAGCTCGCGGGCACCATTCAGAACGACATTCTGAAAGAGTTCATGGTGCGCAACACCTACATCTACCCGCCCGAGCCCTCGATGCGCATCGTGTCGGACATCTTCGCCTACACGTCGCAGCACATGCCGAAGTTCAATTCGATCTCGATCTCCGGCTACCACATGCAGGAAGCCGGCGCGACGGCCGACCTCGAGCTCGGCTACACCATCGCCGACGGCATCGAGTATGCGCGCGCGGGCGTGGCCGCGGGCCTTCCCATCGACGTGTTCGCGCCGCGGCTGTCGTTCTTCTGGGCCATCGGCATGAACTACTTCATGGAGATCGCCAAGATGCGGGCGGGCCGCCTGCTGTGGGCGAAGCTCATCCGCGACGAGTTCAAACCCAAGGACGACCGCTCGCTGTCGCTGCGCACACACTCGCAGACATCGGGCTGGAGCCTCACGGCGCAGGACATCTTCAACAACGCGACGCGCACGTGCATCGAAGCCATGGCGGCGACGCAGGGGCACACGCAGAGCCTGCACACCAACGGCATCGACGAGGCGATTGCGCTTGCCGACGGACTTCTCGGCCCGCATCGCGCGCAACACGCAGCTCCTGCTGCAGCAGGAGAGCGGCACCACGCGCGTCATCGACCCGTGGGGCGGCAGCCATTTCATCGAGCGGCTCACCTATGAGCTGGCCATGAAGGCGCTCAAGCACATCGAGGAAGTGGAGAAGCTCGGCGGCATGGCGAAGGCCATCGCGGCCGGCATTCCGAAGATCCGCATCGAGGAAGCCGCCGCCCGCACACAGGCGCGCATCGACAGCGGCAGGCAGACCATCGTCGGCGTCAACAAGCTGCGCGCGCCAGACGACATGAAGGTCAATCTGCTCAAGATCGACAACAAATCGGTGCGCGAGCAGCAGATCGCAAAGTTGCAGCGCCTGCGCGGCGAGCGCAACGAGGCCGAGGTTCAGGCAGCTCTGCGCGCGCTGACGGAAGGCGCGGCGGGCAACGCCAACCTGCTCGATCTCGGCGTCAAGGCCGCGCGCGCGAAGGCGACCGTCGGCGAGATGTCGGATGCGATGGAGAAGGTGTTCACGCGCCATCGCGCGGAAATTCGCACCATCTCGGGCGTATACAGATCGGAGGCCGGTGACATGAACGACGATGTCGGCAGCGTCATCAAGATGGCGGCGGCGTTCGAGAAGACCGACGGGCGGCGGCCGCGCATTCTCATCGCGAAGATGGGCCAGGACGGCCACGACCGCGGACAGAAGGTGATCGCCTCGGCGTTCGCCGATCTCGGCTTCGATGTCGATATCGGACCGTTGTTCGCGACGCCCGACGAAGCGGCGCGGCAGGCGGTCGAGAACGACGTGCATGTGATCGGCGTGTCGACCATGACGGCCGGACATCTGACGCTGGTGCCGGACCTGAAGGCGGCGCTGGCGAAGGAAGGCCGCGACGACATCATGATCGTGGTCGGCGGCGTCATTCCTCCGCACGACTACGACGAGCTTTATGCGGCGGGCGCCAAGGCCATCTTCGGGCCGGGCACCAACATCGCCAAGGCGGCCGCGGACCTGATCCACAAGCTCAACGAGAAGTACGGGTACGCGAAGGCGGCGGCGGAGTAGTTGATCTCCGCGCTCCCGCACCGCTGGTCCGCCCAAACTCACCTGCCCCACCAACATTGCCCCGGCGCGCAATAAATGCGCGCCGCGCTTTAGCGCGGCCCGGCGCGAAGCGCCGGCCGGGGCGATGTTGGTGGGGCAGGGGACTATGATGTGCGACTACCACGTGGATTGGTTGGCTGTTCCCGAAGAGGTGGTGCATCACGCTTTGATGCAACTAGCAACCGCATGCGCGGGGCCCTAGGTTAGGGGCTCAAGCAATAACAATGCGAGCCGAGCAGCCCCCATGAAAGCCATGAAACTCTCGCGGCCACCGGGCCTCGACACTCTTCAACGTTGCCGAGATCGACGATCCGGGCGCACCCGGCGCCGGCGAGATCCGCGTTCGACTGCACGCCAACTCGCTCAACTATCACGACTACGCGGTGGCGACCGGCGCGATCCCGGCTGCCAAGGGCCGCATCCCGCTTTCAGACGGGGCCGGCGTGGTCGAAGCCGTCGGCGACGGCGTGACGGAATTCGCCGCGGGCGATCACGTCGTCTCGTGCTTCTTCCCTTACTGGCAGGACGGGGTCGAGCCGCACGGAAACTTCTCTCACGTGCCGGGCGACGGCCTCGACGGCTACGCCCGCGAAGCCGTGGTGACCCCGGCGCACTGGTTCACGCGCGCGCCCAAGGGCTGGAGCCACGCCGAGGCCGCGACGCTTCCCTGCGCGGCATTGACCGCGTGGCGCGCGCTGGTGGTGGAAGGCGGGCTCAAGG